>CAWERR010000001.1:0-158194 GCA_963811585.1 uncultured Actinomycetota bacterium
GCCGGACTTCCCTGCTCTACTGTGCGGGTTTGAGGCAGCGGGCTTGCCGAGAGCGCCCGCGCCGAGTGCGGACTTGTTTCCGCCGCCTTTGCCGCACCCCAGATACCGCCGACGAGGATTGATTCGTGAGCAGCCAGCCACCACCGACTAGCGGTCCCGGCCGCCCGGCCGCCCGTCCCAGTGCCCGCAAGGCGGGGTCGGCCAGCGCGCCGAGTGGCCGGCCCAGTCGTGCTGGGGCGGCACGGCCAAGGGGCAGCGGGAAAGGCGGCAAGATCCGCGCCCGTGACCTGCGCGGCTGGCCGAAGGCGCGACACGTCGCGCTTAAGACGCTGAAGTGGGGAGCGATCGTCGGCTTCGCGGGTGCGGTGATGCTCATGATCGCGGTCTACGTGACCTACAAGATGATCGACATCCCCGACCCCAATGAGGACTTCCAGGCCCAGACCACCACCGTCTACTTCTCCGACGGCAAGCATGTGCTGGGTCAGTTCGCCCTTCAGAACCGCGAAAGCATCGCCCTCGCCGACATGCCGCAGTCGATGCGCGACGCAGTGATCTCTGCGGAGGATCGCTCCTTCGAGACCAATAAGGGCCTAGACCCGAGAGGTATCGCCAGAGCCGCGTGGAGCAACCTGCAGTCCGACTCCGGCACCCAGGGCGCTTCGACGATCACGCAGCAGTACGTCAAGGTGCTCTACCTGTCGCAGGAGCGCACCTACAGCCGCAAGGTCAAAGAGGCGTTTCTCGCCGTCAAGGTGCAGGAAACCCTGAGCAAGGACGAGATCCTGGAGGGTTACCTCAACACGATCTACTTCGGGCGTGGCGCCTACGGCATACAGGCAGCGGCGCAGGCGTACTTCGACAAGCCCGCCAAGGACCTCACCGTGCCGCAGAGCGCAACCCTGGCTGCGGTCTTGAACTCGCCCGGGACGATGGATCCGGCGATCGAGGAGTCCAACCGCGGACGACTGCTGGAGCGCTACCGCTACGTCCTCGACGGTATGGCAGAGGCGGGCACGCTGGACCCCGAGACCGCGATCAAGCTGCAGCGCCGGTTGCCGAAGTTCCCCCAGATCCAGGAGATCAACAAGTACGGCGGTCAGCGTGGATACCTGCTGACGCTCGTCCAGTCGGAGCTCTCCGCCCTCGACTTCAGCCAGGAGGACATCAACGGCGGCGGCCTCAAGGTCGTCACGACGCTGGACTGGCAGGACCACCGTTCGGCGGTCCGTGCGGTCAAGCAGATCCGGCCACCGGGCAAGCCGCAGCTGCATATCGCGCTGGCCTCGATCGAGCCGGGCACGGGTGCCCTGCGAGCAATGATCGGGGGCAGCAACTTCACCGGCGGTGGGCCACAGGACCAGATCAACTTCGCAACAAGCGCAGGCCAGGCAGGGTCGACGTTCAAGCCGTTCGCCCTGACGGCGGGACTTCAAGATGGCTTCACGCTGCGCGACACGTTCGACGGCAACTCGCCGTACTACTTCCCCAACGGCGAGACCGTCCGCAACGAGGGGGAGAGCAGTGGTCAGCCGGATGGATTCTCCTACGGCACGGTCGACCTGACGCGCGCGACTGCTGACTCGATCAACACGGCGTACATCGACTTGACCATGAGCATGGAGGACGGCCCGGACAAGATCGTCGATTCAGCGGTCAGGGCCGGCATCCCGAAGGACTCGCCTGGACTCGACGCGTATTCGCGAGTGGCGCTCGGTAGCGCCAGCATCGAGCCGGTCGAGATGGCGGAGGCGTATGCCACGTATGCCGCCGACGGCGTCCACGCGGACTGGTACATGATCCAGAAGGTGAGCGACGCCGGCGGGATCCGCTACGAGCACAACGACGAGTCCAACCGCGCGTTCAGCTTCGGCATCGCCAGCAACGTCTCGTACGCGCTCCAGCAGGTGGTGGAGGCCGGGACCGGACAAGCGGCGCTGGCTCTCGACCGCCCGGCCGCCGGTAAGACCGGCACGGCAACCAACGCCGACGGTGACGTGTCGTCGTCGTGGTTCGTTGGCTACACGCCGCAGCTCTCGACCTCAGTGATGCTCGTGCGCGGCAACGGCAATGAAGCGATCAACGGCTACCTCGACTCGTTCTTTGGAGCCGACTATCCGTGCGACACCTGGACGGCGTACATGCAGCTCGCTCTGACCGGCGAGCCCGTCGAGCAGTTCCCAGACCCGGCCGAGCTGCAAGGCGAGAGTCCGACCTACTCGCCGCCTCCGCCGCCGACGACGACCGAGGCGCCGCCGACGACGACCGAGGCGCCCACGACCACGAGCGAGACCCCCACCACGACGAGCGAGACCCCCACCACGACGAGTGAGCCGCCGACGACGAGTGAGCCGCCGACGACGAGTGAGCCGCCGACGACGACCGAAGCGCCCACGAGTGACACGCCGACGCTGACGCTCCCCACCCAGTCGAGCCAGGGACAAACAGGGGGTCAGACCGACGGGCAGGTGACCCAGGGACGAGACTCTCCCGACTAGCGAGCGCCGCTTGGTGGAGGTGGTGATGACACGGAACGAGGGTGGGTGTATCCCGAGCTGAGCAGGACCAAGAGCGGCGTGGTGGCTCCGTCGCGCTCCGACTCGATGGCCCGTGCGGCATCGTCTTGGTTCGGGGGGCCGCTGGGTCGCCGCGCGCTGACTGGCCACTCATGGTGGACGCCCCTGCGGATCATCATCGTCGTCGCGACGATCACGTTCGGCCTCGGCATCCTGCAGAAGAGCCCGTGCGTTGTCACCAAGTGGTCGGATGCCGCCCAACCCCTGCCGTTCAGCCACATGTGCTACTCCGACATCTCTTACCTGTATGTCGGACGGGGTCTGGCCGAAGGGGTGCTGCCCTACCAGCCGGTCGACTCGCTCCCTGGCGTCAAGCAGCCGGGCAACGCCGCCGAACAACACCAGTTCTCCATCGAGTACCCAGTCCTCACGGGGGTCTGGCTCGGCGTCGCCGGCCTCGCTACTCACATGATTGGGAAGTCACCAGACGTCTCTGAGCTCAACCACAGCGAGGTCGGCGGCGACGAGCGCGTCCAGTACGACGGCGCCCTGTTCTGGGGCGTCAACGCGGTGGGGTTCTTCGTCATCTTGCTCGGGGCATTGGCGTTGCTCGTCTACGCCCAACGCCGCCGACCGTGGGACGCGATGTTCGTCGCCGCTTCGCCCGCCCTTGCCCTCGCGTCGATGATCAACTGGGACCTGCTGGCGGTTGGCTGCGTGGCGGGAATCATCTGGGCCTGGTCCACCCGAAGACCGGTGTGGACGGGCATCTTCATTGGGCTCGGTACGGCGACGAAGCTGTTTCCGTTGTTCTTCCTCGGACCGCTGCTGGTGCTGTGTCTCCGTGAGCGGAAGATGGATGCGTGGCTGGCGACCGCCGCCGCCGCGCTGGGGACCTGGCTGGCGATCAACCTCCCGGTCTTCTACTGGTCCCCCGATGAGTACCTCTGGTTCTGGCAGTTCAACTCCGGACGCGGGCCCGACTTCGGCTCGTTGTGGCTGGTTGCCGCGAACTATGGGCACTCGGCGAGCGCTCACACGATCAACGTCGTGACCTGGACGTTCTTCGGGGCCTGCTGCGTCGCCATCGGACTCCTCGGCCTGCTGGCGCGTCGACGGCCGCGGCTGATTCAGCTCGTCTTCCTGGTCGTCGCCTCGTTCCTGCTCATCAACAAGGTCTATTCACCGCAGTACGTATTGTGGCTGCTGCCGTTGGCGGCGCTCGCCCGCCCTCGCTGGCGTGACCTGCTCATCTGGCAGGCCTGCGAGATCTTCTACTTCTTCGCCGTCTGGATGCACATCGCGAACTTCTTCGTGGCGGCAGGGGAGCCCGATTGGGTCTACGGGCTTGCGGTGGTCGTGCGCGTCGCCGGTCAGCTGTTCTTGATGGCGATCGTGGTCCGCGACATCCTGCAACCGTGGCATGACCCAGTCCGCCAGGATGGGCGGTCCGACGATCCACTTGGCGGCATCCTCGACGAGGGTCTCGACGCCGACCTGTACGACGCCGAGCGCTCCCGCTGGAGTTGGATAAGCGAGCCGGACGCGTTCGGTGACGACGATGACGGAGACGAACCCACATCGGGAGCTGACGATCCCGAACACGACGACCCCGATCGCGACCCGCTCTACGCACCGTGACTACCGTCAGCGCCGGTTTCAACTGTTGCCGGACCGGGAGTCGTGTCCCACCATTCTGGGATGCGCTTCTCGATCAACATTCCGAACTTCGGGGACTTTGCTGACGCCAGCACGGTGGCGACGGTGGCCGCGGCGGCAGAGCAGGCCGGTTGGGACGCGCTGTTCGTCTGGGATCACGTCGTACACGACAAACGCCAGCGGCGCGGGCAGCCCTTCGGCGATCCGTGGATGTTGTTGACCGCAGCGGCTCTAGCGACCTCCCGACTCAAGCTCGGCACCATGGTCACCCCCGTGGCCCGACGGCGGCCCGAACAGCTCGCCCGCCAGGTGGCAACCCTGGACGCGATCACCGGCGGAAGGGTCATCTTCGGCGCAGGACTAGGCGGGCCGATCGAGGACGAGTTCGGCAGTTTCGGAGAGACAACAGACCCAGTCGTGCTGGCCGAGCGTCTCGACGAGGGCCTGGAACTACTGCAGCGCTACTGGTCGGGTGAGCCGGTGAACCACGATGGGCGGCACTATCAGGTCCGAGACGTCACCTTGCTGCCCGCCTCAGTCCAGCAGCCCCGGCCGCCGGTCTGGATCGGCGGATACTGGCCAAACCGCGGACCGATCCGTCGAGCCGCGCACTGGGACGGCGTGATCCCGCTGTTCACGTCTGCCAGGCACGGACAGGTCCCGCCCATCGACCAGGTGCGCGACCTGGTCAACTACGTCCACCAGCACCGCCAGGACCGGCAGGACAACCCGTTCGAGATCGTCCTCGGCGGTGCCAGCCCGGGCGACCCAGCCAAGTCTCGAGACCTGATCGCGCCTCTGGTCGACGCGGGCGCGACGTGGTGGGATGAACGCCAGCTTCCGACTCCGGACGACATTCACCGGCTCTCACC
This sequence comes from uncultured Actinomycetota bacterium, assembly GCA_963811585.1. Lineage (GTDB taxonomy): Bacteria > Actinomycetota > Actinomycetes > Propionibacteriales > Nocardioidaceae > JACDHG01. The sequence continues at coordinate 5,048 of CAWERR010000001.1, forward strand.
GGTACTGCGGCGCGTCAACCAAGGCCCGCCCGGCCTTTAAAAGACGGCCCCGCCGCGTCATCACACCCCCGCACTGATGACGCGGCGAAGCCGCCGTGAGGAATCCCTCGAACCCCGATTGTGGCAGATCTTGCATGGACAGTCCATCGAGGCAAGAAACAGTGTCAAACCCGGGACAGCTCGACCTGCGCGAAGACTGCGGCACCGCGCTGCTCGGGTCCGAGGGTCACCCGCCAGCCGTCCGGAAGTGCTTTGCCGCAGGCGCTTACCTTGCCGTCGGGGGAGTCACAACCCAGGTTGAGGATGTGTGGCCCCAGGACGGTGATGGTGCGCGAGAGCCCGGACGTGGGTGACACGCCGAGCACCCCCATGAGCGCCAGCGCGCGGCCAACCGCTGACGGTGCACTGCGGTGGACGGCACCGATCGTGGTGTAGCGGAGCGTGACGTATCGGGTCGGGGCATCGAAGACGACCGACCTGACGCTGTTCGCGTCGAGCACGGTGTCGAGCCGTTGGGTGGCCTGCCCCTCGGCTTGCACGGTGAGATCGTGAACGCTGGGCCGGAAGTCGTGACCCATCCTGGTGAGAGCCGCTGACGACATCATCAACGCAAGACTGCCGGTCTGTTTGGGCAGCGACACGTGTTGGGTGACCTGCAGAGTTTCGTCTCGCATCACCCGGACGGAGTACCGAATGCCTGGCTTGTGCCAGGGGACCGCCGGGTCCTGGGATGCCGATGCCGCCGCCGGATCTGGTCGGGTGGCAGCCTCGTCATCCGCGCCGACTTGTCTGCCCTCGGTCGTGGAGCAGCCAGCGACGCCGGCAAGGACCAGCGACACCAGCACTGCAGCGCACCGCGCCGACGGCGAGGAGCTACCCGGAAGTCCCCGGAAGTTTCGGCGTTGCACCGTCGACGGCACTGTCTCCCCACTGCATGGTCTAGGCCGCTCATCGCGAGATTTCGAGAAAGCCCACACGCGATGAATAATGTGAGTTATAACAAGGTACAAGAATGCGTAAGATTCTGCATGATAAGTACAATCCGTAGTCTTAGGGTCACTGATTGTGTTGGTCATTGGGGCGGGCGAGTTGTTGAATTCCTCTGGTGTGCGCCACCGATGCGTCAAAGCGATTGGTCGCGAGCATCAGGAGTGAGTATGTCCACAGTCTTGCCGGTACGGATCGCCCTCTGCGGGGCCGTGGCCTTGCTGGCCACCGGAGCTCTGGCCGGGACTTCGACGGCGGCAGACTCCGCGCCTCTCAAGAAGCAGGTCCAGGTCTACATCGTCCAAGCAGTGCCGGATTCCACGGTCAGCGTGTCCGTCGACGGCGCCAGCGTCGGCAAGGGTCTCGCCGCCAAGGATGTGGTCGGTCCGTTCACGATGGCGCCGGGCCAGCACACGGTCGTCTTCAAGTCGGCGAAGTGGCGAGTGTCGTCGTCGTTCACGCCGGCCGGGGCCAACAGTGACGTGGTCGTCCACTGGCCTGCCGACGCGACGAAAACCCCTCACGTGACCGTCTACGAGAATGACATGAGTGCCATTTCCGCCGATAAAGGCAGGCTCATCGTTGCGCACACAGCCGTCGTCCCACCGGCAGATGTCCGGGTCGACGAAGAAGTCCTTTTCGCCAACATTGCCAATGGGGAGTTCGTGGCAGCCGACGTGCCAGCCGGCAGCTACAACGTCGACATCGTGCCAACCGGGCAAAAAGGCCCACAAGTCTTCGGTCCGGTCGAGCTGCCGGTCGCCGACGGACAGCTGACCCGCGTCTTCGCGATCGGCGAACCGACGAACGGCAGCATGGACGCGATCGTGCAGACTCTGCCACTGCGGCAGGCCGGCTCGTCGGCGCCTGACGTGGTCGATGCCGGATCCGCAGGCCTTGTCGAGGACTCGCAGGCTGCAACGGGCTTGCCGCTGCTGTGGGTGCTCGGTGCCGGAGGCCTGGCTGCGACCGGCATCCTGTCGGTCCGCCGCTACCGAGCAGCTCGGCTCCGCGTCCGTAAGTGACAACACGCCCGGGCCGCGGCCTGCTGGCAGCGATGCTGGCGGGATCGTGCCTGGCGATGGTGGCATGCGGCAGTGCGGGCGATGCAGAGGCAGGGGATGACGAGCCGACCTCGTTGAGCCGCTCGACTCCACGTGACCCGTCGACGACCTCGGCGGGGTCGCAGGTCCCTTCGGCATCCACCCGTGCCGGGGTGGGACACGAGGCGAGCTCACAGGTCAACGCGCAGCGCCCTCGCTCCTTGACGTTGCCGAGCGGTACGTCGGTCTCGGTGGACATCGCGCACACGTCATCCGGTGGTGAGCTCATGCTGCCCTCAGACATCAACCGAGCCGGCTGGTGGGATGGGGGCGCGCGTCTGGGTGACCCGTTCGGGGCGCTGGTCGTCGCTGCCCATGTCGACTCGTTCGACCAAGGGCTTGGTCACTTCGCCGAGCTGTTGACGACGCAGCGAGGCGACGTCATCCGACTCTCCTCCCCTGGCCTCGACGGCGAGTTCCGGGTGGTCTCGGCGCAGCTGGTCGAGAAGTCGACGTTGTCGGCCGACTCAGACCTGTATTCGCCGCGAGGACAGCCCCGGCTGGTGCTGATCACGTGTGGCGGTCCCTACGACCTCGACAGCGGTTACCGAGACAACATGATCGTCATCGCGGCCCTGGAGAGACTGCGCGAACAAGAGCGGTAGCCCCTTCCTAGCTGGTCTCGACGTGGTCGAACGTCGTGGTCGTGAAGCGGACCTGGACGTCGACCTCGTCACCCAGCCGGGGGACCGCAGTGCCAGCAGGAAGAAACAAGAGACTGACCTGCATGTGCGGGGGCTCGACGAACCAGCGCTGCTTGCCGTCGACGACGAACGGCGACAGTGCGCGGCCGGCCGCCTCGAGCCCACCCCGGGCCGCGCGACCGCGCGCTGCCGTGACGTGGCGGCCGCCGTGGGAGCCTCGAGCGCGACCCATGCGCAGTGCCACCTGAGACGACGAGCACGGTGCCGGCTCGGATCATTGCCGCTGCCGGTAGCCGGCCAGGTCGCCGCGCTCGACTGCGTGCGCGTCGAGCACCGTGGCGCGCGGCGACAGGCCTCGCGGTCGACCGAGCCACAACGTCGTTCCGATGCGCGGCCGGAACTCCACGTCGGGGTGACGGCTCCGCGCAGCTCGTGCCAGCTCGTCGTGTCGGGCAGATGGGAGACGAACCATCGGCGTGCCGCAGGCGGCCGCGCGAGCAGTGCTCGACCTCGGTGACGTGGCCCGTTCCGAGCGGGAGGTGCACGGCGTGGCCTTCGACCCGGACGCCGCGAGGCTCGCGGGCAGCGCTGCGAGCGTCGTCGACGTCGAAACCGTGGCGGTGTCATCGAGGTCAGCGCCTCGAGACGACCCGTGGCCTGTCGTCTCGGGCGCCCAGCGCGTCGAGGTCCTCGGCGCGGCCGACGGTGTGGATCGACCGTCGTCGGATCGTACGGCAGCGTCGAGGAAGGGCCGCCACGGCTCGAGCACGAGGATGTCTCCGGGGAAGCGCTGCGTGACCTCGGCCACCTCGGCGTAGGTGCCAACGGCGAGGTGTCGACGCCCAGCCACTCGGCTCTGCGGGCCAGCCGGCCGACGGTGAAGCCGTAGCCGTTGCCCTTCGCCACCGGGACGAGGCCCGGGTTGGTGGCCGCGGTCGCTGCGAGGTGTTCGCGCCAGCGAGGGCCGTCGACGTACAGGGTCAGAGGCATCGCGTGCTAGCGCCTGCTCATGTAGAGGTCGAACGCCTTGTAGACAAGGCGATTGAGGGGCAGGTCCCACTCGCCGACGTACTCGACGGCCTCGCCGCCGGTGCCGACCTTGAACTGGATCAGCCCGATGTGCGGGTCGTCGGAGTCGAGCGTGTCGGTGATGCCGCGGAGGTCGTAGACGTCGGCACCGGCCGCGATGGCGTCGCGGATCATCTGCCACTGGATCGCGTTGGAGCCGCGCACGTCGCGCTTGGCGGTCGACGAGGCGCCGTAGGAGTACCAGGTGTGCTCGCCGACCCGGACCCACGTCGTGGCGGCGACCAGGTCGCCCTCGTGGTGGGCCAGGTAGAGCCGGATCCGGTCGGGGTCCTCGGCAGCAGGGCCGCGAACATCTGCTGGAAGTACGACAGCGGGCGCGGCGTGAAGTGGTCGCGCTGCGCGGTCTCGGCGTACAGCGTGTGGAACGCGGGCAGGTCGTCGCGGTCGCCCTGGCTGACGACGACGCCGGCCTTGGCGGCCTTCTTGATGTTGCGACGCCACTGCTGGTTCATCCCGGCGAGCAGGTCGTCCTCGGCCGGCCGGCGAGCGGGATCTGGAAGACGTACTGCGGCTGGCCGGCGGTGAAGCCGTCCTCGTGAGGCAGCGGGCGCCACCCCGCGGCCCGCAGCGTGGCCTGGACGCTCCCGCCGACGTCGTTGCGGTCGTCCGGGGGCACGCCCGAGCCGGCGTGGTCGTCGTCGGCGATCGCCTTCTTGACGGTGTCGGCCGCCCAGTGCGGGTCGACGACGGGCGGGCCCATCCGGATTCCGAACGCGCCCTCGGCTCGTCAGGTGCTCTGCCATCGGCGTGAGCCACGAGCGAGGTCGCGGGCGGCCCAGTCGATGACCGGGCCCTCGGGCAGGTAGGCGAGGTACTTCTTCACCTTCGGCAGCTGGCGGTAGAGCACCAGCCCGGCCCCGACCAGGTCGTCGCCGCGGAACCAGCCGATCGACTCGTGTCGCCACTCGCTCTTGACCTCGCCCCAGGCGGGCGTCTGCAGGAAGCTCGCGCTGGGCTGGGACTGGAGGAACGCCGAGATGGTCGGCGGCGCTGATGGTGCGTACGTCGATCGGGCTCACGCCGGGCAACGCTACCGGACGGGCGGCCAGACGCGGAGCGAACGGGCGGGCCGACGGATGGATCAGACTGCGGTGAGTCAGCCGATCCGGTCGCGCAGCCAGGCAATGTCGGCGGCCTGGCCGTCGGCGCCGCCCGGCGTCTCGCACACCACCGGGGCACCGGCCTGCTGGACCACGTCGACGAGCCAGTCGGCGTCGATCTCGCCCTCGCCGAAGTTCGCGTGCCGATCGGCGCCGGAGTCGAAGTCGTCCCGGGAGTCGTTGGCGTGCACAAGGTCGATGCGGCCGGTGATCGCCATGACCCGGTCGACGACGGTGGCAGTTCCTCACCACCGGCGTGGGCGTGGCAGGTGTCGAGGCAGAAGCCGACGTGTCGCCGCCCTCGGCCTGGCCGAGAGCGTCCCACAGCCGGCGATCCGCTCCAGGCGCCGGGCCATCGCGTTGTCGCCGCCGGCGGTGTTCTCGATGAGCAGCGGCACCGGCATCTCGAGCCCGTCGACACACTTGCGCCAGTTGTCGAAGCCCACGCGGGGTCGTCACTCGCAGCACGTGACCGCCGTGCACGATCACGCCCTTGGCGCCGATCTCGGCGGCGGTGTTGAGCGTGCTGCTGCAGCAGCTTGCGGCGAGGGATCCGGATGCGGTTGTTGGTGGTCGCGACGTTGAGCGCGTAGGGCGCGTGAACGTAGAGGTCGATGCCCGCCGCCTCGGCGGCGGCCCGCAGCGCCGGCCGCCCCTCCGGCGTACGCGACCACCGGGCCCTTATAGCCCTGCGGGTCGCCGAGGAAGAACTGCGACAGGGTGCGCTTTGCGGGCGACGCGCCTCGGCGATCGGGTCGGTCTGGTCGACGTGGGCGCCGATGTGCAAGGTGACTCATGCCGCCACTCTAGGACGCCACGCCGACAGCGCCGCCGGGCGGACGAGGAATTGCGGCTCAACCAGGCGTACCTCGTTCACAAGCCTTCCGGCTTGAAACGAGGAAAATCCCGGTGCCCGTCAGGGGCGCACCAGGGGAAACCCGATCGAATCTCGCCGCGATCTTCTCGGTTACCGTGTCTGTCGAACGTGTGAGGGACATGCTTCGCACACAACTTTTTGAGGGGCACCATGTCTGAGCAGCACCGTCGCCCAGCCCCGCGGCGCCAGAAGGGGGTCGCCGCCCGAGCGCACGACCTGTGCAAGGTGTACGGCGAGGGGGACGCCGCCGTCGCCGCGCTCGACGGGGTCTCGATCGACTTCGCGGCCGGCGAGTTCACCGCCGTGATGGGGCCGTCCGGGTCGGGGAAGTCAACGCTCATGCACTGCATGGCGGCGCTCGACACGCGCATCGGGGCGAGGTGTACGTCGGTGAGCAGAGCTGGCCGGCCTCGACGATAAGCAGCTCACGCGGCTGCGGCGCGACCGGATCGGCTTCGTCTTCCAGGCCTACAACCTGGTGCCGACGCTGACCGCGAGGGAGAACATCGTGCTGCCGCTGTCGATCGCGGGCCGCAAGCCCGACCCGGCATGGTTCGACACGGTCGTGGACACGGTCGGGCTTCGTGACCGGCTCAAGCATCGCCCCAACGAGCTGTCTGGCGGCCAGCAACAGCGGGTGGCGTGTGCGCGAGCGCTGGTGTCGCAGCCCGAGATCGTCTTCGCCGACGAGCCGACCGGCAACCTCGACTCGACCTCGGGCGCGGAGGTGCTCGGCTTCCTGCGCCGCAGCGTCGACGAGCACCACCAGACGATCGTGATGGTCACCCACGACCCCGTGGCGGCGGCATACACCGACCGGGTGGTGTTCCTTGACGACGGGCAGGTCGTCGACGAGCTACGCAAGCCGACGGCCGACGCGGTGCTCGAGAAGATGAAGGTGCTCAGCGCCAGAGACGGTCGCCGGCACCGCCGCGGAGGGCTGAGCCGCATGTGGAAAGTCACGCTGGCGCAACCTGGTGGCGCGCAAGGTGCGGCTCGCACTGAGCGCGTTCGCGATCGTGCTGGGCGTCGCGTTCGTCGCCGGCTCCTTCATCTTCACCGACTCGCTCGGAGGCGCCTTCGACGGCATCGTCAGCGGCACCACGTCCGACGTCGAGATGCTGCCCGAAGGCGCTGGCGAAGTCGACGCGTTCGGCACAGACGCGCGCACCATCCCGGCGCCTCAGTCGTCGCCGAGTTGTCGCAGCTCCCGAGGCCGAGAAGGCGTACGGCACCGACCAGATGCAGGGCGTCTACGTCATCGGCAAGGACGGCAAGCTCGTCGGCGGCAACGGCCCGCCCGGCTTGGCGTTCAACTACACCGACATGCCCGCGATCACCGGCGACCGCATCCTCACCCTGACCGAGGGCGAGCTGCCGTCACGGGCCTGGCCAGATGGCGATGGACGAGCGACTCCGCAGACAAGGCCGGCTATGATCGGCGACAAGGTGACGCTGGTCACGCCGGGCGACCCGCCGACGCATGAAGGCCGAGCTGACCGGGCTGGTGGAGTTCGGGTCCGAGGGCGGGCTCGTCGGGGCGACCACTCACGATGTTCGACGACCAGGTGATCCAGGACCTGTTCTTCGACGGCGAGGACGTCTACACCAACATCTCCGCTCACCGCGGCTGTCGGGTGTCACCCAGGAACAGCTGCGCGACGCCGCCGCCGCGGTGCTCCCGAAGGGCCTCGAGGCGCGTCACCGGCGATGAGTTCGCCGAAGAGCAACAAGAGCGCCATCGGCGAGGTCCTCGGCTTCATCAACATCTTCCTGCTGGTGTTCGCTGCGGTCGCGATGGTGGTCGGCACGTTCCTGATCATCAACACGTTCTCGATCCTGGTGGCGCAGCGCAGCCGCGAGCTGGCGTTGCTGCGTGCCATGGGTGCCTCGAAGAGACAGGTCAACCGGGCGGTGCTCGTCGAGGCGTTCGTGGTCAGTCTGGTCGGCTCGACGGTTGGCTCGGGGTGGGCTTCCTGCTCGCGATCGGCCTCAAGGGCGTTGTTCGGTGCCATCGGTCTCGACCTCGGAGGTGCAGCGCTGCCGGTCCAGCTGCGCACGATCGTCATCTCGTACGCCGTCGGGATCCTCGTCACCATGATCGCTGCTTATCTGCCTGCTCGCCGCGCCGCTCGGATCTCGCCCATCGCGGCGATGCGCGACGACGTCGCGATGCCGGAAGCCTCCCTGCGTCGGCGGATGCTCATCGGCGCCGGCCTCGTCGTCGTCGGTGTTGCTGGCATGGTTCTTGGCTTCCGGGGTGAGGGCGGCGGAGGGTTGTCGCTGATCGGTCTTGGCATGCTGCTGATCCTGATCGGGGTCTCCCTTGCGGCGCCGTGCTGGGTCGTCCCGTCATCGTGGGTCTCGGCGTTCTGTTACCGCCGGATGTTCGGCACGGTCGGCGGCCTGGCGACCCAGAACTCGCTCCGCAACCCCCGCCGCACTGCGGCCACGTCGAGCGCCCTGATGATCGGCCTCACGCTGGTGGCACTGATGTCGATCCTCGGCCAGTCGGCCAAGGCGAGCACCGACAAAGCCATCGAGGAGAGCCTGACGGCCGAGCTCATCGTGTCCAACGCGACCGGCCAGTTCTTCTCGCCGGCGTACGCCGAGCAGATCAGCGAGCTCGACGGTGTCGCTGCCGTGACGAGGTTCCGTCAAGCGGGTGGGAAGCTCGACGGCTCGCAGGTCTTCCTCCAGGCCGTCGACCCGAACTCACTGGGCGCGGCCCTGCAGCTGCCGATGGACGCGGGATCCTTGCAGGGTTTCGACGACAAGTCAGTGCTCATCAGCTCGACGCGTGCGCAGTCCAGCGACCTGGCGACCGGAGACGACGTCACGCTCGACTTCCCCGCTGGGCCGCAGACCTACACCGTGGCCGGCATCTTCCCGGTGGGTGGCGCGGTCAACGGTGACTTCGTGTTGACCCTGAGGGGACTCGAGCGGGCCGGGATCAAGCCGGAGGACTCGCTGCTGTTCATCACCAAGGAGCCAGGTGCGAGTGAGGCGGCAGTGCGCGCTGACATCGACGCGGTGCTGGCAGACAACCCCACCGTGACGCTGAAGAACCAGTCGGAGTTCGCCGACGAGCAGAAGGGTCTGATCAACACGTTCCTCTACATCATCTACGCGCTGCTCGGGCTTGCGATCATCATCGCGATCCTGGGCATTACCAACACGCTGGCGCTCTCGGTGATCGAGCGAACTCGGGAGGTCGGCCTGCTGCGGGCGGTGGGCGTGAGCCGTCGACAGCTACGCCAGATGGTCCGGCTCGAGGCGGTGGCGATCTCGGTGCTGGGGGCTGTGCTCGGCGTAGTGATGGGGATCGTGTTCGGAGTGACTCTGCAGCGGGCGATCGCCGATCAGGGGATCGATGTGCTGTCGATCCCGTGGCTGCAGCTGGTGATCTTCGTCGTGCTGGCAGCGTTGGTCGGGGTGCTGGCTGCAGTCTTCCCGGCCAGGCGGGCAGCGAAGCTCGACGTGCTCACGGCGATCACCACCGAGTAGCGCCGACCAGACGTGGCCGTGGTGCCGTCCTTCTCGGGGGGAGGGCGGCGCCACGGCCCGCCACGAAAGACAGAAGTGCCCCCCACCCGAAGGTGGGGGGCACTCGTGTGCGTGAGACGAGGACGTCAGATGATGCGGACGTTCTCAGCCTGCAGGCCCTTGGGGCCCTGGGCGGTTTCGAACTCGACGCGCTGGTTTTCGTCGAGGGACTTGTATCCCTCAGCGACGATGGCCGAGAAGTGGACGAACACGTCCGGCTGGTCGCCGTCCTGCGAGATGAAGCCAAAGCCCTTCTCGCCGTTGAACCACTTCACTGTTCCCTGAGCCATGATGCTCTCCTATATGGGTCTTGCTTGAAGAGAGCCCCGGGAGTGGGACCCTCGGCTGCATTCGTGCTCTTCCCACATTCGGTATGGCCCGGTGCATGTTGGTGCGGTGTCCAGACAACAAGACGCCCGCGGGGTTGTGCCCGCGAGCGTCCAGGAACGTGCGAGGTACTTGTGTGCAACTACCACGACGGTACCACCGTCTGGGGGTCCAGCACCATCTACCCCGCTTCGGGCTTCTCGTCACAGACGGTTGGCCGACCCTGTGGATGACGATTTCAGTTCGGCGAGTATGCGCTGATAATCTGGGCCCGCTGACCCGGCGAGTCCGAGTCAGCACCACGCCAGCCCGCGAGACGTCGACCGACGTACCCGCCCCGGCGTGACCTCCTGTCACGGAGAGACCGTGACCGCAGAGTCCACAGGAGGTGGATGTTCGGCATGCGTAACTATGAACTCATGGTCATCCTCGATGGCGATCTCGAGGAGCGGACGGTTCAGCCGTCGCTGGAGACCTACCTCAACCTCGTCACCCAAGACGGTGGCTCTGTTGAGTCCGTCGATGTCTGGGGCCGCCGCCGGCTGGCGTACGAGATCGACAAGAAGACCGAGGGCATCTATGCCGTCGTGACGCTGTCGGCCGAGCCCGCTACCGTCAAGGAACTTGACCGCCAACTCGGGCTCAACGAGTCCGTGATCCGAACCAAGGTCATGCGACCTGAGATTCACTGAGTCGTTGACTCACTCTGTGGGCCCTGTCCACTGGCCCGACCGATTCCCCCGGTCGTTCCGCTGTCCTGAACTATCTGCGAACTGACCAACCAGGGAGGCTGCTCATGGCAGGCGAAACCGTCCTCACCGTCATCGGCAACATCACCGACGACCCCGATCTACGCTTCACCCCGTCCGGTGCCGCGGTTGCCAACTTCACCGTGGCCTCGACCCCGCGCATCTTGGACAAGCAGACCAACGAGTGGAAAGACGGCGACGCGTTGTTCATGCGTTGCTCGATCTGGCGCCAGGCGGCCGAGAACGTCGCGGAGTCCCTGCAGCGTGGCTCGCGCGTCATCGTGTCTGGCCGGCTGAAGCAGCGGTCCTACGAAACCCGTGAGGGCGAGAAGCGCACCGTGGTGGAGCTCGACGTCGACGAGATCGGCGCCTCACTCAAGTACGCGACCGCCAAGATCACGAAGACGACGCGCTCCGGCGCTTCCAGTGGTGGCGGCGACTACGCGCGCTCCGGAGGCGGAAACGACCCCTGGGCGTCGCAGCCGGCCGGCGGTCAGCCCGGCGGGCAGTCCGGCGGCCAAGGTCAGCCGGCCGCTGCAGACCCATGGGCAGCGCCTGCCGGTGGCAGCACCGACGAGCCCCCGTTCTGACGATCGACGCTCGACCACCGAGGGGCGGCACCTACGCCCCACCAGCAAGTTCCGACCGACTGACCATTCCGGCCCCGGCCGGGCTCTAGAAAGGGAGCACCACAATGGCCAAACCAGTTGTGCGCAAGCCGAAGAAGAAGGTCTGCGCGTTCTGCAAGGACAAGGCGACGTACGTCGACTACAAGGACACGACGCTGCTTCGCAAGTTCATCTCCGACCGCGGCAAGATCCGCGCGCGTCGAGTCACCGGCAACTGCACTCAGCACCAGCGCGACGTCGCCATGGCGATCAAGAACGCTCGTGAGATGGCGCTGCTGCCCTACACGTCAACAGCGCGCTGAGAGGAGCCTGCGATGAAGCTCATCTTGACTCAAGAGGTCTCTAACCTCGGCGCACCAGGTGACATTGTCGAGGTCAAGGACGGTTACGGCCGTAACTACCTCATGCCGCGCGGGTTTGCCATCCGGTGGACCAAGGGCGCCGAGAAGCAGATCGAGTCGATCCAGAAGGCACGTTCTGTCCGCGATGTTCGCGATGTCGACCACGCGGAAGAGGTCAAGCGTCAGCTCGAGAGCCTCACGGTGCGAGTTCCAGCGCAGGCAGGCCCCAGCGGCCGGCTGTTCGGTGCCGTCACCGTCGCCGAGATCGTCGAGGCGGTGAAGGCAGCCGGTGGCCCTGACATCGACAAGCGTCGGATCCAGGTGAGTCAGCCGATCAAGTCGGTCGGCGCTCACGATGTCGACGTCAGGGTGCATGACGAGGTGTCAGCGAAGCTGAACCTCGACGTCGTCGCCTCCTGACCACACAGCCTGACCACGCCGCCTGACAGCACGCAACTGGCCGCCACTCGACTACCGGGTGGCGGCCGTTCGTGACTCCGGCGCCTGGGCCCAGTCCCGCCCGGCGGCCAGCACGAGCACGACGACGTAGACCGTGATCCCCACTGCGGTGGCGACGCGGCTCCAGCCGATCAGGCTGACCGCCAGATCGTGATCGGCAGGGTTGACTGCCCACCCGCCCACGAAGAGCCCCAGCCCTGCGAGGGTGACCACCGTGACGACGGCCAGTGCCCGGTGGATGCGGTCTTGGTGGCGGACGGCTATGCCACGCAGCCCCCACGCTCCCGCCGTGACCGCCAGCGCGACCGAGATGCTCCGCGTGAACCCGAGGCCGTCCTCGAGATCCTCCGACAGCAGGTCGGGCGCGAAGTCCGCCAGCGCGGCCACCGCAGCAAAGCCGGCCAGGGCGGACGCGATGATGAGCAGCCGCGAGGTCGAGCTGAGGCGCCACAGTCCGATGGCGTAGAGGGCCAGTCCGATCGTGTCGGGCACGACGTCGACGTCGTTGGCGGTGACGCGCAGCAGGACAAAGATCAGTCCGAAGCCGCAGAGCAGCAGGGGCGCCATGTCGCCCGACTGTATCCGTGCGTGTGCGTGGACCTCGCGGTCAAGGTCAACGCTTGGGGGACGGCGACGACGCCGCCCCCAGCACGAGCCAGCGGTCGCTGCGCTCGCGCCACACCAACGTAAGCATCCGCACCAGCATGAACCCGGAGAACGCCCACCACAGTGCTTCGAGACCGCCGTCGAGCCACATCACCGCCAGGGCCAAGGGCACAAACGCCGCCAGGTTGATGACGCCCGCCCAGGCGAGATAGCGGCCGTCGCCCGCGCCGATAAGCACACCGTCGAGCACGAACACGACGCCGGAGATCGGCTGGTGGAGGGCGACGATCAACAATACGCCGGAGAGCAGTTCCTGCACTTCGGCGTCCGGGGTGAACAGCGGTACGACGAGCGGCCTGGTCACGAGGATCAGGAGCCCGAGCACCACCCCGCACACCACTCCCCACGTGATCATCCTGCGGGTGGCGGCGCGCGCACCGGCGGCGTCGCTGGCACCCAACAGCCTGCCTGTGATCGCTTGCCCGGCGATGGCGATTGCGTCGAGAGCGAAGGCGAGGAAGGCCCACAGCGTGAACGCCACTTGGTGCGCGGCAATGGCCGGTGTTGACACCGTGGCGGCGACATAGGTGGCAAGGAGCAGGGCAGCCCGCAGGGTGAGAGTGCGGACGATGAGTGGCACGCCCACCCGCCACGCGGCCACGACCCCCGGCCGGTGAGGTCTGAGCGGCGCACCGAAGCGGCGAGCAGCACGCACGACGACGTACACCATCACGGCTGCCGCGACGCCCTGGGCGAGGAGAGTGCCCCAGGCAGACCCCGCGATGCCCCAGTCGAACCCGTAGACGAAGATGACGTTCAAGACGATGTTGACGATGTTCGCGATGACAGCGACCACGAGCGGGGTGCGGGTGTCCTGCAGCCCGCGCAGGACACCCGTGGCGGCGAACATGACCAGCAAGGCGGCGATACCGAACGACGCGATCCGCAGGTACGTGATCGCAAACTCGCGCACGTCGGGGGCCGGGTTGAAGGCTCCGACGATCGCGGGCGTGAACACGAACGTCAGCGCCACGGCGGCAGCGCTGATGATCGCGGCAAGCCACAACCCGTCCACTCCGAGGCTGAGGGCCGCGCGCCGGTCGCCGGCTCCGATGCTCCGCGCGACGCTCGACGTGGTTCCGTAGGCCAGGAAGACAAACAGCCCGACCGCCGTCTGTACGACGGTCCCGGCGATCCCGAGGGCGGCGAGCTGGGCGGTGCCGAGGTGTCCGACGATGGCCGCGTCGGCGAGCAGGAAGAGCGGCTCGGAGATCAGGGCGGCAAACGCCGGGACAGCCAGCCGGGCGATCTCGCGGTCCTGCTGGCGTCGCGCTTTTCGAGCCCCGCCGCCACGGCCCGTGTCCGGTGTCGGCGTGTCGCTCGGCGTGTCCGCCGCACTTGTGGGAAACCGGGGGCGACCGGGCTCTGAAGGTGCTAATTCGTCCGGTGGTGGATCGCTCATCCGCGCGCACCAGAAAGTTCGAAACTTTCTTTTCTCCACAAGAGCGGACGGGCATTGTCGCAGGTCAAACCGGGTCTCCCTTCCCCGCAGAGATTCTTGTCCACGGTTCTATCCCCAACCTGTGCACACCAACTGCGGCCTTTTCCACAGGCGTAACGACTTTTCCACAGGGGGTGTTGATCGTGGACTATCACGCGGCCGAGATCCCCCGTAACGTCCCTTCCTTGTGACGCACATGTTCCCATCCCGCCGCGAGGTGTCCCGAGCCCGCTCTGTCGGCACCTCCGGTTAGCCTCGCAAATAGAACCAACCGCTCCCGAGAGTGACGAAGGAGACAGGTGAGCATCACTGAGTACTACGGCCGTCAGACCGTCCCCGACGACGGCTACGACTCCAGTGCTGCTCCTGCTGGTCGCACCCCACCCCAAGACGAACACGCCGAGCAGTCCGTGCTCGGCGCGATGCTCCTGAGCAAGGACGCGATCGCCGACGTCGTCGAGGTCATCCGCGGAAGCGACTTCTACCGGCCTGCCCATGAGCTGATCTACGACGCCGTCCTCGACCTCTACGGCCGAGGCGAGCCTGCTGATGCGATCACGGTGTCGGCCGAGCTCACCAGGGCTGGCGACCTGCCCCGGGTCGGCGGCGCGCCGTACCTCCACACCCTGGTCGCGGGCGTGCCGGTTGCGGCAAACGCCGGCTACTACGCCGGCATCGTCCGCGAGAAGGCCATCTTGCGTCGGCTCGTCGACGCCGGCACGAAGATCGTCCAGATCGGGTATGCCGCCGAGGGACAGGTCGACGACGTAGTCGACCAGGCGCAGGCCGAGGTCTACGCCGTCACCGACCAACGCACGTCGGAGGACTACGCCCCACTGTCCGACATCATGGAGCTCACCCTCGACGAGCTCGAGGCCATCGGCAACCGCGACGGGGCGATGGCAGGTGTCCCCACCGGGTTCCAGGAGCTGGACGACCTGACCAACGGCCTCCACGGAGGGCAGATGGTGATCCTGGCGGCAAGGCCGGCCGTCGGGAAGTCGACCCTGGGCTTGGATATCGCCCGGTCGGCGTCGATCAAGCACGGGTTGGCGAGTGTCATCTTCTCGCTGGAGATGAGCCGCACCGAGATCACGATGCGGCTGCTGTCAGCGGAGGCGCGGGTCCCGATGCAATCACATGCGCAACGGCAAGATGAGCGACGACGACTGGAACAAGCTGGCCCGCAAGATGGGCGACGTGTCCGACGCGCCGCTGTTCATCGATGACTCGCCCAACCTGACGATGATGGAGATCAGGGCCAAGGCGCGACGGCTCAAGCAGCGCCACGACCTGCGGCTGATCGTCGTCGACTACCTGCAGCTGATGACGTCGGGCAGGAAGGTCGAGTCCCGCCAGCTGGAGGTGTCGGAGTTCTCTCGTCAGATCAAGCTGCTCGCCAAGGAGCTCGACATTCCGGTGATCGCGATCTCGCAGCTCAACCGTGGCTCCGAGCAGCGCACGTCGAAACGGCCGATTGCTCTCCGACCTTCGTGAGAGCGGTTCGTTCGAGCAGGACGCCGACCTGGTGATCCTGCTCCACCGCGAGGATCTCTACGAGAAGCAAGGCGAAGCCACCCGCCCTGGCGAGGCCGACCTGATTGTGGCCAAGCACCGCAACGGCCAGACCAAAGACCTCGTGCTGGCGTTCCAGGGCCACTACTCGCGCTTCATCGACATGGCCCACGACTGACAAACCTCTTGCGTCCGTGCAGCCGGTCGCTATCGCGCTCGGGGGCACGGACGCAACAGCAAAAAGAAGGGAGTCATCGACTCCCTTCTACTTCCAACATACAACGCACCACGGGGCTTGCCGCAAGCCCCGGGTCGTGCCGCAGAATTGCCGCCCGAGCCAGAAGTTATGGAATTGGGGGACCTGCAATGCACCCACGTGGCGGCGGTAGCCGCGCAGCTGCTGTTCGATCGGAGCTGATGGACGTGAACCGCTTGACGACCAGCGCGTTTGACCTTCCCGACAACCTCACTCAGCAAGGCCGAGCCGACGCTGATCGCCGGCGACGAGAAGCACTTCGCGGCCATCGCGGAGAGCCTCGATCAGTCGATCGCCGACCTGTCCGACCGTCTGGATGCCGAGCGCAAGGCGCCTGGCGGCATTGGCCAGGAGGCGATGGACCGTGACATGGAGATCCACCGGCTGACCGCTCGCCTGCGCACGCTGCGCCGCTTCGGTCTGGACCTCTGCCTCGGACACATCGTCAGCGCAGACAACCCCGAGCCCGTGTACGTCGGACGGCTCGGCCTCACGGACCGCGAGGGTCGTCGGCTGCTGCTCGACTGGCGATCCCCTGCGGCCGAGCCGTTCTTCGGCGCGACCCACGCCAACCCGATGGGGCTGGCAAGCCGCCGCAGGTATCGCTGGACCCGCGGCCGGATCAGCGACTACTGGGACGAGGTGTTCACCTCGGACGGGCTTCGAGGGCACGCGCCGCGCTCGACGACCAGTCCGCCTTCATCGCCAGTCTCGGCAGCAGCCGGTCGCCCCGGATGCGAGACGTGCTCGGCACCATCCAGGCCGACCAGGACGCGATCATCCGCGCGGGGTCCCGCGGCGCGCTCATCGTCGACGGCGGCCCGGGCACGGGGAAGACCGTCGTCGCTCTGCACCGCACGGCCTACCTCCTCTACTCCGACCCACGCCTCGGCCACAGCCGGGGTGGCGTGCTGTTCGTCGGTCCGCACCAGCCGTATTTGGCCTACGTCGCCGACGTACTCCCCAGCCTCGGAGAGGAGGGCGTGCAGACCTGCACCCTGCGAGACCTCGTCTCCGAGGGAGCCGCAGCAGTGATCGAGACCGACCCGGACGTCGCCCGCCTCAAGTCGTCAGCGGACTTGGTGAAGGCGATCGAGCCGGCCGTCAGCCTCTATGAGGAGCCGCCGACCCAACCGATGACCGTCGAGACCGACTGGTCCGACATCTGGCTCAGCGCCGCCGATTGGGCGGAGGCGTTCGCAGCGCGGTCCGGGGACTCCGCACAACGAGGCGCGCGACCAGGTCTTGGACGAGCTGCTCACGATCCTGATCGACAATCACGACGACGAGGTCTCACCTGACCTGCTGCGCAGGTCGCTGCTGCAGAACCACGAGCTGATCGAAACCTTCAACCGAGCCTGGCCGCTGATCGAAGCAACCGACCTCGTCGGAGATTTGTGGTCGGTACCCGCCTACCTACGCAGGTGCGCTCCCTGGCTCAGCTCCGACGAGGTTCAGAAGCTGCAGCGCGGGGACGCCCACGCCTGGACGTTGTCCGACCTGCCGCTCCTGGACGCAGCGCGGCAGCGGCTCGGCGACCCGGAAGTCTCACGGCGTAAGCGGCGAGCGGAGGCCACGGTCACCGCGGAACGCGAACGCATGGAACGCGTCGTCGACGAACTGATCGAGGTCGGCGGCGACGAGTACGGTGACGGCCTGGTGTCGATGCTTCGCGGCGAGGACTTCCGCGACGCCCTGGTCGACGCGTCTGCACTGCCCAGCGCCGATCCTGACCTGCTTGCCGGCCCGTTCGCGCACATCGTGGTCGACGAGGCTCAGGAGCTGACCGACGCCGAGTGGCAGATGTTGCTGCTCCGCTGCCCATCCCGGAGCTTCACGATCGTCGGGGACCGCGCACAGGCAAGGCACGGGTTCACGGAGGCGTGGCAGGAACGGCTCGAGCGGGTGGGCCTCGATCGGATCAGCCTAGCCTCCCTGAGCATCAACTACCGGACTCCGGAAGAGGTCATGGCCGAAGCCGAGCCGGTCATCAGGGCCGTGTTCCCGGACGCCAACGTGCCGACCTCCATCCGCAGCGGTGGCGTCCCCGTCGTACACGGATCTGCTTCGGATCTGGGCTCGATCCTGGACACCTGGCTCGCCGAGCATGCCGAAGGAATCGCCTGCGTTATCGGGACTGGTGACACCGGCGCTGACTCAGTGCCGCCGACGGCTCGCGTGCGGTGTCTAACTCCGGAACTGTCGAAGGGGCTCGAGTTCGACCTGGTCGTCCTCATCGACCCAGAGGGGTTCGGCACCGGGATCGAAGGAGCGGTCGACCGCTACGTCGCGATGACCCGAGCGACCCAGCAACTCGTCGTTCTCACGACCTCCTGACGCGCCGGACTGTCACAACTCACTGCCGAGCGGCGTCTTCATGCCGAATGACCGACAACAGGAGGCAGTGATGACCAGTAACACCCGTGTTCCCGGAACCGAGCTCAATGGCGTCTACGGAGGGCTGCTCAAGATCGCGATGCGCAAGATGGTCGGCGGCGTACCGGAAAGTGCCGAGGTGCTGTGGCACAACCCGCCGGTCTTCAAGGACATGATGCGGTTCGGCGGCAAGACCGACAAGTGGGACCGCCTCGACCGCAACCTGGCATCCTTCGCGACCATGGCCGCGGCCGCTGAGGTCGGCTGCAGCTTCTGCCTGGACCTCGGCTACTTCATGTCCCACAACAAGGGGCTGGACGAGGCCAAGGCGCGCGAGGTGCCGCGTTGGCGGGAGTCCGACGTGTTCACGCCGCTGGAGCGACGGGTTATGGAGTACGCCGTGGCGATGTGCCAGACCTCGCCGACCGTCACCGACGAGATGTCGGCCGCCTTGCTCGGGGAGCTGGGGGCGCCGGCGCTGGTGGAGCTGACCGCGAAGGTCGCCTTCATGAACCTCAGCGCGCGGGCCAATGTCGCGCTCGGCATCCGGTCGGAGGAGTACGCCGCGGCGTGCGGCCTGCAGCCGCTGGCGACCCAGGCGAAGCCCGTAGTCTCCACGCCATGAGCGGAGACCCGTTCGTCACCCACCGCGGCCTGCTCTTCACCGTCGCCTACGAGATGCTCGGCTCGGCAGTCGACGCCGAAGACGTGGTGCAAGAGGCCTGGCTGAAGTGGACCAACGTCGACCAGGCCGAGGTCCGGGACCCACGTGCCTATCTGGTCCGGATCGTCACTCGCAAGGCGCTCGACCAGTTGCGAACAGTGTCGAGGCGGCGTGAGGAGTACATCGGGCCGTGGCTGCCGGAGCCGCTGCTGACCAGCCCCGACGTGGCCGAGGACGTCGAGCTGGCAGACAGCCTGTCGATGGCGATGCTGCTGGTGCTCGAGACCCTGACGCCGACCCAACGGGCGGTGTTCGTGCTGCACGAGGTGTTCGACCTGGGGTACGACGAGCTCGCTGAGGCAGTGGGCAAGACCCCGGCCGCCGTACGCCAGATCGCCCACCGGGCGCGGGAGCACGTTGCCGCGCGGCGGCCACGCGGGGTCGTTTCTCCGGCCGATACCCGGTTTGCGCTGGAGGCGTTCCAGCGGGCGCTCTCGACCGGCGACCTCCAGGATCTGGTCGACATCCTGGCGCCTGACGTCGTCGCCCTTGGCGACGGAGGCGGCGTCAAGCAGGCTCTGCCGCGGCCCATCGTGGGCGCCGAGAAGGTGGCCCGCCTGCTGGCGGCCGGCATGGCCTGGGCTGCCGCGATGACGGCCGAGATGGCCCAGGTGAACGGCTGGCCGGCCCTGATCATCCGGCTGGATGGTGAGATCGACAGTGTCGTGTCGATGCGCGTCGAGGACGGCCTGGTCAGTGGGATCTACACAGTCCGGAACCCCGAGAAGCTCTCGCGGATCCTGCAGGAGGCGGCAGTCAGTCGCTGAGGCTAACCGGGCGCGTTGTCGTGGCCGAGATGTGCAACCGGTACGTCTACCGGTTCCTCTTCGTCGTGATGCTCATCTTTGTCATCATCATCTCGTTCACCGTGGTGCCGATGGTGATAAGGCGATCGTGTCAGGGCCCGAGCGTTGCGATTGGGAGCACGTGGACTCCGTCCTTGCGTCGGTACGCGAGTCCGGTGGCGATGACGACACCCAATGCCGCCGGTTCCCCGCACGCTTGGGTGTCGACCTTGCGGGCGAACTCCAGCAGGGTCTGGGCGGCCGCGTCGACCTGGGCTGCTCCGAGCTTGACCTCGAAGGCCCCCCAAGAACCACCGTCGGTTGCGACGACGGCGTCCACCTCAAGCCCCTTGTTGTCCCGGTAGTGCAGCACCTGTCCGCCCAGCGGTTGAGAGAGCACCCGGAGGTCGCGGACCACCATCGACTCGAACATGAAGCCAAGGGTCTGCAGGTCGGTAAGCAGCTTGGCGGGTGAGGTGCGCAGCGCGGCCACCGCTAGGGACGGGTCGGCAAAGTGTCGCTTTGGTGAGGATCTCAACTGGGCACGCGACCGCAGCGCCGGTGCCCACGCTGGCTGGCTCTCGACCACCATCAGTCGCTCGAGGACATCGATGTACTCACTCGCGGTTATCCGGTTCATGGCTCCCTCTGCTCCGGCAGTATCTGCGGCCAGGGTCTTCATCGTCACCTCGGTGGCAATGTTGCGTGCCAGCGAGCGGAGGAGGGCATTCACACGCTGCGGGTCCCGTCGAGTCCCGGCGACCAGGGGCACGTCCACGTGGCTGATTTGGGTGAGGTAGTCCTGCGCAGCACGCGAAGCCAGCTCCGGTGACCGGTCGTACCAACCCGGCCATCCGCCCACGTTCGGGTCGCTGAGGTTCAGCCAGTCGAGACCAGTGCGTCGATCAGCGCCATGGTCGCGGGCGGGTCGGGGGGTTCGCCGTACGTCGCGATGTACACGTGCCTCGTCGCGTCCGGGATCTCGTGTGCGTTGACGTTCGGCTGCTGGTGGGCACGCAGCGCGAGCCCGGGAATGGTGGCGACGCCCATCCCCGCCGCGACGAGCGCCTGGATGCCGACGATGTCGTCGGTGCCGTAGGCGATGTTCGGCTCGAACCCCGCGCGGTCGCACAGCGCGACGAGATGCGAGCGACACGTCTCGCATCCCGCCACCCACTGGGCGTCGCGGTGTTGGGAGAGACGGCGTTTTCGATCCAGGGTGAGCAGGTAGGTCGGGTCGTCGAGCAGGTGGATGAGCCGGATGCCGTCCGTCTCGGGTGGTGCCTCGTCGTACCTGAACACCACTGCCGCGTCGACCTCGCCGGCGCGGAGCATGCTGAGCGCCTCCGGCGGATGCGTGTCGAGGACCTCCAGCGTGATGCCGGGATGGCGGGCTGCAAGGCGCTCGGCGGCCGGAGGTATGACGGCGACCAGCGCCGACGCAAACGTCGCGACCCGCACCCGGCCGGCGTTCAGCCCCACGTGGGTCGACAGCTCGGCGGCGGCGGAGTCGACCCGTCCCACAATCTCGGCCGCACGCTCGGCAAGCATCCAGCCGGCCTCGGTCAGCCGGATCCCGCGGCCGACCCGCTGGAACAGCTGGGCGCCGGTCTCGGCTTCCAGCCGGGCGAGGTGGTGGCTGACGGACGGCTGCGAGTAGTGCAGCTCCCGGGCAGCCGCGGTCACCGACCCGTGACGGGCAACGGCAGCCAGGATGCGAAGACGTGCGACATCGAGCATTCATCAATGGTATCTATGATTGTCCACGAGAATAGGCATTAGACGTGATGAGTCATCCGGGCCATCCTGAGGGCATGGAGACCACGGACACCTTGACCAGCCCGGCCCATGCAGGGCTGGCCGACCTCCTGGACGGCATCCGGGCACAGACCCGTCGCGGGCTCGACCCGCGTCGTACGGCGCTAGCAGTCGCCGACGTCCTGCGCGCCGACCTGCCCGGCGTCGACCTGCTCACCCCGGAGGAGCGTCGCGGCGACGACGACCGCCTGGTCAGCCACCTGCTGCACGCCGAGGCCGGGTTCTCCGTGAAGGCACTGGTGTGGCGGCCAGGCCAGAAGACCGAGATCCACGACCACATCGCCTGGTGTGCATTCGGTGTGCTCCAGGGCACGGAGTTCGAGACCCTCTACCGCGACCACGGCGACTACCTCACCGAAATCGGCCGGGTCGCCAACCAGGTCGGCGACGTCAGCGGCTTCGCGCCCCCGGGCGACATCCACCGCGTGCACAACACCGGCGACGTCACCGCGATCTCATTGCATGTGTACGGCGCCGACATCAGCGCCGACGGCGTCAGCGTGCGTCGCGAGTACCACCTGCCGGTCCGCCCCGCCTCGTAACCCCAGTGAATCAGGTCGAGCAATCAAGATCGCTCGGACTAGGTCGCGTCGTGGTGCTGCGCATAGTGCCGGCGGAGCATGTCTTCGCCCCAGTCGTCGCGGCGGTGTCGCCACACTGAGTGGGCGTGGTTGGCCGAGTCCTGCGTGTTGTCGTACTCGATCAGCATCGTCGGACCGACAACGCAGTAGTAGTGGCCCTCGCCGTGCTGGCGAGATCCTTCCCAGGCGAACGACACCGCACCCAGACCTTCGTCACAGACCTCCCGCCAGCAGGCCTGCGCATACGAGCTCGGCGCCCGGTCGAGGTAGCGGCGCACCAGCTGCTCGAGCAGATCTTGAGCAGGCCGCTCCATGTCAGCGTGTCGGAGGCCCGCCGGCAGCACTGACGGGTCGGCGACCGGGTCGAAGCGGGTCAGGATGTCGTCGGGAGCGACCCCTGAGGTGACGGCAAGGGTGAGACGCTCCGGGTCGAGTGCGTCGAGCAGGGCACGGGGTAGGTCCTCCTCTGGCCCAAGCAGCCGCTGCCCCGACGGCTGCACCGCCGGCTCCGCGCCGAGGAAGTGCGGGGTGACTGTGAACTGCGCCCCCGCGACTGTGACGTGGACAGCGACGTGGTGGCCGTTCATCCGCCACGCCCAGGTGCTGGTGCCGGGGTCCCCGAGAATCCGGAACCAGTACCGATCCGGCCCGACGTCCTCGACACCAGTGGCCAGTTGGCGCCGGAGTCGCTCGACGGCCATCGCGTCAGAGGCCTCGGCACCACCTGCGCCTTGCGCACAGTCGAGGAGCTCCAAGGCCAGCTCGCGCTGGTGTTCGTTCATCTCCTCGAGGCTGAGGCCTGGTCTCGTCCCGGGCAGGTAGGTCCAGGTGCGAGCGTCACCAGTCGTCATCGGAGCACGAGCCAAGCGGTTCTGCTCTTCGTCCAGCGAAGCCAGCAGGGCTGCCGTGTGGTGCGCCATGGCTTCGGTGAGGTGCGGCCGCGGCCTTGTGGTGAGGGGTTCAGTCATCGACTTCCTCATCGCTCGTCGGGTGTGGCAGTGGCGGGTGGTGCGCCGGCGACTGCGAAGTCGATGACGAGCCTCTCGGGCCTGGGCTGTCAGCCCAGTTTCTCGAGCAGTTCGTCAAGCTGCTCATAGCCCTCGACGACTCCGACCTCCATGCCGCTGGCGATGATGGAGTCTCGCACCTCGAGCGAGTCGACAACCGACAGGCCGGTGAGCCTTGTTCGGCCGTCCCCGAGGTCCTCGAGAATCATCGTCTCAAGGCTTACGCCGTCGGGGTAACCATCGAACGCCCAGGTCTGCACGATGCGCTCGTTGGGGCGCACCTCATGGAACGACCCGTAGAACTTGACTTCGCCGCCGTCGACGTCGGTGGCGTAGCGGTAGGAACCGCCGGTGCGGCAGTCGTAGTGGTCGACGCGCATCTTGTGGCTGCGGGGTCCCAACCACTTCTCGAGGAGATCAGCCTCAGTGTGCGCCCGGAAGACGTTCGCGACGGGCGCGTCGAACTCGCGAGTGATGGTGATGGTCGGCATGGCTGGGTCGGCGACGATCCGGGTTTCCTTGGTCGATGTCGTCATGATGCTGCTCCTGTCTGTTCGGGTGAGGGGTGCTCGGCGGGATGTTCCATCTGTTGAAGGACGGCGTCGAGGCGCCGGTATCGCTCTTCTGCAGTGCGCTGGTAGCGCTCGATCCACTTGGTCATCAGGTCGAATACCTCCGCTTCGAGGTGGCAAGGTCGGCGCTGGGCTTCGCGCGTCCGGCTGACCAGCCCGGCGTCCTCGAGCACCTTGAGGTGCTTGGAGATGGCCTGCAGGCTCACGTCGTACGGCGCAGCCAGCTCGTTGACCGATGCGTCACCGACAGCGAGCCGGGACACGATGTCGCGACGGGTGGGGTCGGACAGGGCCGAGAAGACGAGTGAGAGCTGGTCCGCATTCACCATGCACCTCCGGGTGTTCAACCGTTTGATTGAATAACCGTAGAACGGGTCGCACGTCCTTGTCAACCCTTTGGTTTATTACGCTTAGACTCGGAACGGTTCGAGGCAGGATCCCGCCATCCGTAAGTCGGTCGTTCTGGCAGGCCAGGGCGGGGGTGGCGTGCCTCACCATCTCTCGGAGCCCAGGCTCCAACCGTTTGGTTGTGGGGGCTCATTCATTCGGTTGGTCTTTGTATCGAGGCCATCCGAATCACCACACAACGTGACACTATCCAGTCATGAGCAAGGGTGGCAGCACTTCAGCCACCGCCCTGATGCGGCAGCCGCACCGAGCTGCCGCAGAGGGCACGCTTCTCGAGAGGGTTCCGCAGATGACCTTGATGGTGACACCGCCGGAAAGGCCGAGCTTGTCACCTATCCCCCTGGGCAAGGTGAGAATGCGCTCGTCCGTCGCCGAGGACTCGGGCTTCCTGTTGGAGCTCTACGCCTCCGCGTCGCAGGATGAGCTCGACACCATCGGCTGGAACCTCGCGTCGCAGCGGACGTTCGTCATCATGCAGGCCCAGACCCGCGAGTGGGACCTGCTGCGCCGCCACCCCCACTTGGACCGACTCACCATTTGTGTTGACGACGTACCGGTCGGCCGCATGCTCGTCGACATCAGCGAAACCGTGGTCCACCTTGTCGACGTCTGCCTGCTTCCGGCCTGGCGTGGACGTGGGATCGGGACCCGGCTCGTTCAGGACATGCTCGAAGAGGCTGTGATTGCGCAACTCCCCGTGAAGGTGCGCGTCCCCAAGGACTCCCGCGTCGCGGCCGCGTGCGAACGCGTCAACTTCACCGACCCGCTGGACTGTGGAACTGAGTGGCTGCTCACGTGGACACCTCCGGACACGGACTCGTTCGAGACCGTCCAGCCGGGAGCCCGACGTGGTAACCGCATCGCTCCCCCGTCGCCCGTCTACGACACCCTGAGCTACTGAGATCCCGCTCAGCCGAGCCATGCCTCGTCGGTCGAGCTTGTCGAGACCTTCGTACGTCGCTCCACCCGTAGGCGTGAGAGTCCGGTCAGCTGGCTGAGAGCGCCTTGCCGAGGTGGGCAGAGCCCTCGACGGCGGCGTAGTGGCCGAAGGAGGGGATGTGGACGTACCCCGTGGCGCGATAGAGCCCGATCGCCTCGGTCTGGATATGCCCTGTCTCGAGCACCATGGAGTCAGCCCCGGCAAGCTGTGCGGTCTGCTCCAATGTCTTCAGCAATGTTCTGGCGTACCCGCGGCCGCGGTGGTCCGGATGCACGTACATCCGGCGGATCTCGGCCGGGCGTCTGCCCGGCCAGCCGACGATCGGCTCATGGAACCGCCATCCGCCCATGCACACGGCCACTTCCGCTGCGTATCCCACGAAGAACACGCCGTGCGGTGGGGCGAACTCGTCGCTATCCATCGGCGAAGTGTCCGGGCCGCCGTAGATCTGGTGGTAGTAGGTCTGCGCCAGCGCGGTGAGGCTCAGGGCGTCCGGGTGCGAGTAGGCGGTCTCCCGCACCACCAGCGCGTCATTCGATGCATGCACGAGGCGAGCGTAGGTGGCGCGGCGACAGCTGACGAACTCAGGTCGTAGTGCCCCGGGTCGGTCCTTGCCTAGTTGGAACACTTGCCTAGTTGGAACACCCTGACGTCGGCAGGGACGTAGGCGAGGGTGGCGTCACTCCGTCGTACAGCGCCAAGGCAAAGGACTGCGGACACCGCAGCAGGTTGTCCGACAGGGTCCGGATCTGGAAGTGCAGATGGTTGCCGGTCGAGCTGCCCGTTGTGCCGACGTAGCCGAGGGTCTGTCCAGCGCTCACGCTGATCGTCCCGCTGAACGCGCGGCTCGAGAAGTGACAGTAGGAGTAGCGGACGTTGTTGGCGACGAGAACCGCGCCGATCCCGCAGCTGGAGTCGTTGACCGCCGTCGCGGTGCCGGAGGTGACGGCGTATGACGGGGTCCCAGCAGCGGCAGGCAAGTCGAGCGCTGGGTAGTCGTGGTGTGGGTCGTCGTACTCCGACCGGGCGACAGCAGACTGCGGCAGCATCAGCCGCCACTCGCCCGTCCCACTCCCCGCTGAGGCGCCGGCGAGGTAACGCCAGGTCGTCGGGCCGACGACGCCGTCGGATGTGAGGCCCTCGCGGCTCTGGAAGGACCGGGTGGCCGAGGCTGTCCCGGATCCGAACTGACCGTCGACGGCGAGACCGTAGCCGTACTTGTTGAGCAGCACCTGCGCGGCCCTGACGGCACTGCCGGTCGAGCCGGACTGAACGGTGCTGATGAGGGCAGTCCAAGTGTTGCTGCCCACGATGCCGTCGGCGGTGAGACCCTGGCTGGACTGGAAGTTGCGGACGTTGGTCTCAGTGCCGCTCCCGAACGCTCCATCCGCTGTGGTTGTGTGGCCGCGCGATGTGAGCAGGTGCTGGACCGCGCTCACGTTGGCACCGGTGTTACCGGTGCGCACGATGGGCCAGGCGTAGTCGGCGTGGGTTTGGGGTGGCGCCAACACGGCGACGATGAGGGCGACAAGAGTCGCCAGGACTAGCCTCTTCATGGGTGCTCCTTCTCAGGCATGAAAGTGGTGGCTGACGCCAGCCCGGCCGAACTTAGCCGTGATTGCCCAGAATCGCTAGGGCGGTCGCGCGCTCTACGGCGGTCGACCTTGTCGAGACCCTCGATCAGCGGACCCCGACTCGATCAGCGGGAGGTCCACCCGGCTTGACTGTGACTGGCGTCACTGGAAATGTGAGCGGTTGCTCGCCGGACCTCTGTGCA
Organism: uncultured Actinomycetota bacterium; assembly: GCA_963811585.1. Classification (GTDB taxonomy): domain Bacteria; phylum Actinomycetota; class Actinomycetes; order Propionibacteriales; family Nocardioidaceae; genus JACDHG01. The sequence continues at coordinate 31,765 of CAWERR010000001.1, forward strand.
CCCCAGAAGGAGCCCCAGTCGTGAAATCCCCGCGCGGCCGCGCCGCGGCAGTCGCCGCCATGGCCATCTCAGCATTGCTCGTCTCGTCCAACACCGTCGCCCCCGCAGACGCACGACCCGATTCCCACGGTGGCGACCGTGACTCAAGCACGCTGAGGCATGCCGTCAAGATCGACGCCATCGAGCGGCACCTCAAGGAGTTCCAGAAGATCGCTAATCGACATGGCAACCGTGCCGCTGGCACCGACGGCTACCTGGCCAGCGCGCAGTACGTCGAACGCGAGCTACGCAAGGCGGGCTACAAGCCGACCCGCCAGTACTTCGACTTCGTGTATGAGGAGGTGGAGACAGAAACCCTGGCGGAGGTGTCACCGAACCCCCGCGACATCGACACCCGTGCGATGAGCTACACCCCCAACACACCAGCCGGTGGGCTGACGGGAACGCTCGTCGCTCCGACGAATGCCCTGGGCTGCACCGCAGCTGACTGGGCCGGTGTCGACGTGACTGGCAAGATCGCGCTCGTCAGCAGGGGCACCTGCCCGTTCTCCGACAAGTCGAAAGCCGCCGGTGCCGCCGGCGCGATCGCGATCGTGATGTACAACAACGCACCTGGCGAACTGTCGGGCACGCTCGGCTCCGTCGATCCCGCTCACATCCCGTCAGCCGGTGTCACCCAGGCCGATGGTGAAACGCTGCTGGGGGAGATGGCGAGCGGCCCTGTCACGGTGACGGTGGAGCTCCAGGCCTTCACCGAGACGCGGCAGACGTTCAACGTCATCGCCGAGAAGCGCGACAGCTCGCATCACGGCCGGCAAGGCCGGTCGGAGGACGTCGTCATGCTGGGCGCCCACCTCGACGGAGTCGTCGAAGGGCCTGGCATCAACGACAACGGCACAGGCAGCTCCACCCTGCTCGAGGTCGCCAAGCAGCTGAAGAAGATCGGCCGTTTCGACAACACGGTTCGGTTCGCGTGGTGGGGCGCCGAAGAGTCAGGGCTGGTGGGATCGACTCACTACGTCAACGACCTCGTCGCGAACGACCCAGAGGCGCTCGACAAGATCGCGACGTACCTCAACTTCGACATGATCGGGTCGCCGAACTACATCATCGGCGTGTATGACGCCGACGCCTCCAGCTACCCACCCACCGCACCGGTGCCGCCTGGGTCGATCGAGACCGAGCAGATGTTCCGCGACTACTTCACTTCGGTCGACCAGGACGTCGTGGACTACCAGTTCTCAGGTCGCTCCGACTACCAGGCGTTCATCAACAACGGTGTCGCGGCCGGCGGGTTGTCGACTGGAAGCAACGGTCCCAAGTCCGTCTACGAGCAGTCGCTGTTCGGTGGCACGGCAGGTATCAGCTACGACCCGAACTACCACTCGGCCGGCGACGACATCTCCAACGTGAGCCTGACGGCACTCAACATCCAGGCGGACGGTGTCGCCCACGCCACCGCCGTCCTCGCCAACAGCACGGCCTCCGTCGAGCCAGACGACTCACCGACGGCGTCATACCGTCACACGGCGACCAGGCTGCCCGAGGGCGTGTCGCGCCGCTGAGACTGGGCTCCAACACCGGGCTCTCACACTCGGCTCCCCCGGGTGGGTGGGAGAGGCCGCCGTTGCCAGGCTCGAGGCGTTCAGCGCATGAAGGCGTCTTCGAGACGTGGCAGCGGCGGCCGCTGGGCTCAACACCACTCGTTGGTTTCTCCCGGTTCCGACATTCCTCCCATTGAGGTGGTCAGTCAAGACCTTCGGGTGATTTGTGCTCCACCCAGCCGCTAGCTGAGCCAGGTGGGGCGCAGCGGGAAGCTGGCGTTCCCGTCAGCCGAGGGCTTGACCGCGAGGACCTGGTGCAGCTGCACCTCGTTGATCTCGAAACCGAGCCTCGACCCGGCCATGTAGAGACCCCACACGCGAGCCCTGGCCTCGCTGACCTCGGCGACGCAGGCCTCCCAGTTCTTGACGAGGTTGTCGCACCACTTCTCGAGTGTCAGCGCATAGTGCTCCCGCAGGTTTTCCTCGTGCCGCACCTCGAAGCCGACATCCTGTGCCGCGGAGATGATCCGTCCCGAGCCGGTCAGCTCACCGTCGGGGAACACATAACGGTCGATGAACGCGCCACTGGTGACGCGAGAGTCGTTGGTGGGCCTCGTGATGCAGTGGTTGAGCAACCGGCCACCGTCGCGCAGCTTGCGGTTGAGGAACGAGAAGTACGTCGAGTAGTTCTGGACCCCCACGTGCTCGAGCAGCCCAATGGAGCTGACCGCGTCGTAGTTGCTGCCCGGGGCGTCACGGTAGTCGCCGTGGATGATCTCGGCACGGTCGCTGAGTCCGTCATGCTGGACCGCCAGCGCTCCCCACTTAGCCTGCTCGGCACTGAGCGTGATGCCGACGGCCGTCACGCCATAGTTCTGGACGGCGTGCCGGACCATGCCGCCCCAGCCACACCCGACGTCGAGCAGCCGCATGCCAGGCTCGAGACCGAGCTTGCGCGCCACCAGGTCGAACTTCTCCGCCTGGGCCTCTTCGAGGCTTGCCTCGGCGTGCGGGAACACCGCACACGTGTATGCCATCGACGGGCCGAGCACCAGCTCGTAGAACGCGTTCGAGACGTCGTAGTGATGCTGGATCGAGCCTGCATCGCGTGATCGAGAGTGCCGCAGGCCCTCGGCGACTCGCCGCCACCGGGGCTGGGCTTCTTGCGGGGGTGGCTCGGGCGGAACCAGCCGCCGCCAGCCCATCTCCCGGACCAGCGCGGCCAGCTCGGCAGGCGTTGGTCGCCGGAACCGCCAATCGCCCATCAGGCGAAGTGCCAGATAGGGATCGCCGGGGTGGGTGCCGTCGAGGTCGAGGTCACCGGAGACATACGCCCGGGCCATCCCCAGGTCGCCCGGCGCGGTAGCGAGGTAGCGAAGCCCGCGCTCGTTCTTGAGGCGCATCGTCACAGGGCTGTCGGGAGGGCCGAAGCCGCTTCCGTCATACGCCTCGAACCGCACCGGCGGCTCCCCATCGGTCAGCCGTGCCACCATCTGGGCCATCGTCATCTTCGTCCCACCGCCTTGTCGTAGAGCTCGGTCAACCGGTGCTGGGGGTCGTACTTTTTCTTCACCTCTCGATATGTCGCGCCGCCATAGATGGCGTTGAAATGATCCTCGTCGTAGTAGGCATCGGAGTACAGCGATTTGTGTCCGCCGTGGTCGGCGACCGCTGCCTCGATGTCTCGGTTGACGTCGCCGTCAGAGCGGCCGGGCTGGATGTCGACCAGCCCCCAGAAGCCGAGGTTGACGTAGACCTGTCGCGGGCGGAGCGGGTAGAGCGGCCAGGTCCTGGCCGAGCCACTGCCTTCGGACTCGCGCAGCTTCAGCGGGCATAGCCACACCGGCCGCATCCCGACGTTGGCGTCGAACCAACGCAGGAAGTCAGCGGTCGACTCCACCGGTATCTCGACGTCCTGGACGACGCGTTCGTGGTCGGGCTTGCCGCGCAGCCGGTCGATCCGCGCCCGCACGCCGAAACGGTTCTCCCAACCGACGATCCGGTGGTAGACGTCGCTGCGCCGGTAGCGGGCCGGCCACAGGCGCCGGACCAGCGGATGCTGGGCCCCGAATGGCTGCGAACACCAGAACCAGTCGGTGTCCCATCGCCACAGATAGTCGTAGGTCGTCAAGACATCGCGGGTCCGCGTCGGGATCGACCGGTAGTAGACGTGCTGGCCGGTGTAGTCGCTGGCCGCGAGCAGGCCAGACGACGCGATGTCGTCGACGAAGCGGCCGAGGGTGAGATAGGCCTCGTCGGGCGAGAACATCACCCCGTCGAGGAAGTCGACCGGTTGGCCTTCCCACGCGTGGGTGGCACAGATGGCGGTGATGGCCTGCACCATCGCGTCGAGGTCGTCGAACCGCACGTGGCGCAGGCCGACGTACGGGCTGACAGGTTGCAGCTCGATCCGCAGCCGCACGGCGTAGCCGAGACTCCCGTAGGAGTTGGGGAAGGCTGCGAACAACTCGGCGTGCTCACCGTCCGGCGTTGCGGTGACGATCTCACCGTCACCGGTGAGGATGTCGATCTCCAACACAGACTCGTGCGGCAACCCGTGGCGAAACGACGACGCCTCGATGCCGAGCCCGGTCACGGCGCCCCCCAGCGTGATGGTCCTCAGCTGCGGCACCACCAGCGGCATCAGGCCGTGGGCGAGGGTGGCGTCGACGAGGTGCTCGTAGGTGCACATCCCCTGCACGTCGGCGACCCGCGCGACCGGGTCGATCCCGATGATGCCGTTGAGCTGGCTCACGTCGAGCCCGGGCGTCGTCGTGTGGGACCGCGGACGGAACAGGTTGGAGGTGGGTTTGGCCAGCCGCACGGTGGTTCCTGGCGCGAGGGAGCGGTATGACGCCTGCAGGGCCCCGACGGCAGTGTCGTGCTGCGTGGCCGGCCTCCCAATCACCTGCACACGACCATCGTAGCCATGACAGGCGACCTCTACCCTGTAACCAATCTGCCGCCGAGACCGCACTGCCAACACTGCACCGCCATGAGGCTGCACCGCTATAAGGAAGGGAAGAGCCGCCATGACGCCGCCCGGAGACGAGACAGCCCCCAGCTACGCCGGCGACCGCGAGCTGATGGCAGCCGAGATCTACCGCGTGTCGCATCTGACGGGCGAGTTCCTGCTGCGGTCCGGGGTCACCGCGACCGAGTATTTCGACAAGTATCAGTTCGAGGGGAAGCCGGAGCTCTTGCGAGAGATCGCGGCGGCGATGTTCGACCTCCTCCCGTTCGACACCGAGGTGCTGGCTGGACTGGAGCTCGGCGGCGTACCGGTCGCGACCGCGCTGTCATTGCACACCGGGCTACCCGCGGCGTTCGTCCGCAAGCAGGCCAAGACGTATGGGACCTGCAAGATCGCGGAGGGGGCTCCCCTCGAAGGCCGAAAGGTGACGGTGATCGAGGACGTCGTCACGTCGGGCGGCCAGATCGTCTTGTCTGTGAATGACCTGCGTGCGATGGGCGCGAAGGTGGACACAGCGCTCTGCGTCATCGACCGTGAGGCCGGAGGCGTTGAAACCTTGGCGGAGTCGGGTATCAGGTTGCTACCGCTTTTCCGCGCGGAAGAGCTCCGTGCCGCTGCGGTGGCATGATCGAGACCGTCGTCTCGTCCTCCGGAGGGAGGGTTGATGCGAGCTCGCAGCCGGTTCGTCGCAGCACTTGCAGTCTTGGGGCTGCTGTCCGGCTGCACGTTCGCGGGCGACTCAGGCTCCACAACGGGCCAGCGGCTCACCGCCGCCACGGGTGAAGGTATCGGCGACCCGTACTACCCCGACGACGGCAACCTCGGCTACGAGGTGACGCGGTATCACGTCAAGCTCGACTACTTCCCATCCACCGAGCGCATCGCAGCTGACGCGGTGATCGCGTCAGTCGCCAAGCGCGCGCTGCGCAGCTTCCACCTCGACCTCGTTGGTTTCCGCGTCACCGGGGTCACGGTCGATGGGCGGGCGGCCACCTGGCGGCGCGCCGACGCCCACGAGCTGGTCATCACGTCGGATCGGCTGATCCGGAAAGGCTCATCCTTCGTCACGGTCGTCAGCTACCGCGGCAAGCCTGGTGTCGACCCGCTCGGGTCGGGGGTGCCCAGCGGATGGTTCGACGCAACCACGCCAGGGGGCGGCTTCATCGCCGGCGAACCTCATTCGTGCACCTTGTGGTACCCGTGCAACGACCATCCGACCGACAAGGCCTTGTTCTCGGTGACAGCGACCGTCCCGCGTCCGTTCGATGTTGTCTCGGTGGGGAGTCAGGGGCGGACGACGCTCGGCACTCGCGCGGGCAGTCCCGTGCGGACGTTCCGGTGGCACCTGCGTGAGGCGACGGCGACGTACCTGACGACCATCTACATCGACATGCTGACGTTCGAGCGCTCCACGCTGGCCGACGGCACGCCGGTGATCTCCGCCTACGGTCCCCAGCCGGGCGACGCACCGGAGCGTGAGGCGCTGCTGCCGGAGATCCTCCGAGTGCTGTCAGCGCGCTGGGGTCAGTATCCGGCGCCACAGGCAGGTGGCATCTTCGTCAACGGACAGGTGCCGTTCTCGCTCGAGACGTTCACCAGGCCGATCTACACCGAAGGGGCCGATATCCCCACGATCGTGCACGAGAACGGGCACCAGTGGTGGGGCGACAACGTCACGCTGAAGCGGTGGCGCGACATCTGTCTCAACGAGTGTTTCGCGTCGTACTCCGTCTGGTTGTGGGACGAGCATCGAGGCGTTGACCTCGACGCCCGTTACCGGAGTGGCGTGGAGCGGGACACGCTCTTCGACGCACCGCTGTATGACATGGGCCCGGGCAACGAGTTCGACTTCGGAGGTGTCTATCTCAAGGGCACCTACTTCCTGCATGCGTTGCGCGCCAAGCTCGGCAGCCAGGTGCTCTTCTCGTCGCTGCGTGCAATCCAGCGCGAGTATGCCGGCGCCAACCTGTCGATGCTCGGTCTCCGCAACGAGCTCGAGTCCGCGACGGGAGTCGACCTGACGAGCTTCTGGGACGAATGGGTGCTTGGCGTTGGTGTGCCGTCGGACGCCAACCTGCATCCCGGCGACCTCTGACCTCGGCTCTGGCCGCAGGTTAGTGTGTTGCCGGTCACGACTCCGACTCGACAGGATGGCCCATGCAGGTCGACGCCTTCAACGCGCTTGGCGAGCCTGAGGCGCGTGCCACTCTCGGTGCCTGTTTCGGAGTGCAGCGATGGGTGGACGAACTGGTTGACGCCCGTCCGTACGGCGATCTGGCCGCCCTCCTGGCACAGGGGCGAGCCAGCGCCGAGAATCTCACCGATGAAGAGCTCGCCGAAGCGCTGAGCCAGCACCCGCGGATCGGCGAGCGATCCGAGTCGAGTGGCGATGACGCAGCCATGTCGCACGCCGAACAGTCGGGCGTCGACGCGAACGACACCGAAGTCAGCAGCCGCCTCCTGCGCGGTAACAAGGCATATGAGGACAGGTTCGGCAGGGTCTTCCTGATCCGGGCGGCCGGTCGTGACAGCGACGAGATCCTGGCTGAACTGGAGCGTCGCCTCGGCAACGACGACGCCACGGAGCGCCGTGAGACGGTTGCCGAGCTCCGGCAGATCGCGCTTCTGCGCCTCGAACAGGTGGTGACTCGATGAGCCATGTCTCGACCCACGTGCTCGACACCGCCCGCGGTCGACCCGCTGCCGGTGTCCCCGTCGTCCTCGAGCAAGCAATGGGCGACCCTCCGGTCGTCGCCACCGAAGTTACCGACGACGACGGCCGGGTCGGCGAGCTCGGACCCGACCACCTGACCCCCGGCGTCTACCGGCTCCGCTTCAACACCGGCGGTTACTTCGCTGACCACGCGGTCGCGACGTTCCTCCCTGAAGTTGTCGTGACCTTCGAAGTTGGCGGGGACGACCACTACCACGTGCCACTGCTGCTCAGCCCGTTCGGCTACACGACATACCAAGGGTCATAGCGAGATGGCGATCGTCTTGGGGCCGAACCAGTACGGCAAGGCGGAGAACCGGGTCGTCCGCGTCGATCGAGAGTCTCCGCGCCACGAGATTCACGACCTCAACGTGTCGACCGCGCTCCGCGGTGACTTCGCCGATGCCCACACCGACGGCGACCAGGCGAAGGTGCTGCCGACCGACACCCAGAAGAACACCGTGTTCGCGTTTGCGAAGTCGGCCGGCGTTGACCAGATCGAGGACTTCGCGCTGGCGCTCGGGCGGCACTTCGCCGACGACGTCGCTCCGGTGACAGGGGCGCGGGTCGCGATCGACGAGTACGTCTGGGATCGCATCCAGGTGGAGAGTGCGGGCCACGACCACAGCTTCGTGCGGCGCGGTCAGGAGGTCCGCACGACTGCCGTCACCGTGGAGGGTGTCGGCGCCGAGCAGCAGGCGTGGGTGGTTTCGGGGCTACGCGACCTCGTCGTGCTCAAGTCCACCGGGTCGGAGTTCGCCGGGTTCCTGCGCGACGACTACACGACGCTGCGCGACACCCACGACCGGGTGATGGCGACCTCGTTGAGCGTCAGGTGGCGCTACGACGGCGTCTTCGTCGACTGGCGTACGTCGTACGACGCCATTCGGGCGACTCTGCTCGCGATGTTCGCGACCGTCCACAGCCTCGCGCTGCAGCAGACGCTGTACGAGATGGGTCGGGCGGTCCTCGAACAACAGCCCGAGGTTGCCGAGATACGGCTGTCCGCCCCGAACATCCACCACTTCGCGTACGACCTCGAACCGTTCGGGCTCGACAACCCGGGCGAGGTGTTCCACGCTGACGACCGCCCTTACGGGCTGATCCAGGCCACGGTGCTCCGCGACGACGGTCCTGACCCAGGCAGCGCGTGGGACGAGTGAGCGGTCGCCGGCGTACAGGCAGGGGCTGGGGCTGGCAGGCTGGACGAGTGGGCCAACGAGGAAGAGCATGAGTCTGAGCTTCGGGAGGGAGGGCGATGGAGTTCCTGACGCCGACGACGTGGGCTGACGCCCTCGCCGCCAAGGCCGAGCACCCAGACGCGATGCCGATCACCGGAGGCACCGACGTCATGGTCGAGCTCAACTTCGACCGCCACCGTCCACCGGTGCTGCTCGACCTCACCGGCATCAGCGAGCTGGCCGACTGGTCTCAAGACAACGGCAGCGTGCTATTGGGCGCGGGCGTCACCTATACCCGTGTCATCGAAGAGCTCGCCGGCTCACTGCCCGGGCTCGCGATGGCATCGCGCACCGTCGGGTCGCCGCAGATCCGCAACCGCGGCACAGTCGGCGGCAACCTCGGTGCAGCCTCGCCGGCCGGAGACTCACACCCACCCTTGCTGGCGGGTGGGGCTGAGGTCGAGCTGGCCAGCGTGCGCGGCACCCGCACCGTGCCGATCGACGAGTTCTACACCGGCGTCAAGACGCATGCCGGCAGTCCGGACGAGCTGATCGCGGCGATCCGGATCAAGACGGCGACCGGTCCACAGCAGTTCAGCAAGATCGGCACACGCAACGCGATGGTCATCGCGGTGTCGGCCTTCGGTCTCGCCCTGCATCCCCACGAGCGGCGCGTCGGGACCGGCATCGGGTCCGCTGCGCCGACGCCTCGCCGTGCTTTGGACGCCGAGCAGTTCTTGGCCGCGGCGATCGAGGACGAAGGACTGTGGGACTCGCGTGGCGAGCTTCCTGACAGCGTCGCACGGGAGTTCGGCGAACGGGTCAAGGCCGGCGCAGCACCGATCGACGATGTGCGCGGGACCGCGGCATACCGGCTGCACTCGCTCGCGGTCATGGCGCGACGCACGCTGGCCTGGGCATGGACCGAGTACAGGGGAGGCACGAACGGATGAGGGTCACCACCACTGTCAACGGCGAGCCCTACGTTGTCGACGACGTCTGGGAGGGCGAGAGCCTCCTCTACATGCTGCGCGAGCGGATGGGGCTTCCGGGCTCGAAGAACGCTTGTGAGCAAGGCGAATGCGGCTCGTGCACGGTGTATGTCGACGGCGTCTCGTCGTGTGCATGCCTCGTCGCAGCCGGACAGGCAAACGGTCGCGAAGTGATGACCGTCGAGGGTCTCTCCAGCGAGGATGATCTCCATCCAGTGCAGCACGCGTTCATCGAGGCGGGTGCGGTGCAGTGCGGCTTCTGCACTCCTGGGCTGATCGTGCAGACCCACGACCTGCTGCGACGAGACCCTGACCCCGACGACGCCGAGATCCGCGAAGCGCTCGCCGGCAACCTCTGTCGATGCACCGGGTACGAGAAGATCCTCGACGCCGTACGCCTCGCTGCCGGCCGGATGTCAGCACCCGCGAGCGAGGCACCATGACAACAGTGATCGATGGCTGCGCGGTCGCCACGATGGACGCTGGCCGGACCGAGCACCGCATCGGCCACATCGTGGTCGACGGGGGTCGCATCACGACTGTCGCCGAGGGTGCCGCGCCGCGTGATCTGACGGACGCGGAGTACGTCGATGCAACCGGCTGTCTTGCCACCCCCGGCCTCGTCAACACCCACCATCACCTGTATCAGGGGGTGACCCGCGGCTTCGCCGTCGATCACACCCTGTTCGAGTGGTTGACGACGCTGTATCCGATCTGGGGCTGTCTCGACGAGCACACCGTGCGCACCGCGGCCCTCGCCGGGCTCGGTCGCCTGGCGCTTTCCGGCTGTACGACGTCCATGGACCACCACTACGTGTTCCCCGCCGACGGCGGAGACCTTCTCACCGCGGAGGTGGAGGCGGCCGCAATGGTGGGCCTGCGGTTCTTTCCCACCCGCGGCTCGATGGACCTCGGGAAGAGCCAGGGAGGGTTGCCTCCCGACAACGTCGTCGAGGACATCGACACGATCCTCACGTCCACCGCCGAGGCGATCGACAAGCACCACGACCCCGGTCCCGACTCGATGCTGCGTGTCGGCGTCTCGCCGTGTTCACCCTTCTCCGTCACCGGTGAGCTCCTAGAGCAGGCGGCCAAACTCGCGCGTGACAAGGGCGTCCGGCTCCACACCCATCTAGCCGAGACGCTGGACGAGGACGAGTTCTGCAGTGACCGCTTCAATTGCTCGCCGGTCGACTACGTCGAGTCGTTGGGGTGGCTCGGCGACGATGTCTGGCTCGCCCACGCCGTGCACCTCAAGGAGCGCGACATCGCCAAGCTCGCCGCTACGGGGACCGGCGTTGGGCACTGCCCGTCATCGAATGCCCGTCTCGGCGCCGGGATTTGCGGCAGCAGCGACTTGCGGGCTGCAGGCGTCAACGTGGGTCTAGGTGTCGACGGTGCCGCGTCCAACGAGGCGTCGTCTCTCGTCGAGGAGCTCCGCCACAGCGTGCTGTTCGCCAGAGCTGGTGGCGGCCCCACTGCGCTCACCGTGCGCGACGGCCTCGAGATGGCAACCCTCGGCGGTGCTCGCGTGCTCGGCTGGGACGACCAGATCGGCTCGCTCGAGGTCGGCAAGCTCGCCGACATCGCCCTGTGGCGTCTTGACACATTGGCGCACGTCGACATCGCCGATCCGGTCGCCGCCCTGGTGCTGGGCTCACCCCCACCGCTCGAGCTGCTGTTGGTCCAGGGCCGTCCCGTCGTACGACGCGACGAGCTCGTCACGATCGATGCCCCGGCGGTGGCGCTTGCGGTGCGGTCAGCCAGCTCGGCGTTGCTGTCGCGAGCAGGAGTCACGGCATGACGACGCCGATCGAGACCCGGCCCAAGGCGCCCATCGGTGCCCCGGACGCCCTGCACGAGAACACGATCGGGGGCGTAGGCGAGAGCCCGCAGCGACCTGACTCGACCTTGAAGGTCACCGGCGAATTCGCGTACGGCAGCGATCTCTGGATGGACGACATGCTCTGGGGTGTCACCCTGCGCAGCCCACACCCCTATGCCCGCATCACGGGGATCGACATCGGTGAGGCGCTCGCCACGGCTGGTGTCTTCGCGGTGCTCACCCACGAGGATGTGCCGGGCGCCAAGACGTTCGGACTCGAGATCGCCGACCAACCGGTGCTGGCGATCGACACGGTGCGGTATCAGGGCGAGCCGGTCGCGCTCGTTGCCGCTGACCATCCCGAGATCGCGCGCCAGGCAGCCAAGAAGATCAACGTGCACTACGACGTGCTCGAGCCGATCACGGATGCCAGGGTGGCTCTCGGGCACGACTCCCGCGACCTGCACGGCGATCTTTCCGGCGACGTGACCGAGCTGAGCCGGGAATCCGCGCATCTCCACCCGCACGGCAACCTCGTCCGCCACCTGAAGCTTCGGGTCGGCGATCCCAACCCGAAGGCAGACGTCGTCGTCGTGGGTGAGTACGAGGTCGGCATGCAGGACCAGGCGTTCCTCGGTCCGGAAGCCGGGCTCGCCGTGCCTGACGACGTCGGCGGGGTCGACCTGTACGTCGCGACGCAGTGGCTGCACGTCGACCAGCGGCAGATCTGTGCGGCGCTCGGCTTGCCGCCAGATCAGGTGCGTCTCTCGCTGGCCGGTGTCGGCGGGGCGTTCGGTGGCCGCGAGGACCTGTCCATGCACGTCCACGGCTGTCTGCTCGCGCTGCACACCGGCAAGCCGATCAAGATGGTCTACAACCGCGAGGAGTCGTTCTTTGGGCACGTGCACCGCCACCCCGCGACGATGCGCTACGAGCACGGCGCGGACCGCGACGGGAAGCTCGTCTACGTGAACGCCGAGATCTATCTCGACGGCGGCGCCTACGCCTCGTCGACCCCGGCGGTGGTCGGCAACGCGGGCACGATGGGTGTCGGCCCGTACGTCATACCGAACATCCACGTCGACTGCTACGGCGCCTACACGAACAACCCGCCGTGCGGCGCGATGCGGGGGTTCGGATCGGTGCAGACCGCGTTTGCCTACGAGGCCCAGATGGACAAGCTGGCGGCCGCGCTCGGCATGGACCCGGTCGAAGTGCGCAAGCTCAACGCGATGGAGGAGGGCTCCACGGCACCCACGGGTCAAGTGGTCGACAGCGCAGCCCCGGTGGTCGAGCTGCTGGAGCGGCTGCAGGCGATGCCGATGCCACTCGACCTCGACCCCTCCGATCTGCGACACCTCCCCGGCGGCGTCTCCAACACCACGCACGGCGAGGGAGTCCTCCGTGGTGTCGGGTATGCCGTTGCCTACAAGAACGTCGGCTTCTCCGAAGGCTTCGACGACTACTCGACCGCGCGGGTGCGGCTCGAGGTCGTCGGTGGAGCCCCTCACGTGACCGTGCACACGGCCGCGGCGGAGGTGGGGCAGGGGCTCGTCACGGTCGAGCAACAGATCTGCCGCACCGAGCTCGGAGTCGACACCGTCGTCGTGCACCCGAAGGACACCCAGGTCGGCTCCGGAGGCTCGACCTCGGCGTCGCGACAGACGTATGTCACGGGTGGTGCCGTGCAGGCGGCCTGCGTCCAGGTTCGCCAGGAGCTGCTCGGCCTGACCCAGCGCTACCTGGGAGAGACGATCCACGACCTCAGGCTTGAGGGCGGCATGGTGGTTTCCGAGGGCCGCGGCGCCGTTGCCTCGATCGCCGATGTGTTGGGCGACAACGTGATCGAGGAGACGCTCGAGTGGCGACACCGCAAGACGGAGCCCATCGACCCGGAGACGGGGCAGGGGTTCGCGCACGTTCAGTACGCCTTCGCCGCCCACCGTGCGGTGGTGGATGTCGATGTCGATCTTGGGCTCGTCAAGGTCGTCGAGCTTGCGTGCACGCAGGACGTTGGCAAGGCGATCAACCCCGACGCAGTCCTCGGGCAGATCCAGGGCGGCAGCACGCAGGGGATGGGCCTGGCGCTGATGGAGGAGATCCAGATCGTCGACGGCAAGATCCGCAACCCGTCGTTCACCGACTACCTGATCCCGACAATCCTCGACACGCCGCCGATGCCGATCCAGGTGCTGGAGTACGCCGATCCGCATGCGCCGTACGGCCTGCGCGGCGTCGGTGAGGCCCCGACGATCTCGTCCGGCCCTGCCGTGATGGCGGCCATCCGTGACGCCTGCGGCCTTGCCCTGACCAGGGTGCCGGTCCGCCCCGAACACATCACCGGCACAGGAAAGGAAGTCGATGAGTGAGTTGACCGGAGTCGAGGTGCGGGCGCCGCAGCGAGGAGCCGCGGCAGGACGAGATCCTCACGCCCGCAGGCCCTGGGGTTCGTGGCCGACCTGCAGCGCGACGTTCGGCGCCCGGCGCGACGAGCTGCTGCAAGCCCGGGCGGAGCGGCGCAAGCAGATCAGCGAGACCGGCACGCTCGACTTCCTCGCCGAGACGCAGGACGTCCGCGACGGCGAGTGGACGGTGGCGCCGGCGCCGGTCGCGCTGCAGGACCGGCGGGTCGAGATCACCGGGCCGACCGACGCCAAGATGGCGATCAACGCGCTGAACTCCGGCGCCCGGGTCTGGCTGGCCGACCTCGAGGACGCCAACACCCCGCACTGGAGCAACGTGATCGAGGGCCAGGTGTCGCTGTACGACGCGCACCGCCACCAGCTGGCGTTCACCTCGCCCGAGGGCAAGCAGTACGCGCTGAACGACGGCGACCTGGCCGTGCCGGTCGTGCGCCCGCGCGGCTGGCACTTCGACGAGAAGCACGTGCTCGTCGACGGCCAGCCCGATGGTGGCGGCGTTCCTCGACTTCGGGCTGCACTTCTTCCACAACGCCGAGGAGCTGCTGGCGCGCGGGCTCGGGCCGTACTACTACCTGCCGAAGATGGAGAGCCACCTCGAGGCGCGGCTCTGGAACGACGTCTTCACCCACGCGCAGGCCGTGTCTCGGCATCCCGCACGGCAGCGTCCGCGCCACCGTCCTGATCGAGACGATCCCGGCGGCGTTCGAGATGGAGGAGATCCTCTACGAGCTGCGCGAGCACGCGTCGGGGCTCAACGCCGGTCGGTGGGACTACCTGTTCAGCATCATCAAGAACTTCCGCGACGGCGGCGAGGCGTTCGTGCTGCCGGACCGGGCCGCGGTGACGATGACGTCGCCGTTCATGCGGGCCTACAGCGAGCTGCTCGTGTCAGACCTGCCACAAGCGCGGGGCGTTCGCGATGGGCGGGATGGCGGCGTTCATCCCGAGCCGCCGCGACCCCGAGGTCAACGCGGTGGCGATGGACAAGGTGCGGGCCGACAAGGAGCGCGAGGCTCGGCGACGGCTACGACGGCTCTTGGGTCGCCCATCCCGACCTGGTGCCGATCTGCCTGGAGGTGTTCGACGCGCGTGCTCGGGTCGACCAGCCCGAACCAGCTCGTCGCGGCAGCGCGACGACGTGACGGTCGACGGCGCCGAGCTGATCGACCTGACGACGACCGAAGGCGAGGTCACGGCCGCAGGGCGTGCGCGGCAACGTGTCGGTGGCGATCCGCTACATCGTGTCGTGGCTGCAACGGCGTCGGGGCCGCCGCGATCGACAACCTGATGGAGGATGCCGCGACGGCGGAGATCTCGCGCAGCCAGCTCTGGCAGTGGACCCACGCCGGCAGCCACGACCGACGACGGTGCCGCGATCACGGCCGAGTACGTGCGGGCAGTCGTCGAGGAGGTCTACTCCGAGCTCGCGATCACGTGGGCCGACCAGCCCGAGACGATGGAGGCTCTCGACCGAGCGCGCGCGTCTGTTCGAGACGCGTCGCGCTCGACGACGACTTCGCCGACTTCCTGACCCTTCCGGCTTACGCCGAGTACGTCGAGTGACGTCACCCCACGGGTCGCCCCGGTTCGGTGCCGACGACCTCGCCGCACTCGACGCCATCGTCGCTCCTGCGGACGAGCGGATGGCGCGGCTCTACCCGGGCGATGACGGTCGTCGGCAGCCGGTGCACACGGTCTACGTCCCGGCCGACCGGATGGCGCCCGACTTGACGCAGCGGTGGGGCGCCGAGGCGCGCCGAGCGCTCGACGAATACGCGCCGACACCGCAGCGGTTCGCGGAGGCGCTTAGGCTTTCCGGGGCCGCCGGCGAGGCACTCTGGGATGACGGAGTCTGGGACCGCGTCCTGCGCAAGCTCGACACCGAGCCGATCGAAGACCTCCGCATCGACCTCGAGGACGGGTACGGCACGCGCGACGACGATGTCGAGGATCGTGACGCGGTGGCCGCGGCTCGCGCACTCGTCGACGGCTGTCGAGAGTGGTGTCGCGCCGCCGTACTGCGGGATCCGGTTCAAGTCGTTCGAGGCCGCGACGCGGCGGCGTGGACTGCGCACGCTCGATCTCTTCCTGGGCACGCTGCTTGAAGGCGGTGGTTTGCCCGACGGCTGGGTCGTCACGCTTCCGAAGGTCACGTCGGTCGAGCAGGTGCACGCGATGGTCGAGGCCTGCCGCGCGGCTCGAGGCGGCGTACGGGCTTCCCGAGCGACGTTTGCGGTTCGAGATCCAGATCGAGACGGCGCAGTCGATCCTTGCCCACGACGGCACGAGCCTGGTGGCCCAACTTGTCCACGAGAGCGACGGCCGTTGCACCGGTCTCCACTTCGGCACTTACGACTACACCGCAGCGCTCGGTATCAGTGCCGGACAGCAGGCGATGGACCATCCAGCCGCCGAACATGCGAAGAATGTGATGGCACTGGCTGCGGCCGGCACCGGCGTACGGCTGTCCGACGGGTCGAGCAACGTACTCCCGGTCGGAGACCCGCATCTGGTCCATCACATCTGGGCGGAGCACGCTCGATTGGTTCGACGTTCTCTCGAGCGGGGGTTCTACCAGGGATGGGATCTGCACCCAGCGCAGCTCCCCACGCGTTTCGCGGCAACCTATCTGTTCTTCCGTGACGACATCTACTTCGTCGTCGCCCGGTTGCAGGGCTACCTCGGTCTTCTCGGCCAAGGCGATGACCCCGGGCAGTATCTGGACGAGCCCGCGACAGCGCAGGCACTGGCTCAGTTCGTACTTCGCGGTGTGGACTGCGGTGCACTTTCTGCGGAACTCGTCGGCGACAGCAGCGTCATGGACGCGGTACGCAAGCTCGCCAGCGCGGCGGATTGGATGATCGCCAAGACCCCTGCCTGGCCGGCCGATCGGGTGTTCCGCGGCCGATGCGTGCTGCCCGACGGTGAGCGTCATGCCGCTGTCGGCGTACGCGATGGTGTGATCGCCTGGGTCGAACCCTCCGGCGGCGATACGCGACGTGAAGTGGTCTCACGCGCCCGCGACGAGAGCGCAGTCATCGATCTCGCCAACGATGAGGTGCTGCTTCCCGGTCTCGTCGACACCCATGTCCACGTCAACGAGCCGGGCCGCACTGACTGGGAGGGGTTCGCGTCAGCGACCCGAGCGGCAGCAGCGGGCGGCGTGACGACGATCATCGACATGCCGCTCAACTCGATCCCTCCGACGATCGACATGGAGGCGCTAGCGACGAAGCGGACAGTCACCGAAGGTCAGCGGTTTGTCGATGTCGGCTTCTGGGGTGGGGCGGTGCCATCGAGTCTGGGCACACTCGAAACCCTTTACCAGCAAGGGGTTTTCGGCTTCAAGTGCTTCCTGCTGCCCAGCGGGGTAGAGGAGTTCCCGCCGCTCGACCGATCGGGTCTCGATGCGGCAATGCGGGAGGTCGCGGGCTTCGATGGGCTGCTGATCGTCCATGCCGAGGACGCCGCCACGATCGAAGGTGCACCGGCCTTCGCCGGACGCTCGTACGCCGATTTCCTTCGGTCCCGTCCGCCGGAGGCCGAGGACCGGGCGATTGCCGAGGTGCTCGAGCTGGCCGCTCAGCACGGCACGCGGGTCCACGTCCTGCACCTGTCCGGCGCCGCTTCTCTGTCGCGGCTGGCGCAGGCTCGGGATGCCGGCGTGCGGGTGACGGTAGAGACGTGTCCGCACTACCTGACGCTGTCCGCCGAAGGAATCGAGGACGGCGCCACCGAGTTCAAGTGCTGTCCGCCGATCCGCGACGCCGCCAACCAGGACGGCTGTGGCAGGGGTTGCGGGACGGTGTTGTCGACAGCGTCGTCTCCGACCACTCACCGTCGACGCCTGCCCTCAAAGTCTTCGAGACTGGCGACTTCGGTGCTGCCTGGGGTGGCGTTTCCTCTTTGCAGCTTGGGCTTTCGTTGGTCTGGACCCAAGCGTCATACCGGGGGATGGAGGTTGCAGACGTCGTGCGGTGGATGTCTACCGCACCCGCGGAAGTGGCTGGTGTTGAGGGCAAGGGCGCGATCGCGGAGGGGTACGACGCTGACCTCGTCGTGTTCGGTCCAGACGAGACCTTCGAGGTCGATCCCGACCGGCTGCACCACAAACACAACATCACTCCCTACGCGGGGCGTGAGCTGCGGGGAGTCGTACGCCAAACCTGGCTTGCTGGTCGAGCGATTGCACGACGAGGCGCGGTGGAGGACCCGCCGATCGGTCGGCTGCTCGCTCGTGGAGGATCTACACATGTCTGACTCGCCCGCACCGCCGGCTTTCGCCGTCGTGCCCGGATCTGGCGTCGCGCCAGCTCGCCGGCAGCGTCGTCGCCGCTAACGACGAGCTATTCGCCCAGCGCGAGAACCTGATCAAACCCGAGCCATCGGTCTTCGCCGTCGCACGAGTTCGGCCACAAGGGCAAGGTGTACGACGGCTGGGAGACCCGGCGGCGACGCGAGCCAGGTCACGACTGGGCGATCGTGCGGCTTGGCGTCCCCGGCGTCATCCACGGTGTCATCGTCGACACGGCCTGGTTCACCGGGAACTACCCACCATTCATTTCAGTCGAGGCCGTGCGCGTGAGCGGCTACCCCTCGCCCGAGGAGCTCGAAGGTGCCGACTGGGTCCCGCTGGTCAGAAATCTTCGGCCCTCGGCGACACCGCCAACGCCTACGACGTCGACGACCCGCGGGTCTGGACGCATGTGCGCCTGTCGCATCTATCCCGACGGGGGTGTTGCGCGGTTCCGTGTGCACGGTGAGATCGTGCCCGACCCCCGTTTCCTCGCGGCACGATCGACCTTGCTGCGTTGGAGAACGGCGGTGTGCTGGTTGCCTGCTCTGACGCGTTTTACTCATCGCCCGCAAAACCTGATCCTGCCCGGTCGCGCTCAGATCATGGGTCACGGCTGGGAGAACGCCCGCCGCCGAGGCGACGGCAACGACTTCGCGATCTACCGCCTTGCGGGTGAGGGGACGGTCGAGCACGTCGAGCTCGACACCTCGTACTTCGTCGGCAACGCCCCTGGCATGGTCAAGTTGAGCGGCTGTATGCACGACCGACCCAGTTCCGGCCGCCGGCGCCGAATGGTTCGACCTGGTCGCGAAGACTCGGTCACAACCCGACACCCGACATCGCTACGTCGTCTCCACCGAACGCCCGACCACGCACGTGCGCCTAGACGTCTTCCCCGACGGCGGGTTGGCCAGGCTACGAGTCTGGGGCAGCCTCACCGACGACGGTCTCGCAGCAGCCCAAGCCCGCTGGAACGCCTGACTGCTCCGTCGGTCGAGCTGTGCAACGGCGCTCGAGCTACCCCATGGCGGTCGAGCTTGTCGAGACCCCGGCGGTCGCGCTCGTGGTGAAAGAGCGCAGCAACGCCGAGAGTTTCGGTGATGGTTGCGTCACGCTGGCGGCTGCCGGTACGGCGGTCGAGCTTGTCGAGAGCCCGGTGATCTCGACAAGCTCGATCAGCGGAAGGGTCACTCCCAACCAGCCGAGTTCGTATTTCAGGTACAGCCGATTGAGTTACCGAAAAGTGTCGAGAACCCTTGTGTATAAGGGGTTCTGAGCTTCAGAATTGTCGGCAGTCACCGATAGATTCACTCCCATGCACGACACGCACACCGCCACCACCGCCGCCGCTGACGTCGACACCCTCGACGCCGACCAAACCCTGACCCGCGCCGAAGAGGCCCGCCGACGGTCGGAGGCCGCCGACGTCGAGATGCTTCAGATCGCCGCCCACTGGGCCGACGTCCACGGCACCCTCCAAGGGACAGGGTTCGCGTTGCCCGGTGCCGAACGGCTGATCCAGATCGGCGGCGAAGGCACCCCGCAGGTGGCCGAGTTCGCCTGCGCCGAGCTCGGGGCCGTCCTCGGCCCTGTCCACCTACGCCGGCGAACTCCTGATCGCCGACGCCCTCGACCTCCGCCACCGCCTCCCCCTCCTCTGGGGACGGATCTGTGCCGGTGAGGTGAAACCGTGGATCGGCCGCAAGACCGCCCACGCCACCCGCAGCCACGACACCGCCGCCGCGGCCGCCGTCGACGCCAAAGTCAGCCGGTGGGGCGACCGGCTCACCTGGACCCGGATCGAGACCATGATCGACGCCACCCTCACCGCCGCCGACCCCGAACGGGCCGCAGCCGAAGCCGAAGCCAGACAGACCCAGCACGGGGTGTGGGTGAAGCCGTCGGAAGATCATGAGACCGGGACCGCGTTCATCCGCGCCGACGCCGTCGACCTGAAATTCTTCGACGCCACCATCGACCGGATCGCCGACAGCATCGGACTGCTCGGCGACACCCGCAACAAGAACCTCCGCCGAGCCAAAGCCGTCGGGATCCTCGCCAGCCCCCAACAAGCCCTCGACCTCTACGCCACCACCGCCGCCTCAGGCGCAGCCGAGCGACCCGACCTACCCGACGATGTGCCCTCCAGTATCGGACTCGACGACGCCGACGCCCACGGCGCCGGGCCAACGACCCCGGTGGGAACCCGGAGGCGTTCGTGCGGGGTGTCAGCATCAAGGTCGACCCCCGACCCAAAGCAGTCCTCTACGTCCACCTGACCAAGGAGTCGCTGGACTCCGGTGACGGGGTGGCACGGGTCGAAGGGATCGGACCCGTCACCGTTGACCAAGCCAAACAATGGCTCGGCGACTGCACGGTCACCCTCAAACCCGTCATCGACGTTGCCGGCATCGCACCCGTCGACGCCTACGAAATCCCCGACCAGATGCGCGAAGCCGTCCACCTCATGACGCCGGCCGACGTGTTCCCCTTCGCGTCGAACACCAGCCGCAAGATGGACCTCGACCACACCACCCCCTACATCCCCATGGTCTCGACAAGCTCGACCGGCGGGACCGCCTCGACAGCTCGACCAACGGAAGCGGCGGAGGACCACCCGGACAAACCGGGATCGGGAAACTCGGACCCCTGACCCGTCGACACCACCGAATCAAGACCCACAGCCGATGGCAAGTCAAACAACCCTTCCCCGGCATCTACCTGTGGCGATCACCCCACGGCAGATACTGGCTCGTCGACCACACCGGCACCCGACGTCTCGGCGCAGCCTGAGCCTTCACCCGCCTCGACCCAGGTCCTACGACGGGGTTCGAACGTGCGCACGCGCTCCTGAGACGATGGGGACATGACGGAATTCAAGCCGATCGACACGTGGCTCACCGACATGGACGGTGTCCTCGTCCATGAGGAGCGCCCGATTCCCGGGGCAGCCGAGTTCATCGACGCGTTGCGCAACTCGGGTCGACGGTTTCTCGTCCTCACCAACAACTCCATCTTCACGCCTCGCGACCTGCGCGCCCGCCTCCTTGCAGCAGGGATCGACGTCCCCGAAGAGGCGATCTGGACCTCCGCGCTGGCGACCGCGCAGTTCCTCGACCTGCAGCGGCCAGGCGGCACGGCGTACGCCATCGGCGAGGCCGGGCTCACCACCGCACTCCACGAGGTCGGCTACGTGCTGACAGAGCGGTCACCCGACTATGTCGTGCTGGGCGAGACCCGGAACCTGTCCTTCGAGGCGATCACGACCGGGATCAGGCTGATCGACAGCGGTGCCCGGTTCATCGCCACCAACCCGGACCCGACCGGGCCCTCGACCCATGGCTCCATTCCGGCAACGGGATCGGTGGCGGCACTGGTGACCAAGGCCACCGGGGTCGACCCGTACTTCATCGGCAAGCCCAACCCGCTGATGATGCGCAGCGCGCTCAACCGGATCGAGGCGCACTCGGAGACGACCGTCATGATCGGCGACCGGATGGAAACCGACGTTGTCTCCGGTTTGGAAGCGGGGCTGCGGACAGTCCTGGTCCTCACCGGGTCGACCCGCGAGCACCAGGTCGAGCGCTTCCCCTACAGAGCAACGCCGAATCGTGGAGTCTGTCGCCGACCTGATCGACCTGGTCGAGGAGTTCAATCCCACGGCCAGCGGGGCCTGAGCGAGCGTACTCGAGACCCATCAGGCGAGACGGGAGACCACCTCGCGGAACACCTCGGAATGCCGGTCAACATCGGCCGTCGTCGTGTCCGGACACATGAGTGCCATGTTGTGGAAGGGCGTCAGGAGGATGCCGCGGTTGCACAAGGCGAGATGCAGGTAGGAGTCGAGCTCCGGGTCTTCGGCCGCCGCGGAAGCATCACCATCTCGCGGCTCCGGTCGGCAGAACCGGTACTCCGCGCGTGCACCCAACTGGCTGATCGTCCAAGGCAGGTCGAACTCGTCGATGACCGCCTGCACCCCTGCGGTGTAGCGGTCGGCAAGCTCGATCATCCCCTTGAAGGCCGTCTCGGTGAGGACCTCGGCGAGGGTCGCCCTCATGGCCGCGAGCGACAGCGCGTTCCCGGCAAGGGTGCCGCCGATCCCCCCTACGTCGATGATGTCGGCGTCGCCGGTGCTATCGAGCCGCATGACCTCGTCGGCGAGTTCTGTGGTGAGACCGTAGGCCCCTGAGGGGATGCCGCCGCCGATGCACTTCCCGATCACGAACATGTCAGGCGCGAGTCCCCAGGCGGCGGTTGCGCCACCCGCGCCGGCCGAAAACGTGTGCGTCTCGTCGATCATGAGCAGCGCCCCGTACTCCGAGGCCAGCCGCCGTAAACCTTCGTGGAAGCCCGGCTCGGGCAGCACGATCCCGATGTTGGTGAGGGCGGGCTCGGTGAGTATTGCCGCGACGTCGCCTTCCTGGAGTGCACGTTCGACCCCGGCCAGGTCGTTCCAACCGACCACGCGTGTTGTCTGCTCCACCCCCACCGGCGGTCCGACGTTCCCAGCACGGGCAACGGTGGAACCGTCTGGACCCAGCACGGCAAACGTCTCGTCGACCGAACCGTGGTAGCAGTAGCTGAAGCAGAGGATCTTGGGCCGTCCCGTGATGAGTCGCGCCAGCCGGATCGCCCAGCGGTTCGCATCCGTGGCAGACAGGGTGAACGACCAACGCGCCATCCCAAACCTCCGCGTCAGCTCCGCCCCCACCCATTCCGCGTCGGCCGTCGGCAGCATCGTCGTGATGCCCCCGAGCTCGACGACCCGGTTCTGAATGGCGGCCACCGTCGCGTCGGGAGAGTGCCCGGACATCGCCCCGGTGTCGCCAAGGGCGAAATCGACGTACTCAAGGCCGTCGACGTCGGTGATTCGGTTGCCGCGCGCGGTGGCCATCGACAGGGGGAAACCACCCGTCCACATGTTCATCCATGTCATCGGCACCTGGCCGAACAGGTGGTTGGCGGCGTCGTGGAGTGCCTTGCTCTTCGGATGCAGCCGTTCGTATGTCGCCTGCTCGTCTGCAATGAGCCCCGCCAGAGTGTCGCAGTTGACCTCCATGGCTACTTCCTCTCCACCCCCGCCTCGCCTCTGAGCAGCGTAGGGCTTCTGCTGGTCGAGCGTTCCGCTGGTCGAGCTTGTCGAGACCACCGGGGTCTCGACAAGCTCGACCGCCGGATGTGGCTCGACCGCCGGATGTGGCTCGACCGGCGAATGTGGCTCGGTGGCACAGTGGAACCTGTCGCGACGTGAGGAGCACCCATGTCCAAGCTGCCGATGCCTGACGAGGTGAAGGCACTGCTGCGCCGGCCCAACCACGCTGTGATGGCGACGGTTCGCAAGGACGGTCACCCGGTGACCGTCGCAACCTGGTACCTGTTCGAGGACGACAAGATTCTCGTCAACCTGGACGCGAGCCGGGTCCGGCTGAAACACCTGCGCAGTGACGGACGCGTCAGTCTCACGATGCTCAAGGAGGGCGCGTGGTACACGCACGTGAGCGTCCAGGGCAAGGTCGTCGAGATTGTCCCCGACGAAGGTTTGGCCGACATCGACCGGTTAGCCATCCACTACACCGGCAAGCCCTACCGCAACCGCAAGAATGCCCGGTTCAGTGCGTGGGTCGAGATCGAGTCCTGGCATGGATGGGGAGCCGCGGCGAAGTCCTGAGTCCGCTGAGGTTGACAGCTTTGGGCGCCTCGGCGTGCTTGACTTATCGCCATCATGCCGCGCGTTGAAGACGAGAAGTCGCTGTCGTTTTCCGATCGTCTCGATCGCTATCAGCGCACCCACAAGTGGGCAGGGTTCCCTCTCGGCGTGGTCTACAAGTTCTTCGACGACCAAGGTAACTACCTCGCTGCCCTGATCACGTACTACGCGTTCTGGTCGCTGTTCCCGATGCTGCTGCTGGCGTCGTCCGTCCTCGGCTTCGTCCTGCAGGGCAATCAGGAGCTCCAGCAAGACATCCTCAACTCGACACTCAGTCGGTTCCCGGTCATCGGCGACGAGATCGGCACCCCGGAAGGGCTGCGTGGAAGCGGTTTGGCCCTCTTCATCGGTGTAGTCGCCTCGATCTACGGCGCGCTCGGAGTTGCGCAGGCGACGCAGAATGCGATGAATATTGCGTGGGCTGTCCCGCGCCACCGTCGCCCGAACCCGATCTTCCTGCGCGTGCGAAGCCTGATGCTTCTCGCCACCTCCGGCGTGGCCATCATCGTCACAACTATCTTCTTCACCCTGGCTTCCAGCCTGGTGGCGCTGGGGTCTGAGCTCGAGCCCTGGTACCGCTTCCTGCTGTTGGCCGTAACCGTCCTCGTGAACACGTTTATCTTCGTGATCCTGTTTCGGATCGCGACGGCACACAAGCACAGCTTCAGAGACGCCGCCCCCGGCGCCTTGTTCGTGGCGATCGTGTGGCAGCTGCTCCAGTTGGTCGGCACGGCGTACGTGAGCGAGTACGTCCAGGGTTCCAGCAGTCAGATCAACGGCGTGTTCGCCGGTGTGCTGGGCATGATCGCCTGGATCTTCATCGGGTCTCTTGCGGTGGTGTTGGGTGTCGAGATCAACGTCGTGAGAGCGGGCAAGCTCTACCCGCGGGCCTTGCTGACGCCCTTCACCGACAACGTCGAACTCACCCGCGCCGACCGCATCGTGTACACCCGCTATGCGCAGGGACAGCGGCACAAGGGATTTCAGACGGTCGACGTGACCTTCGACAAGGAAGGTGCGGACGAGCCCGACCCGCAACCGCCCCTGCCGCCCTGACCGAGCCATCGAGACCAACTCGGAACCAGCGAATCCTTCCGGTGACCCGCTTTGGGGTGTTTGATGAGCCGTGCGACCGCCATAGCGGTCACCACCAACATTCATCAGGGGGGTAGGCATGCAATCTCGGAAACGAACGGTCACAGCCTTCGCAGGGGCCGCGGTCATTGCGGTGACGTCGCTGGCCACATGGAATCCAGCCCAGGGCTCGCAACCGAGCGAGGCCGCCGCCCCGCTGCCGATCGCGTCCCTGCGTGCCGCAGCTGAGCAGGTCACCCTCCAGCGGTACAACGAGCGCGTCAATCTCGACCTCGGCATCTACCTCGTCGCTGGAGAGACGCCCATCGACATCCGGGCGAACCGTTCGTCGTTCTGGCAACCGATCGTCGCCAAAGTCGTGACCCCCACAGGTGACGTGCCGTTGCCGGGCGGGACCATGACCAATTTCCGCAGGGTGCCCGAGTTCTTCCACGTGCGCATCACAAACCAGGGTGGCGATGTGGTCTACCGGCAGGACAAGCCGTTCTGCCCCGGCTTCGAGTCCTGGCGGGTGCGGCCAGACGCGCCGGACGTGTCGACATACCCGCTCGAGTGCCCATTCCACCCCTTCACCCGAGGCGCCGTGTTCGGCGTCGACCCTGGTTGGGGAGTCTCCGCGCTGAATCAGTACGGGTCACGCGCTGAGCTGCCACTCGGTCGCTTTACTGCACGAGTGAGGATTGCTCAGCCCTACCGCGACGCGTTCGGTATCTCACTGGACGACGCCACATCGACCGTTGGCGTGCGCGTGGTGAAGGGCTCCGACGACTGCCACGGAGCGCTGCAAGGTTGCAAGTCCGCGACCTCGCAGGCCGATGGCAACCATACGCAGACGAGTGTCGTGCCACGCCGCCCATCAGCCCGCCCGAACGGTCCAGCCGTCGTCCCCGGACCCGAGAGCCAGCCTGACCTACGCAGCCTGCCAGCCTTCGCCATCGAGATGAATCGCCACAAGTATGTGTCTTTCGCGGCCACGGTATGGAACGCCGGACCGTCTCCACTCGTGGTCGACGGGTTCCGCCGTTCCGGTGAGGACGTGATGGACGCCTATCAGTACTTCTATGAGGCCGACGGCACACCGACTGGATACGCGCCGGCCGGCAGCATGGAATGGGATCCGCGTGACGGCCACACCCACTGGCACTTCCGCGACTTCGCGCGCTACCGGCTGCTCGCGGCCGACAAGAGCCACGTGGTCCGTAGCAGCAAGGAGGCGTTCTGCCTGGCTAACACCGATGCCACCGACTACACCGTGCCCGGTGCCAACTGGAGGCCGTTCAACACCGACCTCCACAGTGCTTGTGGCGACTACTCGTCGATCTCAGTCCGCGAGGTGCTCGACGCGGGATCCGGAGACACGTACTACCAGTACCTGCCGGGCCAGTCCTTCAACGTCTCCAACCTGCCCAACGGCGTCTACTACATCGCGATCGAGGCCAATCCTCGCGGCGTGATGTACGAGTCGGACACCCAGAACAACATCGCCTATCGCAAGATCGTGCTCAAGGGCTCGGCGGACAACCGCAGCGTCCGGGTCCCGCAGAAGGGCGTGGTCATCGAGTAGCCTCCGCACTCGTGGAAGCCAACCGTTCGCGCCGGGTGCTGTCCGGCATCACGCCGAGCGGCTCCCTGACGCTCGGCAACTACCTCGGGCGCACTGCGGCGGTTCGTCGACGGTCAGCACGAGGTCGCCGGGTCGTTCTTCGTCGCCGACCTGCATGCAATGACCACCCAGCACGACCCGGCGACCCTGCGTCGACTGACGCGTGAGACGGCGGCGCTTGTTCTTCGCGGCCGGGCTCGACCCTGACGCGTCGACGGTGTTCGTCCAGTCGCACGTGACTGCCCACGTGGAGCTCGCCTACCTGCTGGAGTGCACGGCGTACGTCGGTGAGCTGGGCCGGATGATCCAGTTCAAGGAGAAGGGCGGTCGGCCGAAGACGCGCGCCAGCCTGTTCACCTACCCCTGCCTGATGGCTGCCGACATCTTGCTGTACGACGCCGAGAGCGTGCCCGTTGGAGGCGACCAGGACCAGCACGTCGAGCTGTGCCGCGACCTCGCGGTACGATTCAACCGCGAATACGGCGACACGTTCGTCGTTCCCGAGCTGGCGCGGGCGGCGCGGCTGCGCGGGTGGTCGACCTCGCCGACCCGACCACCAAGATGAGCAAGTCGGCGCCCCGGAGGCTGCTGGCGTGATCCGGATGCTCGATGGCCCCGACGTCATCGTCCGCAAGATCGGCGGGCGGTGACCGACTCCGACACAGAGGTCCGATACGACCCGGAGTCCAAACCCGGGGTCTCCAACTTGCTCGACATCATCGCGGTCATCACCGGGGACTCAGTTGAGGCGGTGGCGCGGGCGCATGGATCGTATGGCGCCTTCAAGGGTGCGTGCGCCGAGCAGGTGGTCGGCGTGCTCGAGCCGATCCAGCGCCGATACGCAAAGCGTCGAGGCCGAGCCCGACGTCGTACGCGGTTATCTCGCTGCAGGTGCGCGAGAGCCGCGCGGGTCAGCGCCGATCCGTGTGTTGGCCCGCGCGGGCCGGAAGGCGATCGGCCGTCAGTTGAGCGCGCGGCCGACGGCGACGGCCCGGGTGTCGGGCGCCGCGATCCGGGCGGCGTCGGCGGCCAGGTCGTCTCCTGCTCCTGCGAGCGACGCTCGGCCTCGACCCGGTCGGCGTACGACTGGACCTCGTTGGCGATCCGCTCCTCGTCCCAGCCGAGGGCGGGGCGACCAGCTGCGCCGCGGCCTGGGCGGCCTTGGTGCCGCGGTCGGGCGTCTCGATCGAGATCCGGGTACGCCGGGCGAGGACGTCGTCGAGGTGCAGCGCGCCCTCGTGGCTGGCGGCGTACGCGATCTCGACCCGCAGGTACTCCTCGGCGCCGTCGAGCGGCTCGAGCAGACGTCGGGTCGTCCTCGGCCAGCGCGAGCAGCTCGTCGGTCATCGAGCCGTAGCGGTCGAGCAGCCGCTGCAGCCGCCAGTCCGGCAGCCCGACCCGCTTGGCCAGCCGGTCGAGCTGGTTGACCATCGCGTGGTAGCCCTCGGCGCCGACCAGCGGGATGTGCTCGGTGACGCTGGGCGGCGACCGCGCTACCGACGTCCTCGAGCGCGGCGTCGATCGCGTCGGCGGCCATCACCCGGTAGGTCGTGTACTTGCCGCCGGCGATCGAGATCAGCCCGGGCTGCGGGCGCGCGACGGCGTGCTCGCGCGACAGCGACGACGTCGACTCGCTCTCGCCGCGACAGCAGCGGCCGCAGGCCGGCGTAGACGCCCTGGATGTCGTCGTGGGTCAGCGGGTCGGCGAGCACCGAGTTGACGTGCTCGAGGATGTAGTCGATGTCGGCCCTGCTGGCCGCCGGGTGCGCCTTGTGCAAGCGTCCAGTCGGTGTCGGTGGTGCCGACGATCCAGTGCGTGCTCCACGGGATCACGAACAGCACCGACTTCTCGGTGCGCAGGATCAGGCCGGTCTCGGAGTTGATCCGGTCGCGCGGCACCACGATGTGCACGCCCTTCGAGGCCCGCACGTGGAAGCGGCCGCGGCCGCCGGCCAGCGTCTGGATGTCGTCGGTCCAGACGCCGGTGCAGTTGACGACGACCGAGGCCTTGACGTCGACCTCTGGTCGGTCTCGACGTCGCGGACCCGCGCTCCGACGATGCGCTCGCCGGCGTGGTGCAGCTCGACCGACCTCGGCGGAGTTGAGCACGGTCGCGCCGTAGGTCGCGGCGGTGCGGGCCACCGTCAGGGTGTGGCGGGCGTCGTCGGCCTGGGCGTCGTAGTACATCAGCGCGCCGGTCAGCGCGCTGCGCTTCAGCGCCGGCACCTTGCGCAGCGCGCCGCCGCGGGTGAAGTGCCGGTGATGCGGCACCGACGGTTGAGGCCGCTCATCAAGTCGTACAGCGTCATGCCGGCGGCGACGTAGGGCCGCTCCCAGACGCGGTGCTGCAGCGGGTAGAGGAACGACACCGGCTTGACCAGGTGCGGGGCGATCCGGGTGAGCATCAGCTCGCGCTCGTGCAGCGCCTCGCGGACCAGGCCGAAGTTGAGCTGCTCGAGGTAGCGAAGGCCGCCGTGGAAGAGCTTCGACGACCGCGACGACGTGCCGGACGCGAAGTCGCGGGCCTCGACCAGCGCGACCGACAGCCCGCGGGTGGCCGCGTCGAGGGCGGCGCCGGAGCCGGTGACACCACCGCCGATGACGAGCACGTCGAACTTGGTCGACGGCGAGACGCTCCCACGGCCTTGGCGCGATTGGTCGGCGTCGAGACGGCACGGTGACAGGCATCTGGCAACCCTTTCCAGCTGATGCGTATGTGCCGGCTGGCATCTGCGAACGCGCTGGTGTTCGAACACGTGCCGTTGACCTCCACATTACGGCGCACCTAGTGTTCAACGATAGCCAAACAAATCGGCGGCGGCGGGCATGCCCGACGCCTGAGCCTGGGAGGGCGACTCTGTGGACTGAGTTTTGGCGACATCTTCCTTAGCGAGTTGATGGGCACCGCCATGCTGACCTTGCTCGGTTGTGGCGTCGTGGCCAACGCCGTCCTGGCAAAGAACAAGGGCTTCAACGGCGGCTTCCTGATGATCAACTTCGGTTGGGGCTTCGCCGTCTTCGCCGGTGTGTACGTCGCCTACAAGTCCGGCGCACACCTCAACCCCGCCGTCACGTTCGGAATCCTGGCATCCGGCGGTGACCTCGGCTGGCGTCGACAAGCGTCATCGCCTACCTGCTCGGTGAGTTCATCGGTGCCTTCATCGGTGCTGTCCTGTGTTGGCTCGCCTACCGGGACCACTTCGACGACCCCGAGTCGGAGGCCGGCGCCAAGCTCGGGCACCTTCTCGACCGGTCCGGCGATCCGCAACACCCGTGGAACCTCGTCACCGAGATCATCGGCACCTTCGTGCTGGTGTTCGTCGATCTTGTCGTTCGGCAGGACCCCTGCGGGGCCTCGGCCCGCTCGGCCGGTCTGCCGTTGCTCGTGGTCGGTATCGGTGCGTCGCTCGGTGGTCCCACCGGGTACGCCATCAACCCAGCACGTGACCTCGGCGCCGCGTATCGCACACGCGATCCTGCCGATCAAGGGCAAGGGCGACAGCGACTGGGCATACTCCTGGATCCCGATCGTCGGCCCGCTCATCGGTGGTGTCCTCGGCGGCATCGCTCGCCAACTGCGTCGTCAACTGCGTCTGATCGGAGGACTATCGCATGACTGCAATACATCGCAGCGATCGACCAAGGCACCACGAGCACCCGGTGCATCATCTTCGACCACTCGGGATCGATCGTCTCGGTCGACCAGATGGAGCACGAGCAGATCTTCCCGCGGGCCGGGTGGGTCGAGCACAACGGCATCGAGATCTGGAACAACACCCGCGAGGTGATCGGCGGCGCCCTCGGCAAAGGCCAACCTCGGCGCCGAGCAACATCGACGCCGTCGGCATCACCAACCAGCGTGAGACGGCGATCGTCTGGGACAAGAACACCGGCGAGCCGGTCTACAACGCGATCGTCTGGCAGGACACCCGCACGCAGAAGATCTGCGACGAGCTCGCCGCGCTCGGCGGCGGCGCCGACCGCTACAAGGCCAAGGTCGGTCTGCCGCTGGCGACGTACTTCTCCGGTCCGAAGGTCCGCTGGATCCTCGACAACGTCGACGGAGCCCGCGAGAAGGCCGAGGCCGGCGACCTGCTGTTCGGCAACACCGACGCCTGGGTGCTGTGGAACCTCACCGGTGGCGCCGAGAACGGCGGTGTGCACGTCACCGACGTGACCAACGCCAGCCGCACCATGCTGATGGACCTCTCGACGCTCTCGTGGGACGAGGAGATCGCCGGCGAGATGGGCATCCCGATGTCGATGCTCCCGGAGATCCGCTCGTCGTCGGAGGTGTACGGCGAGATGCAGCCCAGGCTGTCTCAAGGGCACCCCGGTCGCCGGCATCCTCGGTGACCAGCAGGCCGCGACCTTCGGGCAGGCCTGCCTCGAGGTCGGCACCGCGAAGAACACCTACGGCACCGGCAACTTCATGCTGCTCAACACCGGTGAGGAGCAGGTGCCGAGCGAGAACGGTCTGCTGACGACGGTCTGCTACAAGATCGGCGACAAGCCGGCCGATCTACGCGCTCGAGGGCTCGATCGCGGTCAGCGGCTCGCTCGTGCAGTGGCTGCGCGACAACCTCGGCATCATCACGCAGCGCTCCGGAGATCGAGGAGCTCGCCGCGAGCGTCGACGACAACGGTGGCGCGTACTTCGTGCCGGCGTTCTCCGGTCTGTTCGCGCCGCACTGGCGCTCGGATGCCCGTGGTGCACTCGTCGGTCTGACCCGGTACGTCAACAAGGGCCACATCGCCCGCGCCGTCCTGGAGGCGACCGCCTTCCAGACGCGCGAGGTGCTCGACGCGATGAACGCCGACTCCGGTGTGCCGCTCAAGGAGCTCAAGGTCGACGGCGGCATGGTCGTCAACGAGACCCTGATGCAGTTCCAGGCCGACATCCTCGACGTCGACGTGGTCCGCCCGAAGGTCGCCGAGACGACGGCGCTGGGCGCGGCGTACGCCGCCGGCCTCGCGGTCGGCTTCTGGGAGAGCGAGGACGACATCCGCAACAACTGGGGCGAGGACAAGCGCTGGACGCCGCAGATGGACGAGGGCGACCGCGAGCGGACCTACCGCAACTGGCAGAAGGCCGTCACCAAGACCCTCGACTGGGTCGACGACGACGTGGACTAGACCGACCGGTCAGTCGCTGAGCGCCTAGAGTCGTCACGACAGGTCGCCTGCGATAGAGTCGGCGGCAGCCTCGGGCTGCCGCCGATCTCTGCGTCGTGAGTCAACAGGAGAAGCGTATGTCGCAGGTAGTCCAGGGAGTCATCGCTCGGGCGAAGGGCGCAGCCGGTCGAGCTGACGCAACGTCGTCGTCCCCGATCCGGGGCCGGGCGAGGCCGTGGTCGAAGATCCAGGCCTGCGGCGTCTGCCACACCGACCTGCACTACCGCGAGGGCGGCATCGGCGACGACTTCCCGTACCTGCTCGGCCACGAGGCCGCCGGCGTCGTCGAGTCGGTCGGCGACGGCGTCACCGACGTCGCACCCGGCGACTACGTGATCCTGAACTGGCGCGCGGTCTGCGGCAACTGCCGGGCCTGCCGCCGCGGCCGGCCCTGGTACTGCTTCAGCACCTTCAACGCCGACGCAGAAGATGACCCTCGAGGACGGCACCGAGCTGTCGCCGGCGCTCGGCATCGGCGCCTTCATCGAGAAGACCCTGGTCGCCGCCGGCCAGTGCACCAAGGTCGACCCGCAGGCGCCGGCCGCGACCGCCGGGCTGCTCGGGCTGCGGCGTGATGGCCGGCCTCGGCGCGGCGATCAACACCGGCAACGTCGGCCGCGGCGACTCCGTCGCGGTGATCGGCTGCGGCGGGGTGGGTGCGGCCGCGATCGCCGGCGCCCGGCTGGCCGGGGCGCGCCAAGATCATCGCCGTCGACATCGACGCCCGCAAGCTCGAGACGGCCAAGGAGCTCGGCGCCACCCACACCGTCAACGCCAAGGACGGCGACGTCGTCGAGGCGATCCAGAGCCTCACCGACGGCTTCGGCGCCGACGTCGTGATCGACGCGGTCGGCCGCCCCGAGACCTGGAAGCAGGCGTTCTACGGCCGCGACCTGGCCGGCACCGTCGTGCTGGTCGGCGTCCCGACGCCGGACATGACGCTCGAGATGCCGCTGCTCGACGTGTTCGGCCGCGGCGGGTCGCTGAAGTCGTCCTGGTACGGCGACTGCCTGCCGACCCGCGACTTCCCGATGCTGATCGACCTCTACCTGCAGGGCCGGCTGCCGCTCGACGCGTTCGTCACCGAGACGATCGGGATCGGCGACATCGAGGCGGCGTTCGACAAGATGCACGGCGGCGACGTGCTGCGCTCGGTCGTGGTGGACGCATGTGAGCCGACGTACGGATCGACCACGGGGTCACCAGCGGGACCTTCAGCCTGGACGGGCAGACGTTCGACGTCGACAACAACGTCTGGGTGGTCGGCAACGACGACGAGTGCCTGGTCATCGACGCCCCGCACTCGGTCGAGGGCGATCCACGACGGTCATCGCCGGCCGGCGGGTGCTGGCGATCGTCTGCACCCATGCCCACGACGACCACGTCCGGGTCGCGCCGGAGCTCGCCGAAGCGGTCGACGCGCCGATCCTGCTGCACCCCGACGACGCGCCGGTCTGGGAGCTGACCCACCCCGACATCGAGCCCGACGGGCCGCTCACGGACGGCAAGCGGATCGTCGTCGGCGACACTCGCGCTCGAGGTGCTGCACACGCCGGGCCACGCGCCCGGCGCGGTCTGCCTGTACTGCGCCCGACCTCGGCGTGGTCTTCACCGGCGACACGTTGTTCAACGGCGGCCCGGGCGCGACCGGCCGGAGCTTCTCCGACTACGACACGATCGTCGGCGAGCATCCGGACGAAGCTGTTCGCGCTGCCCGACGAGACCGTCGTCCACACCGGCCACGGCGACTCCACCACGATCGGCGCCGAGGCCGCCGCCCTCGGCGCTACGCTGAGGCGTCAGCCTGCTGCCGAGGGGTCAAGTGGCGAGGACTCGGCGCATGGCACGGGACCGCTGACAGGGGTCACGGTGGTCGAGCTGGCCGGGCATCGGCCCGGCGCCGTTCGCCGCGATGATGCTGGCCGAGCTCGGGGCCGACGTCGTCAAGATCGACCGGCCCGGAGGCGGTCGGCGTTCGCGCGTCCCCTGGCAGTACGACCTGACCAACCGCGGTCGGCCGAGCGTCTGCGTCGACCTCAAGCAGCCAGCCGGGGTCGACGTCGTACGACGGCTGGTCGACTCAGGCCGACGTCTTCATCGAGGGCATGCGCCCGGGCGTCGCCGAGCGGCTCGGCCTCGGTCCCGACGAGCTGCTGCGCGCGCAGCCGCGGCTGGTCTACGGCCGGATGACCGGCTGGGGCCAGGACGGCCCGCAGGCCGCAGCAGGCCGGGCACGACATCGACTACCTCGCGGCCACCGGCGTGCTCGCTGCGATCGGGTCGCGGGAGCGGCCGGCGATCCCGCTGAACCTGCTCGGTGACTACGCCGGCGGCGCCCTCTACCTGGTCATCGGTGTGCTGGCGGCGCTGCATCGAAGCGCGCGCAGTCCGGGCAGGGCCAGGTCGTCGACGCGGCGATCGTCGACGGCGTCGCCCACCTGGCGACGGCACTGCACGGGCTGGTCGCGGCCGGCATGTGGAGCGATCGGCGGAGCCGACAACCTGCTCGACGGCGGCACGCCGTTCTACGACGTGTACGAGACGAGCGACGGCCGAGTTCATGGCGGTCGGTCCGCTGGAGCCGAAGTTCTACGCCGAGTTCGTCCGGCTGCTCGACCTCGCCGAGCCGCTGCCCGAGCGCACCGACGTCGACGCAGTGGCCGGCGCTGCGGCAGCTGCATCGCCGCCCGGTTCGCGCAGCGCACGCCAGGCCGAGTGGACTGCGGTCTTCGCCGACTAGCGATGCCTGCGTCGAGCCGGTCGCTGCCGCTGACGCGAGGCCGCCGAGCACCCGCACCTGGCCGCGCGGCGAGACGCTGCGTCGAGCACGACGGCGTCGATGCAGCCGGCGCCCGCGCCCCGCGATTCTCGCGGACGCCGACCGAGCTCGACGAGCGGCCCGCCGCGGCCAGGTCAGGACATCGCGAGAAGCCTTGCTGGCTTGGGGAATCGACGATGTCGACGAGCTGATCGCGCAGCGGCGTCGTCGATCCAGGCACGACCGAGGAGTCGCTCGTGAAGCGGACCCTGTTCGAGCCCGAGCACGAGGCGTTCCGGCAGACCTGCCGAGCCTTCTGCGACAAGGAGATCGCGCCGCACCACGCCGACTGGGAGCAGGCGGGCATCGTGCCGCGTGAGCTCTGGGCGGCGGCCGGGTCGCTCGGCCTGCTCGGCTTCATGATGCCGGAGGAGTACGGCGGCGGCGGCGTCGACGACTTCCGGTTCAACGTCGTACTCGGCGAGGAGCTTGTCCGGGTCGCGCGCAACCGGCGTCGGCTTCCGGGTCCACAACGACATCCTGTCCGGCTACCTGCTGGCGACCTGACGCACCGACGAGCAGAAGGCCCGGTGGCTGCCCGGGCTACTGCGACGGCAGCCTGATCACCGCGATCGCGATGTCGGAGCCCGGCGCCGGCTCTGACCTCCAGGGCATCCAGACGACCGCCCGCACGCGACGGCGACAGCTACGTGCTGAACGGGCAGAAGACCTTCATCAGCAACGGGATCAACGCCGACCTGGTCGTCGTCGTGGCCAAGACCGACCCGACGGCCGGGCACCAGGGCATCTCGCTGCTCGTGGTGGAGCGCGGGATGGCCGGCTTCGAGCGCGGCCGCAACCTCGACAAGATCGGCCTGAAGGCCCAAGACACCGCCGAGCTGTTCTTCGACGACGTCCGGGTGCCGGTCGCGAACCTGCTCGGCGAGGAGGGCGCAGGCTTCGTCGCCTGATGCAGAACCTTCCGCAGGAGCGGCTCTGCATCGCCGTCACCGCGGTGCGCCGCGATCGAGCGGGTGCTGGCGATGACGCTCGACTACTGCCGCGAGCGCACGGCGTTCGGGCGGCCGATCGGGCGGTTCCAGGCCAACGCGCTTCACCCTGGCCGAGCTCGCCACCGAGGCCGACGTCGCCCGGGTGTACGTCGACCGCTGCATCGAGGCGCACATGCGCCGGCGAGCTGAGCGCGGTCGACGCGGCCAAGGCGAAGTGGTGGACGACCGAGCTGCAGAAGCGGGTGGTCGACTCGTGCCTGCAGCTGTTCGGCGGCTACGGCTACATGAGCGAGTACCCGATCGCCGGGCCTTCCTCGACACCCGAGTGCAGACCATCTACGGCGGCACGACCGAGGTGATGAAGGAGATCATCGCCCGCGACCTCGAGTCTCGCCCGCTCGAGCCTGACGACAGCCGCCAGGGCGAGCGGGCTCCTCGCTCGCTACGGCTAGCCGGTGGAGCTCGCTCCGAGTCGGAGGTGATGTCACACTCGTCGACTTGGCGTGCATCCTTGGACTCTTCTGGAGTTCGCAGCCTCGATATCGCTGTCGCTCGACGAACTCTTGCATCTTCGTGCCGAGCTCCTGCAGCTTGCCTGCACGTCGATGCCTTCGGGCACCTCTCCCGCCTGCAGTGCCTCGAGGTCGTCGAAGGAGATGCCCGCATCGTCGAGCAGTCTTCTCGAACTCGTCGATGCTGTCGCCGACAGCGTCGTCCAGTCGTCCTTGACTCGTCTGGTGCCGGCCTCGAGATCGTCGAGATCCTCACTGCAGATCGTCGAACTGCTCGTCTGTCGAGGCGTGAAGTCGAGGTTGTCGATGTCGCCTTGGTGTCCTTGACGGTGTCGCAGTAGTCTCCTGCTGCACACTGCCGTCGCTCGAGCCGCCGTCGTCGTTCGAGCAGGCGCCGAGCGACGCCGCCATGAGTACACAGCAGCAATGCTCAGGGTCTTCTTCATTTGTAATCTCTTCCAAGTCGTGGTGGCTGCTGCTGCCTTGACTCTCATCATCGTGGCCAGACCGACTGCTCTCGTGCGTTCAGTCTCCTCTCGCTCGCGTGATGCAGGCCACGACATCGTGCGTACTCACCGATGTATACTCGGTGAGTAACTTAGTCCCCTGACGTCGCACCGGAGCTCCGCGCATGACCCACAGCCGGACCACCCCCGAAGCATTCGTCTACGACGCGATCCGGACCCCGCGCGGACGCGGCAAGAAGAACGGCGTCTCTGCACGAGGTGAAGCCGGTCAACCTCGTCGTCGGGCTGATCGACGAGCTGCGCCGCCGGCTTCCCCGACCTCGACCTGGCCCGCGTCGACGACCTCGTCCTCGGCTGCGTCACGCCGATCGGCGACCAGGGCAGCCGACATCGCCAAGGTGTCCGCGATCGCCGCCGGCCTGCCGGAGACGACCGGCGGCGTCCAGCTCAACCGGTTCTGCGCGAGCGGCCTCGAGGCCGTCAACCAGGCGGCGCAGCGGATCCGCTCCGGCTGGGAGGACCTGATCTTCGCCGGCGGCGTCGAGTCGATGAGCCGGGTGCCGATGGCCTCCGACGGCGGCGCCTGGGCGATGGACCCGGAGACGGCGTTCGCCACCGACTTCGTCCCGCAGGGCATCGGGGCCGACCTGATCGCCACGATCGGTGGCTGGTCGCGCACCGACGTCGACGCCTACGCCGCCGAGTCCCAGGCGCGCGCCGCCAAGGCCGAGGCCAACGGCTACTTCGCCCGCTCGGTCGTCCCGGTCATGGACCGCAACGGCCTGACGTCCTCGACCACGAGGAGTTCATCCGGCCGGGTACGACGGTCGAGACGCCTGGCCGCGCTCAAGCCCAGCTTCGCCGACATCGGCGAGCAGGGCGGCTTCGACTCCGTGGCCCTGGAGAAGTACCACTGGGTCGAGCAGATCGACCACGTCCACCACGCCGGCAACTCCTCCGGCATCGTCGACGGCGCCGCCCTGGTGGCGGTCGGCAAC
Organism: uncultured Actinomycetota bacterium; assembly: GCA_963811585.1. Lineage (GTDB taxonomy): Bacteria > Actinomycetota > Actinomycetes > Propionibacteriales > Nocardioidaceae > JACDHG01. The sequence continues at coordinate 69,042 of CAWERR010000001.1, forward strand.
CAGGCGGTCGGCGACGACTACGGCCTGACGCCGCGCGCCCGCATCGTCTCGACCGCCGTCAGCGGCTCCGACCCGCTCATCATGCTGACCGGACCGGCGCCGGCCGCGCGCAAGGCGCTCGACAAGGCCGGCCTCGACGGTCGACGACATCGACCTGTTCGAGATGAACGAAGCCTTCGCCGCCGTCGTGATGCGCTTCATGCGTGACCTCGACCTGCCGCACGAGAAGGTCAACGTCAACGGCGGTGCGATCGCGATGGGCCACCCGCTCGGCGCGACCGGCGCGATGCTGCTCGGCACCCTGATCGACGAGCTCGAGCGCCGCGACCAGCGCTACGGCCTGGCGACGCTCTGCGTCGGCGGCGGCATGGGTGTCGCCACCATCGTCGAGCGGCTCTGACCGCCGCACTCGTCGATCCGCGACCAGGGCCCTGCCCAACCCGAGAGAGCATGACAGCTCGATGACTGACAGAGCACGATCCGGTACGACGGCGACGCCGACGGCATCGTCGTCGCTGACCCTCGACGACCCGACGGCGAGCGCCAACACGATGAACGACCGCTACGTCGCCTCGATGACGCGCGGTCGTCGACCGGCTGTACGCCGAGAAGGACGACATCACCGGTGTCGTCGTCACGTCGGCCAAGAAGACGTTCTTCGCCGGCGGCGACCTCGTCGCGCTGGTCCAGGCGACGCCCGACGACGCCGACCGACGATCTTCGGCGAGATCGAGCGGATCAAGGCCGACCTGCGCCGGCTCGAGACGCTCGGCAGGCCGGTGGTCGCCGCGATCAACGGCTCCGCGCTCGGCGGCGGGCTCGAGATCGCGCTGGCCTGCTCACCACCGGATCGCGGTCGACGACGGCACGCAGTCGAGATCGGCCTGCCCGAGGTGACGCTCGGCCTGCTGCCCGGAGCCGGCGGCGTGACCCGCACCGTGCGGATGTTCGGGCTGCAGGACGCGCTGATGAACGTGCTGCTCCAGGGCCAGCGCAACAAGCCGGCCCAAGCGCTCAAGAGCTCGGTCTGGTCGACGAGCTGGTCGACGACCTCGACGCGCTGCTGCCGAGCGGCCGAGCAGTGGGTGCTCGAGCACCGCGACGACGCCGAGGCGCGCGACCCAGCCCTGGGACCGGCCGGGCTACCGGATCCCCGGCGGCACCCCGTCGACGCCCGAAGCTCGCGCAGTTCCTGCCGGCGTTCCCGGCCAACCTGCGCAAGCAGCTCAAGGGCGCGGCATACCCGGCGCCGCGGGCGATCATGTCGCGCCGCGGTCGAGGGCGCGCAGGTCGACTTCGAGACCGCGACCCGGATCGAGTCGCGCTACTTCGTCGACCTGGTCACCGGCCCGATCGCAAGAACATGATCCAGGCGTTCTTCTTCGACCTGCAGGCCATCAACGGCGGCGAGTCCCGCCCGACGGGCGTCCCGGCGTACACCGCGTCGCAAGGTCGGCGTCCTCGGCGCCGGGATGATGGGCGCCGGCATCGCCTACGCATGTGCCCGCGCCGGCATGGAGGTCGTGCTCAAGGACGTCTCGATCGAGGCGGCCGAGAAGGGCAAGGCGCACTCCGCGAAGCTGCTCGACAAGCAGGTCGAGCGCGGCCGGATCGACGATCGACAGAGCGCGACGAGGTCCTGGCCCGCATCCAGCCGACCGAGAAGGCGGCCGACCTGGCCGGCTGCGACCTGGTGATCGAGGCGGTCTTCGAGAGCCAGCAGCTCAAGCACCAGGTGTTCGGCGAGATCGAGGACGTCGTCGAGCCGGACGCGCTGCTGTGCTCCAACACGTCGACGCTCCCGATCACCGGCCTGGCCACGGGCGTGAAGCGCCAGGCGGACTTCATCGGGCTGCACTTCTTCTCGCCGGTCGAGCAGATGCCGCTGGTCGAGATCATCGTCGGCGAGCAGACGTCGGACGAGGCGCTGGCCAAGGCGTACGACGTCGTGCGCCAGATCAAGAAGACCCCGATCGTCGTCAACGACAGCCGCGGGTTCTTCACCTCACGCGTCTTCGGCACGCTGGTGCTCGAGGGCGTCGCGATGCTCGGCGAGGGGATCGACCCGGTCGACGATCGAGCGCGCCGCGACCCAGATGGGCTTCCCCGCGCCGCCGCTGGCGATGATCGACGAGGTCAGCCTGGTGCTGCCGCAGAAGATCCGCGCCGAGGCGGCCGAGGCTGCAGAGGCGCCGGGAGCCGGCGCGTTCGCGAGCCCGGCCATGGCGGTCGATCGACCGGATGGTCGACGAGTTCGAGCGCAAGGGCAAGGCGGCCGGGGCCGGGCTTCTACGACTACCCGGCAGGCGACGGCAAGCCGAAGACGACCTCTGGCCGGGCCTGTGGGACGCACTTCGTCGACCCGGCGAGGAACCCGGTCAGCGACGAGGTCTTCCACGACCTGCAGGAGCGGTTCACCTTCGTGATGTCGCTGGAGACGATCAAGTGCGTCGACGAGGGCGTGCTGCGCTCCACCGCTGACGCCAACATCGGGTCGATCTTCGGCATCGGCTTCCCGCCGCTGTACGGCGGTGCGCTGCAGTACGTCAACAACTACCAGGGCCGCGACGGGACGGTCGTGCCGGGCTTCCTGGCCCGGGCCCGTGAGCTCGCTGCGGCGTACGGCGACCGCCGTTCGAGCCGCCTGCCCTGCTGGATGCAGAAGGCCGCGGCCGGCGAGCGCTTCTAACCGCACCAGTCAGACCTCACCCGGTCATACGGGTGAGGTCACGCCAGACGTCGGTGAGCATTCTGCTCGCAAGCGCGATGATCGTTGGCGGACTGAGTCGCAGACTGAGCCGCGTGAGCACCCCTGCGATCGACGTCACGGCCCTGCGGGTGCGTTCGGTGCGGTCGAGGCGGTCCGCGCGGCTCGACCTGAGCGTCCCGCCGGGCGGCTCGACCGCCCTGGTCGGCCGCAACGGCGCCGGCAAGTCCACCACCATGCGTGTGCTGGCCGGCGTCATTCCCGCCGAGGCGACGTCGAGGTCTCGCGTCTGACGGCCACGACATCCGCCGAGACGCCCTGCGCCAAGCGGCAGGCGGCTACTGCCCCGACGTCGGCGGCCTCATCCCACGCGCCACCCCCTGGGAACACCTCCAGCTCTCCGCCCGGCTGCGCCAGCTGACGCCCGGGTGGGAGGACGCGGCCCGCGACCTGCTCGAAGCGTTCGACCTCGGCGCCGCATGCCACCGCGTCACTTCCGGCTTCAGCCATGGCATGGGGCGACGGATGTCGGTCGTGCTCGCGGCCTTCCACGAACCCCAGGTGCTGCTGCTCGACGAGCCGTTCGACGGTGTCGACCCGCTGGGCGTCGAGGCCACCATGAACGTGATCGCCGACGCGCGCAGCCGCGGCGCAGCCGTGCTGATCTCGACCCACCTGCTCGAACTCGCCGTCCAGGCCTGCGACGAGGCGGTCGTCCTGCGCGGCGGCCTGGTCGTCGCGGGCCGCGCCGGCCCACCAGCTCAGCGGCGAGACGGCGCCGCAGTCCTACCGCGCGCTGCTGGCCTGAGCGCGCCGATCCGATCAGTCACACCTTCATCGTCGCGCAGACGCGCGCCGAGGCACGGCGCCGACGTCGCGTCCGCTCGTCTGACGTTCCGGTTCGCCGGGCGTGCGCGGCCGATCCCGTCGGCGGCGCTAGGATCGCGCTCGCGGTCTTCGTCGCTGCTGACGTTCGCGTCGGCGGTCGTCCCGGCCTTCGTGCGCCGGCGCCGGCACGTCCGGCCAAGGCCAACGACATCGCCGCTGCTGCTGCCGACGGCGTACCTGGCCTTCTTGCTCACCACGACGCTCGCGATCATCGGCGCTGGCGGGGGTCGCGAACTGCTGCCACGCGACGAGGGTGTCGGGTTTCCGGTGAGCCCGACCACGGACCACCTCGGCGCGTTGCTGCTCGCACCGCTGAACATCGCCTGGATGATCCAGGCCTGGAGCCTGCTCGGGGTCACGGCCTTACGCCTCCGGGCCGGCTCACCTGTGGGCGATTCAGCTCCACGTCCCTCGCATGGCTGGCGTCGCGACGGCACTGGCCCAGGCCCTCGCCTGGTGTGTCGAGGGGGTACGCCGTCGGACCGCACGGCACCTGGATCGTCCGCGGGGCGGCTCTCGTGCTCGCGGCGGGGGTTGCCACCGTGGTCGCCGCAGACAGGGTCACCGATCTCCTCGACCAGAGTCCAACCCTCTACCCCGTCGTGGCTGCGTTGAACGGCCGATCGCTCAACTGGTACTGGGCGATCGGGACATTCGTGATCGCCGCCGCGTGCCTGGCTGCCATCGCTGTCGGCGCCTTGATGGCACACTCGTCGCCCGTCGTCAGCCGCGTGAGGAGCTCCACGCCGAGGGTCAGACCGTGGTGGCACGCCCGTCGCCCGGCTCGGATTTCGCTGCTCTGGTCCGCACCGACCGCGCCAGCATCTGGCGCTCCGTCCCGCTCCGTCGTGGTTTCGTGATCTTGGCGCTGATGCCCGGTGTGGTCGCCGCCGCCGGATCGCTCGAATGGTCGATGCTGCCCATCCTGCCGGGTCTCGTCGCGTCCGGCGGAGCCCTGCTGTTCGGGGTCAACGCATGGGCCCTTGACGGTGTCGGTGCACTGTGGCGCGACAGTCTCCCGGTCAACCCTCGGCTCGTCTTCGCCGCGCGGGTGCGGGTGTTGTTCGAGGTGCTGCTTGCCGCAACCGCCCTGACGCTCGTCGTCGCGGGCATGCGGGCGGGTGGCCTGCCGACGCTGTCCGAGGCGGCCGCGTTGGTGGCGACCATGATCGTCGTGTCCTTGCAGGTGGTGGCCCGGTCGATGCACTGGTCGGTGCGCCGTCCGTTCGCGATGGACCTCAGGTCGGCCCGCGGTACGCCGGCACCGCCACTCACGATGGTGGCCTACTCGTCATACCTGGCCATGACGGCAACGCTCACCGGGATGTTGTTCAGCATCACCGCGCGGGTCGACGATCCCCGGTGGTCACTGGTGCTGGCGGTGCCGTTCCTCCTCGTCGCCGCCCGCAGGCTCGTCATCACGGCGCGAGAGTGGGAGCACCCCGAGGTCCGGGCGCGCGTCGTTGCCACCGTCTCAGCCCGCTGACTGCCGATCTCGCAGGCTTGATCACCGGACGGCCCCACACGTCGGTCGAGCGGACCATAACGCCGGTCGAGCTCGTCGAGACCTCGGGATCTCGACAGGCTCGATCACCGGAGCAGGCGGCTCGACGCGGCACGATTCGGTCTCGCTTCGCTTGCCGGCGTGGGTGCTGACACCGCCGCAGATAGGGTGGGCACGTCGCTGTTGTCGTCGTCCGGGGGTCCCACTGTGCGCGTGCGTGGGCTCCGACTGTGCGCGGCTGCTCTCGTCGGGGCGTTGACGATGGCCGCCTGCACGGGCGACCCCTCCGAACCGACCAGCACAGTCGATCCGAGCACGCTCGGCTCCAAGATCATGCGGGATTTCGTCTCAGCCTGGTCGGACTCGACCGAGCCTGATTTCAAGGGCATCGTAGACGAGCCGGTGATTGCGTCGACCGATATCTCCGCCCATGTAGCCGAGCTCGGGATCACCGAGACGTCGGTCGAGCTCTCCGGTGACCTCGACTGCGGCGAGGAGTCGTGCACCGAGCACGCCACGGTGACCCACCAGCTCGCGGGCGTCGGCGAGTGGACCTACGAGACGCTCGTCGAGGCGCACCTCAACCAGGGGCAGTGGCTGGTCGAGTGGGCGCCGGGCACGTTCCACCCCGACCTGACGGACTCAACGACCCTGCTCCGACGCCGGATCCTCCCGAACAGGGCACCGATCCTCGACCGCAGCGGGCATGCGCTGACACCCGAGCGAGCCATCGTGCGGGTCGGGGTTGTCCCCTCGAAGGTGCGCCGCGCTACCTACCAGGAGCTCGTGTCCCTACTCGGGATCGACGACATCGCGTTGCGAGAGCGCGTCGACGGCGCCCAGCCGGACTGGTTCGTGTCGGTCATCGACCTGCGCCTGGCCGACTACGAGCCGTCCGGACGATCTCCTCGAGGTCCCGGGCATCTCGATCGACACTGCCCAGCGCGCGCTGGCCCCGACAGCGGCGTGGGGTCGGGCAGTGCTCGGAGCTGTCGGCCCGGCGACGGAGGACAGTCTGGCCAACGCCGGACCCTACGCACTGCCCAGCGACGAGGTGGGTTTGTCGGGGTTGCAGTACGCCTACCAGGAGCGGCTCGCCGGCACCCCGGGCGTCGTCATCGACCTGGTCGAGAAGGCCTCCGACGAGAACGTCCTCAACCAGCTGCTCACCCGGCGCCCCGTGCGAGGCCTGCCGCTCGAGACCACGCTCGACCTCGACGCCCAGGACGCCGCCGAGCAGGCCGTCTCGGACGCGACGGACACCACTGCGCTGGTGGTCGTCAAGGCCAGCACCGGCGAGGTCCTGGCGGCGGCCAACGCGCCTGGCCCGACGTCGTACAACACCGCGTTCGTCGGCCACTACGCGCCAGGGTCGACGTTCAAGGTGGTCAGCGCGACGACGTTGCTGGAGACGGGCACGGTGCGTCCGGGGTCGCCGGTCGAGTGCCCCGACACGACGGTCGTCGACGGCAAGCAGTTCAAGAACTACGACGTCGGGATCGTCCCGAACCAGGCTGACTTCGCCGAGGCGTTCGCCGCGTCCTGCAACACCACGTTTGTGTCGGTTCGCCGACGACATCAGCGGCACCGCAGCTGGCGTCGACGGCAGCAGAGTTCGGCTTCGGCGCCGAATGGGAGCTCGGGATCGGCGGCTACAGCGGCTCGGTGCCGGCCGACGACGACCTCGTCACCCGTGCCGCCGACATGATCGGCCAGGGCAAGGTGCTGGCGAGCCCGCTGATGATGGCGATGGTGGCGGCAGCGGTCGACTCCGGCGTCTCCCGGACTCCGACGCTGCTGCCTGGGGAGCAGCCAGGCCTGCGGCTGTCGGAGCTCGACCCGACCCGGGTAGCGCAACTGCAGGAGATGATGCGGCTCGTGGTCACGGATGGCACCGGGACCTCGGTCAACCTGCCCGGACGGCCGGTCTTCGCCAAGACCGGCACGGCGGAGTTCGCCAACGGCAACGGGACCGGGACCAACGCCTGGATGATCGGCTACCGCGGCGACATCGCGTTCGCCGTGCTGGTCGAGAACGGCACGTCGGGCGCCCACGACGCGGCGCCCATCGTCGCCTCCTTGCTCAACGGGCTCCCGGCAGACCTCTACCGGTAGCGGGATCTCCCCATAGCCGGCTGGGGCAGCGGCGGGCAGCCACGCGGGAGCGCTGGCTTGGAACCGCTCCGGCGCCCACCCGCCGGGGCCGGACGGGAGCGCCCCGAGCAGGGGGACGCCAGTGACACGCGGGAGGTCGTCGAGGTTGCACTCTTCGGCGAGTCCGAGCTCGGGTGGCTGTGCACCGATGACGAGTCCGCACGGCATCAGCCCGGCAGCGCGAACGGCGGCGACGGTGAGCTCGGTGTGGTTGAGGGTGCCGAGCGCGAGGCTGGTCACGACCACGACGCGACGTCGTGCGCGCCTCGACCAGGTACCCGCCAAGGTCAGCAGCGTGCCGCCGTCGGTGTCGAGACGCACCGCCACTCCGCCCGCGCCCTCGACGAGGGTGAGGTCGTGGTCGGTCGCAATCCGGGCGACGTCAGCCGCGAGCTCCTCGGCGCCCGCGATCGCGACGCCGCGCAGCCTCGCCGCTGTGTCGGGTGCGAGCGGGTCGTCGAGTCGGACGAGCTCGTGCACGTCGATGCCACCGCTCAGCGTGCGACGGTCGCCATGTCGCTGGGCTCGCCGGTTCCGACCCCGGTCTGCGCGGGCTTGATCGCACATACGTCGCAGGCCGGCGTTTCGGGCAACGACGGCGCAGGCCGCCGTCACCACGGTCTTGCCCACTCCCGTGCTGGTGCCGGTGACGACGACGACGGTCATCCGCTCGCGCTCGAGCTGACTGAGCCGCCGCGTCACCGCCTCGACCTCGGTATCGGTCAGCGACGCGCGCGCGCCGAGGCGGAGCCTGCTCACACCGTCGGGCACCGACGGAGGGCGGAAGCAGCCCACCCGAATGCCGTCGGCTGCGAGTGCCGCCTGCGCGACCACGGCTTCGCGGGGCCCGCGCATCGGCACCGACAGGACGGCTCCGGCGGGCCGCGGGTCGCTGAGTCCGCTGCAGGGATGGCGACTGGAACGGGCGGCCATGCGAGCGCCCGGTGGGGCAGCTCCGGGGTCGCGGTGATGACGTCGAGGGCCGCGAGCGCGGCAGCTGCTGAGGCGGGCGCGAGACCGGTGTCGTAGATGAACGGGCGAGCCGTGTTGACGAGATGGTCGATGACATGCGCCGAGCCGAGGACGGCACCGCCCTGGCTGCCGAGCGCCTTGGAGAGCGTCATCGTGGTGACCACGCTGCTGCGGCGGGTCAGTCCTGCCGCGTGGCACCAGGCCGGACCCACCGACGCCGGCGACGCCGATCGCATGCGCCTCGTCGACGACGAGGACCGCGTCGTGGGCCGTCGACATACGGCGGCCAGCTCGGCGAGTGGCGCGGCGTCGCCGAGCACGGAGTAGACCGACTCCGACCAGCACGAGCGCACGCGGCTGGGCGCGGTCGCGCAGCGCGGCCTCGACCGCGCCGAGTCGTTGTGCGGCGTCACGACGAGCCCGCCAGGGCGAGCCAGCCGGCAGGCGTCGACGAGGGATGCGTGGACGTGCGCGTCGCTGACGATCAAGCGTGTCGTGGTCGGTCAGGGCAGTGACGACCGAGAGGTTCGCGTGGTAGCCGGTGGAGAACGCCAGCGCGGCCTCGTGCGTCGGTGAAGGCGGCCAGCGCGGCCTCCAGCTCGGCGTGCAGCGTCGAGAGTGCCGGTGACGAGCCGGGAGGCGCCGGCGCCGGCGCCCCAGACGACGCGCGGCGCTGCGGCGGCGTCGGCCACCCGGGGGTCGCGGCTGAGGCCGAGGTAGTCGTTGCCGGCCAGGTCGATCAGGGCCGAGTCGGCGTCGCGGGGGCGCAGCTGCACGCTCCAGGCCGGCTTCGCTGCGGTGCTCGCGCGTGGCGCTCGAGCCAGGCGTCGAAGCGTCATGCGGCCGCCGCCGCGGTCATGGCCGTGCACGATCGGCGGCCAGGTCGTCGTCCCCGACGACGTAGGGCGGCATCGTGTAGACGAGGTCGCGGAACGGACGGATCCACACGCCGTGGGCGACCGCGGCTGCGGTGGCGGCGGGTCACGTCGACCGGGCGGTCGAGCTGGATGACGCCGACGGCGCCGAGCACCCGGACGTCGAGGACGCCGGGGAGGTGCCGCGGCACGTGCGAGGCCCGCGCGGAGCGCTGGCTCGATCCGGCGTACGTCGGCCTGCCAGTCACGCTCCGACAGCAGCTCGACGTTGGCGGAGGCGACCGCGCAGGCGAGCGGGTTGGCCATGAACGTCGGGCCGTGCATGAGCACGCCCGACTCGCTGTCGCCGATGCCCGCGGCGACCTCGGTCGTGCACAACGTCGCGGCGAGCGTCAGAGTAGCCACCGGTGAGCGCCTTGCCGACGCACATGATGTCGGGCGCGACGCCGGCATGCTCGGCCGCGAACAGCGTCGCCGGTCCGACCGAAGCCGGTGGCGATCTCGTCGAGGATGAGCAGCAGGCCGTGCTCGTCGGCGATCTCGCGCAGCACCGCGAGGCAGCGCGGGGTCGTAGACGTGCATGCCGCCGGCGCCCTGGAGCACCGGCTCGCAGATCACCGCGGCGAGCTCGTCGGCGTGCTCGAGCGACGAGTGCTCGGCGTCTCGCGCCCACGTCGCGATGTCGGCGTCGATGCCGGCCGGCGGGCGCGGGGCGAAGACGTGTCGCGGCAGTACGTCGGCGAACATCGCGTGCATCCCGCTGACCGGGTCGGTCACGCTCATCGCGCCGGTGGTGTCGCCGTGGTAGCCGCCGCGCAGGGCCAGCATCCGGGTCTCGGCCGGGCGGCCGCGGCCGCGCTGGTACTGCACGGCCATCTTCAGCGCCACCTCGACGGAGACCGAGCCGGAGTCGGCGAAGAAGACGTGCTGCAAGCGGTTCGGGCGTGAGCTCGACCAGCAGCCGGGCCAGGTCGATCGCGGGCTGGTGCGTGAGCCCGCCGAACATCACGTGGCTCATCGTGCTGCAGCTGGGCCGGACGGCCGCGTCGAGCGCCGGGTGCCGGTAGCCGTGGATCGCGCACCACCACGACGCCATCGCGTCGACGAGCTCGGCGCCGTCAGCCAGCCGGAGCCGCACGCCGTCGGCCGCGGTCGACCAGCCGAGCGGCGCTCGGGGTCGGTCATCGACGTGTAGGGGTGCCAGAGGTGCTCGCGGTCGAAGGCGAGCAGCCGAGTCGGTGGCCGAGGGTGGCACTCGACGCGGAGGCATCAGCGGCGCGCATGCCGGCTAGCGCTGGTCTCCGCGTCGGTGCCTGAGGCCATCGACGTGGACGCGCGAGCGGCTGTCGGCGGGCACCGATAGATTGCCGACGTGACTGATGCTGCCCACATCCTGACTCTTCGCCAGCCCGCCACCAGGTCCTCGACGAGGGTCGCGGCCTCGAGCGAGGAGCAGCTGGTCGAGGTGATGCGGCTCCCCGACGAGGAGCTGCCGGCGCTGCTCGAGCTGGCCCACGAGGTGCGGATGACGGTGGTGCGGCCCGGAGGTCGAGGTCGAGGGCATCGTGTCGCTGAAGACCGGCGGCTGCCCCGAGGACTGCCACTTCTGCTCCCAGTCGGGACAGTTCACGTCGCCCGTGCGTGCGGTGTGGCTGAACATCCCCGAGCTCGTCGAGGCCGCCAAGCAGACTGCCGCGACCGGAGCCTCGGAGTTCTGCATCGTGGCCGCGGTGCGCGGCCCCGACGAGCGGCTGCTCACCCAGGTCGAGGCCGGCATCGAGGCGATCCAGGCCGAGGTCGACATCAACATCGCCTGCTCGCTCGGGATGCTGACGCAGGACCAGGTCGACCAGCTCGTCGCGATGGGCGTGCACCGCTACAACCACAACCTCGAGGCGGCCAAGAGCTACTTCCCGCAGGTCGTCACCACGCACTCGTACGAAGAGCGGTGGGAGACCTGCCTGATGGTGCGCGAAGCCGGCATGGAGCTGTGCTGCGGCGGGCTCGTCGGGATGGGCGAGTCGCTCGAGCAGCGCGCCGAGCTCGCCGCGCAGCTGGCCGACCTCGATCCTCACGAGGTGCCGCTGAACTTCCTCAACCCACGGCCCGGTACGCCGTTCGGCGACCTGCCGGTGATGGACTCGAGCGACGCACTCCGCACCGTTGCCGCATTCCGGCTCGCGATGCCGCGGACGATCCTGCGGTACGCCGGCGGGCGCGAGATCACGCTGGGCGAGCTCGGGCACCCGCGAGGCCTGCTCGGGGGGATCAACGCCGTCATCGTCGGCAACTACCTCACGACGCTCGGCCGCGACCCTGACGAGGACATCGACCTGCTCGGCGAGCTGCAGATGCCGATCAAGGAGCTGTCGAAGACGCTATGAACGAGGCGGGTCTGGCCGAGGCCGGGTCAGGCGTCGTACTGCGACCACTGCGGGATGCCGCTTGGCGATGGTGACCACGCCGCCTGTCGGCAGCGCCGCTTGCTCGAACCCCCGCGCTACTGCCCGCAGTGCCGTCGCCGGATGGTCGTGCAGGTGGTGCCGAGAGGATGGACAGCGCGATGTTCGAAGCACGGCCTGATCTGACATGACGCGAGCGCCCGAACCGGATTCGGTCGGCGAGCGCGAGCTGCTGCTCGGCTGGCTGCAGTTCCATCGCGACGCACTGTCGGCCAAGTGTCAGGACTTGGCCGACGACCAGCTGATCGAGCAGTCGGCACCGCCATCGACGCTGTCGCTGCTCGGGCTCGTCCGACACATGACCGAGATGGAGGGGCACTACCTCGGACACTCCTTGACGGCAGACGGCCGGACGTTCGCGTACTGCACGGACGAGGACGAGGAGGCTGACATCGAGAACCTCGACGTCTCGATGGTGCCGCTGTCACAGCAGAACTGGCGCGCCCAGATGGCAGAGAGCGATGAGCTGCTCGGGCGCTACGACGACCTTTCCGCCGACACGGCCACCGGGTGGTACTCGGTCCGTTGGGCGCTGCTCAAGGTGATCCAGGAGTACGCGCGGCACAACGGCCATGCGGACATCGTCCGCGAACGGATCGACGGACAGCGCGGGGAGTAGCCAGAAGCCACCACGCCTTGGCTGCTCGTTGCTCAGGAAGTAGCGCTCGCCTCATCCGTCCCTGCATCGGCGGCAGGCGTGGCGGGCAGCGGATTGCGGATGAAAATCCCGGCAATGATTCCGCCGCCAACCAGCATCACGACGCTGATCCACATGGCCATCTCATAACCGGCGTCGAACGCCACCGGGTCTTCGTAGTCGGTGCCACTCAGACCAACGACGGCAGGCAACGCGGCGACCGCGAGCAGCGAGCCAGCTCGCGCCACCGCGTTGTTGATGCCACTGGCGATGCCGGCGTTCCGGTCCGGAGCGGCCGCCAGCACGGTCGACGTCAGCGGCGCCACGAGCAGCGAGAGTCCGAGGGCAAAGATCGTCATGCCAGGCAGGACGTCAGTCCAGTACGACGCGTCCGCGTCGATGCCGGCGAGAAGCGCGATGCCGACTGCGCACACCACCGGGCCCAACGCCATCGGCAACCTCGGCCCGATGACGGCCGCCAGCTGCCCACCCTTGGCGGCGAGGAACAGCATGACGATGGTGATCGGCAGGGTTGCCAGGCCCGCCTTGAGGGCGCCGTACCCAGCCACGGTCTGCAGCTGGAGGACCAAGAAGAAGATCACGGCACCGAGAGCGGCATACACCAGCAGGGTCATCACGTTCGCGGCACTGAACTGACGCGACGAGAACAGGGTGGTGTTCATCATCGGGTGCGGACTACGCCGTTCGACAATCACGAACGCGATGCATGCGAGTACGCCCACCGCCGCGCTGGCGAACACCAGGCCGGGGTGCATGCTCTCCGATTCGACCAGGGCGAACGTGACCCCGGCCAGACCAACCGTGGCGAGCACGGCTCCTGGTATGTCGAATCCGGGCACCGACTCCGGGTCTCGCGTCTCAGGGACATGCACCTGCGCGATCAGGACGGTGACGACTGCGAGGGGAAGGTTCAGCAGGAATACCCACCGCCAACTGGCGAACTCGACGAGCCATCCGCCCACGAAGGGTCCGATCGCCGCGGCGATACCGCCAAGGCCAGACCAGGCACCGATCGCGCGGGCGCGGTCGGCGGGGTGGAACGAGCCCTGGATCATCGCAAGGCTGCCCGGCGTCAGCAGCGCCGCTCCCATGCCTTGCAAGATGCGCGCGATGATCAGCTGGTTCGGGTCCTGGGCGAGCCCGCAGGCAAGCGAGGCCACGGCGAACCAGATCACGCCCACGACGAACACCTTGCGGCGACCGAAACGGTCTCCTAGTGCTCCGCCCAGGAGGATCAGCGATGCAAGCGACAGCAGGTAGCCGTTGCTGATCCACTGCAGCTGGGCGAGGCTCGCATCGAGGTCGCGGCCCAGCGTACGCAGGGCCACATTGACGACGGTCCCGTCCAGGAACGCCATTCCGGAGCCGAGCACGGCGGCTGCGAGCACCCATCGCCCAGTCGGCGACGTGTAGCGCAGCCCGGAGTCGGCTGCGGCGCTGACGCTCATGCGACGTTCCAGGCTCTCCGAGCGCACCGGTCGGCGTGAGTCATGTTCGGGCAACACCACCAATCCCTGAATGCTTCCGAGATCAGTCGCGCGTTCTTGGATGAAAAGGTTCTCATCTTCCGTTCATCTGCGTCTGACCACAAACTGACAACCTCGCTCCTATGTTCCTCTCTTCGAAGCTTGCCATGGGGCTGGCCGGCCTGATCGCCGCCGGCGGGGCTCTCGTGGCAGGGTCGATGATTGACGACAACGAGCTTCCGAACATCGGTGACCCGATCGTGATGACCGACGATGACGCGCCGGAGACCGGACCATCCGGTGAGGGAACGGGCCCTGGTGAGAAGGCCCGTGACGTCAATCGTCCAGGCGACGACCCCGACCGCGACGACATGCGATCACCGCCGCGCGGTGGGGCCGATGATCGCCGTGACGACGGTGGTGGTGGAGGTGATGACGGAGGCGACGACGTCGACGTCGTCTACCCAGAGCCCGAGCCGGTCGACGATAATGACGACGATGACGATGACGATGACGGAGGCGACGACGACGGTCCGGGTGACGACTGAGCGTGGCTGTTGACGGGGTTGCTGTCTCGGAGCTTGTCATGACCTGGCCGAAGACTCGACCCGCGCGCAGCCGTTCGTTTATGGCGATACCGGTACGCCTGCGGATCACGGTCGCCGTCGTGATCCTGACCGGACTCGCTCTGTCGGGAGCAGGCATCGCCGTCTATGCGCTCCAGGCGGATCGGCTCGACGACAACGTCACTTCCGCGATCACTCAGGAGATCGCCGAGTTCGAGCAGCTGAAGCAGGGCGGTGACGAGACGGGGACGCGCTACACCTCCACTGCGGCGCTGCTGAGGGACACCCTTCGAAGAAATGTCCCGAACGAGGACGAGCTGATCTTGGGCTTCTGGGACGGTCAGATCAAGGAGAGCCTGCCGGGTGCTCACACGGAGCTGGCGAACGATCCCGATTTCGAGGAGCTGATCGCAGAGATGGCAACCGACGGCGACATCCGCGAGGTGAACACCCGCTTCGGGGACGTGCGCGTGGCGGTCAAGCCGGTCGAGGGTCCCGACGGTCCTGGAGCCGCAGTGTTCGCGTACTTCATGGAAGACATCCGCGCCGATCTGCGCAGCCAGATGGAGACGTATGCCGTGGTGGCTGGAGTGGCACTGCTCGCGGTCGCGGGAGGCGCCTACCTGGTGGCCGGCCGCCTGCTCAAGCCAGTCCGATATCTGCGCGACACTGCTCGCGACATCACCCACTCCGACCTGTCTCGCCGGATCACCGCAACCGGCAACGACGACCTCACCGACCTGACCCTGACCTTCAACGCCATGCTCGACCGTCTCGAGGGGGCGTTCTCCACGCAGCGTCAGTTCCTGGACGACGCGGGGCACGAGCTGAAGACGCCGATCACGATCGTCAGGGGGCACTTGGAGCTGATGCGGGAGGCCGACGCGTCCGAGGTGGCGGCCACCCGTGACCTCGTCCTCGAGGAGATGGATCGGATGGCGCGGCTGGTGGAGGAGCTGACCTTGCTGGCCAAGAGCCGGCGGCCGGACTTCCTGCGTCGTACCGACACAGACATCGCCGTCCTCACCGAGACACTGGTCAACAAGATGCGTGGACTTGCGCCCCGGCAGTGGCTCGTCGACGAGCAGGCTGACGGGACGGTCCGGGTTGACTCGCAGCGGATAACCCAGGCGGCACTCCAGCTGGCCAGCAACGCCGCAGCGCACACCCGTGGGAACGACGTGATCGCGCTCGGGACCCGGCTCGACGAACGCGGCCTGGCGCTGTGGGTGCGTGACACCGGGACCGGAGTTGCGGCGGACGTGGACACCGACATCTTCGACCGGTTCACCCAAGGCACCCAGACGCGGCAAGGGAGCGGACTTGGCCTGGCCATCGTGCAGGCGATCGTGGAGGCGCACTCCGGTCATGTCGGAGTCGAGTCCGTCCCCGGCAAGGGAGCTACCTTCACGATGACCATCCCCACCAATGGAGCTGCCCGGTCATGGTGAAGCGGATTCTGATCGTCGAGGATGAGGTGCGGATCGCCTCGTTCGTCGAGAAGGGCCTGAAGGCCGAGGGCTACACACCGACCGTCGTCGCGGACGGTGTCACCGGGCTCGACTACGCGCTGACAGGCCAGTTCGACCTGGCGATCCTCGACATTGGCCTGCCTGACATGGACGGCTTCACCGTCCTGAAACGGATGCGTGAGTCGGGCAGCGCCATGCCCGTGATCGTGCTGACGGCCCGTGACTCCGTCACCGACACGGTGCGTGGACTCGAGGGCGGCGCCGACGACTACATGCCGAAGCCATTCCGATTCGCCGAGCTGCTTGCCCGGGTCCGGCTCCGGCTACGCGAGCGCCCCACGACCGGCGACGAGCCGGCGGTCCTCGAGCGTGGGAACGTGCGTCTCGACCTGATCCGGCGCGAGGCCACGGTCGGAGGTCGCTCTGTCGAGCTCTCGGCCCGGGAGTTCCTCCTGGCCGAGATGTTCCTTCGGCATCCCGGGCAGGTGCTCTCGCGAGAGCAGCTGCTGTCCCACGTCTGGGGCTACGAGTTCGACCCAGGCTCGAACGTCGTGGACGTGTATGTCGGCTACCTGCGCAAGAAGCTCGGCGCTGACGTGATCACGACGCTGCGCGGCATGGGTTACCGCTTCGACATCGGGTGACGGGTCAGCGCACTGCGGAGATCTTGAAGCCCGCCAGCCGCGGTCGCGGCATCGCGTCCAGCACCGGTGCGATCATCTCTGCGAGCTCCGCCGCTGCCGGCCGGTCGGCTGGGTCCGGGTTGAGGCAGGCGAGGATCGGCTTCGCGACGTCATCGGGCACGAAGTCGGGCATGGCGTACGGCGCTTCGACGAGCTGCGGCCACACCGCCTCAGGCGACGCATCGTCATGCCTCGAGCCACCGTCGAACGCCCGGTAGCCGGTGATCGCGTGGAACAGCGTGGCACCGATGCCCCACATGTCCGAGGCATGGCTGGGCCGATGCGGCTGCCCGGGAAGGGCCTGCTCCGGCGCCATGTAGGCGTCAGTGCCCAGCGGGTCGATCAGCTCGGCGGCCGCGCGGCTGCTACGGGCGATGCTCAAGTCGATGAGGCGGGCAGGGGCGCCCATGATGATGTTGCTCGGCTTGATGTCCAGATGCACCACGTCGAGGTTGCTCAGGTAGTGCGCAGCCGAGCAGAGCTCGATGGCTAGCGGCAGCACCTGCTGGATGGGCAGGTTTCCGTTCTTCCGGATGAGGGTGGACAGCCGGGGGCCGTCGAGGTTCTCGAGCACGACGAGGGGGCGCTCGCCGTTGAGATCGGCATGGAAGCCCCGCACGATCACGGGATGGTTCACGAGCCCGAGCACGTCGACCTCACGTTCGAGGCCGCGCACTGTCGACGGGTCGTCGACCTTGTCTGGACGGACGATCTTCACCACGACGGGGGCGTACCGGTGTTCGTCGAACGCCAGGTAGGCCTCGTAGGACGAGCCGCCCCCGAGCAGCCGCTGAGCGGCCAGCCCGGGAGCGATCTCGTCACCTTCGTGGAAGTTCCACGACGACGTACTCATGTCAGCGGCGACCACGGGTGTCGTTGCGGCTGCCGTCGTTCGTCAGGAAGCGGCTGAAGTCGCGGGTGCGGTCGCCGCCATCCCGGGTCCAGTCGCGGGTCTTGTCGCCGCGGCTCCGGTCGCGGTCACGCGACACGGCGGTGTGCGCGCTCCCGGTGGCGTCGTTCGAGTTGCCGGTGCGGGAGAACGTCTGGTTGCCGGTCCCAGTGCCGGTGTTGGTGTTGTCCTTTGCGTCGTTGTCGTCGTCGTCCTCGACAGCGAGGACCATCGAGCTGAGCTCGCGCTTGTTGAGGAACATGTCCTTGCTGTCGACAGCGCCTGTTGCGGCGCCGGCGCCGACCGAGGCGATACCGACTCCGACCAAGCCGGCAAGTCCGGTGACTCCTGTGCGGATGATTCTGTTCACGGGTTCTTCTCCTGTTCGTTGAGAGCCGGGATGGCTCTACGGGTTCGACCAAGAGAACTGTTGCTGGCGCGGGTGAGCCCACCATGAGGACTTTCTGAGAGCCCTCTCATGGTCTGAGAAACCTCTCATCCACAGAGTGAGAGCGGCCCGACTAGCGTGGGGGCGGTGTTCAGGACGGGCGGCAGTGACGACCTCGAGAGCCTGGTCTCGCTCGAGCGGGAGGCGTCGTCGGCGGCGTTGCACCACATCTTCGGTGTGATATCCCGTTTCCCGTTGACGACGTGCGCGCCAGGTGGGGCTCTGCTGCTCGCCGAAGGGTCCTCGACCGTCCTGATCGACGAGGACGAGGGCGTGATGGTGGGTTATGCCGCCTACGGGGACGGGTGGCTGCACCACTTCGCGGTCACCCCTCGACTCTGGGGCACCGGTCGGGCGATGAGAAATGCACGACGAGGTGCTGACGCGGGCGGCAGCGGGAGACGCTCCGACGACATACCTGTGGGTGCTCGTCGAGAACCATCGCGCCCAGGCGTTCTACACCCGGATGGGGTGGCATGACAGTGGAGTGCGCGAGCCAGAGGTGTTCGCGCCGTACCCGGTAAAGATGCGGATGGACCGCGGCTGTCCGTAATCGCCTTCGGTGGGCCGGTAAACGTTGCTCTAGGATTGTGTGTTCACCTAGATACTCCGGGGGGAGGTCGTCCTGTCAGCTAGCACAGTGTCTGAACGTCGATCCCGCGCGCCACCGACCACGTCGTCGAGCAGGAGATCAAGCACGAGCAGGCAGTCGTAGACCGCATCTACGCGCGGCTCGAGGCAGCCACCCAGTCGGCGAGGGCCCTGGAAGAAGGACGGGCATGCCCGCGCCCGCCTCGGCAACGAAGGCGGTCTCGTCGAGCGCGACGCCATCGTCTTCCAGGCCGCCCAGCGAATCGCCAGCCTCAACGCTGCCCACGAAGGCCTGGTGTTCGGTCGACTTGACCATCGCGATGCTCCGACCCGTTATATCGGTCGACTCGGGCTCCGCGACGCAGACCGCGATGTGCTGCTCGTCGACTGGCGTGCACCGGCAGCCGCGGTCTTCTACCAGGCGACGGCCCAGGATCCGGCTGGGGTCGTCCGGCGCCGAGTGTTGAAGTCGGCGTTCGATCAGGTCATCGGCGTGGAGGACGACCTCCTCGACGCAGAGCACGCCCCCGACGACATGGTCATCGTCGGTGAAGGCGCCCTGCTGGCTGCGCTGGCCAAGTCGCGCGACCGCACGATGCACTCGGTGGTCGCTACCATCCAGCGTGAGCAGGACGACGCCATCCGCTCTCCCCACAAAGGGGTCACGACAATCTCCGGCGGCCCCGGCACCGGCAAGACGGTCGTCGCGCTGCACCGTGCGGCGTACCTGCTCTATACCGATCGCCGACGCTACGAAGGCGGCGGAGTCCTCGTCGTCGGGCCCAACGCCGTGTTCATGGCCTACATCGAACGCGTGCTGCCATCCCTTGGAGAAACGAGTGTCTCGCTGCGCGCTCTCGGCGACATCGTCGACGGGATCAGCACGAGCCACCACGACATCGCGCGGGTCGCACAGATCAAGGGCTCGGCTCGGATGCGGCGGACCTGGCCAGGACGGCGCGCGGGCCGGTGCCTGGAGCCCCGACGTCGTTCCGAATCTTCTACCGCGATGACGTCCTGACCCTCGACGAGTCCGCAGCTACGTGGCTTGCGCCGTGACCTGCTCAACCACTGGCACCGCCGCAACCGTGCGTTGCCGCACGTTGCCGATGCCCTTGTCGACGTGCTCTGGAGCGGGGTCGGCGGCGAACGCGCGCTCGCACGAGGCAAGAACGACTTCGCCCACACCATGCTCGGCGACGACACGTTCCTTGCGTTCGTGCAGGCGTGGTGGCCCGCCGTCGACGCCGTCGACGTGCTCGGGTGGTTGAGACGACCGTGACCGGCTTCGCGACGATGCTGCCGGAGCCCTGACCACCACCGAGCTCGACGACCTTGTCGAGTCGCTGGGAGCTGGCGAGTTCAGCGTCGAGGACATCCCACTGCTCGACGAGCTTCGCTATCTCGTGGGCGAGCGTCCAGCGCCGGAGGCGGAAGCCGACCCGTTGGCCGACCTTTACGACGAGACGGTGCCGGAGCTCCTCACCACCGAAGATCGCCGAGGCGCGTACTTCGTCGAGTCGAGGCCGGGCCAGCGCCCAACCGCTTCGATCGAGGACGACAGCTACGCCCACGTCCTCGTCGACGAAGCCCAGGACCTGTCCCCGATGCAATGGCGGATGATCGGCCGACGTGGCCGTCACGCCAGCTGGACGATCGTCGGCGATGCTGCCCAAAGCTCCTGGCCGCTGACCGATGAAGCGGCCAGCGCCCGCGACGAAGCGCTGGTGGGCAAGGAGATGCACGGGTTCCGGCTGTCGACCAACTACCGCAACTGCGCAGGAGATCTACGAGCTGGCGGCTGAAGTGGCCCGTGCCCACATCCCGGACGCCGACCTGCCGACGGCAGCCGTGGTCACCGGCGTCGAGCCGACCATCCATGGAGGTGACGGCCCCCGAGTTGCCGCACGGAGGTGGCCGCGGCGGTCGTCCGCCTGCAACACCAGGTCGACGGCACTGTGGGGGATCGTGGTTCCGGTCGGACGGCCGAGACGAGGCGAGGGCTTGGCTCGGTGACCGCGATGCCGAACGCATCCCGGTGCTCGAGGCGCTCGACACCAAGGGCCTCGAGTTCGACGCAATCGTGGTGGTGCAGCCCGACGAGATCGTCGCCGAGTCAGACGTTGGAGTCCGGACGTTGTACGTCGTCATCACGCGAGCCACGAACGCGTCTCGAGCTCGTGGGTGTTACATCACGACTGGCGTCCCTGATCGGCGGCGGCTCCCGACTTCGCCGAGTTGTTACGCTGCGATTTCCTTCCACGACGTTGGCCTGTGAACGGCGATGAACCCATGAACCTGCACGACGAGCTCTCGCGGTCGTCGGCGTTCGCGTTGATCCGGTTCGAGGGCTCCGACTCGGTGACGGTGCTGCGTGGGGAGGCGTGAGGAGCACAACCTGCTCTCCGACATACCGCTCGTCACTGGAGAACCAGGAGCCGGCGCGTGCCTCGACCGGCTTGCACTCATACCCTTCCGGCAGATTCGCGAGCGTGGTTTTGCCGCACACGACGACGAGACTCCGCTTGCCAGCATCGCGATCGAGCATCGCGACCAGATCGCCGTCGCCGACCTGCTCCCGATGCTGCCCGAGCTCGAGATCGCCACGGTCGGCGAGCGGGGCTTCGACATCGACGACGACGTGTATGCCGCCATGGTGGCGACGATCCTCCGCGAGGAGATCGGGAAGGGCGAGGGCGCGAACCTCGTCATCGGCCGCAGCTATCGGGCCACCCTCGAGCGTTGGGACCTGCGGCACGCCCTCAGCGTCTTCCGCCGACTGCTCGCGGACGAACGCGGCGCCTACTGGACGTTCCTGGTCTTCACCGGGGAGCGCTACCTGGTCGGTGCGAGCCCCGAACGCCACATCAGTGTCGATGCCGATGCCGTGCGGATGAACCCGATCAGCGGGACGTTCCGCGTGGCCGGCGGGGACGACGCGGTCGAGCGGCGTACGCGGCTGCTCGAGTTCCTGCGTGACGAGAAGGAAATCTATGAGCTCTTCATGGTGGTCGACGAGGAGCTCAAGATGATGTGTGACATCTGCAGCCGCGGAGGGCAGATCCTCGGGCCCTACCTGAAGCCGATGACACACCTCATCCACACGGAGTACGTGCTCGAAGGGCAGACGACGAAGGATGTGCGTGAGGTGTTGCGCGACTCCATGTTCGCTGCCACGGTCACCGGCAGCCCGGTCGAGAACGCCTGTCGGCTGATCGCCGAGTACGAGCGAGAAGGTCGCGGCTACTACGGAGCCGTGATGGCGTTGTTCGGGCGGGACCAGTCGGGTGCCCCGACGCTGGATGCGCCGATCCTCTTACGTACAGCCGATGTGAGCGTCGACGGCGAGCTTCGGGTGACGGCTGGCGCGACCCTCGTCCGCGACTCCGACCCCGACTACGAGGTTGCGGAGACCCACGCCAAGGCCGGCGGGATCCTGCGTGCGTTTGGACTCGTGCCGGCGCCGCTCACGTCGGCTGACGAGATCGCCGAACTTGCCGCGGACCCCGAGGTGGTGGCGAGACTCGACGACCGCAACACACGGCTGAGCCGCTTCTGGCTCAACGACCAGTCCGATGCAGTGCGCTCGTCCGAGCTGGCCGGCAAGCACGTCGTCGTGCTCGACGGCGAAGACGACTTCGTGACGATGTTGTGTCATGTACTCGCTGTGCTCGGCATGACCAGCGAGACGCTGCGCCACCATGACTACTTTCCAGGCGCGTTCGACACAGCCCACCTGGTGGTCGTCGGCCCAGGTCCTGGCGACCCACGCGACCGCGACGATCCGAAGATCAAGGCCGTCCGTGCTGCCGTTGACGACCTGCTCCATGACCAGAAGCCGTTCCTGGCGGTGTGTCTGGGGCACCAGGTGCTGTGCGGCGCACTCGGATTCGAGCTTGCCTACAAGGACATCGTGTTCCAGGGCACTCAGACGCCTGTGACGATTCTTGGCCGAGAGGAGCGGGTGGGTTTCTACAACACGTTCGTTGCACGGTCGGTGTCCGGTCCACTCCCCGACGACGTACGCATCGATGCAGATCCCGAGTCAGGCGACATTCATCTGATCACCGGACCGCACTACCGCGGTGTGCAGTTCCACGCCGAGTC
Organism: uncultured Actinomycetota bacterium; assembly: GCA_963811585.1. GTDB lineage: Bacteria > Actinomycetota > Actinomycetes > Propionibacteriales > Nocardioidaceae > JACDHG01. The sequence goes on from CAWERR010000001.1 coordinate 91,484, forward strand.
GATCCTGACGGAGCATGGCTTCGACTTGATCCGTGAGCTGATGCTCGGCCTCGTCGAGCTGTGAGGCCGCGATGACGCGGGTCCTGGTCATCGACCACCACGACTCCTACACCTACAATCTGGTGCACCTCATCGCGGCTGTCACCGGGACACTGCCTGACGTTGTGCAGCACGACGACCCGGCGCAGGCGGCTGCCTGGCGCGTCGGCTACAGCCACCTGGTGCTGTCGCCGGGGCCAGGGACAGTCAACGACCCCGGTGACTTCGTCGTAGGTCGAGCCGTCCTGGCCGAGGCGGCGGTGCCGGTGCTCGGCGTTTGTCTTGGCATGCAAGGGATCGTGGCAGAGATGGGCGGCCGGGTGGAGGTGGTGGAACCCGCGCACGGTGAGGTGGCACAGGTTGCCCACACCGGCACCGGCATCTTCGCCAAGTTGCCCCAGGGGTTCGACGCGGTTCGCTATCACTCGCTCGCTGCCGTCGCGATCCCGTCTGAGCTCGAGCTGACGGCATGGTGCGACGGCCCCGAGGGACGGGTGGCGATGGGGGTGGCGCATCGACGTCGTCCGTTGGTGGGAGTGCAGTTCCATCCCGAGTCGGTGCTGACCGTCGGCGGTCGGCAGCTGATCGAGAACTTCCTCGGCGCATGACAAGGCAGACATCAAAGCCCTTGCCATGGGTGGATCCCGAAGACTTCTTCGTCGCGCACGCAGCGCAACGCACCCGTGCCTTCTGGCTCGACGGCGCCGGCGCCCGTGCGTGGTCAGGGTCGCGGTCGTATGTCGGATGGCTCGATGACGACGAGCCCAGCCTCGTGTGCGACGCAGCCGCCGCACATGTGTGCGAGCACGTGGCCGGTGGCGTCCGTGCGGTCGGCGATGACATCTTCGAGGTGCTTGCGGGCCGCGTTGGGGAGGCGGACGCACGCTGGGTCGGCTACCTCGGCTACGCGGCCCGCCGAGACCTCCCGGCGCAGCACGGCGAGGCGGTTGTCAGCGCCCCCGACGCCTGCTGGATGCGCGCTCGGCGCTGGGTTGAGTTCGACCACTCCAGCCAGTCGGTGCGGGCTGCGGGCCCTAGCGCGTCGGCCGACAGTTGGACGGAGAAGGTGCGCGGGTTGCTCTCATCGACGCTCCCGGCGGCCGAGCCTGCCGCGCCCCCACCCGCCCGGGTGGTCCCGGGGCTGGACCAAGCGTCATACGCGGCGGCTTTTGAGGCCGTGCAACGTCAGCTCCGGCTGGGCAACTCCTACGAGACCAACCTGACGTTCCGGAGCACCGTCGAGTCCGACGCCCCGGCAATCGACACCTACCGGCGGCTGCGGAGGATGAGCCCGGCGCCGTACGCAGCCTTTGTGCAGCATCACGGCCTGAGCGTGCTGAGCAGCTCACCGGAGCGGTTCGTGAGCATCGACGCCGATCGCCGCATTGAGACGCGCCCGATCAAGGGCACGACGGCTCGCTGCGCCGACCCCGTCGCCGACGCGGAGGCGGCCGAGCGACTGCGCAGCGAAACGAAGTTCCTCGGCGAGAACTTGATGATCGTCGACCTGCTCCGCAACGACCTGTCGCGAGTTTGCGAGGTGGGGACGGTGCAGGTCACCGACCTCATGCACGTGGAGAGCTATCCGACTGTCCACCAGCTCATCAGCACGATCGAGGGTCGGCTGCGTGATGATGTGACGACCGTCGAGGCGGTGCGCGCGCTGTTCCCTGGGGGGTCCATGACCGGGGCCCCGAAGGAGCGCACGATGCGGGTGATTGCCGACATCGAGCAGAGCCCACGCGGTGTCTATGCCGGGGCGATCGGCTGGCTCGACGACGACGGACGTGCCGACCTCGGCATCGTCATCCGCACCCTCGTGCATCGCGACGGCCGCTACGTGCTGGGAACTGGTGGCGGGATCACCGTGCGGTCGGACGTCGACGAGGAGTATGCCGAGGCGAGCTGGAAGGTGGCCCAGCTCCTGCGTTCCCTCGGGATCGACGACCCGGCCCTTCGGTGATCGAGCTTGTCGAGATCGAGGGGTCTCGACAAGCTCGACCGCCGGGAAACATGACCAGTGGGCGCGGCATAGGTGACCAGTCGGCGCGGCATACGTGACCACTCGGCGCGGCATACGTGACCACTCGGCGGGAGGTCAGGCGTCGGAGCCGAGGGTGACTTCTACGGTCTGCGCGTCGCCGGTCGACACGCCCTCGTCATTGGCCGACTCGACCGTCAACGTGACCTTGTCATCGGGTCGGTAGGACCGGATGGTGGCCACCAGCGAGTTGGCGTCTGAGATCACGTGGTCGTCGACCTTGGTGATGACCTGACCCTCCTGCAGTCCGGCCTCCTGGCCGGCGGTGCCGTCGTCAACCTGCTGCACAAGCGCACCGTCCGGCAGGCCGACCTCGTCAGTGGCGTCACCGACGGAGACGCCGATCAGAGCGTGGGTTGGCGTCTCGCCCTGGCGCAGCTGCTCGACGATGGGTAGAGCGTCGTTGACAGGGATCGCGAACCCGAGGCCGATCGAGCCGTTTGCCTCGCCGCTCGCACTCGGAGTTGTCTTGATGGCGGAGTCAATGCCGACCACATGACCGGCGAGGTCGACGAGCGGGCCGCCGGAGTTACCGGGGTTGATCGCGGCATCGGTCTGGACTGCTGGGAAGACGGTGGCGGGATCGTCGGCGGCGGCGCCCTGCGTCGTGACCGGGCGGTTGAGCGCGCTGACGATGCCCGTGGTGACAGTGCTCTCCAGCCCGAACGGCGCGCCCACTGCGACGACCTGCTGCCCCACCTGGAGCTTGTCGGAGTCGCCCATGGTTGCGGGCGTCAGGCCGCTCACGTCGTCGGCCTGGATGACGGCGAGGTCGGTCATCGGGTCACGCCCGACAATGGTGGCGGTCGCCGACGTACCGTCGTTGAAGCTGACGGCGAGCTCGCCGCCGTCGGCCGCAACCTCGACCACGTGGTTGTTGGTGAGGATCTCGCCGCCCGCGGTCAAGATGATCCCCGGAGCCGGAGCCGGAGCCGCTGCCCTGTGCTCCGGTGGCATAGATCTTCACGACCGAAGGCAGTGCGGTTGCGGCTGCCGCCTCGGTGGTGCCGTCGGCTGCCGGGGCCTCGACACTGCTGCCTGCGGTCTGGATGGCAGGTGCTGGACCGGAGTTGCCGACGGTTTGGGCGGAGTCGTTTTGCATGACCGCCGCGCCACCAATTCCGGCCACCGCGCCCGCGACGGCTCCTACGAGTAGCGCGACACCAACGACGCGTCCCCCGCGCCGTGGCCCCGTCGTGGGGGGAGGTGACGGGTGCTGGGCTGGGAGTTGCGGGGTAAACGCGTCGCTGGTCATGAGGTCAGCGTGCAGGGCGTCACTGAACGCCGACTGAGACGATCCTCAAATCTCCCTGTGAGTCACACGGATCCGGTGACCCGTCCCGAGGACGGCGTGCGATCGGTGTTGGCGGGGGCGTCGCCGGCGTGCCCGGGAATCAACATGGTGAACTCTGCGCCGTGAGGAGTTCGGTTGGCCACGGACACGGAACCGCCGTGGCGCTCAGCCGCCTGCTTGACGATCGAGAGGCCAAGACCCGAGCCCGGCATCATCCGGGCATCGTCTGCGCGGTAGAACCGCTCGAAGATCATCGGAAGGTCGCGTGGCTCAACGCCGGCGCCTTCGTCGGCGACGACGAGCTGGCCGTTCGACAGCCGCACCGTGACGGTGCTTCCGGGCGGCCCCCACTTGGCAGCGTTGTCGAGCAGGTTGGTCACGGCCCGTTCGAGGATCTGGGCTTCCCCGAGCACCCACCACGGCTCGATGTGTGCGTCGAAGGTCGATGCCGGGGCGCGTCTCTTCACCCGGTCGAGGGCACGCGACACGATGTCGGCGAGGTCGAGGGGCTCCGGCGTCCGCTCCAGCGGCTCGTCGCGAGCCAGCTCGACGAGATCGCCCACCAACGTCGACAGCTCTTCGACCTGTCCAGTGACGTCCTTGAGGATCTCGTCGCGTTGTTGCTGCTGCATTCCCCCACGACGATCGGCCTGAGCGAGGAGCTCGAGGTTGGTTCGTAGGCTCGTCATCGGGGTGCGCAGCTCGTGTCCCGCGTCGGCGACGAGTCGGCGCTGGCGATCGCGGGACGCCTGCAAGGCAGCGAGCATCTTGTTGAACGACGTGGCCAGGCTCGCCAGCTCGTCGTCGCCGGTGACCGGGATCGGGGCGAGCTCCTCGGTCCGCGCGATGTGCTCAGCGGCCGCGCTCAGCCGACGTACGGGCATCAAGGCCGACCGACCGACGGCGAGGCCGATCAGAGCCGCGGCGACGATTCCGCCGCCTCCGACGAGCAGCAGGACGAGACCCATCCGGTCGAGGGTGCGCTCGATGGGTTCGGCCGACTGCACGAACATCAAGGCGGAGCCCGACCCTGCCTGCACGGTGGCCGCGCGGTACTCGGCGCCGTCCCTGATCAGCGTGCGTAGCGTGTTGTTGAGGGTGCCCTCTGCCACGGCTATCTCGTCCGACGACGTGGGTCCGATCCAGCCGGAGCGGTCGTTCGGGATCACGGTTCCGTCGGAGTAGACGAGGAAGATCCGCAGGTCTGCCGCGCCGAGGAAGTCCGACGAGATGTTGCGGAGGGTTGCCTCCTTGACGATGTCGGTCTTGCTGGCCGCGGAAGCCCGCTCTAGCAGCGAAGCGTCAAGTCGATCGTGGAGCTGGGCCCGCAGCGTCATGTACGCAGCGAGGCTCGAGATGGCGACGGCAAAGCCGACTGCACAGGCTGCGAGGAGGGATATCCGCGCCGCCATGGACATTCGATTCACGGAGGCGTCTCACGCAGCACATAGCCGACTCCGCGAACGGTATGGAGGAGCCGGGTCTCGTCATCGGCTTCGGTCTTGCGACGGACGTACCCGACGTACACCTCGAGCGAGTTCGCGGTCGTGGGGAAGTCGTAGCCCCACACCTCTTCGAGGATGAAGGCGCGTTCCAGCACTCGTTTCGGGCGTCGCATGAAGAGCTCGAGCAGGTCCCACTCGGTGCGAGTCAACGTGATGGGGCGGCCGGCGCGGTCGACTTCGCGCGTCACGGGGTTCATGGTGAGATCGGCGAACACGAGCGGGCCCTCATCTTCGCCATCCTCGGTGCCGAGATTGCGTCGGCGCAACATTGCGCGCACCCGGGCGAGCAGCTCCTCGAGAGCGAACGGCTTCGCCAGGTAGTCGTCGGCCCCGGCGTCGAGCCCGTCAACCCGGTCGTTGACGGAGTCACGGGCGGTGAGCACGAGGATGGGCAGGTCGTTGCCCGCCGCGCGCAGCGCCTTTGTCGTCTCGATCCCGTCGAGACGGGGCATCATCACATCGACGATCAGTGCGTCAGGGGCGAGGCCATTGATCCGGGCCAGCGCCTCGACACCGTCATTCGCCAGCGCGACCTCGTATCCGTTGAATTCCAACGAGCGCCGTAGCGAGTCGCGTACGGCGCGGTCGTCATCTACGACGAGGATGCGCATGGCTTCAACAGTGCCACGGGCGGCTGAGACTCGGCTGAGAGGCCCAAGGGCTGCCGCGCCTGAATAGCAAACCTCCTTAGCCTGTTGCCGTTCTCGCGTCGAGGAGTGACCTGGCCGCAGCCTTGGCACGGTCACCGTAGGAGCCGCCGAACATTGCGGCGTGGACGAGCAGCGGATGCAGCTGGTGCAGCGGAAGCTGGTCGCGCCAGCCTGTCGCCAGTGCCGCCGCCTCGTCATACGCATCGAGAATCCGCGACAGGTGTGGAGCGCCGAACAGGCTGAGCATCGCCAGGTCGGTGAGGCGGTGCCCACCATGGGCCGCAGGGTCGACGACATAGGTCGTCCCCTCGGTGGACCAGACGAGGTTGCCTGACCACAGATCGCCGTGGATGCGGCTCGGGGACTCGTCGGGGCCGGCGAACTCGTCGATGTGCCGGAGCACCTGCTCGATCGCCGCCACGGCCTGCTGATTGACAGCGTCACGGTCACGGGCGAGCTTGAGGTATGGGAGCACCCGCTGCCGGACGTAGAAGTCCTGCCACCCATGCACCGGCTCGTTGACCAGCGGCAGCGTGGCGATGTAGCCGTTGGCCGGGCCCCCGAACGTCTCAGCGCCAGCTTGGTGGGTGCGGGCGAGTGCTCTTGCGAACGTCTCGGCGGCGTCGACGCTGGCGCGTCCGGGCTCGATCCATTGAAGGATCAGGCAGTCGTCAGCGACGGCGAGCACTTCGGGCACGGCGGCGCCGTCGGCTTCGCGAAGCCAGTCAAGCCCCGCCGACTCGACGTGGAAGAAGTCGGCCGGTGCGTGCGGCCGAGTCTTGAGAAACGCGTGCCGACCGTCACTTAGCCGAAGTCGGGTCGCCGTGTAGATGTCACCGCCCGTGACGGGGCTGGTCGCGACCACGGGCGTACCGAGCAGTGCCTCGGCCCGCTCCGCGATCGTCCGCATCCTTGTCATGGTCAGACCAGGCTGTCGGGGGTCAGTCCTCGCCGCGCAACTCGTCGACAAGGGCACTGGTGGTGCGTTCGACGATCGCGAGCACGAGCTCGAACTCCGCGCGACCGCCATACCAGGGATCAGGTACGTCGAGGTCGGTGTCGGCCGCCGGGTCGAAGGACCGGAACATCCTGATCTTGTCGAGGTCGGCCTCGGATCGGCTCAGGCGTTCGAGCTCGCCCAGGTTGCTCCGGTCCATAGCGAGCACGATGTCGTGGTCATCGAACCCCGTGACGACGAACTGGCTGGCACGATGCCGCGTCGGGTCGTACCCATGCGCGATGAGCACCTCGGCCGCCCGTCGGTCGATGGGCTCCCCGAGGTGCCAGTTCCCGGTGCCACTGCTGTCGACGATGACCTCGTCGGACAGCCCTTCGGTGACGAGCTTGGCGCTCAACACGACCTCGGCCATCGGGGAGCGACAGATGTTGCCCAGGCACACGATCGCGATCCGGTAAGGCTCGTCTGTCGGGAGCGCGGTCATCACAGGGACGGTCGATTATCTTCAGGCAGCACTTGGCCGACCAGCCAGCTGATGATCGACACGACGATGGCGCCACCAACAGCCGTCCAGAAGCCGTCGACCGAGAAGCCGACATCGAACAGGTCGCAGACCCAGCTCGTGAGCATGAGCATCAGCGCGTTGACCACGAAGTACATCAGGCCGAGCGTCAAGAGGTAGAGAGGGAGCGAGAGGAACACCACCACTGGCCGGACGAACACGTTGACGACGCCGAACAGCAGGGCAACCACGAGAAGTGTGATGATGCGGTCGCTGTCTTCAGCGCCGGTGATCCGGATGCCGTCGAACAACCACGCTGCCGCCGCAAGCGCGAGCGAGTTCGTGCCGATCCTGATCAGCCAGGTCATCATGACTCGATCGTGCCATGCCCGGTGGCATCGAGAAGCGACCGCTCAGCAGCAGCCAGATGTTGGTCAAGATGCCGCAGGGCCGATGGCAGGTCGCCGTCCTCCAGCAAGGCCACCAGAGCACGGTGGTCGTCGACCTGCTCGCCGATGTTGCCCCGGGTGCGGTCAAGATGAGCGAGGGCAAGCCGGATCTCTGCGCCCAGCGCATCTGCGGCGGCCAGCAGCCGAACGCTTCCGGTGAGGGCGACGAGGGCGCGGTGGATTCGCAGGTGTGCCGCGGTGAGCTCCCCGGTGTCGCTGGTTTGCGCGGCGAGAGCGGCATAGGCATCGAGAGCCTCGCGGACCTGCTGCCGCGAGTCGTTATCGGCCTCTGCCCAGCGACGGACGCCCGCTGTCTCGAGCGCAGTGCGGGCGCGGCTGACGTCGCGGACGTCATCGGCCGTCAGCTCTTTGACCGCGACTCCCTTGTTCGGGACGCGGACCACGAGACCTTCGGCGACGAGCACGCCGAGAGCTTCGCGGATCGTGCTTCGACCCACGCCCATCGCGTCGGACAGGGCGATCTCGCGCAGTGGCGTGCCGGGGGTCAGCTGACCGGCGAAGAGCGCGCGCCGGATCTCGTCTACCGCGCGGTCGACGGTCGACGAGTGCTCTAGCTGCAGGTCGTCGTACACCGACGACACCCTAGAGGTCGCGGCTTGCGTTCCACGCTTCCGGCTCGTATGGTCTGATTGTCAGACAATCGGACAAGCCTGTGGCTGGAGGAGGACCGGATGACCGAGCAGCAGGGGCTGACGGCTCTGCCGTGGGGTGGGCATTACGCCGCCGTACGCCCCAACCATTTCCGGGTCGACTACCAGATCAACCCCTACATGGATGTCGACGACCAGCCTGATCCCGCGCGCGCCCTGTGGCAGTGGGAGCGCTTGGTCGCTGTCCTGCGTGGGCTCGGTGCGCGGGTGGAGGTGTTGGCGCAGCGGCCGGACTCTCCCGACATGGTCTACGCGATGAACCTCGGGCTCGCGGTTCGCGACGCGCAGGGCCAGGCCGCTGTGGTGATGTCGCACATGCGCCATCCCGAGAGGCGGCGTGAGGCCAGGTCCGCGCGCCGCTGGTTCAGGGATGCGGGCTTCTCCGTCGGTTACGTCGGTCGGCACGGCATCGGTCCGCACTTCGAGGCGGGTGACGCCTTCCCGTTCGGCGGCGCCCTCGTCGTCGGCTACGGCCCACGCACCGAGGAGCTCGCCCTCAAACACCTTGCTTATGAGCTCGGCATCCAAGTGATCGGGCTGCGGCTCGCCAATCCGAGGATGTACCACCTCGACTTGGCGTTCTGTCCACTCGACCAGAAGCGAGCGCTGGTCTGCCTTGACGCGTTCGACGCGGCCAGCCGCGAGCGGGTGCTCGCGATGGTGCCAGAGCCTGTCGTGATCAGCGAAGAGGAGGCGATGACGTTCTGCGCCAACTCTGTGGTCGTCGGACGGAACATCGTGATGCCGTCGTGCCCGGCTCGGGTGCGGGGGCTGCTCGAGGACGCCGGCCTGAATGTCGTGGTCGTTGACGTGTCCGAGCTTCACAAGGGCGGTGGGTCGGTGCGGTGTATGACGAACCCCCTCGACATCGAGATGCCGCGCGACCTCAGGTCTGTGCCGGGCGGCGACGTCGTCCTGCCAGCTCCCCGCTGATCGAGCCAGTCGAGATCAAGGGTCTCGACAAGCTCGACCGACGAGGGGTCCGGTGACCGGCGGGGTTGCCGGTTAGGTGAGCAGCGGTGGGTTGATGGCTGCGGTCTGCCGCAACCGAGCGGTCTGGGCGAGCCCGATCCCCATCAGCACCAAGACGACGCCGACCAGCTGCGTCGGTGACAGGCTCTCGTAAAACCACCACCAGCCGAGGATGCTCGCCCCTACCGGCTCGATCATGCCGACCAGCGTCACCTCGGTCGCGGTGAGGTGACGCAAGGCATTGAGCTCGGCGAGGAACGGCACGACCGTCCCGAGCAGCACCATCCAGGCGATGAGCACCCAGAGCGGCGCATCGAACTCCGACAGTCGTCCGCCGAGGCTGGGCTGCAGATCGAGGTCGAGGTCGGCGAGGGTCGTCACCGGCCGGATCGCGTTCCAGAAGATCGTGGCGACGACGAACGCCTCGGTGAGCACGACCAGCGGCGCCCGGTGGCTGACGCTGTGTTCGCCGAGCAGGAAGTACGTCGCCAGCGACAGCGCCGCGCCGAACCCAGCGAGGACGCCGACGAGGTCGACCGTCGTACCGCTGCCGACCTGCGCTACCAAAGCCAGCCCGCCCAGTGACAAGCCAAGTCCGAGCCACAGGCGTCGCCGTACTTGCTCGCGGTAGACGATGCGCGCGAAGAGGGCGACCAGCAGTGGTGCGGTGAACTCCAGCAGCAGCGCGAACCCGACCGGCAGGTGGTCGATTGCCACGAAGTACAGCCATTGGACGAGCGCCACACCAGTGATGCCGAAGCCCACGACGGTCGCTGCCTCCCGCCAGGTGCGTGGGATGTGGAGCCGGAGCCCTCGCAGCCAGACGACGAGAAGCAGCACGACCGCGGTGCCGGTGCAGCGCACCGTCGTCAGGGTCATCGAGTCCACGCCGGCCGACTGGATGACTCGGGACACTCCGGCATTGATGACGAAGAACCTCGCGCCGGTGCCGACCAGCAGGTACCCGATCGCGGGACTGCGGTGCGGCGCCATGAGAGCCGACGATAACCAGCGCCGGAAGGGCGTCGTTAGGGTGTGAGGTCATGACGTCACCACGGTTCCGTGCGGCCCTCGACACGATCCCGGCGTACAAGGCAGGGCAGCCGCCGAGCGCCGGCGCGCAGGCGTCGTACAAGCTGTCGAGCAACGAGAACCCCTACCCGCCGTTGCCGGGCGTGCTCGAGGAAGTGGCAGCCGCTGCGGGTCAGATGAACCGCTACCCCGACATGGGCGTGAGCGCCCTGCACGCAGCGATCGCGGCAAAGCTCGGGGTCTCGGTCGACCAGGTCGCATCGGGGGCCGGCTCGGTCGCGGTCCTCTACCACCTGCTGCAGGCGATGTGCGCCGAAGGCGACGAGGTCGTCTATGCCTGGCGGTCGTTCGAGGCCTACCCGATCGCGGTCGGCCTGACGGGTGCGACCGGCTCCAGGTGCCGCTCGACTCCGCCGCGCGCCACGACCTGCCGGCGATGGCGGCCGCTGTCACCGCCAAGACCAAGGTCGTCGTCGTCTGTACGCCGAACAACCCGACCGGGCCGGCGGTGCACCGCGACGAGTTGCTGGCGCTGGTCGAGGCAGTTCCGGGGCACGTCCTCGTGGTCGATCGACGAGGCCTACCGGGAGTTCGTCACCGACCCCGACACCGTTGACGGGCTCGAGATCGCCCGCGGTCGCGACAACGTCGTCGTGCTCCGGACCTTCTCCAAGGCGTACGGACTGGCCGGCCTGCGGGTCGGGTATGCCGTCGGACCGGCGCCGGTCGCCGAGGCGATCCGCAAGTGCGCGTTGCCGTTCGGCGTCTCCCACGTCGCGCAGGCGGCCGCCGTGGCGTCGCTGGCCGCCGAGGATGAGCTCGCCGCACGCGTCGAGGAGCTCGTCGCCGAGCGGGAGCGGGTCCATGCCGCCCTGCTCGAGCAGGGTTGGGAGATCCCTCGCCCCAGGGCAACTTCGTCTGGTTCGGCCTGGGCGCGGCCACTCTCGACTTCGCCGGACAGTGCGGCTGGCCGGCCTGAGCGTGCGCCCGTTCGACGGCGAAGGCGCGCGGGTGACGATCGGTGAAGTGAGGCCAACGACCGGCTGCTCGAGGTCGCCCGCACCTGGCGCGAGCAGCGAGGCTGACCGCCTCTCCCTCATTTGCCGATGATTTATCGGTTCGCTTCGCGTCAGAGGCTTGCAGTAGAGTGGTGCTTACACAGCCCTGACGGCTTCTCCACCCACTCCACGCCCGCCTCGACCTCCGCGGGCAGCCTTCCCCGCCGAGCAAGGAGCCCCCGCCCTCTGATGAGTTGCCGACTGCCGGAACTGCTGGATTCGCACCGCCTCGCAAAGGCGGTGTTCGCTCGTTGTGGCGGCTGCGCTCCTACCTGCGGCCCTATGTGGGCGCGCTGGTCATCATGGCGACCACGGCGATCGTCGGCGTCTTCGTCGCGCTGGCGATCCCGCTCGTCACCAAGGCGATCATCGACGGCCCGATCACCGACGGCGACTCTGGCGCGATCTTGCCGCTCGGCCTGCTGGCCATGGCTCTCGGCATCACCGAGGCCGCGCTTGATCCTGATCCGGCGCTGGGTGCAGGCGCGCGCCGTCCTCGGCTTCGAGACCGCGGTCCGCAACGACCTCTACCGGCACATGCAGGCGCTGCCGATGGAGTTCCACGGCCGCTGGCAGAGCGGGCAGCTGCTGTCGCGGGTCACCGTCGACCTCAGCGCGATCCGCCGCTTCATGGGCTTCGGGCTGCTCTTCCTGGTCATCAACATCCTGCAGCTGACCGTGGTGACGATCGTGCTGCTCCACATGTACTGGCCGCTCGGCCTCGTCGTGGCCGTCTCGGCCGTCCCGATGATCTGGCTGAGCAAGCGGTTCGAGCAGAAGTACGTCGTCGTCTCGCGTCGTGTCCAGGACCAGCAAGGCGACGTCGCCACCGCCGTCGAGGAGGCCGCGGTCGGCTTCCGCGCGGTCAAGTCGTTCGGGCGGCGTGCGCTACGTGCGAGGACAAGTTCGACGACCGCACGAAGACGCTGTACGACACCTCGATCGAGAAGGTGCGGCTGTCCGCGCGGTTCTGGACGATTCCTCGAGATCATCCCGAACGTCAGCCTGGTCATCGTCTGCTGCTGGGTGCGCTGGCGGTCGGCCGTGACGCGTCACCCCCGGCACACTGGTCGCGTTCATCATCTTGATGCTCGTCGCTGGTCTGGCCGATCGCGGCCCTCGGGATCATCTTGGCGATGGCACAGGAGGCGATGACTGCGGCCGACCGCGTGATGGAGATCTTCGACACGAAGTCGTCGGTGACCGGGGGCACGGTCGACGCTGCTCGACGCCGCAAGGTCACCTGCGCTTCGAGCACGTCGACTTCCATTTCCCCGACTCCGACGAGCTCGTCCTGCGCGACGTCAACCTCGAGGTGCTGACCCGGGTGAGACGGTGGCGATCGTCGGCGCGACCGGGTCCGGCAAGACTGCCCTCGACTCGCTCGTGCCACGGTTGTACGACGTCACCGCCGGTCGGATCACCATCGACGGGGTCGACGTCCGCGAGCTCACCCTGCCGTCGCTGCGCGACGATCGTGGCGACCGCCTTCGAGGAGCCGACGCTGTTCTCGATGAGCGCGCGCGAGAACATCACGCTCGGGCGGCCCGACGCCAGCGACGAGGACATCACCGCCGCGATCGAAACCGCCCAGGCCGAGCTTCGTCTACGACCTTCCCTGGGGGCTCGACACCCGGATCGGCGAGCAGGGGATGTCGCTGTCGGGCGGCCAGCGGCAGCGGCTCGCCCTGGCCCGGGCGGTGCTGGCCGAGCCGCGCATCCTGGTGCTCGACGACACGCTGTCCGCGCTCGACGTCCACACCGAGGCTCTCGTCGAGAAGGCGTTGCGACGGGTGCTTGCCCAGGCCACCGGCATCGTGGTCGCGCACCGTGCCTCGACGGTGCTGCTGGCCGACAAGGTGGCACTGCTGCAGGGCGGCACGATCACCCACGTCGGCTCACACCACGAGCTGCTGACCGACCGTGCCGGCCTACCACGACCTGCTCGCCGGTGACACCGACGAGGACGGTCGCGAGCTCGAGGGGGAGGCGGCGCTGCGATGACGACGACCAAAGACTGGCGCGGCGTCGCGGCCGAGGACAACGACGACATCCCCGACAAGGTCTCGCTCGTCCTCAGCGAGCGCTCGCGGCGGCTGCTTGGCAGCTGCTGCGCCCCCACAAGAAGACTCTCGGCTGGCTGCTGGTGGCGGTGCTGATCGAGAACGCCGCCCGGCTGTCGGTGCCCTACCTCGTCAAGGAAGGCATCGACAACGGCATCCCGCCGATCGTCGACGGCGAGGGTAGCGCAGGTCCTGCTCACGATCGTCGGGGCGCTGCTGGTCGCGGTGGCGATCCAGGCGATCACCCGCCAGATCTTCTTGCTGATCGCCGGCACGGTCGGGCAGAAGGTCCTGTTCACGCTGCGTCGCCGGATGTTCTCGCACTTCCAGAAGCTGTCGCCGGCGTTTCACGACGACTACACGTCCGGTCGCGTGATCTCGCGGCAGACGTCCGACATCGACGCGATCAACGAGCTGCTCGAGACCGGGTTCGACGGGCTCATCACCGCGGTCCTGACGCTCTTCGGGACCGCCGTGCTGCTGCTCGTGCTCGACGTCAAGCTCGGGCTGGTCGCTCTGCTCGTGCTTCCCGTTCCTCTATCTGCTCACGCGGTGGTTCCGGCGCGAGTCGGCCAAGGCCTATCGGCGTACCCGCGAGACCGTCGCCGTCGTCATCGTGCACTTCGTCGAGACGATCAACGGCATGCGCGCGGTGCAGGCCTTCCGGCGCGAGGGCCGCAACCAGGAGATCTTCGACGACGTCAACGACGACTACCGAGCTGCGAACGAGCGCGCATTCCGCCTGGTCGGCATGTTCATGCCGGGCATCAAGCTGATCGGCAACATCACCATCGTGGTGGTGCTCGTCTACGGCGCCCACCTGGCCTTCAACGGCGAGGTCACCGTCGGGGTGCTCGCGGCGTTCCTGCTTTATCTGCGGCAGTTCTTCGAGCCGATGCAGGAGATCTCGCAGTTCTACAACACGTTCCAGTCCGCGTCGGCGGCGCTGGAGAAGCTGTCCGGCGTGCTCGAGGAGGAGCCGTCGGTCCCCGAGCCGCTCGAGCCAACTTCGATGACGGACGCTCGTGGTGCTGTGCACCTTGAGCACGTGTCGGTTCTCGTACGTCGAAGACCGCCCGGTGCTGCCCGACCTCGACCTCGAGGTGCCGGCCGGGATGACGCTGGCACTGGTCGGGACTACCGGCGCTGGCAAGACGACGCTGGCGAAGCTGGTGTCGCGGTTCTACGACCCCGACGCCGGACGCATCACTCTCGACGGCGTCGACCTGCGCGACATCGGCGAGGACGACCTGCGCAAGCGCCGGTCGTGATGGTGACGCAGGAGAACTTCCTGTTCAACGGGACGCGTGGCGACAACATCCGCTTCGGCAAGCCCGACGCGTCGATGGAGGAGGTCGTCGAGGCCGCGCAAGGCGATCGGCGCGCACGACTTCATCATCGGGTCTGCCGGAGGGCTACGACACCGATGTCGCCAACCGCGGCGGCCGGCTGTCCGCCGGCCAGCGACAGCTGGTGGCGTTCGCCCGGGCGTTCCTCGCCGACCCGGCCGTGCTGATCCTCGACGAGGCGACGTCAAGCCTCGACGTGCCGTCGGAGCGGCTGGTGCAGCGCGCGCTGCGCACGATCCTCGCCGAGCGGACGGCGATCATCATCGCCCACCGACTGTCGACGGTGGAGATCGCCGACCGGGTGCTGGTCATGGAGCATGGCGAGATCGTCGAGGACGGGTCTCCCGAAGACTTGATCGCGTCGGGCGAGGGCCGGTTCTCCGACCTGCACAACGCCTGGATCGCCTCGCTCGCCTGAGGCGGAGGTCCTACGAGCTGAACACGGCCCCGGTGAGCTCGGCTTCGGGGGCCATGTAGGGCCGCGGCTCTACACCGAAGTTCTTGAGCAGCGCCGGAGCCACGGCCAGCACGGAGATCTCTGGTCGCTCGCTAGCCTTCGGCGAGACATCCGCCGGGTCGTAGATCGCCAGGATGCCTTCGGGCACGTGGTAGGCCGTGGTGTCGGACCGGTCCTCGATCTCCACCGCCTCGAAACCCATGCTCGCCATCTTGCGCGGCTTACCTTCGAAGACCACCGCCCTGGGCTTGTCGTGCAGGTTGTTCTGGCCGAACGTCATGGAGAAGAAGCCGGTGTCCGTGCGCTTGTAGCCGACTCGCTTGCCACCGATCCGGAGTTTCGCCAACCCTGCCTCGAAGGTCTCGCGATACTCCTCGTCGACAATGACATTGCACTGCGGCAGCATGGCGGGTCGCTTCTCCCAGCCCTTGTCGCGCGGCAACCCGAGTGCCTCCATGAACTTCGGCAGCTTCGTCAAGAAGACCTGCGTCTCCAGCGACTGGGCGCGGGTCGCGAACTGGCCCATGCTCGACGCAATCCACAGCTGGTATGACGGATGCGCATCGACGAACTTCACCAGCCGCGCCAGCATGTCGTCGGCCTGGCCCATCGCCCACGGCAGCTCCTGCCGGTAGGTCTGCAGCCACTCGTCGTCGAGGTTGAGCTCGGCGTAGTCGCCGGGGTAGGAAGCGGCCCAGTAGCGGTGCATCGCAGACGCGACATGGTTGGTGAAGAAGGAGCTGAAGGCGGGTTCGCTCTTTTGCAACTGCTTCATGTAGAGGTCGAACGCGAGCACAGACTGCAGGGTGCGGCGCCGGTTGCTCTTCCACGGCTGGCGGCGCTCGGCCACGAGCTGGCCGGCCAGAGCGGCATACGTCTTGGGACGGATCCCGAGCGACGGCGTCTTCCTCAGGACCTTGACTGCCTCCTTGATGGGCACACCGGTGTCGACGTTGCGGGCCGAGTCCCGCGACATCTTCAGGTTGAACTCCTGGAACGTCACGAGTTCGGCCGGGACAGCGACCGGTTCGGTAGCGAACGCGTCAGGAAGGTAGAAGCTGTAGTCGCTGATGTCGTCAGGCACCGGGAACGAGTGCAGGGTCCCGCAGATGCCGACCGAGACGCCGGCGCGCTGGAGCAGCTCCCAGATGGGCGGGTATTCAGCGTCCGCGGCCTCGTGGTCCTGCCCGAAGCTGGCGATCATGTGCTTCTCGTCGTTGACGCCGCGGTGGAACGTCGGCCAGGTCGTCCAGGGCGAGAGGTGGCCACGGTCGGCGGCCATGGAGGTGAAGCAAGTCGACCGTGACATGACGCCCGCGAGGGCAGAGTCGGGATGGTCGGACGTGTAGTCGTCAACGATCTTCCACGGGACTTCGTTGAGCTCGAACAAGATGATGCGCCTGGACATGACCGTCAATCTAGCCGTGGCGGACGGCTGCGTCCCATGGCGGGAGGGGCGAGGCTCAGGCCGATGCCGCGCCCTTGTCGCGAGCGAGGGGCTTGGGCGCAGGTCGGCGCTCCGACGACACGACGATCGCGACAGCTGCCACGACAACCGCACCGCCGATCAGCGACGGCTGGCGTGACTGCCTCGGACAAGATCAGCCAGCCGAGGAACACCGCGACGACCGGGTTGACGTAGGCGTAGGTCGCCACCAGCGAGATCGGCGCCGACCGACAGCACCCAGACGTACGCCGTGAACGCCACGACCGAGCCGAACGTCACCAGATAGCGACCACGCCAGCCACGAGTCGTCGTGGGCGCGGAGTGTGGGATCACGTTCCTCGCCCCGGAACAGCCGCGCCGACGAGCAGGAAGACCGAGCCGCACACCATCTCGTAGACCGTCGTCACGAACGGGTTCGTGGCAGCGTCAGGCGCGGCGTCGCCCACGAGCCGAACGACCAGCAGACCGTCGCGACGACGATGATCAGGCAGGCGCCCCAGCGAACGTCGCCACCGAGCCCGGTCGACGGTGACAGCCCGACGAGGCCGGCGAACCCGAGCAGCACACCGACGACGGTCAGCCGACGTGGCCAGTCGCCGGTGGCCGTCCGGTAGACGATCACCCACAGCGGCACGGCGGCGACGATGAGCGCGGCGATGCCGGACGGGGCCCCTGCTGCTCGCCGACGCTGACCAGACCGTTGCCGAGTGTCGGCAGCAGCAGGCCGAGGAAGCGCGCAGCCGGCCAGCTCGCGCCGGTTGACGCGCGAGCACGACCGAGCCGACTCGCAGGGCGAGGATCGCGCCCAGGATGATGCCGGCGGCGCCGTAGCGCCATGACGCCGACGACATCGCAGGCAGGTCCTCGACCGTGATCCGGATGCGCGAGGTAGGTCGAGCCCCAGACGACGTACACGATGCCCGAGCGCGACGGCGACGAGCAGGGCCGATGCCGGCTTACGGCCGCGGCACCATGCTGCTCCGTGTCAGACAGGGGTGTCTGCTCCTGTTGCTCCTGTCGCATGGTGCCTGAGCCTACGGCGCGACCGACTCCGATCGCGTCGTTTCGGACAGGGCTGGATTTCCGGCCAGTCGAGAACGTCCGCATCCTGGCCAGCGTCTTACAGCCCGTCGGGGTCGGCGGATTAGGTGACGCCCGGCGGGTCGGTATCGTCAAGGTGGTTGTGGTCGCTGTCACACGCCCAGACCGGGCCTCGCTGCGCTCGCGCGTGAGCGGGGCGTTGGACTCGGCGGCGCGACCCGATCCGACGACCCACCGGTCGGCGCGCCGTCGGTCGTCTGCCGACCGATCCGACGGTGCCGGCGATCCCGGGACACCGACGACACAAGGGAGTTCGCGTGACTAACGACGGATTTCGGTCCCGGCCTCGGTGAGGTCTTCGGGCCGGACCACGAAGGTGGCCGGACCCGAGCTGATCCAGCTGCTGACCCCCGAGGGCGAGCGCGTCGAGCACCCGGACTTCTCCTTCGACCTCGACGACGAGGCGATCAAGGGCTTCTACCGCGACCTGGTCATGACCCGGCGCATCGACACCGAGGCCACCGCGCTGCAGCGGCAGGGCGAGCTCGGCATCTGGGCCAGCCTGCTCGGCCAGGAGGCCGCGCAGATCGGCTCCGGCCGCGCGATGCGCGACCAGGACTTCGCCTTCCCGACCTACCGCGAGCACGGCGTCGCCTGGTGCCGCGGCGTCGACCCGCTCCACCTGCTCGGACTGTTCCGCGGCGTCGACCAGGGCGGCTGGGACCCGCTCGGCCGACAAGTTCAACCTCTACACGATCGTGATCGGCGCCCAGACGCTGCACGCGACCGGCTACGCGATGGGGCTGCAGCGCGACGGCGTGATCGGCACCGGCGACCCCGAGCGCGACGCGGCCGTCATCGGCTACTTCGGCGACGGCGCGACCAGCCAGGGCGACGTCAACGAGGCGTTCATCTGGGCCAGCGTCTTCAACGCCCCGGTCGTCTTCTTCTGCCAGAACAACCAGTGGGCCATCTCCGAGCCGATCGAGCGGCAGACCAGGATCCCGCTCTACCAGCGTGCTCTCGGCTTCGGCTTCCCCGGCCTGCGCGTCGACGGCAACGACGTGCTCGCGGTGTACGCCGTCACCCAGGCCGCGCTGCAGCGCGCCCGCGAGGGCAGCGGCCCGACCTTCGTCGAGGCCTACACCTACCGGATGGGCGCGCACACCACGTCGGACGACCCGACGCGGTACCGCGTCAGCGACGACCTCGAGCACTGGAAGCTCAAGGACCCGATCGAGCGGGTCAAGGCCTACCTGTCGCGCAACGGCCTCGCCGACGACGACTACTACGCCGAGATCGAGGCCGAGGCCGACGAGCTGGCCGTGCGCCTGCGCAAGGGCTGCCTCGAGATGCCCGACCCGAGCCCGCTCGACATCTTCGACCAGGTCTACGAGGAGATCACGCCGGAGCTGGAGGCACAGCAGGCCCAGTTCGCCGCCTACCTCTCGTCCTTCGAGGTGCCAGGCGTCGCACGAGGGAGCGCACTGATGACCGCGATCACGCTGGCCAAGGGCGTCAAGATGGGGCTGCGCGCCGCCATGGAGGACGACCCCAAGGTCATCATCATGGGCGAGGACGTCGGCAAGCTCGGCGGCGTCTTCCGGGTCACCGACGGCCTGCAGAAGGACTTCGGTGAGGACCGGGTCATCGACACCCCGCTCGCCGAGTCCGGGCATCCTCGGCACCGCGGTCGGCCTCGCGATGCGCGGCTACCGGCCGGTCTGCGAGATCCAGTTCGACGGCTTCGTCTACCCGGCGTACGACCAGATCGTCAGCCAGGTCGCCAAGATGCACTTCCGCAGCCGCGGCCAGATCAAGATGCCGATCGTCATCCGGATCCCGTTCGGCGGCGGCATCGGCGCGGTCGAGCACCACAGCGAGAGCCCCGAGGCGTACTTCGCCCACACCGCCGGTCTCAAGGTCGTCGCCTGCTCCAACCCGGTCGACGCCTACTGGATGATCCAGCAGGCCATCGCGTCCGACGACCCGATCGTCTTCCTCGAGCCGAAGCGCCGCTACTGGGAGAAGGCCGAGCTCGACGAGTCGACTCGACGCCCGAGCCGCTGTTCGCCTCGCGGGTGGTCGCGAGGGCACCGACGTGACCGTGCTCGCCTACGGCCCGATGGTGAAGACCTCGCATGGAGGCCGCCATCGGCTGCCGAGGAGGAGGGCAAGAGCATCGAGGTCATCGACCTGCGCACGCTGTCGCCGCTCGACATGGCGCCGGTGTTCGCGTCGGTCCGCAAGACCGGCCGCGCCGTCGTCGTGCACGAGGCGCCGATCACGCTCGGCCTCGGCTCGGAGATCGCCGCGCGGATCACCGAGGAGTGCTTCTACTCGCTGGAGGCGCCGGTGCATGCGCGTCGGCGGCTTCGACACCCCCTACCCGCCGAGCCGGATCGAGGAGGAGTACCTCCCCGACCTCGACCGGGTGCTCGACGCCGTCGACCGCTCGCTCGCCTACTGATGAACGCGCCTGACCGCCGATCGGAAGGTCCTGCATGTCTGATGTGAAGCAGTTCAAGCTCCCCGACGTGGGAGAGGGCCTGACCGAGGCCGAGATCGTCACCTGGAAGGTCAAGGTCGGCGACACCGTCAAGATCAACGACGTGATCGTCGAGATCGAGACCGCCAAGTCGCTCGTCGAGCTGCCCTGCCCGTACGCCGGCATGGTGACCGAGCTGCTGGCCGCCGAGGGCGAGACCGTCAACGTCGGCGCGCCCGATCATCGCGGTCGAGACCGGCGACGCCGGCGGCAGCACCTGCGCCGACGCACCGGCCGACCCGAGGTCGGCAGCCTGACCGAGGACCTGGTGCCCACCCCGAAGGCCGACGAGGCCGTCGAGCCCGGTCTGATCGGTGGCCCCGCTCCCGGCGGCCGCACCTCGGTGCTCGTCGGCTACGGCCCGCGCACGACCGAGGCCAAGCGCCGGCCGCGCAAGAGGGTCGACGCCCGGCGGGACGTCGCCGGCGGCTGCCCAGGTCGGCGTGCAGCACGCGTTCACGCCGCACGCCACGCCGCCGCCCGAGGTCAGCATCGAGGAGGCCGCGCCGGCCGACGTGCCACGCATGCGCCGTGCCGCTCGATCACGCGGCCACCGGCGCCAGCGGCAAGGTGCTGGCCAAGCCGCCGGTGCGCAAGCTGGCCAAGGATCTCGGCGTCGACCTCGCGCACCGTGCACCGCGCACCGGCCCCGACGGCACGATCACCCGCGACGACGTCGCAGAACCACGCGTCGGCGGCGCGACCGCTCCCGAGCGCCGACCGCGGCTGCGACGTGCGCCGCAGCGTCACCGGCGAGCGCGAGACGCGGGTCCCGGTCAAGGGCGTGCGCAAGGTGACCGCTCAGGCGATGGTGGCGTCGGCGTTCACCGCTCCGCACGTCACCGAGTGGGTCACCGTCGACGCGACCCGCACGATGAAGATGGTCGAGCGGCTGCGCGAGGACCGCGACTTCCGCGACGTCAAGGTCTCGCCGCTGCTGATCGTCGCGCGCGCGGTCTGCGCCGCCATCCGGCGTACGCCGGAGGTCAACGCCAGCTGGGACGAGGCGGCCCAGGAGATCGTGCTCAAGCACTACGTCAACCTCGGCATCGCCGCAGCCACGCCGCGTGGGCTCCTGGTGCCGAACATCAAGGACGCCGACCAGCTCATCGGCGCGTCGAGCTGGCCGACGGCGCTCGGCGAGCTCACCGCGACCGCGCGCGACGGCAAGACGCCGCCGGCCGAGCATGAGCGGCGGCACGTTCACGATCACCAACGTCGGCGTCTTCGGCGTCGACGCCGGCACCCCGATCATCAACCCCGGCGAGTCCGGCGATCCTGTGCATGGGCGCGATCCGCAAGCAGCCCTGGGTCGTGGGCAACAAGATCAAGCCGCGCTGGGTCACCACGCTCGCGCTGTCGTTCGACCACCGCGTCGTCGACGGCGAGCAGGGCTCACGCTTCCTCGCCGACGTCGCCGTCGATCGTCGAGGACCCCGGCAACGCCCTGCTCTTCTAACCCTCGTTGACCCGTCATGTTTGGCCTGGTGACCCGTCATGTTTGGCCTGGTGACCCGCCATGTTTGGCCTGGTGACCCGTCATGTCTGGTGGGTCTGACGGTGTCGTCGCCGAGATGACTGGTGGCTCACAGTCGGGACGCGCGGCGGCGGACCTCTGCTAGATTGCGCCTCGGCTGGCATCGCCAGTCCCTGCTCCGTCGGCGGTTGTCGGCGATAACTCAAAATGTGCCTGAGGTAGGGGAAGCCGGTGCAAGTCCGGCGCTGTCCCGCAGCCGTGATCGGTGGACCATCACCGTAAAGCCGGAATGCCTATCGTCGGGCGAGCGGCTCCATATCTGTCGAGGTCTGCAGGGTCGGAGTCCGGACATTGTCCGCGCGCTACCTGCCCTCGGCAGGATTTCCGTTCCTGGGACCGCTCGTGAAAGGCATCAGACGATGTTCGTGCGTTCCTTCGGGTGCGTCGCCACGGCGACCGCCCTCTGTCTCGCTGTCAGCGCGGCAACCCTCCCGGCCGAGGCCGGCTCACCCACCAACACCCCCGCAGTCGTCGATACGTCGGCCGCGCCGTCGTACCCCGCCCGTGGTGCTCTCGCCGCCGAGTGGCAGGCCGGGGAGCTCACCAACGGCCGTATCCACAACAACCAGTTCGACTTCACCGACTGGGGGCTGACGGTCGACACCGCGCTGATGCTGGCCGCCGAAGGCTCGAAGCCAGGCAAGCTGGCACGCGTCGCCGAGGTGCTCGAGGCGAACCACGAAAAGTACGTCAGCTTCGACGGTGACACCTTTGCCAACGCGATGGCCAAGCTGCTCGTCACCGCGAAGGTGCTCAAGGCCACTCCCCGCGACTTCGGCAACAGCAACCTCCGCGCGCGGCTCCACGAGCTCGTCGCCGGCCCGTCTGCCGGGTTGGAAGAGGGTCGGGTGCGAGACACCGGGGCCACCGACTTCAGCAACACGTTCGGGCAGGCGTATGCCGTCATTGGCCTGGCCCGCACGGGAGGCGTGAGCCAGGAGGTTCTGTATTACCTGTTCCGTCAGCGCTGCGCAGAGGGCTACTTCCGGTTGACCGAGGAGGTCGGGACAACCTGCAATCAGGACGCGTCGCCCCCCGACGTCGACGCCACGGCGCTCGGCCTCCAGGCCATGCTCGCGGCGAGGCAGTCCGGTGCCACGGTCAAAGCCTGGCGCATCAACCGCACCGTCGACTGGCTCCTGTCGATGCAGAACGACAACGGTTCCTTCGGCGGCGGCGTCTTGACCGAAGGCCCAAATGCGAACAGCACCGGGCTCGCCGCGCAGGCGTTGTACGCGGTCGGCCGGACGCAGGCCCGTCGTGACGCGGCTACCTACATTACGAAGCTGCAGATCACCGCGGCGAACGCCGGCAACGGCCCGGCGAGGCCCGACATCGGCGCCATCGCTTACAACGGTGCGGCCAGGCGCGCAGCGCTGCAAGACGGCATCACCGAGGCCAAGGAGGACGAGTTCCGGCGCGCCACCTCGCAAGCGATCTTCGCCCTGGTGCCGAAACCGCTGACGACGCTGCAAGTACCGTGACGCTGCCTCGCACCCTGGCTCGGGTGGCGGTTGGCGCCACCATCGCACTTGCGGCGCTCGCCGTCACCCCGACGGCATCAGCACCGCTTGCGGTCGCGACCGCGTCGTCAGCCAGCACTGCGGGCTACTGCCCCGACGCGACTGGCGTCACCGTGGTCGTGGACTTCAGCGACCTCGGTGACGGCATCGTGGTCCGCTGTGCGACCGGACCTGTCGTGGCCGGCTACACGGGGCTGGACGCCCTGCAGGACGCCGGGTTCACAGTGGAGGGCACCAGGCAGTCGGGTCTGCAGTTCGCCTGCCGGATCCAGGGCCGTCCGGCCGCCGACGAGGAGCTTCCCGTCGAGGGAGACCCCGACTACACAGAGAGCTGCCAACGGACACCGCCGGCATCGGCGTACTGGGGATACTGGTACGCGAACAACCGCGGCACCTGGCGCTACAGCAGCTCGGGCGCGTCGAGCAGGGACGCGATTCGCGGTGGCTTCGAGGGCTGGCGGTTCTCGCTCAACCACTCGACGGGGAACATCCCTCCGCCGGGTGTCGCGCCGCGTCGGCCCGGATCTACAACGACCCCGCCACCGTCGGAGCCGCCATCGTCGCCACCCACGTCGTCATCTGGGCCGGGATCGCCCCACAGCCCATCGGGTGGTGGTGGCGGGGAGCCGCCAGCGAGCCAGCAGCCGAACGCACCTGGTACGTCGCCGGGCCCGACCGGGCCGGAGTCGTCCGCTGACACAGACGGGCCGCGGGCTGAGTCACCATCTGCAGACGCGCAGACGAGCCAGTCAGGCCCGCGTGGCTCCGCTAAGCCGAGCAAGTCGTCGCCGACGTCGTCAACCGAATCGTCTTCGTCCAACGACCCGGTGGCACAGGGCGAGACGACCGACGGCATACCCGTCTCCGGTGAGCTGCCGACCGCGGACACCTCCGACGAGTCGGGTGGGCTCAGCTCCTCCACCGTCATCGGGTTTGGGTTGGTCGCCGCGCTCGGAGCTGCGGCGGGATTCACCGCCTGGCGGAGGTCACGGCAGCGATGACCCGCCCGGCCCGCGTCAGGGCGCGCCTACCGCGGGCGGTGCATCCACTCGCGTGGTGGTTGTGGGCACTCGGCCTGACGGTTGCCGCGAGCCGCACCACCAACCCACTCGTGCTCCTAAGCATCGTCGCGGTGGCGGCATGGGTGGTGACGGCGCGAAGATCCGATGCGCCATGGTCGCGGGCGTTCCGCTACTACCTCATCGCGGGCGCCGCCGTCGTCGTGATCCGGGTCGTGTTCAGGATCCTGTTCGGAGGCGGCGAGGAAGGCTTCGTCCTCCTGCCGCTTCCCGAGATCGCCTTACCTGGTTGGTTTTCCGACATCACGTTGCTGGGGGACGTGACAGCCGAGAGCCTGCTCGGCGGCCTGTACGACGGTCTGCGTCTGGCCACGATGCTGATCTGCCTCGGAGCCGCCAACTCGCTCGCCAACCCGCGTCGACTCCTCCGGTCGATGCCGTCGGCCCTCCACGAGGTCAGCACGGCCGTGGTCGTCGCACTGTCGGTCTTCCCGCAGCTCGCCGAGAGCCTGCTCCGGGTGCGGCGGGCGCGCCGACTGCGGCCGGGAAACGAGCGCAAGGGCTTGAGAGGCCTTGCCACCTTGGTGATTCCGGTCCTCGAAGATGCCCTTGACCGATCGCTGATGTTGGCTGCCTCGATGGACTCTCGCGGCTACGGCCGAAGCGGGGATCGGTCCCGGCTCGCCTTCCGGGTGACCGGCACACTGCTTGTCGTCGGGTTGGGGGGCGTCTGTGTCGGCCTGTACGCGCTGCTCGACGCGACAACGCCCCGTGTGTTGTCGACTCCGGTTCTGGTGGCTGGGCTTCTGGTTGGCATCGCTGGGCTGGCGGCGTCGGGTCATGGGGTGGCGCGAACGTCATACCGACCGGATCCGTGGCGACTTGCCGAGTTCGCCACGATCGCCTGCGGCCTCGCCACCGGACTGCTGATGTGGTGGTCGGGGCAGGTGGATCCGGCCAACCTCAACCCGTCGCTGGTGCCGCTCAGTTGGCCGGAGCTGGCGCCGTTGTCGTTGGTGGCAGTGTTGGTGGGGGCACTGCCCGCATGGATCACACCACCGCCACTCACTGACGAGTCGACCACCGTGCCCGCCGTTGACCGGTTGCCGGCCAAGGCCAGGTCAGCATGATCGACATCGAGAGTTTCTCGTTCTGGTACCCCGGCGCGGCGACGCCGACCGTCCACGAGGTCGACCTGCAGGTGGGCGAGGGGTCGTTTGCGCTCCTGGTGGGGGCAACCGGTTCAGGCAAGTCGACGTTGCTACGGGCCATCAACGGCCTGGTGCCGCATTTCACCGGCGGCCACGTCGAGGGGCGAGTGCGTGCCTGCGGGCTGGATCCGCGCCATCAGGCACCACGTGAGTTCGCCGCAGCCGTCGGGGTGGTCGGGCAGGATCCCCTTGCAGGCTTCGTGACCGACACCGTCGAGGAGGAGCTTGCCTACGGGATGGAGCAGCTCGGTACCGCGCCGGCTGTGATGCGTCGGCGCGTCGAGGAGACGCTCGACCTGATGGGCATCGCGCACCTGCGGCGCCGGGCGCTGCGGACGCTGTCCGGCGGCGAGCAGCAGCGGGTCGCGTTCGGCGCCGTGCTCACGACGTCGCCGAGGGTGCTCGTGTTGGACGAGCCGACATCGGCCCTGGATCCGGTCGCGGCCGAGGACGCGCTGGCCGCTGTGCTCCGGCTCGTGCACGACCTGGGCGTCACCGTGCTCGCGTCCGAGCATCGGCTGGAGCGGGTGGTGGAGTATGCCGATCTGCTCGCCGTTGTCGAGGGCGGACAGGTGCGGGCAGGTGCTCCTGCGGACCTGATCCGTACGTCCCCGGTAGTTCCTCCTGTCGTGGAGCTCGGACGGCTGGCCCGATGGGACCCGCTACCCCTCTCGGTCCGCGACGCGCGGCGGATGGCTGGTCCGATGAGGGAACAGCTCCGCGGCTTGACGCCGGTGCTGCGCCACCGAGACGCGCTGTATGGACGCGACGCGGTGGTTGTGGAGGGCGTGAGCGTCGAGTACGGAGCAACCGCGGCTGTCAGTGACGTCTCACTCGAGCTTGCTGCGGGCGAAGTCGTGGCCCTGATGGGTCGCAACGGATCGGGCAAGTCGTCGTTGTTGTGGGCGCTGCAAGGTTCGGGCGCGCGAACCTCGGGGAGAGTCCTCGTCGACGGCGTTGATCCGGCGACCCTGTCGCCGGTGGATGCCATTCGGGGAGTCGCGATGGTCCCGCAACAGGCAACAGACCTGCTCTTCCATCCAACGGTACGACGCGAGTGTGGAGCCGCCGACTCCGCCAGCGGCGCGTCAGCCGGCCGGACCCGCGCGTTGCTCGACGAGCTGGTCGATGCCGAGGCGGTCGGCGACGATGTCCACCCTCGCGACCTCTCCGAGGGCCAACGGCTCGGGCTCGCCCTCGCCGTGCAGCTGTCGTCTGAGCCGCTTCTCTTGCTGCTTGACGAGCCGACGCGAGGTCTCGACTACCGCGCCAAGCACGCGCTGGCCGCTCTGGTGGCCAGGTTGGCGGCGGGAGGTCGGGTGGTGCTGATCGCGACCCACGACGTCGAGTTCGCGGCCCAGGTGTCCGATCGGGTGGTGGTGTTGGCTCGAGGGCAGGTGGTGGCGGACGCCCCTGCTGCCGAGGTACTGGCGGCCTCGCCTGTGTTCGCCCCGCAGGTCGCTAAGGTGCTGGCGCCGTCGGAGTGGCTCACCCCTGGACAGGTGGCAGGGGCGCTGGCGAGCAACGGCACGGATCCGGCTGGCCGCGTGGCCGCCGCTCAACACCTGACTTCTGCCCGTGCTGTGGAGGCGCCTCATGGCTGAGGTGGTCGCGCGAGCGCGCTCCGTCGTCAGGGGAGCTCCTGCGGTGGCGATCGGACGTCGTACAGCCGCCGTGTTGGGGCTCGCGACCTTGGCGGGCGTCGTGATGTTTTGCTGGCCTCTCTTCGTGCGGGCACCCGCGGAGTCGTTGGGTCATACGAGCGACGCGCCGTTCCTGTTCGTGGTGGTGCTGCCGGTCGTGGTCGCGATCGTGCTCGCGTCGATGGCCGAGGGTGGCATGGACTCGAAAGCGTTGGCGATGCTCGGCGTGCTGTCGGCCGTCAACGCAGCGATGCGGCCCTTGGGTGCTGGCTTGGCCGGGATCGAGACGGTGTTCTTCCTGCTGGTCCTTGCGGGCAGGGTTTTCGGGCCGGGCTTCGGGTTCGTGCTCGGATGTACGTCGATGTTCGCGTCGGCGTTGCTGACGGCAGGGGTGGGTCCTTGGCTGCCGTTCCAGATGATGGCGTCTGCGTGGATCGGCCTCGGCGCCGGACTGCTTCCGCGGCGGGTGGAAGGGCGCACAGAGATCGCGATGCTCGCGCTGTACGGCGTCGTTGCGGCATTCCTGTTCGGGTTCTTGATGAACCTGTGGTTCTGGCCCTACGCGATCGGGACGGGGACGGACCTGTCGTTCGTCGCCGGCGACCCGGTGCTCGACAACCTGTCCCGCTTCGTGATGTTCACCCTCACGACGTCGACTCTTGCCTGGGACACCGGGCGCGCGGTCACGAACGCCGTCGCCATCATGGTGCTCGGTCCGGTAGTGCTCGCCACCTTGCGTCGGGCTTCTCGCCGCGCCTCCTTCGGCGCCGAGGTCTCCTTCGCCGACGGGACCTGATCCTCGCGCGTTTGCCTTGTTCACAATGCAGCTGCACTGTGCACAAGGCACATCTGCCTTGCTCACAAGGAATCTGCCTTGTTCACAAGGCAAACGCCATGGGGAAGGAGGCCGTCGGAGGTCAGGTGCTGCGCTGGTCGTCGATGCGTTTCGCCTTGCCGAGCGATCGTTCGAGGGCATGTGGCTCGGTGACGTCGACGGCCACGGTGACACCGACGTTCTCCTTCACCAACACCGACAGCTGACGGCCCAGCTCGCTGCGCGCATCCCCACCGAGGCTTGCGTCGTGGGCCTCCACCCGCACTGTCAGCTCATCCATCCGCCCGGGCCGGGTCAGCACGCAGATGTAGTGCGGCGTCAGCCCCGCCACCCTGAGCAGCTGTTCCTCGATCTGGGTCGGGAAGACGTTCACGCCACGCACGATCATCATGTCGTCGGTGCGTCCGGTCACCTTCTCCATCCGCCGGTATGACGGTCGGGCCGTCCCCGGATGCAACCGCGTGAGGTCGCGGGTCCGGTAGCGGATCACCGGCATCGCCTGCTTGGTCAGGGATGTGAAGACCAGTTCACCTTCCTGACCGTCGTCGAGCACCGCACCCGTCACGGGGTCGATGATCTCCGGGTAGAAGTGGTCCTCCCAGATGTGCAGACCGTCCTTCGTCTCGACGCACTCCTGCGCGACACCTGGACCCATCACCTCACTGATGCCGTAGATGTCGACGGCGTGCATCGCGCAACGTTCCTCGATCTCGCGCCGCATCTCGTCGGTCCACGGCTCGGCGCCAAAGATGCCGATGTCCAGCGACGAGCTCGCGGGGTCAATGCCCTGCCGTTCCATCTCGTCGGCGATGGCCAAGAAGTAGGACGGCGTCACCATGATCACGTGCGGCTCGAAGTCGCGGATGAGCTGCACCTGCCGTTCCGTCATACCGCCGCTGACGGGCACCACGGTGCACCCGAGCCGCTCCGCGCCGTAGTGCGCACCCAAGCCCCCGGTGAACAAGCCGTATCCGTATGCCACATGGACGACATCACCTCGTCGGCCGCCCGCCGCTCGGATGGAGCGCGCCATCAGGTCCGACCACACGTCGAGATCGGCCTGGGTGTAGCCGACGACGGTAGGGAGCCCGGTTGTACCGCTGGAGGCGTGGATGCGGGCGACATCGCTGCGACGTACGGCGAACATGCCGAAGGGGTAGTTGTCGCGCAGGTGTGCCTTCGTGGTGAACGGGAACGACGCCAGGTCACCAAGCTCGCGAAGGTCGTCAGGCGAGACGCCTGCTTCGTCAAACGCACGCTGGTAGTGGGGGACCCGTTCGTAGGCGCGGCGAACGGTCAGCCGCAGTCGGTCCAGCTGTAGCGCTTCGAGCTCATTACGGCTCAGGCGCTCAGCGTCGTCCCACATTTGCGGCGGAGTCGTGTAGTTGGTGAGCGGTGGCATTGCGTACTCCGTTCGGCGCCTCAGCTGCCGGGCTCGTCGACGAGTGCCCCGCCGATGGTGCGACTGCGGCCGCGGAACTCAGCGATCACCCGATCGTCGCAGGTGATCCGGATGTCGTAGATGCCGTTGCGACCGAAGCGATGGCGTTCGGTCGCGTCGGCCACGAGCACGTCGCCCTCACGCGCAGGAGCGGCGAACACGATGTCGCAGGCTTGCGCCACAGTCCGCTCGTTGTAGGAGTTGCAGGCGAACGCGAATGCCGAGTCGGCCAGCGCGAAGATGAATCCCCCGTGGGCCATGCCGTGGCCGTTCGTCATATCTGCCCGGACGGGCATCGAAAGAGTGGCGCGGCCACTCGCAACAGCGTCAAGCGTTATACCGAGTCGCCGCGAGGCCTCGTCCTCGGCCCACATCACCTCGGCACACCTGCGTGCGAGGTCGTCAGCTGCGCTGGCTGCGTCCGCAGTGGCACCGGGTAGCTCGGAGGCGGTCACAGCGTCTTCTCCAGCATCACAGTCTCGTGCCCGTCGAGCTGGGTCAGAAACCCGATCCGACGGTAGCCACGGGCTTGATGGAACGCGAGTGACTCGAGGTTCGGCGGCTCGGAGTTGACCTCACACACCATCCGGCCCCGCGGGACCGCGGCGGCTTCCATGTGGCCGTAGAGAGCCGAGGCGATGCCGCGCCGCCGGAACTGCTGCGACACCGCGATCCGATCGAGATAGAGGAAGTCGGCGAAGCGTTCCGAGTGCCACCGGTAGTTGATCGAGTCGTAAGTAGTGCCCGGTGCATACGCGATCGCAAACGCCGCCACCGCGTCATCCAGCTCGCAGACGACGAGGTGAGCGGCCCGCTTTCGGTGCTCGTCGAGGGCGTCGCCATCGAGCGGGCTGAGCGCCCAGACTGACTCCTCGTTGAGCGACAGCACGGCCTCGACATCATCGTCTGACAAGGCTCGCACCCGCATGCGGAAACTCTCTCACGATCGATCGTACGAGTCGTTGCCACTCACCACCGCGAAACCCTCGCCGCGGTCCGTCCCGATGAGGCTCTCGTATGACGCGGTAGTGTCGCCGACGTGCCACCGAAACCCCGTCAAGTGAGGACCCCGTGAGCCAGGCTGTCACCGACTACTTCTCCGCACACCGCACCCTGCTCGACGACGCGGTTGCCGCCACTAAGACGCGCGGCTACTACTCCGCCTTCCCTGAGTCGCCGAGTCCGAGGGTCTATGGCGAGACCGCGGCCGACGATGGGAAGGCCGCCTTCGAGAGCTTGCTCGACAAGGAGTTTCCGGTCACGACTCCCGGTGCGTCAGGGACGGTGGCGACGGAGAAGTCGCCCTACGGTCTTGCTCTCGGCGTGCGCTACCCGAGGGTCGCGCCTGACGGCGTACCAACCCTCATGGAGGCCGCCGCTACTGGCATGACAGCATGGCGCGACGCTGGGATCGAGGCCCGAGTCGGCGTGTGCCTCGAGATCCTGCAACGACTGCACACGCGCGTGTTCGAGCTCGCCAATGCGGTGCAGCATACGTCGGGACAGGCTTTCGTGATGGCCTTTCAGGCCGGTGGGGCGCACGCACTCGATCGGGCGCTCGAGTCGATCGCCTACGCCTACACGGAGATGACTCGCGTCCCTGCGACCGCGGTCTGGGAGAAGCCGGGACGCGACGCCCCGATCCGGATGGAGAAGACGTTCACCGTCGCGCCACGCGGTGTCGCTCTCGTCGTCGGCTGCAACACGTTCCCCACCTGGAACTCCTGGCCTGGCCTCTTCGCATCGCTTGTCACCGGCAACGCCGTCGTCGTCAAGCCGCATGCCGGTGCCGTGCTCCCACTCGCGATCACGGTTCAGGTCTGCCAGGAGGTGCTTTCGTCGGGTGGCTTCGACCCCAACCTCGTCACCCTCGCCGCCGAAGACCCGGCAGACGGTCTGGCCGCGGTCATCGCAGTCCGCCCCGAGGTCAAGCTGGTCGACTACACCGGGGGCAGCGCGTTCGGTGAGTGGCTCGAGGACAACGCGCGCCAGGCCACGGTGTTCACCGAGAAGTCCGGCGTCAACGCGATCGTGATCGACTCGACCGATTCGTTTAAGGGGATGTGCTTCAACGTCGCCTTCTCCCTGGCGCTCTACACCGGTCAGATGTGCACCGCCCCGCAAAACATCTTTCTGCCGGCTGGCGGGATCGAGACCGACGACGGTCACAAGTCGGTTGACGACGTGGTGGCGGGCTTGGAGGCTTCCTTCGCGAAGCTGGTCGGCGACGACGCGCGCGCGGTGGAGCTTCTCGGCGGCGTCGTGAATGACGGTGTGCTCGAGCGGCTCGAGCAGGTCGGCGCGCAGGGCACGGTGGCTATCGAGTCGCGAGAGATCAAGCATCCGACGTACGCCGATGCGACGGTGCGCACTCCGACCGTGGTGCGGCTCGGAGTTGACGACTCGTCGACGTACGAGATTGAGTGCTTCGGGCCGGTCGCTTATCTCATCGCGACCGGGTCGACCGAGGAGTCCATCGCGACATTCCGTCGCACCGTGATCGAGCACGGCGCGATGACGGCCGCGGTCTACTCGACCAGCGATGCCGTGATTGCAGCGATGAGGTCGGCGTCACTTGATGCAGGGGTCGCCTTGAGCGAGAACCTCACCGGCCAAGTGTTCGTCAACCAGTCGGCGGCATTCAGCGACTTCCACGGCACCGGCGCCAACCCGGCAGCCAACGCGACCTACACGGACGGTGCCTACGTCGCCAGCCGCTTCCGCTTCATCCAGTCGCGCCGCCACATCTGACCCACTTGTCAGACCCTCACCGGGCTATACCGGGGTGACGCTCTGACAAGTCGGCGTCAGTGGATCCGCGGGACGCCCATCGCGATCAGGTCGGCGGCCACGCCGGCGTGCTCGTACCTCACCTCAAAGTTCGATGCCCGCAACACCCAGCGCCGGCTGACCACGATCTTTCTTTCCCGCTTCATGTCGGCTTCCCAATGCTCAACGTCGAAGTGGTGTGATCCATCGACCTCCAGTACGACGATCGAGCCGTCCTCTAGATCCCACTCGCAATCGAGGTAGCGCACCCGCCCCGTCGCGTCTCGGCGGAGCTTCTGCCTGCTGGGCGGCGCCAGGGCATGTAGTCGGCACAGACGCGCGACGTCCACCTCGCCCAGCGCGTGAGCACCTTCGGCAATGTCACGAAGGGAAGATCGCATGTGCTGCTTGTGGCGCACCCTCCCGACAACGGCAAGAGTCTGGTCGAGCTCTTGCGGCGTGCACATTCGCTGCTGAACCGCTGCCGCCAGCATCGCGCAGGCGAACCGTGGCCACGGCTGCCAGGCCCCGGCATCGATCGCCGAACGTGCGCGTCCGGTGCAGCGGATACCTGCCCGGGTAGTCACGTCATCCTCGCGGAATCGTCGAGATTCATGCACTTGGACACCAGCCAGCTCGCCGTACTTTGCTCCGCGTGGAACCAGAACGTGTATCAATGACGCCTCTCTTGCGAAGCCGCGGAAACCGAAGACCTCCAAGGCCGAGTGGCTCGCGAGCGCGCCAGCTGGCCCGGCGTCTAGAGTCGCGATCCACATCCACTGTCGGCGAGTGGGTTGAGCATTGTGGAAGACGACCACCTGCCGCGCCCATGGTCTCCAGCGCTGAGCGTCAATCTGCGCCTGCGTATACGACCACGTCACGCCCAGCTTCGCTAGCTGCGCACGGGCAACAACCCCGTCCTGTCGCACCGCGAGGGCGGCGAGCTCGGGGCATCGTGGCAGTCCTGGAAACATGCGCACGAGTGTCCTGGCCTTGAGTGCCGTACGGGATCCTCGCGAGAAATCTGTGGACCACTTCGACTTGTCAGACGCTCACCCGGTCATACCCTGGTGAGGTTCTGACAAGTCGGCTGGTCAGAGTGGCGCTCGATCGCTGATAAGATGGCTTCACCAGGGCGTCGTACTTCAGGTGCGACCGCCCTTCTTTATGCAACACCGACTGTGCAACACAGTCTGTGCCTGTCGAATGGCGCGCCTCTCGCGCGGCCGACGGACGGGTGCAACCACCCGTTCCCTTCAGGAAGTAGACCTCGGCGTGTCCGTCGAACCTGTCCAGACCTTTGCCGAGCTCGGCGTGTCCGCACCACTCGTGCGTGTGCTCGATCGTGCCAAGCTCACGCTGCCGACCCCCGTCCAGGCCGCAGTCATCCCCGACGCGGTCGCAGGACGCGACGTGCTCGGCCGCGCCGCAACGGGTTCGGGCAAGACCCTTGCCTTCGGGTTGCCTGTCTTGGCCCGCCTCAGCGGCAGCCGCAGCAAGCCCAAGTGCCCTCGCGGTCTGATCGTGGTGCCGACACGTGAGCTTGCGATGCAGGTGCGTACGGCGCTGGACTCGCTGGCCGACGCGCTCGGCCTCCGACTTGTCACCGTCTACGGCGGGTCACCCTATGACCGCCAGATCAAACGTCTGCGCAACGGCGCTGACATCGTGGTCGCGACACCCGGCCGGTTGCAGGACCTCGTCAGTCGTGGCGCCTGCCGCCTCGACCATGTCGAGATCACCGTGCTCGACGAGGCAGACCACTTGTGCGATCTCGGATTCTTCCCAGCTGTCAGCGAGATTGTCTCGATGACGCGGCCCGGCGGGCAGCGCATGCTGTTGTCGGCGACGCTCGACGGCGACGTCGACCGGCTCGTCCGTCTGCACCTCGACAACCCCGTGACCCATGTCTGCAACAACGACGCCGACCAGCCCGACATCGACCACCACGTGCTGATCACTACGCCGCACAACAAGATCGACACCGCCGCCTCGCTCCTGCGCGCGAACCCCCGCTCGATCGTCTTCACCCGCACCCGCCTCGGAGCGACGCGACTGGCCACCGACCTCGCCGAGCGCGGCGTCACCACGGTCGACCTGCACGGCAACCTCAGTCAGGGTGCGCGCGAGCGCAACCTCCGCAAGTTCCGCAACGGTCAGGCCGATGTTGTCGTGGCCACCGACGTGGCAGCCCGCGGCATCCACGTTGACGACGTCAGTGTGGTCGTTCACTACGACGTACCGTCCGAATCCAAGTCCTACCTCCACCGCAGCGGTCGGACGGCGCGCGCCGGCTCGTCCGGGGCAGTGATCACGATGACCACGAGTCGCCAGCTCGGCGCCGTCACCGGCCTGCATCGTGCGGCGGGTGTCGCAGCGCGTCACCATGACGCGCGTACGGCACCCGACCCCATGACCGCGACTGCGCTCGCTGCGTCAGGCCAGGCCGCCGCTCCTCACGTTGCTAGCTCGCCCGCCCGCCCCAGCCGCACGTCGCGGCAAGGCCCGCCTCGCCGCTCGCGTGGCTATCAGGGCTCCCGGACGCGCCACGTCGATGCTGCCGCCACCCCCGAACGGCGTAGCAGCAAGCGTCGCCCGCCCAGGCCGGAGACCGCAGAGCGCCCAACTCCGGCGCGACGTAGCGAGCGGTCGCCTGCCAAGGCGCCAACACGAGCCAAGCGCAGCGGCGGCCGCAAGACCAAAGAGCGCTGGACCGGCGCCCAGCGCAGGGCCGGCTCGAAGCGCTGACCCATCTTTGTGCCCACACGTGTCTCGGAGGCTCAAAGAGGGGTACGGGGTCTACCTTGAAACCACGTAATAGTGATCGAAAGGGGCCCAACGATGGGTATCGGACTTGGGGTTGTGCTGATCGTGGTCGGTGCGGTGCTGATCTGGGCACTCGACGTCGACATCGATTTCATCGATGACGACACCCTCGGTGTGATCTTGTTGCTCGCCGGCATCTTGGCCATCGTGTTGTCTCTGGTCATCAACGCCCAACGCAGCAGGCACAAGACCACTCACGTCGAAGAACGTCGCTACGACGACACCGTGTGAGCTCTCGGCTCACCACCGAACAACGCAAAGGGCCGGCCATCGCGAGATGACCGGCCCTTCGCCTTTCACCCATCAAGCCCTCGGCGTTTGCGCGACTGACGCAGCCGAGCGTTGTCCGCCTCGAGCTCGAGCACCAACGCGATCCCGGCAAGGTTGAGTCCCGCGCCCAGCAAGTCCTGGATCCGGTCGAGAACGTCGAGATCGTCGTGGCTGTAGCGGCGGGTCCCGCCTTCGGTGCGCTCCGGCGTGACCAAGCCGTGCTTCTCGTAGAGCCGCAGTGTCTGCACGCCGGCACCGACCATCTCCGCTGCCACCGAGATGGCGAACACGCCCTGGCTGCGGTCGATCGGAGTGCGGGTCACTGTCTCCTCCTTGAGAGTTGCATGCATCAGGTGGCTGTGCTATATAAAACCTATGTCAGCCACGTGAGATTCTCTCACATGCTGAGCATCGAACATAGAGCTATTGATGTGGAGGTGGTTGTTGTGTTGATGCGCACAGATCCCTTTCGAGACCTTGACCGGTTGACCCAGCAGTTGCTCGGCACGCCTGCCCGTCCGTCGGTGATGCCGATGGATGCATGGCGGCACGGAGACGAGTTCGTGGTCGAGTTCGACCTGCCCGGTATCAGCCCCGACAGCCTGGATATCGATGTCGAACGCAACGTCTTGACCGTGAAGGCGGAGCGTCCAGATCGCCGCGGAGACGAAGAGATGATCGCTTCTGAACGCCCACGCGGGGTGTTCAGCCGTCAACTGATCCTGGGCGACAACCTCGACCTCGAGAACGTCGGTGCCCGGTACGACGCAGGCGTGCTGACGTTGCGGATTCCCGTGGCTGAGAAGGCCAAGCCGCGCAAGGTGGAGATCGAGCACTCTGCCAATGGGCAGTCATCTCAGCGGGTCATCAGCGCCTGACGTCTGCACTCGCGATTGCGCATCGCGAGTCGTGGTCATGTGCGCTGTCGAGGGCCGGTCGCTCAGCGAGGCGGCCGGCCCGTCGCCTGCCTAGGAGAGCCCGCAGGCGGCACGCTAGAAGCTGGCCTCATCGAGCTCCATCGGCAGCAGGTCGGTCGACTCAGCGATCGCGAGCTCGGCGGTGATCTTCGGCAGCACGTTGCGCGCGAAGAACTGCGCACCCGCGACCTTGCCCTCGTAGAAGAGCTTGTCCTGCGCGGACACGTCGCCGCCGAGTGCGGTCAGGGCGACATCGGCCTGGCGGAGGAGCAGGTAGGAGCAGATCACGTCGCCGAGGCTCATGAGCAGGCGGGTGGTGTTGAGACCAGCCTTGTAGATGTTGTCGACCCGTCCGTCTGGCTCCTCCTCGTTGCTCGACACCAGGTGTCCGACCAACAGCCCGACGAGCGCCTGAACATCCTCGAGGCCCTTGGCGAGCAGCTCACGCTCGACCTTGAGCCGACCGTTGCCGGTCTCACACGCCAAGAACTCGCTGATCTCGTCGGCGACCACCCCAAGCGCCTGCCCCTTGTTCCGCACGATCTTGCGGAAGAACAGGTCCAGGCCCTGGATGGCTGTCGTGCCTTCGTAGAGGGTGTCGATCTTGGAGTCACGGACGTATTGCTCGATCGGATAGTCCTGCAAGTAGCCGGAGCCGCCGAGTGTCTGCAACGACTCGGTGCCGAGCAGGGTCCAGGCGCGTTCGGAGCAATAGCCCTTGACGATCGGCAGCAGCAGGTCGTTGACGGCTTCTGCGACGTCGTCGACTCTGCCTTCGGACCTGGCAATGGTCAGCGTGTCCTGGTAGGTGGCGGTGTAGATGACCAGGGCGCGCAACGCCTCGGCGAAGGATTTCTGCGTGAGCAGCGAGCGTCGTACGTCGGGGTGATGCGTGATCGTGACTCGCGGCGCCGTCTTGTCGGCTGCGCGAGTCAGGTCGGCGCCCTGAACCCGGGTCTTGGCGTAGTCGAGGGCGTTGAGATAGCCCGTCGACAGCGTCGCCATTGCCTTGGTCCCGACCATCATCCGAGCGTTCTCGATGACCTGAAACATCTGGGCGATGCCGTCGTGCACCTCGCCCAGCAGCCATCCCTTCGCGGGGATGCCGTCGAGCTCACCGAAGGTCAGCTCACAGGTGGTGGATGCCCTGATGCCCATCTTGTGCTCGACCCCGGTGACGAAGGCGCCGTTACGCGCGCCGCTGAGCTCGCCGGTCTCGAGATTGAAGTGGTGCTTGGGTACGACGAAGAGCGACAGCCCCTTGGTGCCCGGCCCTCCGTGGCCCTCGATCCCGACCGGGCGGGCGAGCACGAGGTGGAGGATGTTCTCGCTCATGTCGTGCTCGGCCGAGGTAATGAACCGCTTGACACCCTCGATGTGCCACGTGCCGTCGTCTTGCAGGGTCGCCTTCGCGCGCCCGGCGCCGACGTCGGACCCAGCATCGGGCTCGGTGAGAACCATCGTGGCGCCCCACACCCGGTCGACCATGTGCCGGGCGATCAACTTGTCGCGCTCGGTGCCGTTGCGCCACAGAACCGCGGCGAAAGCTGGCCCGCCGCAGTAGAGATGCAGCGGTGCGTTGGCGCCGAGCACGAGCTCCGCCACCGACCATTTGAGGCTGGATGGGGCCGGCTGACCGCCGAGCTCCTCGGGCAGCTCGAGTCGGTACCACTCGGCGTCCATAAAGGTCTGGTAGGCCTTCTTGAAGTCCGCCGGCATGGTGACCGTGTGGTGGGCGGGGTCGAAAACCGGTGGGTTGCGGTCTGCGCTCTCGAATGACGCTGCCAGGTCCTCGCGGGCCATCCGGTCGACTTCGTGGAGGATCTCGCGCGCGACGCCGGTGTCGATCTCGCCGAACGGGCCGCGCCCGAGCACGTCTGTGCGGCTGAACACCTCAAAGAGGTTGAACTCGATGTCGCGGAGATTGCTCTTGTAGTGGGTCATTCTCGGCCCTCTTCCCGGCATGGCGTGACGGCGTACGCGAGGCTTACTCGCCAGTAACATCAGTATCCTACCCGCGGGTAGCATTCGCAAGCACTTTGGGGAGAGAGGTGACGAGGGCCACGTCTAGGCCGCGTCCCAGGGCACCTGAAGGGTCGTTATCTGACAAACTTGCGGCATGCGAGTCTCCGCCAAATCCGACTACGCCTTGCGTGCGTTGATCGAGATTGCCTCCCGCAACGATGGGGCGCCGGTGTCGGCGGAAGAGCTGGGGCGGCTGCAGGACATCCCGCACGGCTTCTTGCAGGCCATCCTGGCCGACCTCAGACGGGCGGGCATCGTGATGAGCGTCCGCGGGCAGAGCGGCGGGTGGCGGCTGGCCCGCGAGAGCGGTGAGGTGAGCGTCGCCGACATCATCCGCGCAGTCGACGGCCCGCTGGTGAGTGTCTATGGGCTGCGGCCCGAAGCGGTGAAGTACAACGACAGCGCCACCGTCCTGCAGCTGGTGTGGATCGCAGCCCGGGCAAATCTTCGTGAAGTCTTCGAGCACGTCACGGTCGATATGCTGGCTCGTGACGCGTTGCCGGCAGAGATCATCAAGCTGACCAAAGCCGACGACGCCTGGCGTCCGCACTGACTCCAACCCTCCATGCGATTCGTCCGACCTAGGGCGGGTGGTTTTGAGCCTGGGCCAGTCAGTCGAATCGAGAGAGGGAGGCTGTCTCGACATGGAGGATCCACGGGCCATCGACAGCCCTGCGGATGAGGCATCCGCGCGCACGGAGCTGACGCGCCTGCGTGACAGCATCGACAACCTCGACGCAGCACTGGTGCACCTGCTCGCCGAACGCTTCAAGTGCACGCAGCAGGTCGGAGAACTGAAAGCCGCCCATGGGATGCCTGCGGCCGACCCCGAACGCGAGGTCAGGCAGATCGAGCGGCTACGACGACTGGCGGCTGAGGCGAAGCTCGACCCGGAGTTCGCCGAGACGTTCCTGACGTTTGTCATCGCCGAGGTGCTGCGCCACCACGAGGCGATCGCCAACAACTGAGGCGTCGAGACGGTCAGCGGCGATGGGCGCGGAAGGTGTCGAGCTGCTTGCGGGCTTTGGCACGCACCCGCGAGCGCAGGAACGACGTACGCCCGAGGACCTTTCCGGTGAGGCCGAGCGCCTGACCAGCCCATCGTGGCCAGTCGAACTCGTCGACGTGGCGCGAGATGAGGCCGTCGGTGAACGAGAAGTTTGCATCGATGGCGTTGTGCACGGGGTGCCCGTTGAACCTGTAGTAAGCCTCCCAGTGCACTGATCCGGTGTGGTCGTCGGCGTGGATGTCGCGATACTCCGCGCGCAGGTCGGTGGCGCGCCCCAGCAGCATCCGCCACATGTCGCGCGCCTCGTCGGCGGTGAGCTCGCCGAACGCCGGGTCCACGAACGTGGCGTCGTCGGCGTAGCTGCGGGCCATCGTCTCGGCATCGCGTTCATTGAACGCGGTGTAGAACCGGTCGATCAGCTGCTCGTTGGGATGCACGCTCAGCTGTCCCGGTCCTTGTCGTCGTCCTTGGTGTCCTCCTTGTCGCTGTCGTCGTCGCTGGAGTCGTCGGTCTTGGCGGCACTGTCGGTGTCGTCGTCCTCTGCTTTGTCGTCGGCATCGGCCTTGTCGTCGGCGTCATCGTCAGCTCTGCCGTCTTTGTCGTCACTGTCGCCGGAGTCGTCGGCGTCATCGTCAGCTCTGGCGTCCTTGTCGTCGGAAGTGTCGCCGGAGTCGTCGGAGTCGTCGGTCTGGTCATCGTCGCTGTCGCTGTCGTCGCCACCCTCACGGGTCTGGGTCTCGACCTCGAGCTGACTGCGACGACAACCCGGCAGCTCGGCGGGCAGGGCATCGGCGAGCACACTGTGCACGGCTTGGTCGATGGGTACGTCGGAGGCCGAGTCGTACGGGAACTCGTCGTCACTCGTCCAAGCGTTCTGCAGTCGCTCGAAAGCGGCCTCGCGCAGGGCACCCGCGTCCTCCACGAACAGCTCGAGGGTCATCGTGACGTGGATGCGATCAGTCATCGCGTACCTCCCGGGGAACGACGCGCGGCCCGCCCGGCGCCTCGACCGGCAGGCTACGCCGTCGAGGCCCTCAGCGCTCGGCGGTGCAGGATGGGGCACATGGTCTTCGACGTACAGCGGATCCGTGGGTCCTTTCCCGCCCTCGATCAGGGGATCGCCTACTTCGACGGGCCGGGCGGCTCGCAGGTGCCGAGCCCGGTGGCCCGCGCGGTTTCCGATGCGATGGTCTCCGGCATCTCGAACCGCGGGATTGTCACAGCGGCCGAGCTCCGGGCCGAGACCGCGGTGAGCGAGGCGAGGTCGGCCGTGTCCGATCTGCTCGGCTGTGACCGCGATGGCGTCATCTTTGGCAGGTCGATGACCCAGCTCACCTTCGACATGGCTCGGGCGCTCGCCAAGCGGTGGGACGATGCAGACGAGGTGGTCGTCACGCGCCTCGACCACGACGCGAACATCCGGCCCTGGGTAACGGCTGCCGAGGCCGTAGGCGCGACCATCCGGTGGGCTGACTTCGACAAGGCCACTACCGAGCTCTCTGTGCCGGCGATCGAGTCGGTCCTGAGTGAGCGGACCCGGCTCGTCGCCATCACGGGCGCCTCTAACCTGCTCGGCACCCGACCGGACATCCGCCACATCGCCGAGGCCGCCCACGTGGCCGGCGCCCTGGTGTATGTCGACGGGGTGCATCTCACCCCGCACGCCCCAGTCAACGTCGCCAGCCTCGGCGCGGACTTCTTCGCGTGCTCGCCGTACAAGTTCTTCGGGCCACATCATGGCGTGCTCGTCGCGGACCCTGGGTTGCTCGACAGCATCGACCCCGACAAGTTGCTGCCGTCGAGCCGAGCCGTGCCCGATCGGTTCGAGTTGGGCACGCTGCCGTACGAACTGCTCGCCGGCACGACAGCAGCCGTCGAGTTCATCGCCGACTTCGCGCCGAGCCAGGGCTCGAGACGTGAGCGCGTCCTGCGGTCGATGGCCGCTGCCGAGGCGTACGAGGATGGGCTCTTCGAGCGGCTCGTGGCAGGTCTGGAGCGGACGCCCGCCGTCACTCTGCACAGTCAGGCCAAGCGACGTACGCCGACTGCGCTCTTCTCGCTCGCCGGGCATCGACCGCACGAGGTGTACGAGTTCCTGGCAGCGCGCGGGATCAACGCCCCCGCCAGCAGCTTCTACGCCATCGAGGCGTCGCGCTGGTTGGGCCTCGGTGACGAGGGCGGCGTCCGGGCGGGCCTGGCGCCGTACACGACAGACGACGACGTCGACCGACTGCTTGCTGGCGTCGCGGAACTCGGCCGATGAGCCGAGGCGTCATGGTCACCGGCGCGTCGCGCGGGATCGGCAGGGCGATCGCGAATGCCTTTGCAAACAAGGGAGATCGGGTCGCCGTCCATTACGGCAGCTCGGCCGAGCTCGCGCAGGACGTTGTCGACGAGCTCGCGGGTGGTGGCCACATGTCCGTGCAGGCTGACATGGGCGACGCGCCTGCGGTGAGGGCCGCCGTTGACAGTGTCGCGGCGCAGCTCGGGAGGTTGGACGTCCTCGTCAACAACGCTGGGGTGTTTCTCCCGCATCCGCCGATGGTTACGTCGTATGACGAGTGGCGCGAGGCGTGGTCACGCACCCTCGCGGTCAACCTCCAGGGGGCCGCGAACGCCACCTTCAGCGCAATCCCGCATCTCGTCGCGGCAGGCGGCGGTGCGGTGGTCAACGTGTCGAGCCGGGGCGCGTTTCGAGGCGAACCCAACTGTCCTGCGTATGGGGCGTCGAAGGCCGGGTTGAACGCGTTCGGGCAGTCGATGGCGGTGGCGCTGGCGCCGTACGACATCCGGGTCGCGATGGTGGCCCCCGGATTCGTCCAGACGGAGATGGCGCGCGAGGTCCTGGACGGACCGACGGGCGACGCAGTGAGGAATCAGTCGCCCTTCGGCCGGGTGGCTATGCCCGAGGAGGTCGCGGCAGCCGTGCTCTGGCTCGCCTCCGACGAGGCACGGTTTTCGAGCGGCACGGTCATCGACGTGAACGGCGCCTCCTACCTCCGCACCTAACGGCGTCAGGCGTGGATGAGAGAGGCGACGCCATCAAGCACGCGAGCTAGCCCGAACTCGAACGCGTGCGCGGGATCGTAGGCGCCACGGTGCTGTTCGCCGGCGGCCGTCCCGACGCGAACCGCCGTTGGGTAGCGCTCGGGGTCGAACACCCTGCTCAGCAAAGGCGCGTTGGCGGCCCACCACTGCTCGTCGTCCAGTCCCGTCTGCGATGTCGTCTCCGAAGCCTCCGTCATTCGGCGAGCCGTGGCGTGGACGAAGTCGAGCACCAGGGTGAGGACCGAGTCCATCTCGACGTCGGACAAGCCGATGCCTGCGACCGCCTGTAGCTCGTACTCGTACTTCCCGATCAGGCCTGGGCCGAGCGGAGGGCGACTGGTGGACACTTCGACTAGCCAACGATGCGCCAGGTACATCCGCAGGTTGTCCCGAGCGACCGCCTCGAGACGTGCCCGCCAGTCCAGCGAAGACGTGGATGTTGTCCGCTCCATCGCGACGTAGACCGCATCGGTCATCAGATCCGTCAGCTCGTCCTTGCCGGGGACATACGTGTAGAGCGACATCGCGCTGACCCCGAGCCGCTCGGCAACACGGCGCATCGAGAGCTTCCCGATCCCGTCGGAGTCCGCGACCTCGATCGCCGCCCTGATCACCAGCTCGACCGAGAGTCCTTGCTTGGGCCCCCGAGTCCCCGCGCTCGGGTGCTCGCCATCTCGCCACAACAAGGCCAGCGTGCGGGCGGGATCCCCGCTACCGGTGCGAGCTGTCATCAAATTCCTCTCGACAGGAATACTTCGTACACCGTACACTGTTATGCGTCGGTACCAGCACCAAGACTCGACCATGGAGGACCCGCCATGTCTATGACTCCCCAAGCGCTCAACGCCGAGTTCGACCGCCAGCTCGAGACGTTGGTCGAGCGTGGCTACCCCACTCTCGCGGGTATGACAGAGACCGAGTGGCGCCGGCTCCTGGAGCCACTGCGCGCCTGCGTCCTCGAGCACCGCACGCCGCTCGACTTGCCGACGTCTGCCCGAGTGCCCTTCGTGATCGTCGTGGGCAAGAAGCTGATCCCGATTACGCAGACGATGGCGCTGACTTCGCTCAACGGGCGTGAGGGATTCGTCTCGGCTGACACCGCCGACATCGACGCGTTCGAACCGATCGAGTCCGTCCAGATCCCTGACCCCACCGCATACGTCGTCTTCGACGTCGAGCGCGGGAAGGAGACGCTAGGCGTGCGGCCCAATGACGCGATCGAGATGATCGCGGCGCAGGGTCGGAGCCCGATGACCATCGACGAAGGCGTCGCGTTCCTCACGATGTTCCCTGGCTCCCTGGAGAAGAACAACTGCTTCCAATTGCTCGCATCACGCGTCGGCGACAAGCGAGTGCCGGGGCTGTGGATCAGCGATAAGAGGCCGAAGCTCGGCTTCTGCTGGGCCGGCAACACCCACACCTGGCTGGGGGCAGCCTCCTGCGCCGCCCGCGCCGGCTAACACGCCCGCGGCACCTATTTCGACCAGACCAACGCATATCACTTTCTGTAGTTATTCGATGACACACGGTGATACCTTGATCTCTGAGCAGCAAGGTCAATGGGTGCCAGTGATGGCAGGTTGACTTTCTGATCCGAGGTCGATGGGTGCCAGTGATGGCAGGTTGACCTTCTGATCCAAGGTCGATGGGTGCCAGTGATGGCAGGTTGACCTTCTGGACCGAGCTGATGCTCGAGTACCTGCTCAAAATGACAGTGACTTGGCCTCCCTACGACGCCGTCGCTTCACATCCTCGCGAACCAAGTTCGAGTCGAACTACGCCCAAATGGCCGATTACTCCGGCCCTCGGTGTGGCGTGCTCGGCTGATCTGTCTGCGCCCATAGCGAGGAGGGCGCCAGTACAAACGATCGGTTTGGAATC
Source organism: uncultured Actinomycetota bacterium (assembly GCA_963811585.1). Lineage (GTDB taxonomy): Bacteria > Actinomycetota > Actinomycetes > Propionibacteriales > Nocardioidaceae > JACDHG01. Next base: position 135,514 of record CAWERR010000001.1, read on the forward strand.
CGAACTTGCACGGCTTCTCAGCGCCGCTGGTGAAGCAATAACCCCTCGTCAGGGGCTAAAGGAGGTCCATCCCCATGGACCGACGATCATTTCTCGCCTCAACCGCCACCGCGACCGGACTCGCCGTCCTTTCCGCCTCACCCGTTCAAGCGTTCGCACGCGGCCGTACCACGTCGCACTTCACGAAGCTCACGACCGTGCAGCCGGTACATGCAAACACGCTGCTCAAGAGCTACGGCGTGTGCTCGCACCCGAACTTCAACACCGCGACCTACCAGCACACGAGTGCCTGGATGGACCGTCTCGCCGGAATGAACGCGACGTACTTCCGTGGCATGTACGCACACAACCTGCCCGGCGTGCAGTTGGCCACCACCAGGGCCCGCGAGCTCGGCATCGGCTGGCTGGCGACGGTCATGCCTGAGGACTGGAACCAGTCCAACGACGTACTGCTCGCTCGCTTGCGCCACCTGCGCGACAACGCCTCCGACGTGGTGATCGGCATCGAGGGCGTCAACGAGCCCAACCATGAGCGCAGTGGTGGCCCGCCGCCTGCCGACTGGCCAGAGCGCGCGGTCGCCGTGCAGAAGCTCATCTATGACTTCGTCAAGGCGACGCCCCAGCTCGCGCACGTCAATGTGGTTGGCCCATCACTGCATGCCAGTGTTTCCACCGCACACCAGGACCACATTCGCCTCGGCAACCTCGGTGTGCAGGACTACATGGACTATGCGGGTCTGCACCGCTACTTCGGCGGCCGATACCCCGACTATGCGGTCGACGAGAGGCTTGGCTGGATCCAAGAATCCTTCGGCGACGTCCCCACCTGGGTGACCGAAACCGGGTACACGAACTGCGTGGACAACACGTCAGCGCACAAGCCTGTGCCCAACGACGTGTCAGCGGCATACGCACCGCTGTGCATGTTGGAGTTCGCTGTCCGAGGTTGCAGAAGCACTCGCTACGAGCTCCTCGACGACCCGGATGCGGGCGCCAAAGACGTGATCGAGAGCAACTTCGGTCTGTGGATGACGCCGAGTCTCGACCCGGCGACCTGGACGGAGAAGCCGGAAGTAGATGTCATGCGAACGTTCCTGGCCACGCTGCAAGATCCCGGCGCCAGCTATACCCCTCGTCCCGTGCAGCTCGAGCTGACGGCCCCGGCAGGGTGTCAGCAGCATGGTTGTGGGCAAGCGAGATGGCACGAACAAGCTCCTGCTTTGGCAGAGCACGGGCATCTTCAATCCCAGCACTCAACAGGCGGTCACCGTGCCTGCCGCCAGTGTCGTGGTCAAGCGCCCCGCACGCAGCAGGACTATCTCGGTGCCGGCCGGCCGAGTGGTCACGGTCAAGATGTAAAGCCCCCCAAGCCAGGCGTGGTTGTCTGCCGCTTCCAGCGGCAGGCGACCACGCCTGTTCCACGTCTCCACCCGGCCGAAGCAGGCACTACTGCCTTGGAGCGTTGAAGGGGGCCGCGGTTGCCAAGCGACGGATCAGCTACCCGCCGGCCACTGGGGACAGGTGACCTCGTACGCCCGGCCGGGGAAGTACTCCTTCCACTCGGCGTGGCGCAAATTGCGGCCGGCGATCGTGCAGGCACGGTCGACCCACGAGTCCAGGCTGGTGTCCACGGTCCAGGTCCTGCCGTCGATGCCGGCCACCAGCAGGCCGCTGCTGTCCGGGAGGTAGGTGATCCGCGCCTCCGGCGTCGCCGCGGCAGCGGGATCGTCGCCTGGCGAGCGCCGGTGGTTCCGTCGAAGAGCGCGAGCCGGTCGGCATCCAGCGTGGCGAACTGAGTGCCGTCCGGGGACAGGTCGAAGGTGCCGGACCTCTCGTCCCGGGGCGCTGCGTCGCCGAACCGCTCCCAGGTGGTGGCGTCGATGAGCTGCACGTCCGGTTCGCTGAGGTTGGGCCCAAGGAATCGGGTGGCGTCCTGCGAGACCTCGGCCTCAAATGTCCTGGCGACAGGGAACGTCCCGGGGGGCGCCACGGTGGCCACGGCGCCGGTGCCGGGTACGACGCGCAGCACCGCGCCGTCGTGCGTGATGGCGAACATCGACCCGTCGTCGGGATGCGGCACGAGCCCAAGGACGGGGGTGGTCAGGTCGATCGACGCGCGCACGGGCTCCAGGGTCGCGGCGTCGAGGACGAGCAGCCATTGTTCCTCGATGACGTTGACCCACACCTGGTCGCTCGACGGGCTGAACGCCGGGATCACCGCGCCAGTGAGCCGGCGATGCGCAACCAGCCGCGCCGTGGCCGTCTCCCACAACCGGAGGGTGCCGCCGTCGCGCCAACTCAGCAGCCAGCGCGAGTCGGGCGACCAGACGTGATACGAGTCGGGCGTCCGCTTGGGCGTCTTGGCCGTCTCGCGCCCCGTCTGGTTGTCGACGAACCAGATCAGGCCGAGCCGCTCCCGCACGAGGGTGCGCCCGTCCGGCGCCGGCGTCGACACGGTGTAGTCCGCGACGTCGAAGGCCTTCCCGACCGAGAACAGCCCGCGCTCGCCGGTCAGGTCCCACGAGGTGAGTAGTCCGCCGCTGTGAGGATCGTCCGGTCATCGGCCGAGAAGTCGAGCCCCCCGGACGCGCCCTCCACGAAACGGTGCAGTAGGGCGCCCGTCCCCGTGTCCCACACCAGGACGTTGCCGTTGCCGGTGGTGGCCGCGAGACGTGAGCCGTCGTGGGAGTACTCCAGCCGGTCCAGGGAGTCGCCGGCGTCACCCTGCAGGCCCGGGCGCACGATCCGCAGCGTCTCGGTGTCCACGCGCAGCACCCTGCTGCCCGCGGCGACCGCGAAGGTCGACCCGTCCGGGCTGAGGGCGCCGGCTGGAGATCACCGATCGCTTCGAACGAGGCCGACTCGATGGAGTCGATCAGCCGGCCCGAGTCCACGTCGTACACCCGGATCGGCCGGTCCGGGTTGAGGCCCGTCACCGCGACGTACAGCCGCTTCCCGTCGGGGCTGAGCTTCAGGATCGGGTACTCGCGGGAGCTTGACCCGGAACACCGGGCGCGACGGGTCGGCGAGATCCCACACCGTCGCGAAGGTCCTCTCAGCAACCCCTGTGACCGCGTCCAACTGGTCCACGGCTGCGACCAGGCGCCGGCCGTCGGCGCTGAAGTCGAGGGCGTACTCGACCGAGCCCCCCTCCGGGAACCCACCGAGCTGTCGGTCGGCGAGGGTGCCGTCCGGCATCTCGTACAACCGGACCGGCTGCGCGTCGATGCGAGGCGGGCTGCCGTCGTTCCCGGTCCACTGGTTCACCGCCATCGCCAGCAGGCTGCTGTCCGGGGAGAAGGCGATGCCGCTGGCGGGGATGTCTTCCTCGAACGGCAGTTCTTCGAAGAGTGGCGGCGTCCAGCAGTAGCAGACCCTGCGCCCTCCTCCGGCCGGCTCACAGCGAGCAACGCGCCGTCGGGGCTGGCCGTCAGGTCGACGACCATCCCGCCGGGATCGCGGCGGGACGAGCACCGATGGCGACCGCATGAGTGCCGCTGCGAGGTTGTCCCAGGCTCGCGCGGAAGGGTCGACGTCGAGCGCCGACAGCGCGAGCAGCAGCGAAGTGGACAGGTCCTCGTGGTCGAGGGCCACGGCTCCAGCCCGCCGGGCGTCCGCGAGGTCGGCCGCAGCGCGGGCCCGGTCGCGTTCGTCCTCCGCGAGGTTGGAGCTGCGCACGGCGAGTACGCCGGCGACCAGGGCGAGGACGGCGAGTACGGCGACCCCGGTCAAGGCACCTCGCAGCCGGCGGTTGACCCGGCGCTCGCGCCGGACCAGTTCCTGCGCGGCGCGCAGCTCCGACTCCGACAAGGCGGCCGATGCCTCCAGGAAGCCGTCTCGGTGTCGCTGAGGTCGGGCCGGACCCGATCCCGCCACTCCAGCGTGCGGGTGAGCCGGGTGCCCCGGTAGAGCTCGCTCTGCGGGCGGTCCATGGCGTCCCACGCGTCGGCCGCGCCGGCCAGGTGTCGGAACAGGCGCTGCCCGTCGACGTCGTCGTCCAGCCAGCCGCGCAACCGCGGCCACACCCGGAACAGCGCTTCATGGGCGATCTGGACGGTGTCCCCGTCGATGCTCACCAGCCGGGCGTCGACGAGCTGCTCGACCAGCCGGACCTGGGCCTCGTCCAGAACCACCTTGGCCCGCGGCACCCGGGCCCGGACCGGGTCGCCGTCCTCGCTGGGCATCACCAGGCGCATGAGCAGGCTGCGGAGCCGGCTGCGCTGGGTGTCGTCCATCGCGTCGTACAACGACTCCGCCGACTGGGCGACGGCATGCTTGATCCCGCCCGTGGCGAGGTAGCCCGCCACGGTCAGCGTCGGACCCTCGCGGCGTTCCCACGTCTCGCGCAGCACGTGGGAGAGCAGCGGCAGCGCGGCGGGCTCGCCCTCGACCTCGCGGACCAGTAGGTCGACCAGGCCCGGTTCGAGCTTGAGGCCGGCCCGGCGCGCGGGTCCCTCGACGGCGCTCCGCAGGTCGGCCTCGCCCATCGGGCCGAGCAGGTAGAGGCCATCCTCCAGCACGCGGGTGATGTCGGCATAGGGAGCAAGGTCGCCGAGATGGTCCGCGCGCAGCGACAGCACCACCTGTCCGCCCGCGCCGACGTGGGCGGCGATGGCCGCGAAGTAGCGCTCCCGCTCCGCCACATCGGCGCACACGGTGACCGCCTCCTCGGCCTGGTCCACAACGAGGGTCTGGCGGCCGCGGGGCTTCAGGCCGGCCAGCGAGTCGAGGGGGTGTGCTCCAGGCGTGGTCACGAACACCGGTGTCCCTGCCCGGGTCAGCGCAGCGACCACGCCGGCGAGCACGAGCGAGGACTTCCCGATCCCCGACGGCCCGACCACCGCGAGGACCCCGGTGTCGCGAAGCCGACGAAGGCACGCCGCTGCGTCGTCCTCGCGGCCGAAGAAGGAGTCCGCGTCGTCGGCGCCAAACGGCAGCAGGCCCCGGTAGGGGCAGACCGCGCTGACCGTGCGCTCCTCGAGTGGGCGTAGCGACGGGTCCTGCCGCAGCAGCAGCTCTTCCAGGTCGGTCAGCTCGCGGCCCGGGTCCAGACCGAGCTCGTCGGCGAGCATCGTCCGGGCCCGCTTCACCGCTCCGAGGGCGTCGGCCTGCCGCCCGGCCTGGTGCAGCGCGGTCGCGAGCAGCACCCAGCGCCGCTCCCGGAACGGCGCCTGGGCGACCAGCGTCCGCGCCTGCTCCAGCACCGCCTGCGCGTGCCCAGCGCCGAGCTCGGCCGCCACCAGTAGCTCCTCGGCGTCCATGCGAAGCCCCTCGAGACGGGCGGCCGCCACCCGCCCGGGCTCCCACTCCTCGAGGTCGGCGAGGGCCCTGCCGCGCCAAAGGTCCAGCGCCTCGCGCACGAGATACGCCGCCCGCGCCGGTCGTCGCCGTCCAGCGCTTCCCTGGCCCCCTCGAGAAGCCGCTCGAACCGCCGGTGGTCGACCTCTTCGTCGGTCAGCGTGAGGCGATAACCCGAGGAGCCAGAATCGATCGCCGCGGCGCCCAGAAACTTGCGCAGGCGTACGACGCAGCCCTGGACGAGCTTGACCGACGAGGCGGGCAGGTCGTCGCCCCACAGCGCGTCGGCCAGGGCGTCCGCGCTCACGGGGTCGCCGCGGCCCACGACCAGCGCCGACAGGACCACGCGGTCCCTCGGGCTGAGCCCATTCGCCCGGCCGTCCACCTCGAGCGGACCGAGCACCGCGATACCCATGCATCGACTCTCGACCTCTCGTCGGACGGCGTCAACGGGCTGATACCCAACGGATACCGCTCCGGAGATGGGCCGAAACCGGCGGGGTGCCTACTGAGCCGAACCGTTCTGAAGAACGGGGCCGAACCAGAAGGAGAAAGACCATGCGACAGATCAGGAACCAGCGCCGCGGCGCTCGCGGCGCTCGCGATTCTCGCCTCCTGCTCGAGCGACGACTCGCCGGACGGGACCGAACCATCCCCGACGGGTGACGGGCCGACCACGAGCGCGACCCGGGGCCCGACTACACCATCGTCGCCGAGACTCCCCTGTACGGGCCTGGCCGCTGGGCCATGCACGCCGAGGGAGACCCCGAGGCGCCGCTGGCTGTGATCGACGTGCCGGCGGGCTACCAGGGGCGCGAGGACTTCGTCTGGACCCACGACGAGCTCGACCTCGTTGAGCACATGGGACAGCTTCTGTACTGGGCGCCAACGCGCGTCCTCGCCGACCCATGCGACGTCGACAGGCCGTCCCCGCGCATTGGCCCGACCGTCGAGGATCTGGCCGAAGCACTGGCCGCGCAGAAGCGGACCACCACCACCCGCCCCGTCCCGGTCAGCCTCGACGGCCACCGCGGGCTGTACGTCGAGCTGACCACACATGAGGGACTGGACTTCAAGGCATGCGGTCCGGAGAGCGGCATGGTCCTCTGGGAGGCCGGCCCGAGATCGGCCGCGTGCTCGAGTTCCCGGCGACCGAGCGCTACTGGATCCTCGACATCGAGGGCCGGCGCGTCATCGTCACCGCGATGACTCCGGCCGGCGCCCGCAGCGAGTCCGTCAAGCGAGTCACCGATGTGGCCGAGGGGATCACCTTCGTCGAAGCGGAGTGATCGCACGAGCCTCAGAGAATTGGAGTGGTCTGAGCCAAGGCGATCCGCCACTCGCCGTCCACCCGGATCATCAGGTACGTGAGGCTGGCTGTCTTCGGCAGGTTGTCGAGCGCCTCGGGGCCGTTCAGATCAGTGATGGTCTTGAGGCAGCTCACCACGGCACTGTCGGGCCCGATAAACGTGATGTCGATGACCTCGTTCTCGGTGATCACCCCGGCCAGGGACGTTTTCATCGCGGCCGTCATGGCATCCGAAGCGCCGTTTTGCCGATGACGCGCCTGCCGGCCAGGTTGACCAGCACAACATCCTCGGTATGCAGGGCCAGGAACCGGTCGACGTCACTCTGCTGGGCGACTGCGTCGGCGACGAGTCGTCGGATAGCTGCTGCGGACTCCTGCGTCGTGTGGGGCCTTGTCTCGCTTATAGTCATTCAACCCAGGGTAGAACTTAAAGTTTTGTTGAAGTCAAGGGGACCCGTTGCTTCTGGTAAGCCAGCGGACCCGCCCTCGCGGCGCCCGGGTGGCACAGATCCGCCCCTGGTCTACTCGGTTACGTCGAACGTGACTGACTCGACCATGTGGGTGAGCTCGGCGACCTGTTCTTCGGTGGCGCCCGGCTCGTGGGAGGCCTGGACCACGAGGCGGTTGCCTTCGACGTCGAGGATCCACAGGCGCTCGACGTGCCCTGGTTACTCGCCGCTGTGGTAGTCCGGAACTCTTTCGAGTATTATGGCCGTTGGCCCAGATCACAGGGCAAGCGTTGACGTTTCACCAGTTCCACGTAGAGGCCGTCGTACCCGCCGAGGGAAACAGGTGCCGGGTCCGCCGCGCGGAAGTTAGGTAGGTCGGCCAGGGTCGATGGCGAGGTTGTCCACGCCCGGGCCGGGGCGCCGGAAAGGCCCGCCGCACCGCTCGGGGTGAACTACTATGATCTTGTCCCCGTTCCAAAAGCCGACGTTGCGGCTGTCGGCTCATGACCGCTGGAGCGCCTGCCTCCCGGCAGATCGGCCACGGGACTGGCAATCCGGGATCCCGAATATTCGCCAGTTCGGGTCCGCTGGTTGAGAATTTGAAACCTGGGGGAACGTCGACGACCGGGTGCGGGCGAAGACCGTCGACGTCGACGACGTAGGTCCCGGCGTCCAGCGGGGGTACCGTCACGTCGTTGCTCGGGCTATCAGTGTGAAGTGTCGAGATGCTGCGGGTCGGTTTGTCGACAGGCTCCTGCGTTTTCGTGCTGGTGTCGGGCAGCGTCACAGCAGCGACGGCGAGCGCCGCCACGACGAAGGCCGCGCCGGCGACCGTTGCCCGACGACGCCGCCGCGCCGTCCGGATCCGCCCGTGTAGCTCGGCGACCCGGTCAGGTCGGTAGGTGTCGACAGACTCGGCGCGGTCGGCGAGGAGCGACCTCAGGTCCTGAGCTGTTCACGATCTGCTCCCTTCGTCCGTGACCGGCGCCAGCGCCGAGTCGAGCCGCATCTTGGCTAGCGCCTTCGCGCATTGGCTCTTCACCGTTCCCACTGAGCAGCCGAGGAGCCTGGCGGTTTCTGTTTCGGTCAGGTCCTCGTAGTAGCGCAGCACCACCACGGCTCGCTGTCGCCGCGGCAGGTGGCCCAACGCCTCCCACAAGTCCCCGCTGTCGACCGCCGCGTCCGCGTCCGACGGCAGGTCTGGAAAATCCGCTGTGGGGAGCTCGCGGTTCCAAAGCCTGCGCCACAAGGAGACCTGGGTAGTCAGCATCACCCGGCGCACATAAGGCTCCGGATCTCCGTGGATGCGACCCCAGGCCAACCAGGTCTTGGTAAGCGAAGCCTGCAGCAGGTCCTCAGCTAGCCCCTGGTCTCGGACCAGCAGGTACGCCGTACGCAGCAGCGCGGGTGAGCGGGAAACGACGAAGGCGTCGAACTCGGCGATGTCTGCCATGCCCGCATCCCTCCGCGAGTAGGCCGACCCTCCGTCGACCTCACTTGTCCTACGCTTTGGGACCGCGGAAGGGTTGCCCGTTGATTCAGGGTGCCACCGAATGGTCCCGCGACGCTACGACACCCTGTCGTGGCTCATCCTCAGGGCAGACGCCCGCTCCGGGGAGAGAGGCGAGCACGGCGTGGGCTGCGCCCTGGCACGAAGGGCGTCCTGGCTGCTAGTCGCCGCCTATGGAGTGGCCACGCTCCTCAGAGCGCCGGCAGCAGATCGCCATGCGGGTCTGAGCCGCGCAGCATCAGCCCCGTGGTGTGCACCTCACCGGGGGCGAACGAGCCCTTCAACAGCCGCGCCGAGGGGTTCTTGTACTCGAAGACCACCGCCCGGCGGGGTGCCGACGACCGGTTGGGCTGCGAGCTATGCAGGGTCATGCAGTGCCAGAACACGGCACTGCCCGCCCTGGCCGGAACCGCGATCGCGGCCTCGTCGTACGCCGAGGTGTCGCCCTGGACGATCTCGCTGAACTCCCCATCTTTGAAGTGGTTGAGCAGCCCCAGCTTGTGGCTGCCGGGTACGACGTGGATGCAGCCGTTCTCGAGCGTGGAGTCGTCGAGGTAGACCTGGCAGGCGACCAGGGAGGCCTTGTCGTGGACGAAGAAGGAGAAGTCCTGGTGCCAGGGCGCGGGCGCTCCGGCGTGCGCCGGCTTCATCATCATCATCGAGTAGTACAGAAGAATGTCGGGTCCGATCAGCTGCTCGACGTTGTCGAGGATCCGCGGGTCGCGGGCCAGCGCCATCCACTCCCCGCCGAGCTCGTGCGGTTCGGCGATCTGCTGGACGACCCGGGTTCCCTCGCCGAAGAGCCCGAGGCTGAAGCGAGGCGTGCTCTCGGTCAGGCCATCTCCCCGTGCCTGCAACCGCCCCACGCTCTCCCGGAGCGCTGCCACTTCGTCCTCGCTGAACAGATCCTCGGCCACGAGGTAGCCGTTCTCGGCGAAGAACGCCGCCTGGTCCTGGTCTGGCACGAGGCCTCCTCGTCATGTCGCGACCGTTCGCTGGCCGCTTCGGTGGTTCCACGCGCGTCGATGCACGGAGCTTCCACGCGTGCGGAACCGGTTCCGCACGAACCTAACGAGGGCGTCCGAGGGGTGTCAAGGGCCGGGACCCGATGGTTAGGATCCATGCCTAAAGGAGGGAGGACGCGCGATGCCACCGGACGATCCACGCCCGCCACGACCGGGCCCCGGGCACCGGCGACCGACGATCTCCGACGTGGCTACCCTCGTCGGCTTGTCGAAGGCGACGGTGTCGCGGGCGCTCAACGACCGCGACCGGATCTCGGCCGAGACCCGGGCACGGGTCCTGGCGACCCTCCAGGAGATCGGGTACACCCGCAGTCACGCCGCCCGGAGCCTGAGCACCGGGCAGACGGGTCTCATCGGCCTGGTCATCGGGGGCAACCGCAACCCGGTTGCCTTGTCGGCCATGCAGGGTGCGATGGCGGCTGCCGGATCAGCCGACTTCGGCGTGGTGGTCTACATCTCCGCCACCGACGACGACCACGCCGGGATCTACTCCGAGGTGCTCGGCAGCCGTGGTGTCGACGGCGTCGTGCACCTGTTCCCCCGGGCCAGCGACACGGCCGCCATCGAGGCCCTGCAACGAGGTGGCGTCCCGGTCGTCGCGGTGGAGCCCCAGGTCCCCATGTCGGGTGTTACGACGGTGTGGTCGGACACGTTCGCGGCCGGCCGCCTGGGGGCGGAGCACCTGATCGGTTTGGGTCACCGCCGAATCGCGATCTGCGCGGACCAGGTGCCGTGGGGTAAGCAGCGTGGCTACCTCGAAGGCTTCCGCGCGGCCTGCGCCGGCTCCGGGATCGACGTCGACCCGTCGCTCGTGGCCGAGCTGGGCTGGACCCATGAGGCCGGGTTCGAGGCGACCAGCCGATGGCTGGCGCTAGCTGACCCCCCGTCGGCTGCCTGCTTCTGTTGCGACACGGCCGCGCTCGGTGCCATGGCCGCCGCACGTGAACGCGGCATCGCCCTCCCGGACAAGCTCGCCCTCGTGGGCTACGACGACACCGACGTCGCGCAATGGGTGTCGCCGGCCCTCACGACGTTCCGGGACTCAAGGCTGAGTCTGGTGCGGCATGCCGTGGATCGTCTCGTGGAGCTGATGGCAGGCGGTACGCCCGGAGGGGAGTACGTCGTACCCGCAGAGCTCGTGGTGCGGGCCTCGTCGGCTCGGCCCGTCAGACCTCGTCGATTGGCGTGAATGTCGTCCGGAGCTCCTGCGCAGATCCCGTCGACGCAGACCGGTAGCCCGACTCGATGATGTCGATGACATGCCTGGCCTGCTCGGCTGTGGCCATCGAGGAGGTCCCTTCGCGGACCCAGCGAACGAGCTGCATCACGTCCTCGAAGACATGGGCCTCGGGGATGTCCGGTGGTTGCCGACCACGTGGGGCAGCGTCCGGGTTTGCTGCTCCCAGTCCGTGACCGGCGACCCTTGGGTCAGGTGGCTGCCCGGGTAGTCGATCGGCTCGCCGTTGAGCAGCACGCCGTCGAGGACACCCTCGGTGCCGTAGAAGGTGCTGGCCCCGAACTGCGGGTTGGTTTGGCCCGCCGCCACTCCGTAGGCGACCGCGAACACCGCGTCGCCGAAGTCGATGGAGATGATCGTGTTGTCGTCCACCTCAGTCGGGACGGCCTGGCCTTGGAAGAAGTGCTCGGGCACTCGCACGCCGGACAGCGCGGTCACCCGGCGGGCCGGCCCGAGGATGCTCGTGAGCTGGTGCAGCGCGTAGGAGGTCATGTCGTACATCGGACCACCTCCCGGCCAGCGGTAGTACCACGACGGGTCGATCGTCTTACCTTCAGTGACTCGCTCTGTTTCGCCCTCGTGGTAGTCGGCGAAGGCACAGCCGCAGACCGCCCAGGAGACCCGACCGATCGCGCCCTCGCGGATGAGCTGGCGGGCACGGCGCACCTGGGGCCGTAGCACCTCCCCTGGGGAGGCGACGATCCTGAGGCCGCGCTCGTCGGCGAGACGGATCAGCTCGTCGGCCTCGTCGACGGTGGTCGTCATCGTCTTGTTCACATGCACGTGCTTGCCGGCCTCGAGCGCCAGTCGGCAGTGCTCGTAGTGCAGGCCGATCGGACTCACGACCGTCACGGCGTCAAGGTCACCATCGGCGAGCATGGACTGGATGTCGGCGTAGACGTCGGGGACGCCGAACTGCGCGGCCGCCATCTTGGCGCGATCGACGGCCGGATCGCACAGGGCGGTCAAGGTGACGCGGTCCGCGACGTCGGGCTCGGTGAGGTGTGGCAGCACGGCACGGAGTGTGAGTGCCCCCACCCCCACGATGCCGAGGCGCAGCGGTGACTCGTCAGGCATCGGTCCTTCTCTCCTGGATCGGTCGGCTCGGGCTCAGAAGCTGCTTGTCAGGGACACCCGGGTCCCTGTCTCGGTCGACGTGGTCGCCGCCTCGCGTACGTCGACGACGTGCAGGGCATGCGCCAGGCTGAGGACGGGAGCCGTGCCCTCCTCAACGCAGGTGACCAGGTGCTGGACGCCGAGCAGGTGGTCGGGCCCCTGCGGACGGTGTTGCTCGAGCTTCTCCTCGCGCCACTCACCGTGCGCCTCGTTGAAGTACCGCAGCGGTTCGGAGCAGTCGAGCAGGCTGATGGCAACGGCCCCCTCCTCGCCGTTCAGCTCCAGCTCCGGCCCTGCCGATCCTTGGGTGCAGAAGTTCGACTGGAGCGAGGCCAGGGCCCCGTCAGACAGCGTGAGCGCCAGCTGCCAGTTGTCGTCGACCCCGACCGGCACTTCGTCGCCAGCGAAGGGTCCATCCGTCACCACGAAGGAGTTCCGGGTGCGGGTGCTGACGGCCGCCACGTCTATCACCGGGCCGAGCAGGCCGGTCAGGGCGTGCAACGGATAGACGCCCAGGTCCGAGAGCGGTCCCACACCGGCCGCGAAAAACGGGCCGAGGTCGGACTCGTAGCCGCCCCAGGGCGGAGGCCCGGCATTGGCGCGAGCGTGCGCGGAGCGCACCGGTCCGATCAGCCCTGACGCGACGATCTCGGCAGTCCGGACGAGCGCGGGGAACACCATCACCGACGGCGCAGCGACGACGACACTTCCGGATCGCGCTGCGGCGGAGGCGATCGCGTCGCCCTCATCACGGGTCGCCGCCGCGGGCTTCTCCGAGTAGAGGTGCCTGCCTGCCTGGACCACCGCCAGGTTGACCTCACCGTGCAGGGGTGCGGGCGTGAGGTTGAGGACGATGTCGATGTCGTCGGCGAGAGCCTCGCTCCAGTCTGTGGTCCACCGGCCCACGCCGAACTTCTCTGCCGCCTCCCTGGCGTGATCGGCGGTACGTGAGCAGACCAGCTCGACGCGCGCTCGCCCAGCCAGTCGCCGCATCTCGGGCAGGTAGTCGCGACGTGCGACGTCGCCGCCCCCGCCGATTACAGCGACGCGCAATGGTGAACTCACCAGAATGACTCCAATTTTGTGTGGTCGTGGATGCGTGTGCGGTACCGGTTCCGCACGAACGTACCGAGGCTCGGGAGAACGCGTCAACACCGACGAGGCGCGTCTAGAGACACTCCGCGCCACGTCAGATATTGATTTGCGTCGAATCAGGCCGCATCATCGTTTGCGTCGATGGCAAATTGCCGTCAGCGGCCAGGACCTCGCCGCCCACATTTTCGAAGGAGTCTTCGCATGGGCATGCGGCGAAACCAGGCTGTGGCGAGCGTTACCGGGGTGAGAGCGCTCGCCCTGCTCATTGCGGTGTCTTCCACCATGTTCTTTGGGCCCGTGCCCACAGCGAGCGCCGCCGACTGCGGCATGTTCGGCGTCAGTCACCAAGGCAAGGGGACGGGCCACGCAGCAAACAGCATCTCCGCGTTTCAGGCGGCTGCCCGTGCAGGCATGACCCGGATCGAGACCGACGTGTTCCTCACCTCAGACCTCGTGCCGCTGATGAACCACCAGGACAGGCTCGGCCGGTTCGGGCTGATATCCGAGCACACCGCCGCCGAGATCCGCGAGCGCTACCGGCGTAGTGACGGCTCTTTCGTACCCACGCTGAACGAAGCGTTCGACGCGATGCGACCGTTTGGCATGCGATGGCTGATCGAGATCAAGCGGATCCTGCCATGGGAGGTGCTGTACTCCCGGGTCGTCAACAACGGCATGCTGGGGCGTGCGGTGTTCTACTCGCAGTCGGCGTACCAGGTCAAGAACTTCGACCGGGCTTACCCCGAGATCCGCATCGGGTTGAAGGTAGGACCGGAGATGTGGGGACCGTGGAACGTCGTCTCCCTGAGCGAGGTAGCCGAAGTTGTGACAGTGGCGCCTGCGGACCTCCTTGAACACCCGTCACGGGTGCGCCGGTTCCATGAGAACGGGGTGACCGTGATCGTGCGGCGGGGCAACAACCTGGCCTCTATGCAGCGCCTCGGAGTCGATGGCGCGCTGACCAACGACCCAGGCGTCTTTGCGGCCTGGTGCGGGCTTTAGCAGAGAGGACAGCTGCTAACGGTCGTGGCAGGGTGGAGGGCATGGAGCCACGCGTCAGTTTCATCACCTTGGCTGTGCCTGACCTCGAGGCGGCCTTCGCTTTCTACGTCGAAGGGCTCGGTTGGGAACCCGCGATGCACGTGCCCGACGACGTCTTGATGATCCGCGTCGGCGACAAGTTGCTGCTGTCGCTTTGGGTCGAGGCGGCCTTCGAAGGCGAGGTCGGCCCGATCCGACGCGGCGAGGGCCACCCCCCGATCACGCTGGCCCACAACCTGCCCACCCGCGAGGAGGTCGACGCCGTCCTCGAGCATGCCCGGGCCGCCGGGGCGTCCCACGTCGGCGAGGCGGTCGATCGCGAGTGGGGCGGCTACACCGGCTACTTCGGCGACCCGGCCGGCTACCGCTGGGAGGTCGCCTACAACCCCGGCCCCATCGGGCAGACCGTCCTGCCCTGACGGCCGATGTCCTGAACCGGTAGACGAAGGAGAACACCATGGCCGAGACCCTCACCCGCTCCCAGATCCTCGAGCAGCAGCCTGAGGGCTGGCAGGTCCTGCTCGGGGCGATCGAGGCGCTCTACGCCACCGGGGACTTCGCGACGGGGCTGGCTTTCGTCAACCGCGTTGGCGAGGCGGCCGAGGAGGCCAACCACCATCCCGACATCACCCTGGCCTACCCCACCGTCCACATCCGGCTCCTCAGCCACGACTCCGGCGGAGTGACCGGACGCGACATCGCGCTGGCCGCCAGGATCCGCGACATCGCCGCCGATCTCGGCATCGACGCGACCCCCGAGCAGCTCAGCCGGATCGAGGTCGGGCTCGACGCCCACGACCGCAGTGCCGTGGGCGCGTTCTGGGCGGCGGTACTCGGCTACGACCTGGACGAGGACGACATCGCCGACCCGCAGGGCCGGCAGGTGACGATGTGGCTCCAGCAGACCGACGCCCACGACGAGCCCCGCCAGCGCTTCCACATCGACGTGACCGTGCCGCCAGACCAGGCGCAGGCCCGCATCTCGGCGGCACTGGCGGCCGGCGGCACCCTTGTCTCCGATGACCGCGCGCCGGCGTTCACGGTGCTGGCCGACCCCGAGGGCAACAAGGCGTGCGTGTGCACCTCGCTGGGGCGGGACTGAAGCAAGTGAGCGGGTGACGAGAATCGAACTCGCACTGTCAGCTTGGGAAGCTGATGTTCTACCATTGAACTACACCCGCGCAGCGCCTCAGCATTCACTGAGACGAGCGGACAAGATCTTACATTCAGCCCTCTGACGTGGGCTTGCGCCCCAGCGCCCGGCACCACGTGAACGCGGCGAACGACGCCGGCGCATCACCCCATGCCAACCACGCCTGCGCCATTGCGGCGAACTCCTCCTCGTCGGCCAAGTGGTGCGAGACCACCTCCTCGACGTACTCCTCATCGAGACACTCCTGTGCCCGGCCGTCTCCGAACTCACGCACGCGTTCGGGAGTGCCGTAGGTGATCACCCGGGCTGTTGCCTCGATGTCGACGAAGCCAGCCGTCGATAGGAGCCCTCGAAGCTCGCGGCCGAGGAACGGGTTGGCGCCCCACCCCCACCACATCTGCTCGCGGATCGAGTAGAACCGCCTCAGGAGATCGGTGTCCGGGCCGGCGAGGACGAGCGCATCGTACTCGACCGACGCAGCGCCCAGCACACCTCCGGGCTTCAGGACTCGGCTGATCTCCTCCAACACTGCGAGCGGATCGTCGACGGCTTCGAGGACCGAATGGCAGAGGCATGCATCGAAGCTGTCGTCCGCAAACTGCAGTGCAGTTGCATCGGCCCGCACGAACTCGACGTTCTTGATCTCGTGGCTCGCCGCGTGCTCCTGCGCCGCTGCAAACTCGTCAGGTGTGGCGTCGACGGCAGTGACGTGGCGCGCGACGGCGGCAAGCCCGATCGACAAGGCTCCGTCTCCGCACCCGACATCGAGTACGTCGGAGTGGGGGGACAACGCTGGCAGGAAGAAGTCGGCGTAGACACTCGTGCTGCGCGAACCGAGCTGTTCCTCGAACGTCATACCACCTCCAGCTCTGGCAACCCGCTGTCAGTGTCGACTGAGGGGCGGCTCGCTGCATAACGGATAATTGTCGTGTGGCCATCTTGCTCGCGCTTTTGTCGAGCCTGATGTGGGGGACCTCGGACTTTATCGGTGGACTTATCAGCCGGCGACGCCCCGCAATCGTCATCGTCGGATGGGGCGCCTTCCTCGGCGGGATCATGGCGTCCATCGCAGTGGCCCTGACCGAAGGTTGGCACGGTCCCTACGCCTGGGTGCCGTGGGGGATTGCCGCAGGCTTCAGCGGGGGACTCGGCTTGGTCTGCTACTACTACGCGCTCGCGACGGGGACCATGGGCGTGGTCGCCCCGGTCACGTCCCTCGGTGTTGTGGTGCCCGTGGCCATCGGAATCGTGTCGGGCGAGTCACCGGTGATGATTGTCTGGGTGGGCATCGTGGTCGCGATCGTGGGGATTGTGCTCACGAGCGGCCCTGAGTTCACAGGCGGCGCGGAGACCCGACCGGTACTGGTTGCCACCTTGGCTGGGCTGAGCTTCGGCTTCTTCTTCGTGTTCATGGACGAGGGTTCCGAGGACAGCCCGCTGCTGACGCTGTGGGCGATGCGGGTGGCGGTGACGGTGGCGTTCGTCGTGTTGGCGGTCGCACGACGTTCGACAGGCGGACTGGTCGGCAGGGACTACGCCTGGGTGACGCTGGTGGCCGCGGGGGACCTGGGCGCGAATCTGACGTTCGGAATCGCCTCGACCATGGGCTTCGTCAGTATCACCAGCGTGCTCGCCTCGCTGTTCCCGGTCGTGACCGTGCTGCTGGCGTGGTTGGTGCTGGGGGACAGGCTGCGGAGGGTGCAGGTCGCTGGGGTGGTCGTGACGATGATCGGCGTTGCGTGCATCTCTGCCGGATGAAGCCGTCAGAGCTCTGATGGCGTGCGGCGTCACGGCAGGAAGGTGGGGGCGGGTCTCGCGTTCGGTAGTCTCGGCGGGTGCTGCTCAGCGACCGCGACATCTTGGCCGAGATCGACGAGAAGCGTGTCGTGCTCGAACCGTTCAACGTGGAGATGATCCAGCCGTCGAGCGTCGACGTGCGGCTCGACAGGTTCTTCCGGGTCTTCGAGAACCACCGCTACCCCCACATCGACCCTGCGGAGGATCAGCCAGACCTCACCCGAGGCGTCGAGCCGGAGGGTGGCGAGCCCTTCATCCTGCATCCCGGTGAGTTCGTCCTCGGATCGACGTACGAGGTGATCACGCTCCCCGACGACGTAGCCGCGCGCCTTGAGGGCAAGTCGTCTCTTGGGCGGCTCGGCCTGCTGACCCACTCGACGGCGGGCTTCATCGATCCTGGCTTCTCCGGCCACGTCACGCTCGAGCTGGCAAACGCCGCGACGCTGCCGATCAAGCTGTGGCCCGGGATGAAGATCGGGCAGCTGTGCTTCTTCCGGCTGTCGTCGCCCTCGGAGAACCCCTATGGCAGTGCGAAGTACGGGTCGCGCTATCAGGGTCAGCGGGGGCCGACGCCGTCGCGGTCGCACTTGAACTTCCACCGGACCGACGTCCGCTGACCGTTCCGCTGGTCTCGACAAGCTCGACCGACGTGGGTCGCTCGACCGACGAAGAGGCCTGGGTCTCGACCGGCAAACGAACGAGGCGGGAGCCACCCCAGCTTCGGGTGGCTCCCGCCTCGCGGGTCGTGCTCTCACTGCGTGTTGTCCAGGCGCTGCGCGAGTCGACGCAGAGCGCGTGCTGCGTGCGGGTAGGTAGGTCGCTTGGTGGCGACGCGGTGTGAGGTGCGTTCGCGGATGAGCTCTTTGGCGAGCTGGTCGTTCATGTTCATGACGGTGGGTCCTTTCGGGTGGTGGAAGTCCTTGGAGAGTTTGAGTCTGTGCCGTGGAGGCGGCGACTCTCTTGATGTTTCTTGCTTCGGATGGTGACGGGTTCGGAGTCGAGGTCGGGCGTTGTGTGCACCCGCTTAGGCACGCTGAAGGACCACATCACCACTCCCTGATTGCACGATCAGCTCCACGGTGCGCTCGCCGTCGCTGGGTGCCTCGGCACCGTCGAGGGACGAGCTGACGTCGCCGGTCACCGTGCTGATGTCGAGGTATGCCGCTGTGCCCTCGGCGACGCCGACGAGGATGTCTCCTGAGCCGGTCTTGACCTTTACCCGACCATGATCGACCCGCTTGACGACGAGGTCACCGGAGCCCGCCATCGCGTTGATGCCTGCCCCTGCTTGCTTGATGACGGTGTCGCCTGAGCCGCTCTTGATCTTGAGGACGCCACCGATCTCCCGGATGGCTACGTCGCCGGATCCGGTGACGACGTCGCTGTCGCCGGCGATCGAGTCGACAGCGATGTCGGCCGAGCCGCACTTAACGGAGCAGTCGCCGGTCGTGGTCCCGATCGTGATGTCGCCGGAGCCGGTCGCAACCGTGACGTTGGCGCCGTGCTCGAGGTGGACCTCGCCGGAGCCGCTGGCCACGTTGAGTGCGCCCATCTCGCCTTGGGTGTCGATGTCGGCCGACGAGGTCTCGATCTTTGCGTTGCTGTGGAGCGGTACCCTGATCGTCGCCAAGACCTCGGCGCGGCTGCGGAACAGCCCGCCCTTGGACTTGGGCATCAAGACGAGGATCTCGTCGCCGCGCTGCTCGACTCTGGCGTGCTCGATCAGCTCCTGAGCAGCTGAGTCACCGCGCAGTGGCTCGAGCTCGACGGTCGTGGTGGACGTCTCCTCGGCGAAGACCTTGACCTGGCCTTGCCAGAGCTCGACCTTGAGGTTGGTGGGGCCTGGTGTGTCGAACGTGTGCATGGTGACCTCCGGGTTCATCGCACCCATCCCTGGATGCGCTTGTTGGAAGAGCGATTACGACCGGGTGCGCCAGGGCTCATGCCCATGCTGATCCCGCTGGAAGAAATGTTGAGGTTGAAGTCTCCGGACGCAGCAAGGCGGGCGGCGTTGACCAACCAGGTGTTGAGGGACTGCCCGCGCGACGCGGCCAGCTCCTCGGAGCGGACCTTGAGCGACTCGGGCAGTCGGAGCGTGATGCGAGCGATCGCATCCTCACCGTCGAACTCGTCGGCGGGGTCCGGTGGCCTTGGCGGCTCGGGCGCCCCAGGTGGCTCGGGGGTCGGCATCGGACCGTGGCTGGTCACGACGAAGACCGGCTCGCGTCCCTTGAGCCGGACCTCGACCGACGTACCGTCGAGCTCGTTGGTGATCTCCGAGGCGGCTTGCGACAGTGCGTCCATCAAGGTGAGGCGCACGGCCGGGTCGAGAGCAAGAGCCAACCGGTCGGCGGCGGCGCGGATCTCTTCGCCACCCGCCTCCGCGGCCTGGGTGAGGTCTCTGCGGAGAGCCTCAGCAAACTGTGTGATGTCCATGGCCACCACTATGACATCACTATGGTGTCAATGCAACACTAATTTGACGTCAATTTGAAAAAGCCCAGGTCAGAGTACCTAAATAGGGGTCCAGCCAGAGCAGATCCTGCTTTCAGCCGCCTGTTCTGACTCGAGAAACCGGGCTGATGGTGCTAGAAGCGTCAGTGTGGAGTCGCCATGGTGTCGTGTGTGCACCAGGTCTCCCGATACCCGCTCAGGTGGACCGACCTAGGGTCCGGTGGTCGCGTCCGCGTCAGGCTCCGACGACGTACGTCGCACCGACGCCAGCAGCAGCTGAGCGACGTCGAGCACCTCGACCTCGTCGCCGGCAGCCCCCGTCGCCTGCAGCGAGGTCAGGCCATCCGACAGCATCACCCGGCAGAAGGGACACCCGACCGCGATCTGCGATGCACCGGTGGCCACGGCCTCCTTGCTGCGGTTGAGGTTGATCCGTTCGCCGATCGTCTCCTCCATCCACATCCGCGCCCCACCGGCACCGCAGCAGAACGACTTTTCGGCGTTGCGCGGCATCTCCGTGAACTTGGTGTCAGGGATGACGGCCAGCAGCTCGCGGGGCGGCTCGTAGACCTGGTTGTGCCGACCGAGGAAGCACGGGTCGTGGTAGGTGATCGTGCGGCCCTTGATGGAGGTGTCGGTCGGTGCCACCGGGGTCAGGCGCCCTTCACGCACCAACCGGTTGAGCAGCTGCGTGTGGTGGACCACCTCGAGCTCGACGCCGAACTGGGAGTACTCGTTCTTGAGCGTGTTGAAGCAGTGCGCGCAAGTGGAGACGACCTTCGTGGCTTTGGACTCCTTGAGCTGTTCGGCGTTCTGCATGGCCAGCTGCTGGAACACGAACTCGTTGCCCGAGCGTCGGGCCGGGTCGCCGGTGCACGTCTCGCCATTGCCGAGCACGGCGAACGACACGCCGGCCTCGTGCAGCAGCTCCGCGACGGCCCGGGTGGTCTTCTTTGCCCGGTCCTCGTAGGCGCCAGCGCAGCCCACCCAGAACAGCCACTCGACCTCGTCGAGGCTCTCGATGTCCTCGCCCACCTGCTTCACCGGGAACGGCAGGTCCTTCGCCCAGTCCATCCGGGCTGTCGAGGACATGTTCCAGGGATTGCCCTTGTTTTCAAGGCCTTTGAACAGCTGGTTGAGCTCGGTTGGGAAGTTCGACTCGACCAGCACCTGATAACGCCGCATGTCCATGATGTGGTCGACGTGCTCGATGTCGACCGGGCACTGCTGCACGCAGGCGCCGCACGACGTACAGGACCAGAGCACATCCGGATCGATGACGCCGTACGCCGCGGTGTCGCCGATGAGTGGACGCTCGGCCTCGCGGGTGATGGTGTCTGTCAGGCCTGCTCGGGCGCTGTCATCGGCCATCAGGAAGGGCGCCTTGGTGAACGCGTGGTCGCGCAGACCCATCACGAGAAGCTTGGGCGACAAGGGCTTCTCGGTGTTCCACGCTGGGCACTGCGACTGGCACCGGCCGCACTCGGTGCAGGACGCGAAGTCGAGGAGTCCTTTCCAGGTGAAGTCCTCCACTTTCCCGACGCCGAACGCGGTGTCTTCGTCGAGCTCCTCGATGTTCTCGAAGTCGATCGGTACGCCGCCGGACATCATCGGCTGCAGCGCACCAAGCGCGGGACCCCCGCCCGCCTCGCGCTTGAACCAGATGTTCGGCCAGGCGGCGGACACGCTCAGGCAGTACTTCGACAACGTTGCCGGCAGCGGCAACTCGAACCTGTTCAACGATCTTCACGTTCGATTTCGAGACCGTTCGCGCTCTGGCCGCGCAGGCGGGCAATCCCGCGATGTACCTGGCCTCGCAGGATTTCACGAACGATCGTCGGGTCGAAGAGGAAACGCAGAGCGCGTACATCCAGTACAGCCAGAGGTTCGATACGCGCATGCCTATCAACGCAGCCGTCGGTGTGCGGTACGAAAAGACCGATGTGAGCTCGACGGCACTGGTGCCGGTGCCGACCGGCATGCTCTGGGTAGCGAACAACGAGTTCTCGCTGCAGTTCGGACCGCGGGATTTCACTTCGCTCGAAGGCGACTACGACTACGTGTTGCCGAGCCTGGATTTCGACATCGAAGTCCTCGACAACGTGAAGCTGCGCGCCAGTTCCGGCATGAGCATCGGCCGGCCGGGCTCGGGTGACATCCAGGGCGGCCAGACCCTGAATCAGCTCGCGCGTATCGATGTCGGCTCCGGCCAGCAGGGCAATCCCGGCGCTGAAGCCGCTGGAGTCGACCAACATCGACCTGTCGGTCGAGTGGTATTACGGCGAGGTCGAACTACCTCTCGGTCGGCTACTTCAACAAGGACATCGACAACTACGTCGGCCTGACGACTATTAATTCTTCGCCGTTCCCTAACGCATCCCGGGCAGGGTGCGTACTTCAACGAGGCCGTGGCCAACGGCGGCTGTCCACGCCCCTGACTTCCCACCTGCATCCGCAACTTCATCTTCGACAATCATGCGGGCGACCCAGGCGTGACGGTCACGGGAGTCGACGCGGACGGCGACCGCACCGGAAGCATTGCGGGTCAGCCCGGCGATCCGATCGCCGTCTTCAAATCCAGGTGCCAGCGAACCAGCGATCGGCCAACCTGCACGGCTGGGAATTCAACGTGCAGCACATCTTCGGCGAGAGCGGCTTCGGCCTGGCAGCGAACTACACGCTGGTGGAGTCGGGCCTGACGTACGACAACCAGAACCGGGGTGAGCAGTTCGCGCTGGAAGGCCTGAGCGATGCGGCCAATGTCGTGGCCTTCTTCGAGAAGTACGGCTGGACGGTGCGTGCTGCCTACAACTGGCGCGACGAGTTCCTGGATGAAAGATTCGATGGCACCGGCCTGCCGAACCCTCAATACACCGAGGAATACGGCCAGCTCGATCTCAACGTCGCTTACCAGTGGAACGATTCGCTGATCCTGCAGGCGGAAGCGATCAATCTCACCGACGAGATTCAGCGCATCCACGGGCGCAGCGATACGCAGTTGTTGTTCGTGACTCAGACGGGCCCCCGGTACATGATCGAGCCCGCTACAAGTTCGGACAGTAGCGGCAAGGCGACCAGTGCTCTCGCAACCCACCCCCGGGGTTGCGGGGCGGAAAAAGCCGCTGGCGACCAGCGGCTTTTTCATTTCAGCCTGAGGTGAGGCGTGGCGTTTGAGTGAGGCAATCAAGCAGATCGTG
>CAWERR010000002.1:0-207142 GCA_963811585.1 uncultured Actinomycetota bacterium
CAGGTCACAATGCGGCGATGTCGTCGATCCCCCGGGACATCTTCGAGGCCGCCCTGCTCGATGGAGCGGGCAGGCTCACGACGTTCCTGCGGGTGACCGTGCCGCTGTTGTGGGACACGATCCAGACATCGTGGGTCTATCTCGCCATCCTGGCCCTGGATGTCTACGCCTTGGTCGCGGTGATGACGGCAGGGCCGGTGGTCCCAACAACGCGACCCAGGTGATGTCGCTGCAGATCGCCCAGAACGGCTTCCAATTCGGTCGCGCCGGATATGCCTCGGCCATGGGCGTCGTGCTGTTCTTCTTCACGCTCATCATTGCCACCGTCATGCTGCGGATCACGCGGCGTGAGCGGATCGAGTACTGAGGGGCCTGCCATGACTGTCACCACGGAGTCCGGCGACGCAGACGTCGAAACGCGCGAGAAGCCGCGGCAGGCCGAGCCGCCCAGTGGCGGCGGCGAGACCGCCATCAACGTCTTCTCTCACACCATCCTCATCGGCTGGTCGATCCTGGTTCTGGTTCCGTTCATCTGGGCCCTGGTGGCGTCGCTCAAGACATCGCGCGAGATCTTCGCCGAGCCCTGGTCGCTCCCGGAGACCCCGCAGTGGGACAACTTCGCTAGTGCCTGGGACAAGGGCGTCGGTGACTATTTGTTGAACAGCATCATCGTCGTGACCTGCGGCGTGATCCTACGATGTTGCTCGGATCGATGGCCGCGTATGTCCTGGCGCGATATCGAGTTCTGGGGCAACCGGTTCATCTACTACCTCTTCGCGGCCGGCATGATGTTTCCGGTCTTCCTGGCGATCGTGCCGCTCTTCTTCGTGGTGGAGAACTTCGGCATGCTGTCGACGTACCACGGGCTGATCCTCGTGTACACCGCGTACTCGCTACCGTTTACGGTCTTTTTCATGCACTCGTTCTTCCGCACGTTGCCCACCGAGATGGCTGAAGCCGCAGTGATGGACGGCGCCTCGCATTCAGGGGTGTTCTTCCGCGTGATGCTGCCGATGGCCAAGCCAGGATTGCTGAGCATCGGCATCTTCAACGTGCTGGGGCAGTGGAACCAGTTCGTGCTGCCAGCATTCTTGTCACCCGAGAAGCCAGTGCTCGCGCAGGGGATCGCCACCCTCCTGGCCAGCCAGCGCTACGAGGGTGACTGGGGTGCGCTGTTTGCGGCCCTCACCGTGGCGATGGTGCCCATCGTCGTCGTGTACCTGGTCTTCTACCGACAAGTCCAGTCCGGTCTCACCAGCGGCACGCTGAAGTAATGCCATGACTACCACTTATCTTGCTGCCGAGGTCGCCGCCCAGCCCGACAACTGGGCTGACGCCGCTGCGCTCGCTGCCACCTTTGCCGACGTACTTCCCAAGCCCGGTGAGCGGGTCGCCGTGATCGGCTGTGGCACGTCGTTGTCGATGGCACGCGCCTACGCCACCCTGCGCGAAGACGCCGGGCAAGGCGAGACCGACGCGTGGCCGGCCAGCGCAGCCCGCTTGAGGCGGTCCTACGACCGGATCATCGCGATCAGCCGCTCCGGTACGACGACCGAGGTGCTCGACGCGCTGGCCGACTACGACCAGGCAAGCCGCGTCACGGTGATCACATCGAGCGAGGACACTCCCATCCTCAAGCTTGGCGACCCGATCTTCGTCCCGCAGTTCGACGAGCAGTCGATCGTGCAGACCCGGTTCGCTACGTCGATTCTCGCGCTGTTGCGCGCCCATCTCGGTGAGGATCTGACTGACGTCATCGCCGAGGCGCGCGCCCTGGTGGCCGAACCCGACAACGCCTATGCCTACCTACGGCGCGCCGAACAGATCACGTTCGTGGGCATGGGTTTCGGTGCCGCGGTGGCCGACGAGGCGGCGTTGAAGCTGCGTGAGGCGACCCAGTCGTGGGCGGAGTCCTACCTGGCGACCGAATACCGTCACGGCCCGATCAGCATTGCCGCGCCAGGACGCGTGGTGTGGGCGCTCGGACCACTGGTGCCCGGTTTTGCGGACGCCGTAGCGGTGACCGGTGCGCACCTCGAGCACCGTGATGTCGACCCGATGGCAGAACTCGTCCGCGCGCATCGGCTCTGCGTGCTGGTGGCCGCCGACCGTGGCTTCGATGCCGACCAGCCACGCAACCTCACGCGCTCCGTCATCCTTGGCTCGTGACAGTTTCCCCCTTGCCGACCGACTCGTGTGTGCTCGCGGTTGACGTCGGTGGCACGACCATCAAGGCAGCGGTTTTCAGTGGCGATGGTGTCGACGGAGGGGGCGAGGTGCTCGCGTCCGGCGTTGAGGCGACGCCCCCCGGCGACGCGGCGCTCGAGGCTGTCACGGTGCTCGGTCGCCGCCTCGTCGACGAAGCCGAAGCCGCCGGCGGTGTCCGGGCCACGCGTGCAGGGCTCGTCGTGCCGGGGATCGTCGACCGCCGCCGTGGGGTCGGAGTGTTCAGCGCGAACATCGGGTGGCGTGACCTTGAGTTCGGCGCGCCGCTTCGGGCGGCGTGGGTTATGCCGGTTCTCGTCGACCATGACGTGACGGTGGCCGGGTGGGCCGAGTGGCAGGCCGGCGCGGGGCGTGGCTGCGACGACATGTTCTTTGTTGCCCTCGGGACCGGGATCGCAGCCTCGATAGTCGCGGGTGGTCGACTGGTGCGGGGCGGGCTCGGCCAAGCCGGGGAGTTCGGCCACGTCGTGGTGCGGCCGGGCGGCCCGGTGTGCGGCTGCGGCGGCCGCGGCTGCCTGGAGGCGGTCTCGTCGGCCGCCTCGATCGCGCGTGCCTACGCCGACCTGGCGGGGCGGCAGGTCGAGGGGTCAGTCGACGTACTGGCAGCCATGACCGACGACCCAGCTGCGGTGCAGGTGTGGGACGAGGCACTCGCGGCTCTCGCGGACGGGCTCATCAGTGTCGTCAACCTCCTGTCGCCCGGGCGGATCGTGGTCGGTGGCGGGCTGGCCGAGGCCGGAGACGCGTTGATCAAGCCGCTGTCCGACGCCCTGGCCGAGCGTGCCAACCTCGTGCCGGTACCCGACATCGTCGCGGCTGAGTTCGGTGTCCGCGCGGCTTTGGTGGGCGCTGCGCTGATGGCTCAACGCGGTGGGACAGGAGACTGAAGCGCGATGGCTGATCAGGTGCTCGTGCGCGGCAGGCTCGTGACACCTGTCGACGAGGTGGCTGATGGCGTCGTGGCGACCGACGTTGGCTCGATCACGTACGTCGGCCCGGCCGATGACTGGCGCGGCGAGCACCCCGGCGTCGAACTCCCTGCGCATGCAGGTGTCGTGCTCCCGGGTCTGGTCGACATCCACTGCCATGGCGGCGGCGGCAATGCCGTGCCCACGGTCGATCAGGCTGAGGCGCGCGCTGTGGCCGCTCACCACGCCTTGCATGGCACAACGAGCCTGGTCGCCAGCCTGGTCACTGCAGCGCCCGACGTCCTGCTCGACCAGGTCCGGGCAGTGGCTCCGCTCGTGGCGTCCGGTGAGTTTGTGGGGCTGCATCTTGAGGGTCCGTTCTTGTCGGAAGTGCGGTGTGGCGCGCAACCTCCTGAGTTCCTGATAGAGCCCGACCTCGACCTGATCGATGAGCTGCTGGCTATCGCCGACGGTGCGATCAAGGTGATGACGATCGCGCCTGAGCTGGCCGGTGCGGATGAGGCGGCGACGCGCCTTCGGGCCGCGGGAGTCACCGTCGCCCTCGGTCACAGCGACGCGTCGTACGAGGTCTTCCGCGCTGCCCTCCGCGCCCTCGACGGCGACGGGCTCGTCACGCATCTCGCCAACGGCATGCCGCCGTTCCACCACCGTGGCGTGGGCCCGGTCGGTGCGTCGTTGGCGGAGGCGGCGTCGGGTCGCGCGGCCGTCGAGGTGGTTGGTGACGGAGTGCACGTCGACGACGGCTTCGTGGCGATGGTGTTCGCCGCCGCAGCTCCCGGGTCGGTGGTGCTGATCACGGACGCGATGGCCGCTGCCGGTATGCCTGATGGTGCGTACGTGCTGGGTGGTCAGCCGGTGGAGGTCAGTGGCGGGGTGGCCCGGCTGAGTGGTCGGCCTACCGAACCTGGCTCGAAGGGGACGATCGCTGGTGGCACCAGCCATCTCGTCGAGGTGGTGGCGAGGGCGGTGCACCATGCGGGGGTTCCCCTTGTCGACGCGGTGCGGGCGGCCAGCCAGACGCCCGCACGCATCCTGGGTACCGCGGAAACGCGCGGCGCCTTGGTGGCGGGCTGTGCGGCCGATCTGCTGGTCACCGACGAAAACCTCCGGCCAGTGCGCGTGATGCGCGGTGGGCAGTGGTTGTCGTGATCACGCCAGTCGCTGCCGTTGGTGCTGTCGCATGACGGTCGTCGCGATGGCTGCCGCGGTCGCCTCGGTTCGCCCGGGCGGGCTTGGCGCGTTCAATGTCATCCAGCTCGAGCATGCCGAGGCCATTGTCGCCGGGGCGGAGTCGGCCCGGCGGCCGGTCGTGCTGCAGATCTCGGAGAACACTGCTGCCTACCACGGATCCCTTGCACCGTTGACGATTGCGTGTCTGCGGATTGCGGCGGAGAGCTCTGCCGACGTGGTCGTGCACCTCGACCACGCCACCGACGTACAGCTGGTCGAGCAGGCGGTCGGGCTCGGAGTCGGGTCGGTCATGTATGACGCCTCGGCCATGCCGCACGACGCGAACGTCGCCTCGACCGCCGAGGTGACGCGGTGGTGCCACGACCGCGCGGTGTGGGTCGAGGCCGAGCTGGGTGAGGTCGGCGGCAAGGACGGCGTCCATGCCGCCGGTGTCCGCACCGACCCTGCCGAGGCGGCCGCATATGTCGAAGCAACCGACGTCGATGCCCTGGCAGTCGCGGTTGGTTCGTCGCACGCGATGCTGACGCGCGACGCCGAGCTCGACAACGACCTGATCGCGGCCATCACCGAAGCCGTCGACGTACCACTGGTGCTGCATGGCTCGTCGGGTGTGCCCGACGCCGGAATCGTCGCCGCTGTTGCCCACGGGATGGTCAAGATCAACATTGCGACCCACCTCAACAAGGCGATGACGGCGGCAGTCCGAGCCTCGCTCGCCGGCGATGCTCGGCTGGTCGACCCGCGCAAATACCTCGGGCCTGGGCGCGATGCAGTGGCGTCTGAAGTGTCGCGGTTGCTCGGCGTCCTCGCGTCCTGACCCGGCCCATCGCGACGTGTGCCGTCTTGTTCTAACGCTCCTATTGACGTATCGATATTCGATGTTATCGTTTATCAATACCCTCGTTAATCGATATGGAGTGTCTCATGACCACACCGAAGCCTTCGGGTGCCGTCAGGACAGGCAGTGTGCTGGTGAACGTCGCTCTGGTGCTGACAATCGCGTTCGGCGTGTTGTCGCTGGTTTCGGTCGCCGTGGGCATTGCCCGTGACGGTGAGTCGCTCCTGTATGGCGAGACGCTGAGAGTCCCGCTCCAGCTGTCACCCGACGACGTCGGCCCGTTGCCGGCCGGCTTGAGCATTGGCGGCTGGCCGGAAGTGACGGTCGAGGTGCATGACCCCACCACCAAGCAGATGCTGCTGAGGTCAGCGACCGACTTCGGCCCCCTCCTGCTCGTGATCGCCGGACTGTGGCTGATGCGGGGGTTCATGCGCTCGGTGGTGCAGGGAGACCCGTTCGGCACCGACAACGTCAGGCGGCTCCGCGGCCTCGGCTTCATCCTGGTCGCGGGGGCCCCACTCGTCGAGCTGCTCAACTATGCCCTGCGGTCCTCTCTTTACAACGAACTGCCGCCGTTCCCCGACGTCGACCTGGGCGTGGCCGGTTACACACTGCCGGCCGGCGCGCTGCTTGCGGGGCTTGGCGCGTTCATCCTGTCCGAGGTGTTCGCGTATGGCGTGCGGCTGCGCGACGACGTCGAGGGCATGGTCTGAAATGCCGCCGCCGACGCCAGAGCACAAGATCACGGCTCACCTCGACGTGCTGCTTGAACAGCACGGTATGACGCTGACCGAGCTCGCCGCGCGCGCGGACATCACCGTCGCCAACCTGTCGATCCTCAAGAACGGCCGCGCTCGTGCGATTCGCTTCTCGACGCTCACCGCCCTGTGCGAGGTGCTCGGCTGCCAGCCCGGCGACCTGCTCCGCTACACCGATCCCGCCTGACGTCTTCCGACATACGGCCGCGTCGAGCGTCTTCCGACATACGATGGCAAAACGACGACTGGACGTCTCGAGAGCACGCTGTTTCCCGACAGATGGCGGAGGAAGTATCTGCCTCGCCCGGGCTTCCACGATCGGGCACCGTGACCGCCCGACGTGTCCAGGTGTTACAACTCGGTGCGCTACCCGGCACGGAGTTCGGCTAACACCTGAGAGGCTGAGTGCCCCTCCGGCAGGCGGAGGTGAGGACTCGGCGCCCGCTCGGCCGTGGGAGCCGTCAGCGCCCCCGAGCGAAGCAGATGGTCAACTCGAAAGTCGTCGGCCAACATAGGCACGAGCACGGCTACGGGTCGTCCTCGATCAGTTACCTCGAACGACTCCCCCGCCTCGACCCGCTTCAGCCAACGCCTGGCACGCTGCCGCAGTTCGCGTATGTCGATCTTGTCCACGCGATACACAGTAGAACTTCTGGAACGGCCTCCTCTTGGTGACGACACACTGCGGCGGGAGCTCACCAGCGCTCGGGCCTGCCTGTCCCCGCTGGTAGAAT
The DNA here is from genome assembly GCA_963811585.1 of uncultured Actinomycetota bacterium. Classification (GTDB taxonomy): domain Bacteria; phylum Actinomycetota; class Actinomycetes; order Propionibacteriales; family Nocardioidaceae; genus JACDHG01. The sequence continues at coordinate 6,677 of CAWERR010000002.1, forward strand.
TAGGTCATGGAATGGTAGAAAGGTGTAGCCGTGAGTCTGAACATCAAGAACGAGCGCGTGCATGCGCTTGTCCGAGAAGCCGCCCGCCGCACGGGGAAGTCGCAGACCAGTGTGGTCGAGGAGGCTCTGATCAGCTTCCTCAACGCGCAGGAGCGCCCGGCCGACCCCGACGACAGGCTGACAACGGCGCTCGCTATCGCAGCCGACTTCCAGGGGCGAATGTCGGCCGAAGACCGCGCGAGGTTCAGCACAGACGAGCTGTACGACGATCGCGGCCTGCCCGCATGATCGTCGACACCTCAGCCTTAATCGCAATCTTGAACGGCGAGCCTGAGCACGACGCATTCGCCCGCGCCATCATCGAGGCCACCGCCCCGAAGATTGCTGCGGGTACCTACCTCGAAACAGGCTTGGTTGTCGACGGCCTCGGCGACCCCGTGAAATCGAGACGTCTGGACGAGTTGATCCAGGCACTCGGCATCGAGATCGTCGACACGACGGTCGAACATGCTCTTGTGGCACGTGCCGCCTACCGCGACTTCGGTAAGACCAGCGGCCACGCGGCGAAGCTCAACTTCGGTGACTGTTTCGCGTACTCGCTCGCGGCCACAATCAATGAGCCACTGCTCTTCAAGGGCGGCGACTTCATCCACACCGACCTTCAGCCGGCTCAGTGGTGAGCCTTTAGGATCAGGGATGGTCGGGCGAGTCTGGCGGTTGTGTGCAGCACCGGGAAGCGGATCCGATGACCCCGCGCCCCCTTCATCCCCGGGCCGTCCAGCCCGGCGACACGGTCGCGGTTGTGCCGACCTCCTCGGCGGTGACGATCGACGAGCTCGACCGCCTGGTGGCCTACTTCGAGGGCCGCGGGCACCCGGTCCGGGTCATGTCCGACGTTACCGATGCAACGACCTACGTTGCTGGGCCTGCCTCCCTGCGCGCGAGCGCGCTGATGGCCGCGTTCGCCGACCCGGTGGTGTCGCTGATCGTGCCTGCGTCTGGCGGCAAAGGCGCCAGCCACCTGATCGACGTGCTCGACTACGACACGATCGCGGTGAGCCCGAAGGTGTTCACCGGCATGTCCGACCCGTCGATACTGGGCAACGCGATCTACGCCCGCACCGGGATGCTCACCTTGCACGGCCCTTCCGGTTATGACTTCTTCCAGCCCGACGTCAACGCCGCCACCGAAGCCGCGTTCTGGCGGATCGTGACCGGCCCCGTCTCCGGCACAGAGGTCCGAGGCGAGCCTTGGCGGGTCGTCCGCGGCGCCGGCGTCACAGTCACTGGCTCAGTCGTCGGCGGCCACCTGGGCACGATCCGTGCGCTCGTCGGTACGCCGTGGATGCCTGACCTTGACGGCGCCATCTTGATCCTCGAGGAGGTCTTCGCTCCCTGGGTCACCATCGACGCCGGCCTTACCCACCTCCGCCTCGCAGGCGTGTTCGACCGGATCGCCGCCCTCGTCGTCGGAGTGCCAGAGGACTGCCCTCGCGACGATGCCCCCGACACCAAGTGGGACGAGATGATCCTGCGCTGCACCGGCAGCAGTGTCCCGGTCGTCACCAACGTGGAGTTCGGACACACAGCCCGCAAGATCCCGCTGCCGATCGGGGGCCGGATCACGCTCGACCTCGCCGCAGAGGCCCCTTCGCTGCGTTACGTCGATGACCTCGTCGACGCCAGCACCTGACGTCAGTCGAGCTGGCCGTCCCGGAGCGCGGTCGCCAGGCTCGGCGCCATCGGCAGGCGAGGGAACAACGTCGCCTGCATCGCGTGGTAGGTGTCGGGCTTGCCCTTCCAGACGACGCCGCTGGGCCGGTTGCTCGAGTCGAGCTCGTGCCGCCACGAGCCAAGCTGCTGGTCGATGAAGACGTCGGCAATATGGTCCCACCACGTCTCGTACCAGTCGGCGTAGGACCCCTCCCCCGTCGCCTTGTAGAGCGCCGCCGCTGTCGCCGTCGCCTCGGCCGCAACCCAGTGCATCCGCTCCCGGACGACCGGCTGGCCTTCCCAGTCGACGGTGTAGACGAACCCGTCCGCACCGTCGACCGACCACCCCTCGCGCACCGCAGCGCTGAAGAGCTCGCGCGCGTCGTCGAGCAGCCATCCCGGCGCGCTGTACTCACCGATCGCAGCACGCAGATGCAGGGCCAGCCGCGCCCACTCGAGCCAGTGGCCGATGGTGGCGCCATACGGTCGGAACGGATGTGCCGGGCTGTCGATGTTGTAGTCGGGGACCGACACCCAGTCGGTATCGAAGTGTTCCGGGATCCGCCACTCGTTGCCGCGGGCAAGGTCGTGCACAACGCGCGTGACGATGCGGAGGGCGCGGTCGAGCAGTGTCCGGTCATGCGTCGTGTCGGCGGCTGCAAGCAGAGCCTCGACCGTGTGCATGTTCGCGTTCACGCCGCGGTAGTCGTCAAGCGTCGTCCAGCTCTCGTCCCACTCCTCGACCACCATGTCGTCTCGTCGTCCCAGAACCGGGTCAGCAACACGTCTAACGCCTCGTCGAGCAGTTCCGATGCGCCTTTGGCGTCGGCTCTCGCGGCACTGGTCGCGGCCAGCAAGACGAAGGCATGCTCGTATGCCGTCTTGGCTCGTGATGTCGGCCCCTCCGAGTCGACGCCGGCGTACCAACCGCCGTTGTCCGGGTCGCGGAAGCGGCCGGACAGGGCGCGCACACCGTGGTCGACCATGCCCCGGCAGCCCGGTCGGCCGATCAGTTGTCCGAGCGCGAAGACGTGCGTCATACGGCAGGTGATCCAGAGCTCGACGGGCTGGTCGAGCTGGGGCAGCCGGCGTCGTCGAGCCAGGCGAACCTCCGGCCGGATGCCGGGAGGCCTTGCTGAACTCCAGCAGCCGGTCGCCCTCCGCCTCTAGCCAGCGGTGATGTGCGGGCGCGTCGAGCCACGCCATCACCAAGCCGCCTCAGCCTGCGACCAGTAGGTGTCACCCACTTTGTAAACGGCCACCCCGAGGGTCGAGTCGCTCTGTCCGTAGTAGGCGAACCACGAGTCCCGGAAGTAAACCAACCCTTCGACGAACGTCACGTTGGACACAAGCCCGTGCTTGTCCTCGTGGGTCTGCGGCTCCAGCCAAGGCCCGTTCATCTGCGCGAGCACCTTCGTCGGGTCATTCGGCGAGAACAACAGCTGACCACTCGTATAGCGCACTGTCCCGTCGTCGTACTTCACAGCCGCGTTGTGGATCAGCAGGATCATGCCGTTGTTGGTGATGATCGGCTGCGGGCCCACCTCGACCAGGAATGAGCCAAACGTGCCCGGCGGCGTCGGGGTCATGATCGGTTCGTCGTTCGAGCCAGGGGTCCAGTGGATCAGGTCGTCGGACCACGCGTACCAGATCGCCCCCTCGCCGAAGTACATGAGATAGCGGCCGTTGATGGGCACCGACAGGATCCCTCCGGCCTTGCTCCAAGGCGCGTCGGTGCCGTGGCCGGCCGGGAGGAACGTGTTGAAGTCGGGGAACATCGGCCCGTACTTGGTCCAGTTGAACAGGTCGGTCGACGTCGCGAGACACAACTGCGCGGACTTGCGGTCCCAGGCGCTGTAGGTGAGGTAGTAGGTGCCGTCGATCTCGGTCACCCGCGGGTCCTCGCAGCCGAACTGCTCGTAGTCCTCGGTCGGCGAGATGACCGGGTCGGGATGCCGCTCGAAGCGGATCCCGTCGTCACTCGTGGCCAGACCGACATGCGACACGATGTCATCGGCGTGCGCCCGGTAGAGCAGCACCACCTGGTCGTCCTTCACGACGGCGGCAGGGTTGTAGACGCTCCCGGACTCCCACGTGTCACCCTGCGGCCGCAGGATCGGGTTCCCTTCGTACGGCGTGAAGGGGCCAAGGGGGAACTCGGCATGGGGGACGGCGTGACCTGTCATGTCTCCTCCTTCTCAATCAGTGCGGCCTCGATCAGTGCAGCCTCGATCAGTGCGGCCTCAATCAGTGCAGCCTTGTCTACAGCCGTGACGACTGCAGCCTCTCGGGTGCTGGAGCGGGACGGCGAGCCCGCTAGCGACGGATGAACGTGAACCCGCCGGCCGGGACCCTAACCAGAACTGTACGAGCGTTGCTGGATGCGACGTCCACGAGGCGACCCCGTCCGTCGTACGACTCGATGCGCGCCGGGCCACTGCCGGCCACGAGCACCTGAGCCTGTCGGGGCCGCTGAGAAGCGCTCGCGAGCAAGGCCATCCCATGATCGTTACCCTTGAGGACTAGTCGCGACACAAAGGGCTGCAGCATGACCGCGTCGAGTCGCGCCCGGTCGAAGGAACCGCCGCCTGCCCGCGAGGCCACGAGCTCCGTGACCGACGTCGGTGCCGCGCCAGGGAGGGTCACCGGAAGCAGCGCACCCGGTGCCGGTGATGAGCCCTGAACGCCGATCGCCCCGGAGTGAACTCTCCCGATGAACTCACCGTCCGCGCGGAACCTCGTCACCGCCGCGCTGCCTGATTGCAGCTCGAAGACGGGGAGGACGAGCGAGCGCTGCCCGGACGACACCGGCAACGTGACCGAACCACCCGGGCCGATGGACGCATAGCCGGTGCCGCCGAAGAGCGACTCCCCCGTCCACCGGTCACTAAGCTCTACGGCCTCAGCGTCACCGCTCATCGCGCCCTGCTCGGCTTCGAGGGTGGTGGTGCCGACGCGCGACTGGATGGTCGCCGTCCTTGCGAGCGTGGCAATTCGTGGGTGCCCGTCCAAGGCGATCATCGTCAGCAGGCCATGGATGGTCGACTCGGCGCCGGAGTTCCGATTGATGGAGCCGTCGGGCTACGATGGCCGTCGAACGTCGTCCGGTGGCCGGGTTGTACATCGGCTCACCTGCCGGGTTGGCGCCGAAGAACCAGGCCGCTACGAATCGCAGCCAGCGTCGCGCCCGGACACTGCCGGCGGCCTCAGCGGTCGCGATCAGCGACTGGACGCGAGAGTCGACCCCGTAGGCGATCTGCGTGCAGGTCGACCGCGGGTCGGGCATCCTTCCGTTGTCGGGCCCGCCGGAGGTCAGCAGCCAGGGATCGAAGCTGAACGAGTCGCGGGCGGCAGCTCGCGCCAGGAGCGGGGTCGCCAAGCGTGACGGATGCCGCGCGCCAACGCAGCCGGCATCTGGGAGCCCCACGCGTGCCACACGACCGCGACAGCGCCCAGGGCAGAATGGACCCGAACGGCCAGGACTGCGCGTCCCGGCGGACAGGTCGGCGACGCCTTCGCTAATCGGGCGAGCGCCCGGCGCGTCGCACGTCAGGCGGACCGCCAGCATCGACATACGCCGAAGCCCGAGAATGGCCTCGGCGGTGGCGTCGGCGCCGTCGACGATGAGCCAGGCAGGGCAGTGCGCTCGCCGTCGACTGTTGAGGTGGTCGCCGTAGCGGTCGAGCACCTGACGGTTGACCGCGCCGACCGCCAGGTTTAGCCGGTTGCGCAGGAAACTTGCGAATGCGGGGTCGCTGGTCACGGAAGGCGGCGTATCCCTCGCCCAGCGCCCAGATCGTCCGCGCCAGCCAGTAGGACTCGGTCGCTGTCCGACGGGTCGGGAAGCTCGGGCGGATCGGCGCTGTGGTTGAGAGTCCCGTCGGGCTGCATCCAGAGCACCACGTTGCCGCGGTTCGGCCCGGTCCTGGTCTGCAGGTAGGTCAGCCCGCGGAGCAGCTCGTACGCCTTGTACAATGCTCGTCCGGTCGAGCGCGTCTGCCTGCCAGTGCCGCAGGTAGACGACGGCGGCCCGGCTGATGTCGTCGGCGTTGAAAGCCCCCTGCCCCCAGGTGCTCGTGTCCGGGTCGTACACACCCGCCGCCGACGTGCTCGAAGCCGCCGGCACCATGCGGGCGTCGGCATAGGTCCACGGCACCCCGATCTCGGGCTCCTGTGCCAGCCGGTACGTCGTGTGACCTGCCTGGGTCGGCGGGTCGACCGGGACGCTGAGCCAGTCGAGATGGGCGAGGTTGGTCAGCGGACCTGCCGCGGCAGGCGCCTGACGACGTACGTCGCGGCCGGCATCGGCCGAGACCACCACCGACGGGGTTGCCACCAGAAGCGCGAGGGCGGCAACGGCCGTGCCGGCCCGCCACCTCAGTCCGGCTCGGCGTCCTTGTCGCTCAGTGATGGATGCGCTTCTCATGAGCTTCTCGTTCCTTTGGTGTTGCCGGAGTGGTGTGGTCGGGCGCTAGCCCTTGATCCCGGAGCCGAGATCTGTGTTGGTGAAGTGCCTCTGGAAGATGGCGAACAGGGCGACCGCAGGCGCCGCGAGCACCACAGCCCCGGCGAGGATCGCGCCGAACGGGTTGGAGGGCGCGGCCCGCGACGTTGCTGATGTAGTTGGCCAGGGTTGACCGCAAGCGGCTGTAGGTCGGTCTCTTTGGTGACCAGGAATGGCCAGAGGAACTCGTTCCAGGGTCCGATGAAGGTGAGCAGGATGGTCGTGAGGACGGCCGGCTTCACCAGCGGCAGCGCTATCGACCAGAGGATGCGCAGCTCACTGGCACCGTCGAGCCGGGCCGAAGGCAAAATGCCCAGGAAGCTGGAGGAAGAACTGCCGGAAGATGAAGACCGCAGTGGAGCTGATCGCGAACGGCAGGATCATGCCGAAGTAGGAGTCCGCGAGCCCGTAGGTGGCGGACGGTCAGCACGTACATCGGGATGATGAGCAGCTGGAACGGGACGATCTGCACGAGCAGCATCACCGCGAAGAGCGAGCCCTGGCCCCGGAACTTGAGGGCGGGCCAACGCATAGCCGGCCAGGAGGCCCGAATACGACGGTGCCGAGGAGGACTCCGGCGGTGAAAATGCCTGAGTTGGCGAGCGACTGGACGAGGTTGACCCGCTCGTTGATCTGCGAGTAGTTGTCCAGGGTGACCCCCGCGGTGGGGGATGAGGCCACCGAGAGACGTGTCGGGCTCGGCCTGCAGGGAGCCGATGAACATGTAGTAGAAGGGGAACAGGAAGATCAAGGCGCCCAGGAAGAGGACGAACACGCTCAGCCAACGGCCAACCCGCGTGCGCGCGGCGGCTTGGCTGGGCATCGGCGCGGCCTATTCCCTTCGGAGGCGTATCCGTGAAGTGTCATACTCAGTCCTCCAGGTAGCCGGCGGTAGATGAGAGAGATGGCGAGCACGCCGATCACCAGGATCACGCCGATGGCCGCGGCGACATCCGGGGTGCCCTGCTCGATGCCCCGCTGGTACATCAACGAACACGGGGGATGTCGATGCGCCGTCCGGTCCCCCGCCACTTGTCAGCAGGTAGGGCTCGGTGAACAGGTTGGCTCCGGTGATGGTGGCCAGGATCAGCGCAAGCGTGGTGGCAGGTCGGACGCTCGGGACAGTGACGTTCATGAACGAGCCGAACGATCCAGGCTCCGTCCATCGAGGCCGACTCGTACAGCTCTTTGGGCACGTTCTGCAAGGCAGCGAGGTAGAGCAGGATGAACAGGCCCATCTGTTTCCAGGTGACGAACAAGGCGATCGATCGGCATCGCCAATTTGCTGTTGATGAACCACGAGGGGTCGGGCGCCAGCGGGCCCAGGAGGTCGTTCACCAAGCCGTCGCTGGCGAAAAGGAACAGCCAGACGGCCACCAGCGCCACGCTCGCCGTGACGTAGGGGATGTAGTAGGCAATCCTCAGGAACGCACGCGCCCGCACTCACTGCGTTGGAGTGCCGTGGCGAGCACCAGCGCCCGTGACGACGGTCAGCGGCACGTTGATCACCAAGAAGATCCCCACGTTGTAGAACGAGCGTCGGACATCTGGATCCGACAACACCGCCTCGTAGTTGTCGAAGCCGACGAACGGACGGTCGACCGCTACTCCCGGAGCCGCGAAGAAGTAGTCGTGGAAGCTCATCCAGACGGCGAAGCCCCAACGGGTAGGCGAACACCGCGACGAGGAACACGGCATACGGCGTCGCGAAGATGATGCCGAGCGGATGGTCGCCCAGGAGCTTCGTCCGCCATGAACGAGAGGAGGCCCGCCGAGCTGGCGGTGCGTCGACGGGCTCCTCGACGTCAGGTTTCATACCGGGGGCGCGCTGTCATTCCTGGCCGGCGAGTTCTGTCGTCTCTTCAGCCGCTGTCGACAACGCCTCGTCAACCGGAGTCTTGCCGAAGATCACCGACGACGAGTACGCGTCGCGGAAGGCCTGCCAGATCGCGACCGAGTTCGGCACGTTGGGCACCTCGACGGTGCGCGAGGCCTGGTCGGCGAACAGCGTGTACTCCGGGTGTTCGGTGAAGTAGTCGGGGTACGTCGACTCGAGGTCTTGGCGAAGCGGCATCTGACCGGTCAGCTCGAGGAGTGCTCCATCCTGCTCCTCACTCGTCGCGAACTTCAGCACCTCCCACGCCGTGCCTTGGTTCTCACACGCCGAGTAGAGGCCGATGTTCTTCGCGTCGGAGAACGTGTAGGTCTCCTCGGGTGGGGTACCGCTCGAGGTCGGGACCGGCACGACGCCCCAGTTCATGTCCGCGCCGTACACGGGGATCGCCCAGGGACCGACGACGGACATGGCCGACTTCTCCTCGGCGAAGGCGTCATCGGTGGAGGCTTCCTTCTGTGACAGACCCTCGGAGTACATCGTGGCCCAGAAGTCCATCACTGCCGCGCCCTCCTCGGAGTCGAACGTCGCCTCCCCGTCCTCGATCAGCTGGGTGCCACCTGTCTCGGCGGCATACAGCGGGTAGAAGTCGAACCAGGACTGGAAGAATTCGGCCGCGGGCGAAGGCCAGATGGCTGCCTGTGCCGTGCCGCTTTCGACGATCTTGCGGCTCGTGTCGAGGAACTCCTCGTACGTCGACAGCGGCGGGTTCTCCGGGTCGATGCCGGCCTTCTTCATCAGGTCCTTGTTGTAGAAGATCATCACCGGGTTGGACTTCCAAGGCATCTGGTAGTACGCCCCGTCCGGTGACTTGTACTGCTCCGCGGCTTCGCCGGTGCGATCCTCGATGTACGCGGCGGCCCCGTCGAACGAGTCGAGTGAGACGAGGCCGCCTTGCTTCTGGAACTGCGGCACGGCGGCCGGGGCGGTGTTGAACACCAGGCATGGCGTGTTGCCCGCCGTGATGGCGGCACCGATGACTTCTTCAGACGTCGTACCGGCGGGGATCTCTTGCGCCGTCACCTCCTGGTCGGGGTTGTCGGCGTTCCACTCCTTGACCATCGCCTTTCCCCAGGCGAGCTCTTCGGTGTTGTTGGAGAGCCAGATCTTGATGGGGCCGGTGCCACTGGTGTCACCCGATCCACCACCGTCGTCTCCGCCGCAGGCGGCGGTCACACTCAGAGCCAGTGCGGACAGCGCCGCTGCCATGACCTTCGTTCTCATTGCTTCTCCATTCGTCGCGCGCCGTGGCTGGAGGTCTTCGGTCTCGGTGCGGTCGAGTTCTCGTCGGTGAGTGATGCGGGTCCGTTGAGCTGCGGACGACCAGACAGGTCAGGCGGAAAGGAGATCCACGTCGCCGGTTGCTGGTGCGTCAGCACCAACAGACGGCGCAACTGCGGTTCGGCTCCAGTTCAGCGACCAGGCAGTCCGGGGTCAGTGGGGCTGGAGGGAAAGGCGATCTCGATGTCGTCATACCCTGTAATGCCCACCTAATCCGGTTTTCAAACTCTCTGTCAAGGCTCCGGCACATTGCGCGACCAGGCATTTTGCGCGAAAAGGCAGCCACGACGCGCGCCGTGACTGCCTTTCAACATGAAGATGCCTGTCTGGGGGAATTGTGGCTGCCATCAATTGTTATGAAGCGCCACGGAATCCCGGTTATGCCGTCTGGCCGATCCGTTCGCCGGTCTCGGTCGCGAACACGTGCATGTCGTCAGGCTGGGCTGTCACGTGGACGGTAGAGCCCTTCTCATAGACGCGGCGGGCTTCGATGCGTACGACGATGTCCGTGCCGGCGATGTCCTCGTCGTCAGTCTCGGCGAGGCCGTACAGGTAGGCGTCGGCTCCGAGCTCCTCGACCAGCGTGACCTTGACCGGCAGGCCTTCGCCGGTGTCAGAGACGACCAAGTCCTCAGGGCGGATACCCACCTTGATTCCTCCGGAGACGTTGGCACGATCCTCAGCTGTCATGGGCAGCTTGAAGGGGTGTCCGCCGATCGTCGCCCCGTCGGACTTGACGTCGGCGTCGAGGAGGTTCATCGCTGGTGAGCCGATGAACCCAGCGACGAAGAGGTTGGCGGGGTGGTCGTAGATGGCGAGCGGGGTGTCGACCTGCTGGAGCACGCCTTGGTCGAGGACAGCAACCCGGTCCCCCATCGTCATCGCCTCGACCTGGTCATGGGTCACGTAGACGGTGGTGACGCCGAGACGCTGCTGCAGCGATGCGATCTGGGTGCGGGTCGAGACGCGGAGCTTGGCGTCGAGGTTCGACAGCGGCTCGTCCATGCAGAAGACCTGCGGGTCGCGAACGATCGCGCGGCCCATCGCGACGCGCTGGCGCTGGCCACCGGACATCGCCTTCGGGCTGCGGTCGAGGAACTCGGTCAGCCCGAGCAGCTCGGCAGCGTCGCGGACGCGCTTCTCGCGCTCGGCCTTGGGGACGTGAGCCATCTTGAGGGCGAAGCCCATGTTGTCGGCGACGGTCATGTGCGGGTAGAGCGCATAGTTCTGGAACACCATCGCGATGTCGCGGTCCTTGGGGGCGACGTCGGTGATGTCGCGGTCGCCGATCAGGATCTGACCTTCGGTGACCTCTTCGAGGCCGGCGAGCATCCGCAGTGACGTGGACTTCCCGCAGCCGGATGGTCCGACGAGAACCATGAACTCGCCGTCACCGATCTCGAGGTCGAGCTTGTCGACGGCGGGGGTGGTGGAGCCGGGATAGACGCGAGACGCGCCCCGAAATGTAACAGTGGCCATGAGGAGACCTGCCCTTCACCGGCAGGAACGTGCCGGACGATCCGTTGTAAAGGTGAGTGGCCCGCAGTCTGGCATAGCGGATCGATCGTTGCCACCTTGGTGGCCAGTGGTGACGGCTTGCTCAGACGCGGCGAGCGCCGTCTGTCCACGTCGTCGAGCGGCGGGCAATCTCGAAGAGCGCGGCGACTTCGTCTTCGGTGAGGAGCCTGCGCCGCTTCTTGATCCACTGGACCGCTTCGCGTGGCGTGGTCACGCGGACTGCGCTGTCACGGGGTTGCTCGCGCTCGGTGAAGCTCTTGCCGACGACGAGCACCATGCCGATGACCGGGACTTCATACCCGGCGAGGTTCGTGAGGATGTTGGAAACTCGATTTGCCTCGGACCGGCTGTTCCGGACGTAGGGCTGCGGATGGCCGTGGACCATGACGGTGTCGCCACCCACCCACACCTTCAGGCCGAGGTGGGACTTGGAGTTGACGGTGAAGACACCGGTGGTGCCGATGACGAGGTGGTCGAGGTCGTTGCCCCGAGCGCCCACCGGAAGCGAGTGGATGACATGGTATTGATTGCCCAGTTTGTCCAGGTGCTTGGCGACGAGTTGCTCGCCCGCGGCGCCCTTGCGCCAGATGCGCTCGTTGCGGCGGCCGCTCTTGTAGCGCCGGATGAGCGGTTTCGCCCGCCACTGGGCGTACAGCTCGTCCGCGCGGACGATCAAGCGTTGGCCTGGCCGGTTATCGGCAAGATCAACGAAAGGTGCTTCGACGATCGGTATCACCCCGTCACTCCTTACTCTCAGTATGCATCCATAATCGGCAAGTTATGCCGCGAGCGCCTAGAAACGCGTCCGAATCACCCGATCGGCCGATGGATTGACCCGATGCTCGGACCCGGAAACCGCCGATCGAGGCCCCACACCGCCGATCGAGCCTGTCGAGATCAGGGTCTCGACAAGCTCGACCGACGTAGCGGTGATCGAGCCTGTCGAGATCAAGGGTCTCGACAAGCTCGACCGCCGTGGGTCGCTGACTGGCGTATTGGGGCTCAGCCTTGGCGGACGAAGCCGCCCCGCACGTGGTCCTGCGAGTCGTAGTTGGAGCTGGGACCGAGATGCGCCCTCATGAACTGCGCGCCGCTCAGGCCCTCGAGGCACGAGCGAGGTACCCACACCCGAACACGGTCGGATTCAGGCGACCAGATACCCGTCACGTTGCACGGGACGCGGTTGGTCTCGCCCAGCTCGTTGGTGGCCGTCAGCCGGTTGATGAGGACGTTGTCTGCGCGCAGCCGCGTGTACGCGGTGTAGAAGACGTCCGGCGCGTTACGGGGGCTGAAGGTGAGGGAGAAGTACTGGTTGCCGCCGTACCTGAGGTTGTCGACGTGAGCCGTTGCCGACAGCCGCGAGTCCCAGTTGGTGAACGTGGCGCTGGTGATGTCGTAACGCGGTTGAGCATCGCCTTGGGCATCCTGGACGGACTTGCTGGCGGCCGATGCCGGCGCCGCGGCGCCAACGATCATGACCGCGGCCGACGCTGCGGCGATTCCTAGTGAACGCTTGAACATGGTGTCCCCTCCCGTGAGTTGGTCCGTACCGCGACCGATGGCCGCTGGGTTCTCAGGAGCAGAATGGGCCGCGTTTGAGACGTGACGTGGCCCACGCTATCGCCGGGGTCAGCCGCTCATCACTCGTCGAGATCGGGTGTGGGATCGGCGGCGCCAGCCCGCTCGTCGCGCTCTGCCCACTCCAGCAGCGGCTCGAGGGAGAAGATCGCCTCGTCGATGCCCGCATGCAAGTCGCCAAGTGCGGCGAATCGGTCGGGAACGGTTGCGATGGTGAAGTCCCGTGGCAGTACGTCGTCGATCTCGTCCCACCGGATCGGCGTCGAGACCTGCGCATTGGGGACTCCACGCACGGAGTAGGCGCACGCGATCGTGTGGTCGCGAGCGTTCTGGTTGTAGTCGACGAAGAGCTGGTCGGGCATCCGGTCCTTGCGCCACCAGGTCGTCGTCACGTCGCCACCCGCACGCCGTTCGACCTCGCGCGCGAAGGCAAGCGCTGCCCGTCGTACGTCAGCGAATGCCCAGCGCGGCTCGATCCGCACGTAGATGTGAAGCCCCTTGCCACCTGAGGTCTTCGGCCACCCGACCGCGCCGATCTCGTCGAGGATCTCGTGGGAGATGTGGGCCGCGCGCCGGACCGTGTCGAACGTGCACTGCGACATCGGGTCGAGATCGATGCGCCACTCGTCGGGGCGCTCGGTGTCGGCGCGGCGGGAGTTCCAGGGATGGAACTCGACAGTGGACATCTGCACTGCCCAGATCACGCTGCCGAGCTCGGTGACGCATAGCTCATTGGCATGCCGTCCGTAACGCGGGAAGTCCACGCGCACCGTTTCGACCCACGGCGGAGCACCATGCGGCAGTCGTTTCTGGTGCACCTTGTCGCCGGACAGCCCGTCGGGGAACCGGTGCATCATGCAAGGTCGCTCGCGCAGCGCGCGCACGATGCCGTCGCCGACGCTGAGGTAGTAGTTGGCGAGGTCGAGCTTGGTCGCACCCGTCGCCGGGAAGTACACCCGGTCGGGGTTGGAGATCCGCACCGTCCGGTCGCCGACCTCGAGCTGAATCGAAGGGCTCTTGCTCGCCGCCGCCATGCGCCCAAACCTAACGTGACCGCGTTGAAGGCCGGCGCGCTCGTCGTACGTCGGCACGGCAGACTGGGCGGGGTGCGCCTTGTCACGTTCAATATCCTGAGTGGACGCTCCCCCGCCGACAACCGGGTCGACCTCGACCGCTTCGCCGCGGCGATCCGCACGCTCGACGCCGACGTGCTCGCGCTGCAGGAGGTCGACCGCGACCAGCCACGTTCGCTCGGCGCCGACCTGACGAGCATCGCGGCCGACGCCATGGGTGCGAGCGCACATCGGTTCGTCCCCGCGATGACGGGCACGGCCGACGGCACGTGGCAGCCCGCAACCGGCGTCGAGCAACCTGGCACGCCGGCCTACGGCATCGCGTTGCTGTCGCGCTATCCGGTACGACGCTGGCAGGTCGTGCGGCTGCCGCCGCTGCCGGTGCGCGTGCCGATGTGGCACCGCGGCGGCCGGCCTCATCTCGTGGAAGATGAGGCGAGAGTGGCAGTGATGGCGTCAGTCGAGACGCCGATCGGCGAGGTGCTGGTGGCGACGACGCACGTGTCGTACCTGACCGGCTCTAATGTCATACAGCTCCGGCGGGTGGCCAGGGCTGTGTCGGCGCAACCCGGATCGGCGATCCTGATGGGTGACCTCAACATGGGGCCACGGCTGGCGCGCAGGATCACCGGCATGGAGCCGTTGGCTGACGGGCCGACGTTTCCCGCCCACGAGCCGGAGCAGCAGATCGACCACATCCTGGCGCGCGGACTACCCCGCCTTCCGAGCGAACCACTTCTCCGGCCGAGCGAACTACCTCTCCCGTCGACGACACCACTTCGTCGGTCGAGCGAACCACTTCGTCGGTCGAGCTTGTCGAGACCCGTCGGACCCATCCGGCTGCCCATGTCGGACCACCTGGCGTTGGCCGTCGACCTACCTGACCGAGGCTGATTTCGTCGGCGTGTCGACACCCTCTGTGAAGGGTGCTTTACCCCTTGTGACTTGCGGAAACGTCTTTCGCAACATCTGATGCGCGTTGCCATCGGCTGCCCTAGCATGGCCGGTGCCCGGGGGGAAACTACTGCCGAGGTGGGGAATATGCGAAGAAAACTCTTACTACTTGCTGTTGTGCCACTAATGGGGGCACTACTTGTTCCAGCGGCCGGGTCTGCGACCGCGGATGTGGAACTTCCGGAGGAGTGCGCAGTACCGCCGGACATCAATCTCGATGAGTACAACGTCATCATCGGATCCAACGGATCAGAAACGATCGTCGGCTCGAGAGGCCCGGACTTTGTCTGCGGTCTGCTGGGTCATGACACGATCACCACCTTGGGTGGCAACGACCTGATTCTCTCCGACACGACGACGTTCTTCGGGAACGTCAACGCGCGTGGGGGTAACGACACCGTTGTCGCCGGAAGTGGTGACGACGAGATCCTGCCCGGTCCCGGACACGACAACGTCGCCGGCGGACCCGGAGACGACTTCCTGGCACTGGCCCAGGGCACTGACATTGGGAACGGCGGCAGGGGCGACGACTCGATGATCGGCGGCCTTGCGCCAGACACCATGCTCGGAGGTCCAGGCGACGACTTCCTCGCCGGCGGACCTGGCAACGACGTGATCAACGGCGGCCACGGTGATGACTTCCTGGCCGGCGAGCTTCCTCCGCCCCCGCCGGACGTCGAACCACCGCCGCTTCCTGGTCCGGAGGCCGTGAGGGATATCTGCATCGGTGCCGCCGGATTCGACCTGGCGGTCGACTGCGACGAGATGTTCGGGATTGAGGGCGACGGCGCTGCGTAAACAGAGTGTGGCGTAAGCACACGCCCACTTCCCAGGGCGGTCTACCGGCTCGGATATCACCCCCGGCTGAGTCGGTGGGCCGCCCCCTCTTCGTGGTGAGGCGGCCGCACGTCCGCACCCGCTGTGACGTGACGAACGCCTTGAGCAGCGAAGAGTGTCGCTCAGGTCACGATTGTGGGCTTGGACACAGTCGCACGGCGGATCGTGCGACTGTCGTGAGGGAACTTGGCCCGTTTGGCCGTGTTGGCCCGGGACGTGTCAGATGTTCGAAGCGAGATAAGCAGACGGGGCGGGGAATGGTACGTATCACTGCGCTCCTCGAGCGGTCCTTCTGTACGACGGGAACCACAAGGCCCCGCAAACAGTCTGACCTCCACAGCTCGGCTCCACTGAGGCAGAACTGTCGGACCCCTGCGGTTCGATGGAACGAGCAAGTCGGGGGCGCGTCACCGCGACGCGTAGGCACGAACGACGAACGGTGAAAGAGATGCAACAGCAAGAGTGGCCCATCGGGATAACTCAGGTAGCGGCGTGCACGGTCACGGCAGCGCATCGTCGCGACCACCAGCACGGCGTCGTCGCCGACGAGTGCCACCCCCATGCTGTCGAGGTCGTGCTGCTCGGTGATCACGCCGTCATGGTGTGCCATGACTGTTGCACCGACTCTGGGTTCATCGCCCACCGGGAGGCCGAGGACCGCGCATCACAGCACCGACGGACCACACTCGATGGGTCCAGCGCCGCAACCACCCGAGCGCGCCGAATACGTCGCCTGACCCTATTTCGGCGGTCGAGCCCAACCCCGCCGGTCGAGCCCGTCGAGACCCCGCCGGTCGAGCTTGTCGAGACTTCGATCTCGACAAGCTCGATCAGCGGTTAATGACCGTCAGCGCAGCGCCGCAGCGAACTCCGCCGCGGTGAGCTCCGTGCCGGCTCCGTTGTAGATGGCGTTCGTGACGACCGTCCACGCCGAGCGCGGCCAGCTGCGGAACGTGATGTGCCCGCCCGCGATCGTCGCCTCTCCGTCACCGACATCGAAGCTCGATCACGTTCGCCGCTCCGGAGAGCGCGCCGCTCCCGCGCGCATACCCACTGGCGAGCAGATCGTCCTGCCTCGGGGTAGGACGCGGCGACCTCACCGTCGTCGGTGAGAGCGAAGGCCGGGTCGTTGTAGTACCAGACCGGCCAGCTGCGCGGCATACCCCAGGCCGCCGGCGACCGCTGGCCTGAACGACTGGTCGAGCAGGGCTCCGGGGACGGTGAACGTGTTGCGGATCGGACGGCCTGATGTTCTCCACCGGCAGTGCCGAGCGCCGCGGCGGCCGTGAGCGACGACGAGCCGAGCGCGACCAGGTTGCCGCCGCCCTCAGTGAACGCCCTCAGCTTGGCCAGCCCGTCAGGCACACCGCGGGCCCAGTGGAACCTCGCCGGGTAGCGCGCCGGGTCAAGCCCTTCGGTGATGGTCCGCTCCGAGATGCCCGGCGCGAGCACGATCGTGTCGAACTGGTCGAGGTTGGCGTAGTCGTCGGCCTCCACGACGTCGTAGTCGACGCCGTACTGGTCGAACATCCACATGATCCAGCCGCCCGGCATGTTGTTGGCGCCACGGATGAGGCCGACCTTGGTGCTCGGGCGCGAGCTCGATGACCGACGTGCGCGGGACCCTCACTGCGGCATACACCCGCAGACCGGTCTCGGCGCTGACTTCCCTGAGGGCGTTGCGGGCCTCGTTGTCGGCCTCCACCACGAGGGCGCCAGGCGGCAACGTGCGCCCGACAACCTTCAGCTTCTTCTCGGCCCGGTACGCCTGCACCCCGGCTTCTTCGAGAGCGGTGATCACCTTGCCGAGCCCGTATGACGTCGGGCTCGACTGCGTAAGCGTCCGTACCCCCGCCGCCGGGGAAGCCGGGCGCGGCCGGCTCCACCGTCTCGACAAGCGTCGTCGGCACGTCGAAGGCGGCTTCGACTGCATCGACCCGCACGCCCAGCAGGAGAGCCACATTGTCGGTGGTCTCGCTGTACGGGAGGATCAGCGGGCAGTGCTGCACTTGCGCGCGGAGTCGGGGTATTGGTCGATCCGCAGCAGCTGGTCGATCCAACGTCCGAGCGGCTGGTCGATGCGCAGGATCCACGAACCCTTCGGGTAGCGGGTCCCGCTCCGCGGTGAACGCGCGGTTAGCCTGCTCGATCTCGGCGTTGCCCCTGTCGAAGATCGACAGCATGTCGAAGACCGCGTACTGGTCGCGCTGCTGTTTCGGCACGACATAGCGTACGGGCCGCCCTCATACGTCTCGCTGTGGCTGTTGGTGAGGTAGAGGTTGTTGTAGAGCCACTCCTGCGGGTCGTGCGCGATGGTGTCGAGGCCCGAGTAGGCGGCCACAGCGGCATACTCCACGATCTGCTTGAGCGTCCACGTCTTCGAGTCGTACGGGAGCGGGGATCGCATCGTCGGCGACCGCGGGCTCGAGGATCGACTCGGAGGTGTACGTGTAGGCGAGGTCGCGGGCGCGCGGCGATCTCGGTCAGCCAGGTGCTCGTGCCCTGGAAGGTGCTGTAGCCCATGACGTCGGCGTTCCACATGATGCCGTAGGCGTCGTCGGTCTTGGCGCCCTTCTTGCCGGCCGCGATCAGGTCGCGGTTGGCCTCCTGGCCGATGCTGTTGGACGACGAGATGGTGAGGGGGTCGAGCACCGGCGACATCGGCTCGTCCCACGGCGGTGACCAGATGCGCGGGCTGCTCGTACCCGGCCTGGTGCATGTAGTGCTGCGCGACGGGGCGGTACTTCTGCTCCAGCGCGACCCGGATCTGGGACTCCTGCTGGGTGAACATGAACCAGTCGCGGTTGTTGTCGTGCCCGACGTACTTCTGGTACAGGTCCGGGAAGATCCGCGCGTAGTCGGTGCCGGCGGTCTCGTTGAAGTAGTCGACGACGAGGTTGTGGCCGTCGGGGTTCTGCGACGGGACACCATCAGAGACCATGTTCTCCAGCACCGTTCGGTGTAGTCCGACTTCTCGGTCGCGAAGCGGTGCACGACGTCGATCGAGCGCCTGGGTGTTGCCGACCTCGGTGGAGTGGAGCGCCGGCCTCCATGTAGTAGACGGGCTTGCTGGTGGCGCGAGCTCGCGCGCGTATCGTCGCGGGCCCCCGCCTGCCTCGGCCTCCGCGGTCATCGGCCGGGTCGGCGAGCCGCTGGTTGTGCCGACGATCTCTTCAGGCGCGCAGGTTCTCGGCGGAGCTGATCGCGCAGGACCGGGTAGTCGTTGCCCTCGTCGTCTTGTCGGCGACCTCGTACTCGACCTCTGGCGGACCTGTCGCCGATCAGCGGAAGTACTGCTTGATCTTGTCGAACCCGGCGAGCCTGCCGTCGTCTCCCATCGCGAAGCCGAAGAACGATTCGGGTGTGGGTACGTCGGCGCGGGCGGCGGTGGCTGTAGCTGTAGCTGTGGCTGCGTGCTCCGGGCCGCTGCTGGGGATGGCGCTCACTCCACCGAACACGACAGCAGCGATCGTGAGCAGAGTTGCGGGGGCCTTGGATGCTCTCATCGGGGAAGTCCTTTCGGGGGCGCGATGACTTCAGAGATTCACCTAGAACATCCATCCTTGCCACGCCCCCGCCCGTGGTCAATGCCCTTGAGGGCACTTCGGCGGTCGAGCTTGTCGAAACCCCGGCGGTCGAGCTTGTCGAGACCCCGGCGGTCGAGCCCAGAATCGGCGGTCGAGCTTGTCCAGACCCCGACCCTTCCGCCGGAACACGCAACCGCGCGATGCTATGGACATCCAACGACCCGAGGTGCCCGTGGACGACAACGACCGAGCCGCCATCACGGCGACGCTGATGGACTACTTCGAAGGGTGGTTCGATGGCGACGCCGTGAGGATGGAGCGCGCGCTGCATCCCGAGCTAGCCAAGCGCGGCGTCAGGGTCGACACCTCAGGCGACCCGGCCGTGGCATCCATGACCGCGCCGGAGATGATCGGCTGGACGCGCGGCGGAGAGGGAACGGCCGAGAAGCCTGCCGACCTGGCGATCAATGTGAAGGTCAATGACATCCACGGCAACATCGCCACCGCCACCGTCTACAGCGCCGTGTACGTCGAGTACGCGCATCTCGTCCGCACACCCGACGGATGGAAGATCCTCAACACCGTCTACGTCCGCGTCCCCCCGAAATAACCGCCGGTCGAGCCTGTCGAGACCCGCCGGTCGAGCCTGTCGAGACCAAACCTCTTGACGTGGATGTCTCCCAACCCGGAAGGTTTGACGACACCCAGACGTTGAACTCTCCACCAAGGCCGGAATCTCGAGGGCGGTTGCGCATGGACAGCACAGAAACCAAGGCCGTACTGACAACGAAACGTCTCTACCTCGACTCGTGGCGCGTCGACGACGCCGAGGCCGCCTTGTCGATCTTCGGCAGCAGAGAGGTGTCGCGCTGGTTAACGCCGGCCCTTGACCCAGTCGCCGACGAATCGGCGATGCGCGAGATCATCGCGCACTGGGCGGACGACGATCGCGACGGCGATCCGCCGCTGGGCCATTGGCCGGTCAGGCGACGAGACGACGACGTACTGGTCGGCTCGATCACGCTGAGGCGGATGCCGCCGTACGAGCAAGACCTCGAGCTGGCCTGGCAGTTCGCCCCCGAGCACTGGGGCAACGGCTACGCGACGGAGGCCGCACGCGCGGTGGCGGAGTGGGCGTTCGAGATGTCCGCACACGAGCTGTTTGCCGTGACGCGTCCGGCCAACGAACGTGCCGCCAAGCTCGCCAAACGCCTCGGCATGCAGTGGGTCGGCGAGACCGAGAAGTACTACGACATGACCCTCGACGTCTACCGCCTCCAGCCCCCCGACCTGATCAGCACCTGAGCGGTCGGTCGTCAGATTGCACCTGGGCAAGAGCTTGGTCGCCTGACTCAGCTGACAAGCGTGATCGTCACTCCTCGGACGCCCGCACGGCTCAGCCTGGCGTCTGTGGTCAGCAATGGCGCGTCCAAACCTTTCGCCACCGCGAGGTAGAAAGCGTCGGCAATGCGAACCGCATGTCGCAAAGCCCACGCAGCCTCGAGCACAGCCGCGTGTGGAACCGCTCTGATCGGCAGGCCTGCCAACGCCGAGAGACCCCGATCTGCATCGGCCTCCGTGAGAACGCCTGCACGGGCAAGACGGTGGAGTGCCGACGCGGTCTCGACCGTGACAAGTTCGGGTGCAGCCAGGGTCTCCGCTGCTCGCAGCCTGCGGTGAACCTCTTCCCCGCGAGCACTGCCGACGAGTAAGTCGACGAGAGCGCTTGCGTCCAGGACCAACAGACTGGCCATGGGCTGAGCTAATCTTCCGTGTCGCGGATCTCGTCAATCAACGACTCGATGTCGACATCTCTGGCTGGACCGGCGGGCGATGGGACCGCGTCGAGCCACTCCGTCAGCGAGGGGTAGGCGACATCACGACGAAGGATCCGCGTCACCAGCTCGCTCAACGAGATGCCCTGCCCTTTGGCGCGTTGCCTCAGGGCGTCGTAGACGTCATCGGGGAGGCGTTTCACCTGGAGGGTTGCCATGCGCATGACTTTAGCATGCGTTGAGCATGCTTCCGCGATTCCGTCGGTCGAGCTTGTCGAGACCAGTCGGATCTCGACCTGGTTCCCTAGCAAGGCCGGTCAGACTGGCCCCAGACCTCCCGGCCGGACTACGCCTGCCTCATAGGCGAACACAACCGCCTGAACCCGGTCGCGGAGGTCGAGCTTGAGCAGGACGTGCCCGACGTGCGTCTTCACCGTTGTCTCGGAGACCACAAGCCGGCTGGCGATCTCGGCATTGGACCGGCCTCTTGCAAGCTCGGCAAGGATGTCGCGTTCGCGGGGCGTGAGGGTCTCAAGCACTGCTGGCGGTGACACGTCGCGCCGAGGCAGCTGAGCGAACTCCTCAACCACTTTGCGGGTCACGGATGGCGAGAGCAAGGCGTCACCGCGAGCCACGACTCGGACCGCACCAACCAGCTCCTCAGCTGGGGCGTCCTTCAGCAGGAAACCACTCGCTCCTGCGCGCAGGGCCGCGTAGACGTACTCGTCGAGGTCGAAGGTGGTGAGCACGAGCACCCGACCGGAATGGTCGGCGGCGGTGAGCCGACGAGTCGCCTCAAGCCCGTCCATCAGCGGCATCCGGATATCCATCAGCGTCACGTCGGGCGCACTGCGCGCGACTTCTGCGACAGCCTCGACACCGTTGGCTGCCAACCCGACCACCTCGAGGTCTGGTTCACCGTCGATGATCGACGCCAAGCCAGTGCGCACCATCGCTTGGTCGTCGACGATCACCACCCGGATGCTCACGGCGTGCCAAGGGGCAGGCGGGCACGAACGGCGAACCCGCCACCCGGCTCGGCGCCGGCAGACACGCTGCCGCCGTACAGATGCACTCGCTCCCTCATCCCGATCAATCCGTGCCCGCCAGGGTCAGCCGCCGCCGGACGATGTCCGTTGGCTGTGTTGGTCACACAGAGAGACAAGTCCTCATCGGCGTACGACGTCACGACCGTGGCGCTGGCACCGCTGGCGTGCTTGAGGACGTTGACCAGGGCCTCCTGGACGACGCGGTATGCCACCAGGTCAAGGCCGGCCGGCAGCGGCGTCGGCTGACCTTCGACCCGGAACTCAACCGGTAGACCGGCCTCTCGCATCTGCGTCACGAGAGCGGTGAGATCGTCCAGGCCGGGTTGCGGAGCAAGGCCGATCGAGCTGTCCTGGGCGAGCAACACCCCGAGCAGCCGCCGCATCTCACGCATCGCCTGGCGCGCTGTCTGCTCAATGGCCTCCAGCTGGGTCGCCTCGTCAGGGCGATCGCGCTGCAGCCGTCGGCGTACCGCGGCGGTCTGGACGACGACGATGCTGACGGAGTGTGCGATGACGTCGTGCAACTCCCTGGCGATGTGGGCGCGCTCCTCGGCGACCGCCTGCGCAACGAGAGCCTCCCGATCCTGCTCGAGCACGGTGGTCCGCTCGACCAGGGCTTCGTTCTCCTGGCTACGCGCGCGCACCACCGCGCCGAAAGCCCACGCGCCAGCGACGATCGCTCCGACGAACACGAAGTCACTGACACCCGGACCCGTCTCGATCGTGATTAGCGCAGCGAGCAGGGCCAGCGCCCCGAGCAGTCCTAGAACCGCCGTACGACGCCTGCAATAGGCGCCGACGGAGTACAAGGCCAAGATGAGCGCCACGATGATGTATGCCGCGTCAAGCCCATGATCCACGAGGTCCATCGCGATAAGGACTGAGAAGACCAGCAGACTCACAGGGATCGGCGCGATCCGCCGCCACGCAAGCGGCAGGGTCATCGCGGCGGCAGCGGCGGCATAGCCCCAGCGAGGTTCATATCCGTCTGTCAGCCAGGTCTCAATCTCGGCAACGGCGAATGCAGCAAGAGCGATGGCAGCGTCGAGCGGACGTGGTGTCACCCGGTCCCGAACGCCTGCGTATCCCCGCATCCTTCGCATGCTAGTCGCCGGCTGCTGCCCCATCATCCGACTCGGGGATGACGTCTCGTCTGATCTTCTCCTCACCTAGCAGGAGCTCAAGATCGGGTTCGCGGCCGACGCGGCGAGGCAGGTGTGATCCCTAGTTTGTCGTGGGACCGCAGGCGAAGGCGCCCGGCGAACCAGGAGGAACCATGAGAGTCAAGAGTCTGCTCATCGTCGCGGGAGCGTTGCTGCTCAGCACCGCGTGCTCCGACGACCCGTCCGGCAATGCGGCGGTCGAGCGCAATACGGCGGTCGAGCGCAGTACGTCGGTCGAGCCTGTCGAGACCACCGATCCGGTGCCGCAGCTCGGTAACCCTGATCGCTACTGCCGAATCACCCAACGCCTCGGAGCTGCGGGAGAGAAGGCGTTCGGCGGTCTGGGCCGGGACGCATCGCCGGCAGACTACGAGGCGGCCGAGCGGGCCTTCGTGCTCAACAACGCCGCCCTGCTGGATGCGCTCATAAGCGCGGCCCCAGCCACTCTGACTCCCCATGTCGACACGATGCTCAATTCGATGCGTGAACGCGGTGGACTACCAGTGGCCCATGTGCCGAATGACGACGCCGCGAACGCCGAGAAGCACGTGCACGCCTTCGAGAGGAAGCACTGCTGAGATCGCGCGCCACCTTCGAGCCGCGGTCGCTATCGACAACGCCGACGGTTAATCGAGCGACTCCACCCATTCAGCCCGCCAGGCGGGCGCCTCCGACTTCTGCGTGTAGTAGCGAGTATCGCGAATGATCGACCCATCTGTTTCAAACTCGAAGATGACTACGACGTGCCACACGTCCCCGGCGTAGTCGTTCATTCCTTCGACGACCCAGACCTGCCCGGACCCCACCACTCTGCGCAAGGTGATCGAGGGGGGCACCGGGAAAGCTTCTTGCATCGCGCGCATGGCGTCACGTCCACGGATGCGCTCGTCCGACTGGGGCATGTCCATCACGTAGTCCGCGTGGCGAAGCCGATACTCCGACTCCGGAGAGAGTCCGTCCCCTGTCAGCCCGAACAACCTCTCGATGCCTTCGCGCATCGCCGCCGAATCGTCGTGGGCGATCGCCTGCAGGAATAGTTCGCGTACATCCGAGTCGCTCATGATCTTCTCCTTGCCGTCGGTGTCATCGCCGCCACACCAGGCGGATGGAGGCGCTGACGGATGGGATTGTGACGATGAGCACGAATGCGAGCAACCCGGCTATGACATAGCCGATAGCGAGCCAGAACCCGGCGAGTACCAGCCACAAGCTGTTGCCTAGCGTCCGCATGGGACCAGCCCAGCAGATCGGCGGCTTCTGTCAAGGCCACACCTAGGCGGTCGCCGCGCGCCGATGCTCGGCGCAGGGCCTGGCGCGTCCACAGCATGAGAGCCCCGGAGCGGGCTCCCCGGGGCTGGACCCGGGACCGCGCTGTCGCTGCGGACGTCCGGCTTGCGTGCGTCGCCGGCATTGCTGCATGCATGGAGCGCGCTGCCTCGGCGCTGCGTAGCAAGCGGCGTCAGAACTCCCGTGAGCTTCTGTCGGGCGCGATCGCCGGCGTCGACGAGGACCTGAACGGGCTCACCTAGCGCGAGGTGATGCGGCGAATCGCCCGCGGCTACGCCTGCAGCGAGGTCGGGAGGGAGCTCTTCATCTCCGTGAAGCAATGGAGACCTACACGTCCGTGGTGCTGCGCAGCTGTTCCGGCACGAGCTGACGAGGACGAGCGACCGCGGCTCTGCTGACCGCGCGACCTGCTGAGGTGGGACTGATTGACAACGGGGCCGGAACGCGGTGGGCTCGAGGTACCCCGCCCTTCTCGATTCGAGGCTCAGCCGTGGCCCACAGCACTCCGACCGTCGACGATGACCTTGCTGACGAGCGGCGGTCTCAAGCGGTCCATCACCGGTCGGCAGCTCTTCTTCTACACCCTGGGCGACGTGCTGGGGTCGGGGATCTACGTGCTCATCGGCCTCGTCGCCGCTGCGGTAGGTGGGGCGTTCTGGCTGGCGTTCGCCGCCGGGGTCGCGGTCGCGGCGATCACGGGATCGGCGTACGCCGAGCTGGTGACGAAGTACCCGCAGGCCGCCGGATCCTCGCTGTACGTCCAGAAGGCGTTCGGCAACAAGGCACTCACCTTCCTGGTCACCGTGTCGTTCCTTGCCGCCAGCTTCGCGGCCAGCGGCTCGCTCGCGGCCGGCTTCGCGTCGTACTTCGGCGAGCTGTGGGGCGGGCCGCCGGCGCTGCTGGTGTCGCTCGTCTTCGTCGCCGTCCTGGTGCTTATCAACTACATCGGCATCACCGAGTCGGTGGTGATGAACATGTTGATGACCTTCGTCGAGCTCAGCGGCCTGCTCATCGTGATCATCATCGCGATCTACTACATCGCCCAGGGCAAAGCCGACTTCGGGACGCTCACTGACATCAGCGTCGCGGGCAACCCGGCGCTGGCGGTCCTCGCCGGCGTGGCGCTCTCCTTCTTCGCCATGACGGGCTTCGAGAACACCGCCAACGTGGCCGAGGAGACCATCGACCCGTACAAGGCCTTCCCGCGATCGCTCATCGGAGGCATGGTCGTGGCTGGCCTCGTCTACGTGCTGGTCTCCATGGCGGCGGCGCTGACGGTGCCCACCGACCAGCTCGCCGGTTCCGACGTCGCCCTGCTCGAGGTCGTCAGGCAGGGCATCCTGCCGTTCTCCACCGACGTCATGACCACCATCTTCACGGTCATCGCCCTCGTCGCGATTACCAACACCACCCTGGTCACGCTCGTCACGCAGCCGCGCATTCTCTACGGCATGGCCCGCGAGGACGTCGTCCCAGGGGTCTTCGCCAAGATCCACCCGACCCGGCGCAGCCCCTGGGTCGGGCTGCTCTTCAGCGGTCTCGTGGTGGCAGCCCTGCTCATCACCGGGACGCTGGTCCTCGAGGCCGGCGGCAACCTCGACCTGGTCAACCGGCTCGCCCTGGTGACGGTGGTCTTCCTCCTCGCGATCTACGCGCTCGTCATCGTGACGTGCCTCAAGCTGCGCGGCCGCGACGAGGACGAGCGCGCGTTCCGGGCCAACACGCCCCTGCTCGTCCTGGGGCTGGTCGGCAACCTCGCGATCCTCTACTACGTCATCTACGACGACCCGAAGTCGCTGCTCTGGTGCGCAGCGCTGCTCGCCGTGGGTGGGGTGCTTTACGTCGCGGAGAAGCTCTTCGGCAGCAAGTCCGGATCCGCCGGCACCTCCGGCTCAGCCACCACCTCCGACAGGTTGGGAGACCGCTGATGCACGTCATCGTCGCCACCGACGGCTCCAAGCAGTCCCTGGCTGCCGCACGCCTCCTGAAGTCCTTCGCCGACCCGGCCACCATCACCGACGTCTCGGTGGTGGCCGTCATTCGTCCGCTGGCCGCCGTGGCCTTCGCCGACGAGCTCTCCGACAGCGCGCAGAAGGCGTCGTGGGACACGCTGTCCTTCCGTCGAGGCGGCCGAGAACGCCGTCGCGACCATCGCCGCCGAGTTCGACAAGTGGGGACCCAAGGTGCACAAGCGCGTGCGCTCCGGCTCGCCTGCCAACGAGATCATCAAGGCGGCCAAGCAGTACGACGCCGGGCTCGTGGTGGTCGCCGCAGGAGGCGGGGGGATCAGCGAGAGCGTGCTCATCGGCAGCACCGCACAGCGGGTGCAGCACTACGCGCCGTGTCCAGTCCTAGTCGTTCGCTCCCAACCCAGGAAGTCCCAGAAGGCCAAGAAGTCCTGAGCCCGGCCGACGCCAGGCTGCGAGCACGGGCGGCAACATCGGCGGCAAGACCCACCTTGACGAGAGTGCACCTGGGTCATGTCCGGTTCAGGTGGCAACCACCTGCGGGGAGACGAGGAGAAGGTTCTTGGCAGCGAGGTACAACACCCGTACTTAGTGCACTTTTCACGCAGCCGGTCACGGAGGCAGCCGGCTACTGAGGCATTGGTCACCAAACTTGGGCGCCCGATCAAAGCCGCCTACGTGCACCACGACCTGGACGCCGGCACAGTCGCGATCAAACGGCTAAACGACGCGGAAATCGCTGCACCTGTCCCACGCTCGTAGGTGTTAATCCCGGAGTGCACTGCGTGTCGGGTACCCACCGACGGCCTGGGCAAGCCTCGCTCCACGAGGATGTGCGGCCGACTGAGGTCCTGTCTCGTCAGTCAACCGGGCTGTCAGCAGATCACTTACCGAGGATCCCCGCTCGTGAGTCACTCACGCTGGCCGCTGCTTGACCGAGAAGACGCGCAGGCCAGGCGGCGGCGCCGAGTTCTCGAGAGACCGCGCGTGCGGTCTCACGCACCAGGTTCCTGACCTCAAGGCGGGCAAGGTCGCTGCCGGAGGACATCACGACGGCCATGGCCCCCACTGCTTCCCCGGACGAGTCGAAAACCGGGCTCGCCAGTGAGCTCTCTCCGATCACCGCCTCGTCCTGTTCCACGGCGATTCCGGCGGAGCGAACGTGGTCCAACTGGTCGTGAAGCCGTTCGGGCGACGTCACGGTCTCACCCGTCATGCTGCGTAACTCTCCGGCGAGGACCCGTTTCTCGTCCTCCCCCAGGAAGGCGAGCATGGCCTTGCCGAGAGCGCTGGCGTGGACGGGAATGACGATGCCCACCTCCGGCATCTGCCGGCTGCCGTCCGGACGCGGTTCGTGGTGGATGATCACGACGTCGTCAATGAGCAAGACGCCAGTCCGTACCGAGAATCCGGTACGGCGGGCGAGGTCCTCCGCCCAGGGGATGGCCTTCGACCTGAGCTCTAGGGTGTCCAGGTAGACGTTGCCGAGCCGGAGTACGGCAGGGCCGAGCTGGTAGCGGCTGGAGCCACGCTCCTGCACGACCATCCCGTGCTCGACCAGGCTGCGGACGATTCCGTGAGTCGTCGAAGGCGCGAGCCCCAAGGCGGCGGCCAGCTCCGACAGGCTCATCCGTCTGGCGCCCTGGAGCTCGGTCAGAATCCGGATTGCGCGGTCGACCGATTGGATCACATCTGTCCCCTTCCACCGTGACTGATTTCTCGAAAACTCTTGCGCACTAGTGAATCACAGGTGTAACTTCCCCAGCATATTCGACGATGTCGAATCTCGTTCGAACTCTTCTAGCGAAGGATGTGACACGGACATGCTTGACGAAACCACTCTGCTCCAGCGCCTGGGCGCTGAGGCCATCGGGACGGCCTTCTTGGTGTTCATCGGGGTGGGGGCAGTGCCTGCCACCTTGATCGTCAACGGGGACGCGCCTTTCACGATGGCCGACCTCGGCATGATTTCGCTGGCGTTCGGGACCATCGTGGTCGCCACCGTCTACGCCCTCGGGCACATCGGCGGCAACCACATCAACCCGGCTGTCACGCTAGGGCTTGCCGCCAGCGGCAAGTTCCCGTGGAGCCAGGTACCGGCGTACATCGGCGCGCAGGTCGTGGGCGCCATCGTCGGCGCAACCGCGATCATCGGCGTGCTGGGCATGAAAGCCAGTGACGTCGGCCTCGGCGTCGCGTCGTACGGCGACATCAGCACGGCGCAGGCGTTCACCGCGGAGTTCGTGGGGACCTTCATCCTCGTCTTCACCATCTTCGGCGTCATCCACCGCAAGGCCGCCGCCGGGTTCGCCGGCGTCGCGATCGGCTTGGTCGTGTTCGCCGCAATCATCCCCGTCGCCCCGGCGACAGGGGCGTCGATCAACCCCGCTCGCACGGTCGGGCCGATGCTCGTCCAACAAATCGCAGGCGGCGATGTGAAGTGGGGGCAGCTACCGGTCTACGTGATCGCCGAGCTACTGGCCGGCGTCTGTGCAGCCCTCCTCTACGGCCTGCTGACGCAGACTCCGCACGACCGCGAGACGACCAGTGCCGGCGTCGACCTCGGTGACCCCAAGACCGAGCCGGCGACCGCCGCCCAGACCAGCAACGTGTGACCGAACCGCACAAACCGGATCCGGAAGGGATTCTCATGAAGAAACTGATCAACGACCCGCAAGACGTCGTGGTCGAGGCACTACGCGGAATCGAAGGGGCTCATCCAGAGCTCCAGGTCGACCATCAGCACAAGGTCATCTATCGCGGTGACGCCCCGAAGAAGAACAAGGTGGGCATCATCGCAGGCGGTGGGTCGGGGCACGAGCCTCTCCACGGCGGGTTCGTCGGCCTGGGCATGCTCGACGCCGCGTGTGCCGGCGAGGTCTTCACCTCGCCGGTACCTGACCAGATGCTGGCGGCCACCAAGCTGGTGGACGGTGGCGCGGGTGTGTTGCATGTCGTGAAGAACTACACCGGCGACGTCATGAACTTCGAGATGGCGGCCGAGCTGGCGGCGGCAGAGACCGGTGCGCGCGTCGTTTCGGTGGTCACCGACGACGACGTGGCCGTCCAGGACAGCACCTGGACCGCCGGGCGCCGCGGGGTCGGCGTCACCGTCCTGCTCGAGAAGATCGCTGGCGCGGCAGCCGAACAGGGTCGTGACCTCGACCAGGTCGCTGAGGTCGCCCGCACCGTCAACGCGAACGGCCGCAGCATGGGCGTGGCACTCACGTCGTGCACGGTGCCAGCTGCAGGCAAACCGACGTTCGACCTCGGCGAGGGCGAGATGGAGTTGGGCGTCGGCATCCATGGAGAGCCCGGCCGGGAGCGACTCCCGCTAGCACCCGCCAGCGAGATCGCCTCGTTGCTGGTCGAGCCCGTTCTCACCGACCTGTCCTTAAGCAAGGGAGACCCGATCGTCGCGTTTGTCAACGGACTGGGCGGCACCCCGTTGATCGAGCTCTACGTCTTGTTCAACGAGGTTCAGAAGATCCTAGGTGGGCGCGGCGTTCAGATCGCCCGGTCGCTCGTCGGCTCATACATCACGTCGCTCGAGATGGCCGGAGCGTCGATCACCTTGCTCAAGGTCGATGACGAGCTGCTCACCCTCTGGGACGCTCCCGTCAGCACCCCTGCGCTGCGTTGGGGCATCTGAGGCGATGGTCGAGAACGTCACCGCGGCGGCCCTCGAACAGTGGGTGCGTACCTTCGCCCACCTGGTCGCAACAAACCGCGACCACCTGACCGAGCTCGACGCGGCGATCGGCGATGCCGATCACGGGTCGAACATGGACCGGGGCTTGAAAGCCGCTGTGGAGGCGCTCGACGGCAACCCCCCGTCAACGGCGGGAGCGATGTTCTCCCAGGTGGGGTCCACGCTGATCTCGACCGTTGGAGGGGCCAGCGGCCCACTCTTCGGGACGCTCTTCCTGCGGATGGGTGGCTCGTTCGGGGCGGCCGAGGCCCTCACGGCAGCCGATGTCGCGGCTGCTCTGAAGGCAGGGCTCGGTGGTGTCATCGATCGTGGCAAGGCCGGGCCTGGCGACAAGACGATGTACGACGCGCTGGCGCCCGCCGTCGACGCGTTGGAGATCGCGCTGGCGGGGCACGCCACCTTGGCCACCGGGCTGAAAACAGCGCGTGATGCAGCCGCTGCGGGTCGGGACGCGACCACACCGATGCTGGCGCGCAAGGGCCGGGCCAGCTACCTCGGCGAGCGCAGCGTGGGACATCAGGACCCCGGCGCGACGACCGTTGCGCTCCTGCTCGAAGCAGCCACCGAGTCAACCTTCTAGTCCGTGTCCGTGCGCCGAGAGGACATCACCATGCCCAGTGAGCTGAGTGCGCTCGACCCTACAGAGGGCGGGACGGTGGCCTCGGTCGACACGGAGGCCGGGCCGAACGTCGGGCTGGTCGTCGTCTCCCACAGCCGCACCCTCGCCGGCGCTGCGGTAGCGCTGGCGATGGAGATGGTGCATGGCCGAGCCTTGACGATCGAAGTCGCTGCAGGTCTCGACGAGACGACGTTCGGAACTGACGCCATCACCATCATGGAAGCGATCCAGCGGGCCGACGGCCCAGCCGGCGTCGTCGTCCTGATGGACCTCGGAAGCGCCGTGCTCAGCACCGAGCTGGCGCTGGACCTGTTGCCCGACCCCGCCGTCCGCGATCGCGTCACACTCTCACCGGCCCCTATCGTCGAGGGTCTCGTCGTCGCTGCGGTGGCGGCGTCCGGCGGAGCCGACAGGGTGGAGGTCGCGGCCGAGGCGCGCGCCGCGTTGATGGGCAAGTCCGCCCATCTGTCATCTCCCACCGATGCAGACGGTGCGGCAGCCAGCGACGAGGTGGATGCGGAGATCGTGGGAGTCTTCACAGTCGACAACACCCACGGGCTGCACGCCCGACCGGCCGCCCGACTGGTCAGCCAGGTACGGGGGCTCGACGCGACCGTCCAGCTGCGCAACCTCAGCACGGGCGCCGGACCGGTGCCGGCCGGAAGCCTCAGCCGGGTCGCGACCCTGGCGGCGCTGCACGGGCACCAGGTCGAGATTCGGGCCTCCGGGCCCCAGGCCGAAGAAGCCGTGGAGCACCTTCTCACCCTCGCGAGGCGCCGGTTCGACGAGACTATCGACGACGCAGCGTCGTCTCCGGCTCCCGTCGCGACCATCCAGCGCAATGGTCCGCTGCCGGCCTCACCGGGGATCGCGATAGGCCCAGTTCGCCAGCTGACCGCGGTCGTGGTCGACCGGGACCAACTCTCTGTGGGAGATGCGGCTGCCGAGTGGCGACGCATCGTCGAGTCTGTAGCGGCGGTTCGTCGGGAGATCGAGCACGTGCGCGTCCTCACGATGCGGGACATCGGTGCCGAGGAGGCAAGCATCTTCGAGGCGCACCTGTCCCTGCTCACCGACGCCGACATGCTCGCCGACGTCAAGGCCAGGATCGGCGCAGGGTCAGGGGCAACCGCCGCCTGGACCGACTGTGTGTCCGACGTGGAACGCGCATGGGCAGACCTGCCAGACCCTTATCTGAGAGAGCGCGCCGCAGACGTCCATGCCGTCGGGGCACAGGTGCTTCGTGGCCTTACGGGAGAACCCGCGCGGCAGATGTCGGCGCAGGGTGTGCTGGTGGCCACCGACTTAACGCCGGTCGAGACAGCCGGCCTGGATCTGGACCTCGTTACCGGCGTCGTCCTGGCCGAGGGGAGTCCGACGTCGCACGCTGCCATCTTGGCCCGAGCACGCGACATCCCGGTTGTCGTGGCGGCCGGCCGCGCCATCCTGACGGTTCCCGAGGGGACCATCGTCTTGCTCGACGGCAGCTCAGGTGAGCTTCACGTCGACCCGTCAGCTGAGCTGCTGGACGAGTACCGACGACGCGCCTCGGAGCGGTCTGAGCAACGCGGACAGGAGCTCGCTGTAGCCGAGCATCCGGCCGTGACACGCGACGGCACAACTATGGTCGTGGCCGCCAACCTCGGATCGGTGAACGATGCCCATGCCGCGCTACGGTGCGGGGCCGACGGCGCCGGACTCGTGCGTACCGAGTTCCTGTTCCTCGACAGGAGCGGTGCACCGTCCATCGAGGAACAACAGAGCGTGTACGAAGCGATCGCCGACGCCATGGCCGGTCGCCGGGTCACGCTGCGGACCCTCGACGTCGGCGGAGACAAGCCGCTCCCGTACCTGCCGATGGCGGCGGAGTCGAACCCGTTCCTCGGGCAGCGCGGTATCCGGCTCAGCCTCGAGCATCCAGACTTGCTGCACGACCAGATGGTCGCAATCTGCCACACCGCGCGGCGACACCCGATCAGCGTCATGATCCCAATGGTGTCGACGCCCGCTGAGATGATCGAGGCGCGTCACATCCTCACCGACGCAGCCGGCCCGTCTGGCCTCCCTGAAGGTCTGCGGATCGGCACGATGATCGAGGTACCCGCCGCCGCGCTCAAGATGGAGGCCTTCCTGCCGTACGTCGACTTCGTCAGCATCGGCACCAACGACCTCACCCAGTACACGCTCGCGGCCGAACGCGGGAACGGCGCCGTGGCGGCCCTGTCCGACGCACTCGACCCCGGCGTGCTCAGCCTGATCCAGCAGGTGTGCGACACAGCGCGAGGTCGCATCGACGTGGCCGTGTGCGGCGAGGCAGCCTGCGACGAGTTGGCCATTCCCGTGCTCATCGGGCTCGGCGTGCGCGAGCTGAGCGTCTCACCGCCCGCCGTACCCCGGGTCAAGGCGGCCATACGAGAACTCGACCTCAGGACCTGCGCCGAGGTCGCCCACCGGGCACTTGCCATGCCCGGCGCCGACGACGTCCGCAAACTCGTACTCGCGGCGATCTCGGACGGCCCTAGCTGATCTGACCAGCGCGCAGCCGAGTCGCCGCCATCCAAGGCGAGCACAAGCAGCACAACTAGTCCGTGCGCATCAACGAGACGTCAGGTCGAAGGCGCCGGACACCCCGCAGGGAGAATTCAGTCCCCAGCAAGATGACCCCCTACCTGTGATCGATGCGGGCAGCGAAGTCCGCACGTACGACGTCGTTGCGACCCGCAATGGTCGGCGGGTGGAGATCAACACCGGCCGTGGCATCGTCGAAGTCGTCGAGGTGACGCGAGGCGGCACTCCGGTCCGCACTGCTCGCTTCATGGCCAACCGAATCCTGGCCCTCGTCGAGCATCCCGCGGCGGCCCGCGAAATCGGACAGCAGCTCCTCGAGCCTCCGGTCGAACCTCACCCACCTGACGGCGCAACAGGCGCCGGTCTCACAGGAGGACGCGGAGTGCTACGAGCGAGATGATGGCGGCGCTGCCGTAGCAGACGACGGCGGTGCCCTTTTTCGACTGGATCTGCAGACCGTCGTACAGCGTGTAGCGGAAACGGTGCGCGCTGTGGACCAGCATCATGACGAACAGGCCGAACAAGACGAGGATGGTCAGCGGGTTGCCGATCACGGCCTCGAGGTGGTCGTGATCCGGCGCGTCCAGCCAACCGAGCGGGTAGGCGAGCGCGAAGAGGAACGCGAGGCTGGGCAGGAAGATCGCGGCCATCACTCCCCCACCGCTGAACATGAGCCACACGAACGGCGTCGACGCGTAGCTTGGTCATCCGGTCACCAGCCAGTAGATGAAGGCGGAGACCACCGCGAGCCCGACGTACTGCGAGGCGATGATCAACGAGGCAGGGCACCGGGCGGCCGCCGAGCCGGGCATCCATCGCCTTCGGCGTCAGGCTGAACCAGGTGATCGCGTGGAGCACCACGAAGGCGAAGGCGATCACGTTCCAGGCCACGACTATCGGGTGCGAGGCGAAGTCGAGGAAGTCGTCATACGCCTCCTCGCCCCGACCGACGGCGGTGATGAGGACCAGCAGGAAGACGACGAAGCAGGCGATGAAGATGCTGCTCAGCTCGCGCATCACGAAGATGAAGTACGACCGCTTCTTGAGCCACCAGAACGTCTGGACGGAGTGCCGGTAGGTGCGCAGGTCGCTCACCGCGAGACCCCTCGGCATCAGCAACTTCATGGACTCTGTTGCGGCCTTCAGCTTGTAGCGCTGGATGGCGCCGGCGGGGTCCACGTGCTTGGGGCAGACCGCCGTGCACTCGCCGACGAACGTGCAGCCCCAGACGCCCTCGTGCTCGATGAGTACGTCGAGGCGTTCGCGGGTGCCGTGGTCGCGGGAGTCGAGGTCGTAGCGCTCGGCGAGCGCGATCGCGGCCGGGCCCATGAACTCGGGGTCGAGGCCGTAGACCGGGCAGGCGGCGTAGCAGAGCATGCAGTTGATGCACATGCTGAACTGCTTGAAGACGTCGAGCTCCTCCGGCGTCTGCAGGTATTCGCCGTCGTCGATCGACTGCTCCTGCTCCTCGTCGCGGATGATCCACGGCTTGACCCGCGGCAGCTTGCGCATGAAGTCGCTCATGTCGATGACGAGGTCGCGGATGATGGGGAAGTTCGCGAGCGGCTCGATGCGGATCGGGCCGGGCGCGTAGTCGACGAGGAACGTGCCGCACGTCAGCTCGGGCTCGCCGTTGACGTTCATCCCGCAGCTGCCGCAGATGCCCATCCGGCACGACCAGCGGAAGGACAGGGTGGGGTCGATCTCGTCCTTGATGTGGTTGAGCGCGTCGAGGACCGACCAGTCCTCGCGCAGGGGTACGTCGTACTCCTGCGTCCCCGGCTCGGAGTCGGTGTCGGGCCGGTACCGCGACACCACAAGTTCGATGCTGTCCGCCATGGCTACCTCCCGTAGGTCCGCTCGCCCGGTGGCCACCGGGTGATCGTCACCGGGAGCCGCTCGACGCGCGACGTCCCGTCATCGTTGCGGCTGATCAGCAGATGGGCGAGGAACTGCTCGTCGTCGCGGGCCGGGAAGTCGGTGCGCTGGTGGGCGCCGCGGGACTCCTCGCGCTTCAGCCCCGACTGCAGGATGCACTCGGCGATGTCGAGCATGTTCGCCAGCTCCAGCGCCGCGGTCAGCTCGGTGTTGAACGACGGGCTCGTGTCGGCCACCCCGACGTTGCGCGCCCGCTGCTTGCAGCTCGGCCAGGGTGTCGACGCCCTTGGCCATCGAGGGCCCGGTGCGGAAGATCCCGGCGCTGTCCTCCATGGTCGTCTGCATCTCGGTCGCGGATCGCGGAGACCTTCTCGCTCCCCGCGCCCTTGCCGAGCAGGTCGCGCTCGAGCCGGCGTACCTCGTCGGCGGCCTGGCTGGCGATGGCCGGAGGAGGGTGCGCTGGCGCTGCCGGCGTACTCCGCGGCCGCCTTGCCTGCCCGGGCGCCGAAGACCAGCAGCTCGGGCAACGAGTTCGAGCCGAGCCGGTTGGCGCCGTTGATGCTCACGCACGCGGTCTCGCCGGCGGCGTACAGGCCCGCGATGGGCGTCGCGCCGTCGATGTCGGTGTGGACGCCGCCCATCATGTAGTGCACGACGGGCCGGACCGGGATCAGCTCGGTCACCGGGTCGATGCGTTCGTACGACCGGCACAGCTCGCGCACCATGGGGAGCTTGGCTTCGATCATCTTCTCGCCGAGGTGGCGGAGGTCGAGGTGGACGATCGGTCCGTACGGCGAGTCGGTGGTGCGGCCCTTCTCGACTTCGTGCACGAACGCCTGCGACAGCCGGTCGCGCGGACCGAGCTCCATGCTGCGCATCACGGGTGTCGGTGAGGGGGTGCCGAGGTCGTAGTCCTGCAGGTAGCGGTAGCCGTCCTTGTTGAGCAGCCAGCCGCCCTCGGCCCGGGTCGCCTCGGTGATCAGGATGCCGGTGAACGGCAGGCCGGTCGGGTGGTACTGGACGAACTCCATGTCCTTCAGCGGCGCGCCGGCACGGTAGGCCAGGGACATGCCGTCGCCGGTGTTGATGTTGGCGTTCGTGGTGAACGGGAAGACCTTGCCGCCGCCGCCGGTGCAGAGGATGACGGCCTTCGCAGCGATCGTGTGGATCTTGCCGTTGAGCAGCTCGATCGCGACGACGCCGTGCACCCGGCCGTCGTCCACGAGCAGCTTGGTGACGAAGCCTTCGTCGTACCGGGTCACGGCGGTCGTACTTCAGCGACGTCTGGAACAGCGTGTGCAGCATGTGGAACCCGGTCTTGTCGGCGGCGAACCACGTGCGCATGTTCTTCATGCCGCCGAAGGCCCGCACGGCGATGCGCCCGTCAGGTTGCCGGCTCCACGGGCAGCCCCAGTGCTCGAGCTGCAGCAGCTCGCGCGGTGCCTGCTCGACGAAGTACTCGATGGCGTCCTGGTCGCCGAGCCAGTCGCTGCCCGAGATGGTGTCGTAGATGTGCTCGTCGAGCGTGTCGTCCTCGGCGATGACTCCGGCGGCGCCGCCCTCGGCGGACACGGTGTGGCTGCGCATCGGGTAGACCTTGGAGATCGACGGCTACGTCGAGGTTCGGGTTGGTCTCGGCGATGGCGATTGCGGCGCGCAGGCCGGCACCGCCCCCGCCGACCAGGAGCACGTCGTGTGCGGCGGCGAAGTCGCCGTCACCCACCGCTCAGCAGCTGGTCGACCAGCACCTTGCCTTTGTGGTGGACGAGCATGAAGTGCACGCTGCCGTCGTGGTACTCCTCCTTCGAGCTCTTGCAGCCGCAGTCGTACGTCGTGTGCTCGGTGATCAGTCCATGCTGGTCCTCGGTCACGGTGCGTTCGCCGGCTGTCGACCGGCCGCACGGCGCGAGCGTCGCTTCGAGACGACTGGTGGTTGAAGTCACTGGCGGGCACCTCCCGTAGCGCACGGCTCTGAACAGCCGCTCTGTGCCACCACAGCCTGCTAGGTCGCGCCCGGTTTGTGAAGTGCGCGCGCCGATTGGATGTTCGCGCCGGCCGGTTCGTCAGCCGTCAGCACCGAGCGTGAACCGTGCCTTCGCGAGTAGTGCCCAACGGGATCGAACTGGGCAAGGCGTGGGCGTCCGCGCCCTCCCCGGTTTCAACTTTCTACGGATCTACGTACATGTTTCCTTGCGTTACTGTGTATAGATCCGTACAGTGGCAGTTCCGGCGACACAAGTTACCGGGTCTAGAGAGCAGAGGGACTTGCGATGGCTACAGAACTGATCTTCGACCGTGTGATCGAATCCAATGACGGAGCAGACAATAATGTTGTCTTCGAGATCGCCGTCACGATCGAACAACTAATGGAAGCCGTCGAATCGGGCGATCTTGAGGTGGGCAACATTCGTCCCGACCATGAGGTCGTCACGACGAAACGGGGTGAGCGCTTCAAGCGTCGGTCGGTGCGGCAAAGAACCTGGACCGAGAAGCTGTCGCAGGGCAGGGGGGTCATGGGCAACCTCTCATGGAACATCGACCCTGATCACCACGAGATCATTTACGACCAGGGTGCAGGCAAGTACATACGTGCACCCGCGTGCGGGCGGCGTGATCAATATCAAAACCCCCGACTCGGCTACCCGGCACCGGGCGATGATGGATGCTAGAGCGCCCCTACGCACGTTGGATCCGGACCGTCGTGTCTCGATCCGTATCTGGATGGTGCCGGAGACTCAGGATCCCACTGACCCGGATGACCTGTCGGCGCCGTTGGTGTTTGACGCCTACAACCAGGATGGCAAGCCGGTCAACGAGACCGTTGCGCGAATGGCCTTCCAGCGCGACGATCTGGAGCGTCTCGTCAAAAGAGTTTGTCCTGGGAAAAACCGCGTCTCGGCCTCGACAATGTCGAAAAGATCCAGAACTCCGTAGCCCGGGAGAGCAAGAAGGTGGCGGCGTACAACACCATCGTCACGGCTTTCAAGGACGGGTACGGCCAGGATGTGTCTAACCCCACCGCGTACGCCGACGAACTGAAATACGTGGACCAGTAACTGGAACCGACTTGTCACGGCTGGCGAGAAGTTGGAGTTCTCTCGCTTGCTGAGCGGAAGGCGGCTCGCCAAGACAGCGTCGCCGCGGCCGCCGTCATGATTCATGCCTATGTTCGGCTGGCCGACTACATGCGGTCAAACTCGACAAATCTGTCGGCGCTCAATCGCCTCAGTGGCCTGAAAGTAACGCTGGCCGAGGACTCGAAGAGGACCAAGATCCACCCCACGTCGAGTCAAGTTGTCCCCCTCCGGGTTAAAGGCGATGTTGTGGAGTTCTTCTCCCTCGACAACCCCCTGTGGACCAATACAGGTGTCGTGGTGACGAAGGTGTCCAAGACCGACGGGACTACCTCTGCTGCCACTAGGAACGCCTACCAGAGCCGAGTAGCCGCCTACGACGACCTAAAGAGTGCTATGGGCATCTGACCCGCAACGCGGTGGGCGTGACGGCACTCAGGCGTCGTCACGCCCACGGAATCGCCCAAGGTCGAACAGTAGGCCGTATGGCTCCATTCCACAGCCAACACTGAACTGCCACCCTTTCACGCTGAGTGTGGGGACAGATGGCCGCTGCTACACGCATCGCTCAGTGGTTTAACGTCGATTCGTGATCCAAGAGCCACCTCGACTCCCACCGGGTGAGGCGCTGTCAAAGCGTATGTCAACTCTTGCCCGACGGACACCGGACCGGAACTTGCACTCCGGCGTGAACTTCATGCGCGAGGGCTTCGGTTCAGGGTGCAGGTTCCCGTGCCGGGACGGGCGCGGCGGCGCGTCGACATCGCGTTGACCCGCGTCAAGGTTGCCATCTTCGTCGACGGATGCTTCTGGCACGGGTGTCCAGAGCACTACGTACAGCCCCGGTCAAACGCCGAGTGGTGGGTCTGGAAGATCGATCGCAACCGGGCGCAGACCGCGACACAGATCGTGGCTCTTGGATGCTGGCTGGGAACCCCTCCGATGCTGGGAGCACGAAGCGGTAGAAGGGCTGCCGCGGACAGGGTCCTGGCTGCCTACCAGAGACGCCTCGCCCTGCACCAGCATCCCTGAGCCGCCACTGACGACGGGACCAATCAATTTTGGCGCGATTTGCTCAAGCGTTGGGCAAGCCCGAACCTGCCCCCTCGACTCGCCGTTCCCGACAGCTCTCGGGACCTTGACCTCGTGCGTTTCGTCGATTCGTCCACGGGACACGATGGCGGTGCTAAACCCTAGTTGTGTCTCATCTTCATGACGGCGATCGGCCGTCGCTCACAACACCACACCGCCCCGGGCTGCACCTGTTCCAGGACCACCCGGACCAAGTTCTGGCCCTGCACCGCAGCCCCTCACCGGTGGCAGCGGGTCTCCCGAGTTCGACGAGCTGAGACAGGCCTTCACCAAGGATCCGGGTTTGCGTCAGGAGACAGAGTGGGCTCTACGCCTGGCAGTGGAGACCTACAACCCCTCGGACAGGGGACTGCGCTTCATCACTGGCGCCATCGGGGAGTGGATCCTGACCCTCGCCGCCTACCGGGCCGGGACTGGTCACTCTTCCCGAAGGCCACGGAGCGGACGGGCACGACACCATCAACGTCCTCGGCGAGGCACGCGCCCTCTGGTCGGTGAAGACCTCCTACAGGCAAGGCGGGTATTTCACCATCACCAACGGCCAGGGGGGACCAGGCGCCGGCCTCGTCGTG
The DNA here is from genome assembly GCA_963811585.1 of uncultured Actinomycetota bacterium. Lineage (GTDB taxonomy): Bacteria > Actinomycetota > Actinomycetes > Propionibacteriales > Nocardioidaceae > JACDHG01. The sequence continues at coordinate 46,312 of CAWERR010000002.1, forward strand.
TCGACGGTCTTCCTCTCCCGAGCTACCTGGACTTGTGCTGTCGATCCCGAGGGCCACCCGGAGGTAGTGCGTCAGGTGCTGTTCGGGAAGGACTCGAACGAAGTTGCCGAAGACCGAGGTAAGAGACTCATGCCCAGCGGCATCCCGAGTGTGTCATCGACCTTGCGATGCCAACGAATCCAGGCGCCGCGGTCCGAGATCCTGCTCTCGAGGCAGTCAGGCTCCTGGTGGACACAGTGAACTTCCCGCGGCTGAGGGCGATGTTCGCGGACGTGGCGAGCGGTGCCGACCTGTCATTGGTCTCGCAGATCCGCGATCTCAAGCGTCTACTGGAGGACGGGACCCTGAATGAGCAGCAGTACGGCGCAGCAATTGACAGGTTGACAGGTGCCGCATCATGACGCCAACGACTCCCCAGCTAAAGAAGACAGAGTGGCCCAAGTACATCACTGACGCGCTCGGCATTCCGGAAGTCCAAGGCTCTGCAGGGCCATGGCACTCGAGCGGGGACACCACCGACTTAATATGGTTTGAACGCGTCTCCGAGGCGCTCGGTGTGCCGTATCAGGGAAACCAGCTGCGACGATGCGGGCCTTGGTGGAGGCCGTTGGCGGACGTGGGACCCGACAAAGATGTCGTCCGAACTTACGAAGTCGCAAGGTGGCGGCAACGTGAAGGTCAAGGCCTTCCAGACCCTTTGGCGCGGCATTGAGCACAGCACCCCCGGCACAAACGCGCTCTCTTCATCTGACGCGATGCAAGAACTTGCCGACACCACCGATCCCGCTGACATCGACTCCACCAGTGACAACAAATTTGTCTTGTCCCTGATCAGAAAGCGACAAGGACAGCCGGCCTTTCGAGCCGCCTTACTGCAAGCCTACGAGAGCCGTTGTGCCATAACCGAAGCGGACACGATCGAAGTGCTTGAGGCAGCACACATCACCCCGTTCTCGGAGGGCGGCCCCATGACGACGGACAATGGGCTCCTGTTGCGGTCGGACGTCCACACTCTCTTCGACCTTGGTCTCATCGCAGTTGACACAAACCAGTGGGCCCTGGTCGTGCACCAGAGCATGCCAAGGGGAACGAATCCGGACAAGGTCTGGATGGGCACCTCTTAGGCTGCCCAACAGCGAGACTGCTCGTCCGTCGGCCGTGAGTTTTGACGCACACCGGCAGCGGCACAAGCTCTGATCGGCGCTAACTCCCGACGTAGCGGTCCCTCGCGTACGGGATGCCCCCGGGAGCCTGGCTAACAGCCGCCACCAGGCCAGGAGCTCGTGCCGTTAGCGCCGTGGCCCCTGCTGCGATTGCCTCGCGTGCGACGTGATAGACGACGCCAGCTGAGACACCGTTCCCAAGTTGCTTGTAGGAGAGCGGTTCAGGCTGGTCCCCGAAGTCGAAACCTTCGGGGAGTCCTTGCAGCCGCGAACCCTCGACTGGTGTAAACCGGCGTCGCTGGTCGCCTATGATGTCGTCTGCGTGATAGCCACCATGGCAGGGACGTAGGAAGCCGCTTGGCGCGGATCCCTGACGGTCGGAAGTGCATGAAGTGTGCCAGAGTCGGGGGACTCGCCAGCTTGCCACTCGAACTTACGACGAGATGGCGGGAAGTCGACAGGTTGTCCCAGGTGAGGAGCCAATCGTCGATGACTCCTTGTGGGGCGTGTACAAGAGCGCGTTCTTGACAAGGAAGTTCGCCTTCCATGTGGGGTGCCGGTGGTATCTCGAGATCGTTGATGTCGGACGAAGTGGTCTCCCCAGACAGGGAAGCCAGGCAACTTCCCGATGCCGTCCGCCCTCAGGCGGTCGACAAACTCGGCCCATGCACTCACCCAGCGCACCTCGCTCTCCTTTATCGCGTAGCGCTGGCGGTGAACGATCTCGGCTTCCGGCTGCAGCGGAAGGTGCTTCTCCAGATCCCAGTCGTGTGGATCCCAGCCGTCGACGTCTGCCGGTGACAACTGGAGGCACCTCGACATGCGAGTGCCGGGTCCCTACGTACGTGCCGACAATGAATACACGATCCCGCACCTGCGGGCTTCCTCCCCGCTCGGGGGGCAGGAGGTGGGGCGAGAACACGGCGGGGGTCGAGGAGACTTGATAGCCCAGATCGCGAAGGAGCGAATGATCACGTCCCACTCATGTGTATGCCGTGGGCCAGCGATGTTCCGGACGTTCTCCAGGATGACGAGGCTCGGCTTGCGCTTCTCAAGCACCCTGCAGATGTTCCAGAACAGGGTTCCTCGCGCTTCGTCCATGCCCCGCTGCTGCCCAGACTTGGAGAAGGGCTGGCACGGGAACCCGGCTGTAAGCACGTCGTGCTTCGGCACCTCCATGCGAGGGCCTTCGGTCGCAGGGATGATGTCGCCGTGAGGCTTGATCCCCAGTTGAGCTCGTAGACCTTCGCAGCCGCCTCGTCGATCTCGGATGCATAGACGCACTCGCCACCGAAGGCGCCAAGGGCGGCGTGGAAGCCGCCGATCCCTGCGAACAGGTCAACGAACGTGAAGGGTGCCTTCGTCGAAGCCATGTTCGAATTCTATTGTCTCGCACGGGGGAAGTGGGAGTCAAGAGGCGTGTCATGGACGAGGGGGAGGGTTCGCCGCTCCCACCCCGACGAGCTAGATCAACTGCAGCCGGAGGTGGAGCCGCAGCCTTCGCAGACGTAGCAGCTGCCGGCGGGGCGCATCTTGGTGCCGCAGGTGAAGCAGAGGGGCGAGTCGACCTCGCGGCCGGAGATGGCCTCCATCAGCTCGGCCGTGGTGTGGGCGCCGCCGGTGACGGGCTTGGCGGTTCCGGCGACCACGTCGGCCTCGTCGGCGGACTACGTCGCTCGGCGACTGAGGCGTCGGCTGACGACCTCGGCGGCCAGGGTCGAGGCTCGAGGCGGGCGAGCTGGGGTCGGCCTTGAGCGACTCGGCCTCGGGTACGTCGTCGAGCCAGCCTCGGGCGCGGCTTCGTACGAACCCGTGTCGAGCTGGCGCTGGCGCTCCTCGGCGGTGTAGATCCCGAGGGCGGCCCGCGACTCGAAGGGCAGGTAGTCGAGGGCCAGGCGGCGGAAGATGTAGTCCATGATCGACTGGCTCATCCGCACGTCGGGGTCGTCCGTCATACCGGCCGGCTCGAACTTCATGTTGGTGAACTTGGAGACGTAGGTCTCGAGCGGGACGCCGTACTGCAGCGAGATCGAGATCGCCATCGAGAAGGCGTCCATCACCCCGGCCAGGGTCGAGCCCTGCTTGCCGAGCTTGAGGAACACCTCACCGAGACCGTCGTCGGGGTAGGACCCGGCCGTCATGTAGCCCTCGGCGCCGCCCACGGTGAACGACGTGGTGCGCGACGGACGCGACTTCGGCAGCCGCTTGCGGATCGGCCGCTGGATGGTCTCGACAAGCTCGACCGCCGAGCTCCGACCGACGGAGCGTCACGTCGTAGGCCTTGTCGGCGCCCTTGGCCTTCGCGTCGGACAGCGGCTGGCCGACCTTGCAGTTGTCGCGGTAGACAGCGAGCGCCTTGAGGCCGAGCTTCCAGCCCTGCACGTAGACGTCGGCGATCTCCTCGACCGTCGCCGACTCGGGCAGGTTGACCGTCTTCGAGATCGCGCCGGACAGGAACGGCTGCGTCGCCGCCATCATCCGCACGTGACCCATCGGAGCGATCGCCCGCTCCCCCATCGCCGTGTCGAACACCTCGTAGTGCTCAGGCTTGAGACCCGGCGCGTCGATGACGTGGCCGTGCTCGGCGATGTACTCGATGATCGCCTCGGCCGTCTCGTCGCGTAGCCGAGCTTCTTCAGCGCCCGCGGGATCGTCTGGTTGACGATCTGCATCGACCCGCCGCCGACGAGCTTCTTGAACTTGACCAGCGAGAAGTCCGGCTCGATGCCGGTCGTGTCGCAGTCCATCATGAAGCCGATCGTGCCGGTCGGGCGCGAGCACCGACGCCTGGGCGTTGCGGTAGCCGTGCTTCTCGCCGGGCTTGATCGACGTCGTCCCACGCCTTGGCGGCGAGCTTTGGCCACGTCGCGGTCGTTCTCGGTGACGGAGCGGATCGCGTCGTTGGCCGCCGCGTGCTTGCGCATCACCCGCTTGTGGGCGTCGGCGTTGCGGGCGTAGCCGGCATACGGACCGACCACTGCGGCGATCTCGGCCGAGCGCTTGTAGGACGTCCCGGTCATCAGCGACGTGATCGACGCGGCCAGGGTGCGGCCGCCTTCGGAGTCGTAGCCGAGGCCCATCGCCATCAGCAGCGCGCCGAGGTTGGCGTAGCCGATGCCGAGCTGGCGGTAGTCACGCGTCGTGTCGCCGATCGCCTCGGTCGGGAAGTCGGCGAAGCAGATCGAGATGTCCATCGCGGTGATGATCAGCTCGACACACCGCGCGAACAGCGCCGAGTCGAACGAGCCGTCGTCCTTGAGGAACTTCAGCAAGTTAAGGTCGCCAGGTTGCACGAGGAGTTGTCGAGCGACATGTACTCGGAGCACGGGTTGGACGCGGTGATCCGGCCGGTCTCGGGGTTGGTGTGCCAGTCGTTGATCGTGTCGTCGTACTGGATGCCCGGGTCGGCGCACTCCCACGCGGCCTTGGCGATCTTGCCCCACAGCTCGCGGGCGTCGACGGTCTCGATCACCTTGCCGTCGCCGCGGCCCGCAGCCCGAACTCGCGTGCCCTCCTCGACCGCGCGCATGAACTCGTCGGTGACGCGGACGGAGTTGTTGGCGTTCTGGTACTGCACGGAGTGGATGTCGGCGCCGCCGAGGTCCATGTCGAAGCCGGCGTCACGCAGCGCGCGGATCTTGTTCTCCTCGCGCGCCTTCGTCTCGACGAACTCCTCGATGTCGGGGTGGTCGACGTCGAGCACGACCATCTTCGCCGCACGCCGGGTCGCGCCGCCGGACTTGATCGTCCCCGCGGACGCGTCGGCGCCACGCATGAACGACACCGGGCCGGACGCGGTGCCGCCGAGCTCGAGAGCAGCTCCTTCGACGAACGGATGCGCGACAGGTTGAGACCCGCGCCGGAGCCGCCCTTGAAGATGAAGCCCTCTTCCTTGTACCAGTTCAGGATCGAGTCCATCGAGTCGTCGACGGCCAGGATGAAGCACGCGGAGACCTGCTGCGGCGACTTGGTGCCGACGTTGAACCAGACCGGGCGAGTTGAACGCGAAGACCTGGTGCAGAAGCATGTAGGTCAGCTCGTGCTCGAAGATCTCGGCGTCGTCAGGCGTCGCGAAGTAGCCCTCGTCGCTCGCCGCTCTTGCGGTAGGTCTTGCACGACCCGGTCGATCAGCTGGCGCAGGCTCCACTCGCGGACGTCGGTGCCGACCGCGCCGCGGAAGTACTTCGTGGTGACGATCGTCGACGCGTTGACCGACCAGAAGTCCGGGAACTCCACACCGCGCTGCTCGAAGACGGTCTCGCCGGTCTTCCAGTTCTGCTGCACGACGTCGCGACGCTCCCACGTCACCTCGTCATACGGGTGCGTGCCCGCGGTGGTGAAGATCCGCTCGATCTTCAGACCCTTGCCGCGCTTCGTCGCGCTGCCGTGGTGGGGCGCCGGCTGTCGGTCTCGGTCATGGCGTCTCCTGCCTCATCGCCTGGCTGTGCGCTGGCTGGTCTGCGTCGTGCGGGTGTTGCTGCGGTCGTACGTCGTTGGGGTGATGCGGTGATGCAGGGTCTGGTGCCGCGTCTGGGGCGGTGGCGCGTCACTCGTCGCGCGGGTCAGCCCGGCTCGCCGGGCGGAGCCGCTTCGCGCCGGCGCGTCGGTGAGGTCGGGCTCGTCGCCGGTCGGCTGCCGCTCGGCTCGGAGCATCGCGATCTCGGTCTCGAAGTCGTCGGCGGACTCGAACGCGCGGTAGACGCTCGCGAACCGCAGGTAGGCCACCTCGTCGAGCTCGCGCAGCGGCCCGAGGATGGCCAGGCCGACCTCGTTGGCGGGCACCTCGGCCCAGCCGGAGCCGCGCGAGCGCGTCCTCGACCTGGGAGCCGAGCACGCGCCAGGTCGTCGTCGCTGACCGGGCGGCCCTTGCAGGCCTTGCGGACGCCGGCGATCGCCTTCTCGCGGCTGAACGGCTCGGTCGCGCCGGAGCGCTTCACGACGGTGAGCTGCATCTGCTCGACCGTGGTGAACCGCTTCTCGCAGTCGTTGCAGGAGCGGCGGCGACGGATCGACGTGCCGTCTTCGGCGACCCGCGAGTCGAGCACGCGCGTGTCGGTGTTGCGGCAGTACGGACAGTGCATGTCGGGTCGCCTCCTTTCGACTCGTGCGGTGCGCTCATACCCCTGGTTCTACCCGGCAGCGACCGACAGTTTCGGGTCCCCGGAATCTGGGGACCGAGCTGTGGACTTCCTGGGGATGAACCGCGGTGTCCTGTGGGTAGTGCGCGGATGTGAGCGGGACCACCTGTGGAAGAGCCTCTGACCACTACCTGTGGAGAACTACATCCGTGTAACTACTATATCTAGGGGTGACCTTACGCTCAACCCCCTAGGGATGGCAATGCCAAACCCGGAACTGGTGGGAGTTTCTGCGTTTGGGCAGGTCAGAGTCGGTGTCGGTACGTCGTTCTGGGCGTGTCGCCCCTGAGGTGCTCTCACCTCCGGTACAACAACCGGCCAGCGCTCCACATGCCCAATTCCAGGCGTGCTCGAGCGCTGATCGGAGCCACCTCCGCTGATCGAGCCTGTCGAGATCAAGGGTCTCGACAAGCTCGACCGCCGAAGGGGTGCTCGACCGGCGGACATGGCCAGTTCGACCGGCGAGATATCGAAAAGCACCTGTCGGGGCGGGCTGGTAGGACAGAGGCATGCCTACGACCTACGACCTCGAACCCGCCGCGCTCCAGGTGACGACCCTCGTCGCCGGCATCACCGACTGACCAGCTCGACTCCCCCACGCCCTGCGAAGGCACCAACGTCGCCGCCATGCTCGACCACTTCGTCGGGCTGACGCAGGCGTTCCAGTACTCCGCCAACAAGACGCCTCCGCCGCCAGAGCTCAAAGCGCCGAAGGCGTCGAGCGACAACCTCGACCCCGAGTGGGCGACCCGGCTGCCTGCCCAGCTGCGTGACCTCGTGACCGCCTGGCGCGATCCGGCGGCGTGGGAGGGCGACACGGAGGCGGGCGGTGTCCCGATGCCGGCCCCGATCATGGGCTGCGTCGCCATGAGCGAGCTGGTGCTCCACGGGTGGGACCTCGCGAAGGCGACGGGGCAGCCGTTCACCGCCGACGAGCAGAGCTTGGAGGCGGTGCACGTGTTCACGTCGATGATGGCCGAGCCCGGTCAGGAAGCCAGCCGGGAAGGACTCTACGGCCCAGTCGTACCGGTGCCCGACGATGCTCCGATGCTCGACCGCGTGCTTGGCCTGGCTGGCCGCTCGCCGGACTGGGCGCCGCAGCCCGAGCAGGCCTCCACGGGCGGAGCGGACTCGGTATGACGAACGGCGAGCAGATGGTTCGCGCCAACGGGGTCGACCTGTGTGTCGAGACGTTCGGCGCCGTGACCGATCCTGCGATCCTCCTCATCGGTGGCGCAGCCGCATCAATGGACTGGTGGGACGACGAGCTCTGCGAACGCCTCGCCGCCGGTCAGCGGTTCGTGATCCGCTACGACCACCGCGACACCGGCAGGTCGGCGCACGATCCGGCTGGCGCGCCGACATACAGCGGAGACGACCTGGCCGCCGACGCCGTGGGGATCCTCGACGCGCTCGACCTGGTGCGTGCTCACTTCGTGGGACTCTCGATGGGCGGCGGGATCGCGCAGGCAATCGCCATCAACCAGCCCGACCGGGTTGCGACGCTCACGTTGATGGAGACCAGCCCGATCGGCCCGGGCGGCCATGATCGGCCCGAACTTCCCCCGATGTCCGACCGGTTGCAGGCGTACTTTGCCGATCCTCCGCCCGCCCCGGACTGGTCCGATCGGGATGCGGCGATCGACGCGATGGTCGAAGGGGAGCGTGCGTTCAACGGAGCGCTGCCGTTTGAGGAGGACCGCGTTCGGGCGACTGCCGCCCGCGTCTTCGACCGCACGCACGACTTGGCCGCCACCATGACCAACCACTGGATCCTCGAAGGTGGCGACGACTCGGTGATGCTCTCGGAGGTGAAAGCACCGACGCTCGTCTTGCACGGCACGGCAGACCCGTTGTTCCCCTACGGCCACGCGGAGGCGCTGGCCCGCGAGATCGAAGGAGCGCGGCTCGTCCCGCTGGAGGGAGGCGGGCACCAGTACCCGGCGACGCCCACCTGGGACCTCGTGGTGCGCGAGATCCTGACCCACACCAGCCCCTGATCCTGCCGAATCGCCACCTTCCGCCCCCCCGAGCCGGCACCTTCCGGCCTCCGAATCCCGCATGCTCGGAACTGACGCGCGGGATTTCACGTCTCACCCACATGCACCACAGCAGATATCTCATCCACGCGGTAGCCGCCGCCCTCGCGTCCAGCGCCCTCGTGGCGTGTGGGGCGGCAGGCGGTTCGGGCCTCGGGCCAGACCCAGACACCACTACTCTGCCGTCGCCGGAGGACGCCGGCTTGGTGGTCGGAACAGTCCTCGCCGGTCCGACCTGTGCGGTGGAGACAGTCTCGGAGCCCTGCCCTGACACGCCGGTCGGCGGCGCAACGGTCGAGCTCTATGTGGCAGGCAGCGCGGTCGCCACGGATCAGACTGACGCGCAGGGTCGGTTCCGGATGTCGGGTCCACCCGGCCGCGCTGTTGTTCTGCTCCACTCCCCGAGCGAAACGGGATCGGATACCGAGCGTCCCATCCAGCTCCGCACTGGTCACACCTCGCGGATCAAGATCACGATCGACACCGGAATCCGCTGATCCTGGCTGCATCGGCCCCTCGCGTCACTAGCGGCACATGTTGTCCACAGATGCGGCTGCGGGTCTGGCCGGATCGGTGGCGATCATTTAGTTTGAGTTGAACTTCGTCGCACCCCGGAGGTCCGATGCGCCGAGCCGTCGTCGCCGCACTCACCGCTGGCCTTTGCTCAGCCGGTATGACGGCGTGCTCGGACGACCCCAGCCCCGATCCACCTGCGACCTCCTCCAGCACGACGTCGACTACCACACCGACCACCCCGACCTCGACGTCCCCCACCGAGCCCCAGCCGCCCAGAGCTCCCAGCCCTCGCGAAGGAGAACTCGCCGGCAGGCGCCAAAGCCTTCATCCGCTACTACATCGACACTCTCAACTACGCCTGGCGTGTCAAGAGCGGCGATCCGATTCGTGCTGCCTCGATGAGCAGCTGCGAACGTCTGCGCGCGGTTCGCGGAAAGCGTCGATCAGATCGTCGCGGACGGCGGATACCAGCGAGGCGGCGTTTGGACTGCCAAACGATTCTTCTTCGCTCCCACGGAGCCGCGACCGAACGCCCATCGTCGTGACCACCATCCACGTCAGCGCCATCGACGGGCGCAAGTCATCTCGAGTCGCGAGCGTCATTACCCCGCGCGGACGATCAACTACGAGTTCTACCTTGAAAGAGAGGGTTCTCAGTGGGTCTTGCTGGACGTCAACGCATGATCTTGCGGCTTCTGCTCGGCGTAGGGCTAGCAGTTTCGGCACTCTTGCCGCTCGCGCCACAATCTCACGCGTGCGACGAAGAAGCGGTCTTCGGCTACGGGTACGAAATTGAGTGCCACGATGAGTCTGCGAACGACACGTCCTCGGCGGCCAGTGTCTCCTCGCACCTCATCGAGATCCCGGGGACGGTAGCCGTTACGCATTCGTCTGGCTGCCCAATGTCCGGGCGCACTACCAAGCAGCGTTGTGACTCGGTCGACATGGATTGCCCCGGTGCGCATCGATGCGCTGATACGTTCGCTTGCGGTCCATGTCCCTGTACTCAAGACGCATAACCGCTGCTGATGGAACGCGCACCTCAGACGGGTGGCATTTGCATCACCTCTGCTTGCAGGGATCCGCAGCAAATGCAGCAGGGGCCAGAGAGTCAGAGGCGGGCGTTGACGACGGGAGACATCATTTCGGCAGTGCGGCGGATTGGCGTTCCCGCCGCCTCCGTGGAGGCGCCGACGTACACGCTGGTGAACCTGAAAACCACGTTCTTCACCAAGCCACCGAGCATCAACCGCAACCTCAACATCATCGGGTACAACGTCGACGTGGAGATCCGCCCGGCGTCGTACGAGTGGGATTGGGGCGACGGCAGCTTCGACCACGACGAGCACTCCCGGCAAGCCCTATCCGTCAACGGACGTCACCCACACCTACGTCCACGCCACAGACAAAGGCGAGACGCTCGAGCTGAGCGTGGACGTCACTTACAAGGCGCGTTACCGCGTTGATGGTGGTCCCTGGCAGACGATCCCCGACGTACTGACCATCCCTGGCGCATCAACCTCGATGCCGGTGAAGCAAGCCAGCGCCGTTCTCGTCGCCGACGACTGAATGCTTCGGAGAACGTCTGCCGACACATGGCGGCACTCGACACACCACCACCGCCACGGTGATCTCGACAAGCTCGATCAGCGAGGTTGGTCAAGCTCGATCAGCGACGTTGTCACCCTCGACGTCCTAGGGGACGTGAGTCCCCAGGACGTCGGATCGTTCGTTCAAGGAGGCTCACGGTAGAGACAGCAGCCGGCGGCCGGCGAAGCCGAGGTCGGCGCGGTGATACCAGGCCAGCTCGGTGTCACCTTCGAGCCAGCACAGCATGACCTGGTCACCGTTGAGCTCCGCAGGGAAGTCCAGCAGCAGCGGCGCAAAACCCTTTACATCAGCACCGCTTGACTGGATCGTCGTCATCAGCTCATCGAGTCTCGCCTCAGACGCCTTGAACACGGGCAGCCCACCGAGGTTGCTCGGCGAAGCGCCTGGCCGCATCGACGCTGCCAACTCGGCGGTGTCGGCACGCAAGGCGATGAACTCGTCGAACAGCGGCAGCATGGTGGCGATCTGCTCGCGCGCCTCGTCAACCGTGAAGAGCGGCATACCCCGATCCTCCCCCATGACGGCCAGGAGAGGTTGAAGTGCACCGGATAAGGGATCTAGCCGCCAGGTGGGGTGTAGGCCACGTCGGGACCGGCGCCGCCGACCTCATCGGCCGCGAGCAAGACAACGGTCTGCACTTGGGCGCCTCCCGACGCCGACACAGTCAGCGCGACCTCGCGCCGCGGCAGCGTTGTCCGGGAGATCCACGATGATGAAGGCGTCGTGCTTCCCAAAGGCGAAGTCGAAGCTCACCAAGCTGCCGCCCACGCTCTCTGCCGTTTGCTTGACCACTGCGGTCCGCGCCGCACCACCCTTCTCGAGAAGACCCTTCGCGCCCTCGACGGAGTAGTCCGCGATGAACAGGTACCTAGCCATGATGTCTCCCTCCCTGGCGACCGATCGATCGCCATCTTGAGAGTGTGCTCCTCGGAGACGCTCCCGCACAGCCCCAATCTCCGGTTGTTTCACACAGAACCGAGCTTTCAAAAGGTCTAGACCGGAACAGACCCGACTCCCTAGGCTGGCTAAGTGGGTGATCCCAGCGACCCGACCACTGCGAGCACCCCGACCGTTGCGGCCACCGACGCCCGCGAGACCAAGGACTTACCAAGCCGCGCACGTGTCGTCGTCATCGGCGGCGGCCTCGGCGGCACGAGCATCGCCTACCACCTGGCCGAGCTTGGCGAGACCGACGTCGTGCTCCTCGAACGCGACGAGCTGACCAGCGGCTCGACGTTCCACTCCGCCGGGCTCGTCGGCCAGCTCCGCGCCGACCCGACGCTCACCCGGATGAACATGTACTCCGTCGACCTCTACCGCCGCCTCCAACAGACCGAGCACGCGCCCGCGCTGGGTCGAGAGCGGCGGCATCAAGCTCGCGTCCTCGCCCGAGCGGCTCGACGAGATCCGCCGCCAGATCAGCTGGGCGCAGACCTACGACCTGCCGCTCCACGAGATCTCCGCGACCGAGGCCCGCGACCTGTTCCCGCTCATGACCACCGACGGCGTCGACGGCGCGTGCATCCTCGAGTCCGACGGCCAGCTCGACCCATCCCAGCTGTGCATGGGGCTCGCCGCCCTCGCGCGCCAAGGCGGCGTCACGATCCGCACTCACACGCGAGTCACCGCGATCGACACGGTCGACATCGGCCACGGCCAACGCCGCGTGACGCAAGGTCCGCACCGACCGCGGCGACATCGAGTGCGAGGTCGTCGTCGACGCCGGCGGGATATTCGCTGCCGAGATCGCCCGCATGGTCGGCATGCGCGTGCCGATCGTCCCGATGTCGCATCAGTACGTCGTCACGGAGTCGCTCGGTGGCGGGCACAGCCCTACCGGAGCCGGCCTCGCCGATCGCGACGCCACACTCCCCTCACTACGCGACCCCGACCTGCTCGTCTACTTCCGCCAGGAGGTCGAAGGGCTCGTCATGGGCGGGTACGAGCGCAACCCGGCGCCGTGGTCGACCACCTCGACGACGTACGACGCCATCCCCGCCGACTTCAACGGCAAGTTGCTGCCCGAGGACTGGGAGCGGCTCGAGGAGATCGCCACCAACGCCGCCATCCGGGTGCCCGCGATGGCCGACGTCGGGCTGCGGAGCGTGATCAACGGGCCGGAGGCGTTCACGCCCGACAACGAGTTCTGCCTCGGCGAGACGGCGGTCGCGGGGTTCTTCGTGGCTGCGGGGTTCTGCGCGCACGGCATCGCGGGCGCGGGCGGCATCGGCAAGGTGATGGCGGAGTGGATCGTCGACGGCGAGCCGGAGTTCGATCTGTGGCACATGGACATCGGCCGGTTCGGGAAGGCCTACGCCTCGCCGTCCTACACGCTGGCCCGGACGATCGAGAACTACCAGACCTACTACGACATCAGCTACCCACAGCTCGAGCGCCTGTCTGGCCGGCCGCTGCGGACCTCGCCGGTCTACACATGGCATGAGACGCGCGAGGCGGCGTTTGGCGAGAAGGCCGGCTGGGAGCGGGTCAACTACTACGCCTCCAACGCGTCGGCCGACTTGGACGACCTTCGGCCGCGCGGATGGGCCGGGCGTGACTGGTCGTCGGCAACGGCTGTGGAGCATCGGGCAACGCGTACGGCGGCGGGCATCTTCGACGAGACCTCGTTCGCCAAAATCGAGGTGCGGGGGTCCGACGCCGCGGCCTTCCTGGAGCGCGTCTGCGACAACGCGCGTGGCCCGCGGCATCGGCGACGTGACCTACACCCAGGCTCTCAACCCGCGCGGCGGCATCGAGGCCGACTTCACCGTGACCCGGCTCGACGAGGACAGGTTCTGGGTGATCACCGGGACGGCATACGGCACCCATGACCTTGCGTGGCTGCGCAAACAGGCACGGCTCGGCGACTTCGACGTGTCGCTCACCGACGTCACCGGCGGCTTCGGCACCTTCGCGGTGTGGGGTCCGGCCGCTCGCGAGATCGTGGGCTCGCTGACGTCGGCCGACGTGTCGGACGAGGCGTTCCCGTTCATGACCTCGCAGGCGATCACCGTCGGGGACGTGCCGGTGCGGGCGCTGCGGGTGACGTTCACCGGCGAACACGGCTGGGAGCTCTACCCGAGCATGGAGTATGCCGCTCGGCTCTGGGAGCAGCTGTGGACCGGCAGGCGCCGACCACGGGCTCGTGCCGTGCGGCTACCGCGCCATCGAGAGCCTGCGGCTGGAGATGGGCTACCGGGTCTGGAGCACCGACATCACACCGGAGACCACGCCGTACGAAGCCGGCCTGGGGTTCTGCGTGAAGTTCGACAAGCCGGGTGGGTTCGTGGGTGACGACGCGCTGCGGGACGGCGAAGGCTGCTGGGCTGTCGCGGAGGCTCTGCCTGCTCGTGCTCGACGACCCGCGGGCGGTGGTGCTCGGTGCAGAGCCGGTCCGCGTCGGCTCCGAGGTGGTCGGGCGGGTCACGTCTGGCGGTTTCGGCTACACCTGCGAGCGGTCGCTGGCGTACGCCTACCTCCCGATCGACCTCGCCAAGCCCGGGACCGAGGCGACCATCAACCTGTTCGGCGAGCACGTCGCCGCCACCGTCACCGACGTACGCACATTGCTTGCGCCTCGCGATTGATTGGGGCACCCGCGCGACCGCCTGCGTGCTCGTGACGTTTCCCGCCGTATGTCGGAAGACGGGGCACGATCCGCCCAACTCCTCGCCGTTTCCCGCCGTACGTCGGAAGACGGACCGGGATCCACGACCCGCGACCGAGCTATCCCGGCGACGGAGTCCGGGCAGTGGTGACCCACGCGGCCGAAGCGAACATCACGCCGTCTCCGGTGTCATGTGAGTTCATCGTTTCCTGCACGGCCGCCAGCGTCTTGGCACGCTCGTCTTCGTCGAGCTGGCCAAGCCAGCCGCGGAACGTGGAGCCCGTGCTGATCGCAGCGAAAGCAGTCTCCGCGTCTGCCGCGAAGCGCATCGGCGTTTCCACCGCCTCGACCTCCACACGCTCGAAGCCGGCCGACACCAACACATCGCGAATGCGATCCGAGTCGGACAGCGAGAGCGGCCCCGGCGCCCCGGGCTGCGGACCCGGCAAGGGGCGTGCCGTGCCAAGCGCTCTCAAGATCTCGCGCAGCCACTCGTTGTGCTCCAGCGAGCGCCACGTCGCCATTGCCAGCCGTCCACCCGGCCGCAACAGTCTGGCGATGTTCGCAAAGGCCGCCGTCACGTCAACGAAGAACATCGTCCCGAACCGGCTCAAGGCGACGTCGTACACCGCTTCCGCAACATAGGTCTGGGCATCCGCCTGTTCGAAGCTGACGTTCTCGACTCCCTCGTCGGCGGCTAGCTCGCGAGCCCGGGCGATCATCTGCGACGACAGGTCGATGCCGAGCACCGCACCCTGGTCCGCCTGCCGGGCAGCATCCCGCGCGGCTAGGCCGTTGCCACATCCGACGTCGAGCACGCGGTCCTTGGGTGAGATCGCAGCTGCGCCAAGGAGCGCCTGATGAAAGCCCCTCGCGGCGGCGTCATACCGCTTCCAGTCCCGCGCCCACTCAGCACCTTCGTCACCGTCCCAGGCAGCGGCCGCCTCGACATTCGCGATTGGTGTCGTGCTCATCATGCTTTCCCTCCAGCGTGCCGGTATGCCGTCCTGGGCCTAGCTCGCAGGACCCCGACTAACGACTGTGTCAGGTGCGCGGCAGAGACGCGCTTAGGGGGTGCGGGGAAGGGCGGAGCGGAGGGCGCCGGAGTCGCCGGCCACGGTCTGCACGGAGATGCGGATCTTGTCGGGGCGGAAGAGGTCGCGGGCGTACTCGACCGGCTGGCCCGACGTCGTACGCGCGGTCCGCTCGATCAACAGCAGCGCCGACCCCTCGTCGACCCCCAACAACTCCGCCACCTCCGCGGTCGCGATGAACGGCTCCAGGAACTCCGTCGCCGTCTGCGGCGCCAGCCCGTAGTCGCGCCGCATCCGCGTATACAGCGACCCGCTCAGCCGCTTCGACAACAGCGCCGGAAACAGTTCGACCGGAAGGTAGGACCGCTCCAACGCCAACGGCTGACGCAGCGCCGACCGCACCCGCACGACTTCGTACACCTCCGCCCCAGCCGCCAGCTCCAGCGCCGCCGCCACGTTCCGCGGCGCTGGTACGACGTCTGAGCTGACCACGCGAGCACTCGCCCGGACCTGGCCGCGCCGCAGCTGCTCGGTGAAGCCGGCCAGCCCCGTGATGTCGCACTCGATCCGGGGCTGGCGGATGAACGTGCCACCTTGCCGCCCGGGGATCCGCTCCACCACCCCGCGCGCCTCGAGCGAGCCGAGCGCCTGGCGCAGCGTCATCCGGCTGACGCCCAGCTCCGCCGCGAGGTCCTTCTCCTTCGGCAGCTTGTCGCCGGCGAGCAGCTCACGCCCGTCGATCAAGCGCCATCAGCCACTGCTCGATCTGGGCATGGGCCGGAGCGCCGGCCGCACTCGACAGGTCAGGGGCAGCGGCCAGCGCTCCGGTGTCTACCGTTTCGCCCACCATCGACGAACCCCCTATCCCCGAGCAGAGTCAGCCGCCTCTGCTCACTTGTCGTCAAACACCTCCACGACCGCAGGGTCGATGGTGTGCTTCGGTCCCGTGAACCAGTGCTTTGCCGAGGCCTCCCACCACAACGTCAGCAGCAGCAGCGCACCTAGGGTCACGATCGGCGCGTAGTTGACGAACTTCCAGGCGAAGTCGTCGCTGAACGGCACCGCGCCGGGCACGAACGGCATCATCAGGTAGAGAGACACGATGACGATCTCGGCCACGGCGATGGGGTTCATCCACTTGTACTTGGAGCCGTTGTTCCACGAGCCCACCTCGAACTTCTCGCCGTGTCGCCAGCGCAGCCAGATCGGGATGGCGAACGAGAGATAGAGCCCGATCACAGCGATCGATGTCACCGCGTAGAAGGCGACCGGGATGATGAGAGGCTCTGCTGCGGTGCCGAGGTTCACTTCGATCAGAGCAGGCAGTGTCACGAGGGCGCTGACCACCCCGATCAGGATCACGGCGTTTGCCGGCACCCGGGCTGCGGTCAAGCTCACCCAGCGCTGCGAACCCGGGACAGCCCCGTCACGACTGAACGCGAAAAGCATCCGTGACGCCGACGTCAAGCATGAGGTCGCACAGAAGAACTGTGCCGACGCGGAGATGAACAGGACGAGGGTTGCCCAGTCCTGGCCTAGCGACTGGACGAAGATATAGGCGACCCCGCCGGCACCAACGCCAGCGTTGTCCGGGGCACCATCGAGGTTGGGCACGGCGAACACGACGCACAGGAGCAGAAAGTAGCCTCCGAGTGCGGAGTAAGCGATGGATCGCCAGATCCCCTTGGCCGCCGCCTTGGACGCCGACGATGTCTCCTCTGACAGGTGCGCGGAGGCATCAAAGCCGGTGATGGTGTACTGCGTCAGCAAGAAACCGAAAGGCAGGATCGCGAACCAGAACACGGCCTCGGAGGTGCCGCCGTCGCCGAAGCCGGAGTTATTGAATCGCTCGGTGAACACATAGCTGAATGACTGGTGCTGGTCCGGCACGAAGATCAGGATCAGGATGATCGCCGAAGCCCCAAACACGTGCCACCAGACCGAGACGTTGTTCATGATCGCCATCAGGTGGCCGCTGAAGATATTCAGCACCGAAGCGCCCGTCAGCACGATCAGGAACGTGATGAAGACCCGGGCCAGCGAGTAGTCCTCGGCGTAGCCTTCGCTGTACGTGCTGACCGTCAGGTCGATGAAGGTAGCGCAGCCATACGAAACGCCTGCAGTCACAGCGATCAACCCGATCAGGTTGAGCCAACCCGTGTAGAACCCTGCCCGGGGGCCGCCGAGCTTCGAGGCCCACCAGTAGATGCCTCCCGATGTCGGGTACGCCGAGACGAGCTCGGACATCGTGAAGCCGATGATCAGGATGAAGACACTGAGGATCGGCCACGACCACGAGATCGAGATCGGGCCACCGTTGTTCCAGCCGGCACCGAAGTTGGTGAAGCAGCCGGCGAGGATCGAGATGATCGAGAACGAGATCGCGAAGTTGGAGAAGCCCGGACCAGTTCCGTGAGAGGTCCTGCTTGTAGCCAAGCTCTGCAAGCCTGCGCTCGTCGTCATCCATGTGTGTCTGAGACATCTGATCCTCCGGATGAAGCTTTCCGTGTTTGGCGTGGATGGTGCAGGTTGGGTGAGGTGCCCCGGTGCGCAGGCACGGCGGTCAGCGGGCGTACGTCGGTGCGTCAATCCGGTGCGGCGGCAGCAGCGAGCAACGTGTCGAACGCCGCGACTGTCGAACTCCTCGACGGCCCGGTCGTACTTCTCCATCCCCCACTCCCAGAAGTCGAAGTCAAGGCGAGCTGTTGGCGTGCTGGATCGAGGCCCACAGCGTCCAGCCGTACTTCGACATCAGACCGAGAAGCCGTGCGCGGGCCACCATGCTCGGCCATTCGCGCCCGTAGTAGTGAGTGACGAGCTCGTCGAGCTGGTCGGCGGGCGAGGTTCGACTCGCTCCAGATGTTGCCGAGCTCGAAGCACGGGTCGTTGTTGCCGGCGTACTCGAAGTCGATGATCCAGAGGCGGTCGCCGTCATCGACGAAGTTCGCGGCCAGCAGGTCGTTGTTGCAGGGCACGGTCGGGAAGCTCGACGACGGACAGCGCGCGCTCGATCTCGGTCGACCTGCGGCATGAAGTCGAGATAGCGTGCGGGCAGTCGATAGCCGCTGTCCTGCACGGTCTTCAGGTAGGTGCGCTGCACGTCGAACATGTCGAAGTCACTGACGAAGCGCGGGCCCGCCGTGCAGCATCCGGCATACCTCGGCGATGCGCGGCAGGTTCGCGTCGGCGCGTATGTCGGTCGGGCGTCGAACGTCGTACCATCGATGTAGTCGACGACGAGCAGGTGGTCGCTCGGGCATGAACTCGACGACGCGAGGCGACGCGCCCGAGGCAGCGGCCGCACGAGAGTTGAGGTACTCGGCCTCCCGGTCGATCGACGAGCATCGTCGGACCGTCGCTGGAGATGCGCACCACGACGTCGAGGTCGACGGTCTTGACGCGCACGTTGACGTTGGTGAGACCGCCGTCGAGCTGGGTCACCTCACGCGGCCGGTAGCGGACGGAGGCGAGCCGGTCGAGGAGGGCGTCGAGGTCGTCGGGCAGCGTCGCTGTGACCACCGCAGTGCCTCCCTCCGCGGTGAGTTGATCTCACCAGGTGACGAACTGATGCTAGTGCCAAGTTCTCGGTCAGGTCTAGACTCATTCCGCCCGACCGGCCGAGTGGAAGCGACCGATCCCATGTCCCAGCCACAGTTCCCTCTCGACGTCGAAAGACCTGCGCAAGCTCATCGACAACGGGGAGATCGACACGGTCATCGTCGCCTTCACCGACATGCAGGGTCGCCTGCAAGGCAAACGGATCCACGCGCAGTTCTTCCTCGACACCGTGCTCGGTCACGGCACCGAGGGCTGCAACTACCTGCTCGCCGTCGACGTCGACATGAACACCGTCGAGGGCTACGCGATCAGCTCGTGGTCGACGGGTTACGGCGACATGGAGTTCGTGCTCGACCTCGCGACGCTCCGGCTCACCCCGTGGCTGCCCGGCACCGCGATGGTGCAGTGCGACCTCGCGTGGCTCGACGAGGACCACTCCCCCGTGCTCCAGTCACCACGCACGATCCTCAAGACCCAGGCCGACCGCGCTGCGGAGCGTGGCCTGACGGCGTTCGCCGGCACCGAGCTCGAGTTCAACGTCTACAACGACACCTTCGAGGCCGCGTGGGACAAGGGCTACCGCGACCTGATCCCCGGCAACCAGTACAACGTCGACTACTCACTGCTCGGCACCAGCCGGGTCGAGCCGCTGCTGCGCGACATCCGCAACCAGATGTACGCCGCCGGGCTCACGGTCGAGTCGGCCAAGGGTGAGTGCAACCTCGGGCAGCACGAGATCGCGTTCAAGTACGAGGAGGTGGTCCGCACGGCCGACCAGCACTCCGTCTACAAGAACGCCGCCAAGGAGATCGCGTCGCTGCACGGGCAGTCCGTGACCTTCATGGCGAAGTTCGACGAGCGCGAGGGCAACTCCTGCCACGTGCACATGAGCGTGCGCGGCGAGGACGGGTCGATCGTCTTCGATGAGGGGACGGGCCCGACGAAGCTCTTCGAGCAGTTCGTCGCCGGCGTGCAGGCGACGCTGTTCGACTTCACGCTGCTCTATGCGCCGAACATCAACTCCTACAAGCGGTTCCAACCGGGGTCGTTCGCGCCGACGGCGATCGCGTGGGGGCGTGACAACCGCACGTGCGCGCTGCGGGTCGTCGGACACGGTGCCGGGCTGCGGGTGGAGAACCGGCTGCCCGGCGGCGACATGAACCCCTACCTCGGGCTCGCCGGCATGCTCGCAGGCGGTCTGCACGGGATCGAGAACGAGCTCGAGCTCGAAGCCGCGCATTCGAAGGCAACGCCTACGAGTCCGACAAGCGGCATGTGCCGACGACGCTGCTGGAGGCCCGCGACGCGTTCGCCGCGTCCGAAGTGGCGCGATCGGCGTTCGGCGACGACGTGGTCGACCACTACCTCAACGCCGCCGACGTCGAGCTCGCTGCGTTCAACTCCACTGTCACCGACTGGGAGCGCGTACGAGGCTTCGAGCGCCTATGAACGTCAGGCGCAAGTCAAGTAGGCAGATGCACTGTTACCCAGGCGCGTTTGCCTTGTTCACAAGGCAGGTGCCTTGTGAACAAGGCAAACGCGGCCGAGCGAAGGGGCGTGCGCGACTATGAGCACTACTCATGTCGTGATCAACCCGGCCGACCGAGGAGCAGGTCACCGAGGTGGCGCTCCGCCTCGCTCGAGGAGACCGACGCGGCGATCGACGACGGTCACAGACGGCGTATCGACGCGTGGCGTCACGTCGCGCCGGCCGACCGGGGTCTGCTGCTGCGCAGCGTTCTCCGACGCGGTCGACGGGGCGATCGAGGAGCTGGCCGCGCTCGAGGTGCGCAACTCCGGCCACACGATCGGCAACGCGCGGTGGGAGGCCGGCAACGTCCGCGACGTGCTCGGCTACTACGCCGCCGCCCCGAGCGGATGTTCGGTCGACAGATCCCGGTGGCCGGCGGCGTCAACGTGACGTTCAAGGAGCCACTCGGCGTCGTCGGCGTGATCGTGCCCGTGGAACTTCCCGATGCCGATCGCCGGCTGGGGTTTCGCGCCCGCTCTGGCCGCCGGCAACTGCGTCGTGCTCAAGCCGGCTGAGCTGACGCCGATGACCGCGATCCGGATCGGCGAGCTCGCGCTCGAGGCCGGCCTGCCCGAGGGCGTCTTCACCGTCATCCCGGGCAAGGGCTCGGTCGTGGGCGAGCGCTTCGTCACCCACCCCGCCGTTCGCAAGGTCTGCTTCACCGGCTCGACCGAGGTCGGCAAGCGGATCATGGCGGGCGCCGCCGACCAGGTGAAGCGGGTGACGCTCGAGCTCGGCGGCAAGAGCGCCAACATCGTCTTCGCCGACTCCGACCTCGAGCAGGCCGCCGCCACCGCGCCGTACGGCGTCTTCGACAACGCCGGCCAGGACTGCTGCGCGCGCAGCCGCATCCTGGTCGAGCGCAGCGTCCACGACCGGTTCCTCGAGCTGCTCGAGCCCGCCGTGCAGGGGGTCAAGGTCAAGGCGCCCGGCGAGGACGATGCCGAGATGGGGCCGCTGATCAGCGCGCACGCAGCGCGAGACCGTGACGTCGTACGTCGAGGGCGACGGTGTCGACGTCGCGTTCCGCGGCGAGCGCGCCCGACGGCGCGGGCTTCTGGTACCCGCCGACCGTCGTGCTGCCCGAAGTCCGAGCAGGACCGGGTATGGCGCGAGGAGGTGTTCGGGCCGGTCGTGGCGGTGCTGCCGTTCGACGACGAGGCCGACGCGATCGCGAAGGCGAACGACACCGAGTACGGCTTGTCCGGCTCGATCTGGACGCGTGACGTCGCGCGCGCGCTCCGGGTCTCGCGTGGCGTCGAGGCCGGCAACCTGAGCGTCAACTCGCACTCGTCGGTGCGCTACTCGACGCCGTTCGGCGGGTTCAAGCAGTCCGGCATCGGCCGCGAGCTCGGCCCCGACGCGCTCGACCCGTTCACCGACGTCAAGAACGTCTTCATCTCAGATCAGCTGACCGAGTTCCGCGGCGAGTCCGGGTGGTTGAGCTCGCGGATCTCGACAAGCTCGATCGCCGAAGACAGGAAGGAAGCACACGATGGCAGGAACAGGGCGGCTGGACGGGCGCACCGCCGTCGTCACCGGCGGCTGCAGCGGGATCGGCCTGGCGACCGTACGCCGGTTCGCCGACGAGGGCGCGCACGTGGTCATCGGCGACCTCGACGACGCTCGCGGGCCCGGACGTCGCCGAGGAGGTCGACGGCACGCTACGTGCACTGCGACGTGACCGACGCCGCGCAGGTCGAGGCGATGTTCGCGACCGCCAACAGCGACGTACGGCAGCGTCGACATCGCGTTCAACAACGCCGGCATCTCGCCGCCCGACGACGACTCGATCCTCGACACCGGCATCGACGCGTGGCGCCGGGTGCAGGAGGTCAACCTGACCAGCGTCTACCTGTGCTGCAAGGCCGTCATCCCCTACATGCGCGAGCAGCGGCGCGGCTCGATCATCAACACCGCGTCGTTCGTCGCGGTGATGGGCGCGGCGACCTCGCAGATCTCCTACACGCGCCAGCAAGGGCGGCGTGCTGGCGATGTCGCGGGAGCTCGGCGTGCAGTTCGCGCGCGAAGGCATCCGCGTCAACGCCCTCTGCCCGGGGCCGGTCAACACGCCGCTGCTGCGGGAGCTGTTCGCGAAGGATCCCGAGCGGGCGGCACGGCGGCTCGTGCACATCCCGCTGGGCCGATTCGCCGAGCCGGAGGAGATCGCGTCGGCGGTGCTGTTCTTGGCCAGCGACGACTCGAGCTTCATCACCGCGTCGCAGTTCCTCGTCGACGGCGGCATCGCCGGCGCCTACGTGACGCCGCTGTGAGCGGTGCCTCGTGCTCGAGTCGGCCACCGCGAATGCCGGGCGGAGGAGAACATGAGCCGGCCGGTCATCGGCATCACGTCGTACGTCGAACCGGCGTCCTGGGCGGCCTGGACGGATGTCCCCGCGGCGCTGGTCCCGCACGGCGTACGTCGGCACGTGCACGAAGCGGGCGGCCTGGCCGTCGTCGTGCCGCCGCTGCCCGACGACGCGACCGACGACGACGCCCGCGACGGTGCTGTCGCGACTCGACGGGCTGATCCTCGCCGGCGGCGTCGACGTCGAGCCGTCGCGGTACGGCGAGCAGCCGCACCCGACGATCCGTGCAGCCACCGCGGCCCGACCGGGACGCGTCCGAGCTGCTGCTGGCCACAGGTCACCGGGCTCGACGACTTCCCGGTGCTCGGCGTCTGTCGTGGCATGCAGGTGATGGCGGTCGCGGCCGGCGGAGAGCTCGAGCAGCACCTGCCCGACCGGCTCGGCCATCACGGCCACTCGCCCTGCGCCCGGGATGTACGGCGAGCACCCGGTCGAGCTGGCGCCGGGCAGCCGGCTGCACAAGATCCTCGGCGAACAGCGTCACGGTGCCGACGTACCACCACCAGGGCGTCGCGTCGTCGCCCGGCTACGAGCCGGTCGGGCTGGTCGAACGACGGCGTGATCGAGGCGTTCGAGGACGCCGGCTCGCGGTTCCGGCTGGCGGTGCAGTGGCATCCCGAGGTGGGTGCCGACCCGCGGCTGTTCGAGGCCCTGGTCGAGGCCTGCCCGTGCTGGCCGCTGACCCGGTCTCAGAGTCCCCGACGCGACATCTGACGTTCATGTCGAGATCCGACGAAGTCTTTGCGGCCGACAGCCGGTCGCGCTACGGTCCGAGATGTAGCCCCCCAGGGCTGACACAGGTGTGGGGCCCCTCAAAGTATGAGTTTGAGGGGCCCCACGTTCGACCGGAGTGATGTGACGTCTCCGACCTCACGGTCGATCCGTCTGACCCCACCAGCCTCGTCACCGGCTGATGCAGTGAGCCGAAGCTCACCGGATGGATCCTCGGTTTTCGTCCGTCCCGCCTTCCCTTGCGGGAGGGCGTAGAGAGATTTCTACACGTCGCCCGCTAGGCCGCACAACCCTTTGCAGCAATAATTCTGAGCAATTTTTCCGACTGGCCGACTTACCCACAGAACGGCCCGATTCATCCACCGATGACGCCGACTTGTCCACAGGTTTCGACTGGTGGTTGTGGAAAACGATCGGCCAACCCGGTCACCAGGTACGTCGCGCGCTGACCCGTCTCAGGAAGCCCTCGGCTCATCCCACCACCACGTATCTGGAAGCGCGCCGAGCCCTCCTAGCCGGCAGGTCTGCGCCCGACCGGGTCGGACCGCCCGTAACGCTCCCTCAACGTGGCGCAGTCACTAGGATCGTGCCTGGTCAGCGTGGAGGATCCAGCGACACCGACGTCAGGGCTACACCGGCACCACCGATAGCAAAGGACCTTCATGCAGCCACCGAGCATTTCCCGCCGAGCTATGACGTCGGCGGTCGCGGCCGCCGCCGCAGTCACCCTGCTGGCCGGCACGCCGACGCTGGGCGCCAGCGCCGCGACACCCGCCGCTGCCCCGGGCGGCCTCGACACCGCGGCCTCGGCTCGCGCCACCACCGTGGCACCGATCCCCGGCAACGTCCGGCTCTACCAGACGCGGACCTCGCTGCTCGGCACGCACCGGTGGTACCAGCAGGTGCACAACGGCCACCCGGTGTTCGGCGCCTGGTACGCCCGCCACACCTATACCGACGGACGCGTCACCAGCTGGGACGGTCGGCGGGACATCGGCGGCGGAGTCGGCGATGTCTCCGCGCGGTCAGACGGCCCCGGCCGCTCGCTTGCGACTCTGCGCGGAGCCCGGGCCGCCGACGCCCAACGCGGCGACGTCGCCGACACCCGGTTGATGATCCTTCCGAACGACGACGGCAGCGCGCGCCTCACCTGGGCGGTCCACACCGCCAACGGCGACGGCGCCGCCACCTCGTTCGTCGACGCCGAGACCGGCGCGGTGCTCGACGTCATACAGCTCGCTCAGCAGCACGACGCCGCTGCGCCCGCGGTGGGTCGCTGGGACGACAGCGGCCGCGGCCGCGTCTTCGACCCCAACCCCGTGGTCGCCGTGCAGCGCCAGGGCCTCAGGGACCAGGCGGACCAGAACGCCGCCGTGCCGCTGGAGGCCTACACCAAGGTTGACCTGCTCAGACTCCGCACCGGCTTGCACACGCTCGTCGGCAGATGGGTGCGCATCACGAACTCGCAGCGGGCGACCTCACCGGACAACCGGTACCTCTTCTTCCGCGGTGCGGAGCGCTTCGAGCAGGTGAACGCGTACCACGCGATCGACACCCAGCAGGCCTACCTGCAGGAGCTCGGTTTCCGCTACGTCAACGCCGAGGCGGAGAAGATCGCGGTCAACGCGTTCGCTGAGGACAACTCCTACTACGACCCCAGCACCGACCAGATCGCGATGGGCCGCGGCGGGGTCGACGACGCTGAAGACGTCGAGGTCATCTGGCACGAGTACGGGCATGCCATCCAGTCCGACCAGGTCCCCGACTGGGGCTTGGCCGGGCAGACAGGCTCGATGGGTGAGGGGTTCGGCGACTACATGGCCGCCATGATGAGCCTGGCGACTGCGCCGGGCACCCCCGTCACGCCAGCAGCGTGCGTCGCCGACTGGGACGCAGTTTCCTACACGACCGGCACGCCCCACTGCCTGCGTCGCACCGACGAGGCCAAGCAGTTCCCGACTGACCTGACCGGAGAGGTGCACGCCGACGGGGAGATCTGGTCACGTGCCCTGTGGGACATGCGCCGCAAGCTTGGCCGCGACATGGCGACCACGATCATCGTCGAGGCCCACTTCGCGATGAACCCGGCCTTCACGATGCCGCAGGCAGCCCGAGCGACCGTCCGCACCGCCCGGCTGTTGTACGGCGACGAGGTGGCCGCGGACACGCGCACCCAGTTCGAGAAGCGCGGCATCCTGCTCGAGGACTAGCTCAACCCGCCGGGACGAACAGCTCCTGCCCGACTCGGATCGCGCCGGCGTCAGCCAGTGCATTGAGGTCGACGATCTCGGCGATGACGTCGCGGGGGTCGTCGGCGGGGGCGATCCGCTGGGCGATGTCCCACAACGTCTCGCCCGCTCCCACGACAACGGTGGATGACGTGGCGTGGTGAGCGTCGCCGGTCGACACGGCCGGGCTGCCGAACAGGGTGAACGCGGCGAAGGCGAGCACGAGCACGAACGCCAGCACCACCAGGCGGCCGCGCCTCGTCAGCCGGACGGTCGGCTCGACGAGCTCAGCAACGCGGTGGCGCTGCGTCGGCGTACGGCGAACGTCATATCGCTCGGCTACGGCTGTGCTCATCGGTGACCTCCGGGAATCGCGGTGCTCATGAACCTGTGCTGGCTAGAACTGGGCTCACTAAGACCAGTTGTATCGGTGCCCACCGACAGTCCTGACGGACTCGGCGCGGTCGCGCTGACACCGGCATCGGCACTCCAGTCGAAGATACGTTCGATCGAACACATGTACGAACGGTAGCAGTGCCCGGCGCCAAACCCAAGGCTTTGGTCGAACATGCGTTCGACGGCGTGTCGGGCTGGACAACAGCCCGCGGAGCGCACTCAGAGCGCCCGCTGCGCTCGATGGCTCGGCATGCCGAGTGCCGCCATCCGTGTCAGGGTTGACGAATCGGAGGGTGCACCCGCCCGCCCTCCTACCGAGGAGGCGACGTGACTGACGACACCCGGCCGACCAGCGCAACGACCGAGGACCAGGACCCCGAAACCACACCCGACGAACACACCACGGCGAAGGCGATCCTCATCGCGACCGTGGCAGCAATCGGGGGCTTCCTCTTCGGCTTCGACACCGCGGTCATCAACGGTGCTGTCGACGCGATCACCAGCGACTTCACGCTCGGCCCGTTCCTCGCGGGTTCGCGGTGTCTTGTGCTCTGCTTGGGTCCGCGTTCGGTGCCTGGTACGCCGGTGCCGATCGCCGACCGGTTCGGCCGGGTCAGGGCGATGCTCGTGGCGCGTTCTTGTTCGCGATCAGCGCGATCGGCTCGGGCATCGCGTTCACGGTGTGGGACCTGATCCTCTGGCGCTTCGTCGGCGGCGTCGGCGTGGGTATGGCCTCGGTCATCGCGCCGGCGTACATCGCCGAGATCTCACCCGCACACATCCGTGGGCGCCTCGGCTCGCTGCAGCAGCTCGCGATCGTGTCCGGCATCTTCGTGGCGCTGCTCAGCGACGCCTTCCTCGCGAACGCCGCCGGGAGTGCCGACGCCGACGCTCTGGCTCGGTGCCGATGCCTGGCGGTGGATGTTCATCGTCGGCGTCGTGCCCGCGGTGATCTACGGCGTGCTGGCACTCGCTGTCCCCGAGTCACCGCGCTACCTCGTCGCGCAAGGCGAGGAGCGCAAGGCGGCCGACGTGCTGCGCGACTGTGCTCGGCACGGTCAACCTGCAAGCAGCGCAGGACAAGGTCGAAGGACATCGCGTCGAGCCTCAGCCAGGAGCGCAAGCCGGAGCTGCGTGACCTGCGCGGACCGTCGTTCGGGCTGGCCGCCCATCGTGTGGATCGGCATCCTGCTGTCGGTGTTCCAGCAGTTCGTGGGGATCAACGTGATCTTCTATTACTCCACGACGCTGTGGCGATCGGTCGGCTTCAGCGAGAGCGACTCACTCACGATCACCGTCATCACGTCGGTGACCAACATCGTCGTCACGCTGGTGGCGATCGCGATCGTCGACAAGGTGGGCGAAAAGCCGATGCTCCTGATCGGGTCGGCCGGTATGGCGGTGACGCTTGCCACCATGGCGGTCTGCTTCTCGCAGGCGATCGGTGACGCCGACGCCGTCAAGCTCCCCGATCCGTCGGGGCAACATCGCCCTCGTCGCCGCAAACCTGTACGTCGTCTTCTTCGGAGCGACGTGGGGGCCGGTCGTCTGGGTGCTGCTGGGTGAGATGTTCCCGCAACAAGTTCCGCGCGATCGCGTTGTCGGTCGCGGCCGCGGCGCAGTGGCTCGCGAACTTCGCTCATCACCACGACGTTCCCCGTCATCGCCGATGTGAGCCTGACCCTCGCCTACGGGATATATGCCGGGTTCGCCGTCCTGTCGTTCGGCTTCGTCGCCCAGGCGGTGCGCGAGACGAAGGGCGTCGAGCTCGAGGCGATGGAAGAGTGACGCGGTGAGCGACGACCTCGGCTTCGGCATCGACATCGGTGGCACCGGCATCAAGGGTGCGCCTGTCGACCTGACGACCGGGGAGCTCGCCGATGACCGCTATCGGGTCGACACGCCCCAGCCGTCCACGCCGGAGGCGGTAGCGGGCGTGGTCGCCGACGTACTCGACAAGTTCGGGTGGAAGCGGCCGTTCGGGTGCGCGTTTCCCGCGGTCGTCCAGCACGGCGTCGTACGCACCGCTGCCAACGTCTCGAAGGACTGGATCGACACCGACATCCACGACGTGCTGAGCTCGGCGACCGGGCTCGACGTGGTGGCGGTCAACGACGCCGACGCGGCCGGCATCGCCGAGGTCAGCTTCGGCGCGGCCCGTGACGAGGACGGCTTCGTGGTCGTGACCACGCTCGGCACGGGGATCGGGAGCGCCCTCATCGTCGAGGGGCAGCTCGTGCCGAACACCGAGCTCGGCCACCTCGTGATCGACGGTCACGACGCGGAGACGCGCGCTTCGGCCGTGGCCCGGGAGGACGAGGATCTGGATTGGCAGGACTGGGCGAAACGGCTGTCGCGCTACTACGCGTACCTCGAGTCGCTGCTGTGGCCGGACCTGTTCGTGGTGGGTGGCGGAGTCAGCAAGAAGCCCGACAAGTGGCTCCCGTACGTCGAGTGCCGCACCCCGATCGTGCCTGCCGAGCTGCAGAACTCGGCCGGCATCATCGGCGCAGCGATCGTGGCGAGTCGGCGGCATACCTGACACACCTGGCTGCCCCGCCCGGCTGCCTCGCCCGAACCGCGGCAACACGCCGATTCGAACAGATGTTTGAAAGAGTCGGCGCCGAGGTCTAGCGTGGTCTCCACGAAACGCCGAGCGCCTGGCAACCCTCCCCAGGCGGGCGCTGGGCCGGACGTGCGACCTCATCACGACGACACAGAAGCGAACAGGGTGTGACAGGCATGGCACGAGCAAAGGCCGACGCAGGCGTCCACGAGCTCCCCGACGGCCCGCCCGACGCGGTCGGCCTGACGCCTCGACAGCGTCGGGTGCTCGCCGTCATCCGCGATTCGGTCGAGGCTCGCGGCTACCCGCCCAGCATGCGTGAGATCGGTTCGTCGGTCGGGCTCACCAGCTCGTCGTCCGTCGCGCACCAGCTCCGGGTGCTCGAGGCCAAGGGCTTCCTTCGCCGCGACCCCAACCGCCCGCGGGCGGTCGAGGTGCTGTCGCCCGACACCACCGGCGAGGCCTCGTACGACGCCACCGGGTCAGGCGACGCGCGCCCCGATGCGATCTACGTCCCCGTCGTCGGGCAGATCGCGGCCGGCGGCCCGATCCTTGCTGAGGAGAGGGTCGAAGAGGTGTTCCCGCTGCCGCGCCAGCTCGTCGGCGACGGCACGCTCTTCCTGCTGCAGGTCAAGGGTGACTCGATGGTCGACGCCGCCATCTGCGACGGCGACTTCGTCGTCATCCGCCAGCAGCCGTCGGCTGAGAACGGCGAGATCGTCGCCGCCATGATCGACGACGAGGCCACGGTCAAGACCCTGCAGAAGAAACAGGGCAAGGTCTGGCTGCTCCCGCAGAACCCCTCCTACGAGCCGATCGACGGCACCGACGCCACCATCCTCGGCAAGGTCGTCACCGTGATGCGGAGAGTCTGACCCACCGCCCTTGCCGACTGGTCACGTCTGCCGCGTCGACTGGTCACACATGCCCCGTCGACTGGTCACGTCTGCCGCCCGGACCCCGCGCGGTCGAGCTTGTCGAGACCCGGGATCTCGACAACCTCGATCAGCGGGGCCGCGTCGATCGCCGGAGCTGGCTGTTTCAAGCCACCCCTGGCAGGGAACGAGGTGTTCAGAAACTGATACCTACGGAGGTGCCGGGATGCCAGCGAAGAAGACTCCGGGTCCGTCCGTCAAGGACGACTCCCTCTACGAGAAGCTGCGCGACGAGGGCAACAGCAAGCAGAAGTCCGCACGCATCGCCAACACCGCCGCCCGTGATGGGCGCAAGAAAGTCGGGCAGCGTGGCGGCAAAGCCGGCGCCTACGAGGACATGACCAAGTCGCAGTTGTACGACCGCGCCAAGAAGGTCGGCGTCGACGGCCGGTCGAACATGTCCAAGCCCCAGCTGATCAAAGCCCTCCGCAACAGCTGACCCTCCCGCCGACCGGGTCATGCGCCGACTGGTCACCTATGCACTGCCGACTGGTCACCTATGCACTGCCGACTGGTCACGTATGCACTGCCGACTGGTCACTTATGCACTGTCGACTGGTCACGTATGCCGCAGGGACCTCCGGCGGTCGAGCTTGTCGAGACCCTTGATCTCGACAAGCTCGATCAGCGGGGAAGCGCGTCGCTCAGCGGAGAAGGTTCAGCCGAGCTGGCCGCTGAGGCGGCGGAGCGCTGACCTGGCTGCATCCGCGTCGTACGTCGGCCACATCGGCGGCAGCGACGCCCTGAGGAAGCTGCCGTAGCGAGCCGTGGCAAGCCGCGGGTCGAGGATCGCGACGACTCCGCGGTCCGCCTGCGTTCGGATCAGCCGGCCCGAGCCTTGAGCAAGCAGCAGCGCGGCATGCGTGGCCGACACCGCCATGAAACCGTTGCCGCCCGCGCGGTCTGCCGCCCGCGCTCGCGCCGACATCAGCGGGTCGTCGGGGCGGGGGAACGGGATCCGGTCGATGACGACAAGCTGGCAGGTCTCGCCGGGGACGTCGAGCCCTTGCCAGAGTGACAACGTGCCGAACAGGCTGACCGCGGGATTGTCGATGAACTCCGCCCGCAGATGCGAGAGCTGGCCGTCACCCTGGCAGAGGATCGGCATGTGGGGCAGCGCATCGCGCAACGCCTCAGCCGCGGCCTCCGCGGCGCGCCGAGACGAGAAGAGCCCGAGGGTGCGGCCACCCGCCGCCTGCAGGAGCTCGCCGATCTCGTCGATCTGCGCCTGACCCAATCCGTCACGACCTGGGGCGGGGAGGTGGCGAGCGACGTACACGATCGCCTGCTTCGGGTAGTCGAACGGCGAGCCGACGTCGATCCCCCGCCAAGGCAGCGCCACGGGCTCGCGCACAGCCTCCACGTCGGGAGGCCCCGCCTCGACCCCGTCATCCGCCACCTCGACGACCGCCTCCGCCGAGAGGTCGGCCGGGTCGTCGATCGAGTGGTCGACCCGCTCGGTCGGCTTGAGTCCGATCGAGCTCGCAACCGCGGAGAAGTCGCCGCCGAGCTTCAACGTCGCCGACGTGAACACCACGGTCTTCTCCGTGAGCAGCTTGGCGCGCAGCTGACCCCACACCTGGAGCGGCGCGACGCACAGCTGGTTGCCGCCGCGCGAGCGGTCGCGCTCGGCGAGCCAGGTCACGTCGTCTTCACTGTGGGCGGCAAGCCGCTCGGTGACCTTGCGCAGCTCGTCGACCATGCCGCGCGCCTGCTGCCGGGCCGCGTCAGCCTCGGAGACGCTCGACTCCTTTGGGAACGCGGAGAACGCGGCCTGCGCGGCACTTCGCAACAGCCGCAGCGCGTCATCGAGGTCGGGAGGGAGTTCGTCGAGACGCCCTGGGACGGTGGCGTCCATCGCAGCGCGAAGCGCGTCACCCGCGTCACCCAGTGCATCCCCCTCACCTCCGTCGACGAAGTTCCGCGCCCTCCGGGCGGCTCGCTCGACAGTCGGCATGGACAGCTCGTCGGTAGCGGCCTGGGTCACCCGGGACGACAGCTCGTGGGCCTCGTCGACCACCACGACGTCATACTCGGGAATCATCGGCACACCCTGGATCGCGTCGATGGCGAGCAGCGAGTGGTTCGTGACGATCAGCTTCGACGCCATCGCGCGCTCGCGGCCACGCTCGGCGAAGCACTCGACGGCGTACGGGCACTTGGTCGCACCCAGGCACTCGCGGTGGCTGACCGAGACCTGTTGCCAGACCTTCTCGGTGTGCGACGGGGCGCTGTCGCGGTCGCCGACCCCGCCGGCCTTCGACTCCGCCTCGGCCCATTCGCGGAGCCGGATGACGTCGCCGCCGAGGCTGCCGCGGGGCAGGTCGATGAGCGCGCCCTGATCGTCGGGCACCCCGTCGCGGATCCGGTGGAGACACGCGTAGTTGCTCCGCCCCTTCAACACCGCGTACGTCGGCCGCTCCCCCAGCACATCGGCGGCCGCGTCGAGCAGCGCCGGGATGTCCTTCTCGACCAGCTGGTGCTGGAGCGCCAGGGTGGCGGTCGCCACCACAACGCGACGGTCGTGCAGCACCGACGGGACCAGATAGGCAAGCGACTTGCCGGTGCCCGTGCCAGCCTGGACAAGCAGGTGCTCGCGCCGGTCCATCGACTCGCTGACCGCCTTGGCCATCTCGACCTGGCCGGGCCGGTCTTCGCCGCCGAGGTTGGCGACGGCAGCGTGCAGCACCTCGTCGACCGTGGGCGAGGCGGCCGCGTCGACACCGGGCACGGCAGACGCGGTCGAGGGGGTAGGCACTCGCCCGAGGCTATCCGAAGCAACCGACGATCCGGCCGCGCTGTCCACAGGCTCGCCCGGCCGACTTGTCAGAGCCTCGCCGGGCCAGGGGCGGGTGAGGTTCTGACAAGTCGGCGCATGGGAGGGGCGTCAGAAGATGTAGTTCCAGACCGTCAGGAGCAGGGGCAGCGAGAACGCCACCAGCAGCACCCAGGCCACCATCTTGTGGACCGGCTTTGCCGAGTCGAGCGAGCCCATCATCCCAATGAGGGCACCCTCTTCGGTGTTGCGGTCGAACCCCATCAGCTGGGCGTCCTGAGGGATGCCGTGCTGGGTGTGGGTGTGGATCAGAGGCGGCCGTTCGTCGTACCCGTCGTCCTCCATGGCCACGATGCTACGCGCCGAATGCCCAGCTCTCACGCGCCGCAGCGTCAGCGGGAGCAGGGTCAGGAAGGGCAGAAGGCGAACGGCCAGTCCAGCTGGGCCTCGGCCTGGAAGATCCGGCTGGTCGTGCCGCCGAACGTGAACGTCGACGTGCTGCCCGACACCACGTCGTCCTCCAGCGAGACGAGCTCGGTGTAGGGCTGCTGGGTCACCAGCGACTGTCCATCGTTGAATATCGACAAGCCGTGCCTCGTGGTCGGACTTCGCGGCGTCGTCGGAGTCGAAGAGCAGGATCGTCTTTGCCGTCGTGTCGCCCGCGTCGTCGAGGCTCGAGCCAGCTGTCCCGGTCCAGGTCTCCGCCCGCGCTGTCGGCCGCTCCAGGTCAGCGCGCTCCGCGAGCTGCTCCTCGATCTGCGACGGGTCGCGGCCCGGAGCCACCTCGGACAGGCTACAAGCGCTGACCCCTACGGTGAGCCGGATGACCGTGGCATCGCCGGCCTGGTCGGCGATCTGTTGCATCTCGTCGGACGGATCGCCGTCAGCGGTCAGCGCGTCGTCGGCCGGCAGCAGCCCGGCCAGCACGATGCGCTCGTCCTCGTCGACGAGCCAGGTCGTGGCCTGCGATTGCGATGGGTCGACGTCTTCGATGTCGATCGACCAGAGCGTGCCGGACTCGACCTCGTTCTCCGAGAAGCCCTTCTCCTCGAGCTTGGCCTGGAAGTCGTCGAGGTCGACGGAGTCGCCGACCTTGACCAGGTTGGGCACGGGACCACCTTGCGCGCCGTAGTTGGCGTACGTCAGGTCCCACTCGGCGTCGGCGACGACGTTCCAGCCGTAGTCGTCCTCCATCACCTGTGCGAACGGCGCCAGTTTGCTGTTCGTCGGCACGTTGGCGAGCTGGCGGATCCCCGCCTCGCTGTCGGTGCCTATCTCCGGGTTCTGCTCTCGAACCGCCTCCCAGTCGGTGATGGCCGCGTAGGTCGCGTCCACTGCGATGTGGTCGACCGCCTCTTGGACATTCCCCGAGCCCTCCGCGACGTCGCCCGCGCCACCACAGGCTGCAAGGAATGTGGCCGGCAGCAAGACGGCTGCGGCGAGCGCACATCCATGCAGGCAGGTCATCACGCCGCACACACTGTCATACCGCCGTGTCAGCGGTGCGAGACGTTGTTCGGCGGTCAGGCGGGGGCCGCGACGTAGGCAGCCAGCTCGCCGGCGAGCCCCGGGTTGACCAGCGCGCGCACCTGTGAACCGTCGGCGGTGTGGTCGATCGACAGCACCTCGCCGTTCTCGTGGATCTTGCTGATCAGGTCGCCGCGGTCGTAGGGGACCAACGCGCACACCTCGACCGAGGGCCGTGGCAGGTCGCGCTCGACGGCAGCGAGTACGTCGTCGATGCCTTCGCCGGTCCGGGCCGACGCCACCACGGCGTGCGGCTCGCGGCCGAGCAGCCGTGCGACCACCAGCGGGTCAGCGGCATCCGACTTGTTGATGACGATCAGCTCCGGCACACCTGCCGGCCCCGATCTCGGTCAGCACCTCACGCACCGCGGCGATCTGCCCCTCGGGATCGGCGTTCGAGGCATCGACCACGTGGAGGATCAGGTCGGACTCGGCAACCTCTTCGAGCGTGGAGCGGAACGACTCGACCAGCTGATGTGGCAGGTGCCGCACAAAGCCCACGGTGTCGGAGAGCGTGAACACGCGGCCGTCGCTCGTCGTGGTGCGCCGGGTGGTCGGGTCGAGGGTCGCGAACAGCGCGTCCTCGACCAGGACAGCCGCGCCGGTGAGGCGGTTGAGCATGGACGACTTGCCGGCGTTGGTGTAGCCGGCGATGGCCACCGACGGGATCTCCCGACGTACGCGCTCGGCCTTCTTCGTGATGCGCGCGGTCTGCATGTGCTTGAGCTCGCGGCGCAGCTTGGTCATCTTCTGGGTGATGCGCCTGCGGTCGGTCTCGAGCTTGGTCTCGCCGGGGCCACGGCCACCGATCCCGCCACCCTGCACGCCGACGCGGCCACCGGCCTGCCTGGACAGGTTGCCGCCCCAGCCGCGAAGGCGCTGCTTGAGGTACTCCAGCTGGGCCAGCTCGACCTGCGCCTTGCCCTCCTTGGAGCGTGCGTGCTGGGCGAAGATGTCGAGGATCAGCGCGGTGCGGTCGACGACCTTGACCTTGACGCGATCTTCGAGATTGCGCAGCTGCGACGGGCTCAGCTCGCCGTCGCAGATCACCGTGTCGGCGCCGGTCTCGATCACGACCTGGCGCAGGTGGTCGACCTTGCCAGGGCCGATGTAGGTCGCCGGATCGGGCTTCCGCCGCCGCTGAGAGAACGCGTCGAGCACCTCGGACCCCGCCGTCTCGGCGAGCAGCTTGAGCTCGGCCAGCGAGTTATCGGCGTCTTCGACCGTCCCCTCGGTCCACACCCCGACGAGCACCACCCGCTCGAGGAGCAGCTGGCGGTACTCGACCTCGGAGATGTCTTGGAGCTCGGTCGAGAGACCCGCAACCCGGCGCAGCGCGTGGCGCTCCTCGAGCTCGTAGTCGCCCTGGCCGAACTTGGTGAAGGCGTCTTCGCCGTCGGCACCCCAGTCGCGCTCGTCGTCAGCGCTGTCGGTGGGGAGATCGGTGGCGAGCAAGTCGTCGTCGAGGTCGATGGCTGCTGAGGCGTCGTCGTCGGGTCGCTGGCCGTCGTCGGCAAACTCTGGTCTGTGTGCTGTCATCGTGAACCCACTGTACGTCGGCGACCTGTCGCGCAACGACCGGTTTACGCGACGCCAGACGGCTGACCCTGCCCCAGTCCCCGAGGCAGATGCTCACTCCCCGAGGCAGGTTTGCCTTGTTCACAAGGTGTCTGCCTTGTGAACAAGGCAAACGCCCGGAGGGACTGGACTGGTCAGGCCGTCCAGGTGCCTTCGGCGACGAGGACCGCGGGCCCCTTGAGGTGCAGGTGGCCGTCGATGTCCCAGGTCACGGACAGCTCGCCACCCCGGACCGCGACGGCGTACGTCGCCGGGAGGTCGGCTGCCGCACCCCCGGCCTCTCCGGTCACACCCGCCCCGCCAGCCACTGCCGCCACCACTGCGCACGCGCCCGTGCCGCACGACCAGGTCTCCCCCACGCCGCGCTCGAAGACCCGCATCTCGACCGCACGCTCGCCGACCACCCTGGCGAACTCGACGTTGACGCCGTCGGGGAACTGGTCTGGGGACGTCTCCGGCGGCACAGCCAGCTCGCCTCCCACGTCGAGCGAGTCGACCATGACCACGGCGTGGGGGTTACCCATGTCGACGCTCGTGCCCACGAGCTGGCGACCGTCGACCGACACGTCGGCCGGGCCACCGATCTTCGGTGACCCCATGTCGACGCTGATCTCCCCGTCGTCGCAGTAGGTCACCTGCTTGATGCCGTCACGGGTGTCGACCGGCAGCGGGCCATTGAGACCAGCGGGGTCGACGAGTCCCGCGTGCTGCAGGTAGCGGGCGAAGACGCGCACGCCGTTGCCACACATCTGCGACACGGACCCGTCGGCGTTGCGGTAGTCCATGAACCAGTCGGAGCCGCCGTCGATGTCGCCACGCAACACCCGCAGCACGCCGTCAGCGCCGATCCCGGCCCGCCGGTCGCACAAGGCCGCCACCACCGAGGGCTCCAGGTCGCCGTGGACCGAGCCATCGAGGTCGGGCAGCACGACGAAGTCGTTGCGGGTGCCGTGGCCCTTGACGAAGGGGAAGCTCACAGCGTCGATCGTACGGCGTCGAGCGCCCTGGCCAGCAGGTCGTCGGCGTCATACGGCATCCACACGATCCGCGGGTCTCGCCGGAACCAGGCGTCCTGACGCCGGGCGAACTTCCGGGTCCCGGCGACCGTCGCGAGCCGCGCCTCGTCCTCGGTGCACTCGCCGTCGAGGTAGCGCATCACCTGCGCATACCCGAGGGCGCGGCTGGCAGTGCGCCCTTCGCGGAGGCCATACCGCATCAGGTCGCCCACCTCGTCGACGAGCCCGGCCTGCCACATCCGGTCGACCCGAGCGGCGATGCGCTCGTCGGTGACGGGCCGCGGCATGTCGATGCCGATCTGCACAGCCCGGTCGAAGGCATACACGTGAGTCGGGAGCGTGGCGCGGTAGGGGCGGCCGGTGATCTCGATGACCTCGAGGGCCCGCACGACCCGGCGCGAGTTGCTAGGCAGGATCGCCGTCGCGGCTGCCGGGTCAAGAGTCTGGAGCCGCGCATGGAGGGCGCCGGCGT
The DNA here is from genome assembly GCA_963811585.1 of uncultured Actinomycetota bacterium. GTDB lineage: Bacteria > Actinomycetota > Actinomycetes > Propionibacteriales > Nocardioidaceae > JACDHG01. The sequence continues at coordinate 83,104 of CAWERR010000002.1, forward strand.
CTGACTCGGCCAGCTCGGTCTCGAGCCTCCGTCGTACGTCGGCATCGGTCCCGGGGAACTCGAACTCGTCGAGCACCGCACGCAGGTAGAGCGCCGACCCGCCGACGAAGACCGGAGGCACACCGCGCGCCCGGCAGTCGGAGATCGCCTCTCGCGCCCAGCCCTGGAACTCAGCGACCGTCGCCGGCTCGCCGACATGGAGCAGGTCGAGCAGGTGATGCGGGACACCGCGGCGCTCCTCGACCGTCAGCTTGGCGGTGCCGATGTCCATGCCGCGGTAGAGCTGCATGGAGTCGCCGTTGACGATCTCGCCACCAAGGGCGAGCGCGATCTCGACCGCGAGGTCGCTCTTGCCAGCGGCGGTAGGCCCGACCACGGCGATGACGGGCGGGGCGGCAGGCACAGCGCCCAGTATCCCTGCCCGCCGACCCTCGCGACCGAACACCTGCTAACCCGCGCTTCGAGGCTCCCGAGGCGCCGAATCGCGGGTTAGTGCGTGTTCGGTCGGTGCGGGAGGGGCCTAGCGAGGAGTGCGCGGAGTCTGTGGCGAGTCGAGCCACGTGTCGATCAGCGGGGTGAGGTTGCGCCCGGTCTTCTGGTTGATCCACCGGGTGAAGGTCGCACGGTCGACGTTGGCGTTCTCGTGCTCAGCCGGCCACGCCTGGACCAGCTCGTCGAACATCTGGTCGCCCACCTCCAGGCGGATCGCCTCCAGCATCATCGCCGGCCCGAGGTAGATGTTGCTGTCGCCGAATGTCTTCGGGTCGTAGTCGCCCGGCGGACCCGACCGGGAGCGGGACAGGTTGTCGAAGACGCGCCAGTTCTTGATGCCGCCGTATGACGGCACCCGCCCCGTGTCGGTCTCGTAGGCCTGCTGCAGGTACATCGCCCATCCCTCGTTGAGCCACACCGCACGCCAGTCGATCGGCGTCACGCTGTCGCCGAACCACTGGTGCGCAATCTCGTGCTGCAGCACTGCATCGGCGCGCACGACCGCGCCACGGCTCATGGTGATCATTGTCTGGGTCTCCATGGCACTCATGCCGCCGACCACGACCACGCCGAGCGTGCTGAAGGGGTAGTCGCCCGCCGTGTCTTCAAGCCACTCGAACGCTCGGGCGCCCTCCTCTTGCAACTCCTCGAGCAGGTCCTCGTCGCGAGGCATCAGCCAGTACGAGATCTCCATCCCGCTTGGCGTCTCGTCGACGTGCTCGGTGTAGGGGCCGATCGCGATCGTCGTCAGGTATGACGCCTGAGGCTCATCGACGTGCCAGGTCCACAGCGTCTGGCCCGCTTTGGTGAACTCGTCGACCAGCTCGCCGTTGAAGACGCCGACGTCGTCGCCGGACGTGAGGATCCGAGCGTCGTACAACGCCTCGTCGGAGGGGTGGTCGTTGACGGGGTACCAGGTGAACGCTCCGTAAGGCTCCTGGAACGTGTAGACGTTGCCCTCCTCGTCGGTGCTCCAGCCCAGCCCTTCGGCCATGTCGGCGCGGCCGCTCGGGGCGCGAGTCGGGACCGGCGAGCCGGCATACGAGATCCTGGCGGTGTAGGTGGTGCCGGCGCGCAGCCCAGGGCCGACGCTGATGCGGAGCCCGTCGTTCGCCTGCTCGAAGTTGGCTGGTCGGGCGTCGATCTCGATGGAGGAGACGGTCAACGCGCTCGACAGGTCGAGCCGGATCGCGTTTGTAGTCTCTGTCGGCCGGAAGGTGAGCGTCGTGGTCCCGGTCAGTACCTCGCCATCCCAGTCAAGGTCGAGCTGGTAGTGGAGGGCGTCCACCTCGGGGTTGCTGGTGTCGGGGTAGTGCGGGTCCTCGACCGGCGTCGAGCGGGCTGCCTCGAGCTCGGCGCCGCTGGGAGGCTCCGGCGTGAGCGGCGGAGTGGCGGCGGGAGCGGTGGGTGCCGATGAGGTTGTCGGCGTAGTCGGCTCCGTCGGGCTCGAGGGTGCGAGCGGGGTCTCAGTGCGGCCGCTGTCGGCCACATCCGCGGCGGCACCACACCCTGCGAGCACGACCAGCAGACAGCCGGCGCCGATCGCGACGACGCGGGAGTGCTGGGTCAAGGCTGTGCCTTCCGGGAGACGTCCACCGCGCGCCGAGCGGCCACGGTGCCTCCCAGGATAGGCACGGCCGGGGTCGCGGATGATCGAGCTGCAGTCCGTCGACGCGTATGACGCCGACTTGGCGTGGTTGCGAACTCTGGTGCGTGGAAGCGGTCGCCCTGGGTACCGGATGGATGTGCAGCCTGGGTGCGTTGATGCCCGGGCAGCCGCACTAGGCAAGATGTAAGGCAACGACCCGCAGATCAGGAGAGACGACACATGGGATTTCTCGACAAGGCAAAAGCGAAGGCTGTTGGTGCCGTCGACAAGCACGGCGGCAAGATCCAGAAGGGTCTCGACAAGGCGGGCGACCTGGTCGACAAGAAGACCAAGGGCAAGCACCACGACAAGATCACGAAGGCCAAGTCCAAGGCCGGAGACGCGCTCGACAAGCTCGACGGCAAGAACGACGACATCCCACCGCCTCCGCCCTCAGGCCACACACCACCCCCGCCTCCGCCATCAGGTCAGACACCCCCAGGCGACGTGCCGCCCACCGGCGACCCCCGCCCGCCTGCTCACTGAGACCTAGCCACATCGGAAGACGACCCGCCGGGCTCGACGAGCACCTCAGCGGCGGTGCGCCTCCCAGACGGCCACAAATATCCCACACCGAACGGCGCCTCGTCGTAGTTGAGGCTGCCGCTCAACCGGTCGGTATGCCGCCTGACCGCTCGACCGGCGCCCGCCAACACTTGCCAGGCGGGTCGACCCGCGACCCACAGCTCGTCAGCCAGCGTGACGTCGATGTCCAGCAGTGAGTCGACGTCTGCGGCTGCGAGCGCGGCGCCCACCGAGGCGTCGAAGCGCGCGGCCCGGTCGTCGAGGTAACCGGGGGCGGTCAGGCTTCGCTTGGCCGAGCCGTCTCCCAGCACCAGCAAGACATGGTGGCCTTCGCCGTGCGCGAGCTGCTCCCCGTGGCTGCTGCGTCGCCGTGCTCCGCCGTGGACGCGACGGCGGCGTACTCGCGGTCGCCGGTCCAGCCCGCCTGATCGAGCAGCCATCCGCCAAGGGTCAGCTCCGGCGGCAGTGCGTGTCAGGCCCGCCCGCATGGACCTCGACCCCGAACGCCGCGAGCGACCCACCCGCCTCGGCGCTCCATCGACCGGTCGCCGCGGCATCGGCCACGACAACGACGCGGTCAGCCCCAGACTCGGTCAGACGTCGTACGGCGTCTGCGCACGTCTCGCGCAGACGCTGGACGCGCGGGTCGTCGCCTGGCGAGAGGGCCGGGACCAGCAGCGGAGCCTGCGGGCACACCACGGCGAGGAGACTGAGTCCGGGTGCTGACGGCGCGGCGGTCGCCGAGTCAGCGGCGGGCGAGTCCGGCCGTGGCATGCACCGAGGGTACGGGCCGATCGAGGTTGCCCGGGGCCGTGGGTGGCGTCGCGCCACCGCCTAGGGTGACCGTGTGAACCAGCGTTTCCGGGTGGTGCCTGCCGCGTATGTGATCTTCCGTCGCGGCGACGAGGTGCTGCTCCAGTTGCGGCAGAACACCGGCTACATGGACGGATACTGGGCGACCGCCGCCGCGGGTCATGTCGAGGCCAACGAGTCCGTCTTCGCCGCCGCCTGCCGCGAGGCTGCTGAGGAGCTCGGCGTCGTGGTCGACCCGGCTGACCTCGAGCCGCTCACGGGCATGCACCGCACGCAAGGCAACGGCCGCTCGATCGATGAGCGCGTCGACTGGTTCTTCGCGGTGCGGCGGTGGCAGGGCGAGCCGCGGCTGCTCGAGACGGACAAGGCCGCCGACCTGCGGTGGTTCGCCCTCGACGGCCTGCCCGACCCCGTCGTGCCGCACGAGCTGTACGTGCTGGAGCACCTGCGGGCCGGCGACCTCGCCGCAGTTGTCGCCCACGGCTTCTAACCGAAGTGGCCGACACCATGACGGCCCCAGCCCACCTCACGTCAGCCACTCCCCCGTTGGCGCTCGAAGTGGCCGACACCATGACTGCCCCACCCCGCCTCACGTCAGCCACTCCCCGGATCGTGCTCGAAGTGGCCGACACCATGACTGCCCCACCCCGCCACACGTCAGCCACTCCCCGGATCGTGCTCGAAGTGGCCGACACCATGACTGCCCCACCCCGCCTCACGTCAGCCACTTCCCGCCGGGGCTGCGCAGATGGCAGGCGGTTTAGCTGTTGGCGCAGGGGGAGGTGGCTGGCATGGGCAGCGCAGTGGCTGGGGCGCCGATGGTCGGGAGGCCGAGTGACACGGAGGCGCGCTTCGTGGTGGTGCGTGCCTCCCAGGCGTCGCCAGCCCGGGTACGTCGCACGCTCGTCACGGGCAGGTCGCTGACCAGGTGGTGAGGCGCCGCATGCGTCACAGTGGCGGCGACCATGTCACCCGGCCGTACCTCGAACGGCATACCAGCAACGTCGACACCCGGCGTGAAGTGCACGAGCCGGTTGTCGCGAGCGCGGCCGGAAAGCCGCATCGTCGCGGCGTCCTTGCGGCCTTCACCTTCTGAGACGAGCACCTCGACGTCGCGACCTTCAAAGCGCTGGTTCTCGGCCCAGGTGATGTCGTTGACGACAGGCACCAGCCGCTCGTAGCGCTCCTGCACCACGTCGTGCGGCAGCTGCCCCTCCATGTCAGCCGCGGGAGTTCCCGGCCGCTTGGAGTACTGGAACGTGTAGGCGCCGCTGAACCGTGCCTCGCGCACCAGCGACAGCGTGTCCTCGAAATCCGCGTCGGTCTCGCCTGGGAACCCCACGATGATGTCAGTCGTGATCGCGGCGTCGGGCATCGCGGACCGGACCCGGTCGAGGATGCCGAGGTAGCGGTCGCGGCGGTAGGACCGCTTCATGGCCTTGAGCACGGCGTTGGACCCGGACTGCAGTGGCATGTGCAGCTGCGGCATGACGTTCGGAGTCTCGGCCATCGCCTCGATGACGTCGTCGGTGAAGTCACGCGGATGCGGCGACGTGAACCGCACCCGCTCCAGGCCGTCGATCTTGCCGCACGCGCGCAGCAGCTTGCCGAAGGCGAACCGGTCGCCGAACCCGACGCCGTACGAGTTGACGTTCTGGCCGAGCAGCGTCACCTCGACGACACCTTCGGCAACCAGCGCCTCGATCTCGGCAAGCACGTCGCCGGGGCGGCGGTCCTTCTCGGTGCCGCGCAGCGCCGGCACGATGCAGAACGTGCACGTGTTGTTGCAGCCGACGCTGATCGCGACCCAGGCGGCATACGCCGACTCCCGACGTGTCGGCAGCGTCGACGGGAACACGTCGAGCGACTCGAGGATCTCGACCTGCGCCTCGTCATTGACGCGAGCCCGCTCCAACAGCACCGGCAGCGAGCCGATGTTGTGGGTGCCGAAGACGACATCGACCCACGGGGCCCGCCGGGTGATCTCACCGCGGTCCTTCTGCGCCAGGCAGCCACCGACCGCGATCTGCATGCCCTGGTGCTTGGCCTTGACCGAGGCGAGTTGGCCGAGGTTGCCGTAGAGCCGGTTGTCGGCGTTCTCCCTCACGGCACAGGTGTTGAACACGACCACGTCGGCGACGTCACCGGAGTCGGCGCGCACGTAGCCGGCGTGCTCGAGCAGGCCAGAGAGGCGCTCGGAGTCGTGGACGTTCATCTGACAGCCGTGGGTGCGGACCTCGTACGTCCGGGCGCCACTGACCGTGTCGGCTGGCAGCACCCGCAGGTCAGTGGAGGTTGTCATAACCGGGCAAGCGTACGGCGCCGCACTCGTCTGTCCCAACCCCCTTGCTTATCTGGCGTAGTGCCTGAGCACGACCACCCGCCGGTGCGACTCGTTCAGACCGGCGAGTGCGCGCTGCACGGTGTCGGTCAGCTCGGTCACGCGTGTGTCGTCATCGACTAGCAGCGGATCAGTGCCGTCTGGACGAGGTCTTCGGCCTCCGGCCGGGAGTAGCCAAGGAGCACAGCCGAGCGCACCAGCCCGGCCCACCGGCCAGCGACATACGCCGCGTAGTCGTCGTCGGTGTCCACTCATCCCCTTTGCTCTCCCTACAGCATGTGACAACAAAGGCCGCCAGATCGGTTCCACGGGCGACAGACCGTCAAGCTCCAAGCCAATGGGCTCGGTCCAGGGTGCAGACGATCTCCGTCGCCGTCGGCTCAGAAGTGTCGCCCGGTACGTCGATCCAGACGCCCTGGGTGAAGCCGCACTTCTCGAGCATCCGCAGCGAGGCCCGGTTGCGATGGTCGGGACTGGCCACGAACGCCGGCGCGTCCGGGTAGGCCGGGGCCACCACCTCCAGCAGGTAGCTCCAGATGACACGGGTCCCGACTCCCCGCCCGACCAGGTCCGGCTCGCCGATCACGTAGTCGATCCCGACCGCTTCGGGAAGGCCGGTCTTCACGGCGTACTCGTCGTGATCGCCGACGCGGTAGTCCTGCACGTAGCCGACGTCCGCGCCGTCAAGCTGGATGACCCACATCCGGGTCGGCGCCGTGCCGTCGATGCGCGGCCCGTAGCGCTCCCGCACCCGCGCGAGCGTCGCCTGGTCGCCGTGGAACCAGCGCCGTACATGCGGCGCCTGCTGCCAACCGACGACCGCCTCCAAGTCGTCACGCCGCATCGGGCGGAAGGCCACCGTCACAGCGGGAATGCGCCTCGTCCGGGTGATCTGCAGCTCCGCTACCCAGTCGGGAAGCATCCGGCGCAGGCAGTCATCGGGCGACAACCACGCATAGCGATCGTGCTCGGGATCGACGAGCTGGACGGCGGTGACGGCTGACACGTCGATCGCGAAGGTTGCCCAGTCGGTGGAGAGGTCCACGGCCCATGGGCGTACGTCGGTGAGCCCTGCCTCCTCAGCCAGCTCGCGCAACGCGGCCGGGTAGACCGACTCGCCAGGCTGGCGGGCGCCCGCCGGACAGGTCCACGCCCAGTCACCCTCGAAGTCGGCCCCGCGGGCGTTGCGGTGGAGTGCCAGATAGTCGAGCCCGTTGGCGGCCGGTCGTCGTACGACCACCACGGATCCCTGGGGACGCTCCGCCGCAATCTCGAGACCGTCCCAGGTGCGCGGGGTCAGTTCGGACATGCAGACAGCGTACGAAGAACGAAGTCGCCGTGGGCTGGCCGGCAGCGGGCCAGTCAGGATGCCGCCCGATGCGGCACGGCGCGATCAGGCGATGACGCCTTCGCAGTTGGGGTTGATGATGTCGTGGTGGTCGACCGAGAAGTGGTAGGCGACGAGATCGAAGCCGGGTCCGCACTGAATACGATCGACCGCCCCGTCGTTGCGAAGGAAGATGCTGTCGTCGCCCCTGCCTGCGCGGACGATGTCGGAACCGCCGATGGGGCGGATCACGTCGTCTCCGCCGCGGCCCCCGATGAGGTCGGCACCATGGGTACCCGTCAGCTGGTCGTCCTGAGGGCCGCCGAACACCTCGTTCATCGCATACGCCGCCGGCATCTGCGCCAAGAGCGCCACGCCGGCCGCTACGCCAGCGACGATCGCGAGCCCCCTCATGTTGCCCCCTTGCTGCGAGCCGTTCTGGTCGGAATGCCCTGGCTCGTAGCGACAAGGGTGCCTGACGGTGTGGTCTGGAGCAACATCCGAGACGGCAGTCCCAGGAGTAACTTTCACGGTCCGGCGTGTCGTAGCGCACCGTGAAATGGCGACAACTCTCTGTGATATCGCGGCCTCTGCGGAGACGTATCAGCGCGCGACTTCGGTGGCCCGCGACTCGCGCACCACCATCACCTTGATCTGGCCTGGGTAGGTGAGCTCGTGCTCGATCTGTTTGGCGATGTCACGTGCGAGCACCTGTGCCTGGATGTCGTCGACGACGTCCGGCTGCACCATGACGCGCAGCTCGCGGCCGGCCTGCATCGCGAACACTTTCTCGACTCCCTCGCACTGTTTCGCGATCTCCTCGAGCCGTTCGAGTCGTTGGACGTAGGCCTCCAGGGACTCACGGCGGGCGCCGGGCCGGCCTCCGCTGATGGCGTCTGCCGCCTGGGTGAGCACCGCCTCGACTGTTTGGGGTTCGACCTCGTTGTGATGGGCAGCGATCGCGTGTACGACATCGTCGGACTCTCCGTAGCGCCGGGCCAGCTCCGCACCGACCGCCGCGTGGCTGCCTTCGGCTTCATGGGTGAGCGCTTTGCCGATGTCGTGCAACAGCGCGCAGCGCATGCAGATCGCCCGGTCGAGCCCGAGCTCGTCGGCCATCAGCCCGGCCAGATGGGCTGACTCGACCAGGTGCCGCAGCACGTTCTGGCCGTATGACGAGCGGTAACGCAGCTGGCCGAGCGTGAACACGAGCTCCGGGTGCAGGTCGGTGATTCCGACCTCGACCGCTGCATCCTCGCCCGCCTGCCGGCAGAGCCGATCCACTTCGCGGTGGCAGCGCTCGTGAACCTCCTCGATGCGGCTGGGATAGATGCGGCCGTCGGCCACGAGCTCGTCCATCGCGATGCGGGCGGTTTCTCGGCGTACGGGATCGAAGCACGACAGCACGACCGCCTCGGGGGTGTCGTCGATGATCAGGTTGACGCCGGTCGTCGCCTCGAACGCCTTAATGTTGCGCCCTTCGCGACCGATGATCCGGCCCTTCATGTCATCGCTCGGCAGCTGCACCACCGAGACCACCGACTCGGCGGTCTGGTCGGCGGCCAGTCGCTGGATCGCGGTCGTCAGGATGCGGCGAGCGCGTTCCTCACCCTCGTCGCGCGCGGCCTTTTCGATGTCGCGGGTCAGCACGGCCGCATGTCGCTTCGCTTCCTGCTCAACAGCGCACACCAGCTCGGCCTTTGCCTCGTCGGCTGTCAGCCCGCTGACGCGCTCGAGGATCCGGAGCCGCTCGGCCGCGATCTCGACGAGCTCGGTGCGGCGTCGGCTGAGCTCGTCCTCGACCTCGCCAAGCTCCGCAGCCCGGTCGTCGAGCTGTCGCTCGCTCGCGTCGAGCCGCTCCTCCCGCTCGGCAAGGCGGCTTTCACGCCGTTCCAGGTCGGCACGCTCTCGGTGCAGCTCGTGGCGCAACAGCCGGAGCTCGTCGTCGACGCGCTGCTTCTCGTCGCGTGCCTCAGCCAAGGCAGCCTCGGCCGAATCAGCGGTTGGCTGGTCGTCGGCGGGTACGTCGGTCGGCATGCGGCGATGAGGCGGCCGCGACTGTGCCACCGCCCCACTGTGGACTCCCTGCCCGTGTCTGGTGACGAGCGGATCGAGCGCACTCGGTTGGTCGCAGTCCTGGAGGTCCACGCTGCCATGGCGCCTAGAGGCGGCCCGGCCCGGGCGCCGCGCCAGGATGAGGGCGGTCACGGCGCCGATCGCCAGCAGGACGGCCACCCCCACCAGGATCGTCAGAACGAGGACAGGCATGAGGGCTCCGTTCGTCGAGACCGTCGGGGGAACGGTCAAGGATCTGCGACGAAGCGACGACGCCGGACCGCACGGTGGCTTCCGTGTTGGGGCAGCGGCGGGTGTCGGGGTCGGAGCTGATGCCCTCACTTTCGGGTTGCTCAGGGTGGCCGATGGCCACCGGAATGTCTCGGTGGTGACGTTATTTCATCAGAGCAGTTGCGATTCGACGGTTACTTAGATGGTGTTCGGTTCTCCGGCCTCTGCAGGCAGTGTCACTTCGTGAATTTCACGGTAGGACTCCCGTCGGTGCCGGTCAAGGACCGCCCCGGGTCGCTGGTCTCGACAGGCTCGACCGGCGGACCTGGGTCTCGACCGGCTCGACCGGTGAACCTGGGTCTCGACAGGCTCGACCGGCGGACTTGGGTCTCGACCGGCGGACTTGGGTCAGTCGAGGGCGGCGGCGTCGTCCTTGAGCGCCTCCCGGACGACCTGCACCGACAGGCCCGGCGGATAGCCCTTGCGCGCCAGCATCCCGGCGAGGCGTCGCGTGCGGGTGGTCTTGTCGAGGCCCCGCGTGCTGCGCAGCTTCTTCGCGACCAGAGCGCGGGCCGCCACGAGCTCGTCGTCGGGCTGGATCTGCTCGAGGGCTCCCTGGATGTCTTCGGCGTCGACCCCCTTGCCGCGAAGCTCGTACGCGAGGGCGCGACGCGACAACCCGCGAGACGCCTGGCGCGAACGCACCCAAGAGTCAGCAAAGGCGCCGTCGTCGACGAGACCCACCTGTTCGAACCGGTCGAGCACCCGAGCCGCCACGTCGTCGGGAACCCCCTTGTCGGCGAGGGCCTGGGCCAGCTCGTGGCGTGACCTCGCCTGCATTGTGAGCTTGTTGAGCAGGATGGTCCGGGCGACGGACTCGGGGTCAGCGGCTGGACCGCGATCCACGTCGGCATCGGCCGGCTCGGGACGCCCAGGTGCGCGACGTCGCCGTGCCGACAAGCCCGCCATCAGAAGTCGATGTCGGTGGGCTCTGCCGCCTCGGCTTCGAGGGTGGCACCAATCCCCAGCTTCTCGAGGATGCGCTTCTCCAGCTCGTTGGCGAGGTCGGGGTTGTCGCGCAGGAACGTGCGGGCATTCTCCTTGCCCTGGCCCAGCTGGTCGCCTTCGTAGGTGTACCAGGCACCGGCCTTGCGGACGAGACCCGTGTCGACGCCCACGTCGATGAGGCCGCCCTCGCGGCTGATGCCCAGCCCGTACATGATGTCGAACTCTGCTTGCTTGAACGGGGGGCTGACCTTGTTCTTCACGACCTTGACGCGGGTGCGGTTGCCGACGAAGTCGGTGCCGTCCTTGAGGCTCTCGATCCGGCGTACGTCGAGGCGCACCGACGCGTAGAACTTCAACGCCTTGCCGCCCGTGGTCGTTTCAGGACTGTTGTGCACCATCACACCGTCGACGAAGTAGTTGTGGCTGCCCTCGACCTCAATATCAAAGCGATGCATCGAACGAGTCGGTGGCTTGACGTGGATATCGAGGACGCGCGCCGGCACGGGCCTCATCACCTGCTCGATGAACTCAGGCGCCACGTCGAAGTGGCCCCGCAGCCGCGGCAGCAGCTTGTAGTCCATGGAGGGGTGGATGTACGGAGCAACGAGCTCGAGGAAACGCACGGATGCCTCCGTCTTAAACGTCAACACCGCCTTCTGTGCGGAGCCAGCACGTCGCCATGCGCAGTCGAGCCCGTGGGTGTCGCGCAGGTAGTCGACGAGGCGGTCACGGGAGCCCGCGCTCAGCGCCTCGATGCAGAACTGAACCCGGCCGCTGCCTCCAACCGTGCGTTGCTGCACGCCCTTGGATCGCACGGTGAAGGTGCCGTCGTCCATGAACCAGATCGCCAATGCCAGCGGTGACAGCGCCTTCAGGTAGTCCTCGGTGATCGTCTTCTTGCCGTCACCCATGTAGACCGTGCGTTGCAGCTCCCCGAGCTCGGGCAGTGGGGTGAAATCGGCGAACTGCGCGCCCCGGGCGTTAGTCCGACGCGAGCACTCGATGTTGCCGAGCAGCGACACCTTCCAGTCGAGGTATGTCGCCTGCTTGGCTCCGTGGCCGAGACGGAAGCGGACGCCGTTTCGGCTCCGCAGGTTGGGAGAGAGGTTGCCGTCACCAAGCAAGGAGCCCAAGACGACCTGCCACTGCTGTGCGCTGAGTCGGTGCTCTTCGCTCGACATCACCCGGTCGCCCGCGATCAGCTCCCCCGCCTCACGCCAGCCACCGGGAGTCCGGATCAGGTGATTCTCGGTGGCCGCGAACTGCGAACGTCCGTTGCCGCTCGACTTCTCGACGGTGAACTGGAGGAACTTGTCCGTGACGCCGTTGTCGAACCAGTTGACGACCTTGCGTGGCACGACTGAGTCGGTGTCAGCGCAGTACGACATCACCTCGACCGGAAGCTTCTGGTTGACGATCTTCCCGATCTTCTCCGTGGTGCCGTCAGCCAGCGTCACCCGAGTGCCATATGAGAAGCACCCGAACATCACGCCGATCTTTTCGCGGAGCTGGTTGATGAAGATCATCGTCGTGCCGGAGTTGCTGATCGCGCCGGTGAGCTTGCGCAGCGCCTGGCTCATCAGCCGGGCCTGCAAACCGACGTGGGAGTCGCCCATCTCACCCTCGATCTCGGCCCGCGGCACGAGGGCGGCCACCGAGTCGATGACGATGATGTCGAGTGCGCCCGAGCGGATCAGCATGTCGGCGATCTCGAGCGCCTGCTCGCCACTGTCGGGCTGGGAGACCAGCAGTGCGTCGGTGTCGACCCCAAGCGTCTTCGCATAGTCAGGGTCGAGCGCGTGCTCGGCGTCGATGAACGCGGCGATCCCGCCAGCACGCTGCGCGTTGGCCACCGAGTGCAGCGCCACCGTGGTCTTGCCGGAGGACTCCGGCCCATAGATCTCGACCACCCGCCCGCGCGGGAGCCCGCCGATTCCGAGCGCAATATCGAGCGCGATCGAACCCGTCGGGATCACCTCGATGGGGACTCGCGCCTGGTCACCGAGCCGCATGACCGATCCCTTGCCGTGGGATCGCTCGATCTGGGCCAGTGCGTTGTCGAGAGCCTTGGAGCGGTCAGCTTCAGCCATCAGCGTTTCCCTCTGGGTCGGGCGGGTCAGGGACCCTGGCTTACGTGGTCGAGGTCGACGCTAGAGGTGGGCTCCGACAGTCGTGGCGATCGCCAGTGGGCTGTGGATTACCGTTCCGGGGCCGACTTTCCTGTGCACAAACCTAGCCGAACACGTGTTCGAAGCGCGCACCGACACGCCGGGCCTGCCAGGCCTCCGGGCCTGCCCACTCGCTCAGTCCTGCAGGCCCGTCACCGGCGGCACCGGCTCGCCCGCCGCGAGGTCGCCAGGCCCCGCTGAAGGCTGCTGATCCGAGTCGCCTGGCCCACGCCAGCCGGCCATCACGGCGGCGGCCAGCACGAGCCCGGTGACGATGCCCGCCCCGGCATTCAGTACGTCGTACCCCCACGTCCCGACGACCCACCCGGCCAGTGCACCCCCGGCCGCAGCACTCAGCCCCATGACCAGGTCGGCCGCTCCCTGGACGCCTGGTCGCTCGTCGAACGGAACCGCATCGACGAGCAAGGCAGAGCTGGCGATGAGGACGCACGACCAGCCGAGCCCGAGCAGGAAGAGCCCCCATGTCAACGCCGTCGATGCCCCGCCGGGAGTGCGCCCGGCAAGCGTCACCGAGAACAACAACGTGACTCCCCCGACACCGATCAGCACCGGCCGACCGACCAGGTCGGCGAGCCACCCGACGATCGGCGAAAACGCGAACATGCCGAGCACGTGCATCGAGATGACGAAGCCGATGACCTCGAGACTGGCGCCACCGTGGTCCATGTGCAGCGGTGTCATCACCATCACCGCGACCATGACCGTGTGGGCCGCGGCCATCCCCACGACCGCCGCCATCGCGCGCGGACGCACCGACACGACGCGCCAGACCCGCTTCATGCTGACCCGGTGGTCGACCGGGTCGTCATCTTCGTGCGTCGCGACCAGTGCGCGGGCGAGCAGCAGCGGGTCGGGCCGGAGCCACGTCAGCGCGACGAACGCTGCGGCGAGCAGGCCGACCATGCCCAGCAGGAACGGACCTGCCAGCGGCGGTAGCCCGATCCGGTCCGCGAGATCCCCGGCCGGACCGACCAGGTTCGGACCCAGGACTGCCCCGATCGTCGTCGCCCAGACCACGATCGACAGTGCCCGTCCGCGAGTGCGGCTGTCGGCCAGGTCGACAGCGGTATAGCGCGAGAGGTTGTTGGCGGAGGTCGCCGAGCCGATCAGCAACGCGCCGAGCAAAAGCAGTAAGAAGGATCCGACGACGGCCGAGAGGACGCACAAGCCCGCGCCGGCTGCGGCGAGGGCATAGCCGAGCGCGAGGCCTGGGCGGCGACCATGGCGCACCATCACCCGGACCAGCACGAACGCCAGCAGAGCCGATCCGACCACCTGGGCCGTCTGCGGCAGACCCGACAAGGTCTCGTCGTCGACGATCGAGGCGGCCAACAGCGACGACACCGCGATGCCGGTCGAGACGCCCACCCCGCCGAACGCCTGCGTGACGACGAGGGTGCCGATCGTACGACGCTGGGCTGTGGCCCGCTGGGACTCGGCGTCGGCTCCAGCGGTCGGCCCGGTCTCCGGTGGATCAGTGCGGTGGCTCATCAAATCGCTCAGCGATCTCGCGCCGGCAGCTCGAGCACCTTCCACACCGCGCGCCAGACGACCTTCGCGTCATACCCGTCGGCGAGCGCCTCCATCACCGTACGGTCGCCGAGCTCGCTCATCTTCTGCTCCTGCGCCCAGGTGGTGGAGTAGTGGGACCCGAGTGCGTCGTCCATTCGAGTCCACAGTTCCGTGTGTCGCACCGTCACCTGCACTAGTCGTCGAATGTGGTCGGGCTTCGCCCGGGGCACTCAAGCCCCAGCTTCCGTTGCGCGCCACTGTACGACGGCAGCGGTTGCCGGGCTTGAGGACCGGTGGCTGACGGGCCGCGACCTAGAGGTTGAGCGGGTCGCGCAGAGCGGCGTACCCGACGAAGGCCGCGATGTCGATCAGCGTGTGGGCGATCACCAGCGGCAGGACGCGCCCCTTGCGCTGGTAGAAGTAGCCGAACACCAGGCCCATCACGGCGTTCCCAACGAACGCGCCGAAACCTTGGTAGAGGTGGTAGCTGCCGCGCAGCAGCGCGCTCGCCGCCAGGGTCGGCCAGGCGCCCACGCCGAGCTGGCGCAGCCGCGTCATGAGATAACCGACGACGACGACCTCTTCGAGCACGGCGTTCTTGGCGGCGGCGAGGACGAGGACCGGGATGGTCCACCAGTAGTCCGTGAGCCCGCTCGCGACCACGGTGGCGTTCAGATCGAGCGCCTTGGCGATGTAGTAGAGCCCAAGGCCGGGTATGCCGATCAACGCCGCCAGCCCTACCCCCCAGCCCAGGTCGGCGACCGCGCGTCGGCGGCTCGAGACGTCGATCCCAAGTCGCCGGAACGGCGAGCCCCGCTCGGCAGCGAGCAGGTAGATCACGAGGGCGACGGGGACGACCGCGAACGCGATCCCGACGAGCTGGTAGGTGAGGTCGAGCAGCGGCCGCGGGTTGAGGCTGGGGTTGAGGGTCGCGGTCTGGGACGAGAGCCCGCCCGGCTCAGTCAGCTTGGCGATCAGGCTGATTAGTGCATAGACGGCCGAGGCGCCGAGCGACAGCGCCAGCACGATCACGATCTCCCACTTGATCCGGGTGGGACGCAGCGGCGGGTATGCCGGATCGCCCTCGACGCCGACGCTGCCGTCGGGGCGCTGGCGCCTCGTGTCGTCGGGGCCGGTCGGCATGGTCACAACGCCCAGTCTGCCGGGTGGTGCGACATGGGTGCGCTCACGCCTCGCTAGGGTCGCGACCATGAGCGAGCCACTGGTGCCGTCCGTCCCGTCCGGTCACGAAGACCCGACCCGCCCCGCGCCGGAGCAGCGCGGCCTGGTCGTCGTCGTGACCTACAACCACATCGCTGCCGCGATCGTCGCCATCGCCGACGTCGTAGGTCGGCCGACCACTGTCCTCGACCACCGCCCCGGCGGCACCGAGCCGCAGCCGTGGCTGACAGACCACCCGCTCGGCGCGGCAGACGCCATCGTGTTCTGCGACCACGACGCCCCGGGCACCCAGGAGCTGTTGCGGGCGGCGCTCGAAGGCCCAACCGGGTATGTCGCCATGATGGGCAGCCGCAACCGCGCCGCCGCCGTGTTCGCGACGCTGCAAGGCGAGGGCCGGCCGGTCGCCCAGCTTGAGCGCCTGCACGTCCCGGCCGGACTCGACGTCGGTGGCAAGTCGCCCGGCGAGATCGCCTTGTCGGTCGTCGCCGAGATCGTCGCGACGTCATACGGCCGCGACGGCGGTCCGATGAAGAAGCCGACCGCCGGCTGACTACCTGGCAGGCTCCTAGCCGGCCCGGCTACCGGCCGATGGGGATGTCACTTCCCGACAGCGCCAGCGCAATGCCGTCCTGGCGTACGTCGAGCGACTCCACCGTAAAGCTTGACGGCAGCCCATGGAGTGGGTGGCTCACGTCGAGGAGAGTGCCCAGCAAGGGCTTGAGGTTGCGCGGCACCGGCACCACCCGGGTGGTGCCATCGGCGCCGATGAACGACAGCGAACCGTCCTTGACCTCGACGCCGAGGTCGACACTCAGGTCCATGTCAACCGCGAGCACGCCGTCGTCCGGCACGAGCGTGATGAAGCCGACGCCGTTGTCGTTCGTCCCCGCGTACGACGCCGTGTAGGGGCCGAGGTCGCTCACCGACCCATAGGAGATGAGGGCACTGCCGGTCATCCGGTCGGCGGTTGCTCGCTTGAACCCGTTCGTGGTCCGCACGTCGAAGAACGTCGCCTCGACGTTGTCGACGCGGATATCCCCCGCTCCGGCGTCGGCGTCGACCGCCGGGAGACTCATGCGCACCTCTTGCAGGTCGTTGCCGAGCACCTGGGTGACGAACGGGAAGCCGACGAACTCCACGTTCGGGGATTCGCTCAGCCCCTCCCGCTCCTCGACCAACGTGGCGACCTGGCCCTCGGCGACGTGCTCTGCGACCCGGTCACCGACGACCGCGAGCGCCGCCAGCACTACCAGCGCGATCATCAGTCGACGCACGCCTCACTCCTTCATCCACCACCGGTATGCCGACTGGCCTCCACAACTGCAAGCCGTCCCGGTGGGGCCCGTCAGGCTACCTGCCCCCGCCCCATCCCGCGGAAAGATCCGACGCTGGGGTCGCTCTGGCGACCCCAGCGTCGGATCTTTCGGGCAGTTGCAGGGTCAGCGGCTGACCAGCTCCCGCTCGCGCGGAGCCTCAGCCAGCTCCGGCACCGGCTCGTACTCGCGGATGCCGTGCCGGTCCCACCAACGGCGGAGGGGGCCCGGCGCCCACCAGTTCGCGCCGCCGAGCAGCCGCATCGTCGCAGGCACGAGCAGAGCTCGGACCACGGTCGCATCGATCAACACAGCCACCAGCATCCCGACCCCGATCATCTTGATGAAGACGATCCCGGAGGTGGCGAACCCGCCGATGACCACAGCCAGCAGAAGTGCAGCGCTGGTGATGATCGAGCCACTGCGCTGAAGGCCGACCGCGACAGCCGTCGTGTTGTCGTGGGTGCGGTCCCACTCCTCACGGACGCGCGACAGCAGGAACACCTCGTAGTCCATCGACAGCCCGAACAGGATGCCCAGCATCAAGATCGGCTGGGTCACGTCCAGGAATCCCGGCGACGTGAAGCCCAACATGTTGGACAGGTTGCCGTCCTGGAAGATCCAGGTGACCACGCCGAACGACGCCACGATCGACACGGCATTCATCACCACCGCCTTGATCGGCAGGACAACCGAGCCGAACGCCAGGAACAGCAGCACCAGCATCACGACGACGACGATCAGCGCCATCCAGGGCAGGTGTGCCCCGATGGAGTCGATCAGGTCCACGGTCTCGGCCGAGTTCCCGCCGACGAGTGCGGTCGCGTCTCCGCCGACCTCGATGCTGCGCAGGTCCTCGACGATCTGCTGCGATTGCTGGGACTGGGCGTTGCCCTCCCACTCGGCCTGGATGAGGCTCACCGGCTGACCGTCGACCGTGCCCTGGTCGATCAGCTGCACGTCCGTCGACGCCGTCGACAGCTCCCACGTCGTCGACGTACGACGCCTGGCTGGCTTCGTCCGCACCGGTGACGACGATGCTGGCCGTCGACTGCTCACCGCCGAACTCATCGGCCTGCATCTCGACTGCGATTCGGCTCGGCGAGTCCGCCGGGAGCACCCGGTGGTCGACGCTGCCCCAGATGGCGTTGAGGAACGGTGTACCGAGCGCCAGCAGTGCGACCACGATGACGACGAGGTAGGCAACGGGCCGGCGCATCACGCTGCGCCCGATCCTCGCCCAGCCACCTGAGTGACCCGGAACAGCGGTCACGAGCCGGCGCTTGCGCCACGGCATCGAGCCGAACTCGATGCGTGCACCGAGCACCGCGAGCAGGGCGGGAAGGAGGGTGAGTGCGGCCAACATCGCGACGAGGACGGCTGCTACACCGCCGTAGCCCATCGACCGCAGGAAGTTCTGCGGGAAGATCAGCAGGGCCGCCAGTGAAGCTGCGACGGTCAGCCCGGAGAAGAGCACCGTGCGCCCGGCCGACGCCATCGTGGCAACCACGGCAGCGTCAACGTGGACGCGGGATGTGCCGTCCTGGCGGGCGAGCTCCTCGCGGAACCGGCTGACGACGAACAGCGCGTAGTCGATGGCCAGCCCGAGCCCGATCAACGTGATGATGTTGATCGCGAAGATCGAGACGTCGGTGAACATCGTGATGAGTCGGACGACCGCCAGCGCACCGAAGACGGCAACCGCACCGATGAGCCCTGGCATGAATGCCGCGACCAGGCTGCCGAAGATAAGCAGGCACAGCACGAACACGATCGGCATCGAGATCGACTCGGCGCGGGCGATGTCGGCAGACACGGTCTCACCGACGTCGTCGAAGACCGCCCACTGGCCACCGATGTTCTCGTCAAGACCGTCGGCATCCAGGTGGTCCTTGATCGCGGCAAAGTTGTCGGCCTTCTCATCCTGGGTGAGTCCGGCGAGCGTGATGACGACCATCGCCGCGTTGCCGTCTTCGCTGACCAGGTCGGGTGGTGCTTGGTCGGCGTAGTACGGCACAGTCCGCGCGACGGCGTCGTCGGGCAGGCCGTCGACAACCTCCTGCACCGCCTGCACGAACGCCGGGTCGTCTGCCTGCATGTCATCGCTTGAGTAGATCGCGACGACGTCGCTGTCGTGGCTGGCGAAGGCCTCCTGCTCGGCGGCGAGCTGCTTGGCGGACTCGGACCCGGGGTCGTCGAACCCGCCGTCGCTCAGTGCCCCGAAGACCCCCACCCCGAACACGGCCGCTGCGACCACGACCGCGGCGGCCAGGCCGAGCACGACTTTCGCGTGGCGTGCCACCGCGCTTCCCCAGAACTGCATCATGATGTCCCTCGCAATGTCTCGTCACGAACGCTAATGGTGTTTACTGTTTACTACGTTCACTAGAATGTCAAGCATTTATTTGCGTGATAGGGCATGATGGAGGTGTTCCCCGTGAAGGGAGCCAGGAGGAGACGATGAGCACGACCACACCGGCCGCCGTACCCACGCGTCGAGAGCGGCAACGGCAGGCGACGTACGACGAGATCGTGTCGGTGTCGCGACGCCTCCTGCAGCAGAGCGACTCGCTCTCGCTCCGCGCGATCGCCGCGGAGATGGGCATGACCGCGCCTGCTCTCTACCGCTACGTCGACAGCTACCAGGAACTGCTGCTGCTCGTCTGCCGGTCCGTCTTCACCGACGTGGTCGCCATCCTCGTCAAAGCCCGCGACCGGCACCCCGACGACGACCCGGGAGCACAGATCCTGGCGTCCGCCGTGGCATTTCGACACTGGGCGATCAGTCACCGTGAGGAGTTCGCGCTGCTGTTCGCCAACCCGGCGACGAGCCAAGAGGACGGCAGCGAGCCCGACGAAGGTGTGCAGGCGTTCGCGGCGTTCTTCAGTGACATCTACCGCCGACTGTGGGAGCGCTACGAGTTCCCGATCCCGGCCGACGACGCTCTCGAGCCCGAGATGCTCGCCTCACTCACGGCGCAGCGCGAGGAAGGGCTCTTGATGTGCGACTTCCCGGGTATGCCGATCGGCCTCAGCTGGATCTTCCTGCGCGCCTGGGCCCGGCTCTACGGCATCGTCACGCTCGAGGTGTTCAAGCACGTGGATCAAGGCACCATCGGGTCGGGCGCACTGTTCCGGGCCATGCTCGAAGACAACGGGCGAGATCTCGCCTTCGGCGACGACTGGCCGCGGCTGAAAGGGCTCGTCGCCGAGGAGATCCAGCGCGCCTGACACTGCGTCGAGTCGAGCCCTTCCGCCGGTCGAGCTTGTCGAGACCCCGCGATCGCGGGTGCCGCCCAGTGGGCGGCTACTTGAGCAGCAGGACACCGAGCCGCCGAGAGGCGACCCAGAGGCCGACCGACCCCATCACGGCTAGGTAGAGGGCCGCAAACAGCTGCTCGGTGCCCATCGAGCCGAGTGACATCCCGCGGCACAAAGTGACGCCTTGGTAGAGCGGCGTCCAACGCACGATCGTCTCGACCGCGTCGGGGTAGGTCGAGACGGGGTAGAACGTGGCCGAGAACAAGAACATCGGCATGATCGCGAGCTGGACGAACTCGAAGTCCTGCCAGCTACGCATCCACGTCGTCAGCGCCATCCCGGCACCGGCGAACCCGTAACCGATCAGCATCGTCGCCGGGAGTGCGAGCAGCATCCACCACGACTCGACCAGACCGAGCACAACCATCACCACGATGAAGAACGCCGAGTAGATCGCGCCGCGCAGCAGCGCCCAGGTGATCTCACCGCGCGCGATGTGGACCGGCCGCAGTGGGGTGGCGAGCATCGCGTCATACAGCTTGGCGTACTTCATCCGGAAGAACAGGTTGTAGGTCGAGTCGTAGAGGGCGCCGTTCATCGCCGACGCAGCGAGCATGGCCGGAGCGACGAACTCGACGTAACCCACAGACGTCCCGTCCGCGAGCTCGAAGTCGCCGACAAGCTCGCCGACGCCGATTCCGATCGACAGCAGGTAGAGGATCGGCTCGAGCATGCCGGTGGCGAACACGAACCAGACGTGGCGGTAAGCGAAGAAGTTGCGCTCGACGACTCGCCACGAGCTGACGCCGTGGAGGGGAAACACCCGCGCTGCCAGCGCGCGGCGCGGAGCAATCACGTCGGTCACTGGGCCAGTCTCCGTTCGAAGCTCCTGACCGCGAGCGCCCAGCCGGCCAGCAGCCACAACAAGAGATAGGCCAGATGACCGAGGGCGGGGAGCCCTTCGACCGCGCCCAGGGTGAGCATGCGCGACAGCTCGACGCCGTGCCAGATCGGCGTGATGTAGGCGAGCCACGACACGGCGTCGGGCAACTGAGAGACCGGGAAGAAGGCACCGCTGAACAAGAACATCGGCATCAGCCCGAGGCGGAAGATCAGGGCGAAGCTGCTCGGCTCGTTGATCCTGGCGCTGATCGCGAAGATCGGAGCCGCATGCGCGAGGCCGACCAGCACGGCCACCAGCAGCGCCGCCGCCCCACCCCACCAGTTGCTCAGAGCGCCGTACGCCCCCATCACGCCCAGGAAGACGGCACACGTGAAGAACGTGCGGAACGCGATCGCCAGCAAGTTGGCGATCACGATGTCGGCCACCTCGAGCGGGGTTGCCGACATCGAGAAGTAGGTCTTGGCCCACTTGAAGCCGGACAGGACGGGAAACGTCGACTCCTGGACGGCAGTCGACATGGCGGTGGTCGCCATGAGTCCCGGTGCGATGAAGGCAAGGTAGGAGACGCCTCCGAGAGCCGCAGCCCCGGCGTTGTCGTCGACGAAGCCTCCGAGGCCAACGCCCATGGCCGTGAGGTAGAGGAACGGGATCAGGAAGCTGGAAACGACCGAGCCTCGCCAGGTGCGCTTGAGCTCCGTGCGCCAGTAGTCGTAAAGACGCGGCGCGAGCCGCGGAACTGTCATCGACATGGGCTGACCTAGTCGACCAGGGTGCGGCCGGTGAGGCGGAGGAAGACGTCTTCGAGCGAGGCCCGTCGAACGAGGGACGACAGCGGGGTGAGCCCACGCGCGTGTACGGCGGCGGCGGCTTCCTCACCGTCGTCGGTGTAGAGGAGCAGCCGATCGGGCAGGACCTCAACCCGCTCAGCAAGGTCAGCGACCTTGGGCGCCATCGCCTCGTGCTCTCCCACCCCGAACCGGAGCTCGGCGACCTCGCGGGTGGAGTGCTGGACGATCAGCTCGGCTGGCGAGCCCGCGGCCACGATGACGCCCTTGTCCATGACGACGAGTCGGTCGCACAGCTGCTCGGCCTCGTCCATGTAGTGGGTGGTCAGCACGAGGGTGACGCCCTGCTGCTTGAGCCGGAACAGCCGGTCCCAGAGCTGGTGGCGGGCCTGCGGGTCGAGTCCGGTCGTGGGCTCGTCGAGCAGCAGCAGGTCGGGCTGGTTGATGAGCGACCGCGCGACGGTGAGCCGCCGCTTCATGCCTCCGGACAGCTGCTCGACCTTGGAGGTGCCGCGCTCCGTGAGCTGCACGAACGCGAGCAGCTCGTCAGCGCGTGAGCTGGCTTCGGCGCGGCTGAGCCCGAAGTAGCGGCCGTAGACGACGAGGTTCTCTTTGACGGTCATCTCCAGGTCGAGGGTGTCGTCTTGCGGGCACACGCCTAGCCTGGCCCGGATCGCGGAGCCATCGACGGCTGGATCCATCCCGAGAATCGACAGCGAGCCCTCGGTCAGAGGTGACACCGCCGCGATCATCCGCATCGTCGACGACTTGCCCGCGCCGTTAGGCCCGAGGAACCCAAACGCCTCTCCCTTGTGCACCTCGACATCGATGCCCTTGACCGCCTCGAACTTGCCGAAGGACTTGCGCAGCCCACGCGCCACGATCATCGGCGCGCCTGGCAGGGGGCCGTCGGCATACTGCGCGTGACCAGGGACCGGTCCGGAGTGCGAGATGGGAGAGACCACACCAGGACACTACGCAGCCGCGCCGACGCCTCCCAACAGGGTTTCCGATCTATTTGCCGGGCCCCGCCTAGCGCAGATGTCCGGTCAAGACGTCCGCGGCTCGGTCGGCATCGTCCTGACCGGTAGACACATGGAAGGAGAGCCGGAGCCTGCCCGGCCCGCACGGACCCGATGATCGCCGCCTCTTCCATCAACGCCGGGACTTGCTCGTCAGCAACGGCCGAGACAATCGGTGACTCGCCGGCAGGGAGCCCTACCGCAGATCGAAACCGTTCAGCCGGGCTCTTGCGAGTGTCGCTGCGCTCCTTGACGGCGCTGCGAGTCCTCGCCGACCTCTCCCTTCACGGCTCACGCTCCGCTGATCGAGCTTGTCGAGATCACCGGGGTCTCGACAAGCTCGACCGCCGACGTGCAACTCGACCGCCGACGTGCAACTCGACCGCCGACGTGCAGCTCGACCGCCGACGTGCAGCTCGACCGCCGGAGGTGCAGCTCGACCGCCGAAGTGCAGCTCGACCGCCGTGGGGACTCGACCGCCGGAGGGCAGCTCGAGCCGTGCCGCGGGCACCCTAGAACAGGCCGACTGTCTGGCCTTCGTCGTCGACGTCCATGTGCGCGGCCGCTGGGTCTGAACCGAGACCAGGCATCGTCCGCATGTCTCCGCAGATCGGGTACACGAAGCCCGCGCCGGCCGAGGCGCGCACCTCCCGCACCGGCAACCGCCATCCGGTGGGAGCTCCCTTGAGAGCTGGGTTGGAAGAAAGCGACAGGTGCGTCTTCGCCATGCAGATGGGGAGCCGCCCGAAGCCGGCCTTCTCGTACGTGTCGAGCTGGCGGCCCGCGGCGGTGGAGTAGTCGACGCCGTCGGCGCCGTACACCTTGGTAGCGATCAGCTCGATCTTCTCGCGCAAGGTCGCCTCGTCGGGATACAGCAGCTTGAACTCGCTCCGCTCGTTCGCAGCCTCCGCGACGGCCTCGGCGAGCTCGATCGCGCCAGCCCCTCCGTCGGAGAAGTGGGTCGAGACGGCGAACCTGGCACCCGCACTCTCGGCGATCTCGCGGATTGCGGCGTACTCACTCGCATGGTCGGTCGGGAACGCATTGACCGCGACGACCGGCGTCACTCCGTGCAGCTTGACGTTCTCGATCTGCTTGGCCAGGTTGGCCGCACCCGCGTGTACGTCGTCGGGGTTCTCGGCGAGGAGCTCGGCCGGAAGCGGCCGGCCGGCCACGATCTTGTACTTGCCGGAGTGCGCCTTGAGCGCCCGCACCGTGGCAACGACGACGGCGGCGTCGGGCGCCTCCCCCGACGTACGGCACTTGATGTTGAAGAAGCGCTCGGCACCCATGTCGGCGCCGAAACCGGCCTCGGTGATCGCGAAGTCGCCCGTGCGCAACGCGATCAGGTCAGCGATCACCGACGAGACGCCGGTGGCGATGTTGCCGAAGGGGCCGGTGTGCACCAGCGCGGGAGTGTTCTCGATCGTCTGCAGCAAGTTGGGCTTGATGGCTTCGCGCAGCAACACGGTCATGGCGCCGGCGGTGTTGAGCTGTTCGGCCGTGACCGGCTCGCCCCGCGACGTGTAACCGACGACGATGCGGGCAAGCCGCTCTCGCAGGTCTCGCAGGGAGGTGGTCAGCGAGAGCGCCGCCATCACCTCCGACGCCGCCGTGATGTCGAAACCCGTCTGCAGCGGTACGCCGTCGGCACGTCCACCCAGGCCGGTCACGACGTTGCGCAGCGAACGGTCGTTGACGTCGAGCACGCGTCGCCACGTGATGCTGTTGGTGTCGATGCCGAGCGGGTTGCCGCGGTAGAGGTGGTCGTCGAGCATCGCGCTCAGCAGGTTGTGCGCGGCGGTGACCGCGTGCATGTCGCCGGTCAGATGGAGGTTGAGCCGTTCCATCGGGACCACCTGGCTGTAGCCCCCGCCGGCCGCGCCGCCCTTGATGCCGAGCGCCGGCCCCATCGACGCCTGCCGGATCGTGATGACGGCGCTGCGCCCGATGTGTCGCATCCCCTGCCCGAGCCCGACCGTGGTCGTCGTCTTCCCCTCGCCCAGCGGGGTTGGCGTGACGGCAGTGACGACGACGTACTTGGCCCGCGGCCGGTCGGCAAGCTCCTCGATCGCGTCGAGGCTCACCTTCATTACGTCGCGGCCGTAGTGCTCCAGCAGATGGCTGCCCAGTCCCATCTCGTTCGCGACGTCCTCGATCGGCTTGAGGGCGGCGTTTCGGGCGATCTCGAGGTTGCCTTGTGACACGTTTCTCTCCTTGGTTGACTGAGAATCTAGCCGACCAGATTTGCGTCCGTGAAAGTAAGCGCTCAAGCGACCGCTGGCACGGACGTTGTGGGACTGTCGGCGGGCTCCGGCAGGATGGGTCGGGTGAGTGGCAACGACGCCGGCGGTTTGCCGGGATTCTCCCCCGTGACACGAGCTTGGTTCGGCAGCGCGTTCGCGGAGCCGACGCCGGCGCAGAACGGCGCCTGGCAGTCGATCGCGGCTGGGCGCAATGCCTTGGTGGTCGCTCCCACCGGGTCGGGCAAGACGCTGGCTGCTTTCCTGTGGGCGGTTGACCGCCTCACGACCTCTGCAGCGCCGGTAGAGAAGCGACACCGCTGCCGGGTCCTGTACGTCTCACCCCTCAAGGCCCTCGCCGTCGACGTCGAGCGCAACCTCCGCGCCCCGCTCACCGGCATCGGTCAGACCGCCGCCCGGCTCGGCACCGAGGTGCGCGATATCACGGTCGGCATCCGCTCCGGCGACACCTCGCCGGCTGAGCGGCGACGGCTTTCGGCGACTCCACCCGACATCTTGATCACGACGCCCGAGTCGCTGTTCTTGATGCTCACGTCGCAGGTCCGTGAGTCGCTGCGCGGTGTCGACACGGTCATCGTCGACGAGGTCCATGCCGTCGCCGGCACCAAACGAGGCGCCCACCTGGCGCTGTCACTCGAGCGCCTCGACGAGCTCCTCGACCAGCCCGCTCAGCGCATCGGGCTGTCGGCGACAGTCCGGCCGATCGACGAGGTGGCGCGTTTCCTCGGTGGCGCGCAGCCGGTTGAGGTGGTCGCGCCACCGTCGACCAAGGAGTGGGACCTGCAGGTCGTCGTACCGGTCGAAGACATGACCCAGCTCGGGCAAGTTACCGACGATCTCGAAGGCCCTGCCGCGGGCAACGAGCCGCGAGCCTCGATCTGGCCACACGTCGAGGAGCGAATCGTCGACCTGCTGGAGCAGCACCGGTCGACGATCGTGTTCGCCAACTCGCGGCGCCTGGCCGAGCGCCTGACCGCCCGGCTCAACGAGATCGCCCTCGACCGCCGCGGAGAGGACGTGCCCATTGCCGGTCAACCGGCCCAGATCATGGCGCAGAGTGGGGCCTCGCACGGCGTGCCCGAGATCATTGCGCGTGCCCACCACGGCTCGGTCAGCAAGGAGCAGCGGGCGCTGATCGAAGACGACCTGAAGGCGGGTCGGCTCCCCTGCGTGGTTGCGACTTCGAGCCTCGAGCTCGGCATCGACATGGGTGCGGTCGATCTCGTCATCCAGGTCGAGTCGCCACCGTCGGTCGCCAGCGGTCTGCAGCGCGTCGGCCGCGCCGGCCACCACGTCGGCGAGGTGTCGCGCGGGGTGCTGTTTCCCAAGCATCGCGGTGACCTGGTGCAGACCGCGGTCACCGTCGAGCGGATGCGAAGCGGACAGATCGAGGCACTCAAGGTGCCCACCAACCCTCTCGACGTACTCGCCCAGCAGGTCGTCGCGTGCTCCGCGCTCGACACGTGGAGCACCCAAGCCCTCTTCGACGTCGTACGCCGTGCGGCGTCCTTCGCGACTCTGCCACGCTCTGCGTTCGACGCCACCCTCGACCTGCTCGCTGGGCGCTACCCGTCCGATGAGTTCGCCGAGCTGCGACCGCGACTCGTGTGGGACCGGGTGGCCGACACGCTCACCGGACGACCCGGCGCCGCCCGCCTCGCCGTCACCTCCGGAGGCACGATCCCCGACCGCGGCCTCTTCGGGGTGTTTCTCATGGGCTCGGTTGCACCCCATGGCGGGGCAGCAACCGGCGCCCGGGTGGGCGAGCTCGACGAAGAGATGGTCTACGAGTCGCGCGTTGGCGACATCTTTGCGCTCGGTGCGTCGAGTTGGCGGATCGAAGACATCACCCACGACCGCGTGCTGGTGTCCCCCGCGCCCGGCCAGCCTGGGCGCCTCCCGTTCTGGAAGGGTGACGCTCTTGGCCGGCCAGCCGAGCTCGGCGCCGCCGTCGGTGCGTTTGTACGCGAGATAGCGAAGCTGGCCGAGCCCGAGGCTGTCGAGCGGGCCGCTCTCGCCGGGCTCGACACGTTCGCGGCCGCCAACCTCGTCGAGTTCATCGGCGAGCAGCGCGCCGACACCGGTTATGTCCCCCATGACCGCCAACTGCTTGTCGAGCGGTGCCGCGACGAGCTCGGCGACTGGCGGCTGATCGTCCACTCGCCCTACGGCGCGGCAGTCCACGGCCCGTGGGCCCTGGCGATCGGTGCCCGGCTGCGGGAGCGGCACGGCATCGACGCGCAAGCGATGGCCGGCGACGACGGCATCGTCATCCGCATCCCCGAGACAGATGCAGAGCCTCCCGGCGCCGACGCGGTGTTGTTCGAGCCCGACGAGATCGACGACCTGGTGACCGGCGAGGTCGGCGGCTCGGCGTTGTTCGCATCCCGCTTCAGGGAGTGCGCCGCTCGGGCACTGCTGCTGCCTCGACGCGACCCCGGCAAGCGCTCACCGTTGTGGCAACAACGGCAGCGCTCGGCCGCGCTGCTCCAGGTGGCCAGCAAGTACGGCTCGTTCCCGATCGTCCTCGAGGCGGTGCGTGAGTGCCTGCAGGACGTCTATGACCTGCCCGCGCTCGTCCGGCTGATGGGCGACATCGAGTCGCGACGTATTCGGGTCGTCGAGGTGGAGACACCGACGCCGAGCGCTTTCGCGCGGTCTTTGCTGTTCGGGTACGTCGCCTCGTTCGTCTACGAAGGTGACTCGCCCCTCGCGGAGCGCCGGGCCGCCGCCCTCGCGCTCGACCCCGCCCTGCTCGGCGAGCTGCTCGGTCGCACCGAGCTACGCGACCTGCTCGATGCGGAGGTTGTCGACCAGATCTCGGCCGAGCTGCAACGGCTCACCCCCGACCGGGCCGCTCGCGACGTCGAAGGTGTCGCCGACCTGCTGCGCCTCCTCGGTCCGCTCAGCGTGGCCGAGATCGATGCGCGCACCATCGATGGCGCCGACACAGCTGGCTGGGTCAACGAGCTGGTCGCCGCTCGCCGCGCCGCGGCCATCCGGATCGCCGGGGCAGAGCTCGTGACCGCCATCGAAGATGTCGCCCGGCTCCGCGATGCACTGGGCGTGCCTGTCCCTCCAGGTGTCCCCGATGTGTTTACTGAGCCGGTCGCCGACCCGCTCGGAGACTTGGTTGCCAGGTTCGCGCGCACCCACGGCCCGTTCGTCACCGCTGACGTGGCAAGCCGGTTCGGCCTCGGCCAGGCCGTCGCTCACGACGCCCTGATGCGGCTGAGTGCTGCTGGGCGGGTCGCAGCTGGTGAGTTCCGTCCCGCCGGCCACGGGAGCGAATGGTGTGACGCCGAAGTGCTGCGGAGGTTGCGGCGACGCTCTCTCGCCGCTGCCCGCAAGGAGGTCGAGCCGGTCGAGCGGGCGGCCCTCGGTCGCTTCCTCCCTGCCTGGCAGCACATCGGCGGCAGGTTGCGGGGGGCAGAGGGCGTCCTCGCCGTGGTCGAGCAGTTGGCCGGGTGCGCTGTGCCGGCGTCGGCGCTCGAGCCGTTCGTGCTGCGAAGCCGTCTCCTCGACTACCACCCGTCGATGATCGATGAGCTGACGGCGTCTGGCGAGGTGACCTGGGCGGGGGCAGGGGCTCTCCCCGGCACCGACGGCTGGATCTCGCTGCACATCGCCGACACCGCGCCACTGACGCTTCCCGACTTGGCCGAATCCGAGCTCACCGATGCGCATCGTGGCGTGCTCGACGTCCTCGGCCGCGGTGGCGGCTACTTCTTCCGACAGCTGTCAGACGCTGTCGGGTCGACCGACGACCAACACCTCGCCACGGTGCTGTGGGATCTCGTCTGGGCAGGCCACCTCACCAACGACACCCTCGCGCCGCTGCGAGTGCTGTTGGGTGCCGGTCGAGGGAGCCACCGCCCTCGACGGTCTGCGCCACGGGGTCGCCTGACGTCGCGCGGTGGTGTTTCGCGTGCCGCGCCCGGCCGCCCCCGGTTGCCGTCCCACGCTGGTCCGCCGACGGTCGGTGGCCGCTGGTCCCTGACGCCCGAGCGTGAGGCCGATCCCACTCGACGCGCGCATGCGGCTGCAGAGGCGCTGCTCGAGCGACACGGCGTCGTCATACGCGGTGCAGTGGTCAACGAGCGCACCCCTGGCGGGTTCGCCGCCGTCTACAAGGTGCTCTCGGCATTCGAAGAGTCCGGCCGGTGCCGCCGCGGGTACTTCGTGGCCGGTCTCGGCGCAGCGCAGTTCGGGGCGGCGGGCGCAATCGACCGGCTGCGCTCCCAGTCGAGTGAGTCACGCGGGCAACGAGCCGACAGCGGCGCGGTCCTGTTGGCCGCCACCGACCCCGCTAACCCGTTCGGTGCCGCGCTGCCCTGGCCCGACCGCACCGCCGATGCGGCCAACGCAGGCCATCGGCCCGGTCGCAAGGCCGGCGGGGTTGTCGTGTTGGTTGACGGATCCCTGGCGCTGTATGTCGAACGCGGTGGCCGCACCCTGCTGACGTTCACCTCGGAGCCGTCGCGCATCCAACCTGCCGTCGACGCGCTGGCGCTCGCCGTCCGTGACGGTGCCCTGGGCAAGCTCACGGTCGAGAGAGCCGATGGCGAGCACATCCTCGGCTCCCCGTTGTCATCCGCGCTCGAGGCGGCTGGGTTTCATGCCACCCCCCGCGGCCTGAGACTGCGCCACTAGGACGGGCTCCACCGATGCCCGAAGGCGACACGGTCTGGCGCACCGCCCAACGCCTGCACCAGGCACTGAGCGGTACGGACTTGGTCACTGGGGAGTTCCGCGTGCCTCGGTGGGCCGAGCACGACCTGGCCGGGCAACGCGTCGTCGAAACGGTCAGCCGCGGCAAACACCTGCTCACGCGATTGGAGTCGCTAACCCTGCACACCCACCTGAAGATGGAGGGGGCGTGGCAGATCTACGCGCTCGGAGCTGCGTGGCGAGCCCCCGGCCACCAGGCGCGCGTCGTACTCGCCAACGACACCTGGCAGGCCGTGGGATTCCGGCTGGGCGTTGTCGATCTCGTCGCCCGCGACGACGAGGGGTCGGTGGTCGGTCATCTCGGCCCCGACGTGCTCGGCCCCGACTGGTCAGCCCCGGAGGCCGTACGCCGGCTGGCCGCCGAGCCCGCGCGACCTCTCGGTGAGGCGTTGCTCGATCAGCGCAACCTGGCCGGTGTCGGCAACCTCTACAAGGCGGAGGTCTGCTTCCTCCTCGGCGTCCACCCACAGACGCCGGTCGGGCGGGTGGATGTGATAGCTCAGGTGGTCGACAAGGTGCACCGGTTGCTCACCGCCAACAAGGATCGCGCCGAGCAGACGACGACCGGTAACACCCGTCGCGGCCAGCGGACCTGGGTCTATGGCCGAGGCGGCCAGCCGTGTCGCCGCTGCGGCACTCGCATCGAGGCCGACACCTTCGCGACCACGGCCGACCTCACGCCACGGGTCGGCGAGCCCAGTCAGGCCAGGTCGACGTACTGGTGCCCGAGCTGCCAGCCAGACGCCAACTGATCCCTTGCGTCCGTGCAAGTGCGCGCCCCAGCGACCGGGCGCACGGACGTTAGCGCCATGAGGGTGGGGCTGGGTCAGGCTGCGACGTTGGTGACGTCGGCGGGGGTCTTCTCCGACGGCGTCCGCAGCGAGGTCAGGCTCGAGACGGCGGCTTCCTCGCGGGCCAGCTCACCGCTGACCTCGGACATGACGACCGAGAGCGGGAGGTCGAGGGCGCGACAGATGGCGGCCAGGCATTCCGACGACGCTTCCTTCTGGCCGCGCTCGATCTCGGAGATGTAGCCAAGGCTCACCCGGGCCTCGGCCGAGACGTCGCGCAACGTGCGCCCCTGCAGCAGACGCTGCTGACGCAGGACGTCACCGAGCAGTCGACGGACCAAGATCATGGTGTGCTGCTCCCTTCGGTGCTTCGGCGACGGTCTGCCCAGACTACCCGCAGCGCGTGTCGTACGACGTGTCACCACTCAGAACGACGACGCGGTCGTGCTTCTTCCCGACCCGCCTGCGGCGGTTACCCGCTTGCGGAGGAGCTCGATGGCTACCGAGACGGTCTGGGACCGAATCTCGCCACGATCTCCGGTGAACGTGTGCTCGGCTACTTCGACGGCCAGCTCAGCCCTGATGTGCGCCCCGCGGGGCTCACCGAAGCGTGCTGCCGGGCCGCCGACGGCGACGTACACCCTGCCAACGGGTTGCCCGTCCTGCTCATCAGGGCCCGCCACCCCGGTCGCGGCGACTGCCCAGTCACTGTCAAAGAGCCGCACAGCCTCTTTCGCCATCGCCTTGGCCGTCTGGGCCGAGACCACGCCGTACGCCGCAATGACAGCGGCGTCGACCCCGAGCACATCGCGCTTCACGTCCGTCGCGTATGCCGCCAGACCGCCTCGCACGACATCCGACGCGCCAGCCACCCGGGTCATCGTCGCCACGATCAAGCCGGCCGTCAGCGACTCAGCCGTTGCCACTGTCTCCCCGCGGCGCCGCAGCAACTCGAGCGACTCGGCGGCCAGCGACACCACGTCAGGCTGCGACGGGCCAGCGGCCGTCATGGCGTCGGCGTTGTCGAGCCTGCGTCCTGCGCTGCTAGGCCTTCGCGGCGCAGCTTCAACGCCTCGCGGACGTAGTCGAGTCCTGTCACCACCGTGACAACGACAGCGGCCGCCATGACGACAGCGGCCATCCACCACAGCACCTCGCCGATGTCGCCGAGCACGCCGTCAAACTGCTGCAACGGCAAGATGAACGCGCACAGCGCCACTGCCTGCAAGGTGGTCTTGATCTTGCCGCCGCGACTAGCCGGCATCACGCCGAACCGGATCACCCAGAAGCGCAGCAACGTGATGCCCAGCTCGCGCCCGAGCACGAGCACGGTCACCCACCACCACAGCTCGCCGATGATGGAGAGTCCGACGAAGGCCATCCCGGTCAGGGCCTTGTCAGCGATCGGGTCCATCAGCTTGCCGAACTCGGTGACGAGGTTCCGCTTGCGCGCGATCTCGCCGTCGATCTTGTCTGTCAGGATCGCGGCCAGGAACACCACGAACGCCCAGATTCGCCAGGTCGTGTTGTCGCCGTCGTCATACAGGAGCATCCATCCGAAGAGCGGGACGAGGAAGATGCGCAGCGCGGTGAGGGCGTTCGGGAGGTTCCAGTTGGTCGGTGGCACGGGGGCGGCCGCAGACGAACCCTGGCCGCCGGATGCCCCGGCGGTGCCGTCTGCAGGTCGCTCATTCGGCATACGCGTCAACCTATGTCCTGATCGCCGACGCAAGCAGGTCGACACCCGTGGTCGCCGTCACCCTTGCCACCACCACGTCACCCACCCTGCTGTCGGGCGGCAGCCCGGACACGGTGGTTGACCCGTCGACCTCAGGACCCTGAGCATCAGGCCTCCCCTCGCCAACGTCACCGGCGACGGACTCGAGCAGCACCTCACACGTCTCGCCGATCCGGTCTTCGGCACGCTGCGCTGTCAGCTCCTCGGCGAGTCGGCCGACGTGGTCGGCCCGTGCGCGGATCTCCTGCTCGTCGAGGTGTCCGTCGAGACCAACTGCTTCGGTCCCGTCCTCGTCGGAGTAGCCGAAGACGCCTACTGCGTCGAGGCGTGCAGCCGCCAGGAAGTCGCACAGGATCTCGACGTCGGTCTCGGTCTCCCCCGGGAAGCCGACGATCACGTTGCTGCGTGCGCCAGCGTGCGGTGCCACCTGACGGACCTGCTCCAACAGCCCGAGGAATCGAGCGGAGTCACCGAAGCGGCGCATCCGTCGCAGCACCGATGCGGAGGCGTGCTGGAAGGACAAGTCGAAGTAGTCGGCGACTCCTGGAGTCGCAGCGATCGCCTCGATCAGGCCGGGCCGCAGCTCGGCGGGCTGCAGGTAGGACACCCGCACGCGCCAGAGTCCGTCGATCGCAGCGAGCTCGGGCAACAAGGTCTCGAGCAAACGCAGGTCGCCGAGGTCCTTGCCGTACGACGTGGAGTTCTCGCTGACGAGGAACACCTCGCGTACGTCGTTCGCGACCAGCCACCGGGCCTCGTCGAGCACATCGGTCGGCCGGCGCGAGACAAACGAGCCGCGGAAGCTCGGGATCGCGCAGAACGAGCAACGCCGGTCACAGCCGGAGGCGAGCTTCAGCGGCGCCATCGGGCCCGAGCCCAAGCGGCGGCGCATGGCGCGGGGTCCGCTGGCGGGCGCCAGGTCGGTGGGCAGGTCAGGGGCGGACTGGGCGTGGCCGGGCAGCGACAGGGGCGTCGCCGTGGCGCGCGAGACCGGGCTGATCGGCAGCAGCGCGCGTCGATCGCGAGGCTGGTGGGAGACATGCCCGTTGCCTGCGAGGATGCCGCGGAGCCGGTCGGCGATGTCGGGGTAGTCGTCGAACCCCAGCACGGCATCCGCCTCAGGCAGTGACGCGGCCAGCTCGTCGCCGTAGCGCTCAGCCAGGCAGCCGACAGCGACCACGGCCTGCGTCGTACCACCGCCCTTGAGCTCCGCGGCCTGCAGCAACGTGTCGACGGAGTCCTTCTTCGCCGCCTCGACGAACCCGCACGTGTTGACCACGACCGTCTCGGCGGCCTCGGGGTCGTCGACGAGCTGAAACCCGCCGGCCTCGAGCCGCGCCGCCAGCTCCTCGGAGTCAACGTCGTTTCGGGCGCAGCCGAGCGTCATCACGGCGACGGTGGTCGGCGTGTCATCGGCGGCGACGCGAACGTCTGCGGGCACGGTGGCGGGCGGAGAGGTGGTCATGAGGTTCCCCCAGTATGCCGTCTGGCCCCGCCACCAACCCAGCCGACGAGCGGTCGACCACCATCAGGCCAGGGTCAGGCCTGGTCAGACCGGACAGCCACCTCAAGCTCGACCAGCCAGCCAACGACGACGTCTCGTGGAAACCGCGGGTTCTCGTCACTTGCCGGCCGCCGGTGCAACGGCCCGGCGCCTGGCCCCTTCGACGGTTCATCGAACCGCCTCCGATCGACATCAGTCATGACAAAGGTCTGCGGGGTGTCGTCCCACATGTTCGCCTCACGGCGCTCAACCTTCCACACCACCTTGCGAATCCGCCGAATGACGCCCTTGGTTCTGGTCAGGGCCACCAACTCTTCGGTGACATACGTCGCGGCCAGCACGTCATCACGCACGAGCGCGTCGATCCGGGTCAGGTCGCTCTCCGCATGGTGGTAGGCGACGACACCGTCGGCGACATACTCGGTGAGCGACTCGCCGTTGCCATGGATGACCCGCGCTGGCCGCATGTCGAGGGGTTGCTCGGACGCGAACCACCAGCTTGGCCCAGCGTCCGCACTCCTGACGACCAGGGCCCACACGACCTCGTCGCCGATCGAGAACGGGCCGACGTCTCCCACCTCGAGCTCCGGGACGACGACGGTGACGCGCATCAGCGGGTGGCAGGGATGCGGCGGAAGGCGCGCTGGCCTTCGTCACCCATGAGGCCGAGCTGTCGGCCCTCGATGCGCAGTGCGATAACTCCGGCGTCGACCGCCATGACGCGCAGCGGCGCCTTGCCCACCACGCGGGTGGAGTCTCCGTCCGACAGCCAGCCACGGAACGCGAAGTCGCCGTTCGCGTCGGCCACCACGACCCGCGACTCACCGCCACGAGCCATCACCTTGACGAACGTCTGCCGGGGTTCGGCTGGCGGGACGGGACGGTTGCCGGCGCCCGGCGAGCCGAGGCCCGCGGAATTCTGGGTCGGTGCTACCTCATCGGGAGCAGCGCCGGGGCGGCCGGACAGATACTGGGCGACACCCCAGATGAGCACGATGACCAACACAGTGGCGATGAGTCCACCCCAGTTGGAGCCGGACGTGCCCCCGCGGACCATGCCCATCGTGCCCGAGGTGAGCTCGGCGTCGAACACCGCGCGGGCGTTGATCGGTTGGTCGCCGAACGACTCGTCGTACGTCGCCACGAGCGGCTCGGCGTCGATGCCGAGCACTCGGGCCAGCATCCGCAGGTGTCCGCGGGCATAGAAGTCGCCACCGCAGGGCGCGAAATCGTCGACCTCGATCGACTCGATCACGAACGGCCGGATGCGGGTGCGCTCGGCGAGCTCGTCGACGGTGAGCCCCAGCCGGCGACGCGCGGCGCTGACGGTGCCGCCGATGAGCAGCTCGCCGACAGCGACCTCGGAGTCGGCCCTTTCCGAGGCGGCGGCGGGGCTATCGCTCTCGTCGACCGTCGCGCCCAGGATGGGGCGGCGCACCTTGCGCATCGCCTTGGCGGACAGGTCAGTGGTGGCGTCGATGATCAGGGAGACGTTGCCGCGATGGGGATCAGGAGCCTCGCGGGTGGACTCATCGTCGCGTTGGCCGTCTGGGTCGGTGCGGCGCAGCTCGGCGATCTCGGGCAGAGGCTCGGACTCGGCATACGGGGCAGACAGGGCGAGCATGCCTTCGGTGGTCTGCTCGCGCCGGACGGGCATCGTCACCTCCGCACGGCGCGCGGGGTTCGAGAGCGGAGACACTGCGGAGGCTGCCGGTGCCTCGACGTCGGGGCGGCGGCCACTGCGTACGAGCTTCGGTATCGACCACGCCAGCTTGCGCGGCGGGGCAGCCAAAGGCCGGGTGGGAGCTGGGCCGGCTACGTCGTCGGGCTCGGTCTCAGCGACCGGCTCGGCGTCAGCGACCGGCTCGACGTCAGGGACCAGCGCAGCGACATCGTCGGGTTGCTGGACGGACTCGCGTGCAAACGCCTCGGCGAGCTCGCCAGTCGGCTCAGGCGCTTCGGTGACGATGCCGGGCGAGGTGACCTCGACCGTCGGCTCTGGCTCTGCCTCAGCGTCAAGGCTGATGATCGGTGCGCGCCCGTCGGCGAGGTGGGCGAGTGAGCCAGCGACGTCGACGACGGACACGGTCGTCGTGAGGCCGAAGGGGACGACAAGCGGAGCGTCATCACCCACCGGTTGAACGCAGCACCGAGGCGGGAGCGCAGATTCGCCTGCGCGAGTGCCGCCGCCGGATCGGCTGCGAGGACGGCGACATGCCCGTCGGTGACGCGGCCGCGGTCATCGACCTCCACACTGTCGATCTGGTGCCAGGTGAGACCGGTCCAGTCTCCACCGAGCCTGACCCGCAGGCCCGTCTCGTCGGCGACCAGCAGGGGGGTGCGAGCGTCGCCCCAGGCCAGGGCATGTGCAACGGCAACGACGCCGAGCGCGACGCCGAGAAGCAGGGTGATCTCGCCTTCGGTCTGGCTGAACCGCCAGAGGTAAGCGGCGGCAAACGCCGCTGCGACGCCGGCGATCAGGCCCATCAGACCGGCACGCCGGCGAATGACCACATTCATGCTTTCCCCCCCACTACTGCTCTCCTTGCAGGCTGGCGATCACGTCATCGATGTCGTCGGGCTTGATCAGTACGTCGCGGGCCTTCGAGCCCTCCGACGGCCCGACGATGCCCCGGCTCTCCAGGATGTCCATCAGGCGTCCAGCCTTCGCGAAACCGACCCGCAGCTTGCGTTGCAGCATCGAGGTCGACCCGAACTGCGTCGACACGACCAGTTCGACGGCCTGGCACACCAAGTCGAGGTCGTCACCGATGTCGTCGTCGAGGTCGCGCCTGGTCTGCTGCGGCGCGGTCACGTCGTCGCGATAGGTGGGCTGGAGCTGCTGCTTGCAGTGGTCGACGACCTGCTTGATCTCCGCCTCGGTGACCCACGCGCCCTGGATCCGCTGCGGCTTGCTCGCTCCCATCGGCAGGAAGAGCCCGTCGCCCTTGCCAACCAGCTTCTCCGCGCCGGGCTGGTCGAGGATGACGCGGCTGTCGGCGAGCGACGAGGTGGCGAAGGCGAGCCGGCTCGGCACGTTGGCCTTGATTAGCCCGGTGACGACGTCGACCGACGGCCGCTGCGTCGCGACCACCAGGTGGATCCCGGCGGCACGCGCCAGCTGGGTGATACGCACGACCGCGTCCTCGACGTCGCGAGGCGAGATCATCATCAGGTCGGCGAGCTCGTCGACCACGATCATCAGGTAGGGGTACGGCGCCAGCACGCGTTCGCTGCCCGGGGGTGGCTTGATTGCGCCGGAGCGGACCGCCTTGTTGAAGTCGTCGACGTGGCGGAAGCCGAAGTTGGCCAGGTCGTCATACCGCTGGTCCATCTCGCGGACGACCCACTGCAATGCCTCGGCGGCCTTCTTGGGGCTAGTGATGATCGGAGTGATCAGGTGCGGGATGCCCTCGTATGCCGTCAGCTCGACCCGCTTGGGGTCCACCATGATCATCCGCACCTCGTCGGGGGTGGCGCGCATGAGCAGCGAGCAGATCATCGAGTTGATGAAGCTCGACTTGCCTGAGCCGGTCGCCCCGGCGACGAGCAGGTGGGGCATCTTCGCGAGGTTGGAGACGACGAAGCCGCCTTCGACGTCCTTGCCGAGGCCGACCACCATCGGGTGCTGGTCGCCACGTGACGTCGGTGCGCGCAGCACATCGCCCAGCGACACGATCTCCGCGTCGGGGTTGGGGATTTCGACTCCGATGGCGGACTTGCCGGGGATCGGCGACAAGATGCGCACGTCGGCGCTCGCGACGGCGTAGGCGATGTTCTTCGACAGCGCGGTGACCTTCTCGACCTTGACCGCCGGGCCGAGCTCGACCTCGTAGCGAGTTACCGTCGGCCCGCGCTTGTAGCCCGTCACCTGGGCGTCGATGTCGAACTGCTCGAGCACCTCGGTCAGCCGGTCGACGATCGCGTCCGACGCCTGCGACCGGGCCTTGTGGGCACTGCCCGGCTTGAGGACCTCGTTGCCCGGGAGCGTGTAGGAGATGTCGCCCGACAGGCTGAGCTGCTCGACGCGCTGTGGAAGAGGAGTGTGCGGCGGCGGCTCGAGTGGCCCGTACTTCGCCACATCCGCAGCGT
Source organism: uncultured Actinomycetota bacterium (assembly GCA_963811585.1). Taxonomy (GTDB): domain Bacteria; phylum Actinomycetota; class Actinomycetes; order Propionibacteriales; family Nocardioidaceae; genus JACDHG01. The sequence continues at coordinate 120,832 of CAWERR010000002.1, forward strand.
CGCTGTCCGAGCCACGCTTGGCGAGCTCGCGACCCTCCATGACACCCGGGTCAGGATTCTTGCCTCTCCGTCGTCGGCGAAGGCGCCGACCCTTCGGCGCGTGCGCGACCGTCTCAGCGGCTGCATCAGCTCGGTTGTGCCGTCTGCGTTGGTCTCCCCGGCAGGGTCTACCGGTGTGCGTCCGGTCAGCTTGTCGCGCAGCGCCCTGAGACGGGTCGGGATCTGGTAGACGGGCGTCGCCGTGACCACGAGGACGCCAAACAAGGTGAGCAGCACGAGGAGAGGTACGGCGATGAGGGTGCTGCGAAACAGGTCGGCGACGAGGGCGGAGCCGACGTAGCCGATGGCGCCACCGGCCTCGCGCATCGCTTCCTGGCCGCCACCGGGACGTGGCAGGCCGTGCTGGATGTGGATGAGGCCGAGGACACCCAGCAAGATGGCAGCCCAGCCGATCACCGGCCGGCCGGCGGGTCCGTTGAGTTCTGGTCGGCGCATCATCCGCCATGCAGCGGCAAGCACGAGCAACGGTATGGCGTAGGCCGCGATTCCGACGGAGCCCTCGATGATGGCGCGGATGGTGTCTCCGACCGATCCAGGCAGCCGCCACCACACGCCCGCAGCGATGATGATAGCGAGCCCGACGAGGCCGAGCCCGATCCCGTCGCGGCGGTGCTCGGGATCGAGGTCACGTGCCGTCGAGCCGATCCGACGTACGACGGCACCGATCACGTGGGCGACCCCAAGCCAGATGGCTCGAAGCCCGCGGCCGATTCCGGTTACGAGCAGGACAAACGGGCCAGGCCCGGTCCGGCGGGTGGCCGGGCGCGAACGAGACCGGGGGCGACTTCTGCCCTTGGCCTTGCTTTTGCTCGACGACGAGCGTCGGGTCTGGCTACCGGACGCGCCGGATCGAGAGCGTGTTGTGCTCCGCGACCGCGGCGGGGAAGACGTGCGGGTCGCCATGGCGTTGAGGCTACGCGAAGGTCACATCAGTCTCACGCGTAACACGCCGCCCAAAGGTGTGCGCATCGAGCACGCCACCGGACACAATGGCGTCATGACCTTGCTACTCGCCGTCACCGGCGTCGCCCCGGCCGTCGGGAAGTCCACGTTGGCGCGCGCGCTGCGGGACTGGCTGCTCGAACGCGGCATGACCGTCGACCATCTCGAGGAGGATGAGCTGGTCACACGGCCCGAGCTCGCCCCCATCGCCCGGGAGATCGCGGTCCAGGACAGCGTGGGGGTCGACACGCTGGTCGCAACGCTCGGAGACTTCGTCGACTCCAAGGGTGGTGACGACAGCGCAATCGTGATGGATGGGCTCTTCCCGTTCGTCGCATTGCTGAGCGAGTGGGGGTATGGCGAGCACCGCATCGCCGGATTCTGCACCGCCGCCGCGGCTCGTCTCGGCTCGACCAAGGTCATTGTCTGCTACCTCGACGCGAACCCCGGGATCGCGCTGCACGCGGCCGCGAGCCGTGAGCCACCCGGGTGGCTCGACTGGTACGTCGGCGGGCTCGCTCGCACGAAGACCAACCCGTCGTTCACCGACTTCGAGGCCGCGATGGAACGCCTCTCCGACGAGCGGGAGATGACTTTGCGCCTCATCACCGAGCAGGGCTGGGAGCTGGTGACGATCCCCCACGTCGACATGATCGGCGAAGCCGAGGTCATCAAGCTGGCTCAGGCTGCACTCGAGCCGACGCTCTCCGAGGCCGAGCCCCAACCCCGTCCAGACACCGCCTAACCCGCAAATCGGGGTCGCGAGCGGCCGGATTCGCGGGTTAGCGGGTGTCCGGGCGGTGGCGACTGAGATCAGAAGTAGTCGAGCAGGTAAGCCGGGCGCCCGGCGAAGGCAGCATCCAACAACGCGTCAGCCTCGGCGGATCCGCCAGTACCTAGGCCCGCCAGGCGCAGGATCGCCACTGCCGTGCCGGCATACAACGCAGCGACGCCGCCCGCGCTGAAGCGCACCGCCTCGACGTCGCCGCCAGCCTCGCTCACGAGCTCCCCTCGCCCGTCGACGACGCGCAGCCGCCCGGTGAGCGAGTTGTCGGGCACTTGGGCGTCCTCGACCGCGATGGGTACGTCGACGTTGAGTCCCGGGGCGAATCCGCGGCCGGCGATCGCGGCTCGCACGTCGAGGAGCCTGATCATCCAGCGGTTCAGGTTGACCCGCTCGGCGACCGGCTCCCCCAGCAGCTGGTGAACCGGGTCGTCGGGGGCGAGGTAGGCGTCGACCTGCGGTGAGGTGGACGAGCCGGAGCCGACGACCGCCCACAGGGCACGAGCCGTCTCGGGTGTCGCCGCCACGATCTGGGAGACGACCAGCCGCTCGTCCTCCCAGCCGTACGTGACGAAACCGTCGTCGGCGAGGTAGCCGAACACGTTGTTGTCGCGGAGCGACTTGGTCACTTCGGGTAGTGAGTAGATCCGGGGCCCGTTGAGACGGCCAGCGGCATACGCGGCTCGCATGATCTCGTGGATCGCGCCGGCATCGTCCGGCCCGGCCTCCCGCACAGCGACGGCCCCGCCGCGCAGCTCCCGGAGCAGCCGGGCGTCGATGGTGTGGCGCGGCTGCCCACCTGCGATCTCCCAACCGCGGCTGCGGTAGACGCGCACCGTTGCCGGGTAGAGGACGGACAGGGGGTAGCCCAGTTCGCGGCCGCGCTCGATGATGCCGTCCATCAAGGCGCTGCCGACTCCGCGACCCCGGTACTCCGGGGACACGACAACGCCGGCGATGCCTGCCATCGCCAGCTCGCGGCCGCCCCAGCACTGAGTGAACGCATGGATCATCGCGCGCCCGACGAGCAGGGCGTCGTCATAGACCGCGACGATGCGACGCTCCTCGATGGCCTTGCTGACGAGGTCGTCCCAGCCGGGTCGCGCCGAGTCGGGCAGCGCACCGAAGGCGCGGGTGCGGATGTCGTAGGACCGACCGATGTCGGCCGGGTCGAGGGACCGTGTCTCCATCGGCCCGACCCTAGTTGACCCGTTGGACTACCCGCTGATCGAGCTTGTCGAGATCAACACACGCTGATCGAGCCTGTCGAGATCAAAGGGCTCGACAAGCTCGACCGCGGAGCTGATCCCGCTGATCGAGCCTGTCGAGATCAAGGGTCTCGACAAGCTCGACCGCCGGGGCTAACGTTCCGCTGATCGAGCCTGTCGAGATCAAAGGGTCTCGACAAGCTCGACCGCCTGAAGAGCTCGCTGCTCGTCAGTCGAGGTCGACCACGAGGAGTGGCCCACCGGCATACAGACCGCCGTCGATGGCCAGGACAAGGTCGTCGGCATAGCGGTACGGCGCCGACACGTCCCCGGGTGCCATGCCCCGGAGGTCGGCGATGATGCTGTGGCCGTGCACGATGCGCGAGCCACCCAACGCGCCCATGAGCTCACGGGCGACCGCCGGGCCGGCCTCACCCAGGAACGCGTAGCGGTCGGTGAGGCGCTGCCAGCACGACCACGCGTCGTCGGCTTCCGGGCTCGACAGCGCGGCCGCGACACTGGCGTTGATCGCCTCGACGGACTCTCCCCAAAGGAGGTACTCCAGGGTGTCGGAGTGGAGCATCAGCAGGTCGCCGTCGACGATGATCGCGGGCAGCGACCGGAGCCACTCCAGCTGTGGGCCTGACAACCGCTCCTGGTCGGCAGCGATTCCGCCGTTACGCATCCACGAGTGGGCGAACGCCTGAGCCCTACCGTCGGAGTCGCCCGGCGCTTGCGGGCCGAACTCGTGCATGCCGATCGCCAAGGCCTCGTGGTTGCCAAGGAGCGTGCGCACCTCGCCGCCCGCCTCGGCCGCTTGGCCCTCCCACGTCATGATCAGATCGATGACACCGATGCCGTCAGGGCCACGGTCGAGCAGGTCGCCGAGCACGAACAGCCGGGCGTCTCCGCCCGACCAGGCGCCGCCGTCAACCAGCCCGGCGTCGTGCAGTGCGGCCGTCAGCTGATCTGGGTGCCCGTGCGGGTCGCTCACCGCGACCCTGCGCGCTGAGTCAGGACTCATTCGAAACCGAGGATCTCACGCCTTTTCCGCCCCCAGGCGAGCGTGGAGGCGATGCCGTCCTGCAGCGTCAGCTCGCTTTTCCAGCCGAGGACGTCGCGCGCCTTGTCGACCTTCGCGTAGGCGCCGATGGCATCGCCCGGCCGCGGCGGCGCCTCCTTGGTCGGGACCTTGTCGCCGTACTCCGCCTCGAAGGCTGCCAGCAGCTCCCGCACCGTGACGCCCTCGCCCGTGCCCAGGTTGAACACAGTGCTGGTGGCATCGAGCCCTGACAACACCTCGTCGAACCTCTCGACGGCCACGACGTGGGCGCGGGCGAGGTCCCACACGTGGATGTAGTCACGGATACCGGTGCCGTCGCGCGTCGGATGCTCGGTGCCGGTGATCGTGAACGCGTCCTTGACCCCCTTGGCCGTGAGCACGAGCTGGCCGATGACGTGGCTCGGCTCCTCGTCGTAGAGGCCGCTCTCGACGTCGGGATCGGAGCCGATGGGGTTGAAGTAGCGCAAGATGATCGCGCGCAAGTCGGTGCCGCGGCTCATGTCCTCGAGGGCCATCTCCATCGAGCGTTTGGTGCGCGCGTACGGCGAGGTCGGATTGAGCGGAGACTCCTCGTCGACCTCGAACGTCGGCGACACGTCATACAAGGAGGCGGTCGACGAGAACACGATCCGGGGCTTGCCGAGGGTGACGAGCTGGTCGAACAGCTCGAGCGACTTCGCGACGTTGTCGCGGTAGTACTCGTAGGGCTGCTCGACGGACTCGGGGACGACGATCCGCGCTGCCATGTGGATCGTGCACTCGATCTCGGGGTGGTCGTCGACGATGCGCGTGAGCAGGTCGCGGTCGGCGATGTCACCCTCGTAGAAGACGCGGTCGCGGATGAACTCCCGCCTGCCCTTGAGCATCGAGTCAAGCAGGATCGGGGTGTGGCCGGCCTGCTCGAGCGCCTTGGAGGTGACGCTCCCGATATAGCCGGCACCGCCGGTGACCAAGATCTTCATGCGGAGACCCTAGTAGACCGCCCCCCACCGCCGATTCGTCCGACCCGCCGCAAAGGTCCACGGACGCAACACCAGGCACCCCGCAACGTCCGTAACACCGGCCGCCCCAGCGACCACCCGCACGGACGCAAGGTCGGACGATCGGCGAAGGTCACCAGCCAGAGCCGAAGCAGACGAAAGGCGCGGGTATGACGCCGCCGACGTCGCTGCTCGCCCTGGCCAGCGCGTCGGCCGGTGACACGCCCGCGGCCAGATGGTGGTGCGTGGCGGCCAGCACGAAGCACGCCACATCGTCATCGACGCTCGCGGGCGACGCGATCACGGTGCGGGCGCCGGCGTGCAGCCACGCCACCGTCATACCGATCGTCTCCTCGCCCCATCGCACCGACGACCGCCCCAGCTCGCAGGACGACAAGATGACCGTGGACGGGATCGAGGCCAGGCTGTCGATGTCATACCCGAACCACGGGCCGTCGACGAGCTCGAGGCCGGAGAAAAGCGGGTTGTCGGCCGAGTGACGGCCGTGGGCCGCTACATGGAAGACGTCGACGTTCGACGCCAGCTCCGCGACGGCCGCCGATCGTGACTGGTCACCGCGGAGCACAGTGGCGGTCGCCCACGTCTTGGCTGCGCGTTCGACCTCCTCCTCCGCCCTGGGCACTCGAGGTCCCGCGACGAAGCCGGCTGGGCCACCCGGCACCTGCTCCCCCCGGTTGGCGAGCCACGATGTCGCCGACCGCGGCACGGTGATCGGGCGCCCGACCAGTCCAGGCAGCAGGGTCCACGGCACCCCGGCCAGCGAGCCGGCCGGCACGATCGCAATCGGTCCGTCTCCGGCCTGCGCCGCCAGCGGAGCCACGAGTCGCTCGGCCAACGCAGCGAGCCGAGCGTCGAGCCCGGCCTGAACCGGCGCGCGCAGGCTGGAGGGCAGGTGCGACGCGGCCATGTCGAGGTCGGCCTGCATCCCCTCGAGCAGCGACCGCACTGGTCCGAGGCTGCCGAGGTCGTGCACCGTCTCACGACCGTCCGCGACGACGAGTGCGTGCAGCCGATCGTCCACCGCCAGGTATGACGTCAGAGCGCCTCCCGCTGCCGCAACGGCAACCGCGACCTCGGCGAGGCCGGTCGGCTCGGCGACGACCCCAGACCCGGCGTCGTACCACTGCCGCTGCCGGATCTGCGCGCTCAATTCCTCCGATCGCCGTACGAGCTCGCTGGGAGCCGGTTTGCCTTCGCTCTCCGCCTCGGCGATCTCACCGTGCAGTCCTCGCAGCTCGGCGATCTGCTCAGCCGCCTGGGCGTCGACCGGGGGTCGGACCGGGGTGACGCGCGAGGCGAGCGCGCGAGCTCGCTCCGACCATTCGAACATCACCTCGGGACGTCCGTCGCTCACGGCCAGCCGGAGTCCTTGGAGTGCGAGCCTTCGGCCGTGTCCCACCAGGGAGCTCTGCAGGTCAAGACTTCCGAACGACGACTGCCACTCATGCAGCTCGGCCAACCCTTGTCGCACCTGACGCTGGGCGGCAGCACGATGACCTCGCGCGACCGCTATCTCGGTCTGAACCTCGCGCTGCAGGATCCGAGTCGGCAGGGGCGCCTGTCTGGTCAGGCGAGTCGTGCGGACCACGTGTGCGGCCCGGGCCACGTTTCCTCCGCGCACCAGGGCTCGCGCGGCTTGGAGGCGGAGCACCACGGCTTCTCCGAGCAGCCGATGCTCCCGCATGGTGCTGGCGAGCTGGTCGGCGCGTTGCGCCACTGCCTCGCCGCGTCGTCCGATCTCGATGTCGCAGACGATTGCCACCGCGTCGGCACGCAGCGCCCAGGCGTGTGAGCCACGACGCTCGAACCGGCGGCTCGATCTTCCCGCGACTTTGCGGCCCTCCGCCGGATCGGCGACGGCCAGGAGCCGAGCCAGGATGTACTCCGCTTCGGCTTGTCGCTGGCGCAGGCGGCGGGCACCGAACGTCTTGGCCACCAACCGCAGCGCGTCGGCAGCCGCTGACGTCATGCCAGCCGCGATGAGCACTTCGGCCCGGTCCTGCTCACACAGTGCGCGGTACGTCGGTGACTGGTCGGCCCAGGAAGGCCGGGCGGCCTCCATCATCGACAAGGCGCTGGCCAGGTCTCCCGCCATCATCCGCGCGTAGCCGAGGTTGTGCTGGGCCTTGGCCTGGAGCAACGGGTGGGCAGCTTCCTCGGCATACGCCATGGCTGCCTCGAGATCGCTGGATGCCTTGGACACCTCGCCGCGGAACAGGAACAGGAAGCCCCGGTTGAGGTAGGCCGTCGCCAACGGCTCGGGACTCGTGTCGAGCAGGCGGATCGCCTCAGCGAACTCCGGCAGTGCTCGGGTGCCGTCGCCCGCTCGCATGTGCAGGAGGCCCAACTGCGAGTGGATCAGTCCTCGCACCTGACGCGACAGGCCTGGGGCCTCGAGTGCGCCGATACAGATCTCGAGGCCTTGGTCAGCACTGCCCAGCTCCGCCTCGACGTGGGCAAGGCTGAGCTGGATACGCGCCAGCAGGTCGGCGTCGTGCACATCGGCTCGCTCGAGCGCTTGGCGGAAGATTCGCCGGCCGCTCGCATGACGGCCGGCGTTGCTCTCCTCGAGACCCCGTGAATGCAGATCGGCAGCCGTCAGCACGCCTGCATCATGGCGCGATGTCGGTCACCTTGGCCACTGCCTTCCAGATCCGGTTGACCGACCGCTTCCTGGAGGGCGAGGCTTCCGTCTTCGGAAGCTTGCCCACCAGCTCTTGGGCGATCAGCCCGGCGATCCGTGGCGCGGCGAACGAGCTTCCGCTCCACAAGGCGAACCCGCTCTTGAAGTTGTCGGGGTCGATCGACTCACGCAGCCGGCCGAAGGCGCGGATCCGGGCGGTCGGCTCCAGACCACCCTGGAACTGCGGCATGGTGCTGACGACGCTCGCGCCGAGTGCGTAGCACCGCACCCAGGGGCCGGTGTTGCTGAAGAGCGCCACCGTGTCGTTGGGGTTGAGCGCACCGACGGACACGATCGGGACCCGGTCTGGGCTCGTGCGCTTGCCGCCACCGTTGGACCACGGCGCGAACGCGGCCGGATACTGCGGCCGCGCGGTTGCGTCGTTGCCGGCCGAGCAGACGACCGCTGTGCCGCAGTCACCGAGCACTTTCAGAAGGTCGTACAACGTCTGGTCGAAGAGCTTGTCTTGAGGAGTCTCGTGGTAGTAGCCCATCGACAGGTTCAAGACATCGATGACCCGGCCGCCGGGCTCCCCGGCGAAGTGGCGTCGGACGAGCTCGGTCACTTTGGTGAGGGCGTCGACCCAGTCCGACTCCACGATCGGTCCGCTCGACCCGACGACGCGCCACGAGTAGATCTCGGCGTCGGGGCAGGTCTGATGGATCACGCCCGCGATGAAGGTGCCGTGCCCTGACAGCGGGTCGAGCACGCCGTCGAGCGGGCCGACGAGGTCACCACCGACCTCGGGGTCTGTCTTCGGGTCTGTGTATCCGATCGGGGTGCTCCCGAGCTTGACCTTCCGCTTCACGACTTGCCGCAACCAGGGATGCTCGCCGCACCCGGTGTCGAGGATCGCCACGACCGGTCGGCGCTTCTTCATCTGGGCATTCGGGCGCCGGAACGGCCTAGCTCCCACGAATGCGACCGGCTGCCGGCCACCGCTGCCGGCGTAGCCGTATGAGCTGACCGGGTCGCCGCCTGCCGGGTTGGAGTGCTCGACCGGGTTGGAGTGCTCGACCGGGTTGGAGTGCTCGACCGGGTTGACGGTGAGCACATGGTCGAGCCCGACTCCTCGCAACTTCCTGACTCCGTGCAGGGCGCGCGCCTGCTGCAGCAGCACCCATCCGTCGGGTGCCACCGTGGCTCGGTTGGACTTGACGGTGATGACAAGTCGGGACACTCCGAGAGCTCGCTCCCCTTCGCGGCGTCCGCCGACCCGAGAGGCTCCGAACGTCTCGTCGATCTCGACGTCCCAGCCCGTCTCTTGGGCGGCTTCACGCAGCAGGCCGAGCACCTCATCCAGGTCTCGCGCGGCGCTGACGACGAGGCGTGGACCGACGTACACGGTCGGCCGGGGTGTCACACCCGCGATGGTGAGAGCCGTGCCGGGGTCGAGGACCCTTCCGTTCACATGGTCGAGCACTGCCCGCGGCGGCGGCGCCGGGTCGCGATCGACCCGGGACGGCACACGGTCACGCTTCGCACCTGACTGGCGGGAAGACTGCTGAGCTTGTCCGTTCGACTGTGCCACGGATGTGTCTCCTAGAGCTCGAAGGTCGGAGTGGCGAACAGGCCATCAGAATCGGCTGCCGCATCCTTGGCTCGGAGCCAGAACCGGGTCAGCCCGGCGGGCAGCTTGGGAACCTCGAAGCGGCCAAGCGAGTCGATCGCGGCTTCCCACGACTTGCCCTGCTGGGTGACGGTCACACTCATCGGCTGGGCGGGCGACACCCACCCGTCGACGCGGCGGTGGCTGCTCCCGCGGCCGCTCACCCTGAGCAGCAACGTGAACGGGCCACGCGAGAACGTGATCGTGAAGGCATCTCCCGCGCCGCGCACGCCTTCCAGCTCGCGGCTCCGCTCGACCAGTGACAGTAGCTCGTAGTCGGCATCGAGGTTCTCGAGCGCGATCGCCACCAGCACCTTCTCGACCAGCCCCTCGGGCATCGGGTCATGGCGCTCCCACATGGTGGCCAGCTCGGTCCGGGTGATCTCATGTTCAGTCATCTCCGGTGCCTCCTTGGTCACTCAGCAATGTCTTCAGCTTGGTCAGGCAGCGGCCCCGGGTGGGACCGATGCTGCCGACGGGCATCTGTAGCTCCTCGGCAATCCCGGCATAGTCGGGTCGATCGTCGAATGCGACTGCCCGAAGCAGCCGCTGGCATCGTTCGTCGAGCCGCTGGACGCACGACCACAGTCGGTCAGACTCGTCCTTGCGTATGACGTCGTGCTCGGTGGCCGCCTGGTGTGGCAGCCGGGACTGGATGACCTCGTCGACAACGGGCGTGGACCGTGCGTCGAGTCGTGAGACCCGCCAGGCCTCCCGCCGCGCGGTTGTCGTGAGCCAGGACGCCACTGCCTGCGGGTCGTCGATGGATTCCTGCTTGCGAACCAGAGTCAGCCAGGCCACCTGGACGACGTCCTCGGCCTTGTCGTGGTTGAGCCCGACGGCCCGCACCACATGCCACAGCACCGGGGTCAGCGTGCGGACAAGGTCGTCGAGTGCGGCATGGTCGCCCCCTCGGAATCGGCGGAAGTGGCCGGCAGCCAGTTCCCAGACCGAGACCTCGGCAGAAGACTCTTGGACGGCCAACTTCGGATCCCTCGTCTCCTTCTCCAACATCGCTCGCACGACCTCAAGGAGGGCCGGCGAGCCTCAGTGATACATGGGAAGTAGAGCAAGGTGCGCTGCCCGTGGCGGGACTCATCGTAGTGACCTTGACTCATCGTAGTGAAGGAGTGACTCGGCTGCTGCGCCGAGAAGATCCGGGCGATTCCATGTATCAGGGCGGCCTGTCGGTGTTCCTGTGGCCTGACAACCCGCCTACGGGCCGGTTGCGCTGGGCCCGCCCGACTGAGGGGTCTCGGCTGCTGCCCAGCGTCGCGGGGGTGGGGCGATTCGAGGGGGACGCCCCACCCCGTCGGCGGCTCGCGCCGACCGACACCCGCTACCCCGCGAAGGGCGGCCTGACAGGCCCCGATTCGCGGGTCAGCCGGTGTCCGGATGGGTCGTGGGTGGTGGGCATGGCGCCGATTCGGCTTGGGTATGGTCGCTGGCGGGATTCGATCCCGACGTCCGCGCCCAATTCCTGAGGAGAAGCCCCTGTATGACCAGACGTGTCGTGGTGTCCGGAGGTGGCACCGGGATAGGTCGCGCCATCGCGCGCCGGTTCGCCGTCGACGGTGACGCCGTCGTGATCCTGGGTCGCCGCATCGAGGTGCTCGAGGAGGCAGCGAGCGCCATCAACGCCGAGGTGGGCAACGACATCGTGTCGGTGCGGCGGGCTGACCTGGCGGATCCGGCAGAGACAGCGGAGGCTGCTGAGGCGATTGCCGCGGGAGGCCCGGTCGACGTACTCGTCAACAACGCCGGTGGCATCAGCAGCCCTGGTGGAGAAACTCTCGCCGACGTGGCCGACCACTGGCTGACCGACTTTCGCGGCAACGTGATGACCGCGGTGCTGTTAACGGAGGCGCTGCTCCCGCACCTGTCACGCCCGGGTGGGCGCATCATCGCGATGAGCTCGGTCGCTGGTGTGCGTGGTCCGGGGTCGTACGGTGCCGCAAAGTCTGCGCTGCACGCGTGGGTGTTCGGTCTGGCCGGACAGCTCGGTGCAGACGGCATCACGGTCAACGCGGTAGCGCCGGGGTTCGTGCCCGACACGGGTTTCTGGGAGGGCAGGCTGACCGCCGAGGTCGTCGAGCCACGCGTCGAAGGGACGCTCGTGAAGCGGCCTGGTACGCCGGACGAAGTGGCCGAGGCGGTCGCCTATCTCGCCTCGGAGCAGGCCGGATTCACCACCGGGCAGATCCTGCAGGTCAACGGCGGCGCCGTCCTCGGCCGCGGCTGACCAGGCTGGGAGACTCAGCGACCGGCCGGGGTCAGCTCGTCGGGCGAGGATGCCGCAACGCGCGGCGGCCGCAACGTCGCGACGTACGCCGCCCCCATCACGGCTACAGCGAACGTCAGGCCCACGAAGACGCGAGCGGCGGCCCGGGCATCGTCGACGTTGGCGGCCACCGCACCCGAGAGTGACCAGCCGAGCGGGATCGAGATCGTCACCCCGACCATGACCACGGTCACCGTCAGCATGGCCACGAATCGCCACGACATCGCGGCTGCTCCCGCGAGTCGTACGCCTGCGGCGAGAGCCGCACCAGCACCGAGGAGCATCGGCGCAATCGACGCTGCCATCAACCAGGGACCGTCGGGCATGACCCAGCTGCCCGCCGAGGCCCCTGCGACGACAAGCAGGGCGGGGGCGACTGCGCGGTCGGCAAAGCCCCAGCCGAGCGCCACGCCAGCGAGACCCGCCGCTACCAGGATCGAGACGACCTGCCAGCTCACGCGCTCCTTGCCTGCGTCGGAGATCACGATCGCCAATTGGACACAGCTCGGAACGCACAACCCCGTGACCGTTACACCGGCTGCCGCGACCCGAGTCGACACCGAAGGCAAGGCGAGGATCACCGCGGCCAGCGAGACGACGACCACTGCTACCGCAACGATCACCAGCGGGCGCAGCCACGACCTGGAGATGTCGGACTCGAACCCAAGCAGCATGACCACCAAACCGGACGCGCCGCCGACCGCCAGCAGCCCGGACCACACCGTCTCCCACGACTCGACAGCACCTCCCGCCCCCGCGCGCGGGGGCTCGAGCAGCATGCTCAGCGCACTCCACAGCACCAGCACTGCCGACACGGGCGCCAGCACCCAGACGCTCGGGTGCGTCACCAGCCGGGCGCCCTCGACGGACGGATCGTGCAGCGCCACCCAGGTCAGTAACGGCCAGCCCGCAGCCAGCGGTGTTACCCACGCGACCAGGGTGGCTGAGCGCGCCCAACCCGGGAGCTCCAGCGGCATACTCGCGGCTCCGGCAAGCAGACCTCCCACAGCGAGCCCGAGGACGCAGAACGCCAACCCTGCCTGCAGATCATCGATCACCTCGCTGCCGAGAGCGAGGCCGAAAACCGCGGCAGCTGCCCCGACCGACAACGCCGGCCCAGGTCCCGAGTGGGGGGCAGTGAGCAGTGCAACGGCAGCCAGCGCGAGCCCGAGGAGGAGCCCGAGTCCGGCCCAGCCCGCGAACCGTTCGTTGGCCGTGGTGAGCTCCTCGAGGTCGGTGAGCACGTCAGGCACGCTGGTCAGGCAAACGAGCGCGAGACAGGACGCGAGGAAGGCCACGGGCGGCGCCAGCCAGCGGCGCGAACGCTCGGCCACTCCGGGCGCCGACACCGCTGCGGGGTCCGACATCGGTTGTCAGGCCTCGAGTACGACCGGGATGATCATCGGCCGGCGGCGGTGCGCCTGGTTGACCCAGCGTCCCGTCGTACGTCGGATGACCTGTTGCAGCTGGTATCGGTCGTCGTTGCCGTCGGCCACCGCCTTGCGCAATGCCTCCTCGATCAGCGGCCGCACCTCGTCGAAGACGCTGTCGTCCTCGACGAAGCCTCGAGCGTGGATCTCGGGACCTGCGATCAGCTTGCCGGAGCCGGAGTCCATCACGACCATCACCGAGATGAACCCTTCGTCGCCCAGGATGCGGCGGTCCTTGAGGTCGCTCTCGGTGATGTCGCCCACCGACGACCCGTCGACGAAGACGTAGCCGCACTCGACCTTTCCGCTCACACTCGCCACCTTGTCGATCAGGTCGACGACCACGCCGTCCTCGGCGAGCACGACGCGTTCACGAGGGACCCCAGAGGCGATGGCCAGCTCAGCGTTCGCGACCAGGTGCCGGATCTCGCCGTGGACAGGCATCACGTTGCGCGGCTCCAGCAGGTTGTAGCAATAGAGCAGCTCCCCCGCGCTCGCGTGGCCGGACACGTGGACGAGCGCGTTGCTCTTGTGTACGACGTTGGCGCCCAGCTTGGTGAGCCCGTTGATGACCTTGAACACGGAGTTCTCGTTGCCCGGGATGAGGCTGGAGGCGAGGACGACAGTGTCGCCCGGCTCGATGTGGATGCGGTCGTGGTTGCGGTGGGCGATCCGCGCCAGCGCCGAGAGCGGCTCGCCCTGCGACCCGGTCGAGATGATGACGACCTCTTGTGGTGAGTAGTTCCCGAGGTCACGCATGTCGACCAGGGTGTCCTTCGGCACCGTGAGGTAGCCGAGGTCGCGGGCCACGCCCATGTTGCGCACCATGGACCTGCCGACGTACGCGACCTTGCGGCCTTGTGCAACGGCGACGTCCATTACCTGCTGGACTCGGTGCACGTGCGAGGCGAAGCAGGCGACGATGATGCGCTGGCTGCTGGTGGCGAACACCTGGCCGAGGACCGGCCCGATGTCGCGCTCTGGCGTCGTAAAGCCGGGGACCTCGGCGTTCGTCGAGTCGACCATGAACAGGTCGACGCCTTCTTCCCCGAGGCGAGCGAACGCACGCAGGTCAGTAATCCGGCCGTCCAGCGGCAGCTGGTCCATCTTGAAGTCACCCGTGTGCAGCACCATGCCGGCGCTGGTGCGGACAGCCACGGCCAGGGCGTCGGGGATCGAGTGGTTGACCGCGATGAACTCGAGGTCGAACGGGCCGAACGACTGCCGGTCGCCTTCCTTCACTTCGTACTTCGGCGCGCGCGTCTGCCGATGCTCGCGGAGCTTCGCCTCGAGCAGCGCCAACGTCAGCTTGGACCCAACCAACGGGATGTCGGGACGCTCGCGCAGCAGATAGGGGACGGCGCCGATGTGGTCCTCGTGGCCGTGGGTGAGGACGAGCGCGTCGATGTCGTCGAGGCGGTGCCGGATCGCCTCGAAGTCGGGAAGGATCAGGTCGACGCCTGGCTGGGTCTCATCGGGGAACAGCACTCCGCAGTCGATGACGAGCAGCCGTCCTCGATGCTCCAGCACTGCCATGTTGCGGCCGACCTCGCCGAGCCCGCCCAGCGGTATGACGCGGAGGCCGTCGGCGGGGAGCTCGGGGGGTGGCCCGAGCTCTGGGTGGGGATGACTCATCTGGTGCCCTTCTGGGTGGCCGGGGTGTCGCTCAGCTGGTGGTCGAGCAGTCCGGCGGCGACCAGGTCGGTGCGGAGCGCGTCGACCTGCTCCTCGGTGGCGTCCACGAGAGGCAGCCGGACCTTTCGATTGGTGAGGTGGCCTTGGAGCTGCAGCGCGGCCTTGGCCATGATCGTCCCCTGAGTCCTCGTCATGATCGCCTCGACGGCCGGCAGCACCGATCGGTCGATGCGCCGCGCCTCCGCGAGGTCGCCCGCGTCGAGGCTGGCGATCATGTCGCGGTAGCGCTCTCCGGCGACGTGACCGACGACGGAGACGACGCCGACTGCGCCGACGCTCAGCCAGGCGAGATTGAGGGTGTCGTCGCCGCTGTAGATCGACAGGTCGGTCGCGTGGAGCAGCCAGGTGCCGGCGTACAGGTCGCCGCTCGCCTCCTTGACCGCGACGATCCGCGGGTGCTCGGCAGCCTGGGCGAGCGTGTCGGCCGAGAGCTTCGTGCCCGTGCGGCCGGGTATGTCGTAGAGCATCACGGGCAGGTCGGTCGCGTCGGCGACCGCGCGGAACTGCGCGAGGATGCCGGCCTGCGGCGGCTTGTTGTAGTAGGGGGTGACGGCCAGGACCCCGCGAACACCACAGGCCTGGGCGGCGCGGGTCAGGGCGACTGCATGCTCGGCGTCGTAGTGACCGACGCCAGCGACGACACAAGCGCGGTCTCCGACTGCTTCGACGACAGAGCGGAGGACCCTGTCCTGTTCCGGCGCGCTGACGGTGGGGGACTCCCCCGTCGTACCGAACAGGACAAGCCCGTCGTGCCCGAGGTCGACGAGATGCGCGGCTAGCCGGGCGGCGGCCTCGGTGTCCACGGCGCCGTCGTCGGCGAAGGGGGTCACCATCGCGGTGAGCACCCTGCCGAACGGGGCATCGACGTGTCGGCTCATGGGGCAGAGGCTACCGCTCGGGCGCCCAGGGTTGGCATCACCGTGAGCGGGTCGCCGCCCGAGGGCGCGCCGCGCCTTGGGCAATGAATTGCCCCGTTACTGACCGCTCGGGGGTCCGGGCAGTAACGGGGCTTCTGCAGGTATATCGCGGCTCGGTCTGCAAGCGTTACAAGGTCAGTCAAACTTTCTTGGCCACGCGTTCGTACCGGTTCAGCGACCACCCTTCGTGAGTCTCGTGGGCCACCTCCGACCAGTCGTCCCAGTCGATCCTCGGGAAGTAGGTATCACCTTGCGGGGCGGCGTCCACCCAGGTCAGGAGCAGGACGTCAGCGCTCGGGAGCGCCTCGGCATACACCTCCGCGCCACCGACGACGAACACCTGGTCGTCGATTTCGCCTGCCCAGGTCAAGGCAGCCTCGACGCTGCCCGTCACCAGCAAGCCGTCCGGAAGGCCGCCCATCGGCTGCCACCCCTCCTGGCGGGTGACGACGATCGTGGTGCGTCCGGGCAGCGGCCGCCCGATCGAGTCGTAGGTGCGGCGACCCATGACGAGCACGTGACCCATGGTGGTGTCCTTGAAGCGGGCCTGCTCCCCCGGCAGCTTCCAGGGGATTGTGCCGGCGGCGCCGATCACGCCGTTGCGCGCCACTGCCGCGACGAGCGTCACCGTCGGTGAGTCAGACGGCAATGGGGGCCCTGATGCCGGGGTGGGGGTCGTAGCCGGACACCTTCACGTGATCGAGGTCGAAGCCGTCGATCGTGGTGACGGCCGGGTCGAGCCAGAGCTCGGGGAGTGGCCGCGGCTCGCGCGCGAGCTGGGTGTGTGCCTGGTCGAGGTGGTTGACGTACAGGTGGGTGTCGCCCAGCGTGTGGACGAAGTCGCCGACCCCGAGACCCGTGACGTGGGCGACCATGTGGGTCAGCAGGGCGTACGACGCGATGTTGAACGGCACGCCCAAGAACACGTCGGCCGAGCGCTGGTAGAGCTGGCACGAGAGCTTGTTATCGGCGACGTAGAACTGGAACATCGTGTGGCAAGGCGGGAGCGCCATCCGGGGTATGTCGGCGACGTTCCAGGCACTGACGATGTGGCGGCGCGAGTCGGGGTTGGCGCGGATCTGGTCGATGACGTGCACCAACTGGTCGACGTGGCCGCCGTCGGGTGTCTCCCACGACCGCCACTGGTGGCCGTAGACGGGGCCGAGCTCGCCGTCGGCGTCGGCCCACTCGTCCCAGATCGTGATGCCGCGTTCCTGCAGCCAGCGCACGTTGGTGTCGCCGCGCAGGAACCAGATCAGCTCACCCACCACTGACTTGAGGTGGATCTTCTTCGTCGTGAGGACGGGGAAGCCCGCGCTGAGGTCGAACCGCATCTGGTGGCCGAACACACTGCGGGTGCCCGTGCCGGTGCGGTCGCTCTTGGCGACACCCTCGTCGAGGACACGCTGCATCAAGTCGAGGTACTGCCGCACGCCGTCAACCTACCCCCCTCCGCCGACTGGTCATGTATGCCGCGCCCACTGGTCACATATGCACGCGCCGAGTGGTCACATCTGCACCGCCCACTGGTCACATATGCACCGCCCACTGGTCACATATGCACCGCCCACTGGTCACGTATGCACCGCCCACTGGTCACGTATGCACCGCCGACTGGTCACGTATGCACGCGTCGACTGGTCACGTATGCACGGTCGACTGGTCAGGTATGCCGTCCCACTGGTCCGGGAGGCTGCCCGACTCGGCCAACCTGACCACTCGACCCGGCAAACCTGACCACTCGGCACGGCATACGTGACCACTCGGCACGGCAAACCTGACCACTCGACACGGCAAACCTGACCACTCGACGCGGCATACGTGACCAGTCGGCGGAAGGGTTAGGCGTCGTAGTCGAGGACAACCGTCTCCGTGGTGGGGTGGCTCTGGCAGGTGAGGACGTAGCCCTTCTCGATCTCTTCGGGCTCGAGGGCGTAGTTGGTGTCCATGTCGACCGCGCCCTCGACGAGCTTGGCGCGGCAGGTGCCGCAGACTCCTCCGCGGCAGGCGAACGGCGCATCAGAGCGGACCCGCAAGGCGGCCTCGAGGATCGGCACGTCGCTGCCTTTGAGCTTGAACTTCGACCGACGCCCGTCGAGGTTGATCGTGACGTCGGCGCCTTCACCCTCGTCGGCCTCGGTGACGCGGCGGTCCGGCGGTGTGCTCTCGACGTGGAAGAGCTCCGAATGGACATGCCGCGCGTTGACACCCTGATCGAGCAGCGCCTCCCGAAGCTCCACCACCATCGCGTAGGGCCCACACAGGAACCAGTCGTCCACGGTCTCGGTCGGCACGAGTGTCTCGGTGATCTTCGTCAGCCGCGCGGCGTCAAGGCGACCGGACAACAGCTCAGCATCCTGTGCCTCCCTGCTCAGCACATGGATCAGGTGGAACCGCCCCCGGTAGCGGTCCTTGAGGTCCTCGAGCTCCTCGAGGAACATCACCGTCCGGCTGGTCCGGTTGGCGAACAGCAGCGTGACGCGGCTGTGCGGCTCCGTTGCAAGCGTGGTGCCAATGATCGACAGCACCGGGGTGATGCCGCTGCCCGCCGCGATCGCGCAGTAGTGCTTGCGATGTGTCGGGTCCAACGGCGTATGGAAGTGCCCCACCGGGGTCATCACGTCAAGCTCGTCGCCGACCTTGAGACCGCCAGCAGCGAAGCCAGAGAAGTGCCCGCCTGGCAGCACCTTCACTCCGATCCGCAGCTTTCCCGACCCCGCCGGCGCGCAGATCGAGTAGCTGCGGCGGACGTCGTCGCCTGCGAGCGCCGTACGGATCGTCAGGTGCTGCCCCTGGACGAAGTCGTAGTCGTCAGCGAGGTCGGGCGGCACGTCGAAGCTGATGCAGACGGCGTCATCGGTGAGTCGCGTGACACCGCTGACCCGAAGCGGGTGGAAGACCGCATGACGCGGGCTGGCCATTCAGTGCCTCTTGAAGTGGTCGAAGGGCTCTTTGCAGTCGTTGCATGCCCACAGGGACTTGCACGCGGTCGACCCGAATCGGCTGAGCTCACGCGTGTCGGGCGAGCCGCACTGGGGACACCGCAACGTCAAGGCGACCAGCACACCGCCTTCGCCGCGCGGCGCTGGTGGCGCGATGCCGTAGGCGAGCAGCTTCTGCTTGCCGGCCTCGCTCATCCAGTCGGTCGTCCACGCGGGTGCCAGGACGAGGTGCACGCGCACATCGTCGAAGCCGTGATCGGCCAATGCCTGCGTCACGTCGGCAGTGATGGCGTCCATCGCGGGGCAGCCCGAGTACGTCGGTGTGATCGCCACGTCGACATGGCCGTCTTCGCCAACGGTCACGTCACGCAAGATGCCAAGGTCTTCGATGGTCAGCACCGGCACCTCAGGGTCGAGGACAGTCGCGACGATGGCCCGCACGTCCGCAGCCGAGGTTGTTGTCATAGTCGTCATTGCCGCATCACCACTGTGCCCCCGGATGTGAGCGGGTGAGGTGCTGCATCTCAGCCAGCAGGTAGCCCATCTCCTCGGTGTGGACCCCTCGGCGCCCACCGGAATGTCGCACAGACGTCTCTGGTGTGGCCAGGGTCGCGTCGGCCAGGACCTGTGCGACGTAGTCCATGGCTGGCTCTTCCAACTCAGTCGGATCGGCCGCAATCCCTTGTGTGGCAAGGGTTCTGACGACGTCATCACTCTCGAACAACTCGCTGACGTAGGGCCAAAGTTCGTCCAGACCCTGCTGCATCCGCCGGTGGGACTCGTCGGTGCCGTCGCCGAGACGCAGCGTCCACTGCGTGGCATGGTCGCGGTGGTAGTCGACCTCCTTGACTGCCTTCGCAGCCACCGCCGCCAACGTCTCGTCCGTCGACGACTGCAACCGTGTGTAGAGCTCGAACTGGTACGCCGACACCACGAGCATCCGCGCTGTGGTGAAACCGAAGTCGCCTCGGTCGAGCTCGAAGAGCTGCGCGTTGACGAAGTCACGCTCGTCGCGGAAGTACGCGAGCGCATCCTCGTCGCGGCCGGCACCCTCGAGCTCGCCGGCGTACGTCAGTAATGACCGTGCCTGCCCGAGCTGGTCGAGGGCGATGTTGCCGAGGGCCACATCTTCTTCGAGCTGTGGGGCGGCTGCAATCCAGCCACCGAGGCGTTGGGCGTAGACGAGTGCGTCGTCGGCCAACCTGAGGACGTAGACCCAGGTGTCTTCAGCCGGCGCAGTCGCTGCAGCTGGCGCGCCGGACAGCGCGTGATGCGTCATAGGTGCTGCACGCCCTCGGGGACGTCATAGAACGTCGGATGACGGTAGATCTTGTCGCCGGCCGGATCGAAGAAGGAGTCCTTCTCGTCAGGGCTGCTGGCCGTGATCTGCGTGGCGGGCACGACCCAGATCGACACGCCCTCCTGCCGGCGGGTGTAGACGTCGCGCGCGTTGCGCACGGCCATGTCGGCATCGGGCGCATGCAGGCTGCCGGCGTGTACGTGGCTCAGCCCTCGCTTGGCGCGCACGAACACCTCCCACAACGGCCACTCACGGCGCCCGGCTTCCACCGGTGACTGCTCGGCCGGCACACCGGCCATCGGGACCGCGCCATGGCCACCTTCGGCGTTGAGCTCACGCGGAGCCTCACCACTGGGTCCGCTGGTCGAGTCGCTGGGTCCGCCGGTCGAGTCGCTGGGTCCGCCGGTCGAGCTTGTCGAGACCACTAGGCGACCTCCTGCCGTTCACGCCGTTTGGCGGCGTATGCCGCTGCAGCGTCGCGCACCCAGGCGCCGTCTTCGTGGGCCCCGCGGCGATGCTCCATCCGCTGCTTGTTACAGGGTCCGTTGCCCTTGATGACCTCGAAGAGCTCACTGAAGTCGATCTCGCCGAAGTCGTGGTGCTCGCGCTCGGCGTTCCAGCGCAGGTCTGGGTCGGGAAGGGTCAAGCCAAGGACTTCGGCCTGGGGCACGGTCATGTCGACGAACCGCTGCCGGAGGTCGTCATTGCTGAACCGCTTGATCCCCCACGCCATCGACTGCGCGGAGTTCGGCGAGGCGTCGTCGGGCGGGCCGAACATCATCAGGCTCGGCCACCACCAGCGGCTGACAGCGTCTTGCGCCATGGCGTGCTGGGCCGGTGTGCCGTGGGACAACGTGTTGAGGATCTCGAAGCCCTGCCGCTGGTGGAACGACTCCTCCTTGCAGACCCGGATCATCGCGCGGGCATAGGGGCCATAGGAGCAGCGGCACAGCGGCACCTGGTTGACGATCGCAGCCCCGTCGACCAGCCAGCCGATCGCGCCCATGTCGGCCCACGTCAGGGTCGGGTAGTTGAAGATCGAGGAGTACTTCTGTCTTCCGTTGTGGAGCATGTCGAGGAGGTCGGCTCGGTCGGCCCCTAGCGTCTCGGCTGCGGCGTACAGGTAGAGACCGTGACCTGCTTCGTCCTGGACCTTTGCCATCAGGATCGCCTTGCGGCGCAGGCTGGGCGCGCGGCTGATCCAGTTGCCCTCGGGCTGCATGCCGATGATCTCCGAGTGGGCGTGCTGGGCGATCTGCCGGATCAGCCCTTTGCGGTAGGCATCCGGCATCGCGTCGCGCGGCTCGATCCGGCCGTCAGCGTCGATGATCGCCTGGAACTCGGCATCGAGGTCGCGCGCGTCGATGTGCGTCTGATCGACCACCTCGTCGTCTTGTGCCTGCTCACCGGGCGGCCTGAAGTCACTCCCATACATACCCGCAGCCTACCGCATTGGTGTGACATCTCGACACCCGCCGTGCGTCAGTCTGTAACAGAGTTGGGATCGAGGGCCAGCTGGTGATCGAGCTTGTCGAGATCGCTTGGTCTCGACAAGCTCGACCGGCGTGGGTCAGTCGACCGGCGTGGGTCAGTCGACCGGCGTGGGTCAGTCGACCGGCGTGGGTCAGTCGACCGGCGTGGGTCAGTCGACCGGCGTGGGTCAGTCGACCGGCGTGGGTCAGTCGACCGGCGTGGGTCGGCCGATCCGCGTGAGTCCCCCTTCCGGTGATCGAGCTCGTCGAGATCACGGGGGGCTCGACTTGCGAGAGGATTGGCGTCGAGACCTCAGACCTCGAAGGAGCCACCTCATGAGCTGGCGTGACACCGAACTGACGCAACTGCTGGGTGTTCGGCTTCCGATCGTGCAGGCCCCGATGGCCGGTGGGTGGACGACGCCGCAACTGGTGGCGCAGGTCTGTGAAGCCGGCGGGCTGGGATCTCTCGCCGGTGCACTGCTGACACCCGACGATCTTCGCGACCAGATCCGGGCGGTTCGCGCGATGACGAGTGGGCCGTTCGCGGTCAACCTCTTCGCGCCGCTGCCGCCTCCTTCAGAGCGCGGCTTAGAGAGCTGGGCTCAGGTGAGCGGCACGCCCGTGCCCGGCTCGCCACAGCCAGGTCCAGATTATGAAGACCAGTTGGCGGTCGTCGTCGATGAGCAGGTGCCGGCGTTCAGCTTCACGTTCGGTGTGCCGCCGCTCGACGGACTCGACGCGTTCACCATCGGCACCGCGACGACCGTCGAGGAGGCGGTCGCGCTCCAAGCCGCTGGGGTCGGTGCGGTAGTCGTGCAGGGCTACGAGGCAGGCGGCCACCGGGCCACGTTCCTTGCGCCGGTGGAGGAGTCACTCGTCGGGACCATGGCCCTAGTCCCCCAAGTCGTCGACGCCGTCACCGTGCCCGTGATCGCGTCCGGCGGCATCATGGACGGCCGCGGTATCGCCGCCGCACGTGCCCTTGGCGCGCAGGGCGTGCAGCTCGGCAGCGCATTCCTCGCCTGCGACGAGGCGGGGACCGAGACGACGTACCGCGAAGCCCTCGGTCAAGGTACGACGGTGACTCGAGTCCTCACGGGCCGCTACGCCCGCGCAGTCCGCACGCCGATCGTCGACCAACTCGAGGAGTCAGGGGTCGAGCCACCGGACTTTCCGCTACCGAGACTGTTCCTGAGCCAGTCGCCGGTGCTCGTCGGACAGGGCGGAGCCATGGCACGCTCCCTGCCTGCTGCAGACCTCGTCGCTGAGCTAGACCGCGAAACCAGCGCCATCCTGGAGCGGTTGGTCTGACCCACGAAGGGGCATCCAACCGCACCGTCAGCGGGTCAGCTGACGAAGGCCACGTCGAAGATGTGCAGGCTCCCGGTCCCAGGCAGGGTGACCATCTCCACGGTCTTGGTCGGGTCGAGAGCGATGGAGTGGCCGAACACCCGGTACTGGAACTCGGAGTTGGCGTAGCCGTCAGGGGTATGGCGGCCATCCATCGAGATCACCAGGGTGGCGCCGTGGGCGTCCGCCTCCTGGAAGGACCAGTTCGGGAATCCGATGGTGCCCGTCGTCCTGGTGCCGTCGGTGTACCACACAGTCACGGTGCCCGTCGCGGCAAAACTGGCGCCGGAGCCGAGGAAGGCCAGGCGTTGGCCCTGACCTGCGAGCTCGATCGTCTTACCGCCACCCGCTGCGTTGTCCAACGTCCCCGGCGGCGCCGTGGGCCAGGTGAAGGTCGTTCCGAGTGCATCGATCGAGGATCCCGGCGTCACTCCCTCGATGGCCAGTTGCTCCGCCGAGAAGCTGTTTCCGTCGCCATCGAAGTTGCCCGGCGCGACGTTCGACACCTCGGTCACGCCGACGTTGTTGAATGCCGCCTCGAGACTCGCCAACGGCGTACCAGATCGTTGGACCCTGGTGCCGGTCGCGCTCCCGTTGCCGTCGCCGCCCTTGTAGGTCGCGGTCGAGTTGAACGTGCGGACCGTGAAACGGGCCGGCTTCTCCGGCACATGGATCTCGAACTGCACCTGCACCGACCTGCCGGGCTTGATGGTGCCCTTGACACTCTGGGTCTTCGGGTAGGACGTCCAGCCGATCGGCCCAGCGAAGCTCACGGAGAGCTTGGACATCGACTGAGGTCCGTTGTTCTCGACCGTGACCGTGACGGGAGAGACCGCCGGTCCGTCGAGATCGACCTCAGAGATGGCCACCGTGACCGGGGACTCGGCAGCGGCGGTGGCGTGAAGCGTGGTTGCCGGCAAGGCCAACACCGCGATGGCGGCGATGAGCATCCGGACGAGTGCTGGTCTCACGGTGTCTCCCGTCGAGGGTTGGGCGAGGTGGTGGTTACTCGACCGGCGGCATGTCGGTCTCACGGGAGTCCAGACCGAGGCGTGGCCTCATCCAGAGACCGCGGGTGAAGTCAGGTACGTCGACGGGCTGGCCGTCCTTCTCCAGCGACTTCGCACTCAGCGGAACCGCCGAGCACCATGCCGCGGAGTCGTAGACGTCGATATCGGGCACCAGGCCGGCTCGCATCTGCTGGACGATCCGCCATTGCAGGATGTAGTCGATGCCGCCGTGGCCGCCGTTGTTCTCGGCGTCGTCGCCGACCTTCTTCCACAGCCAGTGGTCGTACTCGTCGCGATACGGCGTGAAGTCACGCCACTCGTGGCCGCTGTGGTCGGGCTCGACGTAGATGCGTGCCGGGTAGTCCTCGACGATGGCGCGGCTTCCGGCCAGGCTGTTGATCCGGCTGTAAGGCCGTGGGGAGCTGACCTGGTGCTCAGCGCGGAGGATCCGCTGACCGTGTGTCTCCATCAGACAGGTGACGAGGTCGCCGTTGATGTACTCCTCGTCCCACGAAGGATGGCCGGGCGGCATGAAGCGAGCCCGGTAGTCGGCAAGCCCGCGAGGTGCGGTGGCAGTCGCGCGCAACGTCGTGAACCGGTCGCCACGGTTGATGTCCATGCACGCGGCGATCGGGGCGAGGCCATGCATCGGGTAGAGGCTTGCAGTGCTCCGCGTGTGCCACTGCCGGCGCCAGGTGTCGGTGTAGTAGGTGTCGGAGAACAACAGCTCGCGCAGGTCGTGCAGGTAGCCGCCGTGCCCGTCGGTGATCTCACCGAAGACTCCCTCGTGAGCCATCTTGAGCATCGCCAGCTCGTTCTGCCCGTAGCTGCAGTTCTCCATCAGCCACAGGTGCTTGCGCCGCTTCTCGGACTCGTCGACCAGGTCCCACAGCTCGTCGAGCTCGGTCGCAATCGGCAGCTCGACGCCGACGTGCTTGCCGGCCACCAGGGCGGCACGCCCGTGGGTGTAGTGGAACTCCCATGGCGTCGCGACGTACACGAGATCGACGTCGGAGTCTCGGACCAGCTGCTGGTACGACGACGCGGACCCGCCGTACTCGGTGGGGCGCTCCTTGCCGAGCCGCACGACCTCGTTGGCCGCAGCCGTGGCCCTGTCGGCGCGGATGTCGCAGACCGCGGTCACGACGCAGCCCGGAACGGCCGTCCAACCGCTGAGCATCCCCATGCCACGGTTGCCGAGGCCGATCAGCCCGACGCGGACTGTCTCATGCTCCTCGAACGGCGTGCCGATCATCGTCTTGCGGCCGGGCCGGCGCGGCGCGGCAGCAGTCGTGGGCGCGGCTGCTGCCGCTGCGTCGGCTCGGGGCAAGCCCGGCGCCACGGCGATGGCCCCGGTTGCCAGGGCCCCTCCGAGCACAGTGCGTCGAGAGACCTTCGGCTGGTCGGCCATTGCGAACTCCTGAGGGTTTTCGTGGGTGCGTGATGCGCCACAGGGGGTTCGAACCGACGCTAGCGTGGACAAGAAAAGAGTGTCAATAGATGCTTGTACCTAATGAAAACCAATCAGATTCGATCACAATCGGTTACTGCCCGAGATCGCCCGACTTCAGTGAGTGAGCACGGACTGGGGCCGTTCCCAGGGTCCCACTCACGCGCGCACCGTTTCTGTATCGTTCCCGTGGTGATCGATCTCCTAGCCCTGTTTGAGCGCCGTCTGATCATCGGCCAGATCGAGGGAGGCCTCGGGTGAGCGAGGCCAACCAGTTGAACGGCGAGCCACGCGGCGACCGGTCATGGCGGCTGCGTTCACTGTTGAATTTGCTTGCCGAGCAAAGCCGGCTCTCGGTGTCAGAGGCGGCGAAGGCGCTCGGTGTTTCAGAGGCGACGGTTCGCCGCGACTTCACGTCGCTAGCCAAGCAACAACTGGCGACCCGCACGCATGGCGGAGTTGTCGCCACCTCAGTTGCCTACGACCTGCCGTTCCGGCACCGGGGTCGTGGAGACCAGGACGCCAAGGAACGCATCGCGACCGCTGCCTGCGACCTGATCAAGCCGGGTCAGGTGGTTGGTTTCAACGGAGGTACGACGACGTCCGCCACAGCGCGACGCGTCGGAGCTCGCGCCGACCTTGCGGACCGCCCGCTGAAGCCATCACTCACCGTCGTCACGAACGCGCTCAACATCGCCACCGAGATGGTGCTGCGCCCCCACATCCGCACGGTGTCTCTTGGCGGCGTCGCCAGGCCGCAGTCCTATGAGGTCATGGGTCCCATGGCTGCTTCGGTCGTTCGTGAGTTATGGCTCGACCATCTGATTCTCGGTGTTGATGGAATCTCCGCCGACATGGGCGCCTCCTGCTTCCACGAGGGCGAGGCGAGCATCAACGCCTTGATGGTCAAGCGGGCGACGGAGGTCACGGTGGTCGCCGGCGCAGAGAAGCTCGGCCGTCGTACGTTTGCACGGATCTGCGACATCACCGCAATCAAGACCGTCATCACCGACACGAGCGCCCCCGACGACGACCTCGAATCCCTACGCAGCAAGGGACTCCAGGTCATCGCGGTCTGACTTGCAGGGCGGTCCGGCCGATAGCGACTAGGCGGCTGCCCAAGGCCCGCTTGCCGGTGCAGCGCTACTACGCTTTGCCAACCGGAAGACGATCTCGAACACAGCCAAACCGACGGCGAACCCCACCGCGAAGGCAAGCCAGCGCATCTCGACCGCGCTGATGCGGATGGTGACGATGATGACGGCGAGCAGACCGTAGACCGCACAGGCAGCCAGGGCTGCCGATCTGGGC
This sequence comes from uncultured Actinomycetota bacterium, assembly GCA_963811585.1. Lineage (GTDB taxonomy): Bacteria > Actinomycetota > Actinomycetes > Propionibacteriales > Nocardioidaceae > JACDHG01. The sequence goes on from CAWERR010000002.1 coordinate 147,343, forward strand.
AAGTGCGCTCCCGCGTCCGCCTGACGCCTCGCGGTCTGCACCCACGTCTCCCCTTCGACCCTCGTCGCCCGCGTCGCTGACTCAGGGGCGAGCAGCATCATGAGCCGGAAGGTCCCGCCGAACAGCATCGCAAACAGCCCGACGACGACATCGCTTACCCATGTGTCAAGCATCGTCGCTCCTGGCAGCCTTCCGCTCCCCCGCTGCGATCTCCCGGCCCGTTTCCCACGCCAGCACCGCCAGCGGCGCAACCGCCAGGGGGACGAAGGCCGCGGTCAACGCGAGGAAGTACGAGGAGCGGATCTCGGCCGGCTCGACGGAAGCCATCATGGATGTCGTCAGCCAAGGTCCGCCGAACCAGAACGTGGGGATGGCGAGCAGTTGGGTGACGACCTGAAGGGTCGCCTTGACGTCGGGATGCCCCCAGCCGGCCCGGATCAAGAAGATCGCGCAGCCCCCGGAGACGAGGCCGATCAAGATCCCGAGGGGGATCCCGACCTCGGGAGCGGTCGCAGCGGCGACGTCCATAAATCAGTGTGGCGAGGTCCAGGTCAGTGCGTCAATCTCCGAGGAAGGAAGACACCGGCTGTAAATATCTGTCGCAAGCGATGACGAAACAGATACGGTCGCTGCCATGGCTGCCCCGATGACGATGAACCGCTTAATCCATGCCGCTGTGCGTCGCGACCTCGACCGCCTCATATCGGCGTTGCCTCAGGTCACGGATGGCGACGTAGGACGTGCCCGAGATCTCGATCTGGCGTATCAAAACCTGCGCCACGAGCTGACGCATCACCACGAACAGGAGGATGCGCTGATCTGGCCAATGCTCGCCAACAAGGGTGTCGACTCTGATCTCCTCGCGACGATGGAGTCCGAGCACCACGCGATGGCCGATGCCCTGGCCGAGAGCGGCTCTGCCATGGACGCCTTTGCAGCAAGCGGGTCGGCCGCCGACGCGGCGGCTGCTCGCGAGAGTTTGGTCCGCACTCAGCAAGTGGTGGAGCAGCACCTAAGCCACGAGGAGAACGACCTGGAGCCTGCGCTCTTCCCTCACCTCGAGTCACCCGAGTGGAAGGCGGTGGAGAAGAAGCTCAGTCGGCAGCCTCCCAAGGTGGCCGGCGGATTCTTCGCCTGGCTCACCGACGGCATGAGCGATGACGGACGAGCATTCCTACGGTCGACAGTTCCGTCGCCGGTGGTCTTCATCCTCAAGAAGGGGTTCGGACGCCGCTACGACAAAGAGATCGCCCCGGTCTGGCGGGCGACGACCACCTCCCAACCCGGGCACTGGTGACGATCTAGAGGACTTATCGGCCACCTGGCCGATGTTTCCCCCGGGCGAGCCCACGAGGCTTAAACCATGACCATGACTGGCGCACCCACAACCACGGCCACCACATCATCAGATCGTGCTTCTCGCGATCGGCCGCGCCGCCTGAGCCGCGGATGGCGCAAGACGACGCTCGTCGTACACATCGTGTCTGCCGGTGCCTGGATCGGCATCGATGTCATCGTCGCCGTCCTGGTGCTCACCGGATGGTTCAGCAACGACGTCGAGACACGAAGCCTTGCCTATGAGTCGCTCGCGACGTTCGTGGTGTGGCCGATGCTGGCCACCGGACTGCTCAGCCTGGTCTCGGGCCTGATCCTCGGGCTCGGCACCAAGTGGGGGCTGGTCCGTTACTGGTGGGTCGCGGTCAAGCTGGTCCTCAACCTCGTGTTGTGCACGCTGATCGTGTTCCTGCTCCAGCCCGGGATGGACGAAGTCCGCGCGTACGGTGAAGACCTGCGGAACGGCAGCCCGGACGACAGTGCTGTGTCTTCGTTGTTCTTCCCACCAGCCGTGTCCTTGACCGCGCTCACTCTGGCCACCGTGCTGGCCGTGTTCAAGCCTTGGGGTCGCATCGGCAGCCGTCAGAAGCGAGGACGGCGCGAATGAGCCAGCGGACGAACTCCTGCCCTTGGCCATGAGCCGAGAGGAGCCTGGGCACTCAAGTACGGCGATGATCACCACCGAGCGGTTGCTGCTCTTCCCGATCGATGTCTGCCACGCAACCGATCTCGTCACGCTGCACGGCGATCCCAATGTCACTCACTGGTGGGCGGGGCCTTGGTCCCAGGACGACGCGGTCGCGTGGGCGCAGGCTATGGCGAAGCGATGGCGCGACGACGGCGTGGGCAAGTGGATCGCCTACCGTCAGACCGACCGCGCCCTGGTCGGACGCGGAGGTCTGAGCGTGATCACGCTGTCAAACCAGCGTTGCCTCGAACTGGGGTGGACCCTGCGCGACGAAGCACGCGGCCATGGCTATGCGACCGAGATCGGCCGAGCCGGCCTTCGTTTCGCGCACGACCAACTCGGCGCATCGGAGGTTTACGCGTTCACCGAAGTGATCAACGTGGCCTCGCGCGCAGTGATGGAGAGGCTGGGGATGGTTCATCACGGCACCATCTTTCGCCCCGGTCTGGTCGAGGGGATGGACGGCGTACAGGACAACGCCCCGTTCGCCCTCTACAGAACCGGCTGGGGCGATGCCCGACCTTCCGCCGTGTTCGGAGCGTCTGAGACTGGTCAGTAGATGGGGCGATCCAGCAACTACCTCTAAAGGTCTTCGTTCCGTTCCTGCGCCAGCTCGCGAGCATGATCTTGCAGCCTGGGGAATCCGGATTCTGGGTCTGGCTGCCGGGTTCGCGGCGCACTATGGTCGTCGTATCCGTTCGCTCTCATGGGGGGCCGATCATGCTCACGAGGGGTTCTTCAGTTACCCGGGTCCGCGCCGTCGTGATAGCGGCCATCCTCATACCTTCGTTCGCCGTGGCGACCACAACGGCGGCCTCGTCTCCGAGTCCGCCAGGGTTATCCCCGGGACCGACGGCGATCGCTGACCCGGCTGCGGCGGAACGGGCGAACATCAGGTGGAAGCCGTGCGGGCCGGAGTATCCCGGCTTTGACTGCGCGACCGTTCGCGTGCCCTTGGACTACGACCGACCCTCGCATGGCACCACGCGGCTCGCGCTCGCACGGTTCCCGGCAACCGATACGCAGCACCGCATTGGCAGCGTCTTCGTCAACCCCGGTGGTCCCGGCGGGTCCGGGGTCGGCATGGTGCTCAACGGGTTCGGAGAGTTCTTGGGTGCGCAGCTCGGCGGGCGCTTCGATGTTGTTGGCTTCGACCCTCGCGGTGTCGCGCGCTCCGATCCTTTGCACTGCTTCGAGTCTGCAGAGGAACAGCAGGAGTTCCTGGCGAGCCAACCGGTGTTCCCCTACCGCTCGGGCCAGTACCGACCCTTCTTCAACGCCTACGCCGGACTGGCAAAGGAGTGCCTCCACGACGGCCAGAAGGTCGCCCGGCACATGAGCACCGCCGACGTGGCCCGCGACCTTGACTTGCTGCGACACGCAGTCGGTGACCGGAAACTGACCTACCTCGGCTTCTCTTATGGAAGCTACCTCGGCAATACCTACGCCAACCTGTTCCCGAACAAGGTCCGGGCGCTGGCCATCGACGGCGTCCTCAACCCGCGGCTTTGGGCCAGCGGCCGTCAGATCAAGTCCGACAGGGTCGCCACCCACGAGGTCTTCGAAGAGTTTCTACGCCTGTGCGACGCCGCACGCCGCGAGTGCCCCTTCTGGACCCGGGTGGGGTCGGCGCAACGGTGGGAACGGCTGGTGCGCGCCATTCTGCGTGATCCGCTGAAGCTGCCCGACGGCTTTGTGTACACCTATGACTTCCTGATCACCGATGCCACGTCCGCGACGTACGCCCCCGCCTCTTGGGACGGCCCGGATGGCTACGCGGCCTTCTTCGACCTGCTGGCGGACGCGGCCCTCGGCGGCGACGCAAGCGCAACGGCAGATGCAGCGCGACTGCATACCGCCATCATCGAGCAACTGGCGCCGGACGCCGTCGAGGCCGACTACCCCAACGGATACCCCGACGCCTTCTACGGCAACCAATGTGCCGACACCCAGTACCCACGCACATTCCGTACCTTCCGCGCGATCGACCGGTACGCCAAGAACGGCTCCCGGTTCGGACCGTTCTGGTGGTGGACCAACGCTGGCTGCGCACACTGGCCGGTCAGCCCCGACCGATACACCGGTCCGTGGACAGCCCGTACCTCAGCGCCGGTTCTCGTGGTGGGCAACTACTTCGACCCCGCGACTGACTATGCCGGCGCTGTGGCCAGTGACCGGCTACTGAAGAACAGCCGCCTGCTCAGTTACGCCGGCTGGGGGCACACTGCTTACGGAACCAGCTCGTGCGTCACCGACTACGTGGACGCCTACTTACTCACGGTGTCGCTACCTCCCCGAGGGAAGGTGTGCCGGGCGAACCCGAACCCATTCTTTGCTACTCCAACTCCACTCGCGCGGGAGCAAGCACCGCTGGTCGCTCTTCCCCGCCCATGGCTCACCCGCCACTGACGTAGAACGCTCGCCGAGTCAGATCTGCTTCGCGCGGGATACATCTGTCAGGGCAGGAGCTCTCATGAGCACCGAGGACGGCCACTTCCCCACTGTGCCTCAGAAACTGACTCGACGGGTGTTGTGATGTGCGAGCCGGGTGACAGTGGCCGGGACAATTCGACAACCCCGGTCGAGGTCCGGATCCGTGGTTGTGACACCGCGGTGAAGCAGGAGTCAGAAGTAATCGCCGACCCGAGAGGAACGGCGGTGAATGGAGTTCCTCGTCCTTCCAGCGCGGGATCGACGGCTTGGTCCGATATCAGCCGTCCAGACAGACAACGTGACCCCTGTGCCTGCACGTCGAAGTTCGCTTCGATCCGCAGGAGCAGGCCATCAGCCACAAGTCAGAGAACGCCGCCTTCGTATGCGCACGATGCGGTGAACGAGTCCAGCCCCTTGCCACGGGCTCGTACCGGAACCACTGCCCTTCGTGTCTGTGGTCGATTCACCTCGATGACGTCAGGCCGGGTGATCGAGCGTCATCATGTGGCGGCTTGATGTGTCCAGCTGCGCTGGACTTCCGGTCGGGCAAGGGTTGGATGATCGTGCACACGTGTGTGCACTGCGGTCGCACGCTGCGGACGCAGGCAGCGCTCGACGATCCCCGGCAGCCCGACGACGCCGTTTCGGTGGCGCACTTGTCCGGACTCACCTGAAGTTGGCTCTTTGCGCTGGATCCGGAGCCCTCGTCTGCGCCGCAGGCGGTCCCGTCGGTCATGATGTCGACGGCGCCAGCGGAGTGCCTGCGGGTACGTCGGCATCTCCTGCTTCGGCGGAGGCTGGCGCGAACAGGGAGGAACCCGCGACTAAGTTCTTCACTGATGAGCGCGATCCACGTAGAGAACCTGGTCATGACGTACGGCGACCTCCGCGCGGTCGACGGTGTCTCCTTCGACGTCGCGGAAGGCGAGTTCTTCGGGATCATCGGCCCCAACGGCGCCGGCAAGACGACGACTTTGGAGATCATCGAGGGCCTGCGGAAGCCAGACAGCGGGCAGGTCACCTTGCTCGGTGAGGAGACCTGGCCGCGGAACCCCGTGCTGCTGCCGCGCCTCGGAGTCCAGCTTCAGGCCTCCTCGTTCTTCGAACGGCTGACCGTGCGTGAACAGATCCGCACGTTCGCCTCCCTGTACGGCGTCAGCGCCAGCCACGCCGACGAATGGCTGGGGCGTGTGGGGCTATCGGACAAGGCCGGGACCAGGACCGAGGAGCTCTCGGGTGGACAGGCGCAGCGACTGTCCATCGCCTGCGCTCTCGTGCACGACCCCGAGGTCGTGTTCCTCGACGAGCCGACCGCAGGCCTGGATCCGCAGGCACGGCGCAACCTTTGGGATCTGCTCTCCTCGCTGAACGACTCCGGCCGCACCGTCGTGCTCACCACTCACTACCTCGACGAGGCGGAATTGCTCTGCGACCGAGTCGCGATCATGGACCACGGCAAGATCCTTCGCCTCGACCCGCCGGCCGCCCTGGTGCGCGGGCTCGACGCACCCGTGCGGATCTCGATCGGTCCAGGCCAGCTCTCGCTCGAGCGGGCACGAGCGATGGCAGATGTCGACGACGCCACCGAGGATGCGACCGGGACAGTGCTGACCACCCGGAGCCCCGCGAGCGTGCTCACCGCCTTGGCGTCCGAACGCCTGCTCGTCGGTTTGCAGCTGAAGGCGACCACGTTGGAGGACGTGTTTCTCGATGTCACCGGGCGGGAGTACCGCGCATGAGCAGCACCACTGAGCAACTGCGGTCCAGCACGACGTCGACGCAAACGCCGCGCACTCGCGCGTTCGGAAGCCTCGCTATCGCCATCCTCAAGGGCTTCATCCGCGACCGAGCGGCGGTGTTCTTCGCGATCGTCTTCCCGCTCATGTTCCTTGTCCTGTTCGGGGGCGTGCTCGGCAACATGGACGACTCCAACAAGATCGAGATGAAGACAGTGGGAAGCGTGTCCATCATCGACGACCTGCCCCCCGCTGCGAAGAAAGCGTTCGACCAGAGCTTCGAGGTCAGCCAGTCGACCAGCAGGGCGGCCGCCCTCGCGGCGGTGCGTAAGGGAGACGCTGACGTCGCCCTGGAGGAGCACGGCGACACTGTCGTCGCGCATTACACCGGGACTGACCCAGTCGCTGCCGCCACGACGGCCGGGGTCCTGCGCTCGATCGTCGATGGGGCGAATGTCGCCGCGACTGGTCAGCCGCCGACGTACTCGCTCGACATCCAAAGTGTCGAGGACGACTCCCTTGCCGTGATCGACTTCGTGACCCCCGGCCTGCTCGGCTGGGCGATAGCGATGAGTGCGGCGTTCGGAGCAGCGGCGACGCTCCAGGGGTGGCGACAGACCAAGCTACTTCGGCGACTGCAGCTCTCCCCGGTTCCGAGTGGCACGATCGTCGGGGCACGGATCGTAGCCACGATGGCGATCGCGTTGGGCCAGACCGCGATCTTCCTCGGGCTCGGGACACTGGGGTTCGGGCTGACGCTGACGGGATTCTGGTGGATGGCGATTCCGCTGGTCCTGTGCGGCACTCTTTGTTTCATGGCGCTCGGGCTCCTCGCAGGCGCCCTGGCCAAGACCACCGAGGGTGCCGTCAACCTCGCGAACTTCTTCGTCTTGCCGATGGCGTTCCTGAGCGGCTCGTTCTTCTCGCTCGACGGTGTCCCCCCTTGGTTGCAGACCGTGTCACTGGCGCTGCCCCTGCGACACCTGAACGACGCCATGCTCGACGTCATGGTGCGCGGCGAGGGGCCGTCGGTTGCACTCGTCCCGATGTTGATTCTGCTCGCCTTTGCAGCCGTAGTGACGCTCCTCGCCGCGAAGCTGTTCCGCTGGGAGACGACCTGACCTGACCTGACCATGCAGATCACACCTAGCCGGTTGACCAGGCAAAACCACAAACCTCGCGTCTAGACGGCGCCGCCTTTTGGCGAGGATCATGCGAGTATCGCTGCGCCGACGTCGAGGAGGCGGTTGTGGCTGTCTTGAATGCAATGCAGAGTCGGGAGCTGGGCACCACCGGTGATATCGAAGTCTTGGTTTCGACCGACCCCAAGCCGTGGGCGATCGGCCTGGACACACTGGTCATCTCAGCCGGCCCGTCCGGATTCGGCGGACTAGGGCGTGCTTTGGAGGAGGCTTTCCCCGCACTCGGGCTGTCGGGCGACGAGCGGTTGAACGGGGTCCGCGCTGGCACCGTCTTGACGTTTGACCTCAGGAGCAGGCCAGCCGCGCCTGCGAAGGTGTCGCGTCGGACAGCGTCGACGCTGCCAACAGACCTTGCGCGCATCGTTGTGGCGCGCATCCACGACAGTGACAGCCCTCCGACGATGCACAACGTCGCCATGACCGCGCTTTCTGCCATCGGCGCCGCGGCCGCGTCCGGCGCGGAAAGGCTCGGGCTCTCGCTTCTGGGCACAGAGGCCCTTGGCCTCGATATCGCGACCATCGCCAACGCGATTGTTCCTGCTGTTCGCGCTACCCTCGCGCAAGGCGACCACGCGCCAATAAAGCAGCTTGTCTTCGTCACCAAGGACTCGACCACAGCCGATGCAATCCGTACGGCCTGGCTAGCTGCGGAGACCGATGCCAATGTCAACCTGCAAATGCTCGCCGACGGCCCCATCGATGATCCCGCGAACGACGTCCTTGGGTACAGCGAGTACGCGAGGGCGCTGGCATTCGTGATCGATCATCCAAGGACAGGTACGCCGCTCACAGTCGCCATCAACGCGCCCTGGGGAGCGGGCAAGACGTCGCTCGCGAGGATGGTGGCACGGGTTCTCAAGGACCGCCCGCGCGTGAATGAGCCGCCGATTCCCTGTTGGTTCAACGCCTGGTATCACGACGACTCTCCCAACATCGTCTCGGCGCTCGCCGCCGCGGTCGCCCGAGCCGCCGCAAGTGAGCGCCACCTTGTGCGCCGCTTGAGCGATCCGCTCCCCTCTCAGCTCCTGAGCCCTCATGGGAAGCGGCGACGTCACTTCGTGACGGCGGGTCTTACCGTGGTGGCCGCCGTTTTCGCTTTGGCGCTGACGATCACCGGCAGGTTGGACGAGCTGACGCAGGAGGGACGGCTCACGGTGTCAGCTGTCATCACACTCATCCCTGCTGCGGCCGGCGCTTTCGCACAGGTGCGGGGAACGGCCTCCGATATCGGCAGCCTCGTGCGCTCACCGCGCAGTGCCCTGACGTCGGGCGCCCTCGTTGAGGTCCGAGAGGACCTCGGCAGGCTCATCCACCAGGCGACCCGACGCGGTCGATACCGCAACCGGCCTGAGAACCGTCGCAGGCTTGTCGTCTACATCGACGATCTCGAGCGCTGCCAACCCGCACGATCGATTGAGGTCTGCGAAGCCGTCAGCAGCCTTCTCTCTTTGCAGGATGTCGTGATCGTGCTGATCGGCGACATCCAGACGCTCGCGATCGCAGCCGACATCAAGTACAAGGATCTGGCGCCTCGATACCGGACGGGCAGCCTGTCATCGGCAGATGAGACCCCTGCCGCATCGTTTGGCCAGTTGTACTTGGAGAAGATCGTGCAGTTCAGGTTCGACGTCCCCACTCACGACTACGCAGACCTGAGGGCCCTCGCCAAGCGGATGCTGCCTGGCAAGCCCGAGGAGACCAAACAGCAGACCGTGGTTTCGCGTGACGAGTCGGCCGCGAGGAGGACCGCCGAGGCACCCCTGGCCATGGACGCCGAAGGGCCTGACGAGCCCGAGGCCGCCGCGGGCGACGACGACGACACAACCGAGGCGACAACGGTCGACTCCCCCACAGCTGACGACGCGGCTGCCCTGGGCGCCTTTGCGAGATTCCGTCGATGGGTGACAGGCCCCCTTGCCCGAAGGCGCGCCCGAAAGCGGCGGCTCCGAGACGCGGAGAACGCCCGCTTCATCGAGCAGGGTGGTACGCCAACCTCGTCGATCGAGGAACAGGAGCGGGCGCAAGCTCTCTTGGAGGAGCAGCGGGCGACGCGCCTGATCGACGGCCGCTACGTGTTGGAGAGTTACAATGCCGTGGCGGAGCTGACCCGGCCGTTGCCGCGCGACGTCAAGCGGTTGCTAAACAGGCTTCGCTTCACGCTGAGGCTGTGCAATGACCGCGAGCTCATCAAGCCGAGCTTGCTGTCGACAGCGGCAATCGGGAAGTGGGCACTCGTCTCCGAGCGGTGGCCGGACCTGCAGAGCGCGATTTCGCAGGATCCGTCGAGGCTTGCGGAGCTTGAGAAGAGCTTGGAAGAGCCCGAGACGAAGCTTGCAGAGACCGAAGCATTTCGCACAGCGATGAAGGAGATCGTGCCCGCATATGCGAACAGTCGCGATCTCTACATGCTGATCTCGGCTCCACCGAAGCTCGGCGACGTCGCGGCATCATTGGCCAACTTCAGGCCGCCGAAGCCCAACAACGGATCGAGCGCCAACTGACTGGTCACTAGTCCCGCTACACCGCACCTCTTAGCGGACGTCGGCGTCAACCGAGTCGAGGGCAGCGTTGTCGACGCAGATCTGCCGACAGCGGTTCTGGTCATGGAGTCGCGCGCTATGTGCGGCAGAGCAGTCAGTAGATGGGGAGGACCGCCGAGCCGGTTGCATGGATCGTCGTGCCGGGGTCGACGCCCGGCACGGGCACCGGCAGTTCGAACGGCATCGTCAACGCCACGCGCACCCTGCCGTCGTGAACGCTCACGGATGCTTGCAGTCCCGGGTACTCGGCATACGCGCCGGTGTCATGCAAATAGGTGTCGACGGCTGCCGTTGCGGCGGCCGGGTCGATGCTGACCACCTCTCCCCCGCCATCTGCCTGATCGACGTCCGCGTCGTAGACACGAACGGCGGCCGCCGCTTCGGTCGCCGCGAGAGCCGCACCATCGGCGAGAGACGTCGCCGCCTGTCGCCGCAGGTAGCTCGCCGAGATGTCAGTCACTGCGGCGACCGCCAGCAGCGCGCAGATCGAGAAGATCACCAGCATCGCCGTGATCTGGCCGGCCTCTCCGCGTCGCGCCGTCCGTCGAGTCAAGGGTCATGACCCCGCCTCGCGGTAGACGCCGTACGGCTCGACATGGCGAGCATCCACAGCCACGCTCGCCGCCGACTCTCCGAAGAGCTCGGGGACGACCGGAAGCGGCACCTGCAACGCGATCTGTACCTCGACAGTAGAACCGGGCTGCAGACACGAGTCGGGAGTCGGGTGACACACAAGGAGCAGATCAGATCGCTCTAGCACCACGCCCTGGTCACGCATCGAGAGTGACGCCGCGTCGAAGGCGCGCTCCCGAGCGGTGGCGACATCCGGCGCCAGGATGAACGCCCGGCCTGCAGACCGGCTCGCCTCGGTCGCCCCGAACGCCGAGCGCTGCACCGTGACGAGGGTGATGACGACGTACACCAACGGGATGAGCAGCAACAAGCCAAGCCACGTGAGCTCAACGATGGCCGAGCCCTTCCGACGTACGCCGACGCCTCACGGCAGGATCTCCTTGATCGCGTGCCCTTCCGCCTCGACCGTGATGGTCGGTCCCCAGAACGCCAACACCGGCACCTGCGCCTGCACGGTTACCGCCACCACCGGTTGGGCTTCGAGCGTCGCGTCATGTGCGGCGACCACGTCGTCGAAGTCCGTCCCGAACACGTCGTCGATCACCGCGGCCGTACGTCGTTCGCCGTCCTCGGTGGTGCGGTCATAGCTCGCGCCGTAGCGAGCGCCCTCCGCCGCCGCCGACGTCAGCGTCGTCTTGACGTGCCACACCAGCGCCACCTGCAGCACCCCGAAGAACAACGGCACCAGCACAACGGAAACCAGCGCGAAGTCGGCGATCGCCGATCCTCGCTCGTCACGTCGCCTGCACGTCCGTGGACGCAGCCACGACATCGCTACATGTACTCGTCGAGGGTGTCTTGCAGGAACGTGGTGACCTGGTCCTGGAAGATCCCGAAGATCGCCGTCGCGACGACGATCGTCATGACCGTGATCATCACCCAGCCCGGCACGTCACCGCGCTCGCTTCGTCGCGGCACTGCCAGCCGCATCCAGGTCATGCGTCGAACCTTCATGGCTGTCTCCTCACGTCTACCTCCTGTCAGCTGACCTACGGAGCCAGCAGCTTGAGCCCGACGACGCCGGGGAAGAATGCGAACAACAACGTCACCGGCATGATCAAGAAGACGACCGGCACCATCATCGCGATCTCTTTGCGCGCACCGGTCTCGATCAGCGCGCGCTTGCCGGCCTCGCGAACGTCGGCGGCTTGCGCGTTCAGTACGTCGACCAGCGGCGTGCCGCGCTCGATCGCGACCGCGAAGCCCTCGGCGAACCGCGACACGATCGCGAGCCCACTCCGCTGCGCCATCGCGTCAAGGGCCGACGACAGCGGCACGCCTGTCCGCGACTGCGCGAGTACACCGCCCAACTCGTCGGGCAGCGCGCCTCTGCACGTCGACACGACGCGGTCGAGTGCAGCCGCGGGGCTCTCGCCAGCCGCCACAGCCAGGGCGAGCAGATCGGCGACGACGGGGAACTCCTCCATCACCTGTTGCTCACGTTTCTTCACCGCGCTCGTCAAGGCGCTGTCGCGGGCAAGGATCGCCGCGATGGCGAGGCCACAACACACGCACAACCACGGCACAGCCCGGCCAGGCTCGCGGGCCGGCCCCAGCAGGCCCAGCGTCATACCGACGGCGAATCCGCCGATGCCCCACACGACCTGGGAGAAGCGGAACCCCTCCACGCTCAACGTCGACCCCGCCCGTGGCAACCGGCGCGCGATGGACTCGCGGCCGCCGAGGATGCGTTCGAGTCTCTCGGCGGCCGCGACGATCATCGGGCGTGCAAGGGCGGCAAGTGCCGACGACGGGCGGTCTGATGCGACCACCGGAGTCCAGGACGGCGAAGCCGTCGGCACATCGCGGATGTAGGGACTCACCCGACTCTCGAGGCTCGGCCGCCTCGCTGCCAGCAGCCGAGCCAACACCACCACCAGCCCGACGCCGAACACCGCGCCCAGCAACCCACCCGTCAGCAAGGCGCTCATCGCAGGCCTCTCATGTGAGCACCCGGCGCTCGTCGGGGAGCCGACCCAGCCGCACCATCAGCCGGTAGGCGACGAAGCACGTGACTGCGCCAACCATCAACACCACAACTCCTGCGGTCGAGCGGTAGCGGCCGATCACCTCCGGCTGCAGTGACAGCGCGAGCAGCACGAGCCACGGCGCAGCAGCGGCCAGCCGCGCACCATTGACCACCCACGCCTGTCGCGACTCCAGCTCGGCGCGGGTGCGAGCGTCGTCGCGCAAGAACCGCGACAGCGTCCGGAGCAACCGCCCCAGATCTCCACCGCCGACCTCGCGGGCAATGCGCAACGACTCACAGACTCGGTCGCCCACCGGATCGGCGAGGGTGTCCTTGAGCCGATCGAGACAGTCGCCGAACCGGCCTGATGCCACGTAGTCGCGACCGAACGCGGCAAACGCTGGGCGCAGCGGTGTCGGTCCGCGTTCGCCGAGCTGGCTGACCGCCTCTGGCAGCGAGAGTCCTGCGCGGACAGCTGACGCCAGGTTGTCGACCGCCTCGGGCCAGACCTCCGCCAGTTCCCGCCGCCGACGACGTACGCGTCCCCGCACGAGGCCGACGGGTGCGTATGCCGCCATGAGTCCAAACGCAACAGCGACCGGCGGCGTCCGGGAGACGAGGCCAACCACGATGCCGGCGACTGCACCGCTGATGACGCACAACGAGATGAATCCGAACGGCGTCACCGTGACGATGCCCGCGGACTTGAGCAGTTGCTCGAGCTTGGGCCGCAACACCGGCGAAAGCTCGCGCTGGCTGCCATCGCCGGTGAGCGCCACGAACACCAGAAGCAGGCCGAGCCCTGCCGTCAGGCCGACCAACGCCCCCATGTCAACCGACCGCCTGCGTCGCACGTATGTCGTCGCTCCGCAAGAGCTGGTGGATGTCGATGCCAGACGCTGCGAACCGCTCCGGCCGCGACGGCATCCCCTGTGCTCGCTGCAGGCGGCCGTCACGGCTGACGAAGATCGCCTCCGTCTCGATCACATCGGCCTCCACCCGGCCGGGCACGGCGACGATCTCCCTGACTCTGCGCCGGCCGTCTGCTTCGACCGCGAGATGGACGACGATGTCGACGCTGGCGGCAACGGTGGGTACGACGAACCGGGCGGAGATGTTCTCCCCCGCCAGCAGCGGGAGGGTGCACAGCTTCACCAGCGCCTCGCGGGCGGAGTTTGCATGCACGGTGGCCATGCCGGGCAGACCGCTGTTGAGAGCGAGCAGCAGGTCGAGGCACTCCTCCGCGCGGACCTCCCCCACCACGATGCGCGACGGCCGCATCCGCAGCGCCTCCTTCACAAGGTGCCTCAGCTTGATCTCACCGGTTCCCTCGAGGCCCGCCTGGCGTGTCTGCATCGCGACCCAGTCGGGATGCTCGAACCGCAGCTCGAACACCTCCTCGGCCGACACGATCCGCTCGTGCCCCGGCACTGCGGACCCGAGGGTGTTGAGCAGCGTGGTCTTGCCCGCCTGCGTGCCGCCTGCCACCACAATGTTGAGGCCTGCGACCACACAGGCGTCGAGGAATACCGCCGCCTGGGTCGGCAGCGTGCCTAGCTCGACCAGCTCGCGCAGCCGGCTGGCCTTGACGACGAACTTGCGGATGTTGACAGCGCTGAACCCGCGGGTGATCCCGTCGAGTACGACGTGCAGGCGGTGGCCCGACGGCAACATCGCGTCGACGAATGGGGACGACACGTCGACCCGCCGCCCCGACGTCTTCAGCATCCGCTCGACCAGATCGCGCACTTGCGCCGTGGTCAGGATCGTGGTGGTCAGCTCGTGCCCGCCGTCGCGGGCGACGAAGACCCGCGCTGGCTCGTTGATCCAGATCTCCTCGACCGAAGGGTCGTCCAGATACGGCTGCAGCGGGCCGAAGCCGGCGACCCGCGCGACCAACTCGGCCACTACGCGGTCGGGATCGTCGACTGGTCGCACGGCTCCGGACAGGCTGCGGTCGTCATGGGCGCGCACCACGGCCTGGGCCAGCCGACGTACGGTCTCGACCTCGGTCAGCGGGTCGATCCCGCTGCGCCGAACCTGTTCGCGGACGTCGGCGTCAAGCTGCTCGAGGGCAGGGGTTGTCGACGCAGACCTGGCGGCAGCGGTCCGGGTCATGGCAGTCCCCTGCGTGGGTGCGACGGCTCGATGGGTGCGACAACTCGTCGGAGTTTGCCAAAACCTCAGGACCCGGCGCTACCCCCGTGAACGCATTTGTGGACGAGCATGACCACCCACGCAACATTGCAACTCACCCGTCCCGCGAGTTACACCACGCAGCGTGACAATGCTCGGCGGGCGGGCCTTGGCCCTCAGCGGTATTGGTTGATCACGTCCAGCGGCTGGTCGTCCCATCCGTGTGCGGCGATGAGTCCCCAGCAGTCGGGCCGCGACCCGTCAGTGTCGGTGAGGCCGTACTCGTCGGCCAGCTGGCGGGCGGTGAGCACCTCGCCTGAGAACCGGCCCGGGTTGGTGTCGGCGGCCAGCGCCGCGACACCACGAGCGACGTACGTCGGCGACTCGGAGATGGCAAAGCCCGGCACGTCAGTGCAGGCGTCGCGCCAGGTCTCTTCGGTGACGCCGAAGTTCTCCAGCATGCGCTCCGAGCGCAGCCAACCCGGCGTCACGCCAACGGCAGTAACCGGGCGGTCTTTGAGCTCGACAGCGAAGTTCTTGACCAGGCGGTCGACACTCGCCTTGACGAAGTCGTAGTAGAACCCGACGCCGGCCCGTACCTCACCGTTGACGGCGCTGGTGCCGTCGGTCATCTCCACCAGTAAGCCTGGTCCTGTCTCGAGCAACAACGGCATCGCTGCGACGGTCGTGATCACGTGCGTGTCGATGCCCATCCGCAGCATCTGCAGTCCGCCGGTCAGGTCGTGCTCCCACAGCGGCTTGTCCCACTGCGCGTACCGGTCACCGCCGAAGATGTCGTTGATCAGCACGTCCAAACGCCCGTGGTCATTGCGGATGCGATTTACGAGGGACCGAACGGCATCGACTTCGAGATGGTCCACACGCAGCGCCACGCAGTCGCCTCCGGCGGCCCCCATCAGCTCACCTGTCTCCTCGATGGTCTCCGGCCGGTCCATATCTGACGGGCCGGTTACCCGGCTGCTGCGCCCGGTCGCGTAGACGAACGCGCCTGCTCGCGCTAGCTCCACCGCAAGGGCACGACCCGCACCACGCGTCGCGCCCGCCACGAGGGCCACGCGACCCGAAAGATCACCGCCCACCTTGCCGGCCTCCCGAGCTGAGTACGTCGTCCTCCGTCTGGAGGCGCCACGCCGACGTCACGGCATCCTCAACGGCTCCGTCATCGCCGGCATCGAGGTCCGCGACGACCATCATGTGCTTGGCGAACCGGGGCGGCACCGAGAAGACATCCGGGTGCTGATGGAGCAGTGCGTCGCGTACGTCGAAGGGGACCCGTACGACTACGTGTGTCGCGTCCAGCTCCCGCGCGACAAGCCGCCCGCGGCATTGCCACCGGGCTTTCCCATCGACAGACCTGCGCCGGACGCCGGCGAGCGAAGTCGCGAGCTCATCGAAGTCGTGCATGTCCACCGCGGCAGTCTGGCACGCAACGGTGGCATGGCAGACGGCGCGACTCAGTAGCCCTCGCTCGGCCAGCCGAACTCGCCGACGTACCAGACCGCGGACGTCCAGACGGCGCAGATCACGGTGGCGAAAAGCAGACCACCAGCCACGGGCAGCAGCCAACCTGGCGCGGACTTGGCTCGAACGGCGATCACCTTCACCACAACCGCCCCGTAGAGTGCACAGCCGGCGATCGAGTGCACGAGCACACGGGTTGGGGTGTCCCCGCCGGACTGAAACCCGAGCGCCCAGATGCATGCGTACGCGACGGGAAGGGACAGCAGGATCGCAAGACCGCCGGACACGCGGTGTGCCATGCCGAGCCAGGAGGGTGCCCGGATACCCAGCTTCCCGTAGAGCCAGAGCGCGCCGACTATCTGCCCGACGGCCAGGACTCCGACGGCCACCGCCAGGTAGACCTTCATCTCCAGCATCGAGCCGAACCCGAAGGTCGCGATCGGCTCGGAGGTGGGCTCGTGTTGGCTGCCATAGACACCCAGCAACAGCGCGACGACACCTCCCGCTGCGAAGGCGGTCAGCGGGACGACCATCTTGCTCGAGACGGTGCTGGCCATACATGCATGATGGCGCTTCTGACCTCGACTTGGAAGCACGACCTCGAACCCTGCACCGGTCGTGGCCATCCCCGCTGCACGGGCGGAGACTTGGAGCGTGCACACATCCGAACCCCGAGTCGCCACCCTCGTCCTTTGCACTCCGACCGGCGAGGTGGTGGGACAGTTACCGCCGTTTCAAGCCACGTTGCCCTGGTGGCAAGACGCGGAGGACCTGGTTCGGTGGGTCCAGGAACATCACGGGATCGAGGTGACGATCCTCCGACTGTTGAGTGCGACCCTTCCGGCGCCACCGGGCGGAGGCGTGACCTACCTCGCGCAAGTTGACCAAGCGAGGGCGCGCAGCCTGCCCCTCGTCCCCTGGCACGGTGCTCTGGACCAACACCCGCTGCGGTTGCCCTATGCCGACCCGAGTGGACCCGACCGAGATCTGGCATGGGCTGCCTCCGCACTGGAAGACCTCGGCCTACGACGCGCCGGCCACCCACAGCAGATACGTACGTGGAACCTCTCCAGCTTGTGGCGGATCCCGGTCGAGGGCGGCAATGTCTGGCTGAAGTGCGTGCCCCCGTTCTTCGCCCATGAGGGGGCGATCTTGACGCGGCTGCAACACGCTCCTGTTCCCCCGCTGCTGGCGCAAGGGAGCGGGAGGATCTTGATGCCGGAGATACCCGGCGAGGATCAATACGAGGCGCGCGGTCAAACCCTGCTGGACTTGGTGACGATCCTCGTTGGCCTGCAGATGGAGTGGATCGATCGCGAGCAGGAACTGCTCGGCATCGGGCTACCGGACTGGCGAACGGCCGCTCTCACCGAACTGGTCGAGTCCGTCGTACGCCGGACCGCTGCAGACCTCGTCGACCGCGACCTGCTCGCGCTCAACGATCTGATTGAGGGGATGCCTCAGCGGTTCGCGATGCTGGAGCAATGCGGGATCCCCGACTCCCTCGTGCATGGTGACTTCGCTCCGGGCAACGCCATCGGTGACGGCGACCGCCTGGTGCTCTTGGACTGGGGAGACTGTGGCGTCGGGCATCCACTTCTCGACCAGTCCGCATTCGTCGACCGGATTCCTCAGGAAGTGGTCTCGCATGTGAGGGAGCTTTGGGCAAACCTTTGGCGTGACGCGATCCCCGGTTCTGATCCCGAACGAGCCGCGGACATCCTCGCGCCACTGGCGGCGGCGCGTCAGGCCGTTATCTACCAGGGCTTCCTCGACAACATCGAACCGTCCGAGCATCCTTACCACCGAGGCGACCCCGCTCACTGGCTTACCCGGGCGGCGGAGTTAGCCAGGAGCGTCAACCTTTGAGGCCAGTGTCGAGGCCAGCAGTGCAGCAGCGCTGCCGATCCGGTCCCCCAGCTGGAGGCACTCGGGTGGAGCACGGTGGGACTGCGCTCCACCGACGGCCACGACCAGGTCGGGCTGGTCCGCGCGCAGCCCGGCGACGACAGACTGGAGCCCGTTGACGTCAGTGGCCTGGGTGACCGCGAGCACGGCACAGACCGCCTGATGGGCCTTCGTCGCCCTCACCCAGTCGGTCACCGGCAGGTCGGCGCCGACGTACGCCGCATTCAGTCCCAGCCGCCGGGCCGCCGCCGCAAACGCGAGCGCACCAAGCTCATGGCGCGCCTTCGGCGGGAGACCGACGATGATGCGCGGACCACTCGCCTGGGATGCCGCCGCGTCGTACGCCGCGGCGAGGCGCCGCTGGACGGCGTACGAGACCAGGTGCTCGCCGGCTACGTCGACCCGGCCGGCCTCCCATGCGACACCGAGAGCCACCAGCGACGACATCAGCCAGTCGTCGACGACCGACTCGAACGACGACCGGCTGAAGCGCTCGTCGAGCACGCGGGTGAGGGCGACCCCGTCGAGGTGGGCGGCGGCGTCGATGAACTCCTCCGTGTCGAGGGCCGCACCCGCGGTGATGGCGCCGTCGGACGGGCGGGCAGGCAGCGCAACAGGGACCGGCCGGATCTCGCCCGCTTCGGACCGGCGCTTCGCCTCGTCCGCAGCCTGGCGCGGCGACCAGCCATCGAGGACCAGCGAGCACATCACCGTGAGCACGTGCACGGCCTCGTCGTCGTAGAGCCGGTAGCCCGCCTCTGTGCGGTGCGGTGTGACGACTCCGTAGCGCCGCTCCCACGCACGAAGCGTCGAGACCGTCACTCCGACGAGCTCGGCAGCCCGCTTGATCGTGTACATGGTTTGTGGGGTCTAGGAGCCCAGTGACGCAAGGGCCCTCTTCAACCCCGTCTCGGCCCCGTTGCCCAGCCGTCGAAGGGCAGGCGCCAGCAGCGGCGCCACCAGCCGGGCCGCCCCCTTGAAGGCGAAGTCCGCGCGGTAGGTCAGCTCGGTGCCGCCGCCGGGGACCTCGATGAGCGTCATGGTGTCGTGCGCAACAACCGTGTCGTTCTCGCCGCGCAGCCGGAGGAAGTACGGCGACGTGGACTCCTCGACGACATAGGTCAGCTCGGTCTCGCGGCCGAGGAACTTCGAGACGTTGTGGTAGCGCGTTCCGACCCCTCCATCGCCGCTCTCGCGCGTGGTGCGCAGCGTGCCCGGATCCCACTCCTCAGTGCTGGTGAAGTCACTGAGGTAGGCGAAGACCTCGGCCCTCGGCCGGTCGGTGACGACGGTGCGGACGATTTTCACGATGCTCTCCAAACGTTTGACAAACCTTGGTCAAACACTCTAGCATCCGTCTCACCAAACCTTAGACAATCCGTTTCCCGCGCAGCGCCGAATCACAGGGTGTACGCACAAAATCTGGAGGCACCCTTGAGCACAGCAGCCCGGCCGACGGCGGCGGTGATCGGCGCCGGCATCTCCGGCCTGACCGCAGCGCACGTGCTCAACCGGACCC
This sequence comes from uncultured Actinomycetota bacterium, assembly GCA_963811585.1. GTDB lineage: Bacteria > Actinomycetota > Actinomycetes > Propionibacteriales > Nocardioidaceae > JACDHG01. Next base: position 166,924 of record CAWERR010000002.1, read on the forward strand.
ACCACGTGACCGTGTTCGAGGCCGACACCCGCGTCGGCGGCCACGCGCACACGCACAACGTCCCGGCCGCCGACGGCAGGGCGCTCCGGATCGACAGCGGCTTCATCGTCCACAACGAGCGCACCTACCCCCACCTGCTGCGGCTCTTCCGCGAGCTGGACGTGCCGACGCAGGCCACCGAGATGAGCATGAGCATCACCTGCGATGCATGCGGCTTGTCGTACGCCGGCGGGCGCGGGCTGCGTGGCCTCCTCGCCCAACCCTCCCGGCTGGCCGACCCGCGGTTCCTGCGGATGCTGGCCGAGGTACGACGCTTCCACCGTGCCGCGCACGCCCTCCTCGACGATGGCGGCGCCACTGACCCGACCTGGGGCGAGTTCCTCGCCGAGGGCAAGTTCTCCGACTTCTTCGTGCAGCACTTCGCCCTCCCGCTCGTCTCTTGCGTGTGGTCCTCGGGTGACGTCGACTCGGTCGCCTACCCCGCGCGTCACCTGTTCCGTTTCCTCGACCACCACGGGATGCTCTCGGTGGCCGGTTCTCCGAGCTGGCGCACCGTGACCGGGGGCTCGGCGACGTACGTCGACCGGCTGGTTGCGCGCCTGCCCGACCTGCGTTGCGGAACGGCCGTGACCTCGGTGGTCCGCCACGACGGCGGCGTCGAGTTGCGCGGCGCAGCCGCCAGCGAGGTCGCGACGTACGACCGGGTCGTCATCGCCACTCATGCCGACCAGGCGCTCGACCTGCTCGCAGATGCGACGCCCGAGGAGAAGCAGGACCTGGGTGCGATCAAATACTCCGTCAACGAGACCTGGCTCCACCGGGACTCCTCAGTCCTTCCCGAGAGCCGGAACGCGCGCGCGTCATGGAACTACCGGATGCGCTGCGACACCCCCACCGACGGTGTCCTGGTCAGCTACTGGATGAACCGGCTGCACGGGCTCGATGACTCCGACGACCATGTGGTCACCCTCAACGCCGCGGGGCGAGTCGACCCGACCACCGTCACCGCGCGGATGACTTATGCGCACCCGGTCTTCACCCACCAGGCGGTCGGCGCGGCCGGCCGGCTGCGCACCGCCGGCGGCGCGAGGCTCGCCTTCGCTGGGGCTCACCTCGGCTGGGGCTTCCACGAGGACGGCTGTCGTTCCGGCGTCGAAGCGGCGGAATCCTTCGGGGGGCGCTGGTGACCGCGGTGCTCACTCCCCCGCTTCCCGCGCTGGTCGTCGGCACCGTCAGCCACGTCCGCCGTACTCCCCTGCACCGCGCGTTCACGCACCGGCAGTTCCAGTGGCTGGTCGACCTCGACGCACTCCCGCGCCTCCGGTGGCCTGCGCGACTGCTGGCCCGGTTCGACCCGCACGACCATCTTGACCGGGGTCGGCTCGGGGGCGGCATCCGAGGGGACGTCGAGCGCTTCCTCGACGCCCGCGGCATCCGGATGGGCGCCGGCGACCGTGTCCTCATGCTGGCCAACGCCCGGGTGCTCGGCCACACCTTCGACCCGCTGTCGGTCTTCTGGTGCCTGGACGCTGTCGGCCGGGTAAAGGCCGTCGTCTTCGAGGTGCACAACACCCACGGCGAGCGGCACGCCTACCTGCTCGACGTCGATCCGGCTGGCCGGGCGAGCGTCGACAAGACCTTCTACGTCTCGCCGTTTAACGACGTGTCCGGGGGGTACGACGTGCGCGTACACCTCGCACCCGACCAGGTAAGCGTCACCGTGGCGCTCAACCGCGACGGCGAGCGCGTGCTTACGGCGATCACCACCGGCACGCCTGTCCATGCCACGACCGGCGCCCTGGTCCGCACCACTGCGCATCATCTCTTCATGACGCACCGGGTAAGCCTGCTCATCCGCTGGCACGGGATCCAGCTGTGGCTGCGCGGCCTACCCATCCTTCGCCGACCAACCCGAGTGCCCGAGGAGGGCGTCCGATGACAACCATGATCCAGCCGATCTGCCTGCGACAGCCCCTGCTTCGCCCGCTCTGCGTGCGCGCTGTCGTGGCGCGGAAGATCGTCGAGGCGGTCGCCCGACGGGTGCCCGTCGACGTACTCATGCCCGACGGGACGCTCCTGGGACGACCGGATGCCAGCAGTGGGTCAGGGGACCGGCCGGTGCTCGAGGTGGTCCGCCCGCAGGCGCTCTTCGAACGACTCGCCCACCACCCGAAGATCGGGATAGGCGAGGCCTACATGGCAGGCGACTGGCGGGCCGCGCCCGGCACCGACCTCGCCGAGCTACTGCGGCCTTTCGCCGAGCAACTCACCACGATCGTGCCGCCGGCCCTCGCACGGCTACGCCGCGTCGTCGACCGCCGCATCCCGCACACTCAGCGCAACTCGATGACAGGGTCGCGCAAGAACATCCAGACGCACTACGACCTCAGCAACGACATGTTCGCGGCGTTCCTCGACAAGACGTTGAGCTACAGCTCCGCGCTGTTCGACAACACGACGCCCTGGGCGGAGCAGAACTTCGAGGAGGCGCAGCTGCGCAAGGTCAACGCGATTCTCGACCAGGCGCGGGTCGATGCGGGCTCCCGGGTGCTGGAGATCGGTACTGGTTGGGGCACGCTGGCGATCGAGGCAGCCCGCCGTGGGGCGCAGGTCACCACGCTCACCCTGTCGGCCGAGCAGGCCGCACTTGCGCAGGAGCGGGTCGATGCCGCCGGGCTCACTAACCGCGTCGAGATCCGGTTGCAGGACTACCGCGAGGCCGACGGCAGCTATGACGCGATCGTGAGCGTCGAGATGATCGAAGCGGTCGGCGAGGAGTACTGGCCGACCTACTTCTCCACGCTCGACGCCCGGCTCGCACCCGGCGGCACCGTGGCCATCCAGGCGATCTTGATGAGCCACGAGCGCTACCTGGCCACCCGGAACTCCTACGGCTGGATCCAGAAGCACGTCTTCCCCGGCGGGCTGATCCCCTCGCGGCGCGCGATCGAGGACACGGCACAGCGGCATACGACGTTGCGGGTCAGCGAAGTGAACACCTTCGGGATGCACTACGCCGAGACGTTGCGCCGCTGGCGGCACACGTTCAACGAGCAGTGGTGGCGGGTCGAGGGACATGGCTTCGACGAGGTCTTCCGCCGCCGATGGGAGTTCTACCTTGCCTACTGCGAGGCGGGCTTCGCATCCGGCTACCTGGACGTCGTGCAGATACGGCTCGAGCGTCCCATGCCCGCACAACTCGACACCGCACTGGGCGAAGCCGCATGACCGCGGCTAACCAGGAGCCGCCTATCCGCGGCCGCCGGTACTGGCTCGTCGGCGCCTCGAGCGGTATCGGCGCCGCACTCGCGACCGAGCTGGTACGTCGCGGCGCGCACGTCGCGATCAGCGCCCGGCGGGCGGAAGACCTCGACGCCGTGTCGGGCGGGATGATGCCGTCGTGCCGCTGGACGCCACCGACCGGGACGCCGTACGCCGCGCTGCCGCCGAGGTAACCGAGTCGCTCGGCGGTCTCGATGTCGCGGTGTGGTGCGCGGGCTACTGGAAGCAGTTCGACGCCGCCCAGTGGGACCCGGAAGTGTTCGCGCGACATGTCGAGGTCAACCTGCTCGGGCTGAACAACTTCCTCGCCGCGGTGCTCCCGACGATGGCCGCGGGTGGGCGCGGCCACGTCGTAGGGATCGCGTCGGTTGCGGGATACCGCGGGATCGCTGGGGCCGAGGCTTACGGCGCGACCAAGGCCGCGCAGATCAACCTGCTCGAGGCACTGCGAGCCTCGCTCGGCCCGCGCGGCGTGCGCGTGACCACGGTCTGCCCAGGGTTCGTGAGGACAGAGATGACCTCGGCGAACCGGTTCCCGATGCCATTCATGGTCGAGGCGGACGAGGCGGCCCGAGCCATCGCCGACGGGATCGAGCGACGACGTACCGAGATCGTGTTCCCGCTGCGGATGGCAGCGCTGATGAAGGCAGCCCGGTTGGTCCCAGTGGGTCTGTGGGCGGCAATGTCAGGCCGCGCCGCGAGATAGAGCGCGGCGGATCGTCAGGCCCGTACCCACACAAGACTTGACCACAGGACGATGCCGACAGACCCAGCGATCACCACGACCAAGTACCTGGCCCGAAGGCGCTTCAAAACCTTGTCGTTCTCGTTCTTGTTATCGGCGCAAGCAAGCGCCAGGTCCCTCAAGAGGCTGGCCTCGGTCGGACCGGGGACCTGCCGTTCGATCATCGACTCAGTGATGGCCTTGGCGTCGGCTCGATATCCCCACGAAATGCGTCTCGACATCAGCAGGCAGGTGAACAGAATGGCGACCAGCGTTGCCACACTCGCCGCGACAGCCAACGAATAGAAGAGCCGGTCCTTGTCAGCGTCCCTGACAGCACGCAATCCAGCGCCAACGAGGAAAGCCGTCCCGACACCGACAAACGCCAGGAACTGAACGGCACGACCACGCATGTTCTCCAGTTCCGCCGTCTGGTCGTCCAGAGCACGCCGACCCTCTTCGTAGGCGACTCGATAGAGGGCAGCGTTTTCTTGATTCGGACGAACTTTTTGCCGCTGCTCGGGGTTGGACTCAGTCATTGGTTAGCCTCACTTGCCGGCGAAGGCGCTTGGTGCAGGTATGCAGGTACGACGGGACTCCTGGGGCGCGGTGACAGCAGACTAGACGTTTTCTTACCTCCGTGCCCGGGGCAGGATCAGCAGGGCGTCACCGACGGGCCGCTCACCCGTCGCATCGGAGGGCTGGTTGATGACCTGTCCGTCGACCACCATCGTGGTCGATCCACCCCCGTCAAGGTTGAGCGCATCGCGCATCCCAAGCGCGCGGGCCACGGCACCGGTCTCGACGATGGTCAGGCCGAGGCTCGCCGTGCTGCGGCCGTCCGCAGTCGCCAGGATGATGCGCCCTGCGGAGTCGACCCCGGCGAAGGTGCGCGGGTTCCGCTTCGCGCTGAAGCCGTAGTAGAAGCTCGGATCGGTCGGGCGCACGAACCCGTCGGCTCTCGGGGTTACGTGCAAGCGGCCGTCGCGGACAAGCTCCGGTCCGCCGTTGACAATCGACGTACGTGACAGGTTCCCGACACCCTTGTGGTGCTGGCCGCCCAGCGTCGCGGAGATCTTCAACCGCTGACCGACAACGGCAGCCGCCCTGAGGTCGTCGACCAGGGTCCCGGTGGCCTGGACAGCCCGATGACCGGATGGCAACGGCCCGCCACGCGGCGATCGCAGCGACACCACCCTGTCGTGCCGGTTGACGACAGCCTCCAAGCCCGGCCCGGACGGGGTGCTCTGCCCGAACTCGGGATTGAAGGCGATCAGCTCGTCGGTGTCCGTGCATGTGAAGTCATGCAGCGGCCTCGAGGTGGGTACGTCGTCGGCCGTGCCTCCGCAGTTGCGGATGAGCCCCGGCACCCTGTTGATCCCATCCAGCTGCAGCCGCGTGTGGCGGTGACCCTCGACCGTCCCGATCCAGCGCAGACGCTCAACCTGCGGGTGCGACGCGTCGGCACGAAGCAACAAGGCGGGTCGGCTGCCCACCGTCTCACTCAGCAGCTCGCCCTCGTAGACCCCAACACCTGCTGGGTCCCCAGGTGCACCGGCAGCAGGGTCGAGGACGAAGTAGCCCGCGTTGACGGCTGCGGTCGCTCCTCGGCTCTCGCTCAGCACGCTGGTGGTCTCGCGGTCTGCGATGTCGGGGCCGTATGACGCCACAAGGCCGCCACGGAACTTGCCCGGATCGATCGTGAGGACACTCAGCCGCCAGGGTCCGCGGTCGCTCTGTGACCCGTCCCAACCGGTGAACCTGCTCGCACCGGCGAACCCTGCAGCGACCATCTCCGCGAGCACGGCGTCAGCGGCTGCTTGGGTGCTGAACCTTCCGACCCGCACCCGCCAGCCGAGGGTGCCGCCAGCGAAGTCGGCCGTCGACGGAGTCACGACCCTCTCGACACGCGGACTGAAACCTTCCTCACGCAGCCGGTCGGCAAGCTCCTCGGCACTCGCCCGGTCAGACAATGCCGTCGGCGGCGCATCCGGGTCAGGCGACGTGTCACCGGCCGGGATGTTCGTCTCGACTGTCCACACATGGGACGGGTCGGCTGTGCCCCGGACGATCGTGGTCAGCGTGACGCCGGGCTGCAACGTCTCCGTCGTACGCACTTCGTCGAGGCCTGCGGGGCCCAAAGGAAGGGAGCCCGCCGCCGCGTTTGAGAGCGCGACCGGAGCGGGGACGTGATGTACCTGCGCCGTGACCGTGAGCGGGGTGGCAACTAGGGCGAGGGCGGTGATCGAGATGGCAAGGTGCGATTTCATCATCGATTCATCCTGGCACCGGAAGAGCCGCGGCGCTCGTCGACGTTGATCGAGCTCTGGGTCTCGACAAGCTCGACGGCGGGCGTACCGTCGGTGGTCGAGCTTGGTCGACGTGACCGGCGGGCTACCTTCGTACGGGTAGCGTCGTTATTGTGCCTCGTCAGGTTGCCGATGCAGTCGGTGCTGCCATCGCGATGGTGCTGCTCGCCGTCATCGCTGGCTGTACCGCACCAGCTGACGAGGTGACACGAAATGCAGCCACCGCAGGCACGACGACCAGCAACGCGGCCGCTCCCACGTCGAAATCGCCGGGGCAGTCCTCATCGCCACCCTCCACCGAGCCAAGCACGGTCAAGGGAACTCCCCCCACCGTGCCCACCAGGGTGGAGGAGACGCTGCCCGCGTTCTCCGCTTCCGTGCAGCGCATCAGCCCGGAGCTCCGGGCCCGCATGGCCACCTCCCTCCACCCCGGCTGCCCGGTGGGCACACGAGACCTTCGCTACCTGCGGATGACTCATGTCGGGTTCACCGGATCCGCTGTCAGTGGGGAGATGATCGTCAATGCGAGCCAAGCCAGCGCGGTGGTCGACGTGTTCCGACGCCTGTACGCCGCTCGCTGGCCGATCTACCAGATGCGGCTCGTTGACGACTACCAAGGCAACGACGACCTGTCCCTGGCCGCGAACAACACCTCTGGCTTCAACTGCCGCCGGGTCGACGGCACACAACGGTGGTCCACCCACGCCTATGGCCATGCGATCGACATCAACCCGATCCAGAACCCGTACATCATCGGAGGCTCCGTGTCGCCGGAGGAGGGCCGGCGCTACGTGCAGGTTGAGCGCTCAGCCGACGTACCCCAGCGCCGCGGCGTGATCGGCGCGGGTGATGTGGTCGTCGCCGCGTTCGAGAGGATCGGCTGGGATTGGGGCGGTGACTGGGTCAACACCAAGGACTACCAGCACTTCTACTTGGCCGGCGACTAGCACTACCGACGCGTTCCGGTCTCAGGGCGGCGGGGCAGCGGCCAACGACGTGCACTTGCGAAGCTGCCGCCAGTCGGCCAGCGCGTTGGTGTGTTGGCTGCCGGCCACGAGATGCGGTTGCCCGTCGGAGCGGATGTGCGCCGGCATGAAGGAGTCAGCGACCACCTCACCGTCGCGGATGGTCAACTGCAAGATGCCAGTGCTCACAGAGTTTTGGTTGTACCAGACGAAGTTGCCGAGACCGTAGGCGATATAGGTGTCGTCGAGCCAGCCGGTTCCCTGGAGGGCATGTGCGTGACTGCCAAGGACGATGTCAGCGCCCGCACTGGAGAGCGCCTGCGCAAACGCCAGCTGCGTCCGACCGGGACACGGTTGATACTCCGTCCCCCAGTGGAGGTAGACAACGACGACGTCGGTCTGCTCGGCAGCCCTGCGTACTGCCTGAAGGAGTTGCGGACTCGGGGTCAACGCCACCGCCACTCCCGGCTCGTCGGCTGTGGCCGCCCAGGCGGCTGCGGTGCGGTCTCTGATCGTCGTTGCGGCAAGGGCGGCAATCGTGGTGCCACGGATCGAGACGATGTGCGGCCGGAACGCGGCGCTGGCGTCTTCGCCGATGCCAACCACAGGGACAGGGCTGCGACGTACGGCGGCCAACGTGTCGCGCAGACCGACAGCTCCGTAGTCCGCGGCGTGGTTGTTGGCGAGGCTCACCACGTCAATGCCCATGGCGTCGAGCACATCGAACGCCTTCGCCGACGTACGGAAGGTGTATTGCTTGGGTTCGGGCTGGCCGCGACGAGTGATCGCGGTCTCGAGGTTGAGCATCATCAGGTCCGGTTGTCTCAGCGCACCCGTGATGGTCGGCCCCAGCGCAGTTCGCGGGTGACGCAACAGGGCGGCGAGGTGACGCTCGAAGTGCACGTCGCCGGCGAAGCCCAAGGTGACGACTCCAGGTGCGGATCCTTCGGTGGTCGAGGCGCCGGTGGTCTGGCCGGAGTCTGATGACGCGGTGTCAGGGTCGTCGGCGGTGGTCGGGCTCGACGTGGTTGCGCCGTCGCAAGCTGCCAGCCCGGCGGCCACGACAACCACGAGCATCCAAGACCTGAGTACGGTGCTCCTCCCCATCAGTTTACCGTAGCCGGGGTCAGGGAGAGACGGACAGCAGAGCGCGGCTGGCGCTACGGTCAGTGCATGGCAGTGTTCGTCAGCCGCCCCTGCTCGACATGAGCGCCGAGACGGTGCAGGACGTCATCGCACGCCTGCGCCTCATCGACCAAGAGCTTCCGTCGGGTGATGGGGCGGCGGTGTTCAACCGCATGTACCTCACCGTGACCGAGGAGGTCGCCGCCGGGCTCGAGGGGGCCCAGATCTTCAGCGACCCCGTGTTTATGGAGCGGCTCGACGTGAGGTTCGCGTCCTTATGGATCGAGGCGTACGACGCATCCGGCACTGTCGTGCCGAAAGCCTGGGCGGCACTTTTCGAGTCTCGCCAGGACCACGCGCTGCTCCCGATCCAGTTCGCCATCGCCGGCATGAACTCCCACATCTCACACGATCTGCCGGTTGCCGTCATCGCAACCTGCAATGAGCTCGACGCGTCTCCCGACGACGCCGGGATCCGGGAAGACTTCGAGGCGGTCAACGACCTGCTCGCTGCCTGCGAGTCCAAAATTCGCCGGTCTTTCCTCACCGAGATCGGCAAGGCGGCCGACGAGCGCGTCGGCCCGGTGGTCCACCTCATCAGCTCGTGGAAGATCGACAAGGCGCGTGACGTCGCGTGGGTGAACGTCGAGGCGCTGTGGGCGATGCGTGGCATCGGCTCACTGGCCGACCGCTACCAGGCGGCGCTGGCCCGCACGGTCGGCATGGGATCTCGGTATCTGCTGACTCCTACCTTGCTTACGTGACCGGGTAGCAGCGAACGCCCGTGAGTCCATAGGCGACTAGCCCGATCGGTCAGAAGTTGTCACCTAATGGGTCGATTCTGCTCGAAGCGTGACTCGGTGGCCAGGCTGACCGGCACCCTTCTTCCATGGGGAAATCCGGCCGCTTACACATGGATGCGTCGAGCACAGTGCTGCTCGGGGCGATCACTGCCACGTGGGCAGTTCTGCTGCTTGTGCTGCAACGAGGTGGCAACGACGACATTGCCCAGTTGCTGTCGAACGTCGGCCTCATCGCCGTCGCGTTCGCCGCAGGAGCGGCAGCTCTCGTCCGTGCCAAGCGCGTCAACTCAGGGAGACGGTTCTGGGCACTCCTGGGCGCAGCCTCGCTCTCGTGGTCGGCAGGCCAGGCTGTGTGGACGTGGTACGAGTCCGTCCTCGGCCGTGAAGTTCCGTTCCCCTCTCTCGCTGACATCGGTTACCTGGCCATGCCGCCGTTGGCGGCCGCTGCTCTTCTCTCTCTCCCCCTGGCGGCGTCGACGCTGACTGGCAAGGTGCGAACCCTGCTCGACGGCTTGATGATCGCGGCCTCCCTGCTGCTGATCAGCTGGGTGATCGTCTTGGGTCCTGTCGTTCAGGCCGGTGCAGACAACAGGCTTACGCAGGTGATCTCCCTTGCCTATCCGGTGGGCGACATCGTCGTCATCACGATCGTTGTCTACACCTGGCTGAGGGCTCGCCAGTCGGGCGCCAAACTGCCAGCCTCCCTACGGCTGGTGGGGACGGGACTGGTGGCTTTCGCCATCGCCGACTCCGGATTCGTTTATCTCACCACCTCGGGCGGCTACAGCTCAGGCAGCATGATCGACATCGGCTGGTTCGTCGGCTTCGCTCTCATGTTGAAGGCGGCGTTGGCTCAAGTAGACCAAGGCCTTGAAGACCTCGATGATGCGGGCCTGGTCGGACAGTTCAACCCGTTCCTGCCATACCTTGCTGTCACTGCGGCGTTGGTCACGTCGATCATCGAGATCGCGGCCAGCGGTCATAGCGACAGTTTCGTGTCCTGGGACCGCTCCGCCTTGATGGCATTCCTAGTGGCTCGACAGGTAATCACACTGCGCGAGAACTGGGCTCTCACCCGCCACCTAGAGCATCGGGTGGAAACCAGGACCACTGAGCTCGCGTCCAGCAGGCAGCGGTTCGCCGCGTTGGCCCAGCACAGCTCAGACGTGGTCACAGTGGTCGACTCGAACGGCCTCATCACCTATCAAAGCCAGTCGTGTCAGCGAGTGTTGAACCGCACGGCCGCGTCGATGACTGGGCGACCGGTCTGGGACTTCATGAACGATGACGAAGCAGCCCCCCTCCGAGAGGCGATCAGCTCGGCCTCCAAGGAGCCCCTGGGAATGCGGACAGTCCAGAACGTCTGGCGCCGCAAAGATGAGAGTCAGTGCTTCCTTGAGGTGACGGTCACCAACCTGCTGGACAACGCAGACGTGGCCGGCCTTGTCCTCAACAGTCGAGATGTCACAGACCGAACCGTCCTCGAGGGACAGTTGCTGCACCAGGCCTTCCACGACTCCTTGACGACGCTGTCCAACCGAGCCTTGTTCAAGGACAGGCTCGAGCATGCGATGGCTCGTCGACACCTGCAGCCATCGTCGTTGGCAGTCCTGTTCCTCGACCTCGACAGCTTCAAGGAGATCAACGACACCCTGGGTCACAGCAGCGGGGATCAACTCTTGCAGCAGGTAGCCCAGCGACTGACAGCGCAGTCGCGGCCCAGTGACACCGTGGCGAGATTCGGTGGCGATGAATTCGCCATTCTCGTCGAGGACCTGGCTGACCCCGAGTACACGACCAACCTGGCCAAGCGGGTCAACGCAGTCTTGCGGGAGCCGTACCAGCTTGGGGCCACTCAGGTCCGTGTCAGCGCCAGTGTCGGAATTGCTCACTACGGCGCACATGCCACCGACGCCGAGCAACTGCTCCGCAACGCGGACCTTGCGATGTACCAAGCCAAGGCGGCGATGCCGGGCGGTTTCGCGCTCTACGACCCCAGCATGCATGCGGGGCTGGTCGAGCGGGTTCGGCTGGAGGCAGCTTTGCGTGTCGCCCTCGAGAACGACGAGTTGGCCGTGCACTACCAGCCGCTCATGGATCTGCGCACCGGCCAGGCCACCGGTGTCGAGGCTCTTGCCCGATGGAAGCACCCAGAGTTAGGCGAAATCCAACCTGACGAGTTCATCCCGCTGGCCGAGTCCACCGGTCTCATCCAGCACTTGGGCGAGTGGATCCTCCGGGAGTCTTGCCGACAGGTCATGCACTGGCGGACTGAGACTCCTGAGCTCAGCGAGCTGAAGGTGAGCGTCAACGTGTCGGCTCGTCAGTTGTTCGATGGCGACATGGCGGCGACAGTCACGGATGTCCTCGACCAGACCGGCCTCCCCCCGTCCTGCCTCACGCTGGAGATGACCGAAAGCGTGCTGATGGACGACTCCGGGGAGACGTTGTCGACACTACGAGCGATACGGGCAATGGGCGTCCGGCTGGCGATCGACGACTTCGGCACCGGCTACTCCTCGCTGAGCTACCTGCACCAGTTCCCGGTTGACGTCCTCAAGATCGACCGCAGCTTCATCAAGCAGATGACCGACGGCGGGGATGCGTCACTCGTCAGCACCATCGTGCGACTCGGCCAGACCATGCACCTAGAGACTGTCGCGGAAGGTATCGAGCGCCCCGACGAGATGCTGAAGCTCCGGCGGCAGGGGTGCACGACTGGCCAAGGCTTCTACTTCTCCCCAGCACTCCCCGCTGCAGAACTGCGCGCCCATCTACTGGAGCGGTCTCAGATGACCGTTCTGCGTGGCGCACGAGCAACCGCCTGAGTTCACCCGACCTGAGATCTACCAATTCAAGGAGCACCAAGAATGACCATGACGATGCGTGACCTCAGCGCGGCGGTCCGCTTGCCAGGTCACTGGCCCACGAGCCTCAGACCGTCAAGCCTCAACAAGCTTGAGGCTGCGACGCCCTTCCTTGCCTGCGACCTGACACTCTTTGCCGAGCGCATTCGTCGATTCCGCGAGGCAATGCCGGACGTCCACCCCTTCTACGCAATCAAATGCAACTCCGTGCCTGAGCTGCTGACTACGGCCCGCGACGTCGGAATCAGCTTTGAGGTGGCCTCCTTGGGCGAGCTGCGGATGCTTCAAGAGCAGGGCATCAACCCCGCCGACGTGCTGTACAGCAACACGGTCAAGCCTGCCGAGCACGTGCGAGCGGCCGCCGCCGCTGGTCTATGGCGGTTCGCCTTCGACTCCGAAGGCGAGCTGCACAAGATCGCCAGGAACGCACCCGGGTCGGCGGTCTTCGTGAGGGTACGGGTCGACGACAGCAGCAGCGTGTTCCCTTTGTCCCGCAAGTTCGGGGCCGAGTTCCACGACGCACGTGCGCTGATGCACTTGGCTCAGGACTTGGGCCTCCGACCGTATGGAGTCAACTTCCACGTCGGCTCACAATGCACGACGACCACTTCGTACGTCCGGGCGATCGCCTCTGCCGGAGGCCTGATGCGCCAGCTCGCCGCGGACGGCATCCAGCTGGAGATGCTCGACATTGGAGGCGGATTCCCCGCCCGCTACGTGGATCGTGTCCCGACGATCGAGCAGATCGGGCGGGCAGTTACCTCCGCACTGGAGGACTACCTGCCCTATCAGCCGGCCTTGATCGCTGCCGAGCCTGGCCGGCACCTCGTGGCAGAGACGGCTGTGATGGCGGCGACCGTCCTCGGCCGTGAGGAGCGCGCGGGCGAAGAGTGGCTGTACCTGGATGTGGGCGCCTACAACGGATTGATGGAGACGCTTCAGACGGTCGGCCAATGGCGCTTCCCGATCTGGTCGTCGCGCTCAGACCATGGCGACGTAGAGCAAATCCCCTTCACGATCACCGGCCCGACCTGCGACAGCGCGGACACGATGTTCTTCGGGACGGCGCTCCCAGTGACGATGGCAGAGGGCGACCGCATCTACATCGCGTCCGCAGGTGCATACACGTTGAGCTATGCGTCCAACTTCAATGGCTTCCCCCCTCCGCAACCGATCGTGATTGGTCGTGCCTGAGGGGGTCCGCAGCCGGGTGGAGGAACGCGCAAGGCGACGACTACACCGGCTGATGATCGCTGGCTGGGTCGACTCGATTTGCCTTTCCTTCGCCTGGACGCTGCTACTCCTCGAGATCGTCGAGCGGCATGGGCTGCGGGGTGCAGGTGTGGCCGGAGCCGCCATGCTGATCGGAATAGCTCTCTCGGCGCCCGTGGCGAGTCACTTGGCGCAGCTGCTAGGCGGATGCGGCCTGTTGCGCACCGCTGCCGGCGCAGAGTCGCTGCTTCGAGTCGGTGTGTTTGCGCTGCTCGTCTTCAACACCGGCATGTGGTCGCTCGTGCTGTGTATCGCCGTCATGAACATCACAGCATGGACGGGCTATGCCGGGATGCGTGCAGAGGTTGCCGCGGTGGCACCCGGACCCAAGGCGCTCACGATGTACGGGACCGGAGTTGCTGCCGTCGAGGCACTGGGTGCGGCGGCAGCGGCGTTCGTACCGGCACGAGTCATCCAGAGCCCGTCTCTCACCGTTGTCTGCATCGTCGCGATCTACGTTGCTGCCCTCGTGCCGACTGTCGTGGTTGCCGGCGGCTCGAGGATCGGGCCAGCGCGTGCCATAACGCGAGACAAGCCTCGCACCGTGCGCCCGTCGTTGCCCCTGACTGCCGGAGTGCTCTTGATGGGCATCGCGTCCGGACCGACGCTGCTGGCGGTCGCTCTGGCCGCCGAGTGGCACGGTCGGTCTGCTGTGCCAGCTGTCGCACTGGCCTTCGCGGTCGGCTCACTGTCCGCGCCCTTCGTTTGCGGACGGGTTGTCCGACGGATGGGCAACGGACCGACCGCCTGGCTCGTCTGTGCGGTGGGCATGCTCGTCCTTTGGCCGCTGGCTCCGCTCTACGCAGCCGCGCTCTGCGCTGCCCAGTTGCTCTCCGGGTTGTTCATGACCACGTTGGAAGGGCTGTTGGACGCAAAGGCGGCTGCCGAGGCTCGGAGATCGGTCACGGGCGCGTTGGCTCGGGCAACAGCTGGGAGAGCCTTGGGTTCGGCAGCGGGCGTCGCTGCGCTGCCAGTCGCGATAGTCACCTTTGGCTTTTCCGTCGTCGTCGGCGGAGCGCTCACCGTGCTGACGGGCGGGGCGATGTCTGCAAAGAGTTGGTCCCAACGCCAAGCCGGCCGCACCGTTAGTGAGTCGACTCCGCACACCGCGCTGGTTCGGTCACCCGGACGCCACAAACTCGTTCTCCACAACGGATTTCGAGCAGACCCTCGTCGGCGAATGCCGAGGTTGACGGCACAAGGCCATCGACAACCGACAGACGCCGCGTGACCAGCCCGACAACACAGTGATCGAGCCTGTCGAGGTCACCCGGTCTCGACAAGCTCGACCAGCGGCGGGCAACGTTCAGCTGCGGCCGTGGCTCCGGGGTAGTGTCTGCGCTGGGCTAAGCGGAGGGAGCACGTCGTGCGCGTCTGGAGGCGGGCCAAAAACATCACTCGGCGTGCGATGTCCGGAGGCCGGCGCGATGTCATAGACGCTGGCCGTCTGATGCGAGACACGGTCTCGCGGGACGGCGCCGAGAGGCAGCTCGTCGTGCAGGTCCTGAAGTCAGTCGTCGCCGCGGTCACGGCGTGGCTGGTTGCGGTGCACGTGGTAGGCGTAGAACAACCGTTCGTCGCTCCCATGATCGCTTTACTCATGGTGCAGCCGACCATCGTGCAGTCCCTCGTCAAAGGCAGCCAGCAAGTGATCGCCGTCATCGCTGGCATGCTGATCGCTCTTGCCGTGTTTCAGCTGATCGAGACCGTCGCCATTGCCTTGGCTGTCGCACTGCTCATCACCACGGCCTTGGGCGCGTGGCGACGGCTTGGTGACCAGGGGATCTACGCACCGGTCGTGGCCCTGACGATGATCAGCCTGCACAGTGTCGGTGAAACGTACTTCCTGCGACGCCTGGCTGAGACTGCGGTGGGCGTCCTTGTGGGCGCAGCGGTCAACTTAGCCGTGAAACCGCCGCACTACCTCGGCTCGGCGCGCGCCTCGGCTACTACCTGCATCGACGAAGTGACAAGTGTGCTCCGCGACGTCGCGCAGGGCATCCGATCCGGCTGGGACCTTGATGACGCGCGCGGCTGGGCAGCACGCGCTGACCGGCTCGAGGCGCAGGTGGGGCAATGTCTCGAGGATCTTGGCTGGGCAAGACAAAGCATCCGGCTGAACCCACGGCGCAGTCACGCCGAGACACGGACGCCGATCGCGACGTACCGGCCAGTGATTGCCGCCGTCGGTCGGATTGCTGAACCACTTGAGCATCTCGCCCGTACGCTCGCGATCCGCGCGGAAGACGACAAGCAGGGCTCGCCGCATGACACGACTTTCCTTGCTGATTGTGCTGCGCTGCTCGACGACATCGCCGAGGCTGTCGCCGACTGGGCCAACGCGGAGACCCCGATCAGGGCACCCTCGCACACGCAGGAGTACGAACAGCACGTCACTACGCATGGACAACAGCGGCTGGGTGAGCTGGCCGACCGTATCCGTCACCTGCCGCGGGAGCAGGTGGCGTGCGCCGGCGCAATACTGATCGCCATCGAGCAGATCCTCGACGCGTTGCGGCGGCACGAGGACCAACGCATCGGGGCCACTACGAGCCCAGCCTGACAGAAACCGTCCCCACGTCGCCCATTCCGGAAGTTCCGCAGGTCAGTGATACTTGTGCGGGGAGGTGGCTATGAAACTTACCAGTGTTCCTAGCACCTGGGCGGCTTTGACGGGGGTGGCCGTCTGGGCAGTCTTGTCGGCATGCAGTGCTGGTCCCTCCGATTCTGAGGCGGACTCGGAAACGCTAGGCACTCAAACTCTCAACACGTCCGACCCTGAGACAGACACGGAAGGACCGGATCCGGACAACGGCGGCAACGGTGGGCCGGCCGTACAGCTTCCAGAGATTCCGATCGGCGGCTCGCCGGACCCGTCGTCCGACGACGCACATCCCTTCAACCAGTGCATCGACGTGAACTGGATCGTCGGCCAGGCCGACGCGGAGATTCCGGACGGCGTCGAAGTCGCATTGACCGGCTTCATCTTCAATCCAGAGGTCTTCACGGTCTCCGACGCCGGATGCAGTGGAGACAACCCGTCGTGTGTGGGTTACACCTTCGATACCGACAACCAGGTCTGCGACCTCGCAATCGAGCCGCTCGGCATACCGGCCGATGAGAGCCCAACCTTGTCCGTCGCGGGCGCCGTCACGTGCGATGACGCTGCCGGCTCGACGTGTGCGACGTTCCTAGCCGCGGTCGAGACAGAGCAGGATGTGTCGATCGATCTCAACTTCCCGGAGTTCGAGGAAACGACCACGGACGAGACCACCGACACCGATGAAACGACCGACGCGACCGAGAGCGAGACAACGGAGGGCGAGACGACTGAGAGTGAGACGATCGACGGACTGACAACGCCTGACACCGGATCAGAGAGCTGACGCGATGGCGGACGAGAAACCCCTCGGCGCCCAGTTCGAGAAGTGGCTCAGCGTCGGCGGCAGCATCATCGCCCCGGCCACTCTGCTCAGCGCCCTCCTCTTCTACTTCGGGTATGTCTCGTCGAGGGCGCAGTACGACTACTTCGGGATCGACGTCGACACGATCGCCTTGAGCACGCAGGACTACATCATGCGCAGCCCGCAGCCGCTGCTCGTGCCGCTGCTCATCCTGACGCTTACCGGGGCGGCCATGCTGGCGATCCACACGCAGATTCGTCGCCGTTCGGCGCATCCAAACTTCCGCGGACACGTACGCCGAGCCATCGCCATCGGCATGGTCATCCTGGTGGTGGGGCTGGTGCTGCTCTTCATCTACCCGCTCCTCTCGGATTGGGACTACTACCCGCTCGTCACCCCGCTCGTCCTGGCAGTGGGAGGTGCGGTGACTGGCTACGGCCTGAGCACGCTCCGGTTCCTTGACAAGCAGGCTGGGCGGTCGCCGGCGAAGTCGGGCACTCCACCGCTCGGCATCGTCGTGATGGTGTGGGCGGCCGTCGGCTCGTGTCTGTTCTGGGCGACCGCCACCATCGCCCAATGGTCAGGCACCGGGCTCGCGCAGGATCAGGCCCGCCACCTCGACGAGCTGCCCAGCGTCATCGTCGACACCCAAGAACGGCTCTTCCTCCCGACGGAGATGGAGGTCACCGAGAAGGCGCTGCCGGTCGAGGACGGGCAAGCCTTCCGCTACCGGTACTGGGGGCTGCGACTGTTGATCTTCGGCGATGACCAGATGTTCCTCGTGCCCAACGTGTGGAACAGCCGCGACACCACGTTGGTGCTGCCACTCGACGGCTCCACCCGGGTGCAGTTCCAGTTCCGCAACATCTCGCCCTCGGACTGAGACGCCGGCTGGGTGAGCACCGCACGCTGACTGGAGGCAAGGCACGATAGGTGCATGCGCCACCACGACCTGATCATCATCGGCACGGGCTCGGGCAACAGCATCCCCGACGAACGGTTCGCGGATCTCGACATTGCGATCGTGGAGGAGTCCACCTTCGGCGGGACGTGCATCAACGTCGGCTGCATCCCGAGCAAGATGTTCGTGCACACGGCCGATGTCGCGGCAGCTGCCCGCAGCAGTGCAAGGTTCGGCGTCGATGCGCACGTCGACAAGGTCCGCTGGCCCGACATTCGCGACCGCATCTTCGGTCGCATCGACCCGCAGGCCGTGTCAGGTCGCCGTTACCGAGAGGACGGCGCAAACACCACGTTCTACGGTGAGCACGTCGAGTTCGTCGGGCCCAAGCGGCTTCGCCTCGCCTCTGGCGACGAGCTCACCGCTGACCAGATCGTTGTCGCTGCCGGCAGTCGCGCGGTGATCCCGGAGATCCCCGGGCTCGACGAGGTCGACCCTGCCCGGGTCCATACCAGTGACACGATCATGCGGATCGCAGACGTGCCCGAGTCGCTGGTGATCGTCGGCGGCGGACTGATCGCGACCGAGATGGCACACGTGTTCTCGGCGCTTGGAGCCGCAGTCACTCTGGTGGCCCGATCGGCATGCCTGCTGCGCACCGAGGACGCCGATGTGTCCGCGCGGTTCACGGAGCTCGCTGGTGAACGTTGGGACCTGCGTATGATGCGCGTGCCAACCCGGGCCGAGCCAACACCGCACGGCCTCCGCATCCAGCTCGGTGACGCGCTAGGCCAAGCCGACCCGAGGCCTGCCGAGGGCGAGCTCGTGCTCATCGCCACCGGACGCAAGCCCAACGCCGACCGCCTGCGGGTCGAGGAGGGCGGCATCGTGACGTATGCCGACGGTCGCATCGTCGTCGACGGGTTCCAGCGCACGACGGCGCCCAGCGTCTACGCACTCGGCGACATCAGCAGCCCCGACCAGTACAAACACGTGGCCAACCACGAGGCCAAGATCGTCCAACACAACCTGCTCAACCCCGATGACCCCGTCGAGGCTGACCATCGGTTCATCCCGCACGCCGTGTTCAGCAGCCCGCAGGTCGCGGCGGTAGGGAAGACCGAAAGTGAGCTCGTCGACAGCCAGACGCCGTACGTCACCTCGACCCAGCCATACGCCGATGTCGCCTACGGCTGGGCTCTCGAGGACACCACCGGCTTTGCCAAGGTGTTGGCCGAGCCGGAGACCGGGCTACTGCTCGGGGCGCACATCATCGGACCGCAAGCATCGACCCTCATCCAGCCGCTGATTCAGGCGATGACCTTCGGGTTGTCCGCGCGCGAGATGGCCGTCGGCCAGTACTGGATACACCCCGCCCTACCCGAAGTGGTCGAGAACGCCCTGCTCGGGCTTTCCCTCGACTAACTGCGCATTGCTCGCGCATCACTTGCGTCGAGGTGGGTAAGGACACCTCTAGGCGCTTCGACTCGGAGCGTCGCGGGTCTGGGGAGCACGTCATACGAAGGGAAGAGACATGGCGGCAGGGGTCGAAACCGGCCGGATCACCACTGACATTCCGGCGCGTATGGACCGTCTTCCGTGGGCGAAGTTTCACTGGCTGATCGTCATCGGGCTCGGCACCGTCTGGATCCTCGACGGTATCGAAGTCACGATCGTTGGTTCCCTATCTGATGCGCTCAAAGATCCGGACTCGGGACTCGGCCTCACCAGTTCCGACATCGGGATGGCCGGAGCCGTCTATGTCGCTGGCGCCTGCATAGGAGCGTTGTTCTTCGGACAGCTCACTGACCGGTTCGGCCGCAAGAAGCTGTTCATGATCACGCTGGGCGTCTACACAATCGGCACGGTGTTAACTGCCTTCTCGATGAACCCGATGTGGTACTTCGCCTGCCGCTTCATCACCGGTGCAGGCATCGGCGGCGAGTATGCCGCCATCAACTCCGCGATCGACGAGCTGATCCCCGCGCAGTATCGAGGCCGGATCGACATCGCCATCAACGGGTCGTTCTGGGTCGGAGCCGCGGCGGGTGCGATCCTGACGATCCCGTTGACGGACCCCACGGTCATCGATCCCGAGCTCGGCTGGCGCTCGGCCTTCGCATTGGGTGCCGTCCTGGCATTGGGCGTCCTCCTCGTGCGCCGAAACGTCCCCGAGAGTCCTCGCTGGCTGTTCATTCATGGGCGCGAGGACGATGCAGAGAAGATCGTTCACGGCGTCGAGGAAGCAGTGGAGGCCGAGACCGGCAAGTCACTGCCCACTGTCTCCGAGACCCTCACCATCCGGCAGCGCAAGACCATCAGCCTCGTCACGATCGCGCACACTGTCTTCGCGCTCTACCCGAAGCGCACGATTCTCTGCCTGGCCCTGTTCATCGGACAGGCCTTCCTGTACAACGCGTTCTTCTTCACGTACGGCGACAGCCTTAGCACGTTCCTGGGCGTCGATCAGACCGGCTACTACATAGCCGCGTTTGCTGCGAGCAACTTCTTCGGCGCCCTGTTCCTCGGCTCCCTCTTCGACACCGTGGGCCGGGTCAAGATGATCGCGGGAACCTACATCCTGTCGGGAACTCTGCTCGCCGTCGCGGGTTTCATGCTCGGTGATCTCACGGCCACGACGTTGACCATCTTCGGCATGGTGATCTTCTTCTTCGCGTCTGCCGGTGCCAGCGCGGCATACCTGACCGCCAGCGAGGTCTTCCCGATGGAGACGCGGGCGCTGTGCATCGCGTTCTTCTACGCCATCGGGACCGCGGCGGGTGGTATCGCCGGACCGTTGTACTTCGGCAAGCTGATCGACGACGCGACAGCCTCCGGCGATATCACGGGCATTGCTCCGGGATACTTCGTCGGTGCCGCATTGATGGTGGCCGGCGGGATCGTTGCCATCTTCTTGGGTGTCCACGCGGAGCAAGAGACTCTGGAGAATATTGCCAAGCCCCTGACGGCCGAGGATGAAGGATCGAGCACCGGCGAGGAGAAGGAGCCCGCCCGAGCCTGACCAGAGACGTTGCGTCCGTGAAAGCGGGCGCCATAGCGCGCGCTTTCACGGACGTTGCGGATGCGAAGTTGGCGTGGCGTACGGTCGTGGACATGTTGATGAGTCACGACGTCGTGGGTAGCGGTCCACCCCTCTTGTTGCTCCACTCTGGTGTGTGTGACCGCCGGATGTGGCGACCCCAGGTCGAGGCGCTGATGGGCGCACACCAGGTGATCGCCCCCGACCTCAGAGGCTTCGGCGATACGGGGCTCGAGCCGGGCGGGTTCTCGTACGTCGACGACGTGGTCGCGCTGCTCGACCACCTGGGAATCGGTCAGGCGTTCGTGGTGGGTTCGTCGTTCGGGGGCAAGATCGCGATGCAGGTCGCCACTGCCGTGCCGGACCGGCTGCTCGGGCTGTTGCTGCTCTGCCCGGCGTATCCCGGCTTGGCTCAGACCGAGACTGCTGAGCGTTTCGGCGACAAGGAGGACGAACTGCTCGAGGCCGGCGACATCGAGGCGGCCGTCGAGCTCAACGTCGTGACCTGGCTTGGCCCCGACGCTGACGAGGCCACGGTGGACCTGGTGCGGTCGATGCAGCGGAGGGCGTTCGAGGTGCAGATCCCTGCCGACGGCTGGCCAGATCCGCCCGAGCCCACCGATGCCGACATCGACCTGGCCGCGATCACAGCGGCCACCTTGGTCGTGAGCGGCGACCTCGACATGGACCACTTCCGCGCGATTGCCGTGCACCTAGCAGAGCAGATCGACATCGCGCGACTCGTCACCCTGCCGTGGGCCGGTCACCTGCCAAGCCTCGAGCGCCCCGACGAGATGACGTCGCTGATCGAACGGTTCGTCGCCGAGCTCGCCTCGTAACTGCGTCCCTCGAGATCGCCGGGGGTCTCGACAAGCTCGACCGGCGGAGGGACGCTCGACCGGCGGAGGGACGCTCGACCGCCGGAGGAACGCTCGACCGCCGGAGGAACGCTCGACCACCGCACCACCCGCTGATCGAGCTTGTCGAGATCACCGGTCGCTCGACCGGCGGAGGGACCGTCGACCGCCGACTACTGGGTCGCGTGCTTGAGGCGGTTGAGGAGTTCCTGCGGATCGACCGAGCCGGGGCCGCTGCGTTGAGCAGCCAGTCGATTCGCTTCGCGGCGGATGAGCTCGTTGGCCGGTGTCGCGACGTCGTACTTCCGGCCGAGCCAGACGATCTCGCCGTTGAGGTAGTCAGCCTCAATCGCGCCGGTACGTCGTTGGAGGCTCTGCCACGACGACCCGCCACCGCGAGGCCGCCCGGGAATCTCCTTGATCTGCAGTATGCCGTCACGGCGTTCCCAGTCGACGGCTTCGCTGATCGGCTCGATTCCGGCAGCGGCCAGCGCGTCCTCACCCTCGACCCGGATCAGATCCAGCAGCTCGTCGACCCCGTCGCCGCCGCAGACCGCCTGGACGGCGTTGCCGAGGTTCATCATCAGCTTGCGGTACTTCCACCGCATGATGTCGGGGCGAGGCACCGACACGATCCCGGTGCTTTCGAATGCCGCCGCCACCTGTTCTGCGGTGGCGTCCACACCCGACGGGTAGCGCCCGATGTCGAGGATCGCCGGCACAGGTGAGCAGTGCGCCTCGACCACGCCCGGCTCCAGGTGGCCCGTCGGCGCCATCACACACACGCCGTAGACATGCTCGAACCAGCGTGACACTGCCGGCTCGTTCGCCACGCCGTTCTGGAGGCAGACGACGGCGATGCTGGCCGGCGCGACGGCGGCAAGGCCCGACACCGCCTCGCCCGTCGCATCACTCTTGACCGACAGCAGGACGACGTCGTCAGGGCGCCAGTCGACGTCGGCGGGTGTCGCCACCGCCCGAGCTCGCTCGACGGTTGCGCCCGTCGGAGTCTCCAGCCTCAGTCCGCCTCGCTGAATCGCAGCTAGGTGCTCGCCACGCGCGACCAACACGACGTCGTGTCCCGCGCGGTGCAACAGCCCACCGACGACTCCACCGACAGCCCCGGCTCCGAACACCACAAAACGCATCCCGAGAGGCTACCTGCGTCCTCAGCGACCCGGTGAAGGGCGCTCCCAGTCCGCCCCGCCGCCCCTGACACAATCGCGCCATGACCACGCCCACCGCCGACGTGAGTGTGCGGCTGGCCTGGGCCGATGACGCCGCTGCGATCGCCGCCGTGCAGGTGCTGTCGTGGCGAGAGCGGTATGTCGACGTGCTCCCCGCCGACATACTCGCGGCCCTGCCGGCGGACGAGTTCGAGGCCGCCTGGGCGCAATCGGTCACGCGGCCTAAGGAGGCGCGGCAGCGGGTGCTCGTCGCCCTCGAACGCGCCACCGTCCGGGGGTTCGCCGCGACTGCTCCGGCTTCTGACCAAGACACCAGCCCGGCCACTGACGGCGAGGTCGCCGAGTTTGCGGTCGACCCGTCATACCGCCATCTCGGCCACGGCTCCCGGCTGCTCCACGCGGTCGCGGACACGATGCGGTCTGACAAGTTCACTCGCGGCATCTGGTGGCTCAACGCGAGCGATGACGCGTCTCGAGCATTTCTCGTCGAGCAGGGATGGGCAGCCGATGGCGCACATCGCGAGCTCGACCTCCACGGTGACGGCACTGTGGTCGTGAAGCAGGTGCGGCTGCACACCGACCTCACCTGAGCTGTCTACATGGCAAGCACCCGCAGCTGAGCCGGTCAGCCGCCGGATAGCCTCGCACGCATGCGCCGCCTCGCCGACACGCCCGAGCGGCGCCAGGTGGTCGCCGACTCCCTCGGTGTAGGCATCGCAACCGGCGCCTATGGCATCTCGTTCGGAGCCATCGCGGTCACCTCAGGCTTCACGGTGCTGCAGACCTGCGCCCTCAGCGTCCTGGTGTTCACCGGCGCGTCGCAGTTCGCCTTCATCGGTGTGGCGGCGGCCGCCGGCGGGTCGGCGTTCTCCGGGGCAGCCACAGCGCTCCTGCTCGGCACCCGCAACACTCTCTACGGGCTAAAGCTCGCGTCTCTGCTCCCCGTCCGCGGGGTACGTCGATGGGCTGCTGCCCACCTGGTCATTGACGAGTCGACCGCCATGGCACTCAAGCCACGCGACCCGCGAAACGCCGCTCTGGGCTTCTTCGTCACCGGGCTGTCTGTGTTCGTGCTGTGGAACACGGCCACCCTCATCGGTGCCGTGGCCGGGAATGAGATCGGCGACCCCGCGACCTACGGCCTCGACGCAGCAGTGCCAGCGGCGTTCCTCGCTCTGCTCTGGCCCCGGTTATCGGACCTCCGGGCGCGGCTGACCGCGGTCGCCGCGGCGATGCTGGCGCTAGCTCTGGTGTCCGGGACGCGGCCCGGCGTTCCTGTCATCGCGGCCGGAGGCGTGGCTGTCCTAGCCGGCCTGTTGTCAGGTCGGCCTTCATCTTCGTCTTCGTCAGCGTCTTCGTCGGGCGGTGGTGACTGATGTGGACCGCCATCCTCGTCACGGGAGTGGGGTGCTACGTGCTCAAGCTGGCGGGGTTGTCGGTGCCGCAGACCTGGCTCGAGCAACCACTCGTCAACAGGATCGCCGACATGATGCCCGTCGCACTCCTCGCAGCACTTGTTGCCGTGCAGACGTTCTCGACCGGCCAAGACCTCACCATCGACGCGCGGCTCGCCGGGGTGGGTGCTGGCTTTGTTGCCCTACTGCTGCGAGCACCATTCCTCGTGGTGATCGTGGTGGCGGCTGTTACGACCGCGCTGCTGCGCCTCGCGCTTTGAGCGCCCGCCGGTCAGTCGAAGCCGAGCACGGGTTCGAGGCCGACCGTCATACCAGGGTGGTCGACGACATACCTCACGGCGGCGAGTAACCCGCGCTCTGCGGCGACCCGGTCGGGCATGTCATGACGCACGGTCAGCGTCTCGCCAGGGTTGCCCAGCAGGACCTCTTGGTGAGCGACTAGGCCACGCACGCGGATGCTGTGGACCGGCACACCGTCGACTTCGCCGCCGCGACTGCCGAGAGGATTGTCGCGGGTCGCGTCGGGGATTGGCGTGGCGTCCGCGGCGGCGCGAGCGGCGGCGATGAGCTGGGCGGTCCGGATCGACGTACCGGAAGGTGCATCGAGCTTCGCTGGGTGGTGCAGCTCGACGATCTCGACCGACTCGAAGAACGGCGCGGCCTCAGCCGCAAACCGCATCATGAGCACCGCACCGATGGAGAAGTTCGGCACGACGATGACCCCCACGCTGGGCTCGGCGCCTAACTGGTCGGCGATCGCATCGATCCGCTGCTGGGTGAAACCCGACGTGCCCGCCACGACGTGGACGCCGTGCTCGATGCACCACGCCACGTGGTCCATCACCACTCCCGGATGCGTGACGTCAACCGCGACGTCGACCCCGTCCAGGTGCTCGATCGAGTCGCTCGAGCTGACGGTGGCGGCGAGCTCGAGCCCGTCCGCAGCCCTTACCCACTCGCATGCCAACGAGCCCATGCTGCCCGCCGCACCGATCACTCCGACCTTGACCACGGGCCGACTCTAGTGGACGGGATGTGCGCACCCTCGTGGCCTGGCGCTGCGGCGGGGATGATGGATCAGCGCAGCTGGGAGAGCGCCCGCTCCGGCCCGATCACTGCAAGGGTCGGCTCCGACGTGAGGACCTGCTGCGCCACCGCGTGTACGTCGTCGAGTGTTACGGCGTCGATCTGGGCGAGGGACTCGTCGATCCCGACCAAGCCGCCGGGCACGAGCTCTGCCTTGCCGATTCGCGTCATCCGAGCTCCGGCGTCTTCGAGCCCCAGCACGAGGGCTCCACGCAGCTGCCCTTTGCCGCGCTCGAGCTCCTCGACGGTGGTGCCCGCGGACGCGACCTTGGCAAGTTCGTCACGACAGATGCCGAGCACGTCGTCGAGGCGGTCAGGCATGCAGCCTCCGGCGACGGCGAAGTAGCCGGCGTCGACGTACTGGGTCGTGAACGAGTAGATCGTGTAGGCGAGGCCTCGACGCTCGCGCACTTCCTGGAACAGCCGGCTCGACGTGCCGCCGCCGACGATGCCGTTGAGCACACCCAGGGCGTAGCGCCGGTCGTCACCTCGCGGGTAGGACGGAGTGCCCATCACGAAGCTCGCCAGCTCGGTCGGACGCTCGACGAGGCTGATGCCGCTGTGACTCGCGGCCGGCCGCGCGGCTGCCCGGATCGGGGCAGGGCCGCGGTCGGCATCTCCGAGCGCGTCGGCAGTCGAAAACGCCTTACGGACAAGGCGTACGAGCTTTGCGTGGTCGACCTTGCCCGCTGCCGCAAAGACTAGGTTGTCCGCGGTGTAGCGGCGGTGGTAGTAGCCAGCGATCTGGCGTCGCGTCAGCGCGTTGATCGACTCGACGCTGCCGGTGATCGCCCGGCCGAGCGGTCCGCCACCGTACATCGCAGACACGAACGCGTCGTGCACGACGTCGTCGGGATCGTCGTCGTGCATGGCGATCTCTTCGAGGATGACGTTGCGCTCGCTGTCGACCTCCGGGGTCGGGATGAGCGACGACGTGACCATGTCGCACAGCACGTCGACCGCGATCGGAACATTGGCATCGAGCACCCGCGCGTGATAGCAGGTGAACTCCTTGCCGGTGAAGGCGTTGAGCTCTCCCCCGACGGCGTCAAGCTCGGCAGAGATATCGAGCGCCGTACGACGTTTCGTGCCCTTGAACAACAAGTGCTCGAGGAAGTGGGTGACCCCGTCGAGCGACGGACTCTCGTCGCGTGAGCCCACACCCGTCCAGAGGCCGAGTGTGGCCGAGCGCGCCCCCGGCATCGCCTCGGTGACGATGCGGAGGCCGCCGGGGAGCACGGTGCGGCGGACGGTGGAGCCAACGGCTCCCATCCGTCCGCCGTCGCCGCGCTCTTTCAGGAGCGTGCGGGTCGACCCGAGCGGCTGCTCGGTCGCCAGCTGGGGCATCACGACGCTCAGGCGTCGACAGTCTCGTCAGCCGACTCGGAATCCTCGACCACTGGTGCGAGCGACAGCTTGCCCCGGTCGTCGATCTCGCGGATCTCGACCTGGAGCTTCTGGCCGACCGAGACGACGTCGTCGACGTTCTCGACCCGCTTGCCGCCAGCAAGAGCACGGAGCTTCGAGATGTGAAGCAGTCCGTCCTTGCCTGGCAACAGCGAGACGAACGCACCGAAGTTCGTCGTCTTGACCACCGTGCCGAGGTAGCGCTCGCCGATCTCGGGCATGGTCGGGTTGGCGATCGCGTTGATCGTCGCCCGCGCAGCCTCGGCCGCGTCGCCGTTGTCGGCGCCGACGTAGATCGTGCCGTCGTCCTCGATGCTGATCTGAGCACCGGTGTCGTCCTGGATCTGGTTGATGACCTTGCCCTTGGGCCCGATCACTTCGCCGATCTTGTCGACGGGCACCTTCATGGTGAGGATGCGCGGTGCGGTCGGTGCCATCTCGTCGGGTGAGTCGATGGCCTCAGCCATCACGTCGAGGATCGTCATCCGAGCATCGCGGGCCTGGCCCAACGCGGCTCCGAGGACCTCAGCCGGGATGCCGTCAAGCTTCGTGTCGAGCTGCAACGCCGTGACGAAGTCGCGAGTGCCGGCGACCTTGAAGTCCATGTCGCCGAAGGCGTCCTCGGCGCCGAGGATGTCGGTGAGCGTGACGAACTTCTGCTCGCCGTCGACCTCTCCCGTGATGAGGCCCATCGCGATGCCGCCGACCGGCGCACGCAGCGGCACACCGGCGTTCAGCAAGGCCATGGTGGACGCACAGACCGAGCCCATCGAGGTGGAGCCGTTGGAGCTCAGCGCCTCGGAGACCTGACGGATGGCGTAGGGGAACTCCTCGCGCGTGGGCAGGACGGGCAGCAGCGCCCGGCCGGCAAGCGCGCCGTGGCCGATCTCGCGGCGCTTCGGCGAACCGACGCGTCCGGTCTCACCGGTGGAGTACGGCGGGAAGTTGTAGTTGTGCATGTAGCGGCGGCTCGTCTCCGGGGAGAGCGTGTCGAGCTTCTGCTCGAGCGACAGCATGTTGAGTGTCGTGACGCCCAGGATCTGGGTCTCACCACGCTCGAACAGCGCCGATCCGTGCACCCGGGGCAGCACTCCGACCTCGGCCGAGAGCGTGCGGATGTCGGTGAGTCCGCGGCCGTCCATGCGGACCTGGTCGCGGAGCACGCGCTCGCGGACGAGCTGCTTGGTCAGGGATCGGAATGCGGCACCGATCTCCTTCTCGCGACCCTCGAAATCGCCGCCGAGCTTCTCCAGCACGACTGCCTTGATCTCGTCGAGGCGCTCCTCGCGCTCCTGCTTCCCGCCGATGGTCAGCGCGGAGGCGAGGTCGCTCTGCGCAGCCGCCTCGACGGACGCAAACGCGTCGTCTTGGTAGTCGAGGAAGCGTGGGAACTCGGTGACCGGCTTGGCTGCCACGTCGGCGAGCTGCTGCTGCGCCACGCACAGCTGCTTGATGAACGCCTTGGAGGCCTCGAGGCCCTCGGCGACGATCTCTTCGGTCGGTGCCTGGGCGCCGGCGCGAACCTTCTCCCAGGTCGCCAGCGTCGACTCGGCCTCGACCATCATGATCGCGACGTCGCCGGTGTCGGTGACACGGCCGGCCACGACCATGTCGAAGACGGAGTCTTCGGTCTGGCTGTGCTTGGGGAATGCCACCCACTGGCCGTCGATGAGCGCCACCCGGACGGCACCGATGGGGCCGCTGAACGGCAGCCCGGAGAGCTGCGTCGACAAGGAGGCAGCGTTGATGGCCAACACGTCATACGGCGCGTCGGGGTGCAGCGCCATCACCGTGATGACGACCTGGACCTCGTTGCGCAGGCCCGAGACGAACGACGGCCGCAGCGGTCGGTCGATCAGGCGGCAGGTCAAGATGGCGTCTTCGGACGGCCGGCCTTCGCGGCGGAAGAACGAGCCCGGGATACGTCCGGCGGCATACATCCGCTCCTCGACGTCAACGGTCAAGGGGAAGAAGTCGAAGTGGTCTTTGGGGTGCTTGCCGGCGGTCGTCGCCGACAACAACATGGTCTCCTCGTCGAGGTAGGCGACGGCGGAGCCGGCGGCCTGGCGGGCAAGCTGCCCGGTCTCGAAGCGGATCGTGCGTTTTCCGTGAGCACCGTTGTCAATCACGGTTTCTACGGACTGGGGGTCGGATCCCGTCATGGGAGTCCTTTCTCAAACATGTGACGTCGCACGTTGTACGCCGCAGGCGCGGGGGCCTGTCAGGGTGGGCTGCTTCGAGAGCAGGTCCACCGGCGTCAGTTACGGTCTGCGTCGCGGCGGCGGGGCCGGGTATGCCGGTCTGCCTGCTGCCCGACGCATACGTCTCTCGCCGAGGCCGGTCTTCGATCGAGGCTTGCGGGGCGGGCCTGCTGTGCAGGTGTCCCGAGAGCCACTACCGAGGACCGGCTTCCTCGCTTCGCGAGCGTCAGCGCGTGACGTCACTTTGGGTTGTGGTACTCCCCGTGTGGGAGCACCCATCTGGTGGTGCTATTCGGTTGTGAAGCTTCGTGGAACTCTATTCAGTTTGAGTCGAGAGAGCGAAAAGCCTATCGACGCAGGCCGAGGCGCTCGATGATGCTGCGGTAGCGCTGGATCTCGGTCTTCTGCAGGTAGTTGAGCAACCGACGGCGCTGACCGACGAGGAGCAGCAGGCCACGACGACTGTGATGATCGTGCTTGTGCTCCTTAAGGTGCTCGGTCAGGTCGGAGATGCGCTTGGTGAGCAGGGCTACCTGCACCTCGGGCGAACCGGTGTCACCGTCTCCAGTTGCGTAGTTGTCGATGATCTGCCTTTTGGTCGCAGCGTCAAGTGACACGCGATCTCCCTTCGGGGTTTCGTTGCGCGGCGCGCCGGGGCCTGTTCACCCGGGCACTATCGTTCCGCGGCCGTCACACGGCACCTGCCAGGGTATCAGCGCGACCCCGCGGCCTCCCAATCGTCACTCATCGCCCACTTCGCCGGTCGACCCCCGCTGGTCGAGCCTGTCGAGACTTCCCTCCCGCTGGTCGAGCCTGTCGAGACCACCGGGATCTCGACAAGCTCGATCGCCGGAGTGAGTCGATCGCCGGGGGTCGCGCCGGGGCGCTGAGGGAAGATGGGGGCACCATGCACCCCGCCGAGCCTCCGTCGCTCCTCGCCCGCATCCCCGCAGATCCAACGCCGGATGCGGTGTATGACGCGTTCGAGTCGTGGACGACCGACCAAGGGCTGACCCTCTACCCGGCCCAGACCGAGGCGCTGATCGAGATCGTCGATGGGGCGAACGTCATCCTCGCCACGCCGACCGGATCAGGCAAGAGCCTGGTCGCCGCGGGGGCGCACTTCGCCGCTCTCGCGGCCGGCAGGCGCAGCTACTACACCGCGCCCATCAAGGCGCTCGTGTCGGAGAAGTTCTTCGCACTCTGCGACGCGTTCGGCCCCGACAAGGTCGGCATGCTGACCGGCGATGCTGCCGTCAACCCCACCGCGCCCATCATCACCGCCACTGCCGAGGTCCTCGCCAACCATGCGCTGCGCGAAGGCAAAGATGCCGACATCGGGTTGGTGGTGATGGACGAGTTCCATTTCTACGCCGAGCCTGACCGTGGCTGGGCATGGCAGGTGCCGTTGCTGGAGCTCACCGGCTCCCAGTTCGTGCTCATGTCGGCGACGCTCGGCGACATGACGCGGTTCCGCGACGACCTCACGCGACGTACCGGCACCCGCACGGCCGTCGTCGCGTCGAGCGACCGACCCGTCCCACTGCACTTCTCCTACGTCACGACCCCGATCCACGAGACGCTCGAGGAACTCCTCACCACGCACCAGGCGCCTGTGTACGTCGTGCACTTCACGCAGGCCGAAGCCATCGAGCGCGCCCAAGCCCTCTCGAGCCTGAAAGTCGCGACCCGCGAGGAACGCGACCTGATCGCCGCCCTGATCGGGGACTTCCGCTTCGCCGCCGGCTTCGGCCGCACCCTGAGCCGGCTCATCCGGATGGGCATCGGCGTCCACCACGCCGGCATGCTGCCGCGCTACCGCCGTCTCGTCGAGACCCTGGCCCAGGCCGGCCTGCTCAAGGTCATCTGCGGCACCGACACCCTCGGCGTCGGCATCAACGTGCCGATCCGCACCGTCGTGCTCACCGGCCTCGCCAAGTACGACGGCATCCGCACCCGCCATCTGCGTGCCCGCGAGTTCCACCAGATCTCCGGCCGGGCCGGACGCGCCGGCTACGACACAGTCGGGAGCGTCGTCGTCCAGGCACCCGAGCACGAGGTCGAGAACGCCCGCCTGGTCAAGAAGGCAGGCGACGACCCGAAGAAGCTCCGCCGGGTCCAACGCAAGAAAGCCCCCGAAGGCTTTGTCAGCTGGGGCGAGAAGACCTTCGCCAAGCTCGTAGCCGCAGAGCCCGAGTCGCTCACGTCGAGCTTCGCCGTCACTCACTCGATGCTTCTCAACGTCATCGCCCGACCCGGTGACCCCTTCGCCGCCATGCGCCGCCTCCTCACCGACAACCACGAGGACCCCGCAGCGCAACGCACTCACATCCGTCACGCGATTGCGATCAGCCGCGCCCTTGTCGCGGGCGGTGTCGTCGAACGGCTCGCGGAGCCCGAGCCGGACGGTCGCGGCGTCCGCCTCACCGTCGACCTGCAGGCCAACTTCGCCCTCGACCAGCCCTTGTCCGCCTTCGCAATGGCGTCGCTGGCGCTGCTCGACCAGGCGTCGCCGACGTACGCCCTCGACGTCGTGTCGGTGATCGAGTCCACCCTCGAGGACCCCCGCCAGATCTTGTCGGCGCAACGGTTCAAGGCGCGCGGCGAGGCCGTGGCCGTGATGAAGGCCGATGGCATCGAGTACGACGAACGCCTCGAGCTCCTCGAGGAGGTGACCCACCCGCAGCCCCTGGCCGAGCTCCTCGAAGCCGCCTACGAGACCTACCGCAAGGGTCATCCCTGGGTGGCCGACCACCCGCTTCGACCGAAGTCGATCGTCCGTGACATGTACGAGCGCGCCATGACGTTCGTCGAGTACGTCGGCTTCTACGGCCTTGCCCGCTCCGAAGGGCTGGTGCTGCGCTACCTCACCGACGCCTACCGCGCCCTGCGCCACACCGTGCCGGAGTCCGCCCGCAACGACGAGCTCGACGACCTCGTCGAATGGCTCGGTGAGCTCGCCCGCCAGGTCGACTCCTCACTGCTCGACGAATGGGAGAAGCTGGCGGCCGGAGACGACATCGACCCGGCCGATCTCGTCCGGCCTCCGCTCGACGCCGATGTCCGCCCGGTGACCGGCAACCCACGCGCTTTCCGGGTGCTGGTGCGCAACGCGATGTTCCGCCGGGTCGAGCTTGCTGCCCGTCACGACTGGGCCGAGCTGGGCGAGCTGGGCGAGCTGGACGCGGATGCTGGCTGGGACGCCGAGGCCTGGCAAGAGGCCATGGCGACGTACTGGGACGAGCACCAGACCTTGCTGACCGACGCCGACGCCCGTGGGCCAGGGCTGCTCATCATCGACGACGCGAGCGAGCCGGGCCAGTGGCACGTCAGGCAGATCCTGCACGACCCGCAGGGTTTCCACGACTGGGCGTTGTTGGCGACCGTCGACCTGGCCGCCTCCGACGAGGCTGGCTACGCCGTCATCCAGCTCGACGACATCACCTCCGGCTGAGCCGCTGATCGACGGGCCCTGCTGATCGACCGATCCCCGCTGATCGAGCTTGTCGAGATCACCGGGTCTCGACAAGCTCGACCGACGGTGGGGCGCTCGACCGACGGTGGGGCGCTCGACCGACGGGAGGCCGCTCGACCGACGGGAGGCCGCTCGACCGACCGGAGGCCGCTCGACCGACGGGAGACCGCTCGACCGACGGGAGGCCGCTCGACCGACGGCGGGACGGTCGACCGACGGCGGGACGTGCTGCTAGCTCTCGTGTTGGCGGACCTGGTCGCGGGCAGCGCCGAAGCGCAGCACCTCGTAGCCGACCAACGCAGCCAGGAGGGCGGCGACGAGCGCCAGCGCGGCGAGCGCGGGAAGCTGCCAGGCGAGCGGCAAGAGGGCCACGAGCAGGAGGGCAACCAGGGTGCGATGGACGTTCCAGGTGCCGACATTGCGGCGGCGGAACGCGACGTGGCCCAACAGGTGCACGGCGACACCGCCATAGAGCGCGACCAGGGGCACGCCCGTCAGCGCATCCGAGAGCGTGTGATGGTCGGTGTCCGAGACGTACTCGAGGACCTTCTTCAACCCCAGGGCGAGGAAGATGATCGAGATCACGATCGGGAAATGCAGGTAGGTGTAGGAGTCCCTGGCCAGCCTGCTGCGTTCCTGCCCCCGCGTGCGCGACAGCACTCCTTCGGCGACGTGTGCCACCACGTCGAAGTACAACCACCACAGACTCACGGCGACGGCGACGCCGAGCACCGCTGCCGCGAGCACGTTCACCGACACTGGGTGCTCGCCCACGCCGACTCCGATGGCCACCAGCGACTCTCCCAGCGCCACGATGACGATCAAGCCGTGTCGCTCGGCGAAATGGCCTGGGCTCGGCAGCCGCCATCCCGACGTCCCCGCGATCCAGATTCCGAGGTAGTCGACGAGGAGTGCCGCTGCCCACAGGCCGGTCTGGTACGGCGGCCCGAGCGCCCCTCCGACCACCAGCAGCACGGCAGCTCCCGCGACCGGCAGCGCCGTGATCATGAGCTGTCGACGCAGCGCAGTGTCGTCCGCGGCAGCGACCAGATAGCAGCCCAGATGGACCATCCGCAGCGCGGCATAGCAAACGGCAAGGACAACGGGCATGAAGAGTCCGCCCGCCCCGTCCTCGAACGACTCCGGGATCGCCAACGCCACGACGAACATCAGGGCCATCGCCACGATGACGGTCGCCCGCACCACTCCCTCATCGGCATGGGCCTGGTTGCCCAGCCATGCGTAGGAACACCAGGCCCACCAGAGCAGGGCCAGCAGGACAAGCCCTCGCAATGCCCCGGTCGCGGTCGGGTCGTCGGCCATCAACTGCGTCACCTGGGTGAACGCAAAGACGAACACGAGGTCGAAGAACAGCTCCAGCGATGTCACGCGGTGCGTCTCGTTGGTCGGTGACACCCGAGAGAGCCGTGCTCGCAGGGGTTGGCCTGTAATCATGTAATCAGTATGCCTCTCCCGTCTACTCGCAACGGGCGCGATCGACCCTCAGCTGCGGCTCCGCAGCGCTCGATAGACCGTCTGTACGCCGACCGCCCGCTCGAGCTCCTCGGCGATCGACGTGAAGAACTGCTTGCGGTAGTTCTCGTCGGTGACGGCATAGACGGTGAAGTAGAGGCCCGAGAACGCGGCAAGGAACACCGCCACCTGGAAGAGCTCGTTGCTGACCGGGAGCCAGTCGAGCGACGGCAGCTTCGTCGGCGGGTGACCGACCCAGGACTCGATCACCGAGTCGCTGATCGCAACCTTGCCGAAGACGAGGAAGAAGCCGAACACCGACAGAGCCAGCAAGAAGACCTGCAGGGCCTGCGAGAACAACAGCACCAGGACCAGGTTGGCCCGCTGGATCGGCGACAACCTCACCACCGCCTCCTGAGTGACGTCCGCGGCCGCTGCTGCGACGGGAGTGCCCTGGCAGATCCGCACCAGGCCCTCGTCGTCCGCCTCGTCGCTGACGCGTCGTACCTCCTCCGGAAGCCGCACCAGCAGGAACGCCATCGCCACACCCGCGAACAGCAGCACGGTCAGCCATAGCAGCCCGCGGTCGAGTGCGCTGCTGACCTGCCAGACCTCGGTGTTGATGAACAGGAACGTGATGAACAACAGCAGCAAAGGCAGCGCTCGGGTGATCAGGGGGAACAGCCAGCTGAGGCTGCCGAACGTATGGCCTGCTGCCCATCGCACGATCGGCTGCAGGTGCAGCGACACCAGGGCGTAGATGAGGACGAGGCCAGCGACTGAGACGGCGCCGACGAGCACCCCTGTCGAAATGTCGGTGGTCATCAGGCCGACGCCCACTCCCGCCGCGGCCCCGACGACGAAGGCGATCAGCGCGACGGGAGCAAGCCGCGTACGGCGGAGAGCCGCCAGCACGCGTCGCTCGTTGCCCGCGACGAAGTACGGCAGACCGTGCTGCTCGAACCAGCGCTCGGCCTCGACGACCGTGGCCGCGCGTTCCTCATCGGTCATCTGGCCCACGCTAACCGGCTAAGCAGATTCCCCCTCAAGTGGCCGACATCGCGCGTGTCATCACCTGCACCACGTCGGCCACTCGCGACACTCAAGGCGGCGGCTGCTCGACCAGCAGGTCGCGCGCCCGGTCAACGTCGTCCTTCATCTGTTCGACCAGTGCGTCGACCGAGTCGAACTTGACCTGGCCTCTGAGGTTCTCGGTGAAGGCGATCTCGATGATGACGCCGTACAGCTCGAGGTCGGTCCGGTCGAGGACGTACGCCTCGACACGACGGTCTACGCCGTCGAAGGTCGGGTTGGTCCCGACCGAGATCGCGGCCGGCCACCACGGTGCGTCCGCCTGGTCGAGGCGGCGCGTCCAGCCGGCATAGACGCCGTCGGCGGGGACGGCGGTGCGGCTCGTCTCGACCGGCACGTTGGCGGTCGGGTAGCCGAGCTCGCGTCCCCGCTGCTCACCCTGGACGACATACCCTCGGACGGCGAACGGCCGCCCCAGCGCTCGGGTGGCCGCGGCGACGTCGCCTTCGGAGAGACGCTTGCGGACGTATGACGACGACCAGGCCTCGCCGCCCTCGTCACCCGGACCGTCGAGCGGTAGACCCACGACCGTCACACCTTGCTCGCCGCAGAGCTCGCGGAGCAGGTCGACGTTGCCGAGGGCGCGGTGACCGAAGTGGAAGTTCTCACCGACGACGACGCCCGCGGCGTGCAGCTTCCCGAGCACGTAATCGGTGACGAACTCGGCTGCCGGCACTCGCGCAACCTCAGGCGTGAACGTGATGACGAGCACCGCGTCCGCCCCTGCGTCGGCGAGCAGCGCGATGCGGCGGTCGAGCGAGGTCAGTGGCTGAGGCGCCTTGTCGGGGCGGATCACGCTGAGCGGATGCGGGTCGAACGTCACCGCCACGACAGGAAGACCACCGAGCTCGGTGGCGAGCTCGTGAGCACGCGCGAGCACGTGGCGATGGCCCAGATGGACGCCATCGAAGTTCCCGATCGTGACGACGGTCGAGCCAAGTCGTGGGTCGATCTCCGCCGTGTCATGCCACACCTGCACCGGGTTGGGGTCCTCTCCTCGACTCGTCTGCTTGTCGAGGCAACTCTCCCATGCCGGTGAGCACGCTTGCCGATCCGGGACTCCCCCTCAACAGCCCCGGATCGCCGCGCGTATGCGAGAGCAGATGCTCACAAGATCAGGGTCGCAGCCTGGCGAGGCTCGCGGAGGCGGCGAGACGCATCCCGCCCGATCAGCGTCCGTAATCACCCGTTCGGTGGAGGGGGGCGGCGTCAGCGGCGCAAGGCGGCCGCAGCCACGGCGCGTGCCTCGACTGGGTCGCTGGCCGCGAGCGCTGCCTCGGCGGCCGCCTCACAGTCGCCCTTCGTCGACGAGGCGATGGATGCCCCGACCGTGCCGATCGCCGACGCCGCCATCGAGAGTGAGGTGATCCCCACGCCCATCAGCACGCAGGCGAGCAGCGGATCAGCTGCGGCCTCACCGCAGACGCCGACCGGCTTGCCGGCCTCCCTACCCGCGGCCGCTGTGATGGCGATCAGGTGAAGCACCGCGGGCTGCCAGGCATCGGTCAACCCGGCCAGCTCACCTGACAGCCGGTCAGCGGCCATCGTGTACTGCGAGAGGTCGTTCGTGCCGATCGACAGGAAGTCCACATGCTGAAGCAGCCGGTGCGCCAGCAGCGCAGCCGCCGGCACTTCGACCATGACGCCAGGGGTGAGCCCTCGCTCGCGCACCTGCGCAGCGAAGTCGGCGGCCTCGGTGGCGGTGGCCACCATCGGTGCCATCACCCAGGGTTCCGTGCCGGTCGCCTCGGCGGCCCGGGCAATGGCGTCGAGCTGCCTGGTCATCAGCCCCGGGTTGCCCCGCGCGAGCCTGAGACCGCGCACGCCGAGCGCCGGGTTGGGCTCGTCAGGCAAGGTGGCGAACTTCATCGGCTTGTCGGACCCCGCGTCGAGGGTGCGAATGACGACCCGACGGTCGCCGTACGCCGCGAAGACCTGTCCGTAGATGTCCGCCTGCTCCTCGACCGAAGGCTCGGCGTCTCGCCCAAGGAACGCCAGCTCACTGCGAAACAGCCCGACGCCCTCGCTCGGTCCGTCAGCAGCGGACCGCGCCGACGCACCGTCCTGGACGTTTGCGTAGATCGAGATAGCCGCGCCGTCGTACGTCGCCCCAGGTCCACTCCACTGGGCCGCTGCCGCTCGGGTCTCCTGGTCGACCTTGATCAGGGCCGCGGCCTCGGCCGGGTCAGGGTCAATGACGACGTCGCCGTTGCCGCCGTTGACGAGCACCACAGTCCCGGCGTCGATGTCATCGATGTCGGCAGCGACAACGCAAGGGATGCCGAGCTGGCGGGCGATGATCGCAGTGTGACTGGTGGGTCCGCCAAAGCTGGTGGCAAGGGCAACCACAAAGCTCGGCTCAAGGCCGGCCGTGTCGGCGGGTGCGAGGTCTTCGGCCAGCAAGACCGACGGGACGTCGGGTCGCGGGATGCCGGGTTCGGGGAGCCCGCGTAGCTCGGCCACCACTCGGCCACCGAGGTCGCGCAGGTCGGTCACTCGCTCGGCCATCATCCCGCCGACCTGCTCGAACATCTCGGCGAACCGGTCGACCGCGGAGACTGTCGCGGCCTCCGCAGATGCCCCGGCCGCGATGGCCTTCTCGACCTGTTTGCGCAAGCCCTTGTCGGCGACGAGCCCGACCTGTGCGGTCAGCACCTCGGCCGCCACGCCGACCGCGTCAGCAGCGCGCGCCCGCAACCTTCCGGCGACGGTCTCGACCGCTGCCGCAAACCTGGCCGACTCGTCCGGTCCAGCGGGCAGCGCGGCGACGCCGCTCAGGTCGATCGGGGCTGCCGGGCGGATCACCGGCCCGACGGCAATGCCGGGCACCACCGGGGTGCCGTGCCTGGTGGTGCGGTCAGCGGCGAGCGTCATCTCGGCCCTCTTCCTGCCACCTGGCGGTGAGTCCGCTGATCTGCGCGACCCACCAGCCGATCGGTGGCTTTTGTTGACTTCATGTGGCAATCTCTGCAGAATTCTGCCTCGTCGGGCTTGACAAGTCAAGTGATCGGGCGTAAAACAAACTAATACAACATCCAGTCGGATCCGCTAACGGGCGGCTCACCCGATTCTTCACCGTCACCACCCCCCGCCAGCGAGAGGACATCCCACAGGTGTATGCCACTGAGCGCCAACACGCCATCGCTGAGCTCGTCTCCCGGGACAGCCGCGTCGGGGTCACCCAGGCCGCCGAGACATTCGGTGTCACAACCGAGACCGTGCGCCGGGACCTTGCCGTGCTCGAGCAGCAGGGAGTCGTGCACCGCGTGCATGGTGGGGCGGTCTCGCCCAACGCGCTCACGCCGCTTGAGCCGGCTCTTGCCGAGCGTGACGTGACGGCTGCCCCCCAGAAGGACCGGATCGCGCGAGCCGCGCTCGACCTGCTCCCCGGCTCGGGAGGCAGCATCATCCTCGACGGCGGCACCACGACAGGTCGGCTCGCCACACTCCTTCCTGTCGACCCTGCGCTGACGGTGATCACAAACGCCGCACCGATCGCGTCTATCATCACCGGCCGCAACAGCGGCCCTGCCAGCATCGAGCTGCACATCCTCGGCGGCCGCGTCCGCCCGGTGAGCCAGGTCAGCGTCGGTGCGTCGGCACTCGCAACCCTCGAGGACCTGCGGGTCGACGTGTCGTTCATCGGTGTCAACGCACTTGACGTCAACCGCGGACTGTTCACGCCCAACCACGACGAAGCGGCGGTCAAGTCGGCGATGATCATGGCCGGTCGCCGCGTGGTCGTCCTCACCGACTCCCGCAAGTTCAGCCAAGAAAGCATGGTCCGCTTCGGAAGGCTCGATCTCGTCGACGCGGTCGTGACCGACGACGAGGTGCGCGACACCGACGTGGCCGCCCTTGAGGCGCTCGACATCGACGTGGTGATCGCGTGATCGTGACTCTGACGGCCAACCCTTCGGTCGACCGGACGATGGCCATCGACGGCCCGATCGAGCGCGGTGAAGTGTTTCGCGCGCTGAGCGTTGGCGACGAAGCCGGTGGCAAGGGCGTCAACGTCGCCCGCGCAGTCGCGTACGCCGGCGAACCCGCCGTCGCCGTCCTGCCCGCCGACAACGACGACCTGCTCGTCAAGGGTCTCGTCGCCGCTGGAGTCCACCCCATCAACGTGCCGGTCGGCCGCCCGTCGCGCGTCAACATCACGGTGACCGAGCCCGACGGCACCACCACCAAGTTCAACGACCCCGGTCACGAGTTCTCCTCCGACGTCCTCGACCGCCTCGGCGAGCGCCTGCTGGCGCGGTCACAGGGCCACGGCTGGGTCGTGCTGTCCGGTTCGCTGCCTCCCGGCGCACCAGTTGGCTGGTATGCCGACCTGACCGCCCAGCTCAAGCAGGCCGGACGCCGGGTCGCCGTCGACACGTCAGGCAAGCCACTGATCGAGGTGGTCGGCGCGGCGGCCAAGGCTGACCTGCTGAAGCCGAACGCCGAAGAGCTCGCCTCCCTCACCGGCGACGACCCGTTAACGCTTGAGACCGACCTCGATGCCGCGGTAACCGCCGCTGGTCGACTCGTGTCCGAGGGCACCGCCTCGGTCCTGCTGACACTCGGCTCGCAAGGAGCGGTGTTGGTCTCCGCCGACGATGTCTGGCGGGCCACTCCCCCGCGCATCACCGTGCGCAGCACGGTCGGCGCCGGCGATAGCAGCCTAGCGGGCTACCTGCTGGCCGATCTACGCGGCTTCGATGCACCAGACCGGCTCCGTGAAGCAGTCGCATACGGCGCCGCTGCCGCCGCTCTTCCCGGGTCGACGATGCCCCGTGAATCCCACCTAGACCGTGACGGCGTCGTCGTCACACCGCTCCCCACCCGTCGCTGACGGCTCACGCAAGGAATCCTCCAGTGCCATCACTCATCACTTCCGACCTTGTCGCCCTCGACGCATCCTTCGGGGACACCAAGGACGACGTCATCGTGGCGCTGTCTCGGCTTGTCGCCGACGCTGGTCGCTGCAGCAACCCCGACGGTCTTGCGGCCGATGTGTTCACCCGCGAGGCCAAGTCGTCGACAGGTATGCCGGGTGGTCTCGCCATCCCCCACTGCCGGTCGCCGCACGTGTCGGAGGCCACGCTCGTGTTCGCCCGGCTCACCCCACCCATCGACTTCGGCGCTAAGGACGGCTCGGCGGACCTGGTCTTCTTGATCGCCGCGCCCGCCGAAGGCGACCAAGTGCACATGGTGCTGCTTACCCAGCTCGCTCGCGCGTTGGTGCGCAAGGAGTTCACTGACGCGCTGCGCTCAGCGACGAGCGATGACGAGATCGTTGTGCTGGTGTCCGACGTGGTGAAACCGCCCAGGACAAGACGGCAACTGTGA
>CAWERR010000003.1:0-209497 GCA_963811585.1 uncultured Actinomycetota bacterium
ATCTTGTAGGTGATTGAGGAGACGCCAGAGCCGGCGTCGGTAGCCGTTAACGTCAGCGTCGGGGCGGTCGTGTTCCAGCCCGCGGCGTTCGGAGCTGGAAGGCTCGACAGCGTCGTAACCGGAACGATCGTGTCGTGGGTGAACGTCGTGCCGGGGCTGGCGGAGCCAGTCCAGGACCTGTAGACATTGGTGACCGTGTAAGTCGCGGGGACGGTCCCGGGAGAAGTGTCGTTGCAGTAGCGAGCCGGCTCGTTCACAGTGCAGATGACGGTGCTCGTGGCGCCGACGGTGCGGCGCACGATGTAGGACGTCACGACTGTGCCTTGGGCGAGCGTGCCTTGGAGCCAGGCAATCCTCGTGTTTGCGCCCACCTTCGTGACGGTGGGGGCTGCCGGGGTGAGTACCCAGGTCGCGACAGCGGTTCCTGAACCGGTGTTGTTCACAGTCCAGGAGCCCCAGCCGGTCAGGGGTTGGATCGCGAGGGCAGCCACGAGGACAAGTGTGGCCAAGCCCAGGCGTTTCACTTCTTTACTGCCAGAGCGACGACGTGGACGCCTACCTCAACGCCCTTGCAGGCGTCAGGTGCGGTACGTCGCATGCCTAACTTCACGAAGGAGGTGACGGCCTGGTGCGGGAGAATGTTGAGGCGAGCGGCTGGCGCCCCGGTCCGGAACTGGGACGGGTAGCAGCCTGCGGCGCCGGTGGTGTTGACGAGCACGTGGTTGACGACGATGTCGAAGGCGTTGGGGTTGGAGTAGGTCACCGGGACCCGAAGTGTGCGGCCGGGGTAGAGCCCGGATACGGCGCCAACGGTGACGCCGAGCTGCTTCTTGGTCTGCGGGCCCTCATCGCGGGCGCCTGCCGGGAGGGCGAGGGATGCAACGCCACTGCCCGGGTCAGAGTAAGAACCGGTTGGTGCGAGTTGAGGTGCGGCTGCATCGGTGTGGGCAGGTATGCCCGCGCGGCCGACGCCGGTGCCCGTAAGCACCAAGGCCGCGTGCCCGTCGGACGACGTGCCGAGCTCAAGTGCCCAGCAGCCCAGTAGCGCAAGTAGCAGCGCGATGAGCGCTGGTACCAGGCGACGGGTGGGGATGAGCTCGGTCACGTCGGTCTCCGTCGAGATGCGGTATTCGGAACAGGTGGTCAGGTGCCGTGGATCAGGAGCTGGCGCCGGAGACGGTCAGGGCGAAGTTGAACGTCGCACCCTTGCAGGCATCGGTGGCGGCGTTGCTCATCGAGATGACCACGTTGCGTGAAGCGCTCGTTGCGGCGGGGAGGATCGTGTCCGTCAAGGTGACGGGGGCTCCGCTGATCGCCGCGACGTTGCAGGTGGCGTGACCGGCGTCAACGGTGAAGCTGCCCGCTGTGGCGCCCGTCAAGGTCACACTGTACGGGTTTGTGTTGGTAACGGTGAAGGGAACGCTGACTGAGCCGGTCGGGAAGAGGCCGGTCGCGGTGTTGACGTTGACGGTCAGCGCGGCGGAGGTGCCCGCCGTGGCTGAGCCGTTGCCGGTGCCGGTGGTGGTCCAGGCGGCGAAGGCAACGCCAGCGCCGGCGAGGGCGACGACGGTGGCGGCGACTGCGGTGGTGCGGATTGAAGTACGCATCTCGTGTGTCCTTTTCGGTTTCGTCAGTGCTGGCGCGAAGCCGGTAACGCTGGGGGAACCGGAACCCGGTGAGTGCGGAGACTGCGCTCGCCGGTCTGACAATCCGAAGCATGTGGCCTGCGAGATGCGGCTACAAGGATTCCGGACAGTGACGGAACGTTCGATGTAGAGGTCCGACCAGGTGACGCTCCGTGACTGTCCAACCGGTGGCGGCGCCTAGTCGGAATGACTAGTGCCATCTAGTCACAACTGGGCAAAGTCCCAGGTCACAGCGTTGTAACGCAGAGTAAATGATCAATCACAAAGTGTAATCAGAACCAAGGGGTCTTGGAAAACTTCACAG
Organism: uncultured Actinomycetota bacterium; assembly: GCA_963811585.1. GTDB lineage: Bacteria > Actinomycetota > Actinomycetes > Propionibacteriales > Nocardioidaceae > JACDHG01. The sequence goes on from CAWERR010000003.1 coordinate 1,951, forward strand.
AGAGTGATGGCAGAAGGTCACCCATCGGTCACTGAGCGTGAGGGTCTGGAGCAGTTCCCGGCCGTCGCTCCCAGGCCATCGTGACCTCCAGCCGCCCTTCGTCGAAGCGCGTCGTCAGGCCGTGGTCGGCTAGCACCTGCTGTACGAACGTGATCAGGTCGTCGCCCTCGCGGACGTTGGCGCTGTTGCCGTGCCAGACGTTGAGCTCGAGCATCTCGTGGTCGACGGCGTGCCAGACGTCGGCGGGCGTGAAGTACGCGATTCCGCGGGGCTGACGGCCTGCCTCGGCGCGGCGGCGTAGCTCCTCGTCGGCCGACCAGTGGTCCTGGCACGCCTCGAGTACGACCACGTCAGCTTGCTCGAGCGCGCGCAGCGCCTGCTGGAACCGGTCGTATGACGTCTCGACCGGCCAGGTGGCGGCCGCCTTGGCCAGGTCGTCGTGGGCGGCCTCGACCATCTCGTCGACCAGGACCCGCACCCGGTCCTCGTCACTGACCTCGTCGCGGACCGCCTCAGCCACTTCGCGGCGTACCTGGGCGTCGTCGGCATACCCGGACCAGACCTGCACCCGGGCGTAGCCCCGCAACTGCTCGAGACGTGCGGCCTTGTCAGGGCTCCCAATGGCCATGGATAACCCTCTCAGCCCTGACGTGCGTCGATGCGGCCGGTCACCAGCCGCGGTCGGCGAGCCGGTGAGGCTGCGGGATCTCGTCGACGTTGAGACCGACCATGGCCTCGCCGAGGCCGCGTGAGACCTTCGCGAGCACGTCAGGGTCGTCGTGGAAGGTGGTGGCCTTGACGATCGCCGCTGCCCGCTGCTCGGGATTGCCCGACTTGAAGATTCCGGAGCCTACGAAGACGCCCTCGGCGCCGAGCTGCATCATCATGGCTGCGTCGGCCGGCGTGGCGATGCCTCCCGCGGTGAACAGCACCACGGGCAGCTTCCCTGCCTCGGCGACCTCCTTGACGAGCGGGTAGGGAGCCTGGAGCTCCTTGGCCGCGACGAACAGTTCGTCGTCGTGGAGCACCGTGAGCCGGCGGAGCTCCGCCCGGATGGCACGCATGTGCGTGGTCGCGTTCGACACGTCGCCCGTGCCTGCCTCACCCTTCGAGCGGATCATCGCCGCCCCTTCGGTGATCCGGCGCAGCGCTTCACCGAGGTTGGTCGCCCCACACACGAACGGAACCGTGAACTGCCACTTGTCGATGTGGTTGGCATAGTCGGCCGGCGTCAGCACCTCGGACTCGTCGACGTAGTCGACACCGAGGCTCTGCAGGATCTGCGCCTCGACGAAGTGCCCGATCCGGGCCTTGGCCATCACCGGGATCGAAACGGCGGAGATGATGCGGTCGATCATGTCGGGGTCGCTCATCCGCGACACCCCGCCCTGCGCACGGATGTCAGCGGGCACGCGCTCGAGGGCCATCACCGCAACGGCGCCGGCATCCTCGGCGATCTTGGCCTGCTCTGCCGTGACGACGTCCATGATCACGCCGCCCTTGAGCATCTCGGCCATTCCACGCTTGACCTTGGCCGTGCCGGTCACGGGCGTGTGCGTAGAGGGGTTGGGATCTTGGGTCACGATGAGCCTCACGTGTGGTCTGCGGGGATGCCTCCATCGTACGGCGTAGCGCCCCTCACACAGGTATCGGAGGGGCTGACTCCGCGGAGACACCACTCGGCTCCTCGCTCATGGGATGCGGTCGTCGAACGCGACCATCGACGGCGCTGCCGCGTGCCCGGCGAGCCGAAACCACCGCACTCGCCGCCGACTGCGCAGCGAAAGGGCCAGGACCACTGCGTCGTTGTGGATCCGGCGGGCCATGGTGAGGCGACGGGCCGCATCGACCACTTGGCCGACGTACGACCCGTCGCTGGGGAGTTCGACAGCGTGTAACGCCGCGGTCAGGTCAGACTCCGCCTGCCAGCGATCGTCGTCAGTCTCGTGCTCCTCCCGGGTCGCCAAGGCGGCGTCGCTGACGAGCAGAGCTGAGGCCGGGTCGCCGAGGCCGCCGCTGCTGGCGAGCTCCTGCGCGGCGACCGACCGACGCAGCGCCTGGTGCTCGAGCATCGCGCGGGCGGCCTCACAACGCAGGTGGAGCGAGTCGAGCCGGTGCGCAGTCCAGGTGAACCAGGCGCCGATCCCGACCGCGATGAGGCCGAACGCGACGGCAACGACCGCCGCCGAGACTGAGATTGCGTCGATCATCATCGCCGACCTGGCCGCGAGCCGTTGCTGGGAAGCACCGTGTCGTAGACCGCGATGATGTCGTCGGCGACGGTTGCCCAGTCGTAGCGGGCAACCGCGGCCGTTGCCAGCCTGCTCAGCTCGTCACGACGCGCCTGGTCCGAGAGCAGGCCCGACACCGACCGGGCGCAGTCGGCAGGATCGCCTGCGTTGAAGATCTCCCCGAGGTCGCCGTCGGCCAGCACACTCCGGAAGGCGGGAAGATCGCTCGCCACCACCGGCGCCCCAGCAGCCATGGCCTCGACCAGCACGATCCCGAAGCTTTCGCCCCGGGTCTGCGGTGCGACGTACACCGTGGCCGACGCGAGCAGACCGGCCCGTGTCACGTCGTCAACCTGGCCGAGCACGTCGATATGTGCCCGGGTCGCGGCCGGTACGTCGCTGAGGTCGACCTCGCCCCGACCCGCGACCAGGAGCCGAGCTGTGGGGTGGGCAGCAAGCACCGCGGGGAACGCCGCCAGCAGAACCGCGAGGCCCTTGCGAGGCTCGTCGGTGCGACCGAGAAATGCGACCGTCGGCCCGGGCTGCTGCCACTCCCGCCGCGGCTCCGCGGAGGCGAACTGGTCACAGAAGAGCCCGTTCGGGATTACCACCGGCTCTCCTCCGAGGTGCTGGACGAGGGTTGACCGGGCTGACTCCGACACCGCGATCCGGGCCGAGATCTTCTCGATCGTTGGACGCAGCATCGCGGCCAGCGAGGAAAGGGTGCGCGACCGAAGGTTCGCGGTGTGGAAGGTTGCCACGACCGGTATGTCGGCGGCCCAGAGCGCAATCACCGCCACACTCGGGCTGAGCGGCTCGTGCACGTGCAGCAGGTCGAACGCTCCCTCCCGCAGCCACCCGCTCGTGCGAGCCGCCACCCGCGGGCCGAAGGCCAGCCGCGCCACCGACCCGTTGTAGCGGACCGGCACCGCCCGGCCGACGACCTCGACATAGGGCGGGTGCGGCGTGTCAGCGTCACCCGGTGCCAACACACCAACCTCGTGACCGCGTGCGATAAGCACCGTTGCGAGGTCTCGCACGTGGTTCTGCACGCCGCCAGGCACGTCGAAGGAATAGGGGCAGACGAGGCCAATCCTCACCGTTGCCCCGCCGCCACGTCTGCGCTGAAGATCGGCTGCAGCATGTGCCAGTCCTGCGGCACCCGGCGGATCGCGTCGGTGAAGAAGTGGGCAATCTGCTGCGTCATCGCGCGGATGCCCTCCCGCCCAGGCTGCACGTCGATGACGTCGCTGAACGCGAGCCGCAGCAGCGGTCCGCGGTACTCCGACGTCAGTGCGACCAAAGGCGCCCCCGTCATCCGCGCCAGGGCCGCCGGGCCGGTCGGCATCCGGGCGGGCTCACCGAGCAGCTGGACCTCGATCCCCGACTTCGACAGATCCCGGTCAGCCACCAGGCAGATGAGCCGGCCGCGACGGATCGCCCGGCGAAGGTCGCTGAGCGGGTTGCCTCCCCCGGTCAGCGGGCTGACCTCCATCCCGAGCGTCTCTCGATAGGCGACGAACCTGTCGTAGAGAGGCTCAGGTCTCAACCGCTCGGCCACCGTCGACACGGGCATGCCGGTCAGGCAAGCCCAGGCTCCTGCCAGATCCCAGTTGCCCATGTGAGGCAGCGCGATAATGCCGCCCCCTCCTTCGTCGAACCGCTGCCGGAACTGCTCCTCGTTTGCCGTCACCACGGTGTCGACGACGCGCTGGTGGCTCCACGACGGCAGTAGGAAGGTCTCGTGCCAGTAGCGGAAGTACGACCGCATCGCCAGCTGGGACAGCTGTCGCAGCTCCTCGGGCGTCTGGTCGGGCGCCGCGCGGGCGAGGTTGGCCTCGAGCTGTCTTACTCCGGAGCCGCGCTGGCGCCAGAACCGGTCGGCGGCGCCTTCGAGCACCCGGGCCGCGGCCGCCTCTGGTGTATGCCGGGTGGCGGCCCAGCCGAGCTGGAACGCGTAGTCGACGAGTCGGTCGCGGGTGGTCATGACGGAGTTTGAATCAGCCCGGGAGCGTCGGGTCGGACAACGCCTGACGTCTTACGCTGACCATCCGCTGCACCACCGTGATCGCGCTGGCCGCTGCGAGCGCCCACAACGTGATCGTCAACAGGATCGGCAGGTTGAAGATGTCCGACAGACCTGTCATCACCAAGATCGCGACCAGCCGGTCGGACCTCTCGGCGATGCCGCCCTTGGCCTGCATCCCGAGGCTCTCCGCCTTGGCCCGGATGTACGACGTGACGGATCCCATCACGAGGGTCCACAGCGCCACATAGGCCAGCAGCTCGTTGTCTCCGCCACGGAAGAACCAGATGGCGAGACCCGAAAAGACGGCCGCGTCACCGATCCGGTCGAGAGTCGAGTCGAGGAACGCGCCCCACCGTGACGACGTGCCGAGCGTCCGCGCCATGTAGCCGTCGACAAGGTCGGAGAAGACGAAGGCGGTGGTGACGAGTACGCCGATGAGCAGCTCGCCGCGCGGGAAGAACCCGAGCGCTCCCCCGACCACTCCGGCAGTCCCCACAACGGTCACCGTGTCCGGCGAGACCCCCCACCTCATCAACAGATGAGAGATGGGCTTGAAGAGGTTTGTCCAGAACTGGCGGAAACGCTCGAGCATCGACGAGGTCGCGCCTTCCTCAACAAGTACGGGCACAGCAAGAAACAGGAACAACGTGTGGCGACGATGCTACACAGCGGCCATGCCGGTCGGGTGTCACCGACCCTTGTGCAGGAGACGTTGCAGGGTGAATGGTGGAGCCCTCCACTCGCTCGCGACAACGACGAAGGAATGAGCCTCCATGGCCGGTAGACAAGCTGGGGCAGGTGCCGCGAACGGTCACGCGCACCAGCCCACCAACCCAAATGAGATTCGCAACGTCGTTCTAGTGGGCCCGCAGGGCAGCGGAAAGACCACCCTCGTCGAGGCATTACTCGCGGCTACCGGTGAGATCGGCCGGATGGGACGCGTCGAGGACGGCACCACCGTGTCGGACTACGACGAAGCCGAAACCCGCCAGCAGCGGTCCATCGGGCTTTCCCTCGCCCCGCTCAAGGCTGACGGCATCAAGATCAACCTCCTCGACACCCCTGGCTATGCCGACTTCGTCGGTGACCTGAGAGCCGGGCTCCGAGCCGCCGACTGCGCACTCTTCGTGGTGTCGGCCAGCGAAGGCGTCGACGCCGCCACCAAGACCCTGTGGCAGGAGTGCGAGTCGGTCGCGATGCCGCGCTGCATCGTCATCAGCAAGCTCAACCACCAACGCGCCGACTACAGCGGCGTGCTGGCCCAGATCCAGCAGGCGTTCGGCGACAAGATCGTCCCCCTGTACGTACCCGTGCCTCACCCGGGCTCCGACATCGACGACCTGGTGGCGCTGCTGTCTCAGACCGTGTCTGACTACTCGGCTGCCGCGAGCAGCGGCCGTAGCGTCCGCCAGCCCGACGAAGACGAGCAGTTCCTCATCGAGGAACACCGTGGCGCGCTGATCGAAGGCGTCATCGAGGAGTCCGAGGACGAGTCGCTGATGGACCGCTACATGGGTGGCGAGGAGATCGACTTCGACCTGCTGGTCGATGATCTCGAGACAGCTGTCGCGCGCGCGTCCTTCTTCCCGGTCATCCCGGTGTGCGCTCTGTCAGGCCTCGGCCTCGACGAGCTCCTCGAGATCATCACGAAGGCGTTCCCCTCCCCCTCCGAGCACCCGTTCCCGTCGGTCTTCACGACCGTGGGCAAGCCTGTCGAGGGACTCTCCTGCGATCCGAGAGGTCGGCTCATCGCGGAAGTCGTCAAGACAACGTCCGACCCGTACGTCGGCCGAATCAGCCTGGTGCGGGTCTTTTCTGGCACTGTTCGGCCGGACTCGGTCGTGCATGTGTCGGGCCACCTGTCCCAGTTCGCCGACACCGACCGGACCCATTCCTCGCAGGCAGACCATGACGAGGACGAGAAGGTCGGCGTGCTGTCGTCACCGCTGGGCAAGAGCCAGCGAACCGCCGACGTCTGCATCGCCGGAGACATCTGCGCGGTCGCGAAGCTGTCGCATGCCGAGACCGGCGACACCCTGAGCAGCAAGGACGACCCCCTGGTGATGCAGCCATGGGCCATGCCCGACCCGCTCCTTCCGATCGCCGTCGTCGCCCACGCCAAGGCCGACGAGGACAAGCTCGGCCAGGCACTGCAGCGCCTCGCGGCGGAAGACCCGTCTGTGCGGATCGAGCACAACCCGGAGACGCTTCAGCTCGTCTTGTGGTGCATGGGTGAGGCGCATGCCGACGTACTCCTCGACCGGCTCCGGCATCGGTATGGAGTCCAGGTCGACCAGACCGACGTCCGAGTCCCGCTGCGCGAGACGCTTGCGTCGCCCTCGACCGGCCGAGGCCGACACGTCAAGCAGAGCGGCGGCCACGGGCAGTACGCCGTCTGCGAGATCGAGGTCGAGCCGATGCCTACCGGCAGTGGCTTCGAGTTCGTCGACAAGGTGGTCGGAGGCTCCGTCCCGCGTCAGTTCATCCCCAGCGTTGAGAAGGGTGTGCGCGCCCAGCTCGGCCGCGGCTTGTCGGCTGGCTACCCCGTCGTCGACATCAAGGTGACGCTCTTCGACGGCAAGGCCCACAGCGTCGACTCGAGCGACATGGCATTCCAGACCGCGGGTGCGCTGGCGCTGCGTGAGGCCGCCAACTCCGGTGGCGTCCAGCTGCTCGAGCCGATCGACGAGGTCGACGTGCTCATCGACGACGACTTCGTGGGTGCTGTGATGGGCGATCTGTCCACGCGCCGGGCGAGGGTGGTCGGCACCGAGCCGGTTGGCACGGGGCGCACGCTCGTCAAAGCCGAGGCCCCACAGCTCGAGCTGATCCGCTATGCCACCGAGCTGCGATCCCTGAGCCACGGCACGGGGACGTTCAGCAGGACGTTCGCCCGGTACGACGCGCTGCCTGGACACGTGGCCGCCAAGCTGACGTCCGCCGCGGAGTCAAGTTGAGGTGACCCAGAAGGCCGGGCGCCGTCGCGTCGTGGCGACGGTGCTCGTTGTCGCCGCAATGATCCCCTGTCTCCTGAGCTGCAGCCAAGACCGCGGCCCGACCGAGGAGCCGGGCGTCACTCCCCCGGTCCGCCGCGGGGAGCCCGTCGACGTGGAGGCGTGCGACCTGCTGCCACCTGCGCGGGTGTCCGAGATCCTCGACCGCCAGCTGTCAGTGGTGGGCCTGCGGGTCCAGCCACCCCGCCTCGAAACGGTCGGATGCGACCTCGGTGAGCGATTCGGTGAGCCGGTCGTGAGCGTAGAGCTGACGACCGAGCCCGTTGCACGATTGGTCTTTGAGGAGGCCTTCGGTGACGAGGCCGGCGGCAACCCACGCTCGGTGCGGGGGGTTGGTGCGCCGTCGATCCTGCGCACGGAGGGCGAGCACCAGACTCTCCGATCGTTTGAGAGGGGCTCTTTGGTGGCAGTCATCGTTCCTGTCCGGGTGGCGCGGCCGATCCCACTCAAGGACCTCATCAAGCTTTCCCGGTTGGCGATCTCGCTGCTTCCGCGCAACCCAGCCTTGCAGGAGACCGGCCCGATCGACCGATGCGCAGGAGTCTCCGACCGTGCCGTCGAGTCCGTGCTCGGCAGGCCGATCGCGCTGCGGGAGGAACTTTCGGTCGGCCAGTCGGTCGAGTGCTCGTGGGGCGGCCAGCCAGGAGCAGCCAGCATCTCGCTCACCGACAACCCGTCGGCCGCACAGCGCTTCGAGGAGCTTGCCCTCGAGCCCGACTACGCCGAGGTGACCGGTCTCGAGACGTCCATCGACGTACTCTCCCTGTCGAACACCCAAGAGGCCGGCGACCTGCTCGTGCGGTCGGCCGACTGGGTGGCCGAGCTTCACGTCACGCCAGCGGCTGGCTACTCCGACGCTGAGATAGAGACGACGAAGGCGGAGCTTGCCTGGGCGGCCGACGCGCTCGCCGCATTGACCGGATGACGGACCGCCACTAGCCGGGCCAGGCGTCGGCGAGCAGGTCGCGCGTGTCACGCAGCAGCTGGGGCAGGACTTTGGTGCGCCCGATCACGGGCATGAAGTTCGCGTCACCGCCCCACCGCGGCACGATGTGCTGGTGGAGGTGGGCTGCGATGCCGGCACCGGCCACCGTGCCTTGGTTCATCCCGATGTTGAACCCGTCGGCATTCGACGTCGTCCGCATCGCCTGCATCGCCTGCTGGGTCAGCGCGGCGACCTCGACCAGCTCTTCGGTCGTCAGCTCCGTGTAGTCGGCGATATGGCGGAACGGGCAGACCATCAGGTGTCCCGGGTTGTAGGGGTACAGGTTGAGGACGACGTAGCAGAGATCGCCCCGACGCACCACCAACCCGTCGGCGTCGGGAAGCTCGGGAATCGTGCAGAAAGGGCAGGCGTCGTCGGACTCCTTCCTCGGCTTGTTCTCGCCCAGAATGTAGGCGAGCCGGTGCGGGGTCCACAGCCGCAGGAACGGGTCTGGTTCGCCCGCACCCACCTGCTCCTCGAAGTGGGTCGGCTGCGAGTCGTCCGTCATACCTGGACGCGCCGCTGCACGGCGTCGACAATGCGCGCGACCGCGTCGTCGATGGGCACGCCGTTATCCTGCTCGCCACTGCGGTAGCGGAACGACACTGCCGCGTCCTCCACGTCGCGGTCGCCGGCGATGAGCATGAACGGGACCTTCTGCAGCTGCGCGTTGCGGATCTTCTTCTGCATCCTGTCGTCGGAGCGGTCGACCTCGACCCGGATCCCTTGCTGCCGGAGGGTCGCGGCGACCTGCGCCAGGTAGTCGTCGTGGCGGTCTGCGACCGGGATGGCCATGACCTGGATCGGAGCTAGCCATGGTGGAAACGCCCCGGCGTAGTGCTCCGTCAGCACGGCGATGAAGCGCTCGATCGAGCCGAAGAGCGCACGATGGATCATGATGGGCCGCTGCCGTGAGCCGTCCGCCGCGGCGTACTCCAGCTCGAACCGCTCTGGAGTGTTGAAGTCGAGCTGGATGGTCGACATCTGCCAGGTGCGGCCGATGGCGTCACGTGCCTGGACCGAGATCTTCGGTCCGTAGAACGCCGCGCCGCCCGGGTCGGGGACGAGCTCGAGTCCTGACTCCTTCCCGATGCGGTCGAGGATCGCGGTGGCCTCGTCCCAGATCTTGTCGGAGCCGACGTATTTGACGGGGTCCTTGGTCGACAGCTCAAGGTAGAAGTCATCGAGGCCGTAGTCGGCGAGGAGCCCGAGCACGAACCGCAGCACGGCTCTGAGCTCGTCTTCGAGCTGGTCTTGGGTCGTGTAGATGTGGGCGTCGTCCTGGGTCATGCCACGCACGCGGGTGAGACCGTGTACGACGCCGGACTTCTCGTAGCGGTAGACCGAGCCGAACTCGAAGAGGCGGAGCGGGAGCTCGCGGTAGGACCGCCCGCGCGCCTTGAAGATTAGGCAGTGGAACGGGCAGTTCATCGGCTTGAGGTAGTAGTCCTGGCCTGGCTTGCTCACGGCTCCTTGGGCGTCACGCTCCTCGTCGACGTGCATGGGGGGATACATGCCGTCGGCATACCACTCCAAGTGACCGGAGAGCTGGAACAGCGCTGCCTTGCTGATGTGCGGGCTGTAGACGAAGTCGTAGCCGTCTTCGATATGCCGGCGTCGGGCGTAGTCCTCCATCTCGTTGCGCAGCGCGCCACCCTTCGGGTGGAACACCGCGAGGCCTGAGCCGATCTCCTCTGGGAACGAGTACAGGTCGAGGTCGGCGCCGATGCGTCGGTGGTCGCGCCGCACTGCCTCCTCAAGCCGCTCGAGATGGGCGTCGAGCGCCTCCTTGCTCTCCCAGGCGGTGCCGTAGATGCGCTGGAGGGAGACGTTGTTCTCGTCGCCTCGCCAGTACGCCGCAGCCGACCGCATGAGGGTGAAGGCAGGGATGCGTTTGGTCGTGGGCAGGTGTGGGCCGCGACAGAGGTCCTTCCATGCAAGTGATCCGTCGCGCCGGAGGTTGTCGTAGATGGTGAGCTCGGCGCCACCCACCTCGACGTTGGCGCCATCAGCCGCGCCGGCCAGGTCTGCAGCGTCCGAGCCTTTCAGCCCGATCAGCTCGAGCTTGTAGGGCTCGTCGGCGAGCTCCTGGGCAGCGTCGCTCTCGCTGACAGCGCGGCGGGAGAACTTCTGCCCCTCCTTGATGATCTTGCGCATCCTGGTTGCGATGGCGTCGAGATCGGCAGGCTTGAACGGCTCGGCCACGTCGAAGTCGTAGTAGAACCCGTCGGTGATGGGGGGTCCGATCCCCAGCTTGGCCTCGGGAAACAGCTCCTGGACGGCTTGCGCCATCACATGGGCAGTCGAATGTCGCAGGATGTCGCGACCGTCAGCCGAGTCGATGGCGATCGGCTCAACGACGTCCCCGTCCTCCAGCTCATGCGACAGGTCGCGCAGCTGGTCGCCCACCCGCGCCGCAATGACGTCGGAGTTGTCGCTGAAGAGCTCCCAGGCCTTCGTGCTCGTCGTCGCGGTCCGCTCAGCGCGCTCGGCTTCGCTGACGACGGTGACGACGATCTCTGGCACTGGGTTCTCCTTGAAGAAACGGGTATGCCGCTCGACGTTGGCGCGGGCGGCCTGCGCATCGATCGTATCCAGGCGGGCACGGTACGTCGCGCCGGTTTCGTCCGCCATGCGCCCTGCACGTCTCGGCGACAGGACAGATAGTCGCGCCAGTGGTCGGACAGCGCTCGTGACCGGATCGCCATAGAGTGCTGTCTCCGGTCTCTTGACGAGGTATGGCATGAACGCTCCTGACGATCCGATCGCCGCATTCCACCGCCTGCATTCCTCGGGATGTTTCGTGATGCCGAACCCCTATGACGTGGGGACCGCGCGCGCCCTGGAACAGATGGGCTTCAAGGCGTTGGCGACGACGAGCGCCGGGTTGGCGTGGACGCTGGGTCGTGCAGACGGCGAGGTCACCGTCAACGACGCCCTCGAGCATTTGCGGGTCATCGCCGCGGCCGTGACCGTGCCGGTGAACGCTGACTTCGAAGGTGGCTACGCCGTCGACCCCGCCGAGGTCGGAGCGAACGTCAAGCTGGCCGCCGCCACGGGGATCGCCGGGCTGTCGATCGAGGACTTCACCGGCGACGAGGCCGATCCGCTCTTCGAGTTCGAGCTGGCCGTGGAGCGCGTGCACGCCGCGCGACAAGCGATCGACGAAAGCGGCACGGGGATCGTCCTCACGGGTCGATGCGAGGCTTTCGTGCGCGGCCGCCCGGACATCGACGAGACGCTCCGAAGGCTGCGCGCCTATGCAGAAGCTGGCGCCGACTGTCTCTACGCCCCACGCCTCGACCAGCTGGAGCACGTCGCCGCGATTGTGTCTGCGGTGTCACCCAAGCCGGTGAACCTGCTCATCAACGCGCCGTTCACCACCGTTGCTGAGGCGGCAGACCTTGGAGTTCGCCGGATTAGCGTGGGGGGCACACTCGCGCGGACCGCATGGGATGGATTCCTGAAGGCCGCCGAGGAGATCTCGGACGCGGGAACGTTCACCCGGTTCGAGCAATTGCCGAACGTCGATGCAGTCTTCGGACGTTAAGCATCCGTTCGGGTGGGATCGCCCCCTCGTGCCTCGCGACTGCTCCAGATTCGGTAGTGACGCGCCACCCCGCGAACCTCTAGCGTGGTCGTTCTCGTGGCCACATCCCTACCCCTGAGGAGATCAGCCAATGTCGATCGAACGTCGTACGGTTCTCAAGGGTGGTGCGGCCACCGTCGCAGCTCTCGCGGGAGGTCCTTTCCAGGGCTTGCTGGCGTCGCCGGCACCCGCTGCCCCTCATCACCACCCGCCACACCGCAGGTTGCGTCCGATCAAGGACAAGCGGGACGGGCAGGTGCGGCTGCATCTTCCGGAGGGCTTCTCCTATCGGTCGTTCCACGACACCGACACAGCAGTCCCGGTGACGCTGGACGACGGCACCGTGCTCCCCGGCCGCCACGACGGGATGGGCGCCTTCCGAGGGCGTAACGGCCACATCATCTTGGTCCGCAACCACGAGATCACGAACTCCCCGAACACTCCTGCGTTCGGGCCGGGCACGCCGTACGACGCCCAGGCGGGCGCTGGAACAACGACCGTTGAGGTGACCCGGTATGGCCGCGTGGTGGACTCCTACACGAGCTTGAACGGAACGATGTTCAACTGCAGCGGTGGCGTGATGCCGTGGGGCTCCTGGATCACCTGCGAGGAAACGATCAACGGACCCGACGTCGCTCCTGACTTCACCGGAGCGTCCAACGTCGTGCTCCAGAAACCCCACGGCTACGTCTTCGAGGTGCCGGCCGACGGCCAGAGCGACCGAGAGCCGATCACCCGGGCAGGGCGCTTCCCACACGAGGCCGTCTCGTTCGATCCCGAGGACGGGATCCTCTACCTGACCGAGGACAACTTCGAGTTCGCCTCAGGGTTTTACCGCTACATCCCCAAGACCAACCCGATGAAGACTGGCCGGCTCGACAACGAGGGTCGACTGCAGATGCTCGCGGTCAAGGGTCGGCCCAACGCCCACCTGGAGGCACGGCAGCCTCACCGGGCTACCTACAAGGTCGAGTGGGTCGACATCGACGAGCCGAACACGACGTACCCCTACACGGAGGGCGAGGAAGCCCCCACTTCGAACGACACGGCACTGGTCGCCGTCGGCGATCAGGGACGCGCTAAAGGCGCTGCGCTCTTCTCGCGGCTGGAGGGCCAGGTGTACGACAAGGGCGTCGTCTACTTCACGTCGACCCAGGGTGGAGCGGCCCCCGAGCAGGACTGGGGCGACCCGGACGACGAAGTCCCACCAAACGACGACAACATGACTGGGTTCGGCAAGGGCAACGGGCAGGTGTGGGCTTACAACACCCGATCGAAGACTCTGCAGATCATCTATCAGGCTCCCGTCGACGACGCCGAGGCAAACCTCAGGTTCGACTTCCCGGACAACATCACGACGAGTCGCCGGGGCACCCTCGTCGTCTGTGAGGACAGCACGATCGACAACTACATCCGCGGCCTGTCGCGTGGCGGCCACCTGTGGGACATCGCGCTGAACCGTCTGGTCAGTTCGACCGGCACGCCTCGATTCGGCGACGAGTTCGCCGGATCGACGTTCTCCCCGGGCGGTCACACGTTGTTCGTCAACATTCAGGCGAGCCGTGGGCTGTCCTTTGCGATCTGGGGTCCGTGGCACCGCATCGGCGTCTGATCACCGGCGACGCCACGGGCGGGGTCTGCTCGTCGGCCGCCGGTCGGCGGCGTTCGGCGGCTCAAGGGAGCTGGGCGGTCAACGCGGCACCGTCGGGCCGCGCAGCCAGACGACGCGGGAGGCTGGTGCTTCGGCCTGGCCGGCATCTGGCGGCGTGGTTGTGCCGTGTGTCAGTACCTGCTCGGCCGCGGACAGCTGGCGGATCAGCACCATGCTTACCGCTTCGGGGACCTGGATGGCGAGTTCCTCGTACAACTGTGGGTCGTGCTGCCCGTTGTCGCCGACGAGCACCCAGCGCACCTGGGGCAGCTCGTGGACCAGCCGACGCAGTTGTGTGCGCTTGTGCGCCCGCCCCGAGCGAAACCAGCCTTCCGCCGTCGGACCCCAATCGGTCATCAGAAGGGGCCCTTCGGGGTAACCGTGCCTGTGGCGGCAGGATCCTCGTTCATGTCGTTCAGCACCCTGAGCGCACCTGGGTACCGTGGTGATCCATCTGAGAATGTCACTGGTGCGTCATCTGCTCGTCGGCGGTGTTTCCCGGCAGGACCCATGCCATACGTTGCAGCGCGCTACTGGGCCGCTCCGTGCACGCGGTCGATGCTGTCGAGATGCCAGGTGCCATCGGCACTGGGCACGAGGTTGCGCGCCAAGGGCATCTGGTGCGAGGCGCTTTCGAGGATATGCATCTGGTAGCCGGCGGTGTTGACGAACGCAACGAGATCACCAACGGCGACGCCGATCGGAAAGCGCATCCGGCGCCAGGTCAACAGTTCGGCTTCGATGCAGTAGGCGCCCACGAGGTAGCCCTCACCGGGCGGAGTGCGAGACGCCTTCGATCCGGGGACCAGGATCGGGTCGACGAGGAAGTCATCGGCCGCGGAGCGACACTGTGTCCGGTTCATCGCCAGCCCGATCAGCCAGGAGGCATCTGGCTGCCGCTTGCGGAACTCCACTCGGGCTACGGTCAAACCACACCCATCGAGCAGGGCGCGCCCGGGCTCGGCATGCAGACGCACCTCGGCGGCCTGGACTCGTTCGGCAAGCGTGCGCTGCCCCCAGGGATGGTCGAGCAGTTGGCAGAGCCAGGACTCACCTACTGGTGTCTGCCAGACCGGGTATACCTCGCCCAGCGGCCGCTCACGCCAGGTCATGCGATCCGAGCCGTGATGGCGACGCCAGAACTCGTTCCAGGCTCCGGGTTGGTCGAGGTAGCTCATCGGCACGCCGCCTCCGATGTCGACGAACTGCGGCTCATGGCCGTTAGCTCTCGCGACGTGGATCAGGTCGAGGGCTTGCCCCAATGCCATTGCCCGGTGCGACGCGAGGTACCCATCGAGGTGGAAGTGGACGCCGACGAACCGCAGGCGCTGCCACCTGTCAGATTCCGCGAGGACCTCGACGAGCTCATCGCTGGTTTGACCGAACCTGCTTGGAGGGCTGCCGGGGATCTCTGGTGAAAGGCGCAGAGCCACGTCAACCCGACGGTGGTGCGAGATGGCGAGCTCTTCGATCAGGGCAAGCTCGTCTGCGTTGTCCACTGAGACAGTGACCCCGGCTCGCACACTGAGTTCGAGTAGCGCCTGGGGCTTGATCGCCGCAGTCACGATGACTCGATCGGGTGGCGACGCATGGTGGCTCAGCCTTCCGAGGACCTGTTCGAGCTCGCGATGGCTTGCCACATCAACCCCGAGACCAGCTTCAAGTGCGGCGTCGACCACCGCGAGGGCCTTATTGGCCTTGCGCGCAAAGTAGATCCGCAGCTCGAGACCACGTGACGCGGCCGCTTCGACGAGCTGGGTTGCCTGCACGGGCAGGAGCGCCGGGTCGATCAGGTTGATGGGCGACCCGTGCTGCGCGACCAGCTCCGCCAACAGCTCGTGGTCGGCCAGCACGCGATCCATCCATGGTGCGCGGCGTCCGGAGAGCGCGATGAGTCCCTCCATGCCTTGCTCGGGTCCATCGATCGCTGGGGTCATCGGTTTTCGCTATGGGTAGACAGTGACAGGACTCGGCGCGCCCATGCCTCGACTGCGGGATGCAGGTGACGGATCAACGTATCGTTGCCCAGAACTACATCCTCCGTGGCTCGCCCAACCAACGCCAGACCCGGCACTCTCGCGCCAGCCCTGTCCAAGACGGAGGCGTCGTCGGCGACGCGCACTCCCCGTTGGTGTGCGCTGTGGGTCAGGACGCCGCTGTCGCGCAGCCGGCCCAAGACCCCCTCGGCGGGTACGTCAACAATGCCCGGGGGCGGCAGTACCGCGTCAACGACCAGATCGGCATCTGCTGCCGCCGACATCACATCATCGCGCCGGATGACAATCCGACCGGCCGCCAATCCCTCCCAGAGCAGCTGCGCGTTGCGCAGGGGCGGACCGAACGCGAGCCGTTCGAGCTCTGGTGCCCAGGCGGCGTAGCCGGGCCAGTCCAACGGGGGGCCGACCGGTGTCGTACGCCGCTGGCGCGTCACCAGATCCGCGTACAGCAGCCGCCACGCCTGGCCGAGCGCCCACGCGCCGTCGGGTGCCCGCTCGCCATGTGCCACCGCGATGCTGTTGCCCAGGATCGCGACCTGATCGCAGTCCTGCGAGGCGACAAAGAGGGCCGCTTCGGCGGCGTGCACGGCTGCCGCAGCTTCCTCGGTTCCGCCCAGGAGATGTACGGCGAGAGCCCGCAGCTGTGCGGGGACAGCGGCACCTTTGGCGATCTGGTCACTGAACCGGGTCAGGTCGCCAGCACGGTCGAGCAGCGCCCGGAGGACACCGACCTCGGTCTTCGGCGTCATGAGCTTACCTGTGCGGCTGGTGAGAACGATGCGGAGGTCGCTGTCGCCAGGTCGGTGCCCGCGGCCGACGGTCAGCGCCAGGACCGCGTCGATCGCGGTGAGCGCCGCTCCGCGGACAACGACGGTGGCCCCTGGCCGCAACTCGGGACGGGCGAGCAGCTCGGAGACTGGGAACACTCGCGGCTGAAGCGGCGGCAGACGTGTAGACCAGTAGTGACGGAGCGCCCCCGGCCAGTCGTGCCCGTGGCCCACGGCGATGAGCACCTCGTCATACGGCCCGCAGTCGTCCAGTAACCACCGGTGGGTGCCGTCTGCCGAGGGGCGCGCCACATGGACGTTCCGGTCGTGGACGACAACGGATCCATTCCCCAGCGTGTGCCGAAGGGAGTGCAGCAGGCTCGTCGCCTGCTCACGCAGATACACACCCGTCAGCGACCGAGGTGGGTACGGGTCGCACAATGACCCCGGGTCGCGCAGCTCACGCCAACTGTCGAAGGAAAGCCCGCGCGTTGCCAGGCCCCGCCACGCGTTGACGGATGTGGAGGTCACGTTGAGGCGCAGGTAGTCCGGCTGCGCGACGTCGTACACGACTCCGGCACCGAGATCGCCCTTTCCGAATACGTGGATCGCCGACGGGACAGAGGCGCCGCTCTGCTGCGCGCATGCGTCCAGACATTCCAGCGCCCAGAGGGCACGCGGCCCGTTGCCCAGGACCGCTACCACCGGCCCGCGGCTCGAGCTCATGCCACCAGCATTGCCGCATCGACCTGGCCGGCCAGCGTCTGCGGGCAATGACCCAGATGGGCCTCGACCCAGCAGTCGTCGTACACGGTGTCGAGGTAGCGAGCTCCGCTGTCGTGCAGCACCATCACGATGTCGTCGTCGGGTCCGAAACGGTGCAGCTCACGACTCAATGCCGTGATGACGCCTCCTGACGAGGCGCCCACAAGCAAACTCTCCGACCGAACGAGCCGACGGCACCCGACCACGCAGTCGAGATCGTCGACCCTGGCGACCAAGTCTGGTAGGGCGGACGAGGCGAGCGGCGGCACGATACTGGCACCGAATCCCGGCAATGCACGCTGACCGGGCTCACCCCCGAAGAGCGCGCTGCCGACCGCATCCACAGCGATCACCAGCGTCTTCGCCCCCAGGGACCGCAGATGATCCTGACAACCCTGCAACGTGCCAGTAGTGCTCGTCGCCACCAGGATCGCTGCTGGTGGGGCACCAAGAGCCTCGACGATCTCCCGCATCGTCCCGTCGGCGTGCGACGCGGGATTGTGCCCGTTCGAGTACTGATCTGGAGTCCATGATCCGGGGATCGTCGCCAACAACTCGCGCACGGCCTGCAGCCGGGCCGAGAGCCAGTCACCAGCACCCTCGCTCGGTTCCTGGACCTCATGCAGCCGACCGCCGTACGCCTGGATGGTGCGCAACGTCTGTGCGTTCGTGCGCGGATCCACCACACAGACGAACTGCAAGCCATGCCAGCCGCACACCTGCGCCAGCGCAACACCCAGATTGCCGGAGCTGGACTCCACAACCGTGTCGCCCGCCACCAAGGCGCCAGACCGGATCGCCGCGTTGATCATGGCCACCGCCGGACGATCCTTCGCGCTGCCCCCTGGATTGAAGCCCTCGAGCTTCGCGTAGACCCGAGACCGTTGGCCGGGGAACAACCGTCGCAGACGAACCAGAGGAGTGGCGCCGACGAGATCCGGCATCCCCTCAAAGACCTGTGTCGGTTGACCCATCATCATTCCCGAACACCAGGCGCAGCGGAGAAGCGCTCCCAGGCCCTGTAGGCACTCATCTGGTTGTGCAGTTCGGCGAAGACGTCGGCGGGTAGGGCACCGACAACCACGCCGGGCTCATCCGACTCGATGCCGCCTCCTCCGCACTGTGCGACCTCGACGCCGGGGCGCCCGGACCGGCTGGTGTACCAGAGCAGGTCACGGTCTCAAGGGCCTTGTCCGCTGCCTGCTGCACGGCCTTCTTGGTCGCCTTGCGCACGACGACCTTCTCGTTCTCTGCCACATTGCCTCCCCGGTTGGTCACCCCCGTGCCCACAAACCACACGTTGCAATCCCACTCCACCAGGGGACATTGCCCAGAGGTCGTCCGCTGGGCTCTCGCGTCGGTCGGTGAGACCGTCCAGAACCGTCGCGGGGTTGGAGCCATCACCGCCGGCGAGGCTGACCGACGTCTTGCTGATGGCTAAGGCTGGCGCTCATTGCACTGTCTTCGCGGCGTGGGCGTAGGCCACAGTCGTGCCAGATCCTTGTGAAGCATCTGGCACGTAATGGCACGAGGCCGATTCTTTGCCGCAACCGGCCCCGACCTGTTGCTTCTGGGGTGGGCGATACTGGGTTCGAACCAGTGACCTCTTCGGTGTGAACGAAGCGCGCTACCACTGCGCCAATCGCCCCGGTTTCTGCGCCCACCGACGGGTTTCATCGGGGGTCGGCACAGGCTAGCGCACGGCGCATGACCTCACGAAAACAGGGCACAGAAGTTCTACGTGGCGTGATCGGGTGACGACACCGAGCGACATTTCGCCGTCGCCATCGCGAGTATGTTCCTAAGGTCCCGTTTGCCGCCCACGAACTTGAGAATTCCCCGATTTAGTTCTCGGTTCACCGTCACGTCTTCTTCATTCACGCGTTAAATCAAGTGGGACGCCGCAGTCGGCAGGAGGACAGATGGACATCGCACCCGTAAGCCTGACGCGCGCACTCACCTTGGAGCTGATCGATGCCGACGGGGCCGTGACGCAGCTTGAGGCGGAGTTGCGCTACGACAGCAGTGACCCCTACGCGGTCGCTGCCTGCTTCGACACCGGCGGCACAGAGGTCTGCTGGGTGTTCGGCCGCGACCTTCTCGCCCGAGGGATCTTCACGCCGACCGGTGACGGGGATGTGCACGTGTGGCCATGCCTCGACTCACTCGGCCGTGCCGTCACGATCATCGAGCTGACCTCCCCCGAGGGAGAGGCGCTGATGCAGGCGCAGAGCCACGAGGTCTCCGACTTCCTGCTGCGTTGCGAGGCGCTCGTCCCATCGGGCTCCGAGGCGTCGCACGTCGACATCGACCACGTCATCGGCAAGCTGCTCAGCTGACCAACCGACGTACCCCTCCTCCGGTCTGACCTCCTCGTCTGAAACCCGGCCTCCTTAGCGCGCCACTACGCTGGAGCCCGTGATGTTCAGCCACGACACCGAACTCTCCCTGCAGGTAGTCGTCGAGTTCGTCAACACCGCGCCCGAGTGCGGCGGCGGTGAAGGCCTGCCACACGCGTCGGCCGTGCAGGCGTTCGTCGAGCAGCATCACGTTTCAGGCGTCGACCCACGCGAGTACGACCGCCTCGAACCTCTGTACGCCGTCCGGCGCCGTCTGCATGCACTGTTCGGAGCCAGCGACCCAGCTCAGCTCGCCGCTGGAGTCAACGCGCTCGTGGCGAAGTCGCCGATGCGTCCACGGCTGAGCGACCACGACGGCCACGGCTGGCATCTCCACTACTTCTCTCCGGGCGCGAGCCTCGCCGAGCACCTTGCGGTTGACGGCGGCATTGCGATCGCGCACGTGGTCGCAGCGGGCGAGACCGACCGGCTGCGCCGCTGTGACGCTCCCGACTGTGGTGCCGTGCTCGTCGACCTGTCCCGCAACCGCTCCAAGCGCTACTGCGACGCCCGCACTTGCGGCAACCGGGTAAACGTCGCCGCCTATCGCGAGCGCAAGCGGGCAGCCACGAACGCCGCCCGCGGCAGCTGACAGTGGTCCAGTTCGTGATCGAGCGCGACACCGCGCTCTCGGCTGCCGTCGCGTGGCAGCGGCTGACCAACTGGGAGAGCCACGGCCGCCACATCCCGTTCACCGTCGTGACCACAGCCGGCTCGGGTCTCGGGTCTGCCTTCACGGCCCGCACGTCGGTCGGGCCGCTCGGGTTCGACGACCCGATGGAGGTCACGGCCTGGCATCCACCGGTGGGAGGCGATCCAGGTCACTGCCGGATCGAGAAACGCGGCAGCGTCGTCACCGGTTGGGCCGAGCTGTCGGTGGCAGCCTACCGCGTCGGGAGCGCACGTGCGGTGGGTCGAAGAGGCGAACGTCGGACGTACCGGCAGAGTGCTGGACGTGCCTGCCCGGCTGCTGTCACAGCAGATCTTCGGGCGGCTGGTCGATCGGCTGCTGGCGGCCGACCCCGGGCAGCAATCAGCGCGGTGATGGTCTAGGGGTCGACGTCCTTCGGCTCCATGGCTTCCCACTGCTGCCGGACGAGCTGGGTGACCGGCTGCTGCTGCGGGTAGGTGGTGTCGTCGAGCTGGTGAAGGCCCTGCACATCGCGGGTCGTCGAGGTGATGAAGACCTCGTCCGCGGCGGCGAACTCGGCCATCGTCAGGTCACGCTCGTGCACGTCGTGCCATTCGATGATGAGCTCGCGGGTGATGCCGGCGAGGCAGCCGGCCGACAGCGGCGGCGTGACGACAAGCCCGTCGATGACGCAGAACACGTTGGTGCCGGTGCCCTCACACAGCATGCCGCGCGTGTTGGCGAAGATCGCCTCGCTCCCGCCGCGCTCCTCGGCATACGCCAGGGCCATCACGTTCTCGGCGTACGACGTGGACTTCAGCCCAGCGAGCGCTCCATGCTCGTTGCGTGTCCACGGGACCGTGACGGCCTTCGTCGTGGGGGTCACCTTCGCTGCCGCCGTCACGACCACCAGCAAGGTAGGTTCACCCGCCTTGCGGCCGGAGCCGAGCGGGCCGATGCCTCCGGTGTAGGTGACGCGGATCCGGCCGTAGGCAAGATGCTCCTCGGCTAGCACGGCTGCGATCGCCGCTCGGGCATCGTCTTGGTCGGGCTCCGGCAGCCCCAGACCGAACGCCGACCGGGCGAGCCGGCGAAGGTGCCTCGTCAAGGCGAACGGGACTCCGTCAACGACCTTGATCGCCTCGAAAACGCCGTCCCCGACGGTCACCCCGTGGTCGAGGGGCGACAGGGCCGGTTTGGTCGGGTCAATGAGGCTTCCGTTGTACCAAGCGTGCATGGGTCAACCCTAGTGCTGAGTGGTCTGCGGCGGCCTGTGCCCCGAGTTTGAGCGGTCGGTCAAATCGGCTAGGGTTTCCTCTCGCACCACCTAGTAAGCGCCGGTGGTGCGTGCGGACGTAGCTCAGTTGGTAGAGCGCAACCTTGCCAAGGTTGAGGTCGCGAGTTCGAGCCTCGTCGTCCGCTCGGAGCGGGTCGTAGGCTTACCCATCCAACGGTGGAGTGGCCGAGAGGCGAGGCAACGGACTGCAAATCCGTCTACGAGGGTTCAAATCCCTTCTCCACCTCGAACACCCAGGCACTAACATCCAGGCAAGATCGCGGGCGATTGGCGCAGCGGTAGCGCGCTTCCCTGACACGGAAGAGGTCACTGGTTCGATCCCAGTATCGCCCACACAAGAAACAGCAGGTCAGGCGGACTTTCTGAGGTAGCGAGAACTGGCTTTGAGTTGTCCAAGAGCGCCCGTGACAGCAAGACGATCAGATTTCGTAGGTTGCGGCGAGGCCGTCCATTGCCGCCCGTGCAACCTCGTCGGACAGGTGGGCGTAGACCTCCGCCGTCGTACTGATATCGGCGTGGCAAAGCAGTTCTGACACCACTAACAAGTGGGTACCTGCTTCCAGCATCGCGGTGGTGGCCGAGTGCCGCAGAGTGTGGACGGTGACTCCTGTCAACCCGGCCTTCTCGGCTGCTGTCTTGACGGAGCGAAGGACGTTACGCGGTCGATGGGTAGACCCGATTCGGTGGTGAATACCTCGATTGCACTTACCGCGTGCGGATCGCGGCAGTGAGTGCGTTTGCCCGGTGGAGCCGTGCGTCAGTCGCGGCGGTAAGACGCCCGGGTGGCGGCGAGCTCACGTCCCGGAGGTCGATCAGCGTTGGGTTGCGGCTGCGAATGAAGCACGGGTCGCAGCCGAACTTATACATCGGCGCCGAACGTGCCGTCCGTCCGCCCTACAATGATCCGGTGAGAGTCGGCCATCAGGCTCGCGCTGGACTCGTAGCCCCGGTACAGGAACGGTTCGCTTGCCGATGCGCATCCGCCGGCCTTCGCCGATCCAGACCTGATCCGTCATGCTGGCTCCCGCAGCCCGGCGAGCCGGTCACTCACCCACTTGGGGACCAGAGCGTTCAGTACCTGCGCCAAGGCCCGGTAATCGCGAACACGTTGCCAGGGTTGTAGATATTGACGAACAGCGTCTTCTTGTTTTGGGAGAAGGTGGGCCCGGCGAACTCTGAGTTGTTGAGTTCGTTCAAGCCGAAGAAGAACGTCTCACCTGTGTCTGTCGAGCCGACGATGTGCTGCCGGCCGGCGCCGTCCTCAGCGAGGATGACCCCCCCGTACGGCGAAATCGTGATGTTGTCCGGGCCGTCCACGTCCACCGCCTGGTTCGGAGTCATCGCGAACCAGAGCTTCAGGGTCAGGGTTTGGGTCAGCGGATCGAAGAACCAAACCTGCCCGTCGTGCTGAGCCGCACTGCCATCTGTGCTACGGGCGAAGGAGGCCACGACGTACGCCCCTCCGTCGCCCCACCAGCAGCCCTCGAGTTTGCGACTTCGGGTCCCGGTGGTGACCTGCACCCGCAACGGCGTGACGAGCTCGTCGCGTTCGGGCACGGCCTCCCAAAAGACGTCGTACGTCGTGCCCGGCTCCGTGGCCACGCTCAGGTCCGGCACGAACACGCCGTTGGCGGAGGCTCGCATCGCTTCAAGGGTCCCGGCGCCGTCGGGGAGGGCGCGTAGCGAGCCCTTCTCGAGGGGAAGCGCCGAGTCCGGAGGCGTCCAGCGGTAGAAGAGGCCGTTGGGGGCTGTGGCGTCCTCGGTCTCGTAGATGACATAAGTGTCAGGGTCGACGGCAACTGCCTCATGCTGGAACCGGCCGAGGAATTGCAATGGTTTCGGATTCAGGTTCGCGTCCTGCTTGTGCGGATCGACCTCGAAGACGTAGCCATGGCGCTGCTGCAGTCCGTTGGTCGGGCTTGGGATGTCGTCAGCCTCTTCGCAGGTCAACCAGGTGTGCCACGGTGTCTTTCCACCGGCGCAGTTGACGAAGGTGCCGGCCAGGCTGACGTACTCGCGGACTCGATTGTGATCCTTGTCGACCTCGATGTTCGTCGTGCCACCGAACGCCGCTCCGGCGTCGTAGGTCAGCCCATCCAGGTGCGGCACGGCGATCACGTTGGCTGAAGCGCCGTTCTCGTGATTGACCACCAGGACGCTACCGTTCCCGCCGTGCCGGACGAAGCACGCCGTACCGTCGGCTCGGCCCGGTGTCACTTCACCGCTCTCCAGGGTGGTGATCCCTGCGCGCGCGACCAGTTTGTAGGAGAAGCCCGCGGGTAAGGCCAGGAGACCCCCAGGGTCAGGTACAAGCGGCCCATACCCCAACTCGCCGCCGGGACCTGGCGCCAAGGTCGCGCCCCTAGCGGGAGATGCAGCGAAAACCGACGCCACACTCCCCGACAGGGCGATCCCCAGGCTTGAGGCAGAGCCTGCCAACAACGTGCGACGAGTTAGATGCGACTGCTCGGAACTGGTTTCGTGGGTCATAGCGAAATCCTCTGCGGATGGGTCCGCCGCTAAGCTGGGCCAAACAAGGCGCAAGCATCTCCGCCGGTGATCGCCTGGCACAGCGCGATCAAGGCACGATTCAGACTCTAGACCCGTCCCGCTGCACATCTCTACCCCGGAATCGTGCGTACTCTGTACGGGCGGTTGTCGTTGGTACGAACCCGTGGTCAAGACGAAAAGCTCACCCAAGCCTCGGTCGCGTCGGCATTGAACGCGGCTGGCCGGTCCGACCCTGATCGAGATCACGCTGTCGGCGGAGATCGCGACGGAATCGGTGGACGTGCACGTTGAGTTCAGACCCTCAACGGTGCACGCCAGCGCGGTCTCCAATCCGTTGACCATAAGGATGAACAGTCGTGCCGAGTTGTTGTTGACCTGCACGGTCAGGTTGACCGCCAGACCGCACGCCGTCGTTCCCGCGTTCGCAGTGTCCCGGACGGCGAACCTCCAAGGAGACGGCGCTCGCCCAGCGGCATGCGAGGAACGCAGGGTCCCGATACACCAGTCCGGTCATGCTCCCGGCAAAGGGGCCTCATCCGGGGGCAGTTGATGCACTGTTTGTAAGGGCCACCGTCGTCGTTAGATGCTGCCAGCGATGGATCTTCAAGAAGCACCGAAGTCGAGTGACCATGGCCCTCCCATCATGTCGAGTGCCTCAGGAGTGCGGCTCGCCTGGTTCCTGCACAAGGGGTCGGATCACCGAGCTCACGCTGCGGATGTCTCTACCTCGAACCAGGCCAACTTCCGCATCCCAGCATGGACTGTTCAAACCAGCCATCCGCCCTCGACCACCAATGCGGCAAGCACGGCCGCCACGAAGGAGACCGCGACCGCCGTCGTGACAGCCAGCGGCAGGCTTCCCCGACGTGGTGCGGTGACTATGACGGCGCCCACCACCACAACGACGTAGACCGCGCTCAGGGCGTATGTCGCCGACAACAGGTTCACCGCCCACGTCGGCAGCCCATGTGCAGCGTCGAGGATCGACTGCTGCAGCGGCCCAGGGTTGTCCGCGCTGCCTGCGCTGGCGACGACCAACAGGACACCCACGACGACCATCGCCACGTCGACGGGCCGGCGCGATCGTGGGCCGCTGCCGTCGACGAAGAACCAGCGCGAGGGTCGAAGACGTGGGGTCCCGGCCGCCGTCACACGATCACTCTAGAGACTCGTCTCTGGAACGCAGGGTCGAGGCGGTAGCGTCCACCAGCATGGGAGCCACCGGCGAGGCGACGGCCTACTGGACGGTGGCTCCGGGTTCCGGCGAGCTGCGGACCGAGACCCTGCCTCGCCGCGCTGACGACCAGGTGTTGGTCCGTGCGCTGCACTCCGGCGTCAGCCGCGGAACCGAGATGCTCTGGCACACCGGACGAGTACCCGCATCGATCAGAGAACGGATGCGGGCACCGTTCCAGGAGGGCGACCTGCCCGGTCCGGTGAAGTTCGGTTACCTCTCCGTGGGGGTTGTCGAGGAGGGACCGCGCGGCCTGCTTGGCACGACGGTGTTCTGCCTCTATCCACATCAGGATCGATACGTCGTGCCGCGCGCCGCGGTCATCGAGCTGCCGGACGGCATCCCGGCGCGTCGTGCCGTGCTGACCGGTGCAGTCGAGACTGCGGTCAACGCGTTGTGGGACGCCGGGCCGCGGATCGGTGACCGGGTGGCTGTCGTCGGCGCCGGCATGATCGGCGGCGCGGTGGCTGGTCTGCTGCAGCGGTTCCCGCTCGATCGGCTGCAGCTCGTCGACGTCGACCCGGCCCGGCGCGAGGTGGCAAACCGACTCGGCGTGCCCCTGGTGGATCCCGCCGACGCGGAGGGCGAGTGCGACTTGGTCGTGCACGCCTCCGGAACCTCGGCCGGGCTCGGTCGAAGCCTCGAGCTGCTCGGAGACGAGGGCGAGGTAATCGAGCTGTCCTGGTACGGCACGGGCGAGGTGTCGATCCCGCTAGGCGCGGCGTTCCACCCACGACGGCTGGCGGTCCGGGCGAGCCAGGTGGGCGAAGTTTCGGCAGCCCGACGAGCGCGGCGCACCCACACGGACCGGCTGCGACTCGCGCTCGACCTCCTGCGCGACGACCGGTTCGACGCGCTTATCTCCGGGTCGAGCCCGTTTGCCGAGCTGCCGGAGACGATGCGTCAGCTGGCCGCAGGAGAGCTGCCGGGGCTCTGCCACGTGGTCGACTACTGACTCGGTTGGGCCCGCCCATCGCCGCCCGCGCGACGCCGTTCGGCACGTGCCCGTAGATCTCAGCCGTCTTGCTGACCTAGGAGCACAACTCCCGCAGGTGCGCGGGGCGAACGCCGTGGGTGCATGACCGTGTAGAGAGCGGTATCGTGCCATCGGAGCGACGCAGAGCAGCCGTACCGGTGCGTGCTGGGAGGCGTGGACCATGACCGACGCCCTCGACGATGCACGAGAGGCGTTCGAGGCGGGGATCTGGGGCGGGGCGTTCACCCGATTCTCAGCCGCTGACACCGAGCAGCCGCTCGTGGCCGAGGACCTGGAACGCTTGGCGGTCGCTGCGCAGCTGGTCGGAGCGGACGAGCTGTCCACCGCGACGTGGGAGCGCGCCCACCTTCAACTCCTCGAAGCTGGAGAGGTCGAGCGGGCGGTGAAGTGCGCGTTCTGGCTGGCCTCTGGCCTCCTGAGCCGCGGCCAGACGGCGCGGGGCGGTGGTTGGGTCGGCCGCGCTCAGCGGCTGATTCACGATCACGGGCTCGACGGCGTTGAACGGGGCTTCCTCCTCATCCCGTTGGGGCTGCGGGCCCTCGAAGAGGGCGATCCCGCACAGGCTCACGACACGTTCCGAGACGCGATCGCAGTCGGTCAGCGGTTCGGTGAAGCCGACCTCGTAACGCTCGGTCGGCTGGGGCAGGGTCGCTCGCTCATTGTGATGGGGCGAGACGCTGAGGGTCTGGCGTTGCTCGACGAGGCGATGGTTGCTGTGACGACGAAAGAGGTCACCCCGATCGTGGCCGGCCGCGTCTACTGCGCGGTGATTCTCGTCTGTCAGCAGGCGTTCGACCTGAACCGCGCGCACGAGTGGACCGCGGCGTTGAGCGAGTGGTGCGACGCCCAGCCCGACTTGGTGCTTTTTCGGGGCCAATGCCTCGTCCACCGCTCGGAGCTCATGCAATGGCACGGAGAGTGGCCCAGGGCGCTCGACGAAGCGAAGCGGGCGCGTGACCGTTTGTCCGATCCCCCGGGTCAGCCTGCAGTCGGGATGGCCTTCTACCAGCTCGGCGAGCTCTACCGGCTGCGCGGCGAGGTCGCCGATGCCGAGGCCGCGTACCGCGAGGCGAGCCATCACGGCCGGGCCCCGCAGCCCGGCCTGGCCTACTTGCGAATGATGCAAGGAGACGTCGATGGAGCTGTGGCCGCCATCCGCCGCATCATGAGCGAGCGCTGCGATCGCGTGACCCGGGCGAAGGTGCTGGGTGCCGGCGTCGAGATCATGCTGGCCGCCGGAGACACCGGAGCTGCCGCCCAAGCGGCCACCGAGCTGGAGGTTACCGCGGCAGCAGTCGATGCCCCCGTGCTGCACGCGATGGCCCTGCAGGCCGCCGCGGCCCTCTCATTGCACCGTGGGGATCCAAGAGCCGCACTCGACGCGGCACAGCAGGCGACGTCTGCGTGGGCCGACCTCGAAGCCCCCTACGAGCACGCCCGATCGAGGCTGCTCGGGGCACTGGCCTGCCGCGATCTCGGCGATCTAGATACCGCCCACCTCGAGGCCGACGCCGCCCGGCAGACCTTCGAGCAGTTGGGTGCAGTGCCCGACATAGACCGGTTGGAAGCGCTGTTCCCAGCGGTGGCACCACCACCGTCTGGGAACCTGACCCAACGCCAGATCGAGGTGCTCGTCCTGGTCGCGGCTGGCAGAGCCAACCGCGAGATCGCCTCAGAGCTGAGCGTCAGCGAGCACACCGTTCGTCGACACCTCCAGGACATTTTCCACAAGATCGGTGTCACGTCGCGCGCTGCCGCAACCGCCTTCGCCTACGAGCACGGACTCGTCTGATCGGGCCTGGCAGGGCCAGGACCCTGGTACGTACATACCAAGAGGCCAACTCCAGCCGGTTGGCACGTACGGGCGATGACTCGCCGTCCGGGTCGGCAATACGCTCCTTCAGAGACGTCAATCAGTCCCGAACGACAGGAGCAAGACCATGCCCTTGGCCATGCTGATCGACAACCCTGATGGATCGCTGGATCTCTACGAGGGGCTCCGCGCTGAGCTTCAGCTCGACGCGCCTGCGGGCGGCGCCCTTCATGTCGCAGGGCCGGGCCCGACAGGCGGCTGGCGTGTTATCGAGGTCTGGAAGTCCGTCGAGGAGGCGAGCCGATTCCTCGAGGAAAAATTTTTGCCCGCCCTCGATGCGCTCGGCTTCACCGGTCGGCCTCCGCAGCCCCAGTTCTGGCCTGTCCACGTCTGTCTGACGGGAGTCGCGCACGACGATCCGTCGCTCGGGGGTGTCCGTGATGGGCAACGGTGACCCCGCCCGGAACCGCGGAAGAATCGCGATCCTGACGGTGGCGCCCGCGGTCTTGTGCGTGGCGCTGGTGGCGCATCCGTTCATCTCGGGACGACTGCCCAACGAGGCAGAGATCGCAGAGGGGGTCGTTGCCGGCACAACTATGTGGGGGGTGGTCCACCTCGCGGCCAGTGTGGCGTCAGCCTTGGTCATCATCGCCTTCCTCGCCGTGCGGAGCCACCTCCAAGAGGCGGGAGAGAACCGGTACAGCGCGCTCGGAGTGCCGTTCGTCGTCGTGGGCAGCACCCTGTACGCAGTCCTGCCCGGCATGGAGTTCGCGCCGCTGGCCGCCGCCGAGACCGGCGCCACGACGGCGGAGATCGCGGCGGCGCAGAGCGCGATCACGAACTGGTTCATTCTCGTACTGGTGGTCGGGGGGCTCACATTCGCGGCCGGGGTGTTCCTGTTCGCGACCGCCATCTCGAAAGCCCGGGTGGCCAGCGCCGGGCTCACTCGGGTTGTGGTGGTTGCGCTGGTCGTCATGGCCGTCGCGCGGTTCGTCCCACTCTCCATCGCCCAGTTCTACGTGCACAGCGCGGCTGCCCTGGTCGCGCTGTGGCTCCTGGCCTACCTCATGTGGGCCCGGCCCGTGTCGGCACAACCCGGAGCCGCCATCCTTGCGGCCTGACCGCCGAGGCACTGTCCCAGGGTCGGCCTAGTTGGCGCGCCGCGCCGCGAACCCGGGCGTGACCGTGTCCCTGCCCGGGCCGCCGACGAGCTTGTCGACGTCCTCGGTGCCGACCAGGGTGTCGTCGCCCCCCTGACCGTAGAGCGAGTCGCGACCCTGGCCGCCGGTGAGCCGGTCGTTGCCTGGCCCGCCGCACAGCAGGTCCAGTCCCTCGTTGCCGCTGAGCAGGTCGTTGGCGCCACGACCGAACATGATGTCGGTCAGCGCGCCGCCGACGAGCTCGTCGACGCGGAGGGTGCCCACCACGACGCGGACGACGTACGACGACGCACCACTCGCGTTGGTTGCGGTGACGGTCACCTGGGCGACGCCTGACCGGCCCGCGACCGGTTGGACACTTAGCGCGAGCGCGGAGCCGGTGCGCGTCAGCGTGATGCGGGCGAGCGGGAGCAGCACGGTGTTGCTCGAGCTCACGGTGACGGTCGAGCCGTCGTCGGGCGCCAGCCGGAGGGCGATGTTGGCCACCGCGCCGGAGCAGGTCTGGTCGAAGACCGGGGTGATGACCGGTGCGTCCGTGGCCGCCCATGCGACGCTGGGCGAGGTCGCCGCGGCCGAGGTGTTGCCGGACCCGTCGGCGACTGCGCCGGCGG
Source organism: uncultured Actinomycetota bacterium (assembly GCA_963811585.1). Taxonomy (GTDB): domain Bacteria; phylum Actinomycetota; class Actinomycetes; order Propionibacteriales; family Nocardioidaceae; genus JACDHG01. Next base: position 31,632 of record CAWERR010000003.1, read on the forward strand.
CCGCCGTGACCGTCACGCTGCCGGTGGCCGCCATACCGGTGACAGCGACACTGAACGTGTCAATGTCGACGCGAGTGACGGTCGCCGTGGTGGCACCGCTCGTACCTCCCATCGTCACCTCACCTGAGGTGAGGTCGGAGACCGGCTCGCTCGACTCGACGACGAAGGACACCTGGTTGCCGACCACCGGGTCGGGCTGGCCGGGCCCCCGGGTGATGGTCAGCACCGGCGCGCTGGCGTCGTGGACCCGGGTCAGCGTCGCCGAAGCCGCGTTGCCATTGCCGGCGGTGTCGGTGACCGCGTCGGCCGGGAGGGCGACCGTGACCTGTCCGTCAGCGGCCGGGGTGATCGTCACCGTGTAGGGGCCTGTGCCCGTGAGCCCAGATGCCGTGCCGTTGGTAACGGTGAGGTCGGACGCCGTCAGGCCGGTCACGGGCTTGGAGAAGGTGAGCGTCACGGCAAACGGCGCGTTCACCGGTCCGGCTGGCGCCGCGAGGGTGACGGTCGGGCCGGAGAGATCGGCGGTGCGCGTGAGTGAGTCACCAGTGCTCGTGTTGCCCGCTGCATCGACAGCGGCGCCGTCGGCGACCGACACGACAACGGGACCGTCGCCGCTAGGCGTGACGGTGACCGCATAGGCCGACCCGCTGCCGGTCAATGCAGAGGCAGAGCCCCCGGTCACCGCGACATCGGCAAGCGTCACCCCAGTCACGGCCTCCGAGAAGCCCAAGCTCACCGAGAAGGCACCATTGACCGGACCCGCCGGGGCGCCGAGGGTCAGTGTCGGCCGGGAGCCGTCGTACTGGCGCTCCAACGTGTTGGAGACCTGGTTGCCGTTGCCCGCCGGGTCAGCGGCGCGCCCCGCCGGCAGCAATATCGAGACAGGTCCATCGCCAGCCGGCGTGACGAGCACGTTGTACGTGCGGCCGCCGCCGGCGAGGCCGTTCACAGTCGCGTTGGTGACATCAAAGTCGCCGAGCGCCATACCGTTGACCGGCTCAGAGAAGGTCACCGTCACGTGGAACGGTGCGTTCCGTGGGCCGGCGGGCGCGGTTAGTTCGACCGTCGGGGTGACGCTGTCATGGCTCCGGAGCAGCGGAGCGGCCGCAGTGCTGCCGTTGCCGACACTGTCGACCGCGGCGTCCTGCGGCAGGTCCACCTGCACGGGACCTTGCACGGTCGGGGTGACGAGCACGGAGTACGACGATCCCGAGCCCTGCAGGTCGGAGATGGTGGCGCCCGTGGCGGTGAAGTCACCCGCCGTCAGGCCAGTCACCACCTCGGTGAACTCGACGCTGCTGCGGAACGGGGCGTTGAACGGGCCAGCCGGGGCCGACAGCGTCACGCCGGGCCGGGTGGCGTCGGAGGTGCGGACCAGTTGGGTGGCCGCGGCGCTGCCGTTGCCGGCCTGGTCGATGCCCGCACCCAGCGGTACGTCGACCGTGACCGGCCCGTCGCCGGCGGGCGTGATGGTGACTGTGTAGAGGTCGCCGCCGCCGCCGAGGTCTGACGCGACGCCGTTGCCGACGACCACGTCGTCGAGGGTGATGCCGGAGACCGGCTCAGAAAAGGCGATGCTCACTTCGAACGGGCCGGTCACCGAGCCCGGCGGCGCGTCGAGCGTCGCGGTAGGCCGGGTGGTGTCGACCGTGGCCGGGGTGCTCGTGAGAGGCAGGTTGTCCGTCGAGGGCGGCTTGTCGGCGGCGTCGACCGCGGTGACCGTGGACAACACCCTGGAGTGCCACAGAACCGTCACCCGAGAGCCCGCTGATGGTGAAACGTCGCGTGGTCGCGGTGAGTGCGCTCGACGACACCGAAGACAGGCTCGCGCTGCCGGTGGTGATGACCGCGACGTCGCCGGCGCCACCGAAGCCGGTCACCGGCTCACTGAACGTGACGTCGAAGGCGACGGTGCTGTTCACCGGCCCGCTGCCGACCCTTGTCACGGCGGTGACCCAGGGCTTGTTGTCGCTCGAGAACGACGCCGTCGTGCCGTCGTTGGCGGGTACCGGGTCGACGTTGCCAACGGCCGAGATGGACGACGTCCGGCTGGCGGTGGTGCCCGACGGGCGGTCCGTGACGAGCCTGCCATTGACCGTGATGAAGCCGGCTTCGCCCGGGTCGAGCCCGGTGATGGTCCAGGTGAGCGGCGAGGTGCCTACCTGCGTGACGGTGACGCCGGGCGGCGTCGCATAGCTGATGCTGTCGTCGACGACGTCGTCGCCCGCGTCGTCGCTCAACGTCAGAGTCGCGGCCTCGACCGGGTCGCCCGACTCGTTGGCGTAGTAGACGCCCCACGTGATCGTGTCGCCGATCTCGACCCCCGTCTGTGGGGCCGAAGGCGCGGTCGGGCTCACCGTGACCTGCGAGCGCAGGTTGGCGACCAGGGAGTTTGGCCCCGACAACAGGCGGGCCCACGCCTCTGACTCGCCGACGGCCAAGGTGGGGGTCGACTCGCCGCTCCACGCGATCAGAGACGTGCCGCGCGATTTGTTGCTCCACGCGACCGAGGGGCGCGTCGGCGGGGCGTCGGAGGGTCCGCGCAGGGTGCTGACTCGGGCCGAGTCGATGAGGGCGCCGGTGGTCCGCGCGAACCGACCGCCCCACACCTGGTGGTCGGTTCCCGTGCGGTTGACCCACGCGAGAACGACCTCGCCGTCGACGTTGGTGCTGACGGTCGGAGTCAGGTTCTCGCCGGCGCCGTCAACCAGGTCATGGTTGGGCAGGACCTGGCAGAGGCCCGAGCAAGCGGAGATCTCGTTGCCCCGCACCTCGAAGTCGGCGGGAGTGGCGATGTTGTTGCTCGACCACACCACCCGGTAGTTGGCGCCGGGAGTGAGCGCGACGTCGGGGTCGGTTTCGACGTAGGCGGCGTTGCTGATGCCCTCGCCGAGGTACTGGATATTGTGATGCACGTCATCGGTGCCGAGCTGCATTCCGTAGACGCGGGCGACCTCGCCACTGAAGCCGTCGATCCTGCCCTCGAAGACGACGACAGCCTCGCCGTCGGCGCGCACGGCGACAGCGGGCTTCGACCAGCGACCATTCAGATGGGTAACCACGGCGGCAACCGACTGGATCGTGCCGGTCTGGCTGGTCCCGGAGAGCCGGACAGTCCTGACGTCGGCATCGGCGTCGCCTACCGCGACGACCTCCCACGCCAGGCGGCGCTGACCGCCGGTTACAGCAACGTCGGGACGACGTGCGTCGTCGCCTGCGGCCACGGTGTCGGTCACGGCGACAGGCGCGGAGAGCGCGCCGGTCGCGGGGTCCAGGGTGCGCACGAAGATGCGGAAGTCGGTGGTGTCTTCGGCGGTCGGGGCGTCGGGCGTGATGTCGCCGGCGTAGGTGACGAGGAAACGGGAGGCAGCTGCGTCCCACGCGAGGGCGGGGTCGACGGCGTCCTGGCTCGCGTCGTCGGCGCCGCCGACGGAGGCGACGGTGAAGATCGCACCGTCGGTCGCGCCGGTCAGGGCGTCGACGTAGCGGCCGAGTATTTCCTGCTTCGGGCCGGCCGGTGAGCCGACCAGGCGGGTTCCAACCCACAGCTCGAGGAACCGGCCCGCACCGGGCTGGTAAGCGACGGCGGTGCGGTCGACGCCGGCCGGTGCGGCCTGGTCACTGACCTGGGTCTCGGCTGCACCGACGGGGCCGGTGACGGGCGCAGCGGCCGTCGATGTCGGCGCGGCGTGGGCAGGGACGGCGGGCAGCAAGGTGAAGGTCGTGACAGCTAGCGCGGTTGCGAGGACGGAGCGCAGCAGGTAGGTCATGATCCGCATCGTTTGCTCCTTGACGCGGGAGGCGCCCGGTGCGCACAAACCTCTCGGCCCGCTGTGAGCGAAAGCGTAAGGGCCGAGACGTGGCGACAAAGTGCGAATAAGAACACTTACCTTGCGTGCGTGAAAGGTCACTTTCGGCAATAGCGAGAAATGCAGCGAAGCGTCATTCCGCGCTTACAAAGCGTCAGCTGACAAGGCCCTAATCACTATCGGTCATCCAGGAGAACGCGAGAAGACAGATCCTCCGCGGAGACCCCGAACGTCTCCACGATGGCCGGGACGCCGTCCGTGATCGCGAAAACCGCGTGATCGGTGTAGACCCGGTGGACGCAGCGCGACGCCGGTGAGCGGATAGGTGCATCGCGGGACGAGCTTGGGCCTGCCGTCCTTGGCGAACAGCGACATCATCACGAAGACCTGCTTGGCGCCGATGGCCAGGTCCATGGCGCCACCGACGGCCGGGATGGCGTCGGCTGCCGCCGGTGTGCCAGTTCGCCAGGTCGCCGGCGTGCGAAACCTGGAAGCGCGCCGAGGACGCAGACGTCGAGGTGGCCGCCGCGCATCATCGCGAAGGAGTCGGCGTGGTGGAAGTACGACGCCGCCGGGCAGCTCGGTGACCGGGATCTTGCCGGCGTTGATCAGGTCGGGGTCGATCTCGTCGCCGACGGCGGCGCGGCCCATGTTGAGCATGCCGTTCTCGGTGTGCAGGACGACTCCCGAGTCGGTCGCCAGGTGGTCGGCGACCAGGGTGGGCTGGCCGATGCCGAGGTTGACGAACGACCCGGCGGGATGTCGCGCGGCCACCCGGCGCGGCCAACTCGTCGCGGTCGAGAGTGGTCCACGGTCGAGGCCGTTCTGCGGTCACGCGACCACCGACTCGGTCGACGAAGATGCCGGGCGTCACGACGACCTCCGGGTCGAGCCCGCCGATGCTCGACGATCTCGCGGACCTGTGCGATCACCGTGGCGGCGGCGGTGGCCATCACCGGCCCGAAGTTGCGCGCCGTCTTGCGGTAGACGAGGTTGCGCCACCGGTCGGCGACGTGGGCCCGATCAGGGCGACGTCGCCGCGGATCGGGTACTCCAGCACGTAGGTGCGGCCGTCGATCTCGCGGGTCTCCTTGCCCTCGGCGAGCGGGGTGCCGACTCCGGTCGGGGCTGAAGAAGGCGCCGATGCCCGCGCCTGCGGCGCGCATCCGCTCGGCAAGGTTGCCCTGCGGCACCAGCTCGAGCTCGACCTTGCCGGCTCGGTAGAGGCCGTCGAACACCCAGGAGTCCGGCTGGCGCGGGAACGAGCAGACCATCTTGCGCACCCGACCCGCGGCGAGAGTGCGGCCAGGCCGGTGTCGCCGTTGCCGGCGTTGTTGCTGACCACCGTCAGGTCGGTGGCGCCCTGGCGGATCAAGCGCGTCGATGAGGGCGACCGGCATGCCGGCCATGCCGAAGCCGCCGATCAGGACCGTGGCCCCGTCGCTCGATGCCGGCCACGGCGTCGTCGGGGTTGTCGCAGACCACGAGACTCATGAGGTCTTCGCGAGCGCCCACACCAACGATGCGGTCATGCCTCGTCCTCCGCGAGCACCTGCTGCGCGATGCGGAACGCGGTGTTGGCGGCGGGGACGCCGCAGTAGAGGGCGGTCTGCAGCAGCAGCTCCTTGATCTCGTCGACGGTGAGCCCGTTGCGGCGGGCGGCGCGCAGGTGCATCGCGAGCTCCTCGTGGTGGCCGCGCGCCACCAGCGCGGTGAGGGTGATCAGCGAGCGGCTGCGACGGTCGAGGCCCGGGCGGGTCCAGATCGTGCCCCAGGCGTACGTGCGTGATCAGGTCCTGGAAGTCGCGGGTGAAGTCGGTCGCGGCCCGGCATGGCCCGGTCGACGTGGGCGTCGCCGAGCACCTCACGACGGACAGCCAAGCCGGCGTCGTGCACCTGCTGGAGGGTCCGGGTGTCGGCCAGCCCGTCGAGCGACTTGTCGAGGAAATGGTGGCGCAGCAGCCGGGCGACGACGTCGGGCGCTTCCGCCGGGGGCAGGTGCGCGACTCCGTCGAGCTCGACGAGACGGCCGCGCGTCACCCCCTCCGCGATCGCGCGCAGGGATGCGGTCGGGGTGGCACCGTCCGCGTCCCCCGCGACGGCAAGGACCGGTACGGCGATCTCCGCGAGCCGGTCGCGGACGTCGAACGCCGAGAGCGCGTGGCAAACCTGGACGTAGCCCCGGTCGTCGGTGTCGCGCAGCGCGCGTAGCAGGGCCGATCCACGCCGGGGATGGCGTTCGAGGAAGCCCGGTCCGAACCAGCGCTCCGCGGACGCCGAGACCAGGCCCGAGGTGCCGGACTCGCCGACCTCGCTGATCCGTTCAGTCCACGCCTCGAAGGTCGCCGATCCGCGCGGCGGTGCAGAGCAGCACCGCGGCGGACATCCGGTCGGGGACGTCGAGGAGCAGCTGTAGCCCGACCGCGCCGCCGACCGAGACGCCGGCGTAATTGAACGCCGCCCCGGGCTCGCCGCGCTCCATGAGCAGGTCGTCGACGACGGCGAGCACGCCCTCGGCCAGCTCGGCCATGGTGAACCGGTCTTCGGGGACAGCGCGGTTGTGACCGTGGCCGGGCAGGTCCCAGCCGACCACGTCGAACGCGTCGGCAGGTCCGTGGCACAGGCGGCCCACAGGGTGCTGGCCGAGGTGCCGAGCGACGGGCCCAGGACCAGCAGCGGTAGCCGGTCGCGATGCGCGCGCCGGGAGCCGGACTGCGGTGACCACCGGGGTCATGCGGGCTCCTCGCGCTTCAGGGTCCGCGGGCGCGATCGAGCACCGCGTCACCGGATCTGGTCGGTCGCGCCGAGGTAGTCGCGCTCGGCTCGCGGCCGGTCAGGTCGGCCATCACTCCCTGCTCGGCAGCGGACGTTCGGCGCGGTGTCCAGGGTCTCGCGCATCCGGTCGGGGTGGACGCGCAGGCCGGCGAGCAGGTCGGTGGTCTGGGACCCTGCCACGACCGTGCGGCGCAGCAGCGTGGCGCAGCGTCGCCCACTCTGCGTGCCAGGCGCCGTCGGCGCGCTCGTCGACGGACTCCGCGGCGGCGAGGTGGAGCGTGGCCGCGAGCTGCGGCGTGGTCAGCGCGGCGCCCGGACCAGCACGGAGAGCACGGGGTTCTGCTTGTGCGGCATCGTCGACGACCCGCCACCCAGGGCCTCGGCTACCTCGCCGATCTCCGGGCGCGATAGGGCCAGCACGTCGTTGGCGATCCGGCCCCATGCGTCAGTGCACCGCACCGCGGCGTCGCCGATCCGGGTGACCGGCGGCGCGTGCGGTGTGCCACGGCGGGCCCGGTCGAGCCCGAGGTCCGGCCAGCGCGTCGCGGGCGTCGGTCCACGTCGAGGCCGAGCTCGACTACTGCGGCCATGGTGCCGGCGGCTCCGCCGAACTGAACGGGAAAGACGAGCGCGGCCATGTCGTCGTCCGCGTCGAGGAGGCCGACGCAGCCAGCTGCGCCACCTTGAGCCCGAACGTGGTCGGGACCGCGTGCTGGGTCAGGGTGCGGGCGACCATCGGCGTGTCGCCGGTGCGCGTCGGCCAGGCGACGAGCAGCCGGACCTGTGACCGCAGGTCGCTGGCGCACTCGCGACGGCGTCGCGGCGCGAGCATCATCAGCGCGGTGTCGACGACGTCCTGGCTCGTGAGGCCGCGGTGCAGCCAGCGTCGCCGGCGTCACCCTCGAGCCCGTTCGCGCAGCGCTTCACGAGCCCGATGGCTGGGTTGCCTCCGCTCTCGGACTCGATCGGCACGTCGCGCAGTCCGGCCCGGCGAGACCGCCGGCCGCGTCGTGGCGAGGCCGGCCGCCAGGACGCGAGCCAGACCGCCTCGACCCGGTCATGGCCGCGAGGAACGACGCGCTCGTCGAGGTGAGCGCCGGCACGCTCGTCGCCGGGCCAGAACAGGTCGGTCATGGGCTCAGTGTACCGTGGTCGAGGAACACTGTCTCGCCGTCGCCCTGTAGCCGGATGTCGAAGGCATAGCCTGCTCGTCGGCGGCGGCGACGAGGGTCGCGCGACGGTCGGTGTCGAGGCTCGAGCAGGAAGGCGTCGTCCGCGTGCGTCGGGCAGGTAGGCCCGGGTGAACAGGCGGTTCAGCAGCCCGCGGGCGAAGACGGTGAGCGCGAAGAACGGCGCGCCGACCGGCGTCGAGCGGTCGTGAACGACGTAGCGCGCCGTCTCCGTCGGTGGACGCCCGGCCCCAGCCGGTGAAGGCCACGCCGTCGCGCCGCAGCGAACCGGCCTCGCTGGACTGACGCGGCCGTCGGGATCGGCCTGCCACAGCTCGAGCAGGGCGTCGGGCACCGGATCGCCGGCGCCGTCGAGGACCCGTGCCGTGGAGCCGCACCGCGTCCGGGTGGTCCGGCGGGACCAGCTCGGCGCCGCCGTCGTACGGCAGCGCGATACCCGAAGAACGGGCCGACGGTCTGGCCGGGGGTCGGCAGTCGCGGTCATGCGTCCTCCTCCGTCCAGCGGCGTGCGCTGGCTGCCGGTGAGGACGATGTCCCAGCGGTAGCCCGGTGCACCACTCGTGCTCCGTCACGTCGTGGTCGTAGGTCGCCACGAGGCGCTCCCGCGCCCGCGGGTCGAGTGATCGCCTGGTAGATCGGGTCGAGCGCGAACAGCGGGTCGCCCGGGAAGTACATCTGGGTGACCATCCGCTGGGTGAAGTCGGTGCCGAACAGCGAGAAGTGGATGTGCGCCGGGCGCCAGGCGTTGTGGTGGTTGCTCCACGGGTACGGCCCGGGCTTGATCGTGGTGAACCGGTAGGGGCCGTCGCGTCGGTCAGGCAGCGCCCGACGCCGGTGAAGTTCGGGTCGATCGGCGCCGGGTGCTGGTCGCGCTTGTGGATGTAGCGGCCGCCGGCGTTGGCCTGCCAGATCTCGACGAGCTGGTGGCGCACCGGCCGCCCGTCGCCGTCGAGCACGCGGCCGGTGACCACGATCCGCTCGCCGAGCGGCTCGCCGCCGTGCTGGACCGTGAGGTCGGCCTCGAGCGGGTCGACGTCGCGCTGCCCGAAGCACCGGTGCCCAGAGCTCGACGTCCTCGGGGTCGGCGTGGTGCAGGTCCTTGGTCGGATGCCGCAGCACGCTGCTGCGGTACGGCGGGTAGTCGAGCCGCGGCTGGGTCTCCGCTTGCCGCGCCGGGACGCGGCGTACGCGGCCGCGATGGCGGCGATCTCCCCGCTCGATCTCTGCCTGGCTCGAGGTCGCCGCGTCAGACGAAGTAGCGCGTCGTCATGCTCCGACGTTACGGGGATGGCAGGCCCGCGCGACCAGGTTCCGTCCAGCGGAACTGACACGGATTCCAGTGAGTGGAAGGACTGTCGGCATGGCCGGCAACACCTCCACGCCCGGCGCGACGGTGACCTCCCGCGCGCTCGCGCTGCTCGGCGCCTTCGACGAGGGGCACCGCGGCTGACCCTGACCGAGCTGGCCGAGCGGGCGGGCTCCCGTGCCGACCGCGCACCGGCTCGTGGGCGAGCTGGTCGCGTGGGGCGCGCTGACCGACCTCGGACGGCGACTACGTCATCGGCCGGCGGCTGTGGGACGTCGGGCTGCTCGCACCGCTGCAGACCGGGCTGCGTCGAGGCTGGCGTCGCCGTATCCTCCACGACCTGTACGCGCGCCACGCTGGCCACCGTGCACCTGGCTGTGCGCGACGGGACCGAGGTGCTCTACCTCGACCGGCTCGCCGGGCGGCACGCTCGGTGCCGATCGTCAGCACGGTCGGCTCCCGGCTGCCGATGCACGCGACCGGCGTCGGCAAGGTGCTGCTCGCCTACGCACCCGACTCAGGTGCAGCGAAGCGGTGCTGCGCCGACCTGCGGCGGATCACGCCGTACACGGTCACCCAGCCCGGACGCCTGCGCGACCAGCTCGCCCAGGTACGTCCGCGACGGGTACGCCACGACCGTCGGAGGAGATGAGCCTCGGCGCGTGCTCGGTGGCCGTGCCGATCCGGCGGCGCGATCGAGGTCGTGGCCGCCCTCGGCATCGTCGTGCCGAGCCTCAAACGCGACCGGCCGCGGCTGGTGGCCGCGCTCCAGGTCGCGTCGCGAGGAGTCGGCCGCGCGCTGGGGTGATGGCTCAGCGGCTCCCCGACCCGGTCTCGCGGAGGTGCTGCGCCGCGAGCCGGACCGGAGCGTTGCGCTGCGCCGTAGCCCTCGTAGCCGCCGCGCCGCTCGACGACCTCGAAGAACACGCCGCCGACGCGTCGCGGTGTAGAAGTGCAGGAACTCGCCGTCGCCGTCGCGGTCGTAGAGGACGCCGAGTCGGCGCAGCTCCTCCACCACGCTCGGCGGTCAGGTCGAACCGGGCCGCGAGGTCGTCGTAGTAGTTGGCGGGGACGGGAGCGGGCGCAGCCCGCGCCGATCGCGCGCGAGCGCGCGACGGCCGAGCGATGTCCGTGCAGGCGAACGCGACGTGCTGCGGGAAGCCGTGCGGGTGCTCGTAGGCGAGCGGGGCGACGTTGAGCGGCCAGCCGGACCGCGCCGTCGTGGCGTGCGCATCACCTGGCTGCGGACCAGCCCGGTCGGGCCGGCGACCTCCAGGCTGCCCTCGGGCTCCAGCGCCAGCACGCTGCTGTAGAAGAGCACCGCCTCGTCGAAGCTGCTGCCAGCGGTGGGCCAGGTTGACGTGGTCGATGCTGGTGATGCAGCGGCTCGGCGACCGGCGCCGGCGCCGTCCTCGAACTCCGCCACCCACGCGGCGTCGTCGGGCGTGACGCCGGACGAGGAACACCTCGGTGCCGTCGGGCGCCGCGAAGGCCGGGCAGTTCCTGCTCGCCGGCTAGGGTCCGGCGGAAGACCGCGCGGCGCCTCCAGGTCGCGCGGCGCGTCCGGCCGAGGCCTCGGGATCGGCGACCTGGAAGCCGACCGCCGCGAGGGTCGGGGCCCAGTCCCGGGCCTGCTGCTCGTTGCAGACGACCCGGGCCGCTCCCCGGCGTCCAGAGCCGGACCGGCTTGCTGCGGTGCCGGCCGCGGAAGGTGAAGCCGAGCTGTCGAGCAGCACGTCGACCGTCGCCGGCGTCCTCGGCCTTGACCTCGACGAAGTCGAAGCCCGGCCGGCTGGTCGACCGGGTCGGCGAGCCGCGCTCGGCACCGGGCCTGCGGGTCCCGGCAGCCGCGCGACCTGGTCCTCGAGCCAGGTCAGCGAGCGCTTGCGCCTGCCGGGCGGTGCGCAGCACGTCGGTCTGCCGGAAGGTGTCGTTGAAGACCTCCAGCGAGAGCGGGCCGGTGTAGCCGGCGCGGCAGACGTGGCCGACGAAGCGCGGCCAGGTCGAAGTTGCCCTCGCCCGGGAACAGCCGGTGGTGCCGGCTCCACGACAGCACGTCCATGGTCAGCGCGGGGGCGTCGGCGAGCTGGAGGAAGAAGATCTTGTCGCCGGGGATCTCCTCGATCGCCGCGGGGTCGTGGCCGCGGGAGAGGATGTGGAAGCTGTCCAGGCAGATGCCGACGTCGGGGTGGTCGGCCAGCTTCGACGATCCGCCAGGCGCGGCGGTAGTCGTCGACGAACCTGCCCCAGGCGAGCGCCTCGTACGCTAGCCGTACGCCGTGTCGGCCGCTGCCAGGTCCCCCAGCTGGCGCAGCTGGTCGGCCGAGACGGCGTCGTCGTCGATCGTGGCGGTGGCGACGTTGCTGCAGACCAGCATCGTGTCGATGCCGAGCCGCTCCATCAGCCGCGAACTTCGCCGCGGCGCGTCGCAGGACCGCGGGAACAGCTCGTCGGTCGACGCCCTCGGCGTCGCGGAACGGCTGGTAGAGGTCGAGGGTCGAGCCCGAGCCGGTCGGCCAGCGCCGCGATCTCCTCTGGGCTGGCCGGTGAGGCGACCAGGTCCGGCTCGAAGATCTCGACGCCGTCGAAGCCGGCCTCGGCGCAGGCGTGCAGCTTCTCGCGTCAGCGTGCCGCTGAGGCAGACCGTGGCGATCGATGTCCGCCAGGTCATCGGGCACCGCCCAGCAGCTGGGCCGGGTTGAGCACGAGCATTCGGTGGAGGTCGTCCTCCGACGCGCCGCCGGCTCGCAGTTGCGGGATGATCCGGGTCGGGAGGTTCTCCATGTGCCAGTGCGGCACGTTTGCGGCCCGCCACGACGGTGGCGTGATCCGGCTGAAGAATGCCGCGTCGTGCGAGAGCACCATCCGGTCGGCGTACCCACGGTCGAGCAGCGCGAGGACCGTCGCGATGCGCGCATCGTCGGGCAGGACATGCTCCATGCCGAAGCGATCCATCCCGATCGTCACGCCGGCGTCCATGAGCTCACGCAGGTATGCCAGGTCCTCGCTGTCCCCGCAGTGCCCGATGATCAGCCGCTCCGGGTCGATTCCACGGCCGCGGAAGAACTCCAGTTGCTCGCGGCCGTTCTGGGACGGCGCGTGTGTGTGGGTGGTGATCGGCGCGCCGGTCTGCTGCTGTGCGACCGCGGCCGCCTCGAACACGCGTTTCACGTCCGGGGTGATGCCGGGCCGGTCGGTGACGACCTTGAGTATCGCCGCTCGCACGCCAGTGCCCGCGATTCCCTCCTCGAGATCCCGCACGAAAAGCTCGATCAGCGGGTCGGGACCGTCCACGAGCAGCCCCGGTCCGTGGGTGTGGAAGTACGCCGGCAGCACATCGGCGGTGTAGTACCCAGTGGCGGCCAGCAGGTTGACCTGCGTGCGCGACGCCACGGTCGCGACCCGCCCGACGTCGCGACCCAAGCCAAGGACCGTGAGGTCCACGACGGCATGGATGCCAAGGTCCCAGAGCCGGTCGAGCCCGGCGACAGCCGCCTCGACCAGCACGGCCTCGTCCCACTCCGGGTGGGGGAGGTTCAGGTCCAGCTCGGGGTGCCCGACGAAAACGTGCTCGTGGACGAGCGTCGCCCCCAGCTCGTCGACGGGCAGTGCCCCGCAGAACGTCTGAACCTCCCCGGTGGTCACTCCGCGGCGCTCCGGATCCCCTCGTAGATCTCAAGCTGCTCGTCGTCGAAGTTGTCGCTGAGATAGCCGTCGACCTGCGACCGGAACGCGTCCACGTCCACGTCGTCGACGATCTCGATCGCGCCGCTCTCTCCCCACTCGGCGAGCGTCTTCTCCTCGTCCTCGGCGACGCATCCTGGGACCTGCTCGACGGCCGAGTCAACGGCCGACTGGAGGGCCTCCTGCTGCTCGGTCGAGAGCTCCTCCCAGACTTCGCCGATGATCACCAGGTTGGAGTTCGCCTGGTGCGACGAGAGGCTGATGTAGTCCTGCACCTCCTGGAGGTTGATCGCTGCGATGTTGACGATCGGGTTCTCTTGCCCGTCCACCGTGCCCTGCTGCAGCGCGAGGAAGAGTTCCTCGTAGGCCACCTCGGTCGCCGATGCGCCGAGCGCCTCGGCGTTCAGCAGAAACTGCGGAGAGTTGGGGAACCGCATCCGAAGCCCGTCGAGGTCACTGGGTTCACGGATCGGCTCGTTGGCCGTGAACTGGCGCATCCCAGCCGACCACGCACCTAGCGTTGTCACGCCAGTCTCCTCAGCGAAACTGTCGAGCAGTTCGGTCGCGGCGTCGCTCTCGAAGTAGCGGGTCAGATGGTCGCTGTCGTCGAACGCGTACGCCGCGTCAAGCACGCTCACCGGCTCGTAGACGGCTCCGAGCGCGGACGCGCCCTGGATGTCCATGTCGATGTCGCCCGAGACCACCGAGGCGATCCGGTCGGCGTCGGCCCCTAGCGCGCTGGCCGGGAACACTTTCACGGTGATGCCCACGTCGGCGTCCGCAACCTCGTCGGCGATGACCTGGGCACCGCACCGGTGCTGCGGCTGCGACTCGGTGTAACTGTGCGCGAGGCGGATCTCGATGTCCCCGCCATCCTCGCCACCCTCGTCGTCGCCGCCGCAGGCGGCGAGTAGGACGAGGGGTGCCACGGCGCAGACGGCGAGTGCCACCGTCCTTCGGTTCCTTCGAACGGGCATGGCTAGTTCCTTTCCTCAGTGATCCGGGTCGGGGGTGGTGACGACTTCGGCGGCGACCATCTCGTCGAAGTCGCGAAACATCGCCGTGCGATCGGCCGGGCTTCCGGTGATCAGCTCGAAGGCGTCGGCAGCCTGGTGGACAGCCATTCCGGCTCCTTTCAGCGTCCGGCACCCGCGCTCCTCCGCCGCCTGAAGCAGTGGGGTCAACAGCGGGCGGTAAACGATGTCGGCGACCCAGAGGGGCGGGCGGAGGAGTTCGACCGGGAGGGGTGAGCCGGGGTATGCCGCCATGCCTACGGGCGTGGCGTTCACCAGGCCGCTGGCTACCTTGAGCAGGTCAGGCAGCGGATCCGGGCGAATCGCCTCCACCGAGGCGCGGGTCCGCACCGAGTCGACCGACGCGAGGAGGGCTTGGGCACGAGAGCTGTTGGGGTCAACCACGATCAGTCGGCGGACGCCACGCCGGAGCAGTGAGTGGGCGACTGCCGTGCCCGCGCCGCCAGCGCCGAGGAGGACGACAGCGTCGAGGGGCACATCGGGTAGCCCTTCGCGGAATGCCCGGTCGAAGCCGGACGTATCGGTGTTGTGGCCGACGGTCGCGCCGTCGTCGACGAGGACGGTGTTCAGCGCCCCGATGGCGCGCACGTCGGGCGTCATCCGGTCGACCAGCGGCAGCATGGCCTGCTTGACCGGGTGGGTGACATTGAGGCCGTTGAATCCGAGCCGGACCGCGGAGCGGAGCAGCCTCTGCAGCGGCTGCTCGCCCAACTCGTCGTCGCCGAGATCGATGGTCGTGTAGACGTAGCGCAGGCCCTGCCGGGCGGCTTCCCGTTCGTGCATCTCGGGCGTGAGGGACGGCTTGACCCCCTGGCCGAGCAGGCCGACCAGGTACGACGTGCGTCCGGGCCTCACAGCCCCAACCTCTCGGGCAGGTACAAGATCGCGTCCGGCCAGAAGATGATGCCGAAGCAGACCAGGACCAGCGGCACCATGAAGGGGACCGACCCCCAGAACACCTCGGCCATCCGGGCCTTGGCGATCGCCTGCAGCACGAAGATGACCGTCCCGACCGGCGGGGTCAATAGGCCGATCATCTGCGAGAGAATCATCAGCACCCCCAGCGCAATCGGGTCGACGTCATACGTCGCGCTGATCGGCAGCAGGATGGGGACCGTCAGGGTCAACACCGCAATCGCGTCGAGGGCGGTGCCCAGGATCATCGAGAGCGCGAACACCAGCAACATGAAGACGGTGCCGCTCGTGGTCAGCTCGAGCACGAACTCCGAGATCTGCTGCGGCACGCTCTCGCTGGCGAAGACGTAGCCGAGCAGGTTGGCCGACGCGACGATCAGCATGATGCTGCCCGTCGTGACGACGGCCTCGACTAAGACCTTCGGCAGCACGCGCAGGGTCAGCGTGCGGTACGCGAAACCGAGGACCACCATGTACGCCGCACCCACCGCCGCGGCCTCCGTCGGCGTGAAGTACCCGCCGAGGATCCCGCCGAGGATCACGACCGGCGCCCCCATGGGGGCGATGACCCGCCGTCCGGTCTCCCACACCCGTGCCCCGCTGAACTCGGTCCGCTTGATGTTCTCGTCGTTGCGAACGAGCACGAAGACGACCATGCAAAGGCCGACAGCCATCAGCAGGGCGGGCACCACGGATGCAGCGAACAGGGCTCCCGTCGAGACCGCTGCGAGCCCGGCGTAGATGACCGCGGGGATGCTGGGCGGCATGACAGGCGCGATTAGCGATGCGGACCCGGTGACGCCGAGCGCGAACTTCTTGGAGTAGCCCATGCGCAGCATGGCCGGGATCTGGAGCTTGCCGAGGGCTGCCGCATCGGCCACCGCTGACCCGCTCATCCAGGAGAAACCCAGACTGACCCCGACGCTGACGTAACCAAGGCTCCCTCGGACCCGACCAAGCAAAGCGAGAGCGAAGTCGAAGAGTCGGTCGGCGATGCCGGCGTGATTCGCCAGCGAACCCATCAGGATGAAGAGCGGTACGGCGAGGAGCGGGAAGCTAGCGGTCGAGGTGGCGACCAGTCTCAGCGCCAGTCCCAGCGACTGGTCGGTCGAAATCAGGTAGAGCAAACACGGCCCGATGAAAGCGAACGCGACCGGCACCCGCAGCAGCAGCAGTGCCGTGATCAGCAGGCCGAGCACGAGGAGGCTCATGCGGTCGGCACCGTCTCGTGCGCGTCGTCCTCGGGCTCCGGCACGCCGAGCGCGGCGTACCGGATGGCGGCCACAGTGGCGCGCACGACCGTGCTGACGAAGCCGATGAGGGAGATGCCGTAGAGCCAGGACATCGGCATGCCCATAGCGGGCGATTTGAGTATGCCCTGGTCCTGCATCAGGGACCACGCCTCCGCGGTGAGGCCAACGCCGACCGCGGCCACGACCAGGTTGGCGAACACCCGGACCACCCGCTGGACCAACGGGCTGGGGACCATGTCGACCATTTCGATCGCGATGTGGGAGTCCATCGTGACGAGGACACCGGCGACGACGAAGGTCAGCCACACGAGCGAGAACCGCGCGAGCTCCCCGGTCCACGGCCACCCGTCGAACGGCAGGTGACGCTGCGCCGCCTGGACCAGGACGAGGAAGAAGATCAGGAGCAGCGCTGCTGAGCCGATACCGAGCTCGATCGCCGTGATGACCTTGATCGGGCGGGCCACCCACGGAGGCGGGTCCTCGAGGAACGACTTCAGGCGCTCTATCGGGCTCTGTCGCGCTGCATCAACGGTCACAAGCAGGGAACCTAGGGATCGCAGGGATGCCATGGCAAGGGGTTGCCATCATGTTGCCAACGTGGTGGAGTTTGCTCGTGGCGGACCCGACCATCTACGACGTCGCGAAGGCCGCAGGGGTCGCCACGTCGACCGTCTCGCGGGCCTTCTCGAACCCCCAGCGAGTCGGCGCTACGACCCGGGCGCACGTCCTAGCGGTCGCGGACGAGCTCGGCTACCGCCCCAATCCCCACGCTCGGGCGCTGCTCTCGGGCCGCCACCACACGATCGCGATGGTGGTCTCCGACATCACCAACCCCCACTACTTCGAGCTGATTCGCGGCGCGGAGATGCGAGCCAGGGCGTCTGAGTACACGCTCCTCCTGGTCAATGCGGAGGAGTCACCCCGAATTGAGTACGACCAGATCCAGCGGCTGGTGCCCTCGGTCGACGGCTTCGTCCTTGCTGCCAGCCGCCTCCCGGACGAGAACCTCCGACAACTGTCCGGCCAACGGCCGGTGGTGCTCATGAGCCGAGAGCTGCCGGGTTTGGCGAGCGTCGTGCTCGACCATCACCGTGGTTGCCGCCAGATCGTCGAGCACCTGGCCTCCCTCGGCCACCGGCATCTGGTCTACCTGGCCGGACCCGAGAACTCCTGGATGGCGGCGACCCGCTGGACGGCGTTGCGGGCGGCCTCGGCTGATCTCCGGATCCGCGCAGAGCGGGTCGGACCGTTCACGCCCAAGGTGTCGCAAGGAGGAGCCGCGGCCGACGGCGCCCTCAACACCGGCGCCACCGCACTCGTTGCCCACAACGACCTGCTCGCGATCGGCATGATCAAGCGCCTCGCCGAGCGCTCGGTGCAGGTTCCCGACGAGGTCAGCGTCGTCGGCTTCGACAACATCTTCGCCTCCGACCTTTGCACGCCTAGCTTGACGACCTTGGGTGGATCCCACGCCGAGGTCGGCCGGGCTGCCGTCGAGCTGTTGCTCGAGTCGTTCGCTTCGGATCGTCGCACCGCGCCGCCACCGCAGGTGGTCCTCCCCACTGACCTGGTGCTGCGCCGTTCAAGCGGAGTGCTAGCCAGCAGTATCAGCTCTTGACGGCCGGCTGTTCCACTAGGGTCAGAGCGTGCGCACGCGGCGGTGCATCAGTAGGGCGGGGATGTTCGTACTGTGCCTGGTTTCGGCGATCGCGACCGGCGGGTGCACGTCCGACAACTCGTCGAGCCCAGACCCGAACGCGAACGCTGACGCGGCGCCGATGACCGGCGATCCGATGGAGCTGGACGTCCTTGTCTACAACGTCGAGTACGGCGGAGATGCTTCGACCGACAAAGTCATGCGGTCACTCGACGCGGACATCGTCGGCGTACTCGAGTCCTACAACCGACTTCCAGAGATCGCCCAGAAGACGGGCTACCCCTACTACAACGTGGGGCTGCAACTGCTCTCGAAGTACCCCATTCACGAGCCGTCCGGCGCTGACGGCCTCTACGCACTCATTGAGGTGCAGCCGGGATACGCCGTGGCATTCTTCAACACTCACCTCGACTACGTGGCTTACGGGCCGAGGCTGTTGGCCGCCGGAATGCCTGTCTCGGACGTGATGGCCTCAGAGAATGAGGTACGCACATCGTCGATGGAGATCCTGCTGCCACCTCTCGCCGAGACGACAGAAGCCGGTTACCCGACGTTCCTCACCGGTGACTTCAACCAGCCATCCAGCCTCGACTACACCGCAGAGACGATCGGGACTCGCGACGGGGTCGCTGAGGTTGTGCCATGGCCGGTGAGTGAGGCCCTGCTTGACATCGGCCTCCGTGACGCGTTCCGGGACATCTACCCAGACCCGCTCGCCAATCCCGGCCTGACTCACGACAACCCCGACTTCAAGCAAGGCGGGGTCGGCGACCGGATCGACTACGTCTACGCCGGCGGTCCGTCCCAGACGCTCGAAAGCCAACTCGTCGGCAAGACGGGCGATCCGAACGTCGACATCGGCTTCGAGCCGTGGAGCTCCGACCACCGCGCTGTGCTATCCACGTTCGAGCTCGAGCCCCTGGCGCTGCCCACGACCGTGTCGCTGGATGGTCGCATGCTGACCGAGGGAGACAAGTTCACCGTTTACCACAACGCCCCAGGCGCCTCGGAGACGACAGTCGCCGTCCTTCCGGAAGGCGGTGACGCATCGGAGGCGTTGACGTCGCAGTCGTCCGACGATGCCGCGGGCTCGATGTCGTTCGACACGGCCGACCTCCCGCCGGGTGGGTACGACGTCTTGCTGCTCGATGAAACTGGCGACGAGGTCGCGCGCAACGAGATCTGGGTTCGCTCGCGCAATGCCGACGTGCGGATCAGCACTGATCGCACGAAGTACGCAGTAGGTGAGCCCATCGACGTGGCTTGGGAAAATGGACCGGCGAATCGATGGGACTGGATCGGTCTGTACCAGGCCGATGCCGCGGACCCGAACAAGGACGACTATCTGCTCTGGGGCTACACCGGTGGCCATGACTCCGGTGCCCTTCCGCCGACGGTCACTGGGTCGATGACCCTCGACGATTCCTCGCAAGGGCGTCCGTGGCCGCTCCCACCGGGCGACTACGTCGTGCACTACCTGTTGACGGACCAGTACGAGTCGGCGGGGAGTGTCGGGTTCACCGTCGTACGTTAACGGTCCGCACCCGGACCCATTCATTGCTCAGTCGCGGCCCACCCAGGTGGCGATGTCGACCTCGTTGCCTTCGGGATCGGCCAACGTCCAATGCATAGGAGCGAACTTGTCGGTGACCAGGGTGCCGCCGGCTGCCAGAGCTGCGGCCACCCGGGCCTCGGCCTGGTCGTGGGGAACCCCGACGTCGACGTGGATGCGGTTGCGGCCCGTGCGCATCACGTCCATCTTTTGCACATAGACCGGCGGGTACAGGTCGTCGGGGTCGGCGATGTCGGATTCACCCACCATCTCGTAACTCAACACAGCGCACCAGAAGGTGCGCACCTTGTCGACATCGAGGGCGTCGAGGGCGAACTCCCAGGTGCGGGTGTTGGCGGGGTCGGCGCTGATGTTGAGCGCCTTGGCGGCTGCAGAGATCTGTTGGGCGAGGGACAGGTCGACGTCGGTCAGCGACCAGTGCTCCTTGGTGACCAGCCGGACCTCCACCGCGCCGCCACGCACGTTGAGATCCGGGTGGTGGCCGGCTGCCTCGGCGAGCTGCCCGATCTCTTCGACCAGCTTCAAGCTCGTGGCGAAGTCGCCCGTGCGAAAGACTGCGAAGGCAACCGACCACAGGACTCGCCAGTCGTCGACGCCGTCGGCCTCGTGGAACTGCTTGGGGGTGATTTGATCAGACATGGCTGCCACCGTAGACCTGAGGGCTGACAGTCGCAGTCAACGCAGCTAGCTGATCGTTATGACTCGCAGTTGGTCACGGTCTCCGACTGGGGGCAGGCGTCCGAGCCCGCGCCTCCGTCGGCAGAGTCTGTGCCACCGCCGCCGTTGAGCAGGTCATTACCTCCACCGCCGCCCAGGTCATCGTTTCCACTGTCGCCAAAGATCTGGTCGGGTCCGCCACGACCGACAATGGTGTCGGCGCCGTCACCCCCGGATAGGTGGTTCGGCAGATTCGAACCCTTGATGGTGTCGTCGTTGAGCGAACCGATCACGTCCTCGACATCCACGAGGGTGTCATCGCCCCATCCGGTGGCAGTCCCTTGAGCGAGATCGACAGTCACCCCAAGGAAGGTGGTGAACGACAGATGGTGAACGAGATCTCTCCCCTCACCCCCGTAGAGATCGTCGTCGAGCAACGAGTTGATGATGATGTCGTCGCCTATCCCCGCCCGGAGGTTGGTGACAAGACCGGGGTTCTCGAGTCCATCGATCGTCAGCTGGTCGTCGCCGGCTCGGCCGAAGAACTGGGAACCGTGGCTCCCGAGCAGCGAGTCGTCACCAGCACCGCCAACCAGTTCGTCAATACCGGCACCACCCCCGAGGCTGTTACCGTCCGGACCCGCCACCAGCCGGTCGTTGCCATTCCCTCCGCTCAGTAGCGCTCGCCCTGCCGTGGCCCGCGCAAAGTCCTCCCCGCCAGCAAGGCTCACCAAACTGATCGTCTGGTCCACGACGACGGAGTCGTCTCCCTCCCCGGTGTCGATGACCTGTATCTGCTGCACGGTGTCGCCATCCGGCCACTGTCCGGCGGCGACGTCGATCACCTGCCCAGCCGGCTTGTCCACGTAGGAGATGGTGTTCTCAGGGTTCAGTCCGCCGTCTGGCGAGCCTCCGATGATCAGGTCTGCACCCGGACCGCCGGTGAAGAGGTCGTTTCCCAGGCCGCCGTTCATTCGATCGAGCCCTTGCCTTCCGAACATCGCGTCGGCGTCCCCGCCTCCGCAAATGCGGTCCGATCCCGCAAGACCGTCGATCACGTCGAAACCTCCGAGGCCGACGATGACGTCCGGGCCTGGTGTGCCGGTCAGCTCATCGTCGCCGGACGTGCCGACGATGGTCGCGGCCTGGCCGAAGCACGACGGAGGATCAGCCGCTAAGGCGACAAGAGGCGACCCGCATACGAGCAGACCGACTATGAACAAACTGCGGCCACGCCGAACCAGTGTGGATGTCATGGTCCCTCCCCAGCACAGACAATCCGAAGACAGCGGTGCGTTCTTGGAGGTTCCTCCCACTCTGGGGCTTTGTCAACAATCGCAGCGCGCCACGCTTCCCATCTGACCTGCGGTTATTGGCCGACTACACAAACGGATCAAAACGCGACGTCGACGAGCCACGTTCTGAGCTCGTCGGTAAAGGGAACGGGTGCGTCGTAGTGAATCAGATGGCCGGCACCGTCGATCAGCTGCAACGAGGCACCGGGGATCAACCGCGCGAGCTTCTCGGCCAGGTCGGGAGGAATCCACGCGTCCTCGGTGCCCCAGACAACCCGCACCGGTATGTCGATCTGAGCGAGACGCTGCTCGTTGTCTTCTAGGAAGCGCTCGTCGTAGTCGGCGATCTGGCGATAGAACGCGGGCTGGCCGTCTTCGCCGGTCCACGGCTCGACAAGCGCGTCGAGGTCGTCATCACGCAAGCCGCGATGGCTGGCGCCCTGGATGTAGGCCCTGACGATCGCCCGGTGGATGTAGGCGGGCAGCTGCGTCAGGACCTCGGGATGTTCATGCACGAACTGATAGAACGCCGAGCCGGCCGGCGGGATCGCGACGACGTCGACGAGCATCAGCGAGGCGTACGGCACTTCGAGCACCAGATGCGCCCGCAGCGAGACCGCGCCACCGATGTCGTGTGCGATCACATGTGGCCGATCCAAGCTCCAGTGCTCGAGCAGGGCGGCGAACGCCTCCGCCTGGACGCCGAAGTCGACAGCGTGCTCAGGTCGTTTGGAGGAGCGCCCGTAACCGGGCATGTCCCAGACGTAGACCGTGAAGTCGCGGCCCAGCGTGTCCGCGAACGGCCGCCACACGAGCGAGGACCACGGCGTCCCGTGACAGAGCACCACCGGCGGGCCCGCCCCCATCCGTCCCCACGCGACCCGTCGGCCCTGCCAGTCGAAACGCTCGCTGAGATCCATGAGGAGGAAGATATCGAGCGGGCAGCCCCCGGTACTGTCCGTGCATGTTCGAGGTGCAGGCCCTGGTCTGGTCACCGTGATCGCGGCGGCCGCGCGACGAGCGTGTCACACACCCAGCGTGGCGTCGTCGTACGCCGGATGGTGGCTCGCGACCTTGCGCGACTCGACGAGGTGGCCGCCCAGGTAAGCACCGAATCCCGAGATGGCTGCACCGGCAAGGGCGAGCCGAGCCCCGGTGTCGTGGTTGCCACGCCGGCGGGCAATCCACGATGCCGCGTAGGCGCCGATCGCGGCGCCGTTGGTGAGCGCGTGGACGAGACCTACCCGCTTGTCGCGTGGTCCGGCTTCCGACCACTCAGCCCATCCCGTCCAGGCTGTCGGCCCGGCGGCGAGCAGACCTGTGCCGACGAGCTTCTGTGCCGAAGCGCGCGATTCGGCGCCTCCGAGCAGGTCGAGCACGCTGGCGGACGTCCAGGTGCCAAGCGTGACGTCGGTGAGCAGTGGGTGGATCGCATGGCCGAGCCACTCGCCACGAAGCATGGCGCCTCGCGCCCCAGCTCCGAACAGGGCCTGTATCCGCGGCTCGAGCGCTTGTACCGCCCGGTCTAGCGCCGTGGTGTCCTCGAGCTGCAGGGTCCAGCGCACGATCTTGGGAGTGCGATCGATGGGGTTCATGGGGTTCTCCTCGCTGAACGGCGCGTCGAACGGGTTGTGCCCCAGGCAACGCCGGACAAACCCCCAACTCGGGGGCCGACCTGGACCGTGCTCCGCCGTTTGCTCGAGCGTGACCGGATTGAGGCCTTCTGACCTTGCGTGTGCTGATACCCGGCGGCGAGACTGAGAAGCACTTTCAGCCTGGAGGGGAATCCATGACCAGACCGCTCGACGCGTCACTGACGGGCCAATCTCGACGACGCCGTGGCCGCACACTGGGCAAACGGCGGCTTCGCATGAAGGAACTGCTCGTCGTCGTGCCTCTGATCGCGGCGCTGTCTGCTTGCTCCGACTCTCCTACCCCGAAGGCTGAGGTAGACAAACCCTCCACGCCTGCGGCCGATGACGGGGACGATGTCAAGGCGGCGGTCATCAAGCAGGAGCTCGCGTGTGCAGACGTTCAACAGCACGTGATCCATGAGCTGCAGGAGTATTTCGAGGAGAACGTGGAGGATGCGCCACGCCCGGAAAGGCCCCAGGGAATCTCCGATTACGCGAATCTCTACCGCGAAAAGAAGCCGACAGTGACCGACGCAGGTTGC
This sequence comes from uncultured Actinomycetota bacterium, assembly GCA_963811585.1. GTDB lineage: Bacteria > Actinomycetota > Actinomycetes > Propionibacteriales > Nocardioidaceae > JACDHG01. The sequence goes on from CAWERR010000003.1 coordinate 54,956, forward strand.
CAGCTGGGGCCGCTTTGGAAAGAGTACGATCCGGACGTGCGAGAGCTCGTGGTGAAAGCCCGCAAGGGCGAGCCGCTGCATGCAAGCATTGAGAACGTCGAGTACGTCCTCGAAGAGATGAACTGCGTGTTCACTAACTCCGGTTCCCCGTTGCGGACGAAGCTCTGCAACCTCGAGCAGTCGTACGTCGTCCTCTGACCTGGCCCGCCGTCAGTTCGCTCGACCCGCGCGTTTCCCAGGCGGCTAGGAGTCGCAGCCTGTCCCGTCGCCGTCGGCGTCGAAGCCGTGCGGATCGTTGCCCGCAATGGATACGGGGCCGTCGATGTCGGCGCAGTCCAGGTCCGGAGGAAAGGCCGGGACACAGGGTGAGTAGCCAGGATCGCAGTTGGACGACGAGTTACCGGGCGGACCAGAGGGCGGTGGTTTGGGGATGGCTTGAGGCGTGTCGACGCCTCCACATTTGCCCCAGACCCCGATGCCCTTGCTCTGAGCTCGAGACTCAGCCCGGATGTACTGAGACTGATGGCGATATGCCGAGTCGTACGTGTACTCGGCCGCGAGACCGCGCTTCAGCATGGCGAGACCGAAGTCCCCGATGCCAGGAATCGTGAGATAGGCGAGCGTTCTGTCGTAGGCGTCGAGGCGACCCTGCGATGCGTCATACACGACTTGAACCCGTCGCCCCGTGAGGAGTTTCGTTGCGGCCGCGGAGGCTTCAGGCCCGCCACACTCGATGGGTTCAGATGGGTGGACAGTCTCCGGCGTGTCAATGCCGATGATTCGGATGCTGGTCTCGCCGGCCATCGCAACCTTCACTGTGTCCCCGTCGACCACGTCGGTGACCAGGTAGGTCACCACCGCCCGCGGGGCCCTTGGTGTCTGCCGCGAGGTCGGCTTATCGTCCTTCGGCTTCCGGTCCGCCTTGGGCTTTTTTTTCTTGGTGGGTTCGGGCTTGCTCGTCTGCACGACTGCGGGTCCGTTGTCGGCCGGAGTCGCGGTGGTGGTGGCCGTGCAGCCACCGAGGCACATGGCGACCACGAGGACGGTTGCCGGCAAGTGCCTCATCTGGAGCCCGTCTTCTGGTGGATCTCAGACCCTATGTGGCTATTCAGAATCCGATGGGTGAATGTGAAGGTTGCCGTCAGCCGCGCGCTAGCACTCGCGTCGGGCCGGCACGGCCACCAGTCAACGTGCCGTAGTCCTGACCGTGGCTCTCACCTTGATCCGGTCAGGTGCGTGGCGCAGACAACTGCGGGGAATCTCGACCCGGTAGGCGCCCGTCGACGCGGTACGCGTCATGGAGAAGCCAGCGCAAGTCACCGGCGCGTCCAGACTGGGTGGTCCCATCTGGCGGTAGTACAGGCCGGCGTGCCATTGGGCCGGAAACGCAGCCAGCCTCGACCCGGTAGAGAAGTCTGCTGTTGCTGTTCCTGATCTGCCAGGCGAGGTACTGCGCGCCACCGCAGCGCGGGCCTAGGCCGAACACCGTCGTGGTCAGGTCGTTGACCCGGTTTCGTACCGTCATACTGGTCGATGTCACCCGTGCCGTCAACGGTCTGGTTCTCTGCATTTGCTACCCCGCTTCCGAGCGTGAGAAAAGCGACACTCGCAATCAGCAGCGAAAGGGTTCGACGCATTGAGGCCTCCGGTCTAGTGGTGCGCTGAGTATGGGTGGCGCTCGACGCGCAAAGACGAGTTATGACGGCAATCGACGGGGGGCATCACCCAACGTGACGTGAGCGCCGTTTCTTGTCGGTGACGTGCTGTAGACCGGATATGTACCGTCTGGCACCACCCAAGCCGAGGAGGATCCGTGAAGACCGCAGCTCAAGCAGTATCGCGTGACGGAACGCGGATCGCGTTCGAGCGTCTAGGCGAGGGCGCGCCTGTCATTTTGGTCGCCGGGGCGCTGCAGGGGCGGGCGACGTACCAGCCTCTCGCCGAGGAACTCTCGCGGACGTTCACCGCGTTTAACTACGACCGGCGTGGCCGCGGCGACAGCGGAGACACTGCGCCGTACGCCGTTGAGCGCGAGGTGGAGGATCTTGACGCGCTCATCGCCGAGGCCGGCGGGACAGCAGTGGTCTACGGGCACTCCTCCGGCGCCGCCCTCGTCTTGCACGCGGCGGCCCGCGGGCTTCCGTGCGAGAAGGTCGTGCTGCACGAGCCACCGTTCGGGTCCGGCAGCGAAGAAGAGCGACAAGCCGAGCAGGAGGAAGCCGAGGGGATCTCGGCGTTGTTGGCGCAGGGCCGCCGTGGCGATGCCATCAAAGCGTTCTTTGCCGCAATGGGGACGCCCGCCGACGTCGTCGACCAGTTGAGCCAAGACCCCGCGATGCTCGCGCACGCGCCCACGATCCTGTACGACCCGTTCGAGGTCACGAGCGAGCGCAGCCGCGGCGGCAAGACGCCCGCAGACCAAGCCAGCATGGTGACTGTGCCAGCGCTCGTCCTGGCCGGCGGAGCGAGCCCCGACTGGATGATCGACGCGGGCCGGCAGATCGCAGATGCACTGCCCAATGGGCGACTCCGTGTCCTCGAGGGTCACGAACATGTCGTGCCGCCCGAAGTCCTCGCGCCCGTGCTCACGGAGTTCATCACCGGCTAACGACTGACGTCCGGGCCACCTGACATAGTCGGCGGCGTGAGAAGCCTCCCCCGCACGGTGACATTGTCAACCGCCCTTCTGCTCCTGGCCACGACCGCTCCGACCCACGCGATGCTCTCGCCGGTCGAGCGCGGGGAAGGCCTGGCGTCCGCAGCTGAAGCCGCCGTGCGCCCAGTCAACGCCGTCGTTGCCAATGGAACTCGCTACCGCCCGAAGGCCCGGATCCCCGCCCCTCCGCGCGTGGCCGGGCGGTCGTGGGCAGTCGTGGACGTCCCCACCGGGAAGATGCTGGCAGTCCATCTCCCCCGACGCGTGCTCGCTCCCGGCTCGACCATGAAGCTGCTGACGGCAATGACTGCCGTACGACGGGTGGCGCCTCGACCGCGGCACCGCGTCACACACCGCGAGGCCGCCATGATCTGCTCCTGCGCAGGACTGATCGCCGGGAGGCGCTACGCGCGCAGTGACCTGCTGGCGGGCCTTCTCGTGCCGTCGGGGAACGACGCAGCCGAGGCGCTCACCGGCTCCGACCCGATGGGCAGGCGTGCGTTCATCGCCGCGATGAACCGAAACGCAAAGCGCCTGTCGGCTGGCGACACCCACGCCGGCAACCCCTCCGGCCTTGACCACCCCGCGGGGTACTCGACCGCGCGCGACCTCCTCGTGATGCTCCGCGCGGCATACCGCAACGACCGGGTCAACCGATACCTCGACCTGCGGCGCACCCGGATCGGGCCGCTGGGAGGCCCAGACCACCTCGTGGTGCACCGGACGCCGTACGTCCACCATTACCCGGCCTCCGTCGCCGCAAAGAGCGGAACCACGTCGCGTGCGGGCAAGGTCTTGGTGGCGATCACGCGGGTGCAAGGTCGCTTGATCGGGGTGTCGCTGATGGGATCGCCCGGCGACCGTGTCACCACCGACGTCCGAGCATTGGCCTCTTGGGCAGGGAGTTATCGGCTCCGGCTCGCCCCGGTCGGCCATCTGCCCTAATCCCGACCCGGGACCACCGGGGTCTCGACAGCTCGACCGCCGGCAGTCGGCCTCCGTTGATCGAGCGGTCTCCGGTGATCGAGCTTGTCGAGATGGTGGGCCTCGGCATGCTCGACCGCCGGAGTTTTGGAGATCCGAGCGCTGGATTCTGTCATAGGCAAGGCCTATACTAGAACACATGTTCGAACCGCAGTACGACGTGACCGGGTCTGCCGTCGACCCACGCGACGTCCGGCCCTCTCCTCGCTCGACGCTCACGGAGCGCGAGCTGCCACGTCTCGCTGCAGTGCTCGACGCCAGGGTCGATGCGCTGGATGTGGGCGACCAGCTCGAGCTGGGTCACGAGGTCACGTCGTGCATGGCCACGCTGGAATGGATCCGGTGCAAGTTGGCTTCGGGCTTTGCCATCCGGGAGCGTCAGAGCGATCACGTTCGGGCTGGAGGGCGTCATCCGCAGGGCTTGCAATTCCGGCCAGTGGGTGGCGTCGACACCCCTGACGTGCCTGAGTCAGCCATTCCCGAGCTCGCGTTGGCGTTCAGCTGCAGTGAGCATGCCGCCACCGACCTGATCGCTGTCGGGCTCGACCTTCGGTTCCGGCTTCCTCACGCCAGCAACGACTTCGGCGGTGGGCGGATGACGTACGCCCACGCCAGGGTGATCAGCGAGGCGACCCGCGACCTGTCTGTCGACGCCGTCGCAGCACTCGACGCTCGACTTGCCGAGGCTGCACAGACCCGCACGCCCAATCGGTTGCGGGTGCTGGCGCGCCGGCTGGTGGCCAAGGCCGACCCGGCCGCGATGCGGCGCCGCCACCAACGGCAGTATGACGAACGGTCGACGGCGATCTTCCCCAACGGCGATGGCATCGCCGCCTTCAGCTTCAACCATCAACTGCAGACCATGTGCGTGATCGACGACCACCTGACCGCCTGGGCGCGGCAGCGCCGGATCGCCGATCCCGGCACCGGCTTCGCCGCCCACAAGGCCGACGCCGCCGCCCACCTGCTGCTCGGTCAACACCCACTGACCGGGGCACCGCTCATCGACGACCGTGAGCTTTCGCCCACACCCTCGACGCACGATCCCGGCGAGACCGGGCATCCCGTTCCCACCGGCGACTTGCCCGGGGCGGTCTGGCCGGCGCCTGGCGCCGACTTCGCTTCGCAGTACGACCGGTGGCCCAGACCAGCGACCGTTGCCGACCCGTCAGGCTTCCTGCCCGCCCGCACCGAGCTCCGGGTCACGATGTCGGCCGACACCCTGCTCGGGATCGACGACGAGACCTGCCAGCTCGACGGATACGGCCCGATCACCGCCGCCCAAGCCCGTCGCCTCGCCCTCGAGTCCGCCCCGACCGTGCTCCGTCGCATCTTCACCGACCCCGCCGACGGCTCCATCCTCTTCCTCGACGCCGGCCGCTATCGGTTCACCCGCGACCAGACCGAAACCGTGCAGACCATCCACCCGATCTCCAGCTTTCCCGGCGCCACCACGCCTGCCCGCGTTTGCGACGTCGACCACCGAAGGCCATACCGCGTGGTCAAGCCCGGCACAGGCCATGACCCTCCCGGCCAAACCGTCGCCACCAACGGCCAACCGCTCGGGAGACGACACCATCGCGTGCGCACCCACGCAGGATGGTCCCCGATTCTCGACCCGCAGGATCCCCACACCGTCTACTGGACCAGTCCGCACGGACGCCGATATACAGTCCAAGACCACGACGGCGCGTGACAACCGGCCGCAGCAGTGGTCCGACGGCCTCCGCTGATCGAGCTTGTCGAGATCCTGGGTCTCGACAAGCTCGACCGACGATGAGGCGCTCGACCGCCGGATCACCGCAGCGGCGCATAAGGTCGGACTGTGACTTTCAACGTGACCGCAGATTCCTATGGCCGGTTCATGGGCCAGTACTCCGAGCCGTTGGCGGTGAAGTTCGCTGAGCTCGCCGACGTACGCCGTGGTCAGCGAGTGCTTGACGTCGGCTGCGGGCCAGGAGTGTTGACCGCCGAGCTCGTCGAACGGCTGGGTGAGGATGCCGTCGCTGCGGTTGATCCGTCGGCCCCGTTCGTGGCCGCGACCAAGGCACGGTTCCCCGAGGTCGACGTCAGTTCCGGCACCGCCGAGGAGCTTCCCTTTGCCGACGACGGTTTCGACGCCTCCCTCGCCCAGCTGGTCGTGCATTTCATGACCGACCCGGTCGCCGGGCTTCGGGAGATGGGGCGAGTCACTCGCGCGGGCGGCACTGTCGCCGCCTGCGTCTGGGACCACAAGGGCGGCACTGGTCCTCTCGCGGCGTTCTGGCAAGCCGTGCACGACGTTGATCCAACTGCACACGACGAGGCCGATCTGGCCGGCGCTCGCAAGGGTCACTTGGCGCAACTGTCCACCGAGGCCGGCCTGCAGCAGGTCGAAGAAAGCCGGCTGACGGTGAACGTTACGTTCGCGACGTTCGACGACTGGTGGGAGCCCTACACGCTCGGTGTCGGACCTGCCGGCGCCTACGTCACCCAGCTCAGCGACTCACGACGCGAGGAACTTCGAACGCGCTGCGCGCAGCGACTGCCATCGCCGCCGTTCACGGTCGAGGCGACCGCCTGGTGCGTGCGGGCTCGCGCCTAAGTCACCCACCGTCGTACCGCCGTCGTTGCATCGGCTCGATCAGACTCCCGACTCTCCTCTGCCAACTCGGCGATTGACCGCCAGCAGGTATTCCTTGCGGTTGAGTGGGTTGTGGTCGGTCCGTGGCCGGGTCGGGCTCCGGCCAGCAACGAGCTGGTAATGGTCAAAGGCAGACTCCAACACTCCTTCACCACTCGTCACTGTGGGCAGCACCTGCCGCAGCTCATGCACCCTGGCGGCGGGGATCTCCCCCTCGATGACGTATGCCGAGCCCTGAACCGCCGGCTGCTGTGGAACCGCCCGAAGCTGTGCGAGGGCGGCGAGCACCGGCCCGAACGCATCGGCCGGGATCTCCAGCTGGAACTGGTGCACGGGCTCGTACACCTTGGTTCGGGCAGCCTGCAACGCGTCCATCAGGACCAGCGGCGTCAGGTTGCGGAAGTCCCCCGCGGTGCTCGACATGCTTTTGTCGAACGTGCCGTGGGCGTGACTTTGCCGCGGATAGTAATAGGTGTGCGTGATGGTGACGATGCAGTCGGTGACCTGCCAGCCAGAGATCCCTTGGTGCAGCGTCTCCGTGACGGTCTCCTCGATCGCGTTGAAGAACGAGAACGGCATCGAGCCGAGCTCGACACCGAGTTGGATGTCGACGCCGCTGCCGACAGGCGCCGGCCCGACGCGCAGCCCGATGGTTGCCAGGAACGGGTTCGGGTCCTTACTAATGAACTCGACCGCCTCGCCTGTGCCCACGGGCCGTTCAATACAGATGGTCGTCGTTTCCCGGAACGTCACATCAACCCCGAAGTCGTTGGCGAGGGTCGCCTGGATGACCTCCTTCTGCACCTCGCCGTACAACGAGACTGAGGTCTCCTTGCGGCTTTCGTCGCGGCGCAGGTTGATCAGCGGGTCCTGCTCGGCCAGCTGGACGAGCGCCACATGCAGCGAGCCCTTGTCGGTGGCACGGCTCGGAACGACGACCGTCTCCAGCGTCGGCGGGGCGAACTGACCGACCTCTGCGACATGCTCTGGCGATGCGCCGATCACGTCGCCGATCCGTACGTCGGATAGCCCCCACAGCTTGGCGATCTGCCCGGCAGTGACTGCATCACCGCGGACGGCCCCACCCCGGTCGAACACGCTGATCGCGGTGACCTTCTGATCCAGGTCACGGATGGTCAGCCGGTCTCTCGTCCGGATGGTTCCGGCAAACATCCGAACGTAGGCAATCTTCTCCCCCGCCGGGCCGCGTTCGACCTTGAAGACGGTGCCGGAGACCTCCTCGTCGGCGTTGTTCTCCGTTGCCGGCAGGAACTCCTTGATTCCCGCCATGAGGGAGTCAACGCCCGCGCCGGTGATCGCCGAGCCGAAGAACACTGGGTGAACCAGGGCCCGCTTGGTCTGCGATGCGGCCTCCTGACGGATCTGGGTGTAGGACACCGCGGATTCGTCGTTGACGAACGCGGCCAAGAACTCGTCGTTGCCGTCGGCGAGCACATCGACGTGGCGGGATGCGAAGTCCTTTTCGGCGGATGTGACCGGGGCCGACGCAGCCTCGCGTGTCCCCAGCTCGCAGGGCCGGGATCCCAGGGGGATGGTCGCCGGCGTGAGCTTGTCAGTGATGCTCTCCAGCAGCCGCTCGTACTGCGCGCCACTGCGGTCGATCTTGTTCGCGAAAATGATCGTGGGGATGCGCAGGCGCCGCAGCGTCCGCATCAGCACCCGCGTCTGCGGCTGCACCCCTTCCACGGCCGAGATAACGAGGATCGCGCCGTCGAGCACGTTCAAGACCCGTTCCACCTCTGCGATGAAGTCCGGGTGGCCGGGTGTGTCGATCAGATTGACCGTCAGGTCGTCGATCGCGAAGGAGACGACCGCGGACTTGATCGTGATGCCGCGTTGCCGTTCGAGCGCAAGCGAGTCGGTCTGGGTGCTGCCGTCGTCGACGCTGCCGATCTCGTCGATGACACCGGCGGCGTAGAGGAGCCGCTCGGTCAGAGTCGTCTTACCGGCGTCTACATGCGCCAGAATCCCTAAATTCAACGTGCGTAACAAGCGTCATGTCCTGTTCATAGGTGGCCATTGCCGTGGGGGTGGACATGTGCGCCTGCCGCATCTCGGTCTCCTTGCTCGCTCGGTCTGTGGCATCAGTGCAACAGACGGGCCCTTCGCACAGCAACCGGTTTCTTGCTCGCTGACCCGGCCGGCGGACGGCCGCACGCTGCGGGCCGCCGACACCCGCCATCGGACAAAGCCCGGGTGACAAGGAACAATGGTCGCGCCCGTCCAGCCCACAAGCCGGGTGGTGTTACGACGATCGACAGCGGGTCGCCGTCCACGACGGACCCGAGCGAGGAGCACGATGGAAGTCTGGCCAGGCGGCCCCTACCCGCTCGGTGCGACGTACGACGGCGCCGGCACGAACTTCGGATTGTTCTCCGAGACGGCTGAATCGGTCGAACTGTGCCTGATCGATGCCGACGGCACCGAGACACGCGTCAACATGACCGAGCGTGCCGCGTTCGTCTGGCATGCGTACCTGCCGCGCATCACCCCCGGGCAGCGCTACGGCTACCGCGTGCACGGCCCCTACGAGCCGAAACGTGGCCACCGTTGCGACCCGAGCAAGCTGCTGATCGACCCCTACGCCAAGGCGCTCGAGGGCGAGATCGACTGGGCGCCGGCCTGTTTCTCCTACGTGTTCGGCAGTCCCGACAAACGCAACACCGAGGACTCGGCGCCCCACACGATGCGGTCGGTGGTCATCAACCCGTTCTTCGACTGGCAGGAGGACCGGCCTCCGCGCCATGCCTACCACGAGACCGTCATCTACGAAGCCCACGTCAAAGGACTGACACAGACCCACCCAGACATCCCCGACGAGATCCGCGGCACGTATGCCGCCTTGTCACACCCGGCGATGATCGAGCACCTCACGAGCCTGGGAGTCACCGCGCTTGAGCTGATGCCGGTCCACCAGTTCGTCAACGACTCGGGTCTCATCGACAAGGGACTGTCGAACTACTGGGGCTACAACACGATCGGCTTCCTCGCCCCGCACAACGCCTACGGCTCGTCCGGTCAGACCGGCGAGCAGGTGCTCGAGTTCAAGGCGATGGTCAGGGAGCTGCACCGCGCCGACATCGAGGTCATCCTCGACGTCGTCTACAACCACACGGCCGAGGGGAACCACCTCGGGCCGACTCTGAGTTTCCGCGGCATCGACAACGCGGCGTACTACCGGCTCGTCGCTGAGGACCAGGCGCACTACTACGACACCACTGGCACCGGCAACACGCTGCTGATGCGCAGCCCGCACGTCCTGCAGTTGATCATGGATTCGCTGCGGTACTGGGTGACCGAGATGCATGTGGATGGGTTCCGGTTCGACCTGGCGGCCAGCCTCGCGCGGCAGTTCCACGAGGTCGACAGGTTGAGCGCATTCTTCGACCTCGTGCAGCAAGACCCCGTCGTGTCGCAGGTGAAGCTGATCGCCGAGCCTTGGGACGTCGGTCCCGGTGGCTACCAGGTCGGCAACTTCCCGCCGCGGTGGACGGAGTGGAACGGCAAGTACCGCGACACAGTGCGCGACTACTGGCGTGCCGAGCCCGGCTCGCTCGGCGAGTTCGCCGCCAGGCTGACCGGGTCCAGCGACCTCTACGAGGATGACGGCCGAGCGCCGTACGCCTCGATCAACTTCGTGACTGCGCACGACGGGTTCACGTTGCGGGATCTCACGTCGTACAACCAGAAGCACAATCAGGCGAACGGCGAGAACAACAACGACGGCGAGAGCCACAACCGGTCATGGAACTGCGGCGTCGAAGGCCCCACCGACGACCCCGAGGTGCTGGCTCTGCGTGGTCGGCAGCAACGCAACTTCCTCACGACGTTGGTTCTCAGTCAGGGCGTTCCCATGTTGCTGCACGGCGACGAGCTCGGCCGCACACAGCAGGGCAACAACAACGTCTACTGCCAGGACAACGAGCTGTCGTGGGTCGACTGGGACGGCGTCGACGAAGACCTACTGGCCTTCACCCGCTCGCTGATCGAGCTCCGGGCATCGCACCCGGTGTTCCGGCGGCGGCGTTTCTTCACCGGCGACGCGGCGGGCAACGGCCTGCCCGACCTCGCCTGGTTGCGCCAGGACGCGAGCCCGATGGACGGCGACGACTGGGACCACGACTTCCTGCGGCCGCTCGCGGTCTTCCTGAACGGCGAGGCGATCACCGAACCCGGCCTTCGCGGCGAAGAGATCTCCGACGACTCGTTCCTGCTGCTGTTCAACCCCAGCCACGAAGACGCGCAGATGACGTTGCCGTCGGGGCCTTACGGCGACAGCTGGCAGCTCGTCCTCGACACGTCGCAGGCGGCACCAGTCGACGACGACATGGACGCCGAGCCGGCCGGCTCAGCGCGCGCCGTCGCCGCTCGCTCCGTCGTCGTGATGCGTCGTGGCTGACCGAACCCTCACCGGCACCTACCGCCTCCAGCTACACGCCGGGTTCACGTTCGCCGACGCAGCCAGAGTCGTGCCCTACCTGGCCGACCTCGGGGTCTCACACCTCTACCTGTCGCCGATCCTGCAGGCAGCCCCCGGCTCCCTGCACGGGTATGACGTCGTGGACCACAGCCGGGTGTCGGCTGATCTGGGTGGCGAGCCCGGTCTCGAAGTGTTAGCCGAGCAGGCGCACAGCCATCAACTCGGGCTGATCTGCGACATCGTGCCCAACCACATGGCGATCCCGGAACCGGAGCACCTCAACCGGCAGCTCTGGGACGTCCTGCTGCACGGACGCGCGTCGACGTATGCATCGTGGTTCGACATCGACTGGGGGCTCTGCGGTGGCCGGCTCGGCATGCCCGTGCTGGGCGCGCCGCTCGACGACGTGATCGCAGCCGGCGAACTCGTCCTTGACACGGTCGACCTTGGCAGCCGCAACCCCGGCCACGACGACCGCCAGCAGGTGCTGCGGTACCACAACCATGTCTTTCCCGTCGCCCACACGGGTGACGGCGATGTCGCAGCCGTGGCCGCCCGGCAGCACTACCTGCTCGGCAGCTGGCGCGACAAGCGGGAGCTGCTCTGCCATCGCCGGTTCTTCGACGTGGACACGCTGATCGCGATCCGGGTCGAGGACCCGGTTGTCTTCGAAGCCAGCCATGCAGTCCTCGTTGAACTGCACGGCCGGGGCATCCTCGACGGCTTTCGCGTCGACCATCCCGACGGGCTCGCAGACCCAGAGGGCTACTTCGGTCTGCTCGCTGACGCCACCGACGGCGCATGGGTGGTGGCGGAGAAGATCCTCGAAGGTGACGAGCGCCTCCCCTCGCACTGGGCGGTCGCCGGCACCACGGGCTACGACGCGCTGAGTGTCATCCAGACCGCGGTTTCGCCGCGCACCGGCGATCAGCTCGACGCGCGGTGGCGCGAGATCGGCGACGGCACATCCCTGGCAGAGACCGAGATCGCTGCGAAGCGTCAGGTGCTCGACGAGCTGCTGACACCTGAGCTCGACCGGCTCGTCCGCCTCGCGACCCAGGCCGCCTCGGATGCCGGGCAGCCCGACCTCGACCCGTCGAGGCTGGAGGTCGCTCTCGCGGAACTGCTGGTCCACGTCGAGGTCTACCGCGCCTACCTGCGCCCTGGCACACCTGTTCCCGCCGAGTCGGCTCGCGGCCTAGACAGTCTGTTCGAGGCGGCGCTCGCGTCACGGCCCGAGTTCGCCGACGAACTGGTTCTGTTGCGCCGGCTGCTCGCCGATGTGGACACGCAATTCGAGGCCGGTCGCGACCTCGTCGTGCGCTTCCAGCAGGTCTGCGGACCGGTGATGGCCAAGGGAGTCGAAGACACCACGTTCTACCGCTACAACCGACTGATCGCGCTTAACGAAGTGGGTGGCGACCCCGGCGCGCTTGACGATGCCGGACCGGCTCGGCTGCACGCTTGGGCGGCATACCAACAAGAGCACGCTCCACTCGGCATGACGACGTTGTCGACCCACGACACGAAACGCAGCGAAGACGTCCGAGCGCGTCTGCTCGCCGTTGCCGCGGACACCGACGCGTGGTGCGCTGCCTGGGAGGCGGTCCGATCTGTCGCGCGCGGCCACGACATCGACGAGCCGACGGCCTACTTCCTGTTCCAGACCCTGCTCGGTGCCTGGCCGATGAGCCGCGAACGAGTCAGGCCGTACGTCGAGAAGGCAATCCGCGAGGCCAAGCGCCACACCAGTTGGAACGACCCTGACTCCGAGTACGAGAAGCGAGTGCAGGCCTTTGCAGGTGCGTGCCTGGCCGACGAGGCAATGGGCACCAGCCTGGAGCGCGTCATCACCACGCACGCCGTGAAGATCGCAGCGGTCACCCTGTCGGCGAAGCTGCTGCAGCTGACGCTGCCAGGCATCCCGGATGTCTATCAGGGTTGCGAGGTCGTCTCGCTCTCACTGGTCGACCCCGACAACCGCCGCCCTGTCGACTTCGACAGACTCTCCTCGGTTCTTGTCCGACTTGACCATGGGCCGGCCGCCCCCGCTGGTTCTCACAAAGCGCTTCGGGAGGACAAGCTGCTGGTGACATCGCGCGCGCTGCGGCTGCGTCGCGACCTGCCGGCGCCGTTCGGCCTGGGCGCAACCTACGAACCGCTGTCGAGCCCCGCCAACGTCGTCGCCTTCGCCCGCACTCACGGGGACGAGCAGGTGGTCACGGCTGTCCGCTTCGCACTCGGTGAGACCCGGGTTTCCCTCCCGCGCGGGCACTGGCGCGACGTGCTCACCGACGTACGCCATGACGGCGAGGCCACATCGGGAGCTGAGTTGTTCAACAGGCTGCCGGTTGCCCTGCTGGTCAAGGAGGCAGCGACCCGATGACGTTCATAGTCTGGGCACCCAACGCCCGCGAGTCGGTCACGCTTCTCATAAACGGCACAGCGCTCGTCGAGGGTACGGCACATCCCATGCAGCGGGTTGAGCACGGCTACTGGGAGTCCGACGTCGAACCACTGGACGGGATGCGCTACACCTTCAGCCTCGACGGCGGCGAGCCGCGGGCCGATCCACGCGCCCTCCGGCTGCCCGAGGGTCCCGAAGGTCCAGCCGAGGTCTTCCATCTCCACGAGTTCCCCTGGACGGACGACGCCTGGCGCGGCATCCCGCTGCCTGGCTCGGTCATCTACGAGGTCCACGTCGGCACGTTCACGCCCGACGGCACGCTCGACGCGGCCATCGAGCGACTCGACCATCTCGTAGAGCTCGGCGTCGACTTGGTGGAGCTGATGCCGATCGCCACGTTCCCCGGCCGCAACGGCTGGGGCTACGACGGTGTCGGCCTGTACGCCGTGCACGAACCTTACGGTGGGCCCGAGGCGCTGGCCCGGTTCGTCGACGCCTGCCACGGCCGCGGACTCGGCGTCTGTCTTGACGTCGTCTACAACCACTTCGGACCGAGCGGCAACCACCTCAGCGAGTTCGGGCCGTACTTCACCGACCGCTACGGCACCCCGTGGGGGCAGGCGCTCAACCTCGACGGTCCCGAGAGTGATGAGGTGCGCCACTTCATCATCGACAACGCTCTGCTGTGGCTGCGCGACTTCCACATCGACGGGCTCAGGCTCGATGCCGTGCACGCGCTGTATGACGACAGGGCCGTCACGCTGCTGGAGGAACTGTCAGGACAAGTCAGCGCGTTGTCGACCGGTTCGGGTCGGCCGCTGTGGCTCATCGCCGAGTCCGACCGCAACGACCCGCTGACGGTGACACCGCGTGAAGCCGGCGGCCTCGGTTTGCATGCGCAGTGGGCCGACGACGTACACCATGCGCTGCACGTTGTGCTCACCGGCGAGACCCAGGGCTACTACGAGGACTTCGCCGCATCCGGATGCGCTCGCGAAGGTGCTCGGCGGCGTCTTCCTCCACGACGGCAGCTACTCGACCTTCCGTCGACGCACCCACGGTCGCCCGGTCGACCGCGCCCGCACCGCCGGCTGGCGGTTCCTGGTGTCGATGCAGAACCACGACCAGGTCGGCAACCGCGCGACTGGCGACCGGCTGTCGGCCACGCTGCCGCCGGGGCGGCTGGCGGCCGGGGCGGCGTTGCTGCTGACGTGCCCCTGCACGCCGATGCTGTTCATGGGTGAGGAGTGGGGCGCGACGACCCCGTGGCAGTACTTCACCGACCACACCGACGTCGGGATCGCCGAGGCAGTGCGACGCGGCCGACGTGACGAGTTCGCCACCCACGGGTGGGCGCGGGCCGACGTACCCGACCCGCAGTCCGAAGAGACCGTCCGCCGGTCGCGCCTCGACTGGTCTGAGCGCGACCAACCTGAACACGCGCGGTTGCTTGCTTGGTATGCCGCTCTGCTGCGGCTGCGGCGGGAGCGGCCGGAGCTCGGCGACCATCGTCTCGACCTGGTCGAGGTCGACCACGACCACCAGACTGACACCGTGATCGTCCTCCGTGGAGGTCAGCGCGTCGTCGTCAACCTGAGCGCAGAGCCGCGTCGCGTCGAGCTCCGCGTCGACGACCCGGAGTCACTCGAGGTGGTCCTGGCCTGGGACGCCGACGCGACCCGTCTCGTCGGTACGGCGCTGGAGATCCCGCCCGACTCCGCGGCCATCGTCGGGCCCGACTCGCAGGCACGCAGAGGTCGGTAAGGGCATGCAGCATCTCGCCGCGTAGACCGACGCAGTCGTGGCGCCAGAACGCCTCGGCATACACGAGGGTGCCGGTCATCCAAGGCTCGTATGACGACAACGTCATCACCTGGAAGGCCGCCTCCGGGATCCGCAGCGACGGCGTCGGAAGCCCAGCTCGCCAGCCGCAACAAACCCAAAGCGGCGGTAGTAGTCCGGCCCTCCCTCGAGGAAGACGAGCGGCTCGTCGCGTGTGCCCACCTCATGCAAGGCGTGACGCATCAACGCCGAGCCGATCCCGCGGCCCTGCGACGACGGCGCCACGGCGAGCGGACTGAGCACCAGCACGTCGACCAGGCGCTCGCGGTGCGTCCAGAAGGCTGCGGGTGAACAACACGTGACCCGACGAGCTCGACCGTCGCGCTCGGCCACAAAGGACAAGCCGTCGATCCAGGCGTCGCTCGACACGCAGGCTCGCGAGCAGCTCGGCGATGACGGGGTCCTCGAAGGTCGTCGACACTCGAGAGCAGCCACGGCGCCGCCTCGCCGGCGCCTTCGGGACGCAGCACCACACCCACATCGCCGGTCATGGGCGGCGTTGGCCAAGGTTGCGTTGCTGCTCGGTGATGTACTTCCACTTCTTCCGCTGATCGGCGCGAAGCCGGGCGTCCGTGCGAGCTGCCATCCACGCAAGCTCGCGCTGCAGCCGGAACCAGCTCTCCAGCCGACGCTCCGACAGGCGGTTGTCCGCGACGGCCGCAAGCAGGGCACACCCCGGCTCCGATTGGTGGCTGCAGTCCCGGAACTGGCACTGCCCCTTGAGCGCCTCGATGTCGGGGAAGGTGGCCGCCAGGCCCTCGTCGGCATGCTGCAGGCCGACGCCCCGCAGCCCCGGGGTGTCGATCACCGCGCCGCCGCCGGGGAGCGCCACCAGCTCGCGCCGCGCGGACGTGTGCCTGCCCTTGCCGTCGTCGCGGATCGGCAGGGTGGTCAGCACATCGGTGCCGACCAGTGCGTTGGTCAGCGAGGACTTGCCATGACCGGATGCGCCGAGCGAGTCCGATCGTCTTGCGGTACTCGACCAGCGCGCGAACCTCCGCAATCCCTTCTCCGGTCACGGTGCTGCAGACGATGACCTCAACGCCGGGAGCAGTCAGGCGCACGTCGGCGGCCAGCATCTCGCCATCTCCGACCAGGTCGGCCTTGGTGAGCACGACGACGGGCTGCGCATCGCTTTCCCAGGCAAGCGCCAGCATTCGCTCGATCCGCGACAGGTTGGGCTCGGGGTGCAGCGCCACCACGATGGCGAGGGTGTCGACGTTCGCGACGAGCACCTGCCCTCGCGACGTGCCCGCCGCGTCGGCCCGGACGACCGACGTACGTCGTGGAAGCACCGTCTCGATCGTGATGGGGCCGTCAGGCCAGGTGCGCATCAGGCACCAGTCGCCGGTGCACGGTGCTGCGAGCGAGTCGGCCGCGACGGCGTCGAGCAGTGCGGAGCCGTACGTCGCCCGGATCGGTCCGCGGCCGGTCACCACCGTACAGACTCCTCGGTCGACGCGGGCAACCCTGCCGGGTGCATCGGCACACGGGTACGCCGAAGCGAGCTCTCGCCAGGACTCATCCCAGCCGAGCTCACCCAAGTCGAGCAGCGGCGCCGTCACATCGGAAGGGTAAGCCGGGCCCAACGCCCAGCGCACCGCAATATTTCGTCGCCATTCAATGTAGATGTCGTCAATCAGATGTCGTCGATGTCGGTGGGTTGGTTGCTTCGCTGCCACCTTCGCGGCCGCAACCGGCGGAGCAGCTCGAGGCGTGCGCCTGCCGTGGAGGACTCCGGGAAGACCCGGTCGAACGCCGCATTGAGTGCGGCGCCGATGAGTACGGCGAGGGACGTGAGGTAGAGCCAGAGCAGCACGGCGATCGGCGCCGCCAGCGGCCCGTAGATCGACGTCTTCGCCGTCTCCAAGGTGATCCGCAGCAGATAGCTGCCGAGCACCCAGATCATGAAGGCCAGCACGGCGCCGGGGATGTCATAGCGCCACGACGTCCGCACCGGGACCGACAGGTGGTAGAGCGTGGTGAGGAACGCGATGCTCAGGATCACGACCATCGGCCAGTAGGACGGGTTGAGCAGGTCGATCGCGCTCCGGCAGCAGCCTTGTCGACGAGTGCGCGGACCCGCCAGGACGAGCGGCAGCACAATGACGCCGACGACAAGGCCGATGACATACAGGCGTGAACGACAGCATCCGGGTGCGGACGATCCCGCGCCGGCCACCAAGGCCGTACATGATCGTGATCGTGTCGACGAAGACGTTGAGGGCGCGCGAGCCCGACCACAGGGCCAGCACGAAGCCGAGCGAGACCACGTCGAAGCGGGCTCCTGGAACACCCGGTTCATCGTCGGGGCGACGATCCGGTGCACAGACTCGTGGGTGAGCACCTGGCCGGAGATCTCGATGATTTCTCGTTCTGAGGTAAACGATCTGGCCCGGGTCGACCTGCCTGAGGATGAAGTAGATGCTGCCGGCCAGCCCGAAGACCAGGGGTGGCAGCGACAGGATGGCGAAGAACGCCGCCTCTGCGGCGAGCCCCGTTACGCGGTAGCGAAAGCAGGAGCCGACCGTCGAAGCGAGCAGCCGCCAGGCTGGTTGCTCGGATGTTTGTCAGTGACAGGCGTCTCGGCGACTCACCCCTCTACCGACTCCGACGCCATGCGGCCTACGGTATCGACATGAATCCGCTCATCGCAGTACTTGCCGCAACAACGTCCGTGCAGCTGGTCGTGATAGCGACCGGGCGTACGGCCACGCACGGAGTGGTACGCGTCCAGCTCGCTGGTCGCAGGCAGGGTCGGAAACGAGTGCCTAGGCTGATCCCCATGACCGCTGTGCCCGAGACACCGATTGCCACCGCGACTGCCGCGTACCAGTCCGCGCTGGAGGTGATCGGGTCCGTCGAGCCGCGGATCGCAGCCGCCACGCGGGCCGAGCTGGCCGACCAGCGGGCGTCGCTGAAGCTGATCGCGAGCGAGAACTACGCGTCGCCCGGCGGTGCTGCTCACGATGAGCAGCTTCCTCTCCGACAAGTACGCCGAAGGCACGATCGGTCACCGCTTCTACGCGGGGTGCCAGAACGTCGACACCGTCGAGTCGATTGCCGCCGAGCACGCGCGCGAGCTGTTCGGCGCGCCGTACGCCTACGTCCAGCCGCACTCCGGCATCGACGCCAACCTGGTCGCCTTCTGGGCGATCCTCGCGACCCGATCGAGGGGCCTGCGCTGGAGAAGCTGGGTGCGAAGAACGTCAACGACCTCTCCGAGGCCGACTGGGAGACAGTGCGCCACGAGCTCGGCAACCAGCGGATGCTCGGCATGTCGCTCGACGCCGGCGGCCACCTCACGCACGGCTTCCGTCCCAACATCAGCGGCAAGATGTTCCACCAGCGCAGCTACGGCACGGACCCCGAGACCGGCCTGCTCGACTACGACCGGGTGGCGGCGACGGCTCGCGAGTTCAAGCCGCTGGTGCTGATCGCCGGCTACTCGGCGTACCCGCGTCGGGTGAACTTCGCGAAGATGCGCGAGATCGCCGACGAGGTCGGTGCGACCTTGATGGTCGACATGGCGCACTTCGCCGGTCTGGTGGCCGGCAAGGTCTTCACCGGCGACGAGGACCCGATCCCGCACGCCCACGTCGTCACCACGACGACCCACAAGTCCCTGCGCGGACCGCGCGGCGGGCTCGTGATGGCCACCGAGGAGTACTCCGGCGCCGTCGACCGTGGCTGCCCGATGGTGCTGGGCGGCCCGCTGTCGCACGTGATGGCTGCGAAGGCAGTCGCGCTCGCCGAGGCACGCCGACCCGAGTTCAGGACGTACGCCGCACAGGTCGCAGCCAACGCGCAGTCCCTGGCCGAGGGCTTCACCAGGCGTGGCGCCAACCTGGTCACCGGTGGCACCGACAACCACTGGTGCTGCTCGACGTCTCGTCGTTCGGGGTGACCGGCCGACAGGCGGAGTCGGCACTGCTCGATGCCGGCGTCGTGACCAACCGCAACTCGGTCCCCAACGACCCCAACGGCGCCTGGTACAGCAGCGGCATCCGGCTCGGCACGCCTGCGCTCACCACCCGCGGCTTCGGCCACGACGAGTTCGACCGGGTCGCGGCCCTGATCATCGAGGTGCTGGAGAACACCAGCCCGAACAGTGGCCCCAGAGGGGCCCGTCGAAGGCGAAGTACACGCTCGGCGACGGCGTGGCCGACCGGGTCAAGTCGGCGTCCGCCGAGCTGCTGGACGCGCACCCGCTCTACCCCGGCCTCGAGCTCTGAAGGCGCTCAAGCACCGGTCGCGACGATACCGGTGACTTGGGGACAATCGTTCGACAGGGGTTGCACAAGTTTTCTGAACCGTACGCCGCCTAGCGTCTCATTATTTGAATCGCGATCTTGAATATTGAGACGATCGTTTGCCAGCGACATACCTCAGGTCGCGAACGATTTCTCCCATGACCTCGCCCGCGCTCTCCGTACGTCCTCGTGGCCCGACGCCACGTGGACTTCGGCATGACGCGTAGCGCGATGTGTCTGTCGGCCTGACCTCGCCTGCCAGACATTCGTCCGGCCCCGCGATCGCCGCCCGACGACCCCTCAGTGTCGAGTCTCGTCAGCGTCGACCGCGAGCCGCCTCCCCCGAGGACTCGCATGACACCCCCCAGCACCACCACCGCCACCGCCGATCGGGCCCACCCGCTCCCGGCCCCGCAAGGGTGAGGGCCAGTGGGCGCTCGGATACCGCGAGCCGCTCAACGCCAACGAGCAGGCCAAGAAGGACGACGACGCGCTCAACGTGCGAGCCCGCATCGAGAACATCTACGCGCACGGAGGCTTCGCCTCGATCGACCCCTCCGACCTGCGCAGCCGCTTCCGGTGGTGGGGCCTCTACACGCAGCGCAAGCCCGGCATCGACGGCGGCCGTACCGCCGTCCTCGAGCCGCACGAGCTCGACGACGAGTACTTCATGCTCCGGGTCCGGATCGACGGCGGTCAGCTGACGACCGAGCAGCTGCGGACGATCGCCGACATCTCGACGACCTACGCCCGGGACAGCGCCGACGTGACCGACCGTCAGAACATCCAGCTGCACTGGATCCGCGTCGAGGACGTCCCGGTGATCTGGGACCGGCTCGAGTCGGTCGGTCTGTCGACGCAGGAGGCATGCGGTGACGTGCCCCGCGTCGTGCTCGGCTGCCCGCTTGCCGGCATCGCGGCGGACGAGCTGATCGACCCGACCCCGGCGGTCCGTGAGATCTTCGACCACTACATCGGGTCCCGGAGTTCTCCAACCTGCCGCGCAAGTTCAAGACGGCGATCACCGGTCACCCGGCCTCGACGTCGCGCCGGAGGTCAACGACCTCGCGTTCGTCCCGACCGTGCACCCGGAGCACGGCGTCGGTTTCGACGTCTGGGTCGGCGGCGGACTGTCGACGAACCCGCAGCTCGCCAAGTCGCTCGGCGTCTGGGTGCCGCTCGACGAGGTGGCTGACGTGTGGCGCGGCGTGATCAGCGTCTTCCGCGACTACGGGTATCGGCGACTGAGGGCGCGGGCGCGACTGAAGTTCCTCGTCGCCGACTGGGGTGTCGAGAGGTTCCGCACAGGTGCTCCAGGACGAGTACCTGCACCGGACACTGGTCGGACGGCGAGCCCCCGGCCAAGCCACTCGGCAACGGCGACCACGTCGGCGTGCACGAGCAGAAGGACGGCCGCTACTACGTCGGCGTCTCCCCGATCGCAGGTCGCATCTCAGGGACGACGCTCGGCAAGTTCGCCGACATCGTCGAGGCGCACGGCTCGACCCGGGTCCGCACCACGCCGTACCAGAAGCTGATCGTGCTGGACGTCGAGCAGGACCGCGTCGACTCGCTGGTCGAGGCGGTCGAGGACCTCGGACTCTCCACCCGGCCCAGCCAGTGGCGACGCTCGACGATGGCATGCACCGGCATCGAGTTCTGCAAGCTCGCGATCGTCGAGACCAAGGGCCGTGCTGCCGACCTCGTCGCCGAGCTCGAGCAGCGCATCCCGGAGCTCGACACCCCGATCACGGTGCACCTCAACGGGTGCCCCAACTCGTGCGCCCGGATCCAGATCGCCGACATCGGGCTCAAGGGCCAGCTCGTCCCCGACGAGCGACGGCAACCACGTCGAGGGGTTCCAGGTCCACCTCGGCGGGGGTCTGGGTCTGGAGGCCGGCTTCGGCCGCAAGCTGCGCGCTCACAAGGTGACGAGCGCCGGGCTCACCGACTACGTCGAGCGGATCGTCCGCACCTACCTCGACGAGCGCGAGGACGGCGAGCGGTTCGCGTCCTGGGCGCTGCGCGCCGACGAGGAGAAACTGCGATGAGCGCCCACTCCGTCCCCCTGCACTGCCCCTACTGCGCCGGGAGAGAACCTGCACCCGCACGGCGACGTGCACGGCGCCTGGGAGTGCCGCGAGTGCCTGCGCGCCTTCGGCGTGAAGTTCCTCGGCCTGCTCTCCCCCGCCGGCACGCCGGCCGCCCCGACCACCTCGACCTGTCCACCGACGAGCCCAGGAGCGCGCGATGACGCTCACCCCGACGGCACCGGCCGTACGCACCACCGACGAGCTGCGCGAGATCGCGACGATCGCCGGACCCGACCTCGAGCTCGCCCCCGCCGAGACCATCCTCGAGTGGGCAGTCGAGACGTTCGGCGACAAGTTCTGCATCACGTCGTCGATGGCCGACGCGGTGCTCGCCCACCTGGCCTCCCAGGTGTCCCCCGGTATCGACGTCGCTCTTCCTCGACACCGGCTACCACTTCATCGAGACCATCGGTACGCGTGACGCAGTCGCGGCAACGATGCCCGTCAACGTCGTCACGCTCTCGCCGACGATCTCGGTGCGCGAACAGGACGAGCAGTACGGCAAGGACCTGTTCGCACGCGACCCCGACCTGTGCTGCAAGCTCCGCAAGGTGCAGCCGCTGACCGAGGGCCTGGCGTCGTACGACGCGTGGGCCACCGGGCTGCGCCGCGAGGAGACGCACAACCGGGTGATCGCACCCGTCGTCGGCTGGGACGAGGGCAAGCAGAAGGTGAAGGTCTCACCGCTCGCCCGCTGGACCCGAGCCGACGTCGACCGCTACATCGCCGAGCACGACGTGCTCGGTCAACCCCTTGCAGTACGACGGTTACCCCTCCATCGGATGCTGGCCATGCACGCGTCGCGTGGCTCCGGGCGACGATGCCCGCAGCGGACGCTGGGCGGGGACCGGCAAGACAGAATGCGGTATCCACTCATGAGCGCTCCCGCCCTGATCGCCCTTGCCCACGGCAGCCGCGACCCGCGGTCTGCCCGTACCGTCCGCGAGATCGTCGCCGCTACGAAGGCGCTTCGACCGGACCTGAAGATCGAGCCGGCCTTCCTCGACCACTCGCGTCCCGACCTCGACTCCGTCGTCGACCGGTTGGTCGCCCGTGGACACACCGAGATCGTCGTCGTCCCCCTCCTGCTCACCGAGGCCTACCACGCCCGGGTCGACGTACCCGAGGTCGTCACGGCGGCCGCCGCTCGCCACGAAGGCCTCGGCATCCGGGTCGCCGAGGTGGTCGGCACCGACGCAGCGCTGCTCTCCGTGCTCGACGTGCGGCTGCGCGAGGCGCTGCGGCGAGTCCCGCGTGCGTGAGCTCGATGCGCTCGTGCTCGCCGCGGCGGGTACGTCCGACGCCCGCGCCAACGCCAACGTCGCGCGGCTGGCTCGGCTGTGGGGCCACCGGCACCACCTGCCCACGAGCGTCGCGTTCGCCTCGACCGCTCCCCCGTCGACCGGCGAGGCCGTCCGCGAGTGGCGGCGGCAGGGCACGCCGGTACGTCGCCGTGGGGTCGCTGTTCATCGCCCCGGGAAGCTTCCCGACCGGGCCGAGGAGCTGGCGCTCGAGGCCGGCGCCGTGGCGGTGTCGGCTCCGCTCGGTGCCCACGGAGAGCTGGGCCGGGTCATCCTGGCCCGGTACTCCGTCGGAGCACTCCAGCTGGTGCAGATCCCCGCCTGAGGCAAGGAGGTCAGGGTTCAGCCGTGAGGCGAGCCTTCTGCTCCTCGACGTCGAAGTCGGGTACGGGCCACCGCGGGTCGAGCTGTTGGAGGTGCTCGAGCAGCAGGACGCAGATCGCCCAGTTGCGGTACCACTTGCGGTCGCTGGGCACGACGTGCCAGGCCGCCGCGGAACTGCACCGCTCTAGCGCAATCTCGTAGGCGTGCTGGTAGTCGTCCCACCGCCCGCGCTCGTCTATGTCAGCCGGGTTGAACTTCCAGTGCTTCGTCGGGTCATCGAGCCGCGCCAGCAGCCGCTCGCGCTGCTCGCCTTTGGAGATGTGGAGCATGCACTTGATCACAGTCGTGCCGTTGGCGGCGAGCCGCTGTTCGAACTCGTTGATGGCGTCATAGCGGCGTTCGATCTCCGTCGGCGAAGCCAAACCGCGCACGCGGGCGATGAGCACATCCTCGTAGTGACCGCGGTCGAACACTCCCACCATGCCGGGATCCGGAACCTTCTTTTCGATGCGCCAGAGGAAGTCGTGCTCGAGTTCCTCCTTGGTCGGTGCCTTGAACGATGCCAACGAGATGCCCTGTGGGTCGAGTTGGCGCAAGCTGTGGCGGACCACGCCACCCTTGCCCGATGTGTCCATCCCCTGTAGCACCAGCAGGATGCTTCGGCGTCCGGCGACCTTCGACTCTGCGTACAGTCGTTCCTGAAGCTCGGCCGCCTTAGCTCCGACATCAGCCAGCGCCTTACTCCCCTCGGACTTCGTGCCGTCGAAGCCAGGCTTGCCACCCGGGTCGAGCGCATCCAGGTCAACGGGGCCCGTCGGTAGCCGCAGCAGGTCACTCAGCGGGGCCGTTGCGGTCGTCGTACTCATGGCGCCATTCTGACCGGTCGGCTCATCGGCCGCCCGGCAGGAGGTGGCAGGATCGACGCGTGCAGTCGCTGTTTCCCACCACGCCGGACGAGCTGGACGACGACGACCTGGCCGAGCTCTACGCCTACCCGGTCGACAGACGGTGGGTGCGGGCGAACTTCGTCGCCACGCTGGATGGCGCAGCGCAAGGCGAGGACGGGAAGTCGGAGAGCCTGTCGAGTCGGGCTGACCAGCAGCTGTTCGCCTTGCTCCGTTCGCTATGTGACGTCGTGCTCGTGGGAGCAGGCACCGCTCGCCGCGAGGGCTACCAGCCGATCCTCGAGTCAGAGGTCGCGACCGAGCTGCGTCGCCAGCTGGGCCTCGCCCCGGTGCCCGCGATTGCAGTGGTGTCGCGGTCGCTGAGCCTTGACCCCGCGCTGCTCGCCGGTGGCGTGTCGCCCACGATCGTGATCACCACCGAGACGGGACTGGCCAACCCTCTCCACAGCGAAACCGCTGGTGCCCTGACAGACGCGACAACCGTCGTCGCAGGCCAGCTCGACGTAGACCTTGCCGGCGCAGTCGAAGCGCTCGGCGGACACGGCTACCAGCGGATCCTGTGTGAGGGCGGACCAACGCTGATGCGTGGACTGACCGCGGCCCGGCAGCTGGACGAGCTGTGCCTCACGATCAGCCCTCAACTGGTCGCCGGCGACCGGCGTCGCGTCACTCATGGCGCAGCGATCGTCTCCCCTGCCCGCCTACGACTACGCCACCTGCTCGAGTCTGACGGCGAGCTGTTCTGCCGCTACACGACGAACTGATCCGAGGAGCCATGGACCTTCCTGTGATGCCACCGCTGTCCCCGATGCTCGCCAAAGCGACCAAGGCCATCCCGAAGTCGGCTGCCCACGAAGGCGGCCTGCTCTACGAGCCGAAGTGGGACGGCTTCCGGTGCATCGTGTTTCGCGACGGAGACGAGGTCGAGCTCGGCAGCCGCAACGAGCGACCGCTGACTCGCTACTTCCCCGAGATCGTCGAGGCAGCGCTCGCTTCCCTGCCCCAGCGGTGTGTGGTGGACGGCGAGATCGTGATCGCGATGGACGGAAGGTTGCACTTCGAGCGGTTGCTGGAGCGGATCCACCCCGCCGACTCACGAGTGCGCAAGCTGGCGGTCGACACGCCTGCATCGTTCGTCGCGTTCGACCTGCTGGCGCTCGACGACCAGTCGCTCCTGGAGACGCCGCAGGGCGAGCGCCGCGCGCTGCTCGAGGAACACCTCACATCCTCGAAGCCGCCCATCTTCCTGACGGCGGCGACGACCGACCACGGCACCGCCGAGGAGTGGTTCTCGTCGTTCGAGGGTGCCGGGCTCGACGGCGTCGTCGCGAAGCCACTTGCCTCGACGTACGAGCCGAACAAGCGGACCATGATGAAGGTCAAGCACGAGCGCACCGCCGACGTCGTGCTCGCGGGCTACCGGCTCCACAAGACCTCAACCCCCGAGGAGCCACGGTTGGGGTCGCTCCTGCTCGGCCTGTATGACGACGAGGGCCACCTCCAGCACGTGGGCGTGTCGGCGGCGTTCCCGGTGACCCGAAGAGCCGAGCTCGTGAAAGAGCTCGAGCCCTTGCTCATCGACCCGGCCGAGCATCCGTGGGCCGAGTGGGCAACCGCCGAGACCGGCGGCCGGATGCCAGGCGCTCAGTCACGGTGGAACGCCGGGAAGGATCTGTCCTGGGTGCCCCTCGACCCGTCGCTCGTGGCCGAGGTCGGCTACGACCACATGGAGGGGACGCGATTTCGTCATACGACCCAGTTCAAGCGCTGGCGCCCCGACCGGACGCCCGAGTCGTGCACCTACGAGCAGCTCGAGGAGCCCGTCAGCTACGACCTCGACGACATCCTGCGTTGACGACAACAACAGTTGTCCGAAATGCTGAGTTGTCTCAAACCCTTGGGCGCACGCATCGGCGGGAGGATGATAGGAGTGACGCCTCGAAGGAGAGTGCCATGTACAACGTGATCGTCCTTGCCGAACAGGTGCTCACCTCCGGTGACGCAGAGGAGGTTGCCTCCCTGCACGACGGCATCGAGGAGGCACGCCACTACCACCTCCTGATTCCCTGCGAGAACGCCCAGCTGCGAGTCGAGACCGCCCTGGGTGCTCTGGCGGCAAGCGAGGTGTTGGCTGCGCCGCCGGTCGTGACCGACGAGCTCGACGCGCGGCAGGCACAGGAGGCCATCGACAGGCACGCCGAGAATGCCGTGACGGTCAGCATCGCGGCGCTGAAGGCGACCGGCCACGACGCAAGCGGCGAGTTCAGCCCGGACGACCCGATCGACGTACTCGAACGCGTCGCAACCGAGCACGATGCCGCAGAGGTCATCGTCATGACGCGACCACACGTCGTCGCCGAGTTCTTCCACGTGGACTGGACATCCAAGGCCCGCCGTCGCCTTGGCGTCCCGGTCCTGCACCTCATCGAGCACGAGCCGATCGATGCCGAGGCTGGCAGCGGCCAGGGCATCACCGGGATGTAGCAGTAGACGGCCGGGGGGCCGCGAAACACAGGAGGGGGCCATGGATCCCATGGATTTGAAGCAACGCCAGGCTGACGTGTGGGGCTCAGCGCCGTTCGAGCTAGTGGCTCCGACGCTGACGGGCATGCATGATGCCGTGCTCGACTCCGTCAATGCCGGGCCTGACGACCGCTGGCTCGACGTCGCCTGCGGCACGGGAAACCTTGCCCGGATGGCCGTGCGCACGGGCGCTGAGGTCGTGGGCGCCGACTCGTCGCCCGCCCTCATCGCCACCGCCGAGCGGCTGTCCGACGGACTCGGGGTGCGGTTCGAGGTCGCCGACGTCGAGGCCTTGCCGTATGACGACGGGGCGTTCGACATCGTCACCTCCACGGTCGGAGCCATCTTCGCGCCCAACCACGAGGCGGTTGCCGACCAGCTGAGCCGGGTCACGCGCCTCGGTGGACGTCTCGCGATGACAGCCTGGATCCGAAACACCGGGGGCACCGACCCGTTCGCGGTGCTCGACTCCTACCGCCCACCGCCACCCCCCGAGGAGGCGGACTTGCTGGCCTGGGGCGACGAAGAGCATGCGAGCAATCTCCTCGACCCGACGTTCGAGCTGACCTTCACCCGCCACATCTCACACTGGCGGTCGGAATCGGCAGCAACGATGGTCGAGGAGGCGGCGACGGGTGTGGGGCCGTTCAAGACTCTGCTGGCCAGCCTGCCGGCCGACCGTGCCGCCTCGTTGAGAAGCGAGCTGATCGAGCGGCTCGGCCAGCACCGCACCGGCGACACCGAAGTGACCGTGGACCGCCAGTACATGCTGATCGCCGGGGTCCGCCGCTGACCACCGCCGACGACATACGGCTGGGGTTCAACCCCGGGCAAGGTAGGGGTCGGCCCAGGCGCTGATAATGCGGGCCGCCCGCGTTGCTTGATTGCGCCCGGTGAGTAGGTGATCGGCACCCTCCAGCGACACGAAGCTGCGCGGGTGCCGCGCCGCCCGGAATATCTCACTAGCGTTTGCGATGCCCACCGTGTTGTCGGTCGGGGAGTGCATCACCAGGAGCGCCCGGCGCAGCGTGTTGATCTCTTCGTGCAGGTCCTCTGCGCGCACGTCCTCGATGAAGTGCCGCCGCAAGGTGAGCGCCTTACCACCGATAAGGAACGGCGCCTCCCCGTCGGCGAGGATCCGTTCGACCAGGGCGTCGTAGTTGTGCTCGACGTGGCCTGGGTCGTACGGCGCGCCGATGCTCGCCACGGCGAGCACCGAGTCGACCTGGTGGGCCGCGGCGATGACCGCCGCTCCGCCGAAGGAGTGCCCCACCAGCAGCCGTACCTCGCGACCGGTCTCGTTCATGAACCGCGCCGCCCGCGCCGTGTCGGCGATCTTGTGGGAGAACGAACCGTCGCCCCAGTCGCCCTCAGAGTCGCCGAGTCCGAGGTTGTCGAAGCGCAGCATCCCGATGCCCTCGCTGGCCAGCCGCTTGCAGAGGCGGCTGGCGGCAGGGCTGTCCTTGCCCAGCGTGAAGCCATGGGAGAACACGCCCCAGCCCCGGGGCGGACCCTCCGGGAGATCGATCAGACCCGCAAGCCTGGGTCCGCTCGTGCTGGGGAACCATGCCCGCTCGGTCACGTTCGCATCCTTGGCGCCACCATCACCACCGTACGGTCGGGCTACTCGGGGTGGCAATCGTTGGCAGCCGTCGGTAGCCCGTGTGGGCTATGGACGTACCGGCCCAGGGAAGAGTAGACCGGAGAGAATCATGAGGGAGTCCCGTATGTCCGCGTCCAAGTTCGCTGCCGTGATCACGTCTGTCCTTGCCGCCACCACAGTGGTGGTGAGCCCTGGTACGACTGCCGGTGCGGGGGTGATCGGCTCGGGTTCGGCGCAGGCCCAACGCGTCGACGTCACCCTTGCCGACTGCACCATCACCGGCACTGAAGTCGGTGAGTTCCTGCAGGGCACGGAGGGTGACGACGTCATCTGCGGACTCGGCGGCAACGACTCAATGCAGAGCAGTCCCGGCGACGACACCTACATCGGCGGCGACGGCGTCGACAACATCTCCTTCTCCTACCCCAATGTCGCCAACGGGGTGAAGGCAGATCTGCGCTCAGGCATGGCGACGGGCCACGGAACCGACACCATCGACGGCGTCGAGAACCTGTCCGGCACCCCCTTTAGAGACACCCTGAGGGGCGACAACCGGGCGTACATCAACTACCTCGGCTCACTCACGGGCAACGCCCTTTCCGGCAACGGTGGTGCGGACATCCTCGGCGGACGCGGCGGCGGGTTTGACAACCTCTATGGCGGACAAGGCAACGACACACTCATCCCCGGACCGGGCGACGATTGGGCATCCGGTGACAGTGGAGTCGACACCATCTCGTTCAGGCTGTCGACCGGACCGGTCACGATCAACATGGCTCCGCCGAACGGCGAGCCACCGATGGGCAACGGACAGGGATTCGACTTGCTCTACGGCGAGAACATCGTCGGGTCGGCCTACGACGACACAATCACGGGAGGTGCTGAGGGTTTCGGGGCGAACTTCGACGATGCGAACATCCTGTGGGGCCTCGCCGGCAACGACACGCTGTCAGGCGGCGAGTCGGGCAGCGACAGGCTGTTCGGCGCGGAGGGCAACGACACCCTCGACGGCGGCACCGACAGAGATCGCTGCGACGGCGGACCCGACACCGACACGGCCGCCAACTGCGAGATCCTTACTTCCATCCCCTAACCGGCCACTCAGACCTGCGCTGGTCGCCAGTCCCTCAATCGAAGCAACGGTTGTCTCGGTTCTCGATGCTGATATACGTGTCAGGGGTGCGACGACGGAGGCTTGTAATGTCGGCGTCGGAATTGTCGAACCCGCCCCCGCCGTAAATGTGTCGGCTGAGGGACCACCGCACAGCCAGTCGCCGATCCGGCCGCCTCTCAACACCGAGGGGGCCCTGGGAGCCCCTAACGTGCGGTGATGACTCATTGCCCTATCGAGGGCGCGTCATTCCTCGCGAAGAGAACCCTTCCGGCGGACTTTGAAAGCAGCCATCAGGCAGGTATGGCAAGTGGTCGGGCCGAGGGCACCCGCCGCCGCGCTCAGCCGCCTGGGGGTCGTTGGCGGCGGTCAATGGTCATTCGCCCCAACCTGTTGCGGTGTTTCCATTGGTCTGTTTCCCATGTCAGGAGACGATCCTCCGCGCCACTGGTGGTTGACATAGCGCAGTTGATTTTGTTCTCCAACCCGGCGAGGTGGTGCGAGATGTCACCGACGTGCCAACCCGCGCGTATGAAGATCAGGAAGGCGACCACGACGACGACGATCGCCAGAGCAATCGCCCAGTATTTTCCGAGCAGGGGTATCTCGTTCGACCAGTTCAGCAGGATGGCCGCACCGGCGATTGCGACGGTTAGGGACTGGAAACGGTAGTTAGAGATGGACAAAGTTTCCGCCCGCAGCGCCGCGTATTCAAGAGCCCAGATGTCGACAGGGTTCTTGGGTGCAGAGGCCGGCGATGAACGACCCCTCTCATCAGGTACCTGCGTGTTGTTCATTGCTCGATGCTGCCACGCCGATGCCGCCATCGCTGAACGCCCAAGAGGCGAGCGGGATTGGGTGCACTTTCGGGCGGCAACGACGGGTAGGACTGCAAGGTCAGTCAGGCATCTTCCCAGTTCAGCGGATTCTTCTTGCTTGGCTGGACCCTCGGCGGCTCGCCAGGCATCTTGGGGTACTCGGGCGGGTAGGGCATGTCGCCCTTTCCCTCGGCCTCGTCGCGTTCGTACATCGCGAGCAGCGGCTCGAGCGAGTGGTGCACGTCGTCGATCTCCGCGTGCAGGTCGCCCTTCTCCGCCATGCGCGCCGGCACGGTGTGCAGGGTGAACTCGCGCGGGTCGTAGCCCCTCGAGCTCTGCCCACTCCACCGGCGTGGAGACGGGCCCTCCAGGCAGGGGGCGCAAGCAGTAGGCGCTGGCGATGGTGCGGTCGCGGGCATTCTGGTTGTAGTCGATGAACACGGTCTCGCCGCGCTCCTCCTTCCACCAGTTCGTGGTGACCCTGCCCGGCATCCGGCGTTCGAGCTCACGACCGAACGCGATCGCCGCATGGCGTACGTCGGTGAACGTCCATCGCGGCTCGATTCGGATGTAGATGTGGACGCCCCGGTTGCCTGATGTCTTCGGGAAGCCCCGGATGCCCAGCTCTTCGAGCAGGCCACGGGCCTCCCCCGCGACCAGCGCGGAATCGGCGAACGACGTGCCGGGCTGGGGGTCGAGGTCGAGGCGCAGCTCGTCGGGGTGGTCAACGTCGGTGCGACGGACAGGCCAGGGGTGGAACGTGATCGTGCCGATCTGGGCCGCCCAGGCTGCCACCGCCGCCTCCGTCGGGCAGACCTCGTCAGCGGACCGGCCGGACGGGAACTCGATCCGGGCGGTCTCCACATACGCCGGCGCCCCTTTGGGGACCCGCTTCTGGAAGAACGCGTCTCCGTGGGGGTCGGAGCGCGTCGCCTGCTTGATGTCGGGGAACACGCCCTTAGGCCAGCGCTCCAACGTGGTGGGGCGCAGGTGGAGCGCCCGGAGGATCCCCTCGCCGACACTGGCGTAGTAGTTGACCACGTCGAGCTTGGTCGCCTCAGGGGTGGCGTCGGTCGCCGGGAAGATCACTCGGTCTGGATTGGAGACGCGGACCATGGTCCCGTCGACGTCGATCTCCGTCACGGGGCTCGCCATGCTGGTCAGCCTATCCAGCAAGGCAGGCCAGGCACCGCGACCCCACCAGCATCTGCCAACCCGACTAGTCGCAGTCTGTTCACCTTTGTTATCCCGCAGGTCTCCCCTTCGTCGCGTTTGTGGCTTAGGTTGTCCCGAACACCCCCACCATCTGATTCTGACGGGAATCCCTTGTGACCTCACGATTTCTGACGCGTCGCCGTGCCCTCGTAGCCGCCATCCCCGCAGCCGTGGTTGCGGCCATGATCGTCCTTCCTGCCACCCAGGCCTCAGCAGCGCCCTCCACCACGCTCGTCATCAACGAGGTTTACGGCGGTGGCGGCAACAGCGGTGCGACATACACGCATGACTTCGTCGAGGTCACGAACATTGGCTCGACGACCGTCGATGTCTCCGGCTACTCGGTCCAGTACGCCTCAGCGACGGGTACCACGTACCAGACGACCATCCTGGCCGGGGAGATCCCGCCCGGCGAGACCTACCTCGTCCAGGAGGCGCAGGGATCTGGGGGCACCACCCCGCTTCCGGCACCGGACGCGACCGGCACCATCGCGATGTCGGGAACGGCCGGCAAGGTCGCCCTCGTTAGCAGCCTTACCGCGCTCACCTGTGGCACCGACTGCGACGCTGCGGCGGGAGTCGTGGACTTCGTGGGCTACGGAACGACAGCCAACGACTTCGAGGGCGCCGGGCCCGCACCCCAGTTGAGCAATACGACGTCAGCGACGCGCAGCTCCGCCGGGACGGACACCGACAACAACGCGGCCGACTTCACCGCAGGCGGACCCTCCCCCGTCAACTGTGGCGAGGAGTGCGTTCCTACGACCGAGCCGCCGGAGATCGGCGAGTGCGGTGACCCAGCGACGTTCGTGCACCAGATCCAAGGCTCCGGCGCTGCCTTCGACCCCGCCTTCGGTGGGTCACAGATCATCGAAGGCGTCGTCACCGCGGTGATGTTGGGTGGGATGTTCGTCCAGGAAGAAGCCGTTGACCACGACGCGGACCCCCTGACCTCAGAAGGCATCTTCGTCGCGCTCGGTTCAGCGACGGCACCCGATGTCGGGTCCGTGGCCCGGGTGGCCGGGACCGTGCAGGAGAACTTCGACAGGACCGAGCTGATCGACGTCACCGTCCTGCCGTGTGAGGGGGACGTCGACCCTGTCGAATCGGCAGCTGTCTCGTTCCCGCTCAACGATCCTGACGACCTGGAGCGCTTCGAAGGTATGCAGGTCCAGCTGGTCGACGAGCTCGTGATCAGCGAGTACTTCAACTACGCGCGCTTCGGCGAGGTCGTCGTCGCGGCACCGCCGAACGGCTGGAACCGTCTCTACAACCCCACCGCGGTCGTCGAGCCGGGTGCTCCGGCAATCGCACTCGCCGCCGAGTACGACAAGCGCATCATCACGATCGATGACGCCTCGAACGTCCAGAACCCCTCCTCGATCCCCCACCCCGGCAACGGCGATCCGTTCAGCCTGACCAACAGGTTCCGCGGTGGCGACACGATCACCGGCATCACCGGGATCATGGACTACTCCTTCAGCCTTTACCGGCTCCAGCCGATTGAGTACGGCGACTTCGCCGTCGAGAACCCACGCCCAGCGGCCGCACCCAACGTCGGCGGTGAGGTCACGGTGGCGAGCTTCAACGTCCTCAACTACTTCCTCACCCTCGACCAGGGCGGCAGCACCGAAGACTGCGGTCCGGTAGGCAACGAGCAGGAGTGTCGCGGGGCGGACGCTGACCAACCCAACGAGCTGCCACGACAGAGGGCGAAGATCGTCGCAGCGTTGGCCGAGCTCGACGCCGACGTCGTCGGCCTGATGGAGATGGAGAACACACCGGGCGTTGAGCCGGCAGCAGACCTCGCCGCCGGGCTCAACGACGTGCTCGGTGCGGGCACCTACGACTACGTCGACACCGGCGTCGTCGGGACAGACGCCATCCGGGTCGGGTTCCTCTACAAGCCTGGCGTGGTCAGTCTGGCCGGCGACTTCGACGTACTGGACTCGTCGGACGACCCGCGGTTCATCGACACCAGCAGCCGCCCGATGATCACCCAGACGTTTGACGAAACGGCGTCCGGCGAGCGGTTCACCGTGTCGGTCAACCACCTGAAGTCCAAGGGCTCGGCATGCACCGGCGACCCCGATACTGGGGACGGTTCGGGCAACTGCAACATCACCCGCACCCAGGCCGCCGAAGCGATCGTCGACCACCTCGCTGCGGACCCCACAGGCAGCGGCGACCCTGACCACCTGATCATCGGTGACCTCAACTCCTACGACCACGAGGACCCGATCGACTCCCTCGTGACCGGCGGATACACCGACTTGGTCAAGCGGGAAGGTGGCGAGCTCGCCTACGGCTACGTGTTCGACGGCCAGTCAGGCTACCTCGACCACGCGCTCGCCAACGCCTCCATGGAACCCCAGGTGACGGGTGCGGCCGAGTGGCACATCAACGCCGACGAGGCCAACATTCTCGACTACGACACGTCGTTCAAGCCCGACCCGGTCGACGCGATCTACGCGCCCGACCAGTTCCGGTCGTCGGACCACGACGCCGTGCTCGTCGGCCTCGACATGACACTGCCGCCGGTCGACCTCACGATCCAGGCAGTGCCGCCCACCATCACGTTCGGCGACTCGAGCCTGATCAAGGGATTCCTGCGCGAGGAGGACGGCAGTCCTGTCGCCGGGCGCGAGGTGCGCCTGCAGTCGAGGATTACCCCGGGCGGTGAATGGGATGACACCGGTGACACCGACACGACGGGATCCAACGGCGTCTACTCCTTCGAAGTGGAGCCCACCCGCAACACCTTCTACCGGGTGGTGTTCGCGGGCGACTCGACCTACGCAGGGACCGAAAGCGTCTCTAGAAAGGTCAACGTCGCCACCAGGGTGTCTGTCTTCGTGAGTGACCAGGTCGTCAAGAAGGGCACCACCGTGCTCTACACGGGCGTCGTGGCTCCCAACCACGCCGGCCAGGTGGTCAACATCCAGAGGCGGAACGCCAACGGGACCTGGCGGACGATCGACACGGCCAGGCTCAACCAGGACAGCCAGTACGTATACCGCTACAGGGCGAATGACAAGGGCACCTCCACGTGGAGGATCGTCAAGCCTGCCGACAGCCACCACGTGATCGGCATGTCACGCACGTTCACCTTGCGTGTGACGTAAGCAAGCGCCCATCGCGCTGCGGCGGTGGGAGGGGTCTGTACGCCAGGCCCGTCCCGCCGCCGCTGCCGTTGTGGGCACTCGGCCGAGCCCGGCAGGGCCTGGAGTGCCCCCGTATCCTGGGCGCCATGACGACGAAGGTGACGAAGACCGACGAAGAGTGGCGCCAGCAACTGAGCCCCGAGGAGTACTCCGTCCTGCGCGAGTCCGGCACCGAGCGGCCCTGGACAGGTGAGTACGTCGACACCAAGACCGTTGGCGTCTACCGGTGCAAGGCCTGCGGCGCCGAGCTGTTCAGGTCAGCCGAGAAGTTCGACTCACACTGCGGTTGGCCGTCCTTCTGGGCGCCGAGCGACAGCGACGGCGTGACGTTGATCGAGGATCGGTCGCTTGGGATGGCACGCACCGAGGTGCGCTGCTCCACCTGCGACTCCCACCTCGGCCACGTGTTCCTGGGTGAGGGTTATGACAACCCGACCGACGCGCGCTACTGCATCAACTCGGTGAGCATCACTCTCGAGCCCAGCGACTGACAGGCGCGACGCGCGGTCACGGCAGGCTGGCGAGCAGGTCCTTCACGGAGCGGCGGCGCCCGGTGTAGAACGGCACCTCTTCGCGGACGTGCCGACGGGCGGTACTCGCCCGCAGGTGTCGCATCAAGTCGACGATCCGGTGGAGCTCGTCGGACTCGAACGCCAGGATCCACTCGTAGTCGCCAAGAGCGAACGACGCGACCGTGTTGGCGCGGACATCGGGGAAGCTTTGGGCCAGCTGACCGTGCTCGGCAAGCATCGCGCGCCGCTCCGTGCCGTCGAGGAGATACCACTCATACGAGCGGACGAACGGGTAAACGCAGATGTAGTCGCCAGCCTTCTCGTTGGCCAGGAACGCCGGGATGTGGCTCTTGTTGAACTCGGCCGGCCGGTGCAGCGCCAGCTGAGACCAGACCGGCTCGAGACGTCCGCCGAGCGCCGTACGACGCAAGGCGTTGTAGGCCGACTGCAACGCCTCGGCGGTCGGGGCATGCCACCACACGAGGATGTCAGCGTCGGCGCGCAGGCCGCTGACGTCATAGACCCCACGGACGACGACGTCATCGTCGTCGAGCGTCGTGAAGAGCTCGTCCACCTCGACCACCTGATCGTCACGGTCGGCATCGGAGTCGACGGCCGCCGAGAGTCGCCAGACGGACCACATCGTGTAGCGGATCAGCTCGTTGAGCTCCCGGGCGGACTTCCCCTTCTGTGGCTGACCTGCGTCGGTCGGACCACCGGCGGGGAACGCGAAGGGGTTGTGCGACGGATCAGAGGGGCTCGTCATGGATCCATTGTGGCCGCCAGGGCTCCGTCTGCCTATTCGCCCCTGCTTGTACCGAACGTGCGACGCGACCTAGCCGAGCCGTGCGACCACTCGGCTGGCCGCCTGCTGCCCGGTCGCGATCACGGCCGGGATGCCCACCCCGTCGAGCGCAGCGCCACAGATCTCCAGCCCGTCCACTGCGTCCACCGCGGCCCGGATGCGGGCCACCGTGTCGAGGTGTCCCACGGCGTACTGCGGCAAGGCGCCACCCCACCGCGTCACGGCGGCGTCGACGAGTGGCGCCCGCAGTCCAGTCGCGTCACGGAGATCGAACATCGTGGCCCCAACGAGCTCGGTGTCGTCTCGTTGCAGGACCTCCTGGTCGCGATAGCGGCCGATCGAGCAGCGCAGCACGACCAAGTCCTCGGGCAGCCACCCCCACTTGCGTGATGTGTAGGTCGCGGCCTTGATCGTGGTCTTCTCGACCGGGGGCACCAGGAAGCCGGAGCCATCCAGCCGGACACGCACGTCGGCCGCCCGCATGGCCACCGTGACGATCGCCATCGACGCGTAGTCGACGCGAACAAGCTCGCGAGCGGCAGCCGGCGCCTCAGGACCCAGCAGCCGGGCGGCGGCAGTGGCGGGGCAAGCCAGGATCACCTCGGCTGCCTCGACCACCTCGGGTGCGGGCGGTGGGGCCCACGACAAGCCGCCAGCCGTGCGGCGTCCGGGACAGCTCGCGGACCATAGCGCTCGTGCGCACGGTGCCGCCACGCCGAGCCACAGCCTCGGCCGTGGCGACCGCCAGCCGACCCACGCCACCGGAGATCCCGGCGAAAACAGGCGGTGTCTCGAGGCTTGGGTTCGACGCGGCCTCCTGCGACACTGGCAGCGGCTGCCGATAGCAACCCACCATGGTGTCTCAGCGCCGCGACCACCTGTGGCCAGGCGGCGAACAGCGACAGCTCGTCGGATCGGCCGGCGTACACGCCGCCGACGAGCGGGTCGACCAGACGGTCGGCGACATCCCGACCTAGCCGCCTCGACACCAGCGCGCCGATCGACACGTCCTGCGACACATCCACGGCTGGCAGCCACGCCTCGAGCCTGGCCCGCAGCAGCCCGGCACGACCGAGGATGCCGGACCTCCCGGTGGCGGCGAGGTCGGCCGGGATGCCCATCAGGGTCGGAGGTAACGGCCGGATCGCCCCACGGGTCCACACGCCGGCACCGGCCGCATCGGGATGTACGACGTCTGGCCCAAGCCCTACCGCCTCGGCAAGCTCCGTGCCCTCAGGCCGGCGGGCGAGCATCGACTCGGCGCCCAGGTCGACCTGGACGCCCGCGATCTCGCCCAACCGCATCTTGCCGCCGACGTCCGGGGCACCTTCCAGCACCGTCACGTGAGTGCCGGGCCGCGCGGACAGGACAGCGTGGGCAGCAGCGAGCCCGCCGATCCCCCCGCCTACGACGACGACGTGACCCTGTCGCCGGGGCTGTCCTGTCCGCGCATGGCGATCGATCGGGTCGGGAGCCTCATCCTCGTGGGCTTCGCTGTGCACGGCTCCACCTTGGCAGTCAACGTCGTACGACGATCGACCGGACCAGAAGACCGACCCGATGCGGCCGGTGGGAACCAGGGAGGCCGGTTCGACATCTCATTCCTATGACCACAAGACTCCGCGGCCTCCGCGGCCCCACGGCTACCGTGGTTGCTGCGCTGCTGGCCCTGCTCATCTTGACCAGCTGCAGCCAAGACGGTGGCGGCGAGTCAGCCGGCTCCGACGATGCCGGGCTCTCGGCGGGCGGCGCGGAAGACTCCGCTGACGAGGCACCGCAAGCCTCCGTCGACGGATCAACGGTCGACGCCGCCCGTACCGGACTCTCAGCCGAGCGGGAGCTCTCAGAACGCGGCCCTGCTCGAACCTCGCGACCTCATCAAGACGGGTTCAGTGAGCCTGCGCAGCGACAACGTCGGCTCGGTGATCCAGCAGATCACCGCGCTGGTGGTCGCCAGTGGTGGCGAGATCGCGGCCGAGTCCACGTCGACCGACCGCGACGGTAAGCAGTCCTACAGCCAGCTGCTGCTCCGGGTCCCGGTCGACGAGTTCGACGCAACGCTCAACAGAATCGCGGAGCTTGCGACGCTCACCGAGAAGGTCCGAGACAGCAAGGACGTGACCACAAAGGTGGCCGACGTCGAGTCGCGAGTCCGTAGCGCCCAGGATTCCTTGGTGTCGCTGCGCAGGCTGTTCGTGCGGGCGACGAGGCTCGGCGAGATCATCGCGCTCGAGTCGCAGCTCCACCAGCGCCAGGCCGACCTCGAGTCACTGCTCGCGCAACAGAGCACCCTTGCCGAGCAGACGGCGATGTCGAGGATCACCGTCAGCATCAGCAAGCCGCCGGTCGACAAGCCCAAACCCAAGCCGGACAACGACGACCAGGCCGGCTTCGTCACGGGCGTCAAGCAGGGCTGGGACGCGTTCACGACGTTCGTCATCGGAGTCGGCCACACCATCGGACTGGTGCTGCCCCTGGGCACCCTGTTCCTCATCCTCGGCGTGGTGATCTGGACCGGCGTACGTCGGCGGATGCCGCACCAGCAACCCCAACCCCAGCCGACCGAGTAGCGACCGCCGTCAGACCCCCGACCGCTCCGCTGCACCCACGGAGTGGATGAGCTCGACGAGGCGGGTGAGGACGTCAGGGTCGGTGTCTGGCAGCACGCCGTGCCCCAGGTTCACGATGTGGCCCGGGGCAGAAACACCACGTCTGATGACGTCGCGCGTCTTCGCCTCAATCACGTCCCAGGGGGCGAAGACGAGCGCCGGGTCGAGGTTGCCCTGGACGGCCTGACCGGGCTGGATCCGTTTCACCGCCTCGTCGAGCGGCACCCGCCAGTCGACACCCATCACCTCGACACCCGCCGTCGCCATGTCGGTGAGGATCTCTCCAGTGGCCACGCCGAAGTGGATCCGCGGCACACCGAGGTCGGCGATCGCCTCGAACACACCCGCGGTGTGCGGCAGCACGTGCGCGCGGTAGTCCTCGGGCGTCAACCCGCCTGCCCACGAGTCGAAGAGCTGCACCGCCGCGGCTCCGGCCTCGACCTGTTGGCGCAGGAACCCGCCCGAGATCTCGACCAGGCGCTGCATCAGAACTCGCCAGACGTCGGGCGCTCCATGCATCAGCGCCTTCGTCTTCGCGTGGTCCTTCGACGGGCCACCCTCGACCAGGTATGACGCCAACGTGTAGGGCGCGCCGGCAAACCCGATGAGCGGCGTGGCTCCGAGCTCGGCCACCACCCCTTGTACCGCCTGCGTCACGAAGCCGAGCGCGCCCGGATCGAACTCTGGAAGGGCGGCCACCCCCGCCAGGTCGCGGACCGGCTGCGCGATCACAGGACCGACGCCCGCCACGATGTCGAGGTCAGCTCCGAGCGCCTTGAGGGGCAGCACGATGTCGCTGAACAGGATCGCCGCGTCCACGCCATGACGACGTACCGGCTGAAGGGTGATCTCGACGACCAGGTCAGGCGTCATACAGGCGTCGAGCATGCCGACACCCGCCCTGACCTTGCGGTACTCCGGCAGCGACCGGCCGGCCTGCCGCATGAACCAGACCGGCAGCCGCGAGACGGGCTCGCCCCGGGCGGCGCGCAGCAGCGCAGACTCGCTCACCGCGGGCGCTGAGTCGATGGGCGCTGGCGCGGGGGCTGAGGACGCTCTGGTCAGGGGCACATCGTTCACGCAGGAATCCTCGCACGACCCCTGCGGCGAGTCGGCCGGGCGCTTCTCGTTAGCACGACCTAGGCTCGGGCCATGGCCGCGCGCAAGGATGTCGACGCGCCGCCGGAAGAGTTCCGGAGGGCTCTCGATCAGCTGAGATCGGCGAGGCTGCGAGCAGAGGTGTTCTCCGAGGAGATGCCCGCGCCACAGCGCATCGCCCCTTTTTCGGCTGCGCTCAGCGCTGACGTCACAGTCGGCGGTCATGATATCGGCGGCGGTCGGCTCGTTCTGCTCTACGATCCCGCCGGCAATGAAGCGTGGGAAGCCACGTTCCGCTGTGTGGCCTACGCACGGGCCGAGATCGACCCCGAGATGGTGGCCGACCCTCTGCTCGGGGCGGTCGGGTGGACCTGGCTCACCGAGGCACTCGAGGCGCAAGGCGCTGAGTACTTGGCCCCCAGCGGCACCGTCACCAAAGTGGCGTCAGAGAGCTTCGGCGGTATGTCGGACGAGGTGTCGAGCGCGGAGATCGAGGTCCGGGCATCCTGGTCGCCGATCGGCTCGATCGGACCCCACGTCACAGCGTGGGGTGATCTGATGTGCATCGCGGCTGGGCTCCCGCCAGTCCCGGCCGGCGTGGTTGTGATGCCCAACCGCCGCAGCCAACGCACTCGATGAGCACCGACGACACCTCCCCCACCGTCGAGCAGACCGAGCCCGAAGAGGTCCTGGCGCCACTTCTCGACCTCCGCGACGGGCTCCCCCGGGTCGTCGAGACCGAGGCCGCGCTAGCAGACACCATCGAAGCCCTTGCCGCCGGCACCGGCCCCGTCGCCGTTGACGCCGAGCGCGCCTCGGGCTACCGCTACAGCCAGCGCGCCTACCTGGTGCAGCTGCGCCGCGAAGGCGCAGGCATCGCCCTCGTCGACCCGATCGGGTTCGGCGACGTGCCCAACGAGTCGCTCCGCCCCCTTGCAGACGCGATCGCCGACACGGAGTGGATCATCCACGCGGCGAGCCAGGACCTGGCCTGCCTCGCCGAGCTCGGGATGAAGCCGCGAACGCTGTTCGACACCGAGCTCGCCGGCCGCCTCCTCGACTATCCACGCGTCGGCTTGGGCGTGCTCGTCGAGGAGCTGCTCGGCTTCCGGATGCGCAAGGAGCACTCGGCCGTCGACTGGTCCAAGCGGCCGCTGCCCGAGCCGTGGCTGCTGTACGCCGCCCTCGACGTCGAGATGATGGTCGAGCTGCGCGACGTACTCGCCGCCCAGCTCGAGGAGGCGGGGAAGGCCGAATGGGCGCGCCAGGAGTTCGCGGCCTGGGCCGACCTTGCGCCGGCCGAGCCGCGACACGAGCCCTGGCGTCGTACGTCGGGCATCCATCAGGTGCGCGGGCGGCGAGCGCTGGCCATCGTGCGAGCCATGTGGGAGACGCGCGACGCGATCGCCCGGCGACGTGACGTGACGAGCAGCAGGATTCTGCGCGACCAGGCCATTGTCGAGGCCGCGTCGGCGTCGCCTTCGTCGCGAAACGCCCTCGCCAAGCTGAGCGGGTTCAGCACCCGGGGCGCCCAGCGATACCTGCGGGACTTCCACCAGGCAGTCAGCGAAGCTCGTGCGCTCAGCGACGCGGAGCTCCCGGACGTCTCGCCTCGGCTCGACGGGCCACCGCCACCACGGGCCTGGGCAGCCAAGGACCCCGTCGCCGCCGACCGCCTCGCACGCTGCC
Organism: uncultured Actinomycetota bacterium; assembly: GCA_963811585.1. Taxonomy (GTDB): domain Bacteria; phylum Actinomycetota; class Actinomycetes; order Propionibacteriales; family Nocardioidaceae; genus JACDHG01. The sequence continues at coordinate 95,932 of CAWERR010000003.1, forward strand.
GGGTAGCAGTCATCGCGTTGGCGGCCGAGCATCAGCTGCCGCAGGAGAACCTGCTGTCGCCCGACGCCGTACGTCGACTGGCGTGGTCCCCTCCAGACCCCCTGACTCCCGAGACCGTCGACGCGGCACTCACCCAGTACCGAGCCAGGCCATGGCAGCGTGCCATCACAGCGGCGCCGCTCGCTGACGTGCTCACGGCGGACTGACCGATGGGACGACGTACCCGAAGCGCCTGCCAACTCGCGACGGCAGCACTGCTCACTAGCGTCGCACTCACCGGTTGCAGCGACGACGAGCCTGACGCTGGGGGCCGCACATCCAGCCAGTCGATACCCGCGGGCGGGGAGACGCGCACGACCGAACGGATGACGAGCGTGCAGCCCACCGAGTCCGAACCGACGACCAGTGACGCGACGAGCACGACCACCTCCACGGCAGAGCCCACGAGCACGGCCGCACAGCGCGCCCGCCAAGCCCAGATCGCGCCGGCCGAGCTGCCTGGCTTCAACGATGAGTGGGTCTGGGACCGAGCCAAGTCGAAGCCCGGCACCGGTCAGCGACCTCCCCCGGTCTGCAGTGTCAGTAACCTGGTTGCGATCGGCGGTGTGCTCGCGCATCGGACCGACTACCGCAGCAGTCTCGACCCGACCGCCCGAGCCGTTCAGGTGACCGCGGTCTTCCCCGACGAGGAGACAGCGGTCACCGCTGAGCAGGTGCTCTCCTCGTGGCACGCGTCGTGCGAGCGTCGGCTCATGAGGCGCGACCGGGAAGATGTGCGCGTGCCACCCATGACGCAGGTCACGACTGACGTGGGCGCGGGGCAGCAGTGGCTGACGACATACAAGCCGGTGCCGGGCCAGCCTGACCTGGCGTGGTTCAACGCGGAGGGCTATGTCCGCAGCGGCGACATGATCACCTACCTGGTAATCCGCAGCGCCGGCCAGGACTACAACTACCCGCGCGGCAGGCAGCCGATGCAGCTCGCCGTCAAGCAGGCCGCCAGGGAATTGAGCGAGCTGAACTGAGCCAGCGGGACGACTCGAGCTGCGCGGCTACGGGATGCTGATCGCCTTCAGCGGTGTGACGTGGTCGCGCCGCTGGTTGCTGTCGTAGTTCCACGCACGCACGAGCTTCGCCCGCAGCACACCGTCGGTCTCGCGGGCGTCGGCCCTGGTGAGGCCGAGCCTGCTAGAGCACGACGGCCACGCGCCCCACCCCTGGGAACGCAAGACGCGCTCGGCGACCCTGATCTGCTCGGCGCGGGTGGCGAGGTCTGCGCGGGGCGCGAACGCGCCACCGCCGTAGCTGCGCCACGTGCTTGAGCCGAACTGGAGGCCACCGTAGTAGCCGTTGCCTGTGTTGATGTGCCAGTTGCCCCCCGACTCGCACTGCGCGAGCCGATCCCAGGTGCGGCTGGTGGCAGCGCCGGCGTTGGGACCGGTGGACGACAGGGGTGCCGCAACGGCAACGGCGGCGGTCAGGGCGACGGTCAGCCGGCGTAAGTGGCGATTTCTGGCCGCGCGATGGCGTGGCTCGTAAGCCATGGGGGTGCCTCTCCGCCGCCTGCGAAGTGAGCTGTCGGGTTCGGGCGGAAAGGTTCGCCCGGCCTCGCGGTCTCGCGACCACGAGGCTTCACCCCAAGACGCACCAACCCTGTCAAACAGGTCGTGCGCCGAACTACACGGTTCCCCCGCTCCTGCCCTCAGCGGTTGTGCCTGCCTGGGACGAGGTGGGCAGGACTCGGCGTACCTCACCAGGCGCCCCTCCCGGCGGAGAGACCTGCCCGACGCTAGTGCACGGCATCACGTCCGGCAACCCGAGAAATCCTGCGAAGTTCAGGCCGCCGCGTTGAGCTCGTCGAGCTCGTCATCGGTGAGTTTCAGGTCGACCGCCGCCGCCGAGTCCTGGATCGAGGCCGGTCGGCTTGCCCCGGGTATGACGATGACCCGCGGCGACAGTGACAGCTCCCAGGCGACGCAGACCTGCTGCGGGCTCACCCCGTGAGCCGCCCCGACCTGCGCAAACGCGGAGTGCTCCGAACCGACTTCCTTCGCGCCGGACGCTCCGCCGAGCGGGCTCCACGGCAGAAAGGCCAGGCCGAGGTCTTCGCAGACCGTGATCTCCGGCTGGCTGCTGCGGTAGCGGGGCGAGAACTGGTTCTGCACCGACACGAGGGCGCGTCCCAGGATGGCGTGGGCGAGCCGGATCTGGCTGGCGTTCGCGTTGGAGATCCCGACGCGCTGGATCAGCCCGGCGTCGTACAAGTCGCGGAGCCCGCCCATGGTCTCGTCGTACGGCGTGTCCGGATCGGGGCGATGGTGCTGGTACAGCCCGATCGCGTCTCCTCCGAGCCTGCGCAGCGACGCCTCGCAGGCAGAGCGAAGGTACTCAGGCGTGCCGTCGAGGCCCCAGTCGCTGCCGTCGCGGGTGTGGCCGCCCTTCGTCGCCACGATGACGTCATCGGTCGAGCCGCCGTAGGTCTCCAGCGCCTTCGCGACGACCTCCTCATTGGCACCCGGCCCACGCTCGGACGGCGTGTAGGCGTCTGCCGTGTCGATCAGCGTGACGCCGACCTCGAGGGCTGCGTGCACGGTGGCGATCGCCTGCTCCTCGGACGGGCGCTCGTCCATCGTGAAAGGCATCGCGCCGAGGCCGACGGCCCCGACCTGAACATCTCCGAGCTGGCGCGTGTGCATACCCCCACCCTGCCAAACCCCGCGGTGGATCATTTCGACACCCCTCAGTCCGACGCTGCCAAGATGGGCGCATGGACCTGTCCGGCCTCGGTGACCGCGCGTTCGAGCGTGGTCGGCTGTCGCTCGCGGCCCGCCTGCGGCGCCTTCAGGCGAAAGCGTGGATGATCGGCCAGTGCGCCCTCGCGGCCGGCATCGCCTGGATCATCGCGACCGAGGTGTTCGACCACACCAGCCCGTTCTTCGCACCAGTCGCTGCCGTGCTGTGCCTCGGTACGTCGTACGGCCAGCGGCTCCGCCGGGTCGCTGAGGTTACGGTCGGCTGCGCGGTCGGAATCGGGATCGCCGACGGGTTCACTCACATCTTCGGCCAAGGTGGCTGGCAGATCGTGGTGGTCGTCGCGGTGGCCATGTCGGCGGCGGTCCTACTGGATGCCGGTGTGCTGTTCATCGGTCAGGCTGCCGTGCAGGCGATCGTTGTGACGACTCTCCTCCCCCTCGACGGCGGGTTGAGCCGGATCGTCGATGCGTTCATCGGTGGAGCCGTTGCTCTCGTCGCCGCCACGCTGGTGCCAGGTGCCCCGTTGCGGCAGCCACGTGAGGAGGCAGCGAAGGTCGCCTCGGAGCTGGCCCGGCTGCTGCGCTCGGCGCGTGACAGTGCGAGCAACGTCGACGTCGACCAGGCGTCCGACACGCTCGACCGGGCACGCGAGATGGAGGCACTGCTGGGCGACTTGCGGGCCGCCGCCAGCGAAGGTCTCGAGGTGGTCCGATCGTCACCGTTCCGCCGGAGTGCCAAGGCGCATGTTCGCTCCATCGCCGACGTCGTCGGGCCGCTCGACCGGGCGCTGCGCAACACTCGCGTCCTCATTCGCCGAGTCGTGGTGAGTGCCCGGCTCGACGAGACGATGCCACCCGACTACCTGGCGCTGCTCGACGACCTCGCCGCTGCTGCGGAGCAGATGGCCGACGAGTTCGCGGCCAACCGACCACCGGACTCCGCCCGGCCGATCCTGCTCGACGTGGCCGAACGCACCGCGCAGGCCAGCGAACCCCTCACGCTCTCGGCCGCGGTCGTGCTGGGCCAGATCCGCTCCCTGGCCGTTGATCTGCTGGAGCTGAGCGGCCTTTCGTACAGCGAGGCCATCGCCGAGATACCGGCGCGCACGTAGCCCGTCACCCACCCCGAACGGCGCCGAAACTGTCGGTGCTCCCTGATGGACTGGAGTCCTGGTCTCGAGCTGTGACCGACGTCGCAGGAAAACCATTTGAGGCCACCTGGGAGTGCCAGGTAAGGTTGGATGAAACGAAACTGTTCCGTTTCATCCAGGCGTTGGGAGGGAGTGCCACGTGACAACGACTGACAAGGCCAGCCGTCGTACGACGCAGGCCCCCACCACCGGGCGACCCCGGGTCGAGGGCGACCGCGAGACCGAGATCCTCGATGCCACCTTGGCGCTCCTCGCGTCGAGCGGCTACGACCGCCTCACCATGGATGCCGTCGCGACCGCGGCCAAGGCGAGCAAGGCGACCCTCTATCGACGCTGGACCACCAAGGCCGAGCTCGTCGTCGACGCGTTGCTCCGTGCGAAGGGGGCACCCCAGGTGCTCGACACCGACACGGGCACGTTGCGCGGCGACCTGATGGCGGCCGCATGCGCCGAGGGTGGGCTGACCGACAAGCGGCCGCTCGCGGTGATGGCGAGCGTTATCACCGCGCTCCACCACGACGACGAGTTCACCGAGGCGTTTCATGAGCGCTTCCTTGCGCCCAAGGTCGCGGCCACCCGCGCGATATACGAGCGGGCGCGTGAGCGCGGGGAGATCCCACCAGACGTCGACCTCGACCTCATCACGCCGGTGCTCGGCGCCATCATCATGCATCGCGTGTTTGTCCTCAGCGAGCCTGTCGACGACGCCACCGTGGCCCGGATCCTCGACCAGATCGTGATCCCCGCGGCCACCCACAAGCCTTGTCCATCAGAGCAGTAACACCTAGCACGTCAAGACAGACAACAACCACTCTGCACACGCAACCCAATCAGCACCGATCACCGACTCTGCACAAAACCCACTCTGCAAAGGAAACTCATGTCGACCAGCCTCGAACTCGAAGGACGTGACGCAGCAGATCACGGCCACCGACATCTCGGTGCGGCTCTCGCGATCATCTCCATTGCCCAGTTGATGGTGGTGCTCGACGCGACCATCGCCAACATCGCTATCCCCTACATCTCCGAAGACCTCAACTTCACCGCGAGCAACCAGTCGTGGATCATCACCGGTTACACCCTGGCGTTCGGCGGCCTGTTGCTGCTGGGTGGACGTCTCGGTGACCAGTTCGGACGCCGCAAAATCTTCATGATCGGCGTCTTGCTGTTCGCGTTCGCGTCGCTCTTGGGCGGCATCGCGCAGAACCAGGAGCTGCTGCTCGCGTCGCGCGGCCTGCAAGGCGTGGGCGCCGCGATTGCCAGCCCGACGGCACTCGCCCTGATCACCACGACGTTCCCAGCTGGCAAGGAGCGCAACCGGGCCTTTGCCGTGTACGCCGCAATGTCCGGTGCCGGTGCCGCCGTCGGCCTGATCCTCGGCGGTTGGCTGACCGAGTACTCCTGGCGCTGGACGTTCTTGATCAACGTCCCGATCGGCGTCGCTGCCGCGGTGCTTGCCCCGATGTTCCTCGGCGAGAGCACCCCTCGCCGGGTGCGCCTCGACCTCCCCGGAGCGCTGACCGGCACGCTCGGTCTGCTCAGTCTCGTCTACGGCCTGACACGTGCCGCCGACCCGAGCCACGGCTGGAGCGACAACGGGACCATCGCGGCCCTCGTTGCAGGTGGCGTGCTCCTTGCTGCCTTCATCGCGATCGAGCGGGTGATCAAGGACCCGCTGATGCCGTTCCACATCCTCGCCGACCGCACCCGCGGCGTGAGCTTCGCCGTGATGATGCTCGTCCCGGCAGCGATGTTCGCGATGTTCTACTTCTTGAGCATCATCATCCAAGACGGCATGGGCTACTCGTCGCTGAAGGCAGGCTTCGCGTTCTTGCCGTTCAGCTTCGGGATCGTGGCGTCGGCGACGATCGCGTCCAACCTGATGTCGCGAATCGACCCGCGCTGGCTGGCCGGTTTCGGCACGCTGGCAGCGGGGATCGGTCTGTTCGGGTTCTCGCGCCTTCCGTACTCCGACAGCGCCGGCAGCGCAGCACAGCTGCAGCAGCTCGGGGTTGATGCGTCATACGCGACAGATCTGCTGCCGTGGATCCTCATCATGTCGCTCGGGATGGGCTTCGTGTTCGTGCCACTCACCCTGACCGCGGTGCACGGTGTCGGCGAGCAGGACTCGGGCATCGGCTCTGGTGTGCTCAACGCGATGCAGCAGATCGGTGGCGCGTTGGGGCTCGCAACACTCAGCACCGTCGCCGTCCATGCTGCGACCGACAAGGGCGCCGAGATCGGAGCCGCCGCCGAGCGCGTCGCCGGTCAGGGGCCACTGCCGACGGCCGAAGAGCAGGCAGGCCTCGCTCAGACGATCCAGAACGTCGCGTTCGCGCACGGCTCGACGTACGCCTTCATCGTCGGTGCGTTCATGATCTGGGCGGGCTCGGCCATCACGTTCCTGTTCATGAACGTCCGGCACGAAGAGATCAACGACACCGAAGAGGCTGTGCCCGGCGTGCCGGTCAACGCAGCCTGACGGCATCTGACACGAGCGAGCGCCTCACCCCGAAATCGGGGTGAGGCGCTCGTGCGTTGCTCAGGTTCTGCTGTTCCCTAGAGGCCGCTGATGCGGTCACCGGGCGCGTCCAGCCCCGTTGCCTGGTTGGCCTCGAGGTAGTCCACCAGTGCGTCCAGGTCCTCGCCGGCACCTAGGCGGTTCTGCCCAGCAGCGAAGGCGGTGAAGGAGTCGCCGCCGTCCGCGAGGAAGTTGAGCGTCGCCACCCGGTAGGTGCTGCCCAGCTCGATCGGCACACCGTTGAGCTCCATCGAGCCTGGCTCGACGTGGCCCGGCACGCTCGGCGTGTTAGGTGCTGGTATCGGATCCACATCCTTGACCCAGGTGTAGGTGAAGCCCTCGGACACACCGAGCGACAGCATCTTGCGTGCCCCTCGGGCGTCGATGTTCTGGTACTGCTGGTTCAGCACGTCCTGGATCTGCTGTCCGGTCATATCGAGAGTCACCAGAATGTTGTTGAACGGCGCGACGTTGAACGCCTCCCGGTAGGTCACCTCGCCAGGTCCTTCAGTCCCTGTCGGAGCGATCCGCAGGCTGGCGCGCACACCGCCTGTATTCATCAAGGCAAGCTCGGCGCCACCGTTCTCCTCGGCCTCGGTGCCGGCCAGGATGGCATCGGCCACCAGGTCCACCATCGGGGTCTCGTCGCATCGGCAGGTGCTGGAGTCTCCGACGATGTCCTCGTTGACCTCACCGACCACCGTGTTGCCCAGTGCATCGGACAATGGCTTCCAGAAGTCGACGATCGCGGTCTCTCCGGGGTCCTTCGCGACGTCACGGGTGACGAGGAGGTTCTGCGACGTCGACTGGCTCCGGATGACGTCCTGAGTGGCAACATCAATCTTGAGGTGGAGTCTCAGTCAGCACCTGACCCCACGACGCAGCACTCGTCACCAGACGCGGGTTGCCGGCCGGGTCATCGATCGAGCAGACGTACGGCTGGTGGGTGTGACCTGTCACGAGCAAGTCGATCTCGGCGTCGAGCTCCTGCGCGATCGTGTTGATCGGGTCGGAGATGCCGACGCACTGGTTGAACGTGCCGGTCTGGTTACCGCCTTCGTGCAGCAGTACGACGATCGCCTCCACACCCTGAGCCTTCAGCGCTGCGGCTTGGGCGTTGGCGGTGACGACCTCATCTTCGAAGTTGACTGCGCTGACCCCGGCCGGGTTGACCAAGGCGTCTGTCGCCTCCAGCGTCATACCGATGAAGCCGACGTCGACGCCGTCCACGGTCTTGACCGACGTGCCCGGCAACCAGGGAAGGTTCTCCCCGGTCGCCTTCTCGACGACGTTGGCTCCGAGATACTCGAAGTCAGTGCCGGCGTAGGGGATGTCGTCGCCGTTCCCGTCCTGGAAACAGCCTTGTGGATGGCAGCCGCCCTCGATCATCCGGCGCAGCTCGGTGAGCCCTTCATCGAACTCGTGGTTGCCGACGCTGGACACGTCGAGCCCGAGCTCGTTCATGGACGCCACTGACGGCTCATCCTGGAAAATGCCCGAGATGAACGCCGAGCCACCGATGAGGTCACCGGCCGCCACCGTCAAGGTGGAGTCCGGCTGCTCCGCACGCAGCGCCTTGACGTGTGCCGCGAGGTACTCGACTCCACCGACCGGAGGCGTGCAACCCGGAGGTGTGTTGGGAGCCGTGCAGGCGGCAGGCAGTGGTGGCTGCGGTGTGTCCGTTGCCTCCAAGTGCCCGTGGTAGTCGTTGAAGGACAAGATCTGCACGTCCTTCGTGACTGCTCCGCCGGGTGCGCCGTAGACCTCGAGTTCGGTGAGGTCCATGTATGTACAACCGTCGAACGCCGCTCCCTCCGAGCACAGATCAGCGGGATCGCGGAGCTGCTCGACCTGCGAGTCGTCGATCCAGAACTTGACGTACTCGACACCGGGCAGCGGGGCGTCGACCGCAACAGTGTTGAGCCTGCCCCGGTCTTCGGGAGTGAACGTGCCCTCGGCAACCTGGGTGAAGTTCTCACCGTCGGTCGACACCTCGATGCGGAACGGTCCGGTCGAGGCGCTGCCAGCGTCGCCACAGGTGTTACTGGGGTCGACGCCGAACTCGGACACTGTGATGGGTTGCGGCAACTGGACGACGATGTACTTCGGCACGGGCACGTCAACGGGTTCACCGTTTCCACGGTCGCTGGACCAGCCTTCGCCGAAGTTCAGGTCGATCGCGTCGAACGGTCCGCAACCGGGGCCGTAGTTCGGACCGGTGAAGTCCACGAGGCTTGCGCCACCAACGTCGGCGGCCCAGTCACGACGGAGCGGGAAGTCGACCCGCCTGTCATCGTTACGGACGTTCAGCACCTTGCTGAGCACGTCGTAGGCCGGAGCCTGCGCCACGAGCTCTGGGTAGCGGCCCGCCAGGATGTTGTCGATCTGGTAGTAGCCATCTGCGTCCGTGACGTCGGAGTAGTTGCTCACGCCGGACGAGTGACCAGGGATCTTCACGACAGCGCCCGCGAGTGGCTCCTCGGTCGCGTCGTCGTACACGAACCCGAACGCCGTGCGGCGCGGGGTGTGCGGCGGCGGCGGCCGGTGGAAGTCCTCGACGACCTGAGCATCGGAACCATCGGATGCGGAGGCGAACCAGCCCATGCCCCGGTTGGCGAACACACCCCAGATGACGCCACTGTTGTCACCAGAGTAGATCGCCCGGTCGGCAAGCAAGATCGCGTCGCGCATGTCGAGGAACGACGGGTCGTTCGGCGAAAGGCTCATCGCCTCGGTCACGATGTTCGCGGTGACCTTGTGACCCAACTTTGTTCGCAGGTCCCAGAGCGTCTGCGACCAGATCATGCTGTCGGCGTGGACCTGGGGGCCGCCGGTGGCGTTGCCCAGGTCGCCGAACGTGTAGCCGCCGTCCGTGCCATCAGCCTTGGTGCACAGGCGACCGGACGCATTACGCGCACAGTCGATGGCCTCGGAGCGGGTGATTGGCCGGTTCTTCGTCAGGTAGCGGTCGAACAGGATCTCGCCGCTCCTGGCCGTGTCGTTCATGAAGCCCCGGTGGACGATGAGGTCCATGGCGTAGAAGTCTGACCAGCCCTCACCCATCGCGCCGGCGTGCAGGCTGGTGAGTGTCGAGTTGCCCCCAGCGTCGACCACGAGCCGGTTCGAGAGGCCATGGACGTACTCGTGGTAGATGTTGTCGGCCGCATCTGAGGCGCTAGCCGGCAGGTAGGGGTCCTCGGCGGGCGTCGTACCCGGGAAGTGGTTCAAGTACATCTGCATCGTCGGCGGGATACCGTCCGGCGGAGTGTTCATGTTGGCGTTGTCGATGTGGTTGCCGTCCGGGAACCCATCACCGGTGCTGTTGGCGCCGTCCAGCACGTGCAACAGGACCGGGTCGCCGCCGCTCCGCTCGAAGTTACCCATCTCGGCCGTGAAGCCGATCACGGAGTCTCTCAGGTAGTCGTGGAACGAGCTGGTCAGCACGAACCCCTGCGTTGCATCCTGGCGTCGGTTGGCGCGCCAGGAGAAGGCCTCATCCGGATCCCAGGTGCAGCGGTAGTGAGGCCCGCACTGCGACGTTGCGTTCGGGAACTCGACCAGCCGGAACTGGGCCCGGTTCGCAGTCCCGGGAACGGCTGTCTTCTCGGACTGCTGGACCTCGTTGTCGTCGTTGACGTCCGACCAGGCAATGGCGTACCTGCCGTTGAGCCAGGTGGCGTTCCTGGCGAGGAAGCCGCGCCGGAAGAGGTTGACCTGCGCCTGCTCGCCGCCTCTCGGGGCGCCTGGGTACTGCTTGAAGACGAGGGCGTCGCCACGGTCGTGGTGGATGGTGCTGCGGCGGTAGAGGGTCTTACCGTTCACCGCGTCCACGACGTGCTGGTAGGCCATCGAGGGACCGGGCTGGGTGTAGGTCGACCAGCCGGTCCGCAGGCCTGCCGCCGTCACGAAGTAGACGAGGTGGGCGCGGTCGCCGTTCGACCAGATGGTGGTGCCGCCGGTCGTGCGGGAGGAGGTCGGCACAGCCTTGCCCCGCACGTCTGCTGCCGCGCCCTGACGAGCGTTGGCAGCGGTCAGGGATGCCTCGGGCGCGGCGGCGGCAAGCGCCTGCAGGCCAGCGACGGGCGACCCCTGAAGGGAGATCAGCGAGCCATCTTTGGCCACGTGAGCCCGCAGACCGTTACCGAAGACCTTCACCCCGTTGAGGCTCTGCGTCCACGAGATGTGGCGGATGCCGTTGGTGTCGGTCTTCACGGTCGGCTTGTCGAAGCCCTGCAGGTCTGCCTCACTGAGGCCGAGCGCCGCGAAGTTCGCGCGCACATAGCCGAGGGCTACGTCCACAGGGGACTTGGCGCTAGGGCCGGTCAGGAAACCATCGAGGCGGGCCACGTTGTGCGGGGTACCTGTCAATGGGTCGAGCGACACCACGGCCTGACTGCCGAGCCGCTTGCCGAGTGCGGTGATGGCCTTGCCGTTGTCGCGTAGCACCTCAGCGCTGGCGCGCGCCAGTGCCTTCGGACTCGAGGTCCGTGAGTCGTAGTTACCTACCTGCTCGCGCTCGGCAGCCTTGCCGGATTGCGTCGCCGCTGCTGATGATTTCCCAGCCCGGTTCACAACCGCATTACTCGGGGCGCCGGTGACGGCACCCATGCTGGCGATGGTGGCGGTGGCAGCAACTAACGCAACGAGGGCTGCGTGGCGAGATCGTCGGACAGATCGTCGCAGAGACATTCGTTCCCCTTGCTCATTTTCGGCGCCACCGCCAGGACTTTGGCGGGCGCTCTCGCGGCACCTTAAACCGCGGAGCCTCTACAAACCAGGGCAACCACCGAAAAACTTCCGGCGTTAACCCAGATGAGACCAGATGTTTTCGCTGTCCGGAGTCAGGACTGAGGGTCGGCGTAGCGCGCCCAGGCGAAGCAGTAGACCCCGAAGCAGACGATGCCAGCCGCGACGACTCCGAGCAGCCACGGCCCGAGTGGGGTGTCGAGCAGCTTGTGTAGGGCAGTGTCCAGCCCGCCGGCCTTGTCGGCGTCGTGCGTCAACGCCGCCCAGACGAAGAGCCCACCCAGGACGCCGAAGGCGATCCCCTTGGCGATATAGCCAACCTGTGCGAGCTTGACGACGGCGGTGCCGGAATGACCCGACGTGGCTCGGGGCTCGAGGTCCTTCTCGAACTTCTTCTTCGCACCCTTGACCATCAAGGCGATGCCGATCCCGATGATCGTGGCGCCGACGGCGAAGACGATGAGCTGACCCATCGGCAGATCCATCAGCTTCGCGGTGGTGGAGTCCTCGCTGGACTTCGAGCTCTCCCCCATTGCTGTCTTGCCCGCCGCCACGCCCAGGACGAGGTACAGGACTGCCTTGCCGGCGGAGACGACTTGCTTGAGCATCCGTTCGGGGTTGTCGTGGCTGCGGTGGCCGATGAACGCCTCGAGGGCCTGCCACACCGTGAGGGCGACGAACCCGAACGCGATCACCCACAGCAACGCCTCGCCGTACGGCTCCTGGGCGATCTGCCTGAGCGCGCCCTGCTGGCTTGGCGATCCGGACCTGTCACCGAACGCGAGCTGCAGGGCCAGCCACCCAATCAAGATATGGACGATGCCGTATGACGCCAGCCCGACGCGGACGAGATGCTCGAACCACCGGCTGTTGTTGACCTGTTGAGCGGTGCCTTCAGCGCTGGTCGTCACAGCATCTCCTCGCGGTCACACCTCGGACTGATCAAGCGGGACTCTACCTGCGCCACAGCAAGTCGGCAGGACACCGACCAGACGGGGTTACAGGTCGGCGAGAGCCTTCTCGATCCGATTGACCGAGATGGGGGCTGGGGTACGCAGCTGCTGCGCCCACAGACTGACCCGGAGCTCTTCGACCATCCAGCGGATCTCCCGCAGCGCGGCATCCGGGCGCTCCCCCTCGCGCAGTCCGGAGACCTGGTGCAGGTATGACGCCTGCACGCCGGCCACCGTGGCCATCAGCACAGTGTCGCGGCGCGGGTCGTCAGGGAGCCTGTCGAGACGTATCTCCATCGCGCGGAGGTAGCGAGGGTAGTGACGCAACGCCTCGACACCCGCCTCCGCGACGAAGCCGGGATGCATCAGTCGCTCCCACTGCCCCTTGAGATCCGAGAGTGCGGGGAGCTGGGCAAGCTCGGCCCGGCCGGAGAGCCTCCGGTCGACTGCATGAGCGCCCTCGACTGCAGCCCGGGCAAGCCTGATGACCTGCTCGGTGCGGGGGAGGCCGTCACGACGTACGACCTCGACGAGCCGCTCGAACCCCTGCCGATCCCAGGCCGCTCCCCCATGTTCGGCCACCAGCGCGTCGACGGCCGCCGCAGCCGCGTCGTCGAGCAGCGCGCTCGCGCCGCCGTATGGGTTGAGGGCCAGGGCGAGCTTGTCGCTGTTCGACAACGCCGCGGTGATGGCCTGCACCGGTGGCGGGACGGCGAGCAGGAGGAGCCGCCGCGTGCCTCGTGCCATCGCGTCGGCTTGCTCGGCCTCTGTTGCGAACACCGCGACCCCGACGGTGGCGCCCTCGTCGACGAGCGCGGGGTAGCCGCGGACCTCATGCCCGGCGCGGGTCTGGGTGAAGACGCGCGGGAGCTCGTCGAGATCCCAGTCCACCAGGCCGGTGCGCTCGACCGCAGCAGCCGCGGCAGAGACGGCACCACCCGCTGCCGTGTGCAACTGCTGCTTCAGGGCATCGAGGTTCTTGCCGGTCTGGAGCTCCGCACCCTGGTCGTCGACGACCCGGAAGGTCAGCATGAGGTGGCCAGGAACCTTGTCGAGGTCAAACGCGTCGGGTGGCACGACGACGCCGGTCGTCCGCTTCAGGTAGCGGGTCAGCGCCGCCACGATCGGTTCCTCGCCGGGCGTCGCGGAAGCCAGGAAGGCCGCCGCAACGTTCGGGGCGGGCACGAAGTTGACCCGGAGCTGCTTCGGCAAGGACTTGATCAGGGCGACGACGAGGTCGTGGCGCAGTCCTGGGACCGGCCACGTGAAGTCCTCGGCCGCCACCTGCGGCAGGGCCGCGACTGGGATGTCGACGGTCACCCCGTCGCGCGACGATCCGGGCTGGAACTCGTAGTCGAGCGGCAGCTGGGCCTCACCGTGCTGCCAGACGAGCGGGTAGTCGTCACGCGAGACGTCGTCGGCGTGGTCGTGGACGAGCATGTCGAGGCTGAACGTGAGTAGGTCCGGTGTCTCGTGGCGGGCCTTCTTCCACCAGGCGTCGAAATGGGCGGTCGAGACGACATCGGCCGGCACCCGCGCGTCATACAGGTCGAAGAGAGTCTCGTCGTCGACGACGATGTCGCGCCGGCGCGCCCGGTGCTCGAGCCCTTCAGCCTCCTCGAGGAGTGCCTGGTTGGCCGCGTAGAAGGCGTGGTGGGTGCGCCACTCGCCTTGGACCAGGGCGTGGCGCACGAAGATCTCCCGCGACACGACCGGGTCGATCCGGCCGTAGTTGACGGGGCGCTCGGCGACGATCGGGATGCCGTAGAGGGTGACCTTCTCCAGCGCCATCACACTGCCCCGGTTCTTCTCCCAGTGCGGCTCGCTGTAGCTCCGCTTGATGAGGTGCGCCCCGGCCTTCTCGGCCCATTCGGGCTCGATGGCGGCGTTGACCCGACCCCAGAGCCGGCCGGTCTCGACGAGCTCGGCCGACATCACGAACTCCGGCTGCTTCTTGAAGAGCCCTGACCCGGGGAAGATCCCGAACCGGGTGCCACGCGCGCCGAGGTAGTCACGCTTCTCGGGGTCGCGCATGCCGAGGTGCGACAGCAGGCCGGCGAGCAGCGCCCGATGGATGGCGTCGGCGTCGGCGGCGGACTTGCCCAGTGGGAGCTTGAGCTGCTTGGCGATCTGGCGCAACTGGGCGTCGAGGTCCTGCCACTCACGCACCCGCAGGTAGTTCAGGAACTCCTTCCTGCACATCCGCCTGAACGCACTCGACGTCAGCGCCTTCTGTTGTTCCTTCACGTAGCGCCAGAGGCGGAGCAGGCTGGCGAAGTCGGACGTGGGGTCGGCGAACCGCCGATGCGCCTGGTCGGCCTGCTCCTGCAGATCGCTCGGGCGCTCACGCGGGTCTTGGATCGACAGCGCAGCCACGATGGTGATGACGTCGCGGACACAGTCGTGCTCCGCGGCCGCGAGCACCATCCGGCCCAGTCGCGGGTCGACCGGCAACGCGACGAGCTGGCGGCCGATCTTGGTCAGGCGGAGCTGTCCGGCCGACGCGGGTGATGGCGTACGTCGACTGCTGCGGCCGGGCCGGCGCCCTCGCGACGTACGCCGCTTGGCCGGTTGGGTGGTGATCGCCCCGATCTCCTCGAGGAGCTGGACACCGGACTGCACCGCCCTGGTGTCGGGCGGCTCGACGAACGGGAACCTCTCGATGTCGCCGAGCCCGAGCGAGGTCATCTGCAGGATGACGGAGGCAAGGTTGGTGCGCAGGATCTCCGGGTCGGTGAACTCGGGCCGAGCGTCGAAGTCCTCCTCGGCATAGAGGCGGACGCAGATGCCGTCGGCGAGCCGGCCGCATCGGCCCTTGCGTTGGTTGGCGCTGGCCTGCGAGATGGGCTCGATGGGGAGCCGCTGCACCTTGGTGCGGGTGCTGAACCGCGAGATGCGGGCGAGCCCGGTGTCGATGACGTAGTGGATGCCGGGGACTGTCAGCGAGGTCTCTGCGACGTTGGTGGCGAGCACGACTCGCCGCCGTGCGTGGGGACTGAACACCCGGTGCTGCTCGGCGGCGGACAGGCGTGCGTAGAGGGGCAGCACCTCGAGCTGGTCGGTCACGCGTGTGTGGTTTGACCTTCTGTAGCGCGTCCGCCGCATCGCGGATCTCGCGCTCGCCGGAGCAGAACACCAGGATGTCGCCCGGGCCTTCCTGCATCAGCTCACGGACCGCGTCGACGATGCCGGACGTCTGGTCGTCGACGAGCTCGCGGTAGCGCACCTCGACTGGGTAGGTGCGGCCGCTGACCTCGATGATGGGGGCGTCGTCGAAGTGTTGGGAGAACCGCAGCGGGTCGATCGTGGCCGAGGTGATGACCAGCTTCAGGTCCGGGCGGCGCGGCAGCAGCTGCTTCAAGTAGCCGAGGAGGAAGTCGATGTTGAGGCTTCGCTCGTGGGCCTCGTCGATGATGATCGTGTCGTAGCGCCGCAGGTCTCGGTCGCGTTGCACCTCGGCGAGCAGGATTCCGTCGGTCATCACCTTGACCTGGGTGCGCGCGCTCGACCGATCCGTGAACCGCACCTGGTAGCCGACATGGTTGCCCAGGTCGGTGCCGAGCTCCTCGGCGATCCGCTCCGCCACGGTCCGAGCAGCGATCCGCCGCGGCTGCGTGTGCCCGATCATTGAGCCGTCACCGCCACGTCCCAGCTCGAGGCAGATCTTCGGCAACTGCGTGGTCTTACCGCTCCCCGTCTCCCCCGCGATGATGACCACCTGGTGGTCACGGATCGCGGCCGCGATGTCGTCCTTGCGTTGCGAGACAGGGAGCTGCTGCGGGTAGGTGATCGTCAACGGGACGCGTCGGCGGGGCTGTCCTGCGACGTCATCCGGGCATGCGGGGACGTCGACGACTGCGGGGACATGAGAGTTCCAGAATAGGGACGCGCATGTGCGGCGCCACCACTTTGTTCACAGTTCTCCCACGGGCCGTGCCTATCCAGTGACCCCTAGATACTGCTAGACAGGTCGGAGGGCCGGTCCGGCCCGCATCCCTGCGCACCCCATCTGCAGGCGCACCCGATACAGAACGGAATACACATGTCACGCACCCGTCATGTCACCACCGCGCTCAAAGTGCTCGTCGGCGCCGCCGCTGTCGTCGCCACCACCCTCGGGCCAGTCACCAACGCCGGCGCCGTCACCAAGATCAGCCACTCCAGCGCCACGTCCCAGCTGAGCAGCGCTGGTATCACCTGGTCCTCGAGCGGCAACTGCAGCGACCGCAATAACTCGACCTGTACGTCGTTCGAGCAGATCAACCAGGAGACGATCTCCGGCATCCGGACCTACCGAGGCGTCAGCGGCTGCGCCGTCAACGTCACCGGTGGCACCGAGGTCGGCCACGCGAGCGGCACCTACAGCCACTACAACGGCTACAAGGTCGATATCTCCGTCTCGACGTGCAACACCAACTACATCACCAGCCACTACACCTACATCGGCGGCTCGAAGTACCAGTCGGCCTCGGGCAACATCTACTACCACGAGGGCAACCACTGGGACATCACGTACTACTCCTGCGGCTGCTAGTACCGCCCACCCTTCAAAGTGCTCGCCGTGACTGTCGCGGGGTTTACCCGCGCGCCGAACCTGTGCACAATCAGCCCTTCCGGCAGATGCCGGTCGTTCCGTAGGAGATCACATGCGCACGAGCCTGACCACAGCTGTTGTTGCGGCCGCCACCGCCGGACTCTCGCTTGCCGGGGTATCCCAGATCGACGATTCCGCCCGTTCCGGTGTCGACAGCGCAGACATCAAGTCGCAGGTGGTCTCGGCCGCCGCCGACCCCGAGCTGACCGCGGCTATTGACGCCATCCTCGCCGACCCGCGGCTCACCGACTCCGCTGCCTCCGTCGTCGTCCGCGACGCGCAGACGGGTGAAGTGCTTTACGAGCGCAACCCCAACCTGCGGCTCAACCCCGCCTCGAACGCCAAGCTGTTCTCGTCCACCGCCGCCCTCGACAACCTCGGCACCGGATACACGTTCGACACCGCCGCGGTGAGTTCTGCGCCGATCCGCGGCCGCACCCTCGCGGGTGACCTGTACTTGCAAGGCGGCGGTGACCCGACCATCCTCGCGAGCGACTACGCGTCGCTGGCCGACCAGCTGCATGACCGCGGCATCAGGAAGGTCCAGGGCAACCTCTTCGCCGACGACTCGTTCTTCGACGAGGTGCCGCTGGGCACGGCATGGTCCTGGGACGACGAGCCCTACTACTACTCCGCGGTGACGTCGGCACTCACGGTTGCACCCGACACGGACTACGACTCCGGGACCGTCATCGTGACCGCGGCGCCAGGTGCGCGACCGGGGGCAGACCCACGGATCTCGATGACGCCCAAGACAGGCGTGCTGAGGATCGTCAACCAGGCAAGGACCACCGCCGCGGGCACCTCCGACACGCTGTCCATCGACCGTAGGCACGCCTCGAACGCCGTCATCATCAGCGGCACGATCCCGACCGACGCCGACCCCACCGTCGACTGGGTCACCGTCCCCAACCCCACGAAGTATGCGGCCGACGTTTTCATCCGAGCGCTACGCGCTGAGCACATCGACATCTCTGGACGCTTCAGCGAGCGCACCGCTCCCGCGTCCAGTCGCACCCTCGCCAGCCATGAGTCGATGCCAGTGAGCGACGTGATGACGCCGTTCATGAAGCTGTCCAACAACATGCACGCCGAGGCATTGGTCAAGACGATGGGACAGGAGACAAGCGGCACCGGCAGCTGGGATGACGGGCTGGCTGTCGAGTTGGACTATGTGGCGGGAATAGGTGT
Source organism: uncultured Actinomycetota bacterium (assembly GCA_963811585.1). Lineage (GTDB taxonomy): Bacteria > Actinomycetota > Actinomycetes > Propionibacteriales > Nocardioidaceae > JACDHG01. The sequence continues at coordinate 113,841 of CAWERR010000003.1, forward strand.
CGACACATCCGGCCTCCGCCTCTCCGATGGATCCGGCCTGTCGCGCTTCGACCTCGTCAGTGCGCGCAACATCAGCGACCTGTTGGTCGCCGTGCAGGACGAGCCGTGGTTCACCGGCTGGTACGACTCGTTGCCGATTGCCGGCAACCCCGACCGCTTCGTTGGTGGCACGCTGCGGAGCCGGATGGTGGGCACCCCGGCAGCCAACAACCTGCACGGCAAGACGGGCTCCCTGACGTCGGTGAGCGCGCTGTCTGGCTACGTCACCAACGCCGACGGGCGCGAGCTCGTCTTCTCGATGCTCACCAACAACTACCTGCTGAGCACCAAGAGCCTCGAGGACGCGCTCGGCGTCACCTTGGCGTCGTGGAGTGAGACGGACGCGGCTGCCCCGGTGAACCCGAACACCTTGCGTCGGTCGACGTCATACGGACCGGAGGGGATCGAGTGCTCGTGGGCCAAGGCCTGCTGACCTGACGAGCGACCTGTCAGCCGAGCTGCTCGTCCACGAAGCACCACCGCCAGGCCTCACCGGCTTCGAAGCTCCGGATCACCGGATGCTGCTCAGCCTCTGAGTGCTTGGCGGCGTGCTTGCCGTACGACGAGTTGCAGCAACCGACGTGGCCGCACGACATACACAGCCGGAGGTGCACCCAGTCCAGGCCCTCGGCGAGGCATTCCTCGCAGCCGTCCGGAGTGACCGGGTCTGGTGACTCGCTGAGCTGCGTGAGGTGTTCGCACCCGGGCTGGGTGTCTGGCGCTGTGAGCTCGAACTCGGGATCGGCCTCATGCGTCCACTCCTGCCCGAGGTCGAGGATCGTCTCTTCGACGTCGATAGCCGCGATCACCCTTCGCAGCACGTCATCGGGCACAACGCCGGCATTGCGAAGGCGGATCAGCTCGGCACGCTCGGCGTCGAGCATGGCAACCCGCAGGCGGGTGTAGGCCTCGGTCGGTGTCTCGTCGCTGCCGCCCAACCGCTCCCACATCGACTCGGCCCGCTCGAGGCTGCGCCGGCGCACCCGATCCACCACATCCTGCGAGTCGGCGTCGGTAACGAGCTCGGCAAGCCGCGCGAGCCCGGCCGCCGACGCTTGCTGCTGCACGGTCGCTGCCTGCAGCGCGTCCTCGGCTGGGTCAGGCCCGTGGAGTCCCAGGCTTCGAAGCACGCGGGGCAGCGTCGCTCCCTGCAAGAGCAGCGTCACCCCGACCACGACCAGGGCGATGAGGATCAGCACTTCGCGTACCGGGGTCTCGGCCGGCAGAACGAACGCGGCGGCCAGCGTCACCACCCCGCGCATCCCTGCCCAGGAGACAGCTGCGGGATAGGTCCAAGGCGGCTTCGGGTCGTTCCTCGCCACCGCGGGTATCAGCCGAGGCAGGTAGGTCGCCGGGAACACCCAGATGGGCCGGACGATCATCACCGTGAGGGGTACGACGATGCAGGCCGTGACGATGGTGCTCGTCGGGAGGTCGCTGGCTCCCGCCTCGACGAGGATGCGACGTACCTGGAGGCCGATCAGCAAGAAGACCGTGTTCTCCAGCAGGAACTCGATCGTCGCCCAGTTGGTGCGCTCGAACACACGCGAGCTCGCCGACTGCAGCAGGTGGGACTTGTGGCCGATGATCAGCCCGGTGAACACGACCGCCAGCACGCCCGACCAGCCGAGCTCCTCTGCCGCGAGGTAGGAGATGAACGGCGTGAGCAGGGAGATGGCGGTGTCGGTGATCTCGTCGTGGACATGTCGCCGCACCTTGCCGACGACGATCGCCACGGCGACGCCGATCACCGCCCCACCCAGTGCGGTGAAGAGGAACTCCGACGCGATCCCGCCCACCGTGACTCCGCCTGCGGCAGCGACGATCGCCGTGCGCAGCGCGACCAGGGCCGTTGCGTCATTGACCAGGCTTTCGCCCTGGAGGATCGTCACCATCCGCCTCGGCATACCGACCCGACGAGCGATAGCCGTGGCAGCCACCGCATCCGGCGGCGCGACGATGGCGCCGAGCGCGAAGCCAATGGCGAGGGGCACGGGCAGCAGCCACCAGGTGACCAGTCCCACCGTCACGGTGGTGAACACGACGAGCCCGATCGACAGCAACGCGATCGGGCGCGCGTTGCGCCGGAAGTCGATCAGCGACGTCTTCAGGGCTGCCGAGTAGAGCAGAGGCGGCAGGAACCCGATGAGTGCGACCTCCGGGCTGAGCTCGACTTCAGGAATCTGCGGGATGAACGACGCGACCAGCCCGACGATGACGAGCAGGAACGGTGCCGGGATGGGGAGCGCCCGGGAGAAGCCGCTCACCAACGTCACAGTCGCAACAAGCGCGACGATCCACAGAGCCGTGTGCACGGGTGCAGTCTCCCACCGGCCAGAAGTGACTCAGAACCTGTCTCGCCGCGGCCGTGCACACGTCAACAAAGTCCTGAGCCCCGAACTCATCAGCGAGTTCGGGGCTCAGGGTCAGGTGTCGCGGACGCGTCAGTGGTGCCGTCGGAACGTCACGTGGACCTGCATCTCAGCGCCCTTCTTGGACGTACCCGAGACGGCGATCCTGACGCCCGTACCGTCGACGATCGTCGACGACCACGGGTTCTCGCTCGACCAGTACCGGTTCGGGTCACGGTCGTCGAACACCGGGATCGGCTTGCTCGACGGGACCCTCACCGGGTTGCCGTTGCGGTGGAACGTCACGGCGTCGGTCTTCTCCTGACCGAACGTCGCGTCGAACGGCTGACGACGGTTGCCGAGCAGCACGCCGTCGGCGAACTTGATCGCCTTCGGACGAGCATCGACAGGCAGCACCAGACCGTGTCCGGGATGCTCCGACGTGTTGTTGTCACCGTACGAGTCGTCTACCAGCCAGATGAGCAGACCGTTCTGGTAGGGGAACCGCTCCACCCAGTCGGGCTTGGTGTTCGTGAAACCGAAGTTGTACGGGCCGGTCTTGAGCGTCTCGTCATAGCCGGAGTAGACGCGGTTCTCGGCGAGGTAGTACTTCTGCGTCACCTTGGTGACCGTGCCGTCCATCCGGGTGAAACCCTTCGCGGTCCAACCGTTGTCGCCGGACTCCACATCGTCGGTCCATACCGGCGCACCGTTGACGGTGAGCACGATGTCGTCGAGGAAGGGACCGTCGAGGTGCAGGCCGCCATCTGTGGCGTACCGGAAGCGGAACTGCACCGTCTCACCGGCGTACGGCGTCAGGTCATAGGAGATGTCCGTCCAGTCCGACGTCGCGCTGATCGGGTCACCGGCGTCGGCCCACGTGGCTCCGCCGTCGGTCGAGACCTCACCGTAGAGGTAGTCGTATCCCTCTTCGATCTCATAGAACGCCTTCGCGGACAGCGTTGCCGTGGTGGCGTCCGTCAGGTCGACCTCGCGGGTGAGTGTCGTGTTGAGGTCGTCAGCACTGCCACCCCACCACTCGTACGAACCGGAGAACGGCGTGTTGTACTCCGTGGTCGTGGTCTTGTTCGGAAGGTGCACTAAGACCGCCTGCGACTTCTTGCCAGCCCGGTCAGCCGGTCCGAGCTTGGCGCGCGCGTCACGGCCGTAAGTGACCTCGCTGTAGTCGAGCCAGCCGAGCTGCAGCTTCTCCCATGCACCCATGTAGCCAGGCGTCGTTCCGATGGAGTCTTCGCCGTGGTTGAGCCAGGAGCCGCCGCTCATCAGGGTCCAGAATCCGGTGCCGTTGTCGCCACCGGCGGTGTCGTAGAGGTCGGGCAGACCGAGGTCGTGGCCGAACTCGTGCGCGAACACACCAAGCCCGCCGTTCTCCGGCTCGGTCGTGTAGTCGCCGATCCAGATCCCGGTGTCGCCGATCGGCACGCCGCCCTTGAGGTTCCCCTCTGGGCCGGTCCTGCCGGCGTCACTTTGGAACGCGTACCAACGGTGCGACCAGATGGCGTTGACGCCTTGCGCGCCGCCACCGGCCTCTTCGCCCTCACCAGCGTGAATGGCCTGGAAGTGGTCGATGTAGCCGTCGGACTCGTTGAAGTCGCCGTCGAGGTCATAGTCGTAGCGGTCCCACTTGTCGAAGTCGGCGAGCTCTTCCTTGATCTCGTCGACTGACTTTCCGGCCGCCACCTGCGCGTCGTACCACGCCTTTGCGGTGTCCTTGATGAAGTTCCAGTAGCCATCGGCGTTGTTTCGCGCGCCGTAGCGAGCCTCGTTGTACGGCACCCGCACCCAGTCGCTGACCTCACCCGTGGCGAGGAACCGGCCGTTGGACTGGCGGAGGTAGAAGTTCTTGAACGACTCGCCCTCGCCGAACATCAGGTCTTCGTAGTGGGCCTTGTCGAAGTTCGGCTCCCAGTACGTCGAGTTGTCGTCGGTGGCGTTGCCGTCCCAGTTACGGTCTGGCTCGGGGATCTGGCCGGCGACCGGCCCTGGGGTCGCGTCGAAGCGCGGATCCACCTGTGTGCCGAAGTCGACGAGGATGTTGAAGATCGACTCCTGGCGCTCAATGCCGTATTCGACGTACTGATCGCCGAGTTTGATGGCCTGTCCGCCCTTGTGCTGCACGACATCCGCCTTGCCCTTGAGCATGGCGCTGATCGCCTTCTCGCGGAGGGCGTCACGCTTGTCGGCGAACTTGTTGGGGAAGTTGTCTTGCTGGCGCGGGCCTTCGACCGGGCCTGGTTCGGGGGCGGGCGCAACCTCTACGGGCGGTGATGCTCCTGCCGGCGGGTTCAGCATCGGCACGGCGAGCGCTGCGGCCGCCAAGCCGATCAAGACGCTGGTGCTGCGTCGTCTCACGGATCCTCCTGGGACTTGAGTGGGTGCGCCCCGGCCGCGGTCGACCACGTGAGGAGGGGCCGCGAGAACGGAGGCATTGGCGGGTGGGCCAAACAGGGACCTTCTCACGGCTTTTGTGCGATGTCGAGGGTTACGGACTCGCGAATTCGCGACACTCCGTAATTGACAGCCTTACGTAAAGTAACGAAAGGGTGTTGAAGCCCCGATGTCAGAACTTGTCGCGACCTCGCCGCAGCTGGGCGCTCAAACTCCTGGCCGACTCGATGGCCTTGCGCTTCTTCGACGCCTCGGCCTGCTTGGCTCGGAATTGGTCAGGGGTCATCATTTTGGTCAGGTTGGCGTCTGCGATCAGGTCGGCAACCGGAGTCGTGGTCACCGGGTATGCCGTCACCGCCTTGCCGCCGCTGAACACCACCCAGTACGTCGCACCCTCGTGCATGACCTTCAAGATCGCGCCCTCAACGACGGTGTCGGCGTGGTTGAGCGCGGTGCGGCGCGCTCCCTGGGCCGCGAAGGTTCGTTGCGCCGCGGCGGTGGCGGGAGCGGCGACGTGTTTCCAGACCAACTGGGCCTGCGGGCCGTACTTGACCAGCTTGGTGCCCACTGGCTTGATCCAGCCCATTGCCGCCCACTCTTCCGTAAGACGTTCCCGCAAAACTGCGAGTCGCCCCCATCGTAGAAGCCGCAGCCTCCGGTCGAGCCTCGAAGCCGCCGGTCGAGCCCGTCGAGACCCCGGCATCGGTCCAGCCTGTCGAGACTTTGCCGGTCGAGCTGCGGTACGCCGGTCGAGCTGCTACACGGCGGTCGAGCTGCTACACGGCGGTCGAGCATGTCGAGACCCCGGCGGTCGCCGGCGGTTGTGTTCGTGGTGAAAGAGCGCAGCAACGACAAGCGTTTCGCTGATGGTTGCGTCGCGTCGGCGACTGCAGCTGTACGGCGGTCGAGCTTGTCGAGACCCTCTCTCCGGCGGTCGAGCATGTCGAGACCCCGGTGACTCGACAAGCTCGATCAGCGGAACCAACGCGATCTCGACACGCTCGACCACCACAAGACCAAACGAAAGTCTCGAAAAGCCTTGTGAATAAGGGGATCTGAGCTTCAGAACTGTCGGCGGCCACCGATAGATTCAGTCCCATGTTCGACACCGACACCGACCGCAGCAACCTCGACGCAGACGCCACCCTGCGACACATCAGAGCAATGCAAGCATCGGCGCAGCGTGCCGAGGTCGCGATCTTGGAAGACGCCGCCCACTGGGCCGACCTCCACGGCGTCCTCGAACCGACCGAGTTTGCGCTACCCGGAGTCGAACAGATGCTCCCACTCGGCGGCGACGGCACCCCCGAAGTGTCCGAGTTCTGCCCCGCCGAACTCGGCGCCGAACTCGCCATCTCCCCCAACTCCGCCGCCAGGCTCATCGGGGACGCCCTCGACCTGCGCCACCGCCTCCCCCGACTCTGGGCGCGGATCCGGGCCGGTGAGGTCAAACCCTGGATCGGACGCCAGATCGCCACCGACACCCGCGACGTCTCCCTAGAGACCGCGGCCGTGGTGGACCGGCGGGTCGCCAAATACGCCCACTCGCTGACCTGGGGACGCCTCGCCAAAGTCGTCCAGGCCGCGATCATCGACACCGACCCCGACTACGCCCGCGAACGCGAAGAATCCCACCGCCGCAACCGCGGGTGTCTGGCTCAACCCGGCCGACGCCACCGGCACCATCACCGGCGCCTTCGCCGCCGCCGGACCCGACGCCCTGCGCTTCGACGCCGGACTCAACCGCACCGCCGACGCCCTCGCCGACTGCTCGGCGATTCGGACAGCAAAGACATCCGCCGGTCCAAAGCCCTCGGCATCCTCGCCAACCCCCAGCTCACCATGGACCTCTACGCCACCGCCACCGTGTCGCCGGTCGAGCCTGTCGAGACCCACGACGACGACCTGCCGACGCCGGCACCGTCGCCGGTCGAGCCTGTCGAGACCCCGATCTCGATCACCAACGACCAGCTGCCGACGGCGTTCGTGCGGGGAGTCAGCATCAAAATCGACCCCCGACCCAAAGCCGTCCTCTACGTCCACCTGACCAAGGAATCCCTGGACTCCGGTGACGGAGTGGCCCGGGTGGAAGGGATCGGACCCGTCAGCATCGACCAAGCCAAACAATGGCTCGGCGACTGCACCATCAGCATCAAACCCGTGATCGACGTTGCCGGGATCGCACCCGTCGACGCCTACGAAATCCCCGACCAGATGCGCGAAGCCGTCCACCTCATCACCCCCACCGACGTGTTCCCCTTCGCGTCGAGCACAAGCCGCCAGATGGACCTCGACCACACCACCCATCCCGGTCTCGACAAGCTCGACCGGCGGCGGACTCGACCGACGGAAGGCGGTGGACCACCCGGCCAAACCGGGATCGGGAAACTCGGACCCCTGACCCGACGACCACCACCGAATCAAGACCCACAGCCGATGGCAAGTCAAACAACCCTTCCCCGGCATCTACCTATGGCGATCACCCCACGGCAGATACTGGCTCGTCGACCACACCGGCACCCACCGCCTCAGCGCCTAACCCTCCGCAACAACAACACCCCGACCAAGCCGCCTAACAAGCGGCCCGTCGGGGTGCAGTTGTGGGCCTAGTAGTTAGGCGAAGGCCTTCACAAACGTCGCGCAGAACGCTTCCAGGTCGTCAGGCTTTCGGCTCGTGACCAAACCGCTGTCGTGGACGACTTCCTCGTCGACCCAGTTGGCTCCGGCGTTGGTGAGGTCTGTCCGCAGACTCGGCCACGACGTCACTGTCTTGCCGGACACCACGCCAGCCTCGATCAGTGTCCAAGGCGCGTGGCAGATCGCAGCAACCGGCTTGTCCGCCTCGAAGAAGCCGCGGATGAAGGCAACGGCGTTCTCGTCGAGGCGCAGGGCATCGGGGTTGGCCACGCCACCGGGCAGCACCAGAGCGTCATAGTCGTCGACCGAGACAGCATCGAATGTCGCATCGACGTCGAAGGTGTCGGCCTTGTCGAGGTGGTTGTACGCCTGAACTTCGCCTGGCTTGGACGACAGGAGCTTGGGTGTCCCGCCGGCCTCCTCGACGGCCTTCCACGGCTCGGTCAGCTCGATCTGCTCGATCCCTTCACCGGCGGTTGCGAACGCGATCGTCTTGCCCTCCAGCACTCCACTCATGTCGTCCTCCTCGTTGTATCGGTATCTAAGAACCTGTCCCCGTCAACGCCTGGTTCAAACCTGCCATCGGACGGAACCGTTCAGTGGTGGTGCGCGTGGACGACCGCGTGGCCGCGCCCTCGCCGGATCATCCAGCGGTTGACCGGCACGGTGACGACGAACGCCACCACCAACGAGAACGCAAGCGCCGACCAGAACAGCCAACTCTCCAGGCCCGCCTCCATCGCACCCGGCACGGCGAGGATGACCGCGTTGTCGACGATCTCCATGACCAGGATCGAGACCGTGTCGGCGGCGAGCGCAACTCCGATCGCCGCACGCAACGTGAGGCCGCTACGCAGGACCGGCGTGATGGTCAGGGCATACCCGAAGAAGAACGCCAAGGCGACCGCCAGCGCGATCGTGGCACCGTCGCCCCAGCCAAGGGCGGTGCCAATCACCATGCCGAGCACCTCGCCGATCGCACAGCCGGTCAGGCAGTGCAGCGTCGCCGACACGGCCACCCTTGTCAGCTCCCGACCAGCCAACGCTTGGTGCTCTGCGTGCACCTGGCCTCCCATCATGAGGCTTCTACCGTGAACGGAACCGTGATCACGTCCCCGTCTGACAGCTCGAACTGTGCCCACAGCTGGTAGACGCCGCCCGTCTCGAACCGGACGTGCAGGTCGAGCTCCGGCCCGAACTCCTGACCAGGCAAGGCGAAGACGGGCTCGCCCGACGCGTCTTCCTCTTCGGCGTGCACGTGCGCGAACTGGCTGCCGTCCGCACGCATCACGACGACATGCCCCGCCGCTGCGAGGTACGGCTGCAGGTCGTCGATCGGCTCGCCGGTCGACGCATCGGCCAAGGTGAGGGTGAACTCGCTGGCCTTCTCGACGACGGCGTCGCCATCCAGCGACACCTGGACACCGTCGACCACCTCGGTACGAGAGCCCGGCGTGAGCGTGACCGGTGACTCGGTGCCCGTGCCGCCGACCCGAACCTGCTGGTCGTCGAGGACGTCGGACATCTCACCTTGGCGGCGGAACTCTGTGTGGATCTGGTAGTCCCCCGCGGTCGGGAAGACCACGTCGACGGCGAGCTCGCCGGGGTTGTCGGTCGGCTCGGCGTGCAGGTGCGAGAACTCGCCCAGGTCGTCGCGCGTCACGATGAAGTGCATCCACGCGTCGTGCGATCGCGTGATGTCGGTGACTGGTTCCCCGGTCGAGGAGTCGGTGACGTCCACGACGACGCGAGTGCGCTCCCCCGGCTGAATGTCGGCGGGGAAGTCGAGGCTGACGTCCACTCCAGCCGTAGCAGCGTCGACAGGTGTCACCTCGGCGGCCATCATCACGCTCATGGCTGGGCGCATCGGCATACCCGTGCGTTCGGTCCAGGCGAGGATGCCGTTCATACCCTGCTGGGCAGCGTCGCTACGGCTCAGCGCAGTGAGCCCTCCCCCCACCGCCACTGCGAGCACCGCGATCGCTGCCAGGTAGGAATACTGCTTGACGCGGGCCGTCAACGGCGGATGCAGGATTTCCTCCGGACTCGAAGGACGCTTGAAACCGCGCAGTCGAAGCGCGTTGGTCACGACGCTGACCGAGCTCATCGCCATCGCCGCGGCAGCGAGCACTGGGTCGAGGAGCAGGCCGTTGATGGGGTAGAGCAGGCCGGCGGCAACGGGCAGCAGGAGCACGTTGTACGCGAACGCCCAGAACAGGCCCGCCTTGATAGTCGAGACGGTTGCTCGTGACAGCGCGATCGCCGACACGACACTGCGCAGGTCGCCACCGACGAGCGTGACGTCGGACGCCGCGATCGCTACGTCGGTGCCGGTGCCAATCGCGCAGCCGAGGTCGGCCTGCGCCAACGCCGGGGCGTCGTTGATGCCGTCACCCACCATCGCGACGACATGACCCTCGGACTGCAACGCGATGACGCGATCCGACTTCTCAGCCGGGAGTACGTCGGCAATCACATGGTCGATGCCCACCTCACTCGCGATGGCGCGTGCGGTGGCCTCGTTGTCTCCGGTGAGCATCCAGACCTGGAGGCCGAGTGCCCGCAACTCCGCAACCGCCTCGGCCGACTCGGGCTTCACCGGGTCGGCGACGACGAGCAAGGCCGCGGCAGCGCCGTCGACCGCGACATATAGGGGTGTTGCCCCGCGTGCGGCCGACTCGTCAGCGGCAGCGTCGAGAGACGCGACGTCCACACCCTCGGAGTCCATCAGTCTGCGGTTGCCCGCCAGCACCTGGCGACCGTCGACCGTCGCGTCGATCCCGTTACCCGGCCGGGTAGCGAAGGCGACGGCGCGCGGGACGTCCAGACCGCGCTCATGTGCTGCGGTGACGATCGCCTCTCCGAGCGGGTGCTCGCTGCCGACTTCTGCCGCGGCGGCCAGCCGGACGATGTCGTCGTCGGTCCAGCTTTCTACCACGACCACGTCGACCAGGCTTGGACGCCCGGTCGTGATGGTCCCGGTCTTGTCCAGGACGACCGCGGTGAGCCGGCGCGCCTGCTCGAGGGCTTCGCCGCTGGTGATCAGGACCCCCATCTCGGCGGCCTTGCCGGTGCCGACCATGACAGCGATGGGAGTGGCCAGGCCGAGTGCGCAGGGGCACGCGCTGATGAGAAGCGCGATGGTCGTGCCCACCGCCAACGTCAGGCGCTGGCCCTCTGGCCCGAACAGCGCCCAGGCCGCAAACGTCACGACGGCAAGCACAAGCACGGCGGGAATGAACCAGGCCGACACCTGGTCGGCGAGACGCTGCATCGGCGCCTTCGAGCCTTGCGCACCCTCGACCAGCCGCACAATCTGTGCAAGTGCCGTGTCGTTGCCGACCGCAGTGGTGGTGAGCACGATCGAGCCGGTGCGGTTCATCGTCGCCCCGATGACAGTGTCGCCGGCAGCCTTGGCCTGCGGCAGGCTCTCGCCCGTCAGCATCGACTCGTCGACGGTCGACGTACCCTCAGCCACGATGCCGTCGACGGGGATCTTCTCGCCAGGCCTGACGCGGACCAGGTCTCCCACCACAACCGACGTGATGGGGATGTCGACTTCCGCGCCGTCCCGCAACACCCGGGCGGTCTTGGGTTGCAGCCCAACCAGCGCCTTGATCGCGGACGCCGTCTCCTTCTTGGCTCCTCCTTCCATCCATCGGCCCATCAAGATGAGCGCGATGATGACGATCGACGTCTCGAAGTAGACGTGCAGCGGGAGGCCCCAGGCCTGGGCCTGCGCCGGCCACAAGGTCACGAAGGCGCTGTAGCCGTACGCGACACTCGTGCCCAGTGCGACCAGCGTGTTCATGTTTGCCGCGCGGTGGCGGGCTGCGGCCCACGCCGCTTGGTAGATCCCCTTCGCGGCCCAGAACTGTACGAACGTCGCGACCACCAGCAAGAGCGGCATCAGCCAGTCCATCGTGTCGATCGAGATCGGCACGTACATCAACGCCATCATCGCCAGGCCAGTCGACAACGCCACCTGCCAACGGCGCTTCAGGCCCGCCAGCTCTTCGTCTCGCGCCCGCTCTCGTTCGTCAGGTGCATCCTCTGGCGGACCGATGCTTGGAGCTGGCGACATCTCTGGCTTACGGACTGCGCCCGTGTAGCCGGCCGCAGCGACGGCCTCCGTCAGCTGGTCAAGCCCCACCCGGTCCGTGTCGTAGCTGACGGAGGCGACCTCGGTGGCGAGGTTGACCTGCGCCTCGGAGACGCCGTCGACCTTGGCCAGCGCCTTCTCGACCCGGCCAACGCACGACGCGCACGTCATACCGACGATGTCGAGTTCGACATGCTGTCGGGCGGATCGGATCGTCGGCGGCGTGGTGGTGGTCATCGTGAACCTTCCAGTCGAACCGCTGTCAGGAACGGACGAGGCGGGCGATCGCGGCCGACGCCTCGTGGATCTTTGCGGTGGACTCTTCGCCACCCTGCTGGACTGCCTGCGCCACACAGTGATGCAGGTGCTCGTCGAGCAAGGAGAGCGCGAATGACTCGAGCGCCTTCGTGGCTGCCGACACCTGCGTCAGTACGTCGATGCAGTAGTCATCGGACTCCACCATGCGGTGCAGCCCGCGGACCTGGCCCTCGATGCGGCGCAGCCGCTTCAGGTGGTCTTCCTTGTGCTGGGCGTAGCCCGGGGTCTTCGTGGCGTTCGTCATGGCTGGACCATACCCCCTGGGGGTATCTGGTGCAAGCCAGATCACGAATCCGCGAAATTTGCGGCCCTCCACAGGCGACATACGGCCTCGGCGGGCCGGTCAGCACCGAATGGGCCAAACGCGTGATCTTTCACCGTTACGCGGACAATCAGGAAGGTCAGGGGCTACAAATGTTGGTATGAAGCACCGCCTTGCGAACGCCAAAGAGCTGCCGTTGTCGACGAGCGGCGAATTCGAGAATCTCGGAGGCACCACGATTCCCGGCGGTCGGCGGAAGGCCACCCACTCCGAACGGTCAGGACTTGTACTCAGCGACAATCCGCGCTGGATCGCCGGCAACGAGCAGGCTCAGGCCAAGCACGAGGTCGCGACCGCGATCCGGAGTAAGTTCCCCGACGGCGTCCACATGTACCACCGCCGCATCATCAACGGACGCATCGAAACCACCGTCGACATCCTCGCCGTGACCTTCACCGGCGTCTGGATGATCGAGGTGGAGGAGGTGCGTGGCAGCAAGGTCGAGTTCGAGGGCCGCCATGGGCTCATGCGTTCGTCATACGACCGCTTCCTCGTCGAAGGCGAGGACTTCACCGCCGTACTCAAGGACATCGACCACAAAGGCGCGGCCCTCGCCAAGTGCCTGGCAGACATGGATCGCGAAGATCTTCCAGTGCATCAAGTGCTTTGTCTGCTCGGCGGACGCCTGTCGAGTGGTGGCGCGACCAAGGTGCAACAGTGCCATCTCGCGACGCTGCCGCAACTCATCAAGCTGATGAAGGCCGGCACGACCAAGCTCTCGTCAGGCGACGTGAGCCAAATCGGTCTTGGCATCGGGGAGCACTTTCGCCGTCCTCGCCGCGACCTCTGACCGTCGGCCTCCCCGACCACCCCGTTGGGCGTCCCTCGTCATTGCATGAAACAACGCAATCGGGGAACTTGCCCGCCATGAAGGCACTCCTGATCATCGCCGTCCTTGTCGTGCTCGTCATCGTGGTTCTCGGCTTCGTCCGCGGACGCCGCCCCTGAGCTCACCTGAAGCTGGGGTTGTCAGTCAGCCAGTCGGCGAAAGTCTTGGGCTCTTGCCCGCCGTCGATCTGGGCAACGAACTGCTCAACCATCCACTCCCGCAAGGCTCTGGTCTCCGGCGTCGACGCCAACGTCATCAGCTCAGCAGAGGTGCACAACGCGTCAGCCGCGGTCACCGCTTCGTGCAAGACGGTGACGTCGCGCGCGGCGTCGGCCGGCACCGGCATGTCGATGTCGACGTGGCTGAGCCCGGCGGCGAGCGCGTCCTGCGCCGTCAGGCGGGCCGCATGACGTGCATGGGCGCCACGGTCGAGCATCGTGACCATGACCCTGGCGAGCTCTGACGATCGCGGCTCGCCCTCAGGCGGCCCGTTGTCAGCCTGGATCAGTTGCAGTTCGCGCACGAGGTCGTCGAGGTGCTGGTCCTGGCGAAGGCCGCCCTCGACGGGGCAGCCGAGGAGTCGCACGACGTGCCAACCGTCCGGCACTCCGCCCGCGAACGGGGCCTCGGTCGGGTGGCCGGTCGTCCGGGGCGGCTGGACGACGTACGAGTCCTTGCCCTCGACCAGGTCGGCCCAGATCAGTTTGCCTTCGGGCGTCTGGTCCACGCCCCACGCGTCTGCCAGCATCGCGACGATGATGAGCCCGCGCCCGGTTGTCGGCTCGAGCCGCCCATCGCGTTGTACGTCGTCGGAGCCTGCGGCCGGACCGAGCACCGTCTGCGGCATCACGGCGGCCACGGGCACGACGCCTTCGTCCCGGACGCTGATCCGGACCGCCGATGGCAGGTCGGCGACGGAGACCTCGACGAACCGACTGCTGCTGTGCAGGGCGGCATTGGAGGTGAGCTCGGTGACACAGAGCGCGGCATCGTCGACCAGGCCGTGACGACCCCAAGACGTCAGACCGTCGCGGACGAACCGGCGAGCGCCCGGCACACTTGCCGGGTCGGCGGCGAGACGCAGCCTGATCTCGCGGTCACGGCCACTACGACCGTGACGGCTGACGTTCATTGCGTCGCTCGCGGCGCCGTCATGGGTGCAGGATCCTTCCCGACGAGCCCGCCGAGTCGCGCATCGCCTGCCTCATTGTGAGGCCTATCCCCCGAAATTGCTTCACCAATCCTCCTCATTAGGCCATTCTGTTGTCCCGCCGAACACCCAGGAACCCCATGAAATCGCTTTATGTAGCCAAACCCTTGCTGTCTGTCACTGTAATTCTCGCGGTTGCGGCCACGACCGGTGTCACCGGCTCGCCGCCAGCCACCGGCTTTGCCGAAATCGCCGGCACGTCCGTGGCCTCGACCTCAGTGCAACGCAGCGCGTCGACGCCGATTCCCGACGAGGAAACGAGAGGTCGCTGGACGGTGCGCCCAGCGGGCGACGAACGGTTCACGTTGACCTGGACCTCGCCGACCGACATCCGCATCGGTGCCGCGCGGCCTGAGCTGAAGGTCGGCAGTCAACTCGTCGGCTATCCGACGCTGTCGCCCGACGGCCGGCAGCTGAGTCTCACCGTTGCGGCAGCAGCGCCACCCGACGTGGACCGCCTCGACGTTATCCTGTCGGGGGTTCCGCTCGACGAGCCGTTCACTCCCGCAAAGGCCGGCGCCGCTGCGTCATACACGCCGCTCCCTGGGACCACGCGGCTCGCGACCGACCCCGGTGTGCGGGGTCCCCACAGCGTGGTCTCGAGCGACTACGAGCTCGACTCGGTGCGCATCCCCGGACTGCGCATCCCGGTCGAGATGATCGGTCACGTGGTCGAGCCCGAGGACTCTGACCCGACCAACCCTCTCGTCGTGTTCCTGCACGGCAATCACTCGATCTGCTACGAGGACCCGGACGGCAGCGGCAGCGGCGACGGGTACTGGCCGTGTCCGGAGGGCACCAGCCCGATCCCTAGCCACCTCGGATACCGGTACGTGCAGCAGCTTCTCGCGAGCCAGGGATACGTCACCCTGTCGATCAGCGCCAACGGCGTCAACGCGCAAGGCGATGGTGCCGACGGCGGCTCGCAGGCACGGGCAGTGCTCATCCGCAAGCATCTCGCTAGGTGGACGCAGTGGGTTGATGCGGGGACGTATGTCGCCGACCTCGAGAACGTCATCCTGGTCGGGCACAGCCGGGGCGGTGAGGGTGCGAGCCGGGCTGGCTCGAACATCCCGCTCTCAGCGCCCTATGACATCACCGGTCTCGTCACGGTGGGACCGACCAGCTTCACCCGACAGGCGACGTCCTACATCCCGACAGTGTCGCTGCTGCCCTACTGCGACGGCGACGTCATCACCTCCGAGGGTCAGAACTACACCGACCTCGGGCGCGACCTTGCGGCCGACGACACCGCGCTCCGGAGCTCACTGATGGTGATGGGCGCCAACCACAACTTCTTCAACACCGAATGGACACCTGCCACGGCAACGGCACCCGAGACGGCGTTCGACGACTGGGGCGGTGACCCAGATGCCACATGCGGCAAGCGGACTGCGGAGCGGCTGACGGCCAAAGAGCAACGCAGTGTCGGCCGTGGCTACATCGCTGGAGCGGTGTGGCTGCTGGCCGACCACGACCTGAGAGTGCTCCCTCTGTTCGACGGCAGCCGGGTCAGTCTGGCCTCGACCGGAGACGCCGATGTGCGCAGCCACGCCGTCAAGGGTGGGCGCGAGCTCCGTGTTCCAGGTCGTCGCGTTTCGCTTGGTCCCGTCAACGGCGCGACGACGCTACTCTGCGACGGCTATGCCCGGCCAGGATTCATCTTTAGCAAGGCAGCGCAGCGAGCCACGTGTGGCCGCGGCATCTCGAGCCTGCGAACGCCACACTGGCCTCCGAGCCGGGTGCGCGGCATCCCGACCGTGCACGGGTTCGAGATGGCATGGACCGCGGTCGGGCAGTCCGGTGGCGTCAGGTTTGCCAACCCATTAGATCTGACGGGCGCCGACAGCCTCGACCTGCGGACGGTCGTCGACGTACCGACCGGCAACGTCCGGCTCAGGGTCGCGGTCCACGACGCGGCGGGCAGTGTGACGGTCAGTCCGGTGGGAGGCTCGCTGCTTCCGGCTCTCCCGGAGGGCAGCTTCTCCCTCAGCAAGCGCTGGGCGCAGACGCTGCGGGTGTCCACCGACGACCTGGCCGGTCTCGACCTGAGCGCGATCACGGGATTCGACCTTGTCGGTGTCAGCCGGGATGGCCGGGTGTGGGTGCTCGACGCAGCGGCCGTGCGACCCGGCCTGGCACCCGTCCTCGCGAAGCGGCTTCCTCGGATCAGCATCGGCGAGGTCCGCAAGGTTGAGGGAGACGGACCGGGCGAGCTCACGATCCCGGTGCCATTCACTATCGGGGGCAACGTGTCTCAGCCGTCAAGGGTCGTGGTCAACTCCCAGAACCTGATGGACTCGACCAGCCTGACGCCGTACGTCGCAACGATTCCCGCTGGCGTGCGCACGGGAACCCTCGATGTGCCCTACCTTCCGGACACCCGAGATGACTTCCGTGTCCAGCAGTACGAGATGAGGGTCTTCGGATCGCGGGGAATCGTCGGACAGGAGCACGCCGCGATCGTGAAACTGGTCGATGACGACCCGGCCCCGACTCTGCGGATCACCCGCGTCACGTCGGCGGTGACCGAAGGTAGCAGCGCGCGCTGGCGGGCGAGCCTGTCGGCGCCGGTCGACTACGAGGTCACGATCTTCGGCAGCGTCGTCGTCGGGACCACTCCCCTCACGCGCGTGACGATCGCAGACACCTTGGTGGCGTGGCGTCGCCACCATGTCGACCCGTCATTGCCGATCACGACACCACTGCACCTGGCGCAGGTCTTTGTCTCGGGCGGAATCAACCGCGGAGATACGTCGACCATGATCTCGGTGCCGATGCGGGTCGACCAGGTGCGGGAACAACGTGAGGCGGTCAGCCTGCGGCTGCGCGGATTCCGGTTCGGCGGCCCAGGGGTGATGAGCACGATCGTCATACGCAACGCCAGCTAGGCCGACATTCTCAGTTCGGGCTCCACAGCTCAGTCTCGTTCTGGAGGATGCGCCGCAGCCGGAGCTCGTGCTCGCTCCGGAGCCGGTGCAGTGCGTCGGTGTCGTCGTTGGGAGCTTGCCCGAGCAGAGACACGGCCAGTTCGCTGAGCACCCGCACGGTTGCATTCGGGTTACTGAACTGCGGCTCGTGGGTCGCGTCGATCTCGCGGTAGTGCCACCCGCCCTCCACGGCCCGCTGCACCATCTGCGCGATGGGGTACTCGAGCTGGGCGTTCAGGCCCTCTCGAGTGCAGCGCACGAATGCCCGAGGGATGTGGTCGATCGCGGTCGTCAGGTAGGTCGGCTCGAACAGCGTCATGGCCGGCTGACCACGCAAGCGAGCGAGGTGGGTCGAGCGGCTGATGCCTTCGCCCCACCCCGCCGGTGGCACCCATCCCGGTGGCACCGGGACACGCCACGAATCGCCGTTCCCCTCGAGTCCTGCCACCACCAGCTCACCGAACTCGCTCGGAAGGAGGTCGAGTGCCGACTCGCCGTCTTTGGGGACGAGCGCGTCAAGGTAGACGACCATGCCGATCCGATACGCGACCCGATCGGCGGCGCTGGTGACGGGCACACCTCCGTAGCCGGCGCCGCACAGCACGACGTCGCGGAGGTCTTCGAACTCGAGCAGCCCGACGACGTCTTGGACGTGCGTTGAGAGCCCGACCACGTTGTCGCCAGCGAGGTGACTGTGCTCGCCCACCCCCGTCAGTGTGGGCGTGTACACCTCATGGCCAAGACCGCGCAGCAGACGAGCGACGGGACTCCACTCCCAGCCGCCCCCGAACTCGCCGTGCACGATGACGAACGTTGCCATGCTTTGAGGTAACGCCATTTCACGGCGGCGAGCAATAGCACCAACGGACTACTAGGTCGGTGCTGTTAACGCATTTACCCAGGCTATGCAACGCCATAGGGCATCGCTCAGAGCCCTGTGTAGTAAGGCGATCACCTAACGTCGGCGGAGCAGCGCCGCAACGGCCACAATGCCGATGGTGAGCCACACGAGGAGAGGCAGTAGGTGGTCGCCGACTCCACCGGTTCCGAGCCAGGGAGCTCTGATTGCGGAGGTGGCGTGCCACAGCGGCATTACGTCGGTGATGCTCTGCATTGCCGAGGTCATCACCGACCGCGGCGGCCCGCCACCACCGAGCAGCCACATCGGCATGAAGACGAGCAATCCGAGTGCCTGCGCGGCACGCGCAGTCGGAGCAGCGAGACCGAGGGCGATGCCCAGGGTGATCATGGTGACCATCCCCGCGCCGAAACCGGTCAGCACCTGCCACGGTGCCTCGACGGTCGGAACCCCGTAGATCGGTGCGGCAACGGCAAGGACGAGAACTGCCCCCAGGACCACCAGCGCCGCCGTGACCACCGCCTGTGCCAACACTACGGAAAGGGTCGACACTCCGAACGCCTCGAACCGGCGCAGCACGCCGCGCTCGCGGTACGACGCCAGCATCACCGGCAGCCCCACGAGCGACAGCGCGCCAAGTGGTACGCCGATGTAGGCGGCCACGTAGTGCTCTGTGCCGCTCGCTCCCCCGTACGCCGGATCCGGGTCGCTGCCGAAGACACCGGCGAGCACGACCATCATCAGCGGCGGGAACACGAACGCGAACACCATCGCTGCCCACTCGCGCGACAACAGACGCGCCTCGGTGACGGCCAGTGCGGGCAGCGTCGTCAGTGTGGTCATGACGGATCTCCTGTCGTGAGAGTGACGAAGACGTCCTCCAGCGAGGGCCGGATGACGGTGAAGTCGGCGGGTATGACGCCGCGGCGTGCCAGTTCGGCCGCCACCAGGACGGGAGTTGACGCGTCGCCGCTGACCTCGACCACGTCGCCGACCCGGCTGACCTGGTCGACGAACGGGACCCGCTCCAAACCAGCGAGGTCCGTTGCTGCGTCCGTGAAACGGGTGCGCACCTGGCCGCCGGCACCAGCGATCAGGTTCTGCGGGGTGTCACACGCGGTGAGGCGACCGTCGTGAAGCACGCCGACGCGGTCGCAAAGCTGCTCGACCTCGTCCATGTAGTGGCTCACGAGGACGACCGTGGCACCGTCGTCTCGGATGCGTTGAATGAGCCGCCAGGTGTCCCGGCGAGCAGCGGGGTCGAGACCCTGCGTCAACTCGTCGAGGAAGACCAGTCGCGGGCGGTTGACCAGAGCCAGCGCGACGAAGAGCCGCTGCCGCTCACCACCCGACAGCGAGCCAAACGCCGACCGCTCGAGCCGCGCGAGGTCCCAGTCGTCGCGCAGTTCGCGCCAGTCGACGACGTCTCCGGCGAGCCTGGCGAACAGCCGCAATGCCTCACCGACTCGGAGTCGCTCGGGCAGGGCGGTGGTCTGGAGCTGCGAGCCGACGACATACCGCAACTGCTGGCGCTGACGCGCCGGGTCGAGTCCGAGCACGCTGACCCGGCCGCCGTCGCGCGAGCGCAGGCCTTGGATGGTCTCGACCGCGGTCGTCTTGCCGACGCCGTTGGGGCCAAGGATCCCGAAGATCTCCTGGTGCGCCACCTCGAACGAGAGGCCGTCGAGGACTTGCCGATCGCCGTACGCCTTGGTCATGCCGTCCACAACGATGACGGGTTCGGCTGTGGATTCCGGTGTTGCTTCCTGGTGGGCGAGAGTGTGAATGCTCATGGTCTGAGCCTGGCGGCGAGCGGTGGTCCCGGGCATCGGCCTGCGGTCGAGACCTGCGCCCCTACCGTGGTCGGAGCATCCGGGGTCGGGTCAGTCGCTGGGCCCTGGGGCTACGACTCCGTGGTCGTACGCGAAGACGATCGCCGCAGCCCGGTCGCGTACGCCGAGCTTGGTGAAGATGCTGCCGATGTGCGACTTGACCGTGGCCTCGCTGACGAACAAGGTCGCCGCGACCTCCGTGTTGGTCGCCCCCCGAGCGATCAGCCGCAGCACGTCGTGCTCGCGCTCGCTGATCTGGTCGAGCCGCTCGCGCTGACGTCGACCGGGCAGGACCGTACGCCGGTAGGCATCCAGCACACGTGGTGTGACCGCGGGGTCGAACCAGGCCCCACCCTCGGCCACCGCACGGGTCGCGGTGATGAGGTCGTCCGCTCGGGCATCCTTGAGGATGAACCCGCTGGCGCCGGCCTCGAGGGCACCCCACAACACCTCGTCCTCGTCGAATGTGGTCAGCACTAAGACCGGCGGCGTCGGCTCGACCTCTGCCACCAGCCGCCTGGTGGCTTCGAGCCCGTCAACCCGGTTCATCCGGACATCCATCAGCACGACGTCTGGCCGAGTGCGGGTGACAGCCTCGACCGCCTCGTCGCCATCGGAGCACTCCGCCACGACCGTGAAACCGTCGTCCGGGCCGAGGATGCGAGCGACCCCCGCCCGGACGATCGCCTGGTCGTCGACGAGCACGACCGAGATCACGGCGCCACCGGCTGCCGACGTACGTCGGAGAGTGGCACAGTGCAGCGCACAACCCAGCCGTCCGTGGACGGTCCGGCGTTCAAGGCACCTCCGGCGGCCTCGGCACGCTCCCGCATACCGCGGATGCCGTAGCGCGGTCGGTCGGTATCTGCCTCCTGCGGCTGGAGCGGTCCGGTCGTGACGACGGTCAGCTCGACGTCGGTGTCGGTGACAGTGGTGGTGACAACTGTGTGCGCAGTCGGGGCGTGCCTGCTGGCGTTGGCCAGCGACTCTTGCATGATGCGGTAGATCGTCAGGCCGGGAACGCTGTCGACAACCTCGTGGTCTCCCGCGGCGTGACGTTCTACGCTGAGTCCGCCGGCACGCGCGGATTCCACGAGGGAGTCGACCTGGCCGAGCCCCGGCGGCGGCGGTCCCGTGGCGCTGTCGCCCTCCCGCAGCAGCGACACCGTGCGTCGCAGCTCGCCGAGACTTTGCCGGCCTACCTCTTCGGCGGCGTCGAGTGCCTCGTCGGCGGCGTCGACATCGCGCCGGAGAACGTGTCGAGCACTCGTCACCTGGAGCATCATCGCCGCCAGGCCGTGCCCGACGAGGTCGTGCACGTCGCGGGCGATTCGGCGACGCTCCTCAACGATCGCCTGCTCTGCAAGCGCTTGCCGCGCCTCCGCCAGCTCGGCCGTGAGCAGCTCCTGGCGATGGAACGTCCAGCCCATGAACGCCGGAAACGCGATCCCGACCATCCAGATCCCCCACGCGACCTCACTGTCGGGCCAGAAGGCGGAAAACATGGGCGGCGCTGCCAGCACCAACGCGAGCGAGGCAACCAAGGGGGGTCCGACGTCGTGCCAGCCCGTGATCACGAGGGCCAGCACCGACAACAGGAACAGCGCAGCCTCGAGGTCACTCGACCATTGCGAGACCGCGACTGCGGCGACGATCACGACAGTCAACGGCAGGATCGGCATGTCGCGACGGGCCCAGACGGCGAGAGCAGCGACGGGGACCACGAGCGGTATGACGTATGGCCAGCTCTGTGGCTCGACGACGGCCGTGAGCACGACGATGGCTGCCGCCAGGAGCGGCATGAAGGCGCGGGTGGCGTCGGGGGTGCGAGTCGCCTGCTCGACACGCGCGGGACCCATCAGGCGACGGTACCGCCCCGGTGCGTGCCAGCGACTCCTCCCAGGGTCGGAGCCGTCACCTCCACCCACGGTCGCTCTCGGGCTGCCCGGCCGGGTCACCCTTGTCGCCTTCACCAAGGTCTACCCCGTGCTCGAACCTGGCCAGGGCCGCCGCGCCCACGCCCGTCAGCGCGAAGCCAACGACACCGGCGGGCGTCCAGCCGTCGCGGACCCCGTCGCCGAGCAGCATCAGTCCGATCGCGGCCGGCGTGACCGTCTGCATCACGATCATCGGCGCCGTGGCAATCGTGACCGATCCTCGCTGCAACGCCAGCGAGTACAAGATGAACGCGAGGCCCCCGCTGAGGGGAAGGACGTACGTCGCCGGAGAATCCCAGAGCTCGGCGGGCGTCAGGCCGGGCAGGACTCGGGCGGCAATCCCACTCCCTGCGAAGCCGAGGCCAGCAAGGAAACCCAGCATGGTTGCCGCGAGGGGACTGCGTGAGCGGGCCACGACGAGCCCTACCAATGCCACCGCCACGACTCCGACGAAGAGCCAGCCGACGAACCCGTCTGACGCCTCCGCTTCACCGATGTCGCCGGACGCGCCCGCGAGCAGCCCCAGACCAACGGTGACTGCTCCTACAGCCATCCAGTCCCGACGCTCGAGCCGTTCATGCAACATCAACGCTGCCAGCAACGCGGTAACCGCAAGGCTCGCTGCGATCCCCGCCTGGGCAAGGTAGAGCGGGATCTGCCGCAGCGCGACGAGGTGCAGGACGAACCCGACGAGGTTCAGCGCCACGGCCCCGAGGAACAGCGGCTGCCTGAGCAGCACGAGCAACGCCGAGGCGTTCTCGGCGTGGGAGGTGGGCAGCCGACGTACGGCCGTAGCCTGCCAGATGGAGGCGAAGCCGAACACGAAAGCGGCGGCGAGCGCCGCCGACAAGCCGAGGGGCATCAGTCGTCGAGGTCAGCAGCGATTGCGTCCTCGGACAGACGCTTCGCCGGCAACCGCGGCAGGACGAGGGTGAGGTAGAGCGACATACCCGCGTAGTAGACGAGATAGACAAACGACAGGCCGATCACCAGCGGCTCCGGGTTAGGCAGCTGGGTGAGCAGCACGGCATACGTCGCCAACCACAACGTGGTGAGGGCGATGTTGAGGCTGCGGTAGACCTTGGTGCGGGATGGGTAGACGTAGCGGATGGGCACGAAGACGAGGACCGAGCAAACAACCAGGATTAGCGCGGTGGTGATCTCACCGAGCTCGAGCACGAAGACATAGAACGCCACGACATTCCAGTAGCTCGGGAAACCCAAGAAGAAGTGGTCGGCGGTCTTGGCGTCCGTGCGGCAGAACTGGTACGACGACGCGAGCAGCGGAAGCACCGCGAGGAAGATCCCGAAGGAGCCGTCGGGCAGGCGGTCCGTGACCCACAACAGCACCATCGGCGCGAACGCATAGGTGAGGTAGTCGACGATGTCGTCGAGCCGCGCGCCGTCGAACGAAGGGATCGTCTCGCTCACGCGCAGGTAGCGGGCAAGCATTCCGTCGGTGCCGTCGATGATCAGCGCGACCAGGGCGAGCCACAGCGCACGCTCGACCTCACCCTCGAACGCAGCGATCACGATGAGGAATCCGAACACGGTGCCGGTCGCGGTGTAGACGTGAAGCGCGACACCCGCCAGGCGCAGTCGCTTGGAGGTGGGGGCGTGCGTCTTGTCGACTACCTCGTGAGTCGTCAGGGTGTCTCCAGCCTGGGCGGGTACGGCGCTTTTGCGTCGGCCCGAGTCTCTCACAGTCAGATCTCGCAACCGGGTATGAAGGGGGGTGTGGAACGCATCGTGGACGTGCCGGGGCCGGCTTTGGCGACCCTGACGAAGCAGCGGTTCTCCCGAGACGGGTGGGTCTTCGAGCGCAAGCTCGATGGGATGCGGGTCCTGGCCTCACGGTCGGCTGACGGGGTCGACCTGCGGAGCCGCACCGGCCGGGATGCGGGTCGCAGCTTTCCGGAGCTCGTGGAGGCATTGGCGTCGGTCGACGTACCGGACTTCGTCATCGACGGAGAGGTAGTGGCATTCGACGGCGCACAGACGAGTTTCGCCCGGCTCCAGCAACGGATGCACGTCAACAACCCAACGAAGGCGCTGCAGGTCGGCGTGAAGATCCACTACTACGTCTTCGACCTGCTCCACCTCGACGGGCACTCCACCCGTGGCCTTCCCCTGCGCGAACGGAAGGCCCTGCTGCGCGACCTGTTCGAATGGGACGACCCGCTGCGGTTCACGCAGCACCGCAACACCGATGGGGAGGCCTACTTCGCGCAGGCTTGCTCGAAAGGGTGGGAAGGTCTGATCGCCAAGCGCGCTGACTCGCTGTACCGGCCAGGACGCACGACGGACTGGCTGAAGTTCAAGTGCGAGCAGGGCCAGGAGTTCGTCGTCGGCGGTTGGACGGACCCACAGGGTTCGCGGAGCGACTTCGGCGCGCTGCTCCTCGGCTACTACGACGACAATGGCGTCCTGCGCTACGCCGGCAAGGTCGGCACGGGCTTCGACCACCGGCTGCTGACGTCGATCAGCGAGAAGCTCCGCAAGCTCGCCACCCCGGACAACGCGTATGACGAGACGACCTTGCCCGCCGGACAGGCTTGGCGGCGCAGTGTCCACTGGGTGGAGCCGAAGCTGGTGGCGCAGGTGGCGTTCAGCGAGTGGACGACCGATGGTCAGCTGCGACATCCGCGTTTCCTGGGCCTTCGTAACGACAAGGCTGCCAAGGACGTCATCCGCGAGGTGCCGGGCGCCTGACCCGCAATAACCGTCTCCCTGGCCAAGTGCGCCACCAACCCTGACCCGGACGGGCTATTGACGCTCTGGCCCAGCCACAGGCACGCTCACGACATGGCGCTCGGTTTCGTGCAGTTCGTGGAGTTGTACAGCGACAAGACGGCCACAGAGCTGTTGCGCTTGGAGGACGAGTGGCGGGCAGCTACGCGTGGTCGCCGAACCGCCCTCCTCGAGCTCTTCCTCACCGACCGCAGCGACCCCGACCGCAAGCTGGCAGTCAACGGCTACGAGTCCTACGACCAGGCGATGGTCAACTCCTACCTCCCAGAGACGAGCGCACTTGCGGCCCAGCTGGGCGAGGCAATCTCCGGTGTTCTGGCCTTCAGGGAGTATGACGTCCTGGACCAGATGGCCGAGGAACGCGACGGGCTGGCTGATCGGTTCTCGCTTGCCCTCGCGACGGGCGTGCTGGAAGAGCACACGGTCACCGAGGACGTCCTCGTCGACATGAACGTCCCGCAATGGCGATTCCAGATCCAAGGGGCAGGCCCGTTGCGTGAGGCCCTCGCCGTGACACAGCCCGGCGGCGTCGAATCAGCCTCAGTGACGCCCACCTTCGGCGGTTTCGTACTTGAGGTCGTGGTCCGGGCACCGGATCCGCACGGGTACATGAGCCGGATGCTGTGCCTGTGCCAGGTGCACGGCGGGCTGATCTCGCAGGCAACCTGCTACAGCACGGGGAACTGGGACGCCGACTCCGAGGCGGCGCACGCGAAACAGGTCCACCTCCCGCGCCCCTGACCAGCTCGGTCAGGCGGCCACGCCACTGGGCTTGAGCTCAACCGCCAGCAACGCAGCGCACACCAGTCCAGTGAGCAGCTCGGGCACGGAGGTGAACGTCGACGCCAGCACGAGCACGACGGCAACTGAGAACGGGATGATCGACAGGCCAGTCGGATCATGCCGGCGGATCTGGATGAACCACATCGATGCGATGAGCACCGCAACCGGAACCGTGACAGCGGCTGCAGTATGGAGCTCGGGAGCTTCGCTGTGGTGGATCCAGAAGTCCACGCGAGCGGCAAGCCCGGCGCCGATGGCCGCTCCAGACGCGAAGATGAAGACGTGTCCGAATCCCCAGATGTATGAGTCGGCGGTGTACCGGCCGCTGACCGTCTCGAGCACCACGCCGGCGCTGCGGGCGAAGTACAGCCACCACATGCTGAACACGATCAGGGTGCCACCCGCGACGACATACGCCACTTCGGGAGCGGGCTCATCGAGGTCGAGCGCCTCCTGAATCGCCAGGGTCGTCGAGAGCACGGTCTCCCCCAGCACGATGATGAAGAAGAGTCCGTATCGCTCGGCGATGTGGTGCGGGTGCCACGGTGTCATGGCGGGTCGCTCCGCCCACACCGGGACGGCGAGCTCGAGGATGACACCCAAAGCGAAGGCCGGCAGCAGCATCTCCTGGGGCAAGAACAGGAACCCGATCCAGCCGAGCTGGACCACCAGCACCCCGCCGGCGTAGCGACGGGCGGTGGCCCGGTGGTCGGGGTCGTGGATAGAGACGCGCACCCACTGGGCCACCAGGGCGACGCGCATCACGACGTACCCGACCACGCCGAGCACCAGGTCGTCCTCGAACATCCGCGGG
Organism: uncultured Actinomycetota bacterium; assembly: GCA_963811585.1. Classification (GTDB taxonomy): domain Bacteria; phylum Actinomycetota; class Actinomycetes; order Propionibacteriales; family Nocardioidaceae; genus JACDHG01. The sequence continues at coordinate 139,964 of CAWERR010000003.1, forward strand.
ATCCCGGCCGCGAGCACCAACGACCCGACGATCTGCAGGATCGTGAGCAGCCGTTGGATCAGGTCATCGTTGTCGTACGCCGACGACAGCCAGGTGAAGTTGAGCCATGCCCACCAGATGGCGAAGAACGCCATCGAGAAGTGGACCAAGCCGTCAGCGGCGTGGTCGGCCGAGATCGCGTGGTGGAACTCCGCGGCGGCCTGGGCGATGGCGACGACGAAACACAGGTCGGTGAAGAGCTCCAGAGGCGTCGCTCCGCGGTGTTGCTCCTGTGGGTCACGTGGCCGCAAGGGCCGGATCAGGCGGCCGGGGAGGGTGGTCACACGAGGCAGGGTAGTGGGGCTGAAGTCAGCCGGACAGATGTGCCGCCAAGAAGTCGAACGCCTCGAGCGTGTGGTCGTTCCAGTAGAAGCGAGTGTGACCGCCAACGGAGTACGAGGCGATTTCGGGCGCGGTGGGCAGCGCCTCCACGAATACCTTGATGGGTTCGTGAAGGGGGTCGTCGGTGCCGCACCAGAGCCCCAGCGGTACGTCGGCCAGCGCCTCGACGTCGGTGAACAGCGGGTCACCAGTGCCGAACGCCGGGCTGAACGCCGCTACCGCCATGGCGTAATCAGGTTGCGCCTGCGCAAGCCGAAGGCTTCCGTAGCCGCCCATCGACCAGCCCCACAGCGCCAGGCGATCGGCGTCGTAGCCGCGATCGGCCAACCAGCCGGGCATCTCGGTCGCCAACATCTGCTGCGGGTCGTCATCGCTGCTGGGGTCCTTCTCCCATCGGAGCACGCCCCCATCGGCGCCGGCGAGGACGAACGGTGGCGCGCCGTCGCGGACTGCCTGGGTCAGGAAATGGCCTAGCCCGAACTCGCGAAAGTCAGAGGCGGTGGCGCTCGCACCGTGGAGGACCACGACCACGGGCAGCCCCGCGCCGTCACCGTGCCCGTGGGGAACGGCCGTGAAGAGCTCGACGTCTTTGCCCCGGGCGCTCGAAGACACCGTCTCCAGGTGCACTTGGCCTTCGCGGGCAGCCGGGATGAACGGGTCCGGTCCGAGCCCGAGCCGGTTCTTCAACCCTGCCGGCGCAACGGCGTACCCGAGCCCTCCCACCGCAGCAATGCCGCCGAGCCCCGCTGCCCCCAGCAGCAGCCGACGCCGGCTAACGCCGGTCGTGGCTGGCTCGGTTGTCGGCATGCGTCATCGTGACACGGCAGATCGGGCGCGCGACGTCTTTGGGCAATCAGGCCGGCGTGCGACCGTCGCCGTCGGCGGGGCGAGGGTCGGCGATTCCCGGCCAGAACTCCCCCGACTCCTCGTACGTCGCACGCCGGTCGCGGGGAGGGCCCTGACGACTCAATCGCTCGGCTTGCCGGCGGGCACGGCGCTCGGCCAGCTCGTCGCGCGGTGGCAGATCACGGTTTGGTTTGTCAGTTCGTTTCATGCCGTCCAGCCTCGGTCTGGACTCCTCCGCCGCACCAGCCAGCGACTGCTGCTTGTGGAGAGCGAACGGTCCGCCATGCGGTGTGGACACCGCATCCACCCAACTGGGTTGCTGCACGCTGGGTGAGTGGCAGCATGGGTGGGATGTCAGCTGATGTGGCGGCCTTGCTCGCCGACAAGCACGCCCAGCTCGAGGAGCAGCTCACGTCAATGGCCAAACCGACAGGTGAGGTCGGCAGCATCTCGTTCGGCAAACGAGTCGGTGAGGGCACGAGTCAGGCGGTCGACAGGCTGTCCGCGGTTCCTGCGCACGACAAGCTCCAGGTGATGCTGGCCGAGGTCATCCGGGCGGAGGAGAAGCTGGTTGACAGCACCTATGGCCAGTGCGATGTGTGTGGCAACGACATCGGGTCGGCCCGGCTCGAGGCCCGGCCTTGGGCGACGCGCTGCCTGTCCCATGCCGGCTGACGGGGTGGGTCCGTCGGCGGGTCAGTCAAGAAGCAAGGCAGCGCCGAGAACCAGCGAGCCGCCGGTAACTGCGAAGCAGATGCCGACCCAGAGCACACCCGGGACGTGGGTGAGCCGCGCGAGCTGGTCGGCATCGCTGCCAGTCGCACGTCCGCGTCGACGCTGAGCTTGCAGCTCCCACACCGCCCGCGGCGCGGCCAGGAGCAGGAACCACGTGACGGCATACGCGACGGGGACCTGGTCACCAGGAGCGAGCCGCCACGAGACCACGAACAGCACGACGCCGAAGATTGCAATGATCCCGGCTCCGAAGAAGTTGCGGATCTGGAGCAGGAGCAACGCGAGACAGCCTAGAAGTAGCCACAAGACCGCGATCTGATGTCGCTGCGCGATGAGGCCGGCGCACGTCAGACCGAGGATGGCCGGGCCGACGTATCCGGCGAACGTGGTGGCGATCATTCCGAGGCCGCGCGGCCGACCGCGCGAGACGGTGACCCCCGAGCTGTCAGAGTGCAGCCGGATACCAGCCAGCCGTCGTCCGCTCAGCATTGCGACAACGCCATGCGAACCCTCGTGGACGATCGTGACGAGATGCCGGCTGATCTCCCAGGTCTGCCGAAAACTGACGACGAGCAAGGCAACCACCCCGGCGACAGCGACCGTAGATCGGGCGGGCGCCGCCTGCGTCGACACGATGCGTTCCCAGACGAGCGACACCGCATCCATGCGTCAGTCTCCCCATGCGCTCGTCAGCTTGTGTTGGGTGGGTCGTGTCCGGGTCCACCGGTGGTCGAGCTCGTCGAGACATGATCTCTTCTTGGCTTTGACGATCTCGCCGGCGTGGGCACGGCTGATCGCGCCAGCCTTCAGCGCGTCCGTCGTCGCGGGCAGGTGGCGGAGTTCGCGGGCCTGATGCACCAGCCCGGACGCATCCCGACGCCCCAACCGGGCCGAGGCCCCGGCAGATGAGTGCGCCCTTCTCTAGAAGGGTGGGGGTCCGACGATCTCGATGCCGCCGTTCTCTTGAGCGCTCTTCGCGATCCTGGCGAAGTCCACGACGCACGCGGATCCTTCGAAGGGCTCGCTGGCGCCGAGGTAGAAGGGTTCGCACTCGCAGGTCGGCTGGATGCCGAGCACCTTGGCCGTGGGACTCTTGACGATGAAGGCGTGGGGTACGCCTGCGGGCACCATGACGAAGTCGCCGGCACCGAGTTCATGTTCATCGTCGTTGACGCGGTACTGGATTTGCCCCTCGAGCACCCACATGGACTCCGAGACCGGGTGGGTGTGGACCGGGGTCCACTTGCCCTCGACCATGTCGACCTCCCACAGGTGGATGTCCTCGTTGGCGCTGCTGAGCTTCCAGGTGAAGACGCCACCGCCGAAGAACCATCGCTGCTCGCCCTCGCCTGCCCGTCGGATCACCGGCGCGAGCGTCGTCATTTCAGTCATCTGACACTCCGATCATTCGTGAGACTTGAGTCTCGTCATGAGAGTGCCATATCATGAACACCATGTCAACGGACTACGTCCAGTCGGGTCGCACGCGGCAGAAGCAACGGACTCGCGACCAACTGATCGCTGCGGCGCGTGAGCTGATCAGCGCGGGCGACACGCCCCGTGTCGAGGAGGTCGCCGAGGCTGCCGGGATCTCCCGCCCCACCGCCTACCGCTACTTCGCGTCACGGGCCGAACTTCTCGCCGCGGCATTCCCGGAGACAGGAGCCGCGTCGGTCCTTCCCGACCCGCCGCCGGTAGCGCTGGACGAACGCGTGGCGGCGGTTGCCGGGTTCGTCATCGGCCTCGTGGAGGAGAGCGAGCCGCAGCAGCGAGCGATGTTGCGGCTCTCGCTGGGCGAGGTCCCGCACGAGCTGCCCCTGCGCCAAGGCCGCGTCATTCCGTGGTTCGTCGAGGCGCTCGCGCCTATCGCCGACTCGATCGGCGACGAGAGCGTGCACCGGCTCGCGCTGGCACTCCGCTCCGCCTGTGGCATCGAGACCCGAGTCTGGCTGAGCGACGTCGCCGGACTCGCTCCCGCAGAGGTCAGCGCCCTCCAACAATGGATGGTCGACGCCCTCGTCAGGCAGGCCCTCGAAACACCCCCGAAGTAATAGACCCGTGCACTGATCTCGGCAGATAAGTGTGTTGCCGCGCTCCGCCACGCGTCCCGCGCCGCGGTCCGCTGGCGGCGGAATGACGTACCCGCGGACGGGCAGGGAACTATCGGTTGACCTAGGTTTCGGCGCGGATCGTCAGGCCGCGTTCGTTAGGGTCACGCGCGCCACTTGATAGAGCAGCCCATGCTGGGCCGGTGTGGTTCGGGCACGGGCTCCTGCGCCAACACTTGCCGAATCGCCGCGGAAAGCAGACCCCCAGTAACCGGGATACGGTTGCCCGGCGTCGAGGCGTCGAACGCGCCGCGGTAAGCCAGTCGGCCGTCTGGGTCGTACAGGAAGAAATCTGGGGTACAGGCGGCACCAAACGATCGGCCGACTTCCTGGCTGGTGTCCACCGCGTAGGGAAATCGCCAGCCAGCGCGTCGGGCCTGCTCGGCGAGCCTCTCCGGCGCGTCGTCGGTGTAAGCAACCGCGTCGTTTGAGCAGATGCCCACCGCCGGAAGATCGGCGAACTCGTGCAGCACCTCGCCGAGCCGCACCTCGATGTGTCGGACATAAGGACAGTGGTTGCACAGGAACATGACCAAGGCCGGCCTGCCGGCCGGGCCCGTGGTCTCGACCAGGTCACCGTTCACGTCGAAGAGCACGAACTCGGGCCGCGAGGTACCCAGCGGCACCATCGTGGACTCCACCGCCATGTCGCTCAGGCTACTCGGACTCGGCTTTGTGCCAGGAGGATGCGGCCGCTCGCAGTGGATAGAGTCACAGGCCGAACCTGGTTCAACCTGATCTGGGGGTTCGCGTGCGACCTGAGCTTGATCCTCGCCTCGCCTGTGCGAAGTCGCATCTCACAATCCCAACCAATTAGGAGAGCACATGCTCGACGCGAGCAATCTGTCTCTGCAGCTGTACACCGTTCGCGCCGCCTTGGCCGAGGACCTGGACGGGACTCTGGCCCGGGTCGCCGATATCGGCTACACGCAGGTGGAGCCATTCTCATTCCTCGGCTTCGCCGATGGTCTTGCTACGGGGTTCGCAAAGTATGGGTTCTCCGCGCCGACCAGCCACATCGGGCTGTTAGGGAAGGACACCGACCAAGAGGAGATCTTCGCTGCGGCCAATGGTTTGGGCATCAAGACCCTCATCGACCCGTCCAGTGATCCGGTGCTATGGCAGTCGGTCGATGGGGTGAGGGAGATTGCCGCCGGCCTGAACGCGGCCGCAGAAAAGGCAGCCGTGCACGGCCTGACAGTCGGCTACCACAACCACGCCTTTGAGCTGGAATCCAAGATCGATGGTAAGCACGCGCTCGAGGTGCTGGCTGACAACCTGGTGCCCGAGGTCGTCCTTGAGGTCGACACCTATTGGGCCTATGTCGGCGGCGCGGACGTGCCAGCGCTGCTGGGCGGGCTCGGGGACCGGGTCGTCGCGCTGCACCTCAAGGACGGCGACGGGACGACCAACAACAAGAACCAGGTCGCTGTGGGCGACGGCATCATCCCCGTCTGGGACTACATCGACGCGACTACCAACCTGCAGGTCGGGGTTGTCGAGCTGGACGATACGTCGGGTGACATGTTCGAGGCCGTCGAACGCAGCTACACCTACCTGACCGCCGGGAAGGAGAACTGACCATTTCTCTGTCCGCAGCAGGGCCTAAGGCAGGTCCCGTCGGCATCGGCGTCATCGGCGCCGGTGTCATCAGCAAGACCTACCTGGAGAACCTAGGTGGCTTCGCCGACACCGAGGTGGTGGCCATCGGCGACATCGTCACCGAGGCGGCCGCCAGCCGGGCGGCGGAGTTCGGCGTGCCGAACCACGGCGGTATTGATGCCGTGTTGGAGGACGACGCCGTAGAGATCGTGGTGAACCTGACTACTCCCGCAGCGCACGCCACGGTGGCAACCAACGCCATCCTGGCCGGAAGGCACGTCTTCAACGAGAAACCGCTGACCCTGGACCGGGCAACAGGAGCCAAACTATTGGACGCCGCCGCATCGGCCGGGCTGCGGATTGGCTGCGCACCGGACACCTTTCTCGGATCAGGCCTACAAGCGGCCCTGAGACTGCTCAACGAGGGTGTCATCGGAACGCCGATGAGCGCGCTGGCACTGATGCAGGGCCGCGGCCCGGAGTCATGGCACCCGAATCCGGCGTTCCTGTTCCAAGATGGTGCCGGACCGCTGTTCGATATCGGCCCGTACTACCTGACCGCTCTGGTGCAGACCTTCGGCCCGGTCGCCGCGATTGCGTCGGTTGGGTCGAGGTCGCGTGAACAGCGGGTGATCGGATCCGGCCCCAAGGCGGGAGAGTCGTTCTACGTCACGGTACCGACCCATGTCGGCAGCCTGGCCCGCTTCGAGAGCGCTCAGTCGTTTCAGAGCATCTTCAGTTTCGACTCGGCAGTGGGCCGGTCGCTGCTGGAGGTGAACGGCACCGAGGGAACCCTGCGGATGCCCGATCCGAACTCCTTCGACGGCGAGATCAAAGTCCGGCGAATGGACGGTGAGGACTGGGAGTTGTTGGAGGCAACCACCGCGCTGTCTTCCCGTGGCACCGGCGTGCTGGACCTTGCGCGAGCCATTCGCGAGGACCGACCGCATCGCGCCCAGGGTGCCCTGGGCTACCACGTGCTGGATGTGATGGCCACCGCCTACGAGTCGGCGGAGTCGGGTGGTTTCCTCGAAGTGCAGAGCACTGTCGAGCGCGCTGACCTACTGCCGGCCGACTGGGACCCGAAGGAGGCCACGCTGTGACCGCCCGAGGACGCGCTTCTCTCGACAAGGTGCTCCACGCAGGAGGAGTCTGAACGGGTACGACTATCTCGGGTGACCCACAGACCGGGAGGAACGATGAAGCTGGCCGATCTTCACCGCAGGAGCGTGGAGGGCTGGCGTGCCAGACTCGACGCCGTCGACGAGTCGCATTGGACTCTCCCGACTCCGTGCGCGGAATGGGATGTGCGGGCACTCGTCAACCACGTCGTCGGCGAGGAGCTCTGGACGGTGCCGCTCGTGGACAGGGTCACCATCGAGGAGGTCGGTGACCGGTTTGACGGCGACCTCCTCGGGGACGACCCGATGGCTGTGGGGCGCGCGGCTGCGACCGAGGCAGCAGCTGCCGTTGACCGGCGGCTGCCCGAGGGAGGCACGGTGACCCTGTCCTTCGGTGTCGTCCCGATCGAGGAGTACGTGCAGCAGCTGAGTGCCGACCATCTCGTGCATTCCTGGGACCTTGCGGTGGCCACCCACCAGGACCTGTCGCTTGACCGCGAGCTCGTTGGCGAGGTGAGCGCGTGGTTCGCGGACCGAGAGGCGCTCTACCGGGCGGCCGGAGCCGTGGGCCCGGCCGTGCCCGGGGACGGCGATCCGCAGGCGGCGCTTCTCGGGGCCTTCGGGAGGGTGGCACCCCCCGGCTACGAGAACAGGTAGAGATGCCGTCGACGCGGCCCCTGGTGGACCCCTCCCTGCTCGACCGCGCGGTGGCCCGGGAAACCTTGGCTGGTGACGGCGTCTCCGGCGCCACCCTCGAGCGAGTGTGGCTCAGTGACAGCCGCAGCCTGGTCGTCAAGCGGCAGTCCCCCCAATCGGACCTGTTCATGAGGATCCTCGGTGACGAGCGTGGGCGAGAGCTCGACCTCTACCAGCGAGGGGTCCTCGACCTGCTGCCACCATCGATCCGGCACGCCGTCATCGGTGGCTGGGTCGAGGCGGACACGACAGTCATCGTCATGCGTGACCTCGGCGACCGCGTACTGAGCTGGCGGGACAAACTGACCCCGGCCCGGACACGCGACCTGGTCCAACGCCTGGCCGAGATGCACGCCCACTTCGCGGGCGCCCCACCCGATGGCCTGGCGCCATTGCCGCCGTTGGTCGCCACGTTCGCCCCTTCCCGGCTCGCGCCGTACGTCGCCACGGGGCATCCGATCGTCGCGGCAGCACTCGACGGATGGGGGCTGTTCGCGTCGCTGGTTCCCGGCGACGTCGCGGCGGCGGTCGAGGCACTGCTGGAAGACCCAGCTCCGTTGGTCACCGCGCTGTCCGAATGCACCCCCACGCTCTGCCACGGCGACCTGGCCACGGTCAACCTCGCCTGGGAAGCCGACGGCGGGCTCACCCTCATCGACTGGGGCCAGGCTGTGGCGGCACCCGGTGAACTCGACGTCACCCGGATGCTGGCCGGCTGTGCTCCAGTGCTCGGTTTAGCCCGTGACGAGTTCCTTGACGAGTACCGACACGCAGCACCGCATTCCTCCGCGCGCGCGATGCGGCTCTCGCTCCTCGCCGGATTGCTCTGGCTCGGCTGGAACAAGGCACTCGACGCGACCCGCCACCCGGACAAGGCGAAACGTGCGCGGGAACGGGAGGACCTTGCCTGGTGGGTCGCGCAGGGGCGTGAGGCACTGGACGCAGGGCTGTGATCGCCGGCCGAGGCCAAGCCACTGTCCGACACTCGCTGCCAGACAGGCGCGCGGATGCGGCCAGCAGCCTCGCCGCAATGCGGCTTCGGTAGCGTTCGCACTTTGTTCGCTGCACTCGGCAAACTCGTCGTCCGCGCCCGCTGGTGGGTCATCGCCGCTTGGATCGCGGCCGCCGTCATCATCGCCGCCACGGCCCCCGCCCTGCAGTCCACGCAGGACCAATCGGAGTTCCTACCCAGCCACTACGAGTCCGTCAAGGCTCTGACCGTGCAGCAAGAAGCCTTCCCGGAGCGCGGTGAGATAGGTGCGATCGTGGTCTTCGACCACGAGGATGGCAGCCAGCTGACCGAGGACGACCAGGCCACCGTCTCCTCCATCGCCGAGCAGCTCAATGCCAAGAGCTACGACAACTTGGGCACTGCGGCCGCAGCCCCGGTTTCGGACAACGGCTTGGTGCAGGCGATCTTCGTGACGGTCAAGCCAGGCAAGAACGCCTTCGACCCGACTGCCATCGAGGACGCCCGGAACCTGCGCGACGACCTTGAGCCACTGGTTGAGGGGACCGGCCTCCGCTCGGGCGTGACCGGCCCGGCGGCCCAGTCGCTGGACTCCCAGGAGTCGTCTGAGCAGGCGCTCGTCGTCGTCAGCATCGTGACCCTGTTGCTCATCGTGGTCCTACTCGCGCTGATCTTCCGAAGCGTCATTGCGTGTGTTCTGCCCATCGTGACTGTCGCCTTGGTCGGGACGACCGCCAACGGGCTCATCGCGGTGGCGAACGAGGCGTTCGACCTCAAGGCCGACAGCTCCATCTCGGTGATCTTGTTCATCGTGCTGTTCGGCATCGGGACCGACTACATCCTCTTCTTCCTGTTCCGTTACCGGGAAGCCCTGCGACTCGGCTTGGATGGTCGAGGCGCGGTGTCCCACGCGGTCGAGCGAGCCGGTGAGGCGATCGCCTCGGCTGGCGGCGCGGTCATCATCGCCTTCATGGCGATGGTGCTGTCGTCCCTGAGCATCTTCCGCTCGATCGGGCCGGCGCTGGCGATTGCCGTCGCGTTGGCCGTGCTCGCGGCGTTGACACTGGTCCCCGCGGTTGTCGCAGTCGTGGGGCAAAGGGTCATCTCCTGGCCGTCGAAGAAGTGGATGGTCGAGCCCGAGTCCACGCGGTTCCGCGCCATCGGGCGGTCGGTTGCCGTGCACCCGGTCCGCTACGCAGTGGTCTCTGCGGGCTCACTCGCCTTCCTGTCGCTGTTCGCGCTCGCCTTCAACCCGACCTTCGACTTTTCCGACAGCAGCACCGAGAACACAGAGTCGGGCCAGGCCCTGATCAACTTCGAGAAGGGCCAGCCCAGTGGTGCCGCAGACCCCACAACGGTGCTGCTCCGCTCCACAGACGGCCAGCCGCTCGACGAAGGCGAGCTCGACACGTACGCCACCGAGCTCGGCACAGCGCCTGGGGTCGCGTCGTCGGTGCTGGCCGACCAGACCGACGAGGTCGCGGTCTTCAGCGTCGTACTCTCCGATGACCCCGGGTCCGATGCGGCGCTGGCTAACGTCGAGGGTCCTGTGCGGGACACCGCGCACTCGGCCGCGCCGGACGGGACCGAAGCCTTCGTCGGCGGCACCACGTCGATCTTCGTCGACCTCGACGACGCGATGGTGCGTGACTACTCGGTGGTCTTCCCGGTCGCGGCAGTGCTGATCATGATCATCTTGGCGTTGCTGCTGCGAAGTCTCGTCGCGCCGTTGTATCTCATGGTGTCTGTAGGCCTAGGCTTCACCGCCAGCCTGGGTGCGACAGTGCTGGTCTTCCAGGGGCTGCTGGGACAGCAGGGGCTGATCTTCATTCTGCCGATCTACATCTACCTCTTCGTGGTGGCGCTGGGCACCGACTACAACATCTTGATGATTGCGCGCCTGCGGGAAGAGGCACGGGGAGGGCTCGAGCCGCGGCCCGCGGCCGCCAAGGCGATCGAACATGCCGGTCCGACGGTCGCGGCCGCCGGCCTGATCCTCGCCGGTACCTTCGCCTCGCTGATGCTCGCCGAGGGCACGTTCTTCAAGTCGATGGGATTCTCGTTCTCTGTCGGCATCGCCTTGGCTGCGTTCGTGATGGCGCTCTTCCTGACGCCGGCGCTCACCGCACTCATCGGGCACGCCGCGTGGTGGCCCGGCCATGGGGACGACACAACCGAAAAGGTCGAGGAGCCCGCCGAGGCGCGTGCTGGCTAGCTGACTCGCGGGGTGCCACCAAAGTCGGACGTTCCCAGATCCCTCTGGCTGTGGGGGTGCGGAGTCCCTAAGGTCGAAGTGAGCCACAAGCGCGTGGAACTTTCACGGACGGAGAGACCCGTGACCTCAGCAGTGCAAAGCATCGACAACCCTCACGAGACCCGGCCCTTCAAGGCCCACGGTCACATGGACGTCGTGACAATCGGCGACTTCACCCTCGGCCGCGGCGTATTCGAGCCGGAATGGCGCTGGTCCAACGACGTGAAGCCGATCGCCGGGACCGACTCCTGCCAGGTCCACCACACCGGCATCTGTATGTCCGGGCACATGATGATCCAGTACGACGACGGCACCGAGATCGCCGTGGGGCCAGGCGACGTGGTCAACCTAGACCCTGGTCACGACGCATGGACCGTCGGCGACGAGGCATGCATCATCCTCGACAGCGGCGTCGCGGCGTACGCCAAGCCGCCGTCCGACACCCGCTAACTGCACGGATTCGCAACGCCTAGCGGCACCTGGCCGCGAGGCGTTGAACCCGCGCCTGCACGCCGGGGCGGTAGCCCCGAACGTCGGGTCGACCAGTTTGGCCACCGGGAATGCCACCTGGTACAAACCTTGAGACGTACTGGGAGGTGAACGTGGAAGGATCAGGTCGTGGCGACGTGACCGTGCTGCGGATCGACCCCGACAGCTCGACCCCGCCGTTCGAGCAGCTGCGCACCCAGGTCGCGGCCATGGTTGCAACTGGCGAGCTCGCCCCGGGCCAAAAGCTGCCCACCGTTCGGCAGCTTGCGACCGATCTGGGACTGGCCGCCAACACCGTCGCCCGGGCCTATCGCGAGCTGGAGGCCGACCAGATCATCTCAACCCAAGGACGCCGCGGCACGTTCGTGCACAGCACCGTCCTCGACGATGTCGACGAGTCCGGCCAACAAGGCACCCTCCGACAAGCCGCCACCGCGTTCACCGACACAGCCCGTCGGCAAGGCCTGTCTCTGGCCGAAGCCACCCGGCTGCTCGAAGTCAGCTGGCCACGCACCAGCAACTGACCAGCCGCGGCCGCTGGGGCTCTGGCGGCTACCTCAGTTTGAGGCGGCGTCGGCAAGCACTGAGCGCACGATCGCAAGCCTGCTGGCACATCGTTCCGGCATGGTGCTCCAGTAGTACGGAAAGGTCATGACGGCCAAGGCGAGCGCCCAGGCCCGTCCCCGCAGCCACGTGGCATCGTCCACCCCGACAGCACGACGGAACACCCCGCGTGCGGCAGGGTCAAGAACCTCCCATGCGACGACTAGGTCGATCGTCGGATCCCCCACAGCCAACCCTCCGAAGTCCAGCAGCGCGGCAAGGCGGCCATCCCGCACCAGCAAGTTTTCCGCCAGCAGGTCGCCGTGGTACCACCGCGGCGATGACCCCGCAGTTGTCTCGGGAAGCGCCATGGCCTGTTCCCACACCCGGAGTACGGCGTCGAAGTCCACGGCCAGACCCGAGATGTCACGGCACTCCGCAAGAGAGCGACGGGTTCCGCCATCCATGGTCCCGAGTGGGGCGCCGCGGTACATGCGCAGCTCAGGATCGGCGAGAGCGCTCGGAGGCACCTTGATGTCGCTCAGCGCAGTGACCACAGCGGCTAGGTCACGCGCAAGGGCAGTGGGCGTCGGGCATGAGTACGACGCGGGATCCGCAACCGTAGGGAAATCGCCATCGATCCAGCGCACCACGGACCAACGCTCCGGGTAGCCCAGATCCGGCTCTCCTACGACGACGACCTCAGGGACCGATACCGGCAGCAGAGGCGCTATGTGCGGCAGCCAACGCGCCTCCTTCTCAATGGTCGCGGATCCCCCAGGCTGGCGGGGTAGCCGGATCAAGAGCTCATCGCCGAGCCGAAAGAGCGCATTGGTTGAACCCGAGGCACGCAGCCGACTGAGCGGTAGGGATGCATATTCGGGTAGGCCACGGTCAACGAGAGCCCGAACGAGACCCAGGTCGATCGAGATCTCGTCATCGTGCAGCGGATCAGTCACCGGTGACCGACCGCCATCAGGTGGCTTCCCAAGGCGAGGAGCTCCGGGTCGTTTTCCACGAGCCTGGCAGCACTGATGAGTGCCTCACGCCTGACATCATCGGCCCATCGCTCGTCGAAATTGCTCACGAGATAGCCCGGCCCCTCGATACTGACGACCTCAACCTCGGCGAAGCCAACCGCTGACACCTCCTGTCGGAGTTGGCGGGGCAGGTGCATGAACGCCGTCGTGAAGACGCCATCCTCTCTGGCGGGGAGCACTCCGCTTCCGACGATGCTCTCGATCCTTTCCATCTCTTCAGGCTCATGGAACCGGTCAAGGTGTACGAGCTGATCAAGCAGTGCCGCGAAGCGGGAGATGGCCGTTGCGACCAGCAGACCGCCCGGCCGCAGGACTCGCCACGCCTCCCCCAGACTCTGCAGCCGATCGCTCTCGTCGACGAGGTGGTAGAGCGGCCCCATCAGCAAGACGACGTCCGCACTCTCGTCTGGATGGTCGAGGCGGGCCGCTTCACCCAGCTCGGCGTCAAGACCTAGTGCGCGCGCCGCCTCGACGTGACGACGCACAGGGTCGATGAGATGCACCGAGTGCCCTCCTTTCGCGAGCCAACTCGCGTACACGCCCGGTCCTCCCCCGACGTCGAGAACCTTGAGGGCTCCGCCCGGCAAGTACCGCACCAGCAGCTCGATCGTTCGCTCGAACTCGAGCGGGCCGGCAAGGTTCCCATCGTTCAGACGGTCGAACTCACGTCCGGACTCGTAGAAGTCGAGGACGTCACGCGGCACAGAGGGCATGGTGCATCGTCACTGACGAGGCCGAGCGACGCCAGTCGATTAGGTTCTGGTGGGGCGTGCCGGGTCAGTCGTCGGGCATCGAGCGGCGGTCTCCAACCGGTCGCTCGCTGAGCGGGAAGGCGAGCGAGTCGGCGCGGACCCACCACTCCATCACGTCGTAGGCGAGCCGCCCCGCAACGACGGAGGGGTCGCCGTCCGACAGCCGTGCGGCCTCGGCAGCGTCGCAGGCGAAGATCGACATCCCGCGGTACGACGGTTCGCTCTGCTCGCCGAACGGCCCGTTCACGACGACCACGCCCTGCCGCCACAACTCGGCGCGGTAGGCGAGGTGCCGTGCCTGAAGCGCGTCCAGCTCGTCGTCCGACATCTCGGGCGCGTTGGCCGGACGCCGCAGGACCACTACTGTGTAGACGTCGAACGCATCGGGGATGTTGGGATCGCGTGGCATCGGCCCGCTCCTAGGATTGGTAGTCAACGGCCTCAGAGCCCATGCGAGCATCATGCCGGACTCGCCCAGCAGGTAACGTCCGCACCGGCACCAGTTCGCAGCTGGCCGCGCGGACCGCCGCCGGCCCGACGTGGGGACGCTGAGGCGAGTTCGGTTCGCGGCCGCGGAGTACGCGTACGAGGAAAGAAGGATTGGTTGGCCAACAGACGTAACCAGCGATCCAGAGCTGGCGGGCGTGCCCGGCGTCGCCCTGGCGGGAGTCCGGATGGCGATGGGCTGATCCCGGTCCTCGCGAAAGCAGTACGCGAGATCGAGAACGCGATGAACCGTGGGCAGGTGACCGCGCGGCAGCGCTCCATGCTCCAAGCCTCGGCGTTGCTCGTCCGCGAGGAGCGGGCACGTGTACGGGCTGACTCGTCGGTCACCGCGGCGCAACGGGACAACGTCCTCAAGCGCCTGGACGGCGTGGCCACGATCTTGGCGCAGACGGTGGCGCGTGAGCCCTCGTTGTTCTCCTTGCTTCAGGAGGACGCCGAGGTCACCGACGCCACTCGCCGGCTGCAGCGGGAGATGAAGCTCGCCGCCGGCCTCGACCCCGCGGACAACGATGTCGCCACCCCTGAGGCGGTGACCGCCGTACCCACCGAACAGAGGGCGCTGCCGCCGTCTGTGGTTGCGGCCCAGCTGGCCAATCCCTTCCTGGCGCCCGACTTCAGCCAGGCGAGGCCAAAGGTAGAGGGCCGCTTGATTGGCTGGGACTTGATCGGACCCATGCTGAACGCGTTCGAGCATCCTCCTCCGGGTGCATCCGCCTGCATGGATCTTCCGGACCCCCGGTCGACTGCGACGCCGAAGGGCATGGAGCTCATGGCCCATCAGGCGCGTCTGTTGGCCGCTGTGTCTGCCGGCCACCGGACCTTCCTCTTGGCCGACGAGCCGGGGCTCGGCAAGACCGCGCAGGCACTGCTGGCTGCGCAGATAGCGAGCGCCCATCCACTGCTGGCCGTCGTCCCCAACGTGGTGAAGACCAACTGGGCGCGTGAGGCGCAGCAGTGGACGCCTGGTCGGTCGGTAACCGTGATCCACGGTGACGGCGAGACGATCGATGGCTTCGCCGACATCGTGGTAGTCAACTACGAGGTACTCGATCGGCATGTCGACTGGATCGGCAATCACGGGTTCCGTGGCATGGTCGTCGACGAGGCGCACTACATCAAGAACAAGAAATCGCAGCGGTCGCAGCACGTCATCGAGGTCTCCGAGCGGATCCGCAAGCGGGTCGCGCGGCCGCTGTTGATGGCGCTGACCGGCACCCCGCTGATCAACGACATCGAGGACTTCCGAGCGATCTGGCAGTTCCTCGGCTGGATCGAGGAGCGCAAGCCCGGAGACGCACTGATGGCGGCGCTGGAGCAGACGGGTATGACGCCGGCCGAGCATGGTTTCTACCCGGCCGCGCGGGACGCGGTCATCGACCTCGGCATCGTCCGCCGGCGCAAGGTCGACGTAGCCGCCGACATCCCAGCCCGTCGGATCGCCGACCTGCCAGTCGAGCTCGAGGGCGCGGCTGGCCGCTCGATTGCCAAGGCCGAGCGGCAGCTCGCCGAACGCCTCGTCGACCGCTACCAGACAGCGCTGCTACGACGTACCACCCCGGTAGCCGATGGCATCGACCACGCGTTGGTACGCCGCGTGGCCGAACGCGAGGCCGCCGACAGCGGCGACGAGGGCACCGGGGACAACGTCTTCGCGATGGTGCGCAGGATCGGGCAGGCCAAGGCGGAGCTCGCGGCCGACTACGCCGCACAGCTCGCCCGCAGTGCTGGCAAGGTCGTCTTCTTCGCCAAGCACCTCGATGTGATGGACATCGCCGCGGACACCTTCGCCAAGCGCGACATCCGCTACACCACGATCAGAGGCGACCAGACCTCGACGGCGCGCCAGAAGGCCATCGATGCATTCGTCAACGACCCCGACGTCGCGATCATTGTCTGCTCGTTGACCGCCGCCGGCGTCGGGATCAACCTCCACGTCGCCTCGAACGTCGTGCTCGCCGAACTCTCCTGGACGAACGCCGAGCAGACCCAAGCGATCGACCGCGTCCACCGCATTGGCCAGACCGAGCCCGTCACTGCCTGGCGGATCATTGCCGCCCAGACCATCGACGCGAAGATCGCCGAGCTGATCGACAGCAAGGCGGGGCTGGCCACCCGGGCTCTCGACGGATCGGACGAGGAGGCCACCCCGTGGTCCGACGTCCAGGTCGAGGCGTTGGTGGCATTGCTGACCAACGCGCTGTCAGAGGACCCCAGCAGCGACTAAGACGACCAGAAGGAGCCACACCATGGACATGCTCGGCGGAGAGCAGATCACTGCGGCGGCCCTGACGGACTGGCGCAAGCTCGGTCAGGGTCTGCACGCCAGGTTCGTCATCCCCGACTTCCGCGCGGGTGTCCGTTTCCTCGCCGCCATCGGCGAGGCCGGGGAAGCCGGCGGGCATCATCCCGAGGTGCGGCTGGGCACGGCCTATGTAGACCTGAAGCTGATCAGCGACGACGCCATCTACCGCGACGACGAGGACACCGAGCACCAGGTCGAGTGGGTGACCCAACAAGACGTCGACCTGGCCCGCCGGATCAGTGAGATCGCCGCCGAGCAGTCGCTCTCCCCAGATCCGCGATCAATCATCGCCATGGAGCTGGTGCTCGACACGGCGAATTCCACTTCCCTGGCACCGATGTGGGCGGCTCTGCTGACCGGCGGCAGCGAGGCAGTGGGGCGTGGCACCATCAGCGATGACGTACGCGACGTCACGAGTCGGGTCCCGATCCTGTCGTTCCAAGAAACCGAGCCTCACGAGACACCACGTCAGAGGTTCCACCTCGATGTGCAGGTCCCGTACGACGTTGCCAAGCAACGCATCGCCGCTGCGGTGGCCGCTGGGGCCGTGATCGTCGACGACAGTAGGGCACCCTGGACGACCGTGATCGCGGATCCTGACGGCAACAAGGCCTGCGTCGGCACGATGCAACCCGCTCCCGAGCCGGAGTAGCAACCGGTGAGCGAGGTCGGTCGCGACCCGGTCGCTTGGTGCCACGACCTATCGTGGCGTCATGCCCGACTCCCCTGCGCCACAGATTCCCCAAGACTCCGTCAACCTCCCCCACGGCACCATGCCGATGCTGGGCTTCGGCACCTGGCAGATCAAGGGGGACGAGGCCGCCTACGCCGCTTCCGTTGCACTCGAGTCGGGCTACCGGCACCTGGACACCGCAGCTGTTTACCGCAACGAGGGGGAGGTCGGCACAGGCCTCGAGCGCAGCGGCGTCCCCCGTGAGTCCGTATTCTTCACTACCAAGTGTCCGCCGGACGCAGACGAGGCCCTGGACACCTTGCGCCGCAGCCTTGACCTGCTGGGCACCGATTACGTCGACCTGTGGCTCATCCACTGGCCGGGCAGCGGCTCTCACGTGGACATCTGGAAGTCATTCATCGAGGCCCGCGAGCAGGGTCTGGCCCGCGACATCGGCGTCAGCAACTTCGACCTGGCAATGATCGACGAAGTCACGTCTGCCACCGGGGTGGCCCCGGCGGTGAACCAGATCGAGTGGAGCCCACTGCTCTTCGACTCGACGGTTGTCGATGCGCACCGCGAGCGCGGCATCACGCTCGAGGGCTACAGCGCGCTGCGCGGTGGCACCCTGGAGCACCCGGCGATCACCTCGATCGCCCAGCGGCTCGGACGTACGCCGGCCCAGGTGATCATCCGATGGCACCTGCAGCATGGCGTCGTGGTGATTCCGAAGTCCCGCCAGGCCGACCGCATCCGCAGCAACGCCGACGTGGCCGGCTTCGAGCTCTCCGCCGACGACGTCGCAACCCTGGACGCGCTGGGAAGCACGGCCGAGCAGCGCGGGGAGAGCTGACCTACAGGGTCCGAGCGCCTCGGGGGTCTTACGCCAACGCAGCGCGGACGGAGAGCGCGATGGTGTCGAGTTCTGTCGCGGGCAGCCATCGAGCCTGATCGTCATTCAGGTAGGCGAACACGCGCGGTCCGCGAACATCCTCGGGCTGGTCCGGCAACCGCGGCACCAGGTGGAGGTGCAGGTGGGAGAACCCCTCGGCCTCGGAGAACTGCATGAGGTAGGTCTTCACGCAGCCGGTGACAGTCTCCAGCGCTCTGCCCAGCCGACGTACGAGCCCACCGAGCTCATCGGCCGCCTCCGGCGTCAGTTCCGTGAATGAGGTGACGTGCCGGGTCGGTAACAGGACGAGCCATCCGGCGAGCGTGCTGTTGAACGCGTGGGCTACTCGCCAGTGATCGGTGTGGACGACGTCCTCGCGCGGTGGCAGGGCATCGCGCCCTTGCTGGTCACATGGGAAGCATCCGGGCACGAGGTCACTGGTGATCACGTACGGCACTCTAGGTCCAGCGCCGTTCTGTCTCGCCGAGTGTCAGCGGATGAGGTTCGCGGCTACCGAGATGACCAGATCCGACGGCATCGTGCTGACGCGTGCTAGTTCTCCTGTGGCGTAGTTCCAGGTGATGAGGTGGTCTTGATTGGTCGTGGTCGTCACTCGGAGGAGCAGCGTTGTGTCGTCGAGCCAGTCGATGGTGCCCGTCCTAAACAGCTCACCGAAGTCACGGATCGGTAGCAGAGTGAGTGGCTCGCCGGTGTTCTCGTCGACCACGAGTACGCCGCCCAATTCTTCCGGATCCCGCGGTGGGGTGTAGCCACCGGCCTCGTAGACGCCTGCCAAGGCGGAACCATTCGCCAACGGGCCTTCGGTCATGAGCGATCCAGCCATCATGGGGACCTCGTCGACGACACGGAGGAGGCGACCATCCGCCGCATAGGTTCTCAGCTGGTCCGGGTGCGCGTAGCTCATCGTGAGAACGGTCCCGTCCGGGCTGAACGTGGTGAGTCGTCCGTACCCAACCGGGGTGATCGTTCCGTCGTCCAGATGAACCAACGAGCCCTCGTCAGGTTGTTCTGTGGTGAGCAGCACCCCGGCGCCGTCAGCTGTCCACATAGCTGACGTGTTGAGTCCGGGGACGTCGTAACGAGTCGCCGACCCCGTCGCCAAGTCGATCAGTACGAGTTCCCGTGGTTGAGGTACGGCGAGCATGGTGCCGTCGGGCGACAACGACTGCGGCGACAGGGCCGCGCTGAGGTATCGGGCGGCATCGCGCACCCGGGTGAGTGGTACGTCGACCAGTCGCCAGCCGCCGTCGACGCCGAGGACAGCGATTGCCGTCCCCTTGCTGCCCGGAGTGGTGATCGCCATCAGGGCTCGGGTGACGGGAGACTGCGACAGCAACGGCAATCCGCTGGCGATGCCGGGGATTGCACGTGGCAGGGCCGAGTCAGCCCATGGCAGCTGCGGGAGCCTTGCACCAGACCACTCGGGCTGCACCATCCGACGTTCCAATGGGGGCGCTGTGGGGTTTCGGTCCACTGGCGTTCCCGGCGACGATGTCACCGTGGGAGACGGGCCTGTGGGGGTAGCCGTCCTGTCGATGTTCACCTGCACCACGAGGAGGGAGACAGAGGCGACCACGAGCCCGGCGACGCCTGCGACGTACCAGGGTCGCCGTCGCCGGGCGCGCCCGGCACGGCTCAGCGCTGCCGGCACGTAGTTGGGGGGCTCTACTGGTTCAGCCGCTTCGCGGAGCAGGGTTGCGATGTCCTGGTCGTTCATGATGCGTCGTCCTGTCGGCCAACAAGGTCTCGAAGCTCGGGGGCTACCTCGCGCAGGCGCTGCTGGGCAACCGCGGCCTGCTTCTTCACCGTCCCCACGGTGACGCCGAGTACCTCCGCCGTCTGTGCCGCGGTGAGGTCGTCGAAGTACCGCAGCACCAACACCGCCCGCTGCTTCACCGTCAACCGGGCCAGCGCGTCGCGGACCAACATCGGCCGATCTTGGGCGTCGGGGTCTGGATCGCTCAGGGCCAGTTCATCGTTCACAAGCTCGAGGGGGACTCGCGGCGACTGCGCCACCACGAGATGTTGCTGCGGTAGATGATCGTGCGGATATAGGCCTCCGGGTTCCCGCCCCGCAGCCGATCCCAGCGCAACGCCACCTTGAACAGTGCGTCTTGGACCAGGTCCTCAGCCCGATGCAGGTCAGCGGTAATGAGGAACGTGGATCGCAACAGCGCGTGCTGTCGGGACGCTGCCCACGTCTCGAAGGAGCCGAGCGGGTCCTGGTCAGGCTCCATCGCGTATCGACACCTCCTTGTGTATCTGTAACGCTCACCAACCACCAGAAGGTTGAAGCCACGCCGAGTTCTTCGGCGGCTCCCTCGGCACTCCGCCCTCAGCCGGTGGGCTAGCCGACGACTTCAGTCCGCACGAGGACGCCAATCTTGTCGATGCGGTGCTCGGGGTTCTTGAACTCGTCAGCCCAGTAGTTGCCTTCGGCGTGGTCCTCCATCGTCGCGCAGGTGGACAGCGTGAGGAACGCCCGCCTCGGCGGCTCACCTGGGCTGCCTGGCACCGCGGCACGCTGCTCGGCAAGTGACCGAGGCGATCGGAACGATGTCTCGCGGGTGCCGCGGATCTCGTAGATGTAGCGGACGCCAGCGGACGTGACCACAGCTCGTTGACCGACGCGAAGGGCGGGCAGCATTCGGAAGGCCTCCGTCGAGGACGTCCGATGCGCGGTGATCTGGTAGTTGCCGAGTCCGCCCGGGCCTACGCCTCCTTGCGGACCGTGCGGACTCGCTGCCACGCCACCATTCTGGATGCGCGTGCCGGGAGCGTCGTCGGTCTTGCCGGTGTAGGGCACGACTGCCAGATCGTGGAGTCCAATGCCCGGAATGCTCAACCTCGCTCGCCGGGGCTGCCCATCGCTGACGATGGCTCGCGGGACCTTCGCCTCGATGCTCTCGTTCGGCGGGTCCGGCTGAGGGCTGGCGGGGAAGACGCGGTGCGGTGACGTGGTCGGTGCGCGTGATGCTGAGTGCGTCGATCGCGTGGACGCCTCGCTACAGGAGACCAGCATCGCGGCCGCCGCCACGAGGACGGCGGTCGTCGCAGGCGCGCGGCCGCTCATATCCCCAGCGTACGGCGGCACGTACGGTGGAAGGCAGACGCAGGCCCACCCCGGAGGTACACGATGCGTTCACGGTGCCGGAGCCTGACCGTGCTGGCGGTCAGCGCTGTCCTTCTCGCCGGTTGCAGCGCCGACGAGCCCGAGACAAATGTGGGTGACGAGTCCGTGGCGTCGACGCCGGGATCGCCGAGCGACCCGACCTCGCCGGACGATGCGCTCGACGATGACGAGTCCGCCGAGCCCGAGGTCACCAGCCCCACCGTCGAACCGGAGGAGACCGAGGGTGGAGGTGACGGAGAGCAAGCCGGTCCACCGGTCTCCGTGCTCGGTCTGGCCGAGCAGCGGCACCGGGGTGACCGGCTGCGGTTGGGTGCTGTCCGAGAGCAGTCGTCCGAGTACACGTCATACGACGTGACCTTCCGAAGCCGCAGCACCACCGGAATCGGCGAGGAGTCCTACACCATCACTGGGGTCCTCAACGTGCCGACCGGGCGTGGTCCCTTCCCGGCAGTGGTGCTGGCGCACGGCTACATCGACCCGGCGTATCTACGTGCGCGGCCAGGGGATGACCCGCGAGCGCGGGTACCTGGCCGCGCGCGGCTACATCGCCTTGCACGTCGACTACCGCAACCACGCCGAGTCGGATGATGACCCGCTCTACCAGGTCCGGATGCGCCTGGGCTACAGCGCTGACGTGATCAACGCGGTCAAGGCCCTGCGCAGGTCGCAGACCGTCCCGGTCGACGACGACCGGGTGGCTCTGTTCGGCCGCTCGATGGGCGGGGGCGTGATCCTGAAGGCGCTCGTCGCCGAGCCGGGCCTGGTGCAGGCAGCCGCCCCGTGGGCCTCGGTCTCATCGCTTGAGGCGCAGAACTACGACCAGTTCATTCGCCCGGATCCGGAGGACGCAGGCCTTCGCGACCAGTTGTCCCGTCGCCACGGCACGCCCGATCAGAGCCCGGGCTTCTGGCGGGCAGAACTCTTCTCGCCCGTACTTCGACCTGATCACCGAGCCGGTGCTGATGGTGCACGGGCGGTTCGACGACACCTGCCCGCCGCCTTGGGCCACCGCGACCCACCACGCGCTCACAGAGGCAGGTGTGAACGCCCAATTGCAGTGGTACGACGACGGGCACGCCTTCGGGCCGGCCTTCATCGCGGCGATGAATCGCACCGTGCGGTTCTTCGACCAGCGACTCGGCTGAGCGCCACTGGGCAACGGTCCTGGTCGGGGTGCTGGCTAGCCTCGCCGGGCTTCGTCGAAGGCCTTGATGGCGCGCTTGGTTGCGGTCATCCGCCAGGCTTCCTCGAGGAGCTCGAACACCTCGTCGGGGTCAGCGAGCTCGAGCCGGACCCTCACCCAGGCCGACGAGTTCGTGGCCCAGCCGGCCTCGTAGACCTCAGGTGCGGTCGCCAGCAGGGCGGCACGCTCATCGTGGTGTGCCTTGATCATCGCCCGATTCTCGGGGTGGTTGACCCAGGCGAAGCCTTTGCCTTTGAACGTGATGTTGGTCCAGTTGAGGCCCTCCTTGAGAACGATCTCTGGCAGTTCGGTCGACATCTCGACGAGCTGGGAGGAGGAGAGCGTGTCTTGTCTACTCACAGGAGTCATCGTGCCACCGGGCTCCGACGCTCTGCCTCTTGCGCCGGTGGGTTGGCGTCAACAGGCTGGAGGAGAGCAGCCCGAGCTTGTCGGGCTCAAAGTCCAGACCTTTGGAGGGTCAATGAGCACGACTTCTGCACCGCCCACGTACCCCGCGCGCTTCGAGGTCGACTACCCGAGCCAGCACAATCGGCTCACGGCCCTGTTCCGCGTGGTGCTGATCATTCCGATCGTGCTTGTCAATGAGGTGCTCACGGCTGGCGTCGCCAGCGGGTTGTTCTTAGCCACCTTGCTGATGATCCTTTTCCGGCACCGGTACCCCCGATGGTGGTTCGACTTCGCCGTAGAGCTCACTCGGTTCGGCGCCCGAATAGGCGCCTACCTCGTCCTGCTCACCGACAAGTACCCCTCGACTGTCGAGGAACAGGATGTCCACATCGAGATCGACTACCCCGAGGCCGAACAGGACTTGAACCGTGGGTTGCCGTTGGTGAAGTGGTTCCTCGCCATCCCGCATTTCGTGGTTCTCATCATCTTGTCCGCGGCGGCTTTCATAGTGGTCGTCATCGCGTGGTTCGCGATCTTGATCACCGGACGCTATCCATGGGGGCTGTTCGACTTCGTGGTCGGCGTCGGCCGCTGGTGGCTGCGCGTCCAGGCATACGCGTTCCTTCTCGTCACCGACGAGTACCCGCCGTTCTCGCTCAGATGAGCTCCACCGGGAGATCGCCAGCGATGAGCACGCCCTACGGGCGGAGGAGGAAGTACTCAACGAAGTCGCAGCAGCGTCCATCGCCGTCGAATCGCATGATGAAGCAGTTCTCGTAGGTGCGGACGACGGGCCCGTCAGGCACTTCGCGGTACCGCGAAGTGCCGGTGGCCACGACCGTGTCACCGTCGACGGCGACCGGGGAGTACTCGGCTTCGTAGGTGCCAGGCGCGTCGCGGGTGGAGCCGTCATCCGACGTACCCTCTCCGAGCCATGAGTCGACGACGGCCTGCCGACCGACGATCGGTTCGTCATACGGGTGGTAGCGGTAGACGACGTCCTCACTGAACAAGGCACTGACGTCGGCTGGGTCGTAGGACAGCCACGCGTCGACGTATCGGTTGAGCCAGTTCTGAGCACTGTCGAGCTCCATCGGCCCAGCCTATTCCGGATGACTGCCTGGTAAGGAACGTGCTCCGGGTGCCAGCCGACCGTATACCAGGAGGGTCCGCAAGGCCTGGAGCGTCGTGATCCCGCGCCACTCCAGGCTGGCGGCGGCTCCAGGTGGCTCCCACGTGATCGCCCAGCCACCATCGGGCTGCTGGTCTCGGGCCAGGCGTTCGAGGTGACCTTCGACCGTTGCGTCGTCGAAGAGCCGCCGCCACGGACTGTCGGGTGATGGCGCCAGTTGGAGCGGCCTCACTCCGTATTCTGGATCCGTCGGGTCGGGGCGGTACCACTCCGCTCCCGCCAGCCAGTCGCCGACGCGTGCCAAAACGGTGTGTGCCCGACCTCGATCGGGCACGTTGGCGAGGAACACCAGCACCTCGCGCAGCGAGTGGGCGTCTTCGTCGAACCCTGAGTCCAGCTTCGCCCAGGTCCAGTCTGTGGCGCGGTCGAGCCACGGGTGCACAACGCCTATCTGGTGCAACCGCCCAGCCAGTCCGGCGGTTGGATTCAATGCGGGGGCGTAGGCCCAGTCGCTCCAGTGGTCGGCCCGGGGATAGCCCTCAATGACCGGGAAGGCCAGGGGCACGGACCCATCTGCTGACGCGACCGAATCCAGCCAGTCGCAGGCCCCGAGGACCAAACTGTCGACGCCGAGGTCCCCTGGCAGATCCAGGACTCCCCCGCGTGCTTCGCCAGCCATGAGCAGAATGTCGAGGGCGCTCTCCACGTCGATGGGAAGGCTGTCAGGGCAGCGCTTGTCGGGCTCGAGGCCGTGGCCGAACCCGCCGTCTGGGTTGCGGTAAGCCCGGACGGCGTGGATGACGCCGGAGACGTCATCGCCATCGAAGATCATGGCGGCGAGGCGGCGCTCGATGAGGCGACCCTCACGATCGAGGAAAGCCCGGCCGGCAGCCAGTATGTCGTCGCTCACGCAGGCAGTGTGGCATGAGCCTCCGACAAGCTGCGAAAACCTGTTTTAGGTCCGGGCTTCGCTCTCTAGCCTTCGGGGATGGAACTGCGCTTCTTCGACGAACCACAAGAGTTCCTCGACGTCACGGGTGACCACCTCGGACGGCAGCCAGTCCTGAGCACGGTGGTCACCACAGTCGCCGAACGCATCGCGCGTGAACAGACAGCCGGCATTCCCTGGCCGGCCGAAGTCCCGTGCTGGTTCGTTGCGGTGTTGGAGGACGATGAGGTGGTCGGAGCCGCCATGCGCACCGCGCCGTTCGGCACCTACCCGTTGTTCATGCTCCCGATGCCGGACGACGCGGCTCGCGACCTTGCGCGGGCGGTGCTTGAGCGAGGCGAGCAGGTCTCCGCAGCGAACGGCTGCCTGCCCGCTGTCCAGCTGTTCTGCAGCGAGGTCGCAGCCCGTTGTGGTGGCTCGGCCGAGGTCGCCGTACACACGAGGCTGTTCGAGCTCGACCGGCTCATCGAGCCACCACCGGTCGAAGGCAGGCTGCGTCCGGCACAATCCGACGAGGAGGCATTGGTTGTTCGGTGGTACGACGCGTTCATGGTCGACGCCGACGAACAGGCCGGTCGGCCCAAGGGATCCAGCGCTCACGAGGCGCCGGAGGCCGACGTGGTGCGCCGCAACATGGACGAGGGCCGGATCCTGGTCTGGGAGAACGACGCCGGACGACCGGTCAGCGTGTTGGGCGCCAGTCAGCCGGCGTACGGGGTGAGCCGGATCGGGCCGGTGTACACCCCACCGAAGGACCGCAGGCACGGGTTCGCGAGTGCCGCCGTCGCGGAGGCCTCCCGAAGGATCCTGGCGCAGGGTGCGCGCGCCTGCCTGTTCACCGACCAAGCGAACCCGACATCAAACAAGATCTACCAACGGCTCGGCTACCGCGCCGTCGTAGACATGGCGATGATGGTCGTGCAACCGACGACGTCGTAGGGTCCGATGAGATCTCACGACGGGAGAAGTCGAACTGCCATGACAACGACGCACCTGCTGGAAACCGCCGAGGCCGACATCGCCTATGACGTCCACGGCCCGCTGCCCACCGCCGACGGACGCCCACCGCTGTTCATGATCGGCCAGCCCATGGACGCCAGCGGCTTCGCCACGTTGGCGTCACATTTCCCCGACCGCACCGTGGTCACCACTGACCCGCGCGGCCTCGGCCGCAGCACCCGCAAGGACGGCCGGGTCGACCATGCGCCCACGGTCCAGGCCGATGACGTGCACGCCGTGATCGAGGCGCTCGGCGTCGGCCCGGTCGAGATGTTCGGGAGCAGTGGCGGCGCGGTGGCCGGGCTGGCGCTCGTGGCGGCGTACCCCGACGACGTGACCACTCTGGTGGCGCACGAGCCGCCGCTCATCCCGGTGCTCCCCGACGCCGAGGCTGCCGAGCGAGCCCGCGCCGGCTTTCGCGGACGCCTACCAGGCCAAGGGGTCGGGTGCCGGCATGGCGGCCTTCATCGCGATGACGTCGTGGCAGGGCGAGTTCAACGACGACTACTTCGCCCAGCCCGCGCCGGATCCCGCCGCGTTCGGGATGCCGGCCGAGGACGACGGCACCCGTGACGACCCGCTGCTCTCCGACCGGTCCTGGGCGGTCAGCAGCTACCGCCCCGATGTCGACGCGCTGGCCGCGGCGCCGACGCGCGTCGTGATCGCCGTCGGCGAGGAGTCCCTGGGCACCTTCACCGGTCGCACGGCGGTGGCCACCGCCGAACTGCTCGGGCAGCAGGCGACCGTGTTCCCGAGCCACCACGGCGGCTTCCTCGGTGGCGAGTTCGGATACGCCGGCCAACCCGAGGCGTTCGCGCGCAGGCTGCGCGAGGTCCTCGACGCCTAAGGGCATCATCGGTCACAGCCACCGCTTCCGTCTGCGCGGAGGTGTGGGCGCATGGTGTCGATGAGCCCGGCCCGCCGGTAGGGGTCTCGGCCGGCGACCAGGAGGATGTCGCGGTGGTCCGCGAGCGCCATGGATTCGCCCGGCGCTGGTGGGAACCACGGAAGCAGGGACTCGGCGCTCATGTAGTGATTGGCCAGGGCACGACGCATGCCGTGGCGGCCGGTGTTCGGAAGGGAGCGGTGGAGCAAGTACCCGTTGAAGATCACCGCGGTACCCGCAGGCACCTCGACAGGCACTGCGTCGGCCTCGGAGTAGCCGAAGTCGTACGCCTCATCGGTGCAGTCGAAGCGTCGATCGTCCTGAAGCCGCATCGGGTAGAGGACTCCTGCCCGGTGGGAGCCAGGGATGACCCAGAGACAGCCGTTTTCCACGGTGGCGTCGTCCAATGCGATCCACACACCTGCCAGCGACCGGTCACGGGTCGGGATGAAGGCCTCATCCTGGTGCCAGGCCTGCCCAGGCTTCCCCTCGGACTTAATGAAAAGCATCGACTGCATCATCTTGACGTTTGGTCCAACCAGCTGTGTGAGCGCGTCTACGACGTTCGGGTGCCTGGCCAGGCGCACCATGAGCGGTGACAGTTTGTGTGGGAAGTGGATGCACAGGTACTGCCGAAGGACTTCGTCGTCGGTCGCGTCCAGGAGAGTTCGCTTCAGGTCGGCCTCGGGCATACCGCCGAAGGCGCCGCGCAGACCGCGACAGATCGCGGTCGTCTCATCTCGTGCGGCCGAGACCAGCGCACCATGCAAGGCGTCGGGGAGTACGACGTATCCGTCCCGCCGGTAGCTCTGGTTGAGGTCTCCGTCGGCATCCGGCTCTAGGCGCCCCTTGACAGCCGACTGACTCGATGACGAATCGATGGTGCGTGGGATGGTCGACATGACTTGGGGTTCGCCTCCAAGGGTGCGCTTGTCTGATCGCAACTAGTCTTCGGTCCTACATGCCACCATGCAAGCGGCAGGTGGTCGACCCCCATGCAGAAACACCAGAGCCGCCCGCCTTGCTACCTTGCCGCCATGAACACATCTACCTCAGGGCAGGGGCGGGCGTGAAGGCGGTTGTCTACGACGATTACGGGCCTCCTGATGTGCTGCGTGTCGAGGAGGTCCCGATGCCCTCGCCCGCCGCCGGGCAGGTGCGAGTGAAGGTCGCCGCGACCTCGATCAACCTCAGCGACTGGGAGTGCCTCCGGGGATCGCCCTCATACGCGCGGCTCGGCGGGCTGCGTACCCCAGCTAGCCGGACGCTTGGATCCGACATCGCGGGCGTCGTCGACGAGGTCGGGGAGGGGGTGAGCCGGTTCCGACTTGGAGACGAGGTGTACGGCGACAACCTCGCCCTGAAGGGTGGTTTCGCGGAGTACGCGGTGGCGGCGGAATCTTCACTCGCTCACAAGCCGGCCGAGCTGACATTCGCAGCGGCATCGACCATCCCGCAGGCGGGCGCCATTGCCCTGCAGGGCACGAAACACGCCGCAGCGGGTCGCCGGCTGCTGATCAACGGCGCCGGCGGAGGGTCGGGATCCTTCGCGATTCAGCTCGCCAAGCGGCTCGGTGCTCACGTCACCGCGGTCGACAACGCCGCCAAGCAGGAATTCATGCGCTCACTGGGCGCGGACGAGGTGATCGACTACCGCCGCGACGACTTCACCCGGGCGACCACGCAGTACGACCTGATCCTGGACCTGG
Source organism: uncultured Actinomycetota bacterium (assembly GCA_963811585.1). Lineage (GTDB taxonomy): Bacteria > Actinomycetota > Actinomycetes > Propionibacteriales > Nocardioidaceae > JACDHG01. The sequence continues at coordinate 168,295 of CAWERR010000003.1, forward strand.
TCGCGCACCGGTCGGTGTTCGCCTACCGGCGTGCGCTGGCGCCCGGCGGCATGTATCGGTGTGTAGGTGGGTCGACTCGGGCGCTGTTGCGGGTGCTCACCGGCGGCTGGGTGGTTGGCCGAGCTACTGGTCGCTCCATCGGAGTGCTGGTCATCCACGAAGGCCCGGAACACTTCGAGCCGCTTGCAGCCCTCTGCGTTTCCGGGGACGTGAAGATCCACATCGACCGTGTGTTCACGCTCGAGGAGGCTCCCGCCGCGCTCGCTCATCACGGTGAGGGACGCGCTCTCGGCAAAGTGGTTGTCGCCCCCTCCTAGCGCCCACCCCACGCATCCGGGCCATACTCGCTGCATGAATTTGATGGACTTCGAGTTCGACGGTCCCGTGATCGAGTGGCGAGGCCCTGCGCCGTTCTACTTCGTGGCCATTCCGGAGGAGGAGAGCGAGGACATCAAGTTCGCTGCCAAGGGGATCGAGTATTGGGGTCAGGTGCCCGTGGTGGTGCGGATCCGCGATACCGAGTTCACGACGGCCCTGTTTCCCAAGGACGGCCGCTACCTCCTCCCACTGAAGGACGCGGTGCGCAGGCCCACCGGGATCGAGGTTGACCAGGTGGTGGGGGTGGGCTTGCGCATCGGACGCGAGTAGCGCGGTCTGTCGGAGCATGACGGGCGCGCGGCTGCTTGCACGTCGACCTCGTCGCCGGCCCTCTCACGCTAGGGCTCCACGGACTACGCGGGTATGACCCAAACGGGCCAAATGACTCTGGTCAGTCACGCTGGTTACATCAGACTGGTGCCGTGGGGTAGAACCGGACTGTGACGCTCAGGCCGTGTACCGATCTGTCTGCCGCTGACTGGATCACCTCCAGCGAGCTGTCGTGGGATCAGCTCGTGGGGTTCGGACCATCGGGCTTCCCTGCCTACGCGAGGCTGCGGCTGATTCCCGACCCCGGCCACCCGGGGCAGAAGGAGAACGACGTCGAGTTCGACGATGACGGGCCGTCTGAGAGCGAGCGGTTAGGTGTGGTGGTCCAGGTGCTGGAGCGTCATACCCGCACACCGGACGACTGTTACTTCTGCCTCTGGGAGGGCTGGGGCGACATCCACGGCGGCGAGAGTATGCGAATCCTCGACCATCAATCAGGAATCACGCGACGCGGGCCGCTGATCGCGCCCGCCTTCCCGCCGTCGGTCCTGCTCGGGCCAAAGGTTGTAGTACCAAACCGCGAGTACTTCCTGTTCCACGGAAAGATGTCAGAGCTCGGGGACTGGGGTGCAGCCGAGGAATGGCCAGGGCAACCTCGGTTGGACATGCCCGATCCTGCGTTCATCTGGCCGGCCGACCACGCCTGGTGCATCGCCAACGACGTCGACCCGCACTGGATGGGCATCGGAGCCGACACCCCGGCCATCGACCAGCTCGTGGCACATCCACTCCTCGACGTGGTCCCAGCCGACCCACAGCAGGAGCAGCCCTACTACCTGTGAGGCGCGGTCACGCCTTGCCAGAGTCAGGTCGCCCCTGAGTTTGAACCCTGAGAGGGACCAGGGTGTGGGGAGGGTTTGTTCAGCGGCTTCCCTGATGTCCACAAGGCTCGGCCGAGCGAGTCTGGGGTACATGATCAAAGTCGAATCACTAACCAAGAAGTACGGCGGCCTCACTGCCGTCGATGACATCAGTTTCACGGCCAAGGCCGGTCGCGTGACCGGGTTCCTCGGCCCCAACGGCGCGGGCAAGTCCACCGGCATGCGCATCATGGTTGCCCTCACCCCACCCACCTCGGGTTCCGCCACGATCGGCGGACGCCACTACGCAGACCTCCCCAACCCGGGACGCGAAGTAGGTGTCCTGCTCGATGCGTCGGCGCAGCACGCCGGTCGCACCGGGCGCGAGATCCTCACCCTCGCCCAACGCACCATGGGCCTGCCGCGCCGCCGCGTGGGAGAGATGCTGGACCTGGTCAGTCTGACGGACACCGAGGCCAACCGGCGGGTCCGAAACTATTCACTCGGCATGCGTCAGCGGCTCGGCATCGCCACGGCGCTGATGGGCGACCCCGAGGTGCTGATCCTCGATGAGCCCGCCAACGGGCTCGATCCAGGCGGGATCCGGTGGATGCGGGATCTCCTACGCGACTTTGCGAACCGGGGTGGGACCGTCCTGCTCTCGTCGCACTTGCTGCACGAGATCGAGGTCATCGCCGACGACATCGTCGTGATCGGCCACGGCCGGATCGTCGCACAGGGCACGAAGAACGAACTCCTGCAGGCGGCCGGCACCCTGGTTCGCGCTCGCGCCACCGACCTCGACAAGCTCACGCGGGCCCTCGGCACGTTTGGCATTGCCGCGACCGCACGCGCGGACGGCGGCCTCCACACCGATGCCGAGCCTCAGCTGGTCGGCGAGATCGCGCAGGGCGCCGGTGTGGCCCTCTCCGAGTTGCGTCCCGCCGACAGCGCCGGCCTGGAGGAGATGTTCCTCGAGCTCACGGCCAACACACAACGAGAAGGAGCAGCGGCATGAGCACCGCCACACTAGAGCGCGTCCAAGAGACCCGCACCAGCCCGGCTCGAGCGCCGATGTCGCGCCTGACCGGAGTCGAGCTGCAGAAGATGTTCGACACCCGGTCAGGCTTCTGGCTGATGGCGAGCATCGTCATCACCGCAGTACTGGCCACGGGCACCGTTATCCTGTTCGCGCCGGACGACGAGCTCACGTACTCGACCTTCGCCACCGCGATCGGCTTTCCGATGGCCATCATCTTGCCGATGATTGCCATCTTGTCGGTCACCAGCGAATGGAGCCAACGCAGCGGCTTGACGACGTTCACGCTCGTTCCGCAACGGGGCCGGGTGGTGTGGGCAAAAGCGAACTCCGCCGTGGCAGTCGGCATCGTCTCCATGCTGATCGCGTTCGTCGTCGGTGCCGTCGGCAATGTGCTGGGAACAGCGATCACGGGCACCGACCGAGTGTGGGACGCGTCGGTTTCGGACATGCTGTACATCGTTCTGGGGAACGTCCTCGGCCTGCTGATCGGGTTCATGCTGGGCGTGCTGATCCGGAACTCGCCAGGCGCGATCGTGGCCTACTTCCTCTACTCGTTGATGCTGCCCTCGCTCACCAGCCTGCTCGCCACCGGCCAGCAGTGGTTCGCAGACCTGCAGCCCTGGGTCGACTTCAACTATGCCCAGAGTGCGCTGTTCAACGGCGACCTGACAGGCGAGCAGTGGGCCAACATCGCGGTGGCCGGCTCGATGTGGCTGGTCGCGCCGCTGGCGGTCGGGGTCGCCCTGGTGCTGCGTTCGGAGGTCAAGTAGTAGGCGTGAGGGCAGCCCGATGGCCCATCCGCGCTCGGGCCTCGAACAGCAAGATGGCCGCCGAAGCGGCCACGTTGAGAGAGTCCGCGTTCCCGAGCATCGGGATCGACACGCGGCTGAGGGAGGGGTGGCGCCAGTCGGGCGCCACCCCTTCGCCTTCGGAGCCGACGACAAAGGCCATCCGTGGGGCGTCATACCTGATCTCGCGGTAAGTCTGCATCGCTCCGGGGTCGGCGATGTGGACCTCGAATCCGGCCGACTCGATCGCCTCCCGCGCAGCTGCCACGGAGGAGTACTCCAGCACGGGCGTCGTCAGCACCGTGCCGCGGCTGGCGGCGAAAACCTTGCTATGCGCAAGGCGGGCAACCGGTCGGGTCAGGACCAGCGCGTCGGCACCACACGCATCCACCGTGCGGATGAGAGTGCCGAGGTTCCCGGCGTACTCGATGCCATCCGCAACCAGCAGCAGTTGCGCCGACGTGGTCAGCACGGTCTGCTCGCGCCACGAAGGCAGGCGCACCACAGACAGCATCGCCGGAGCAGTCAGTCCGGGATGCAGCCTTGCCAGGGTGCGCTCGGAGATCTGGTATGACGCTCGAGCCTTGGCCGCCACCGCGAGCACGCACTCGCCCAGACGGTCCTGGCCGGATGCGTCCTGGCGGTGACTCCCGAAGGCGTCATCGCCTGGTCCAGGGCACCACAAGAAGATCTCCACGACCGCTTCCGCGCGGGCGAGGTGTTCGTGCGCCCACAGTCCGGTGACTGAGGTGGCTCGATCGTGCCGCGGCAGCAGGTTGCGACGCGCGCGGGAGTAGCGGCGCGCGTCTGGATGCGCGGCGGAGATCTGGACGAGCTGAGGGATTGGCTTGGGGAGCGGGGACATGGCTGGTCTCCGGGGAGTGAGTTCGCCTGACCGGTGAGTCCTTGTCAGGCCACGCACCGGTCGTCAGGCGCAGGACCGCGCCTGGCGGAAGTCACTCGCCAATACCCATGAGCAGATGGTAGGAGTGCGCAGCGCCCGGCCGCACCTGGTTTTCAGCGCAGGCGACCCGTGTGGGTCAGTCGGTGAGCTCGGAGGGCACAGCGACCGCGTCGACCATGGCGCCATTGCGCAGCACCGTGATCTCGGTGCGCTTGCCGATGGCATCCTCGAACATCAGCCGTTGCAGCGACTGTGCGTCACCCAGTGGTGCGGAGTCGACCGCGAGGACGAGGTCACCGGGTCGCAGGCCGCTCGTGGCTGCCGGACTCCCAGCAACGACCTCGACCACGCGCAGCGCCGTGCGCTGGCCGGTGCGGTCCGCCCAGATCGGTGGGAGAGGGGCGGGCGACGTCACGAGCCCGAGGTAGGCCCGACGCACCTTGCCGTCGTGGAGCAGGGCATAGACGATGCGTTGTGTGGTGGCGTTGATCGGCACCGCGAGCCCGAGACCAAATCCGGCAACGGCAGTGTTGATGCCGACGACACGGCCGCGGGAGTCGGCGAGCGCTCCCCCGGAGTTGCCAGGGTTGAGGGCGGCGTCGGTTTGGATGACGTTCTCGATGATGCGGGTGCCTGCACGAGTGTGGGCGGGGATCGCCCGGCCGAGGGCACTGACCACTCCCGCGGTCACGCTGCCGGCAAGTCCGAGCGGGTTGCCGACGGCCACCACGAGCGAGCCCACCTTGAGAAGGTCGGCGTCGCCGTACTCGGCCGGCTCCGGGATCGCCCGGTCGGCGCGTACGACGGCGAGGTCGGAAAGGGGGTCGCGGCCCACCACAGCGAACTCCGCCGTCGTACCGTCCGCGAACGATGCCTGACCACCACTCGCACCCTGGACGACGTGCGCGTTGGTCAGCAGATGCCCGTCGCTGGTGAGGACGACGGCCGACCCGGCTCCTTCAGCACCGCGGCCGCCCGACTGCTGGCGGACGCGCAGGGCGGCGACGCGAGGTGTCAGGCGTTCGGCGACGGCCGTGACCACCTGGGAGTAGACATCGAGTGCGTCGCTGTCGGCAGAGTCCACGACAACCTCCTGAGCGCATGATTACAACGTTGCAGATGCAACGCGGCGGCTCCGGCGGTCATTCCCTGGGGTCGTCGGGCCGCCCGCTGTGGGACGGCTCGGCGGGCTTCGCTCAGCTGCTGCTGGGCTCCACGACGCAGTCGGGACCCGGGAAGATGACGCTCTCGTGGCCATCCGGGTACTTCACCAGGTAAGGCGGTGCGCCGTCGCTCCCCCGGACCTCGAGGATCTCCGCCACCTGGTCGGTCGACCCGACGTTCTTGCCGTGGATGTGCAGCCGCTCGCCGACTTGTGCCTGCATCTCGATCACCTCCTGATGTTGAGCGTAAACCCGGCCACCCGCCCCCGTCATCGCCCTCCCGCCGACTGGTCACGTATGCCGCGCCGACTGGTCACGTATGCCGCGCCGACTGGTCACGTATGCCGCGCCGACTGGTCACGTATGCCGCCTCGGCTCCCCGCGGCGGTCGAGCTTGTCGAGACCCGGTGATCTCGACAAGCTCGATCGCCGGAAGCAGGGCTGGATCACCGGAGTGGGGGCGATCACGGAAGTGGGGGCGATCACGGAAGTGGGGGCGACACCGAAGTGTCAGGTCTCCGGCATGGTCATCTCGGCACGCACCCCGAGCAGGCGCACGGCCCGGTCGTGGTCGAGCCTGGCGACCAACGTCACCGCCGCCGCGATGATGTCGTCCGTCCGGCTCGTCGGAGCGTCGAGCGTCAAGCTACGAGTGTGGGTCTGGAAGGGTGCGTAGCGCACCTTGATGCCTACCCGGATGGCCGGCCGGCCGTCCTTTCGCAGATCGTCTGCCACCTGGTCGGCCAGCCGTCGTACCTCCTCCTCGACCTCGGCCCAGTCGGTGAGGTTCTCCTGGAACGTGGTTTCCCGGCTGTGGCCGCGGGCGACGTACGGCGTCGCGTCGACCGGCGACGTGTCGACTCCGCGGGCAAGCCGCCGATACCACGGGCCCATCGTCGGCCCGATCTCGGCGGCGAGATGATGCGGGTCAGTTTGCGCGAGCTGCCCGATGCTCGTGATTCCCAAGCCAGTAAGACGTTTGGCGGTCTTTCTGCCGATCCCCCATAACGCGTCGGTCGGCCTGTCGGCCATCACGGCATACCAGTTCTCCTCGGTCAGCCGAAACATCCCCCGCGGCTTCCCGAACTCCGTAGCGATCTTCGCGCGCAACTTGTTGTCCCCGATTCCCACGGAGCAATGCAGCTTGGTGGCCACCAAGACGGTCTGCTGCACCCGCCGCGCGAACGCCTCCGGATCACCGGTCCCGACTCCCAGGAACGCCTCGTCCCACCCGAGCACCTGCACGACAACGTCGAGCGACCGCAATGCCGCCATGACCCTCGACGATGCCTCGTCGTATGCCGGCCCGTCGACGGGCACGAACACCGCGTCCGGACACTTGCGCGCAGCAGTCCGTAGCGGCATTCCGGACCGGACACCAAACTCGCGAGCCTCGTATGACGCCGTGGACACCACACCACGCTCGGTCGGGTCACCGCGGCCACCCACCACCACGGGCTTCCCTGCCAGCTCCGGCCGGCGCAGCACCTCGACCGCCGCGACGAACTGGTCGAGGTCGACGTGCAAGACCCACCCGCGCGCCATGCCTTCGGAGTGCACGCCTACCGAAGTCACGACGTGAGCCAGTGGCGGAGCTGCTTCTGTGATGCCTGCTGCCACACAGCTTCGTACTGCTTCTCGAGTTGAGTGGACTGTGCGAGCTCGAGCGCATGCAATCGCCCGTACAGCAAGGCGTGGCGCTGGTCGATGTCGGTCTGGGCGGCGAGCTCACGCAACAGCTCCTGGCTCACCGCACTGTCCTGGTAGTCGCCGAGCACGGTCTGCAGCTGCTTGGCTGCCTTGCCCAGCTCCTCGGCGTCATGCCCAAATACTGGGGCGAGCGCCTCGCTCGCGTATCTCACCCGCTTCGCTGCCTTGCGTACATCGTGCAGCCGCTCCGTCCGCTCGTATGACGTCCGGGCATCGTCGGCGGCCACCACCCTGGCGTGCAGCCGACCCCAGTCACGATGCACTCGCTTCGGCAGCACCCGGGCCGCCGGCTGCTGCGCGCGCGGGGTCCACGGCGGTCGCTTCGAGATCCTCGTCAGATCCTCGACCAGTTGGCGGTAGCGCGCCGTCTCCATCGCGTCGTCGACCCGTCCACGGGCGCTGTCGTGGGCCTCGGTCAACACACGTTCGAGATGGGTGCCGGGCTCCCCCGTCGCAGCGTCCGGTGTCTCGCGCGCGACGAGACTGTTCAACCGATCACGCATCACCTCGACGTCGCGAGCGTCACCCAACACACCCGCCAACCAAGTGAGCTCCTCTCGGACGGGGTCGGTGATCTCGCGATCGACGAGCGGCCGAAACGTTGCCAGCGCACTGCGAAGGCGCCGCCCCGCCACCCGCATCTGGTGCACCGCATCGGGAGCGTCGTCGCGCACCTGGGGGTCGAGCGCCACGATCGCAGCGACCAGGGCGCGCAGATGCGGGCGAAGGACAGCGGACGCGGGCCCCTCCCGGGACGCCTTGCTCACGCGGGCGGGTGGTGAAGGCGGTAGAACCGAAAGAAGCTGAAGTCCTCGATCGGCAGCACCTCGACGCGTTCGAAACCGGCCTGCTGCGCGTAGCGGGTCAGGGTGGCCGGCCGCATCACGGTGCCGGTCCCGACGGAGGGCTCAGATGACATACCGTCGGGGAGGCAGACGAAGATGCTAAAGCCATACATCAGCCGCTCCAGGTCGCCAGCTGGAGCCGTGAACACTTCGCCGACCGCTTCGTCCATCACGACGACGAGGCCGTCGGGTCGCACGGCTCGAGCCACGGATGCCAGTACGTCGACAGGGTTCGGCATGTCGTGCACGCACTCAAAAGCGAAGGCAGCGTCGTAGGAGCCGTCCTCGGCAAGGGCGGCGGCACCGTCCGCGACCCGGAAGCTCACCCGATCCGCCAGCCCAGCATCAGCCGCGTTAGCGCGGGCCATCTCGACGGAAGGCGCGTCGACGTCGATGCCTTCGACCCTGGCCTCGGGGTAGGCGTTTGCCAACGCAATCGCCGACCACCCCGCACCGCACCCGATATCGGCAATGCGACCTCCCGGTCGGCTGAGCACAGCATGCACGGCCGGCACGCTGCTGAGCGCTCCGCCCAGTTCGCTCTCGAACCAGGGTCGGTTGAGCTCGGCCTGGGCTTCCCGCGCATCGGCGCCGAGCGCTCCCCAACTGACACCCCCGCCGTTGCGGTAGGCGCTCAACAATGCGGGGAACTGACCTCCGATGGCCGCGAACATTCGGGGCAGAGCGCCGAGGTAGTAGAGGCTGTGCTCGTCCGTGAGGACCTCGGCCACCGCCGTTGGGATGGCGTAGCGCCGGTTGGGGTCGGCGGCATCGGTCTCGAGGATGCCGACAACCGCTTGCTGTTCGAGCCATTCGCGGGCATACCGCTCGTGAGTGGACGTGCGGGCGCTCAGCTCGGCCGGCGTGGCAGGGCCGTCGCTGGCCAGTGACCGGTACCAGCCAAGACGCTCTCCGACATACACGCTGAGGCATTCGACTGCGCCAAGAGCGGACGAGAAGAGGCGTTCGGCGAATGCCTCAACGCTGGCGTCCGGCGGCTGGGCTGTCGTGGTCATGACGATCCTTTCGATAGCGGGAGCAAAAGCGGCGGCAGTACGTCGTCCTACGGGCAGGAGTCGACGACGCGCACCGCAGCGACATCGCTCATCCGGATCACGATCCGTTGACCGCCGGAGATGACGGCGAGGACACCCTGCTCCGACTCCTCGATCTCACCGCAGACCACCTGCCCACCTGCACTCACCTCGACGAGTCCCTCCGAACCGGCTTCGCGCGGCCACCACGACGACGTGGCCGCGACGGCCAGCACTGCCACCGCAACGAAGGTGAGCCCGACTCCTCGCCTCAACCGCGCAATGTCGCGATGTATCACGCCACCGTCATCACCAGGCGCACCGGGTGCGGGCACCCGCGACAGCGGCCAGGCCACAGTCGCCACCATGGCTGTCGACAGGCAGGCGAGCACGAGCGCGACCAGCACAAGGATCCCCGCCAAGATCTCGAGCCACCGCGGCAGCGTGGTGCCCGTCTGGCTTTGCAGCACGCCGCAAAGACCGATGAAGCCGAGCACTGCCAGCTGCGCTCCGTGCCAACCCCGCGCGGAGGTTCGCAGCTCGCTCAACTGACTCCCACTCTGTTGACCTGCGTCCACCGTTGTCACCGCCGTTCGTCCACCAGGGTGACTAACGCTACTCCCGGACGACGTTGCGGTGCCGGGCAAAGTCCAGTGTGGTTGGTGAGCTCGCTAGCTCTGCTGGCGCTTCGTCGCAGACGCTCGCTTGGTGCTCCGCTGTGCTGCCGTCTGCTTCCTCGCCGGCGTTGTCTTGGTCGCGGTCTTCTTCGCGGGCGACTTCGTTGTGGGTCCCTTGGCCGCTGGCGACTTCTTCGCAGGCCTCTTGCTCGCTGACGTTCCATTTGCCGCCGCCTTCGTCGCGGTTTTCCCTGCCTGCGACTTCTGGGCGGCGGTCTTCTTGGCGGCGGTCTTCTTGGCCGGCGCCTTTTTTGCCGGCGCCTTCTTTGCCGGTGCCTTCTTCGCCGCCAATGTCTTCACGGCATCTCTCGGGCGTGGGCCGTGCACCTGGTCGGCAGCTTCCTCGGTTGCCAAGGCTGCCTGGAGCTCCGCGAGCTTGGCCAACCGTTTCGTCGCGGCCTTCTCATTCGCTTCCAGGTCCTTCTCCGCCTGCAGCCGATCCTTGCGGATGGCCTCTTTGGTCTCACCTGTCTCGTTGGCCCGCGACTGCAACTTCTTGAGCGCCTTCTTCGCCTGCTTCAGTTGGCCCTTGGCCTTACGGTGCGCGCGGGTTGCCTCCTGGTCAGCCTTCATCGCAGCAGCCAGCCGACCCTGGTCCGCTTGCACCGCGGCAGTGGCGCGCTCTGCCTTTTCGCGGCGCCTGTCCAGCTGTTCCTGCGGTTCCTTGCTGTCGTCAGCCATCGGCGTCCTCTCGAATGCTCGGGGCTCTCCAACGTCCCGCCCCGTCTCTGTTCGGCCTCGTACCCGTTGAGCCGACCCTCAATCTAGTGCAGGGCAACAGCTATCTGACCCGACGCGATCAGTCCTCCACGCCGATGTCTTCGTTCCACAACTGCGGCTCGGCTGCGATGAACGACGTCATCATCTCAACGCACCTGTCGTCGTCCACGACGATGACGTCCACACCGCGCGACCGCAGTAGATCCTCGCCACCCATGAACGTTCGGTTCTCGCCGATGATCAGCCGCGGAATCTTGTACAGCAGGATCGCGCCGGTGCACATGTCGCACGGCGACAGCGTTGTGACCATGGTGGATCGGGCGTACACCGAGGCCGGTTGCCTGCCCGCGTTCTCGAGCGCGTCGGTCTCACCGTGCCTGATCGCGCTGCCTAGCTGCACACGTTGGTTGTAGCCGGTCGCGAGCAACCGTCCGTCGGCCACCAGCGCCGCCCCGATCGGTATGCCGCCCGCGGCTCTGCCCCTCCGAGCCGCCTCCACCGCGATCGCGAGAAGGCTGGCCGGGTCCTGCGCAGCCAGCATGTCTCCGCAACCGGTCATCGGCTCATCATCCTCGACACTCGGCGGTCCTCGTTAGGCTTTTGCGCGTGGCGGGGTACTCCGGCAAACCCATCACCGAGAAGCTCGGCCTCAAGCCTGGTCATCGGGTGTACGTCGACGGGCTGCCACCCGATCTGGAGCTCCACTGGCCGCCGGAGGTGACCGTGTTGCATAGGAAACCCCGAGATCCTGCGGACATCGTGTGGTGCTTCTGCCCGGTGCGAGCTCGTCTCGACAAGCGGCTCGACGCCCTAATCGCGAGCACCACGGTCGATGGCGCCATCTGGATCTCCTGGCCCAAGCGGTCGAGCGGCGTACCCACAGATCTCGACGAGAACATCGTCCGCGCCGCCGGCCTCGAAGCCGGCGTCGTCGACGTCAAGGTCGCCGCGGTCGATGACGTGTGGTCGGCGCTCAAGTTCGTACGACGGCTGCGAGACCGGTGATGCCTGCCGATCACGATCTGGGCGCCCGACGCGCGCGACGCTGGTGGGTCCGCGGACGTCGTATCGGGTCGATCGAGAGGGCGGCGTTGTTCGTCGACGACGTTGGCATTGCTCTGCTGTTTCCCACGCCCCGGGTGTTGGTGCCCTCGCTGTGGGAGGCGGTGGCGGGCGAAGACGCCGAGCCGTTCGCTACCGGCATGGACGTGTCGGAGCAGAAGGTATGGGGCTGGAAAGACGAGCTCCCGCGACGCGGGCTCGCGTGGTATGGCACCTTTGTTTCGGGTCGCGGGTCGTTCCTGTCACGGAGCATGCTGGCGGCGCTCTACCCGGGCGCCGGCGACCCCGACGACCATGAGCAGCTTCCGCTGTCGTCGACCGCCCATGAGATTGCCGAGGCATTGGCCTCCGGGCCGATGCCGAGCGCTGCTCTGCGCACTCTGGTCGGCGACCGCAACCACTACCAGCGCGCTGTCACCGAGCTTCAGCGCCAACTCCTGGTCACGAGGGCCGGTGTGGAGGAAGGTCCGACCGGCTGGCCGGCCGCCCTGGTCGATCTCACCTGCCGACGGTTCGACGTTGGCAACGGCAACGGCAACGACTTCACGGCGGCCACCGCGATGTATCTCGAGACCGCGCTCGAGGCGTCGGCGGCCGACTTCGCCCGGGTGTTTCGGTGGCCGGTGGCCGACGCCAGGCAGCAGCTTGACGCGCTCGTGGACGCGGGTCGCGCCACCCTCGACGGCAAGCAGTACGCCCGACTCGAGCACTGAGTCCACGTTCGGGGTAAAACCGCCGGAGCCGGTCACGCGACGGCGAGATTGATCGCCACGACCCCCTTGACAGGGACACTGTCGAGTTGCAGACTCCATACATTGCTAATATATTCGCAATATGGAGGCGCTAGCGTGACCACCTTGGAGACAAAGGCCGACCGGGCCTACCTCCTGCTGCGTCGGGCCATCGTGGTGGGAGAGATCCCCGCCAACGCCACCCTCGACGAGGTCGATCTGGTCAACCAGTTCGGCACCGGTCGCACCCCCGTACGCGAGGCGCTCAAGCGGCTTGCGCAGGAGCAGTTCCTGGTCTGGCCGGCGCGGCGTACCCCCTACGTTCGCGAGCTCTCCGTGCAGGAGCTGCATCGCCTGTATGAGTCGCGGATGCTGCTCGAGAAGCCGGCTGCCAGACTCGCCGCCGTCCGCGCCACCACCGCCCAGCTCGACGACGTACAACGCCTGGGCGACGAGCTCCGAAGGGCCGGCGAGGCTGGCGACGTCTACGCCAGCATCGAAGCCGACCACGCGCTGCACATTGCGGTGACCCGCGGGTCCGACAACCGTTTCCTGACCGAGGCGGTCGACCGACTGAACTGCGGCTCGTTGCGCCTGTGGTACGTCGCCCACCAACGCCTTGGCCTCGAGACCGTGGCAGACCAGCACCAGGCCATCATCGATGCCCTGCGCGCACGCGATGCAGACGCCGCAGGGGAAGCGGTCCGCCAGCACATCCTGGTCTCGCTCAAGCGCCAGCTGAAGCTCAACTTCGAGGATGCCAACAGCACTCTGACCGAGTCGATCGGCTCTGTCGGATAACTCCACCCAACGGCCGAGGAGGCCACTGCTATGCCCGTTCGCACCCACTTTCGTCTGCCCCGTATGCGCTCTGCCGCTTTCACCTGCGCGGTTGTGTTGCTCGGTGCCGGCCTGAGCGCCTGTGGCAACACGGAATCCGCAGAAGACAGCAAGACCTCCGGCGAGGTCACGATCATGGCCTACTCAGGTGTGGTGCAGGACAACTACACCGAGGCCGTCGTCGAGCCGTTCATGGAGAAGTACCCAGACATCCAAGTCAACTACGTACCGGCCGAGTCATCGTCGGAGATGCTTGCCAGCCTGCGCGCCGAGAAGTCGAACCCATCGACGGACGTGGCGATCATGGACACGTCGGTCGCGGCGACAGGGAACGACGAGAAGATCTTCCAACCGCTGGACCCCAAGCTAGTTCCCAACCTGGCTGACATCGACGAGCGTGGCCAGGTCGAGGGAAACTTCGGGCCAGCCGTCACGTTCGACAACCTGGTCCTGCTCTACAACACGGACGCGATCTCTTCGACTCCCGAGAGCTGGGAGGCGTTGTGGAGCGATGAGGCCGCCGGCAGCGTCGTCATCGACGCAGCCCCGGACATCCAGGGCCTGAGCCTGATGATGATCACCGACAAGATGCTCGGCGCCGACTACAAGGAGACCGTGGACCCGGCCGTCGACAAGCTGTCGGAGCTCTCTCCCGACGTACAGACGTGGGCCCCGAACCCCGACTCGTACACGATGGTCACCAACGGCAGTGCCTCGATGGGCATCGGATGGAACGCGCGTGCGCAGTTCTACTCCAACGACTCGGACGGAAAGCTCGGCGTCTCGATTCCGGAGGAGGGCAGTGTCTTCCAGATCAACACGATCAACCTCACCGAAGGCAGCGACTCCCCCGAGGCTGCACAGACGTTCATCAACTACGCGCTGAGCCCTGAGGCGCAAGAGTCCTTTGCCGAGCAGATGTACTACGCACCGACGAACACCAAGGCGGAGGTCAGTGACGAGGTCGCCGACCGCACCGCCACCACCCCGGAGCGAGAAGCACAGATGCTCGACGTCGACTGGCTGTACGTCGCCTCGCAAAACGACGCCTGGACCGAGCTGTGGCGCCGGGAAATCCTCGGAGGATGACGTGACGACTGAATTAATCGAAACCCAGGAGCCACGTCAGGTGACCACACACCTCCGATTGGCGTCCCTGTCGAAGACCTATCCGGGCCAAGACGTGGCAGCGGTGGACGACGTACACCTCGATGTCGAGAAGGGCAAGCTGCTCGCCCTGCTTGGACCCTCCGGGTGCGGCAAGACGACCACCCTGCGGATGATCGCGGGGCTCATCGAGCCGACGGCCGGGGAGATCGAGGTGGACGGACAAGACGTGACCACGCTGCCCGTCCACAAGCGGGGCATGGGGATGGTTTTCCAGTCCTACGCCTTGTTCCCGCACCTCGACGTCACCCGAAACGTCGCCTTCGGGCTCGAGATGCGCAACGTCAGCAAAGACGAGCGAGTCCGCCGCGTGAAGGACGCGCTCGACATGGTCAAGCTCGGCCACCTCGGCGATCGCCGGGTGAAGGAACTCTCCGGCGGACAGCAGCAGCGAGTGGCTTTGGCACGTGCCCTTGTCGTGGAGCCGTCCGTGCTGCTGCTCGACGAGCCGCTGTCCAACCTCGATGCCAAGCTGCGAGACGCGATGCGCGCCGAGATTCGCTCGCTCGTGCACCGGCTCGGAGTGACCACGGTCTTCGTCACCCACGACCAGGACGAAGCGTTGTCGATGGCCGATCAGGTCGCGGTCATGAATGACGGGAAGGTCGAACAGATCGGAGCACCCGAAGACATCTATGAGCGCCCCTCCAGCAGGTTTGTGGCCGACTTCATCGGTCGTGCCAACCTGCTCCCGGGCACCGTGTCCGACATCCAGCCTGACAGCGTCCTGGTCGATGTCGCGGGGGTGGGGAGGATACACGCCAGTCACGACGGCCGGCCTCTTAGCTCGGGTCAGGACGTGACCTTGCTGATCCGGCCACACCGGGTCGAGGTCGAGCGCCGAGACGCCTCCGCCGGGGTCGACCGGCTCAAGGGCAAAGTCACCGCCCACTCCTACACGGGCGAGATGCTCGCCTACACGATCAGCGTCGGCGACAGCGAGATCGAGGCGGAAACGCTCACCGGGTTTGCCGATACGCAACCGGTCGGCGGCGACGTCGACGTCACCTGGCGTACGACGGACGCGGTGGTTCTGCCCGCGCCGACGTCGAAGAGCACGAAGTGAGGACTACCTTGTCTATCGTCATCAACCGCACAGCGCCCGACCTGCCGCATGGTCTGGCACAGCGGGCAGCAGGTGTCGACGTACCGACTCTTGGACACTTCCTCGAGGAAGGGTTCTGCTCGCCCGCCATCTCCCGGCAGGCCGGGTCGGGCAGGGTCGTCGGGCGGGCGGTGACCGTCCGGATCACTGCCACCGACTCCACCCTGGTCCACAAGGTCACCGGCATGCTCCAGCCAGGCGACGTCTTGATCGTCGACACCGGTGGCGACACGATTCATGCCCCGGTCGGTGGCGTAGTGGCCAACGCGATTGCCGCAAGTGGGGCTGTCGGCGTTGTCATCGACGGCGTCTGCACCGATCGCCCGATGCTGGCCGAGACAGGTCTGAGCGTCTACTCACGCGGCACGTCGGTGCTCACGACCAAGCTGCACGGCATCGATGCCGGCGGAATCAACGTGCCCATCAGCTGTGGGGGCGTCGCGGTCCAACCCGGCGACCTCGTCATGGGAGACGACAACGGCGTACTGATCGCTCACCCAGGGCACGTTGAGTCCGCGCTGGACCGTGCGCGGGCATCCGACGAGTCCGAGCCAGCACTGCTTGAGCAGCTCAAGGCGGGCCGGAAGCTCTCCGAGCTTTCTGGTGCGGACAAGCTGCTCGCCGACCTTGGCGTCGAGGTCTGAGCCATGACTGCGACACCGACGCTCGCCCCACCCACGGAGTCGACCGCGCCCGCTCCCGCGCAAGCCAAGCGGCCGGTGGTGTTCTGGCTGCTCCTGCCTGGGTTGATCGGGCTCGGTATCGCCTTCGTCGTGCCGCTGGTATGGCTGGTGCGGATGTCGCTCAACCAGGGCGGTGCGGCCGGCGCCATCATCGAGACAATCTCCCTGGAGACCTATCGGGGCGCACTCACCGACAGCTTCACCTGGCAGGTGACGTGGAACTCGCTCAAGCTGGGCCTGGTCGTCACCGCGTTCACACTTCTCGTGTCCTACCCAGTGGCGTTGTTCCTGGCCCGTACGACGTCGAGGTTCCGGGGAGTCCTCATCGCACTCGCTGTCGCTCCGCTGCTCACCAGCCAAGTGGTCCGGACGTTCGGCTGGCTCGTGCTCCTCGGCGACACGGGGGTGGTCAACGGGATCCTCATCGAGGCCGGGCTGATCACCACTCCGTTGGAGCTGGCGAACAACTACACCGGCGCGGTGATCGCGTTGGTGGAGATCCTCATGCCGTACGCCATCTTGGCGATGCTCTCCGGGTTCGGCCGCATCTCGGCCGAGCTCGAGCAGGCGGCCGGCTCGCTCGGCGCGAATCGCTGGAAGGTGTTCTACCGAGTCACGTTGCCGCTGTCGATGCCGGGACTGCTGACCGCCGGCCTGCTGGTGTTCGTGCTCACGATCAGCTCGTTCATCACGCCCAGCCTGGTGGGCGGTGGCCGGGTCTTCGTTCTCGCCACAGAGATCTACACGCAGGCCAAGACAACTCTCAACTGGCCGTTGGCTGCGGCACTGTCGATGCTGCTCCTGGTCATGTTCTCGGTGTTGATTTTCCTCTACCTGCGCGCAGTGAAACGACTGGAGCGCTGATGTCCGAGCAGACCGGAGCCACCATGTCTGATGCCTCGACCACCAACCTTCCGTCCAGAGCGCTCGGCGCAGCGAAGCCACGGCCGAAGAAGCGGCGCGGACGACTCGGCCGGGTCGCTTGGCGCAGCCTGATCACGCTGCTTTATCTGTTCCTCCTCGCGCCCGTCATCGTCGTCGTTGTCATGTCCTTCGACACCCAGTCGTACCTGGCGTTCCCGCCGCAAGGCTTCACCCTCGACTGGTACGCGAAGCTCGCAGACAACGTCGCGTTCATCAAGGGCTTCCAGGTCAGCCTTATCGTGGCCGGCTGCACGTGCGCCGCCGCCGTCCTGATCGGAGTGCCGGCGGCGATAGCACTGGCGCGTCACCACTTCCGGGGACGAGGCGCCGTCTCGAGCCTCTTCCTCGCGCCGTTGCTGGTGCCGACCGTCGTCCTGGGTCTGGCACTGCTCCTGACGTTGTCTCCCTGGGGGCTGACGGGAAGCTACCCAGGTCTGATCCTGGCCCACCTCGCGATCACGACGCCGTACGTCGTGCGCACGACGGCGATGAGCCTGCTGACGGCCGACCTCAGCTGTGAGGAGGCAGCCCGCATCCTCGGAGCGGGAGCGTGGACGACGTTTCGTCGGATCACGCTGCCACTGGCGATGCCCGGCATCCTGGCTGGTGCGGTGATCGCCTTCCTCATCTCGTTCGACGAGGCGGTCATCTCGTTGTTCGTCGTGGGACCAAGCGCCACCACGTTGCCGGTCGAGATCTACAAGTACGTCCAGTTCCGCTCCGACCCGCAGATCGCGGCGCTGTCGGTCGTACTGATCGCGATCTCGCTGGTCTTCGTCGTCGCCATCGAGCGCATCATCGGCCTGGGTCGCGCACTCCGCTGAGCTCTTACCGGCCGCACCCCCTCGACACCCACCAGAAAGGAACTGCCCCATGCGAGTGGCAGCTGTGCAACTCAACTCTCAGGACGACAAGGACTTCAACATCAAGACCGCGGTCGAGAACGTTGCTGCGGCAGCCGAGGGCGGCGCACGGTTGGTGCTGCTGCCCGAGTACGTCGACTACCTCGGCCCCAAGGCGGGTGAGCCGGCAGCAACCGAGCCCGAGGGCGGGCCTGCCCACACCGCGTTCGCCGAGGCCGCTCGGGCCAACGACGTATGGCTGCACTGCGGGTCGATCCGGGTGGCCGCACCCGATGGTCGCGCGTTCAACACATCGGTGGTCTTCCGCCCTGACGGGACGGTAGCTGCGCGCTACAAGAAGACGCACCTGTTCGACGTCGACATCCCGGACGGAGTCACCTACCGAGAGTCCGACAGCGTGGCGCCAGGCCACTCCTTGGTCGCGTGCGACGTGGATGGCTGGAAGCTCGGCCTCTCGATCTGCTACGACCTCCGTTTCCCCGAGCTCTACCGGCATCTCGCGCTGGCCGGCGCGAACCTTCTCGTCGTACCAGCGGCGTTCACGTTCTACACCGGCCGTGACCACTGGGAGGTACTCCTTCGTGCCCGGGCGATCGAGAGCCAGTGCTATGTCTTGGCCGCCGGCCAGGTCGGCACCCACCCCGCCGACGGTGGCGTGACCGCGCGCACAAACGGACGCTCGATGCTCATCGACCCGTGGGGAACGGTGGTGGCCTGCGCTCCGGACGCGCCGAGCATCGTCTTCGGAGACCTCAGCCGGTCCCGCCTCAACACCGTCCGCGCCGAGGTGCCGAGTCTGAGCAATCGTCGCCCAGAGGTGTACGACGCCGCGGGTTCCTGAGCTTTCTCAGACCTCAGCCGCGAGGCGCAGGATTGCGGCAACCGACTGGTCGACGTCGTCGTCGGTCGTCGACCAGTTCGACACCGAGATGCGCATCAGCCGACGACCCTGCCAGGTTGTGCCGCCCATCCATGCGGTGCCGTCACGCTGCACTGCGTCGACGACCCGGTCGGTCTTGGCGTCGTCACCGAACCCGACCAGGACCTGGTTGAGCACGACGTCGTTCACCACCTCGGCTCCCCCGGCCGACAACGTCTCGGCGAACCGCCGAGCAAGCCGGCACGAGGTCTCGACGAGGTCTGCCACGCCGTCGCGTCCGAGCTGCCGCAGGGCCGCCCACACCGCAAACCCACGGGCCCGGCGCGACGACTCCAAGGCGAAGTCAGAAGGAGCGGCCACTGCACCGCCGGAGCCGACGAGGTACGCCGCCGAGTAGGAGACCGAGGCTGCATGCACCTCGGGGTGGGCACAGAACACGAGACCGCAGTCGTACGGGACGTTCAGCGACTTGTGGGCGTCGCAGCCCCACGAGTCGGCAAGCTCGACACCGTCGATGAGGTGTCGCGTGGAAGGGTTGGCCGCCGCCCACAGGCCGAATGCGCCATCGACATGCGTCCAGGCGCCGTACTGCCGCGCGAGCTCGCAGGCAGCGCGCAAGTTGTCGCAGGCGCCGGTGTTGACGTTCCCGGCCTGCAGACACACGATCGTGGGCCCCTCCGGGCCAGCGGCCAGGACCGCCGCAAGGTCATCGACATCGATGGCGCCGTTGGAGTCGGTCGCGACCGGGTCGAGGGACGCGGTTCCCAAGCCCAGCAAACGCAGCGACCGGTCAATCGTGGCGTGTCTTTCGACGCTCGCCACGACCCGGACCGTTGGGGCGTCCCGGAGCCCGTCGCGCTCGACGTCCCACCCTGTCTGCCCCATGACATGGTGCCGGGCGGCAGCAAGACCGACCGTGTTGGCGGCCTGGGCGCCGGTCACGAAACCGACCGACGCCGCAGGCGGTATGCCGATCAGGTCCTTGATCCACCCACCAGCTGCATGCTCGGCGGCCGCCGCCGCCGGTGACAACACCGCGTTGAAGGCGCACTGGTCCCAGCCGGCCGCCAGGATGTCGGCGGCCGTCGCGGCCGGCAGCGCGCCACCAATCACGAAACCGAAGAACCGCGGACCGGCGGTGCCCACCAGGCCGCCCTCGGCCGCCTTGATCAAGCTCTCGACAACCTCGGCCGGCGCACAGGGCTCGCGCGCCAGCGGTCCACCGAACGCATCCCGCAAGGCGACATGGTCGACCTGCTCGGCGACAGGCCGCGTGGGCAGAGATGCCCGGTAGTTGCTCGCCTCATCCGCCGCCCGCCGAAACAGCTCCGCCAACTCGTCCACGATCGATGACGCTACGCCCGGCCCGCTGCGCCAGCAACGGCAGTCCTAATGCGTTTCGAGTAAGGCGAGCAGGCGCGCGGCTTGACGGTCGACACTCCCGACGGGGTTGCGCTCGTGCCCTGGATCCCCGGGAGCAGCATCAGCAGCCAGAGGGGCCAGGTCAACCTGACAACCGTGGGTTTGTGCCGGCTAGCGGTAGCGGCGAGCGACGTTGGGCCCGCTCGACTCGCCGCGCGACCAGTCAGCGATCCACGGCCCGGTGCCCTCTGAGGCATCGATCACGCCGGCTTCGAGCCACGTCAAGTCACCGTCCAGCAGCCGCTTGCTCAGCCGGACGTCCACGGCATCCGTGTTGTTCCAGAGCCCGTCGAAGTGCGCTTCGACGCGCAGCCGCGCCTGTGCGCAGAAGACATCGGCAAGGTCGAAGGCCGCGTCGCCCTGGCTCGGCTCGTTCACTCGCAACATCTCCGCGCGCGAGCACACAGCCGCCATCGCGAACAGCTCTGCGCCGATGTCGACGATGCGACCCAGGAACGCCTGCCGGTACTCCAGCTTCGCCTGCCACCGGCCCATGCCGTAGAACGTCTGGCGGGCCAGCTTGCGCGACGCTCGCTCGACGTACCGCAGGTGCTTGGCGAGCCGGCCGAACTCGTCGTACGACGTCGGGACCGTCCCCTTGCCGACCACCAGCGACGGCAGCCACTTCGCGTAGAACCCGCTCGCCTTGAAGGCGGCCTTCGCCTTCTGGGCGTTGTCTGCGTCGGGGGAGGCGAGGTCGCCGGCTGCCTTGAGGTGGGCGTCGACGGCCTCTCGCGCGATGAGCAGCCGCATGATCTCCGACGATCCCTCGAAGATGCGGTTGATGCGCAGGTCGCGGAGCACCTGCTCGGCGGGCACGGCCCGCTCTCCGCGCGCGGCCAGCGAGTCGGCTGTCTCAAACCCTCGCCCGCCACGGATCTGCACCAGGTCGTCGGCGATCAGCCAGGCCATCTCGCTCGACCAGAGCTTGGCGAGTGCGGCCTCGATCCGGATGTCCTTCGTGCCCGCGTCGGCAAGCTGTGCCGACATGTCGAGCACGGCTTCGAGCCCGAACGTCGTCGCGGCCATGAAGGCCAGCCGCGTCGCGACCGCCTCATGCTCGGCGACGGGCTTGCCCCACTGCACCCGGGCTCCCGACCATTCGCGGGCGATCTTCAGGCACCACTTGCCGGCGGCCGTGCACATGGCCGGGATCGACAACCGGCCCTGGTTGAGGGTCGTGAGGGCGATCTTGAGACCGTCTCCCTCGCGGCCGAGCCGGTTCTCCGCCGGCACTCGCACATGGTTGAAGCGGGTGACGCCGTTCTCGAGGCCTTTGAGACCCATGAACGCGTTGCGGTTCTCGACGGTGATGCCCGGCGAGTCTGCCTCGACGACGAAGGCCGTGATGCCGCCTCGGCTGCCGTCTCGCTTGGGCACAGCCGCCATCACGACGACGAGCTCGGCGATGACGCCGTTGGTGGTCCACAGCTTGACGCCGTCGAGCACGTATTCCGAGCCGTCCTCGGTCGGGGTCGCCGTCGTGCCCATCCGGGCGGGGTCGGATCCGACGTCGGGCTCGGTGAGGAGGAAGGCGGTGATCGCACCCTCCGCGCAACGCGGGAGGAACTGCTGCTTCTGCGCGTCGGTGCCGAACATCTTGACGGGCTCGGGTACGCCGATCGACTGGTGCGCGGAAACCAGGGCGCCGATGCTCGGATGCACGGAGCCGACCAGCATGAGCGCCTGGCCGTAGTAGGACATCGTCAGGCCGAGGCCACCGTACTCGCGCGGGATCTTCATGCCGAAGACGCCCAGCTCGCTGAAACCCTTGAGGTAGTCGTCGGGGATCAGGGACTCACGCTCGATCTGGCTGCCGTCCAAGGTCTCGCAGTAGGAGCGTAGTCGGGCCAGAAACTCTTCGCCGCGGGCCTCGTCCTCGGGCTCGGCGCGAGGATGCGGGTGGATCAGCGACAGGTCGAACCGGCCCAGGTAGAGCTCCTTGGCGAAGCTCGGCCGGGTCCACTCGGTCTGGCGGGCCGCCTCGGCGACTTCGCGGGCTTGGCGTTCGCTGACCTTCGGCGTCGTACCCTCGGCGGCCTTCTCGGAATCAGTCACGTCAGTGCTCACTTCAGCTTTCCCTTCGAGGTGCGCGTCGTCGACCCCAATGTTACTCGAAAGTAAGAACGCCACCAGATCGGGTCTGTGTGCGGTCACGATGGGCCGTTCGGATAGACCTCGGTCGGGCGAACGGGTGCTCTTGTGGCCGCCTGACCCAACGGACCGCCCAGGTCTGCCAGGCTCATATTCGCGGGGGGCGCGTCTTGCGGCCTTGCACTCCATAACTCAGGGGCCTTGATGACCGAACTGCCAGTAGCGTCGCCGTTCACGCTGCGAACCCTGAGGGTGTCCGCGCCCGCCTCCATCGACCGGACCCGCACCGCTGGGCCGCGTCACGCCGCGTATGCCCGGACCGGCCCCGTCGGCACCATCAGAGGGACCGGCGTGGCCTTCATGTTGATCGTCCTGACCCTCGGCATCTACGGCTTCGTGTGGACCTACCGGGTCCACAGCGAGATGAAGCGCCACACCGGGCAGGGCATCGACGGTGGTGTGGCCCTCGCGCTCGCGCTCTTCGCCGGTGTCACGATGCCCTTCCTGACCGCCTCGGAGGTCGGCTACCTGTACACCCGCGACGGCCGGAAGCCGCCGGTCACTGGCGCCACCGGCCTTTGGTACCTCCCCGGCATCCTTATCCTGGTCGGCCCGATCGTCTGGTTCGTCAAGACGAATGGCGCGCTGAACTCCTACTGGCGCAGCATGGGCGCAGCCGCCAACTAAGCTCCACCCCTTGGAAGACGTCGCAGCAAACATCGCGAGAAATCCCTGTGGACAAAGCGTTTTCGGGATCGCGAACGCGGCAGGGTTGTGTCATGGCCCACGACGACATACCCCCGGAGCTGACCCGCCGCGACCTCCAGCGACCGATCCCGGACCAACAGGCCCTTTTCTCGTTCTGGCGTGCGCTGATGGGACCGCTCGGATTCTCCCGCGCCATGTTGTGGCTCTGCTTCATCGCGGCCGACAACCGGCCCACACCGTTCCTGACGCAGGTCGATGAGCTGCCCGAGCTTCCCGACGACGAGCCGTTGCTGGCCAACCTGATGCACGTCGCCAGGCGACTGCTCGACGACCAGGTCACTGACGGCTCGTTGGCGGTGCTGCTCTCGAGACCAGGTAGCGCGCAGCTGAGCGACAGCGACCTCGCGTGGGCGCGCGGGCTGAGCAGGGCAAGCCGTGAAGCTGGAGTCCCCATGCGACCCCTACATCTTGCCACCGACGAGGAGCTCCGGGTGTTCGCGCTCGACGACCTGCTCGGCCCAGATGCCGCGTGACCAGATCAAGTCGGTCTCAAGCAAGGGACCTGCGGGTCAGCGGAGGGTGGAGTATGTCGCTGGGCCCGCGACGATAGAGCTCGGCCGGCCTGCCGACTCCGCGCGTTGCCTTCTTCCCCGTTGGCTCCACGAACCCCTCGATCGTGGCCACCTTGCGCCGGAAGGTCTCCGGGTCGAGCTGCACACCCCAGACCGCTTCGTACACCAGCCGCAGATCGCCCAGCGTGAACTGTCGCGGGCAGAACGACGTACCGATCGGCGACTGCTCCAGCTTGACCCTGGCCCGCTCTACCCCGTCGCGGAGGATCTCGCGATGGTCGAACGCCAACCGATCGCGCCGGGCGAGGAGCCAGGTCACCGGCCGCCACGCAGCGTCTGCGGCGTCGTCGGCACCGACCGGCTCGGGCAGCGCATGCAGCACGGCGAGATAGGCGACGCTGACCGTGCGACCGCGCGGGTCGCGATCGGGACGCCCGTATGCCGCGAGCTGTTCGACTTGGCTAGCCCGGACGGAGATGCCTGTCTCCTCACGGAGCTCACGCACGAAGGCGGCACTGAGGTCTTCGTCGATGTCCACAAACCCGCCAGGCAACGCGAGCTCGCCCTTGTGCGGCTCGCTGCCACGGGTGACGACCAGGGCGTGCAGCCTGTCGTCGCGAATCGTCAGCACGACCGCGTCGGCCGTCACGGCGAACGGTGGGTACTTGGACGAGTGGGCCATCCCCCCATTATTTCGCTCGTCAAGCCAATCCCGCCGGTGGAACCCCATACCGGCGGTCGAGCTTGTCGAGACCCCACCGCCGGTCGAGCTTGTCGAGACCCCGCCCACCGCCGGTCGAGCTTGTCGAGACCCCACCGCCGGTCGAGCTTGTCGAGACCCCACCGCCGGTCGAGCTTGTCGAGACCCGTGATCTCGACAAGCTCGATCAGCGTGGGGAGGTCGTTAGGCCAACGTCAGGATGAGGTGCACGTAGTTCGTGCCCGACGTGCCGAGGTGCTGGACTTGCAGCTCCGCGGTGAGGTAGCCGATCTTGGCGCGCATGAAGGGCGAATCGACACTGTCGTCGGGCGCGCTCTCCACATCACGTCGCCACCGCTCGAGGGGTTTGGGGTCGATACCGAGGTCGTCGGCGACACCGCGGGCAACCTCGAGCGCCTCATCGACGTCAAGGCCGACCGAGTGGATGTCCATCGTGGTCGGGTCACCGGTCTCGGGATTGGACGCCGCATAGCTGTCGGCGTTGACCCGGCGCACCGTCATCGACGTGGCGGCACCCTCTGGAAGGGTGAGCGATAGCTCGAAGCCGGCGTCGCACGACACATCGAGCACGGACCTGTCCGCCGGCATACCGAGCTCATCGCGGGTGGGCGGCTGTGTCAGGTCGTAGGACCTGTCCTCGCATTCGTCCGACGAGCCGCTTCCGTTGCCAGACACGCCAGCATCACACCCTTGCATCAATGTTGCGGCCATCAGTAGAGAGAGAATCTTTGCAGCAAACCGCACTACCCGACACCGATCTCGACGCGCACGTCCCAGTCGGCAAGTCGCTTGAGGAGGTCGTCGATGTTGTTGTGCAGCCGGGCGTCGTCAATGCGATTCTCGACCGACCCGTTGAGGATGTCGCGCACCAGCTCAGGGTCCTCGGCGAGCAGCTCCTGGAATGCCGGGAGGGTGTCGTTCTCGATCAGGTCCCAGCGGGTTTCGAAGTCGGAGATGTTGCCCGCAGGCAACGGCGTCTCGACGCCGAGCTCGCCGTAGGGACGCGGCGTGCTGATCCCGGGGAAGCTGCCAGGTCCAGGGGGGTCCCAGCCTGGTACGTCAACGCCGGGAGCCTCCACGCGGCCGCTGAACGTCAACGGATCGTACTGACCCAGCGTGTGCGCACCCGGGATGCCGGGGGCGCCGATCGCACCCATGGCGTATGTCATCGCCTCTCCCACCGGGCCATGGTAGTTGCGCATGTCGTCGTAGGCCTGCCCGATGACGTCGTGCTGCTCGCGGTACAGCAGCGCCGCGTTGCCGTCTGCCACCCGGCTCGGGTCACCGCTGTCGATGCCCTTCCAGGCCTGGTAGGTGCGGGTGTCGATGAGCCCGGCGTCATACATCTCCTTGATCCCGGCGATGCCGTTGGCCATGTAGGCCTCGTGCATCGGCATCTGGTCGGAGAAGATGTCCTTCTGCATCTGCAGCAGGCTGGTCTCGAAGTACCGGAACTCCTGCTCGCTGATCTCGCCGAGGATGGCGAGGTCACGAAGCTGCGGCGGAAGCAGCGGGTCGACCAGCCAGTCGGGTGCGACATCGAGCGGTGTCGAAGCGAGGTCACCGAGCTGCCGAAGCAGCTGCAGGTCGAACATGCCGCCGGCAAACGTCGGGCCGATCATCGCGGCCATCCCCGCCCACTGGAAGTCGGGGTTCGAGAGGAACAGCCGGCCGTAGTAGTCGTACGACGCGACCAGGTTGGGCAGGTTGGCGTCGGCGCCCTGGCTGGGGTCCCAGCCGTCGAGGTAGATGCCGGCCTTCTCGCAGGCGACCAGCAGCCAGTAGCGCTGGAGCAGAGGTCCGTAGTCGGCAGGCGGCGACGCCGTCTTCGCGCATCAGGTCGAGCAGCTTCTGCGCTGCCGCGGCAGTCGGGAACTGAGTCGGGTCGAGGAAGTCGAGGCGGCCGTGCGTTGCGAGCAGCCGGCGCAGCGCCGCCATGTCGAGGCTGCTGAAGTCGATGCCAGGGAAGATGTCGACCACGCCGAGCGGCATCGCGCCGGCGCGGACGAGCGCGAGCACGGTGGCGTCGGTCGGGCCCTTCTTGAGCCACCCGGCGATTCGGTGTCGCCTCGTCGTCGAGGTGACCGTGGAGCGTCTGCTCCTCGCGCTTGAGCTGCGCGATCAGGGCGTTGCGCGCGGCCGTGACCTGCTGCTGGTAGGTGCTCGAGGTCGTCGGCGAACTCGTCGAGCTTGCCCTGCCCCGAGGTAGTCCCACAGATGACGGGCGCGGTGTAGGCCGAAGTTGTTGGCGGCCGCCTCGTCGTAGCGCTGGTTGAGCCTGTCGACGCCGGTGTTGTACGTCGTGATGGCGTCGCCCCAGTTGCGGGTGCAGCCGGCCGCGAACGCGGCGTCCTGGAGCACCGCCTCCGCGGATTTGACCACCTGCTGGTCGGCTGAGCTGAGAGGTGGCTGGAGTATCCCGCTGGCGGCCGCGACGGCGTGCGCATGCCGGGACAGGACAGCACCGCGCATCGAGCCGACCGGCTTGGCTTGCGCCTCGGTCTGCTCGGCTGCGTCGTACACCGCGCCGGGTGTCGCCTGGTAGTGCGGAAACAGTCCCATCGAGCGCTGAGCCTAGGGCCTCAGCGGGCCACCGACCCGGCGATCACCCACGGTGATCGAACGCCCCGTGATCAACCCGCTGATCGAGCCTGTCGAGATCCAGGGTCTCGACAAGCTCGACCGGCGGAGAGGACTGCTCGGCCGGCGGAGCACAGGCTCGACCGGCGTAGGACTGCTCGGCCGGCGAGGGACCGTCAGCTCTCGCTCGAGGTGGCCCACAAATCGATGCCGGAGTCAACGGCGTACTCGTCGATCCGGGCAAGCTCGTCGGACGTAAAGCTGAGGTTCGCCAGCGCAGCCACGTTCTCCTCGAACTGCCGCACGCTGCTGGCCCCGACCACCAGCGACGTCATCCGCTCGTCGCGCAAGGCCCATGCCAACGCCATCTGCGCAAGGGACTGTCCCCGCTCGGTGGCGATGTCATTGAGCCCGCGCACCCGCGTGAGGGTCTCGTCGTCGAGCATGCTCTTGTCGAGGGTGCCCGCACTGGCCGCCCGCGAGCCTTCCGGGATCCCGTCGAGGTACTTCCCGGTCAGCAACCCCTGAGCGAGCGCCGTGAAGGCGATGCACCCGGCCCCGACATCCTCTAGGGCATCGAGCAGGCCAGGCTCGATCCACCGGTTCAGCATGGAGTACGACGGCTGGTGGATGAGCAGCGGAGTCCCCAGCTCTCGCAGGATGGCTGCCGCCTCCTGGGTGCGCTCGGCTGAGTAGGACGAGATCCCGACGTACAGCGCCTTGCCCTGTCGCACTGCGGTGTCCAGCGCGCCCATCGTCTCCTCGAGCGGAGTGTCGGCGTCGAATCGGTGGCTGTAGAAGATGTCGACGTAGTCGAGCCCCATCCGCCGCAGCGAGTCGTCGAGACTCGCCAGCAGGTACTTGCGCGAGCCGAGGTCGCCGTACGGACCCGGCCACATGTCCCACCCCGCCTTGGTAGAGACCACGATCTCGTTGCGGTACGGCGCCAGGTCTTCAGCGAAGATCCGGCCGAAGTTCTTCTCCGCGGCACCGTAGGGCGGCCCATAGTTGTTGGCGAGGTCGAAGTGCGTGACGCCGAGGTCGAACGCCCGTCGGATCACCGCCCGCTGGGTCTCGAGCGGGCGCTCGTCCCCGAAGTTCTGCCAGAGGCCGAGCGAAAGCGCGGGCAGCGTGAGACCGCTGTGCCCGCAGCGTCGATAGAGCATGGAGTCGTAACGATCATCGGCTGCCAGATAGGTCACGGGGATCAGTCTGATGGACACGCCCACGGGCTGCACATGGGGGGCGGCGGACGAGCCTGGACCCTTGACCCCGGCCGATCGGTGTAGGAAAGTTACGAACAAGAGGGTTGGCTCGTCGCTAAGTTACCTGCCCCGATGGTCTTTCAGCTCTCCCCGGTTTGCGCACCCACGCAGGAGGAACAAATGGATAAGAGATCTCTGGCCCGCCGCTCCACTCCTTTAGCGGTGGTGATCTCGCTGTTGATGCTTGCCCTCGCGCTCGCTCCCACCTCGAACGCGATCTCACCGCAGGCAGCCTCGCCGGCGTCCGTCTCTGGCGCCGACAAGCACAAGCCCGACAAGGGCGACCGGTGGGTGCGCGACACCATGCGGCGGATGACGGTGCAGGAGAAGGTTGGCCAGCTGTTCATGACGCAGGCCTACGGCGAGACCGCCGACACCCAGGCGCCTGCCGACGTGGCCCTGAACCAGTCGACGTACGGCGTCGACAACGGCGAAGAGCTGATGGACAAGTACAAGCTGGGCGGCGTCATCTACTTCGCCTGGTCCAACAACGTCAACAACCCTGAGCAGATCGCCGGGCTCTCCAACGGCATGCAGCGCGCGGCTCTCAGCCAGCGCCGCCACATCCCCTCCCTCATCGCGACCGACCAAGAGGGCGGCATCGTCGCTCGCGTCGGCCCACCCGCCACGGAGCTTCCCGGCAACATGGCCCTCGGAGCCACCCGCAGCACCGACGACGCCGAGACCGCCGCCGACATCAGTGGCAGTGAGCTCGACGCTCTAGGCATCAACTGGAACTTTGCACCCGTCGCCGATGTCAACGTCGACCCCGCCAACCCCGTGATCGGTGTGCGGTCCTTCAGCGAAGACCCGGCGCTGGCAGCCGACATGACCGCGGCGCAGGTTCGCGGCTACCAGGGCACCGACATCGCCGCCGCCGCCAAGCACTTCCCCGGCCACGGTGACACCGGCGTCGACAGCCACACCGGCATCCCGATCATCGACCACACCCGCGAGGAGTGGGAGGCCATCGACAAGCCCCCGTTCCAGGCAGCCATCGACGAAGGCATCCGCGCGATCATGACCGCACACATCGTGGTCCCGTCGCTTGACTCCTCCGGCGACCCAGCCACCCTGTCACACCCGATCATCACCGGCATCCTGCGCAACGAGATGGACTATGACGGCGTCGTCATCACCGACGCGCTGGGCATGCAGGGCGTCCGTGACAAGTACGGCGACGACCGAGTCCCGGTGCTCGCCCTCAAGGCCGGCGTCGACATGCTGCTGATGCCGCCGCAGTTCGACCTTGCCTACAACGCCGTACTCGACGCTGTGGAGAGCAAAGAGCTGAGCATGAGGCGCATCGACACCTCCGTGGAGCGCATCCTGCGGCTCAAGTGGGACCTCGGCCTGGTCAAGAACCCCTTCGTGAAGGTGCGCGACGTACCCAAGGTCGTCGGCACTGCGAAGCACAAGGCTGACGCCCAGGAGCTCACCGACCACAGCACCACGCTGGTGAAGAACGACTCGGACACGTTGCCGCTCGCGCCTGACACCGGTCAGAGCGTGCTGGTCACGGGCTGGACTGCCACCACAGGTGTTCGCACGAGCACAACCATCGCCGACAAGATCGCGCAGCGGGGAGACACCGCCGACGTCCTGGAAACAGGCACCAACCCAACCGAGGCTCAGATCGCGGCAGCCGTCGCGGCCGCGGAGAGCCACGACGTCACCGTGGTGGTGACTCATCGGGCCTGGCAAGCCACCTCCTCACAGCAGCGCGAGCTCGTACGTCGCCTGGTCGAGACCGGCAAGCCCGTGATCGCCGTAGGAACCCGCGAGCCGTACGACATCGCCTACTACCCGACGGTGTCGACCTATCTGGCGACGTACAGCTGGACGGGTGTCTCGCTGGAGTCGTTGGTCCGGGTCATCTACGGCGAGGTGAACCCCCAAGGCAAGCTGCCGGTCACCATCCCGACGGCAGGCGACCCCGGCACCGCGCTGTACGCGTTCGGCCACGGCCTGAGCTACTGAGGTCTGCCAGTGCGAAGCAGTGCAGCTCTTTGCTCA
Source organism: uncultured Actinomycetota bacterium (assembly GCA_963811585.1). GTDB lineage: Bacteria > Actinomycetota > Actinomycetes > Propionibacteriales > Nocardioidaceae > JACDHG01. The sequence continues at coordinate 198,319 of CAWERR010000003.1, forward strand.
GCCGCGTTGCTGCTAACAGCGGCCGTCGCATCCCCTGTGGGTGCGGCGGCCGCCGGGCACCACGGCCCTCGCGGCGTTGAGCTGCGCGTCGTCAGCTACAACATGCACACCGGCATCGGTGCGGACAATCAGCTCGACCTCGAGCGCACTGCGCAGACGCTGGAAGCGATGGATGCAGATGTCATCGGCCTCGAAGAGGTCGACGTGCACTGGGCAGACCGGAGCGAGTGGCGTGACCAAGCTAGGGACCTGGCGCAGGCTCTCCGGATGCGCGTGTTCTTCGCTCCGATCTACGACTTCGACCCGGTCACGGCTGGCGAACCCCGACGTCAGTACGGCCTGGCCTTCCTGACTGACCTGCGCGTCCTCAGCACCGAGAACCACGAGATCACCCGACTGTCGACACAGGGCACCGACCCGGTCCCAGAGCCGGCGCCCGGCTTCCCGGAGATCGTGGTCAAGGAGCGCGGTGCCGTCGTGCACATCTACGCGACACATCTCGACTTCCGGGCCGACCCGAGCGTGCGAGAAATGCAGGTGCAAGACACCCTCACGATCCTCGACGAGGACCCGAAGCATGCACAGCAGGTCTTGGTCGGCGACTTCAACGCTCCCCCTGACGCACCCGAGCTCGCTCCCCTGTGGACTGAGCTCGTCGACAGCTGGAGCATCGCCGGCAGCGGCGACGGTTACACCTACCCAACCGTTGACCCGGTGAAGCGCATCGACTACATCACCACCTCCCCCAACATCGACACGATCGCCGCCGACGTCGTGGCGACCGAGGCTTCTGACCACCTGCCCGTGGTGGCGGACCTCGTCGTACGACGTGGCGGCTGAACACCCATCCCGACGCACCAAGGAGAACTCCATGGACAGGCGGCTGTTTCTCAAGACAGCGGTAACCGCGACCGGCACCGCGGCTCTGACGACAAGTGGGCTGCCCGCGGCCGCCCAGGCGGCACCGCAGCCTGCCACCGGCGCCGCGGCGGGCAAGCCCGGCGGCAGCTCGGTGCGCACCGGCATCGAGGTGCTGCACCGCGACGGCTATCGCCTGGTCCGTGGTGAGCGCGTTGGCCTGATCTCGAACCCGACCGGAGTCGTGCCCGACCTGCGGCACGAGATCGACATGATCGTCGACTCAGGCCGGGTCAACATGGTGGCCGCCTTCGGTCCAGAGCACGGCTTCCGCGGCAGCTCGCAGGCCGGCGGGTCGGAGGGTGACTACGCCGATCCGCGCACCGGCGTGCCGGTCTACGACACCTACCAAAAGAACGTCGACCAGATCGCGGAGTTCTACCGGCAAGCCAACGTCGAGACGGTGATGTTCGACATCCAAGACGTCGGTGCCCGCTTCTACACCTATATCTGGACCATGTACCACTGCCAGGTCGCCGCGTCGCAGGCTGGCGTTCGCTTCGTCGTACTGGACCGGCCCAACCCCATCACAGGAGAGACGGCACTGGGTCCGGTGCTTCATCCGGAGCAGGCGACGTTCGTCGGCCTCAAGCCCATCTCCCAGCAGCATGGGATGACCGTCGGTGAGATGGCGAGACTGTTCAACGGAGAGTTCCTTCCCGACGACCCTCAGGCGAACGGCCCCGCCGACCTGGATGTCGTCAAGCTGGAGGGCTGGCGCCGCGACATGTACCAGGAGCAGACCGGGCAGCCCTGGGTCATGCCCTCCCCGAACATGCCGCGGGTCGAGACCGCCGTGGTCTACCCCGGCACCTGTCTCTTCGAGGCGACCAACCTGTCCGAAGGACGCGGTACCACCCGACCGTTCGAGCTGATCGGGGCGCCCTACATCGACTACCCCTACGCCGATGCACTCCGCGAGCAGGACCTCGACGGGGTCGAGTTCCGCGAGGCCTTCTTCGTGCCGATCACGTCGAAGCACACCGGGGTTACTTGCGGTGGTGTGCAGCTGCACGTGACCGACCGGAAGCGGTTCAGCGCCATCCGCACCGCGATCGCAATGATCATCACTGCCAAGCGGCTCTACCCCAACGACTTCAAGTGGCGCGAGGCTGCTCCGCCGTACTGGATCGACCGGCTCACCGGGTCGGAGCAGGTACGCGAGGCAATCGACGGCGGTGCTGACGTCGACGAGGTCGTCGCCGGTTGGCAGGGCGAGCTGAGGGACTTCCGGGCGGTTCGGCGCGACTACCTGCTGTACCCGTCGCGATGATCGCGCCCAGGATGGTCCGGACCTTGGCGGTCGTCTCGGCGCTCCTCCTTGCCGTGAGTCCGGCTGCGTCAAGCGAGGGCAGCACTGAGAAGTCGGCTCAGAAGGCTGGATCGGGTCGGGTCGCGCCGAGCCCGGTCGGCGACACGTTCTCGGCCGCGGACCTGCAGTTTTCGCACTCATCGCGGCAGCTGCGCTACGGGAGCCCGCGTCAGGCCGACCTGCTTCCCGAGTATGTCGACGCCCTCTCGACTGACCTGCGCCGGTTCCTCGAGCCGTCCCCTGAGCACCCGCTGTATGCAGGCGGCGTCGTGCTGGCTGCCCGGCATGGCGTGATCGCGAAGCACGACGCAGCCGGCAAGGCGCTGCGATACACCGGCATCAACAGCCCGCTTCCACCCGCCGAGCAGGTGCCGACTCGCAACAACACGATCTACGACCTCGCGTCCGTGACGAAGATGTTCACGTCCATCGCGGTCATGCAGCAGGTCGAGAGCGGGCGGGTCGACCTCGACCAGCCCGTCGCGACGTACCTGCCCGACTTCGCTCAGAACGGCAAGGCCGACGTGACGGTCCGCGACCTGCTGACGCACACCGGTGGACTGCCCGCATGGCTGCCGCTGTACAGCAGTTACGACACCGTCGAAGAGCGCCTGGCCGCCGTGCTCGCCGTAACCCCGGCGTCCGCGCCTGGGGAGAAATACGTCTACTCCGACCTCGGCTTGATCACGCTCGGCCTCGTCGTGGAGGAGGTCACCGGCAAGTCGCTCGACACGGTGATCGCCGACGACATCACCGAGCCGTTGGGTATGGACGAGACGATGTTCAACCCGCCACCATCACTTCGTGACCGAGTTGCCGCCACCGAGGCGCAGCCATGGACGAAACCGGCCAGGCCGATGATCCGTGGCGAGGTGCATGACGAGAACGCCTGGTCTCTCCGCGGCGTCGCTGGGCACGCGGGGCTGTTCTCCACGGCACGCGATCTGGCTGTGCTCGCCCAGACACTGCTCAACGGTGGCCGCTACGGCCACGAGCGCATCCTCGACGCGGACTCCGTGCGCGACATGATCACCAACGAGAACACCGAGTTCCCCGCCAACTCGCACGGGCTCGGCTTCGAGCTCGACCAGCGGCTGGTACATGGACGCCATGTCGTCACCTGTGACGTTCGGGCACACCGGCTTCACGGGTACGTCGTTCGTCGTGGACCCGATCGCAGACTCCTTCGTCATCTTGCTCACCAACCGGGTGCACCCGACGCGCGACTGGGGCAGCAACAACCCTGCGCGGCGTGCGGTCGCGCAGGACCTGGCCCGTGCCGTTGCCGTCAAACCAGCGCAAGGACACGACGCATGGTTCTCCGGTCTCGGGGACTCACGGTCGGCAACGCTGACCCTCCCGATCTCATCCACGTCGGCGGGCGCGGCGACCGTGGACTTCAGCCTCTGGTACGACACCGAGGCGTCGTACGACTTCGCGACGTTCGAGACCTCGACGGATGGTGGGCAGACCTGGACCGCGGTGCCGTTCACCCTGCGGCTCGGCCCCCACTCGACGGCCACCAACGGCCAAGTCTCCGGGTTCAGTGGTCGCGTCTGGTACCGCGCCACAGCTGAGCTCGACGTCCCGGCCGGCGATCAGTTGCTGCGCTGGCGTTACGACACGGATCCGCTCAACCAGGGTCGCGGCGTGTACGTCGACTCCGTCCGGGTTGTCGACGCAGCAGGCAAGCGGCTTGACGACGCACGCCGGTTCGTCGCCGACGGGTGGAGGCTGAGCCGTGATTAAGGCGGCGACCACGGTCCAGATCAGGGCGCTGCTGCCGTCCCTTGCTCCCGCTGAGCAGCGGGTAGCTCGGCGACTGCTGGACGACCCGGCGGCCGCAGCGGCTTCCAGCATCAGCACCCTGGCAGCGAACTGCGGCACCTCGCAGACCACGGTGATCAGGTTCTGCCGGGCCGTCGGCTTCACCGGCTATCCGGCTCTGCGACTTGCGCTGGCAGCGGAGCTGGGTCGCGCCGAAGGTGGCGCGGGGGCTGCCAGGTCGGTCAGCAGCGACATCCGCCCCGGTGACGATCTCGACCAGGTGGTCGAGAAGATCGCGTGGGCCGATGCGCGTGCCGTCGAGGAGACTGCACAGCAGCTCGACCTCGACGCACTGCATCTGGTGATCGAGGCCGTTGTCTCCGCGCGACGCATCGACATCTACGGCGTGGGCGCCAGCGCCTTCGTCGGGTTGGACCTGCAGCAGAAGCTGCACCGGATCGGCCTGGTCGCTTTCGCCTGGGGCGATGCGCATGTCGCCCTCACCAGCGCTGCACTCCTCGGTCCGGGCGACGTTGCGTTCGGCATCTCGCACAGTGGTGCCACCGAGGACACCATCGCCGCCCTGTCGCAGGCTCAGGCGAACGGTGTGACCACCGTCGCGCTGACCAACTTCCCGCGCTCGGCACTGGCGCGGATGGCCGACCACGTGCTCACGACCGCAGCACGCGAGACGACATTCCGCTCCGGGGCGACTGCCAGCCGACTGGCCCAGCTCACCGTGGTGGACTGCGTCTTCGTGGGCGTCGCTCAGCGCACCTACGCCACCTCACAGCACGCGCTGGAGCTCACGTACGACGCGGTGAAGGGCCGACGTTTCGGGTCGCGCCGCGACCCTGAGGAGCCGCGCCCGTGATCGAGGACGACGTACCAGAAGTCGACGGCGCCAGGCGGCCCATGGGGCCGACAGAGCGCCGCAACCTGTCGAGCGCAGATCTCGACCTGCTGCCGACGGTGGAGTTGCTGCGGCGGATCAACGACGAGGACGCTCTCGTTCCCGCGGCGGTCGGGCGCGCGCTCCCCAGCCTGGCAGTCGCGGTCGACATGGCAGTCGAGGCGCTGGCGTCCGGCGGCAGCGTGCACTACTTCGGCGCAGGGACATCGGGACGGGTGGCGGCGATGGACGCCGCCGAGCTCGTGCCGACGTTCGACCTCGAGCCCGGTCGAGTTGTCGCACATGCCGCGGGTGGATTGAAGGCGCTCGATGCCGCCCTAGAGGACGTCGAAGACGACGAAGCGGCGGGCCATGCTGACGCAGCAGGACTCGTCAGCGGGGACCTCGCGGTCGGTGTGACTGCGAGCGGACGCACACCCTACGTCGCCGGTGCTCTCACCGCCGCCCGCGCGGGCGGTGCGGGAACGGTCTTGGTGAGCTCCGACCCCGACGCCAGACTCGCGTTGCTTGCCGACGTCCACGTGTGCGTCGAGACCGGACCTGAGGTGCTGACCGGCTCCACTCGCATGAAGGCCGGGACGGCGCAAAAGCTTGTGCTTAACGCGTTCTCTACCGCCACGATGGTGCGCCTCGGCCGCACGTACTCGAACTTGATGACGAGCATGGTGGCGAAGAACGCCAAGCTGCACGGCCGGATGGTGACGATCCTCGTCGAGGCCTCCGGTGCTGACGAGGCGACGTGCCTCAGGGTTCTCGACGACTCCGACCGAGACCTGAAGCTCGCCCTGGTCAGGCTTGTCGGGCAGGTGGACAAGCATGCGGCACGGGCCGCCCTCGATGCAGGCAACGGGGTCGTACGCGCCGCGCTGAGAAGTCTCGACGGGTCTCTGGACGGTCGTCGCGGATGACAGGTCAGGTGAGGGTGAGCCGAGTGCGGACCTCGTCCGTGGCAGCGCTGGCGTCGGCAGCGGCCAAGGCCAGCCAAGCCGCTCCGCCGACACCGTTGGCGGCGGTCAGCACCGGGCCGACGTACCGCTCCGCGACCATCGTCCGCAGCCTGGCTCCCACCGGAGAGCCCTCGCGCACCAGGCTTCCGGCCAGCACGATGGGCGTGCGCTCGTCGGGCTCCCGCACGCGCCCGACCGTCTCGCCCAGCATCCGCGCAGCCTCCTCGACGATGCCCACGGCGAGAGGGTCGCGCTCGGCATGCGCAGCGATGACCAGCGGCGCCAGCTCGGCGAGCCGCACTGCTGGCCGCGAGTTCAGGATCTGGATGATCCGGGACCGCTGGGCATCAATGTTTGACCAGTCGGTCAACCCCGTCGCGTCCGGGACACCCAGCTCGCTCAGCACCCGGTGCGCGAGCTCGCCCCGCGGCGTGCCCGCGTCAATGTTCCGCAGCGCGGCTCTCACGGCCTCCCGCCCCAGCCAGAACCCAGAGCCGTCATCGCCAAGCAGCCAGCCATGCCCGTCGGCGGTGCGGACGAGATGACGCTCTCGCAAGGCGCCAGCGACGGCACCCGTGCCCGCGATCAAGACGGTGCCGTCCAGCTCGGCCGTGGCGGACGCGAACGCGACCTCGAGGTCCGACACGTACGTCGGCGACGCCAGCCCGACGCCGGACCAGACGCGAGCGAAGGCGTCGCCCACCTCGGGCCGTGCCAGAGCCGGACCTCCGGCCACGCCCACCACGGACGACTGCACGCGCGCGGGGTCGATGCCGCTGATCGCCTCACCCAGTGCTTGGGCAAGGGCGGCTGCCGCCGTGTCGGGATGCGAGACCGGGTTTCCGCCACCCGCCTTGCCGCGTCCGAGTGGCACGCCGTCATACCCCGCCACCAGGATGCGCGTCGACGTACCGCCGATGTCGCCACCCAGCACGAGCCAGTCGCCTGGCTTCGTCGCTTGGCTAGCATCCACACCGTTCTCCGATCTGATGGCCATCTTTCCTATCAGCGGCTTCTGCCGCTGTTGCACCGATTTCAAGCCTGGCAACGGTTTGGTCGCGATCCGCGGCTGCGCCCTCAATACCTTGACATTGTTGCCTGCGTGCACGAAGTTCGCCCTCACGAGTACTCCACCCGACTCGGTTGTGCACTGCTCCGAGTCGTGCAAACGACGAGAGGGGACGGCCGAGAATGGTGACCACGACCGTCAGCGCCGACACCTACCTCGGTGCCCTCAGACCCATCATCGACACGGTCAGCGAGCAGGCCGCCGGGCCGGTCCAGCAGGCGGCCGACCTCGTCGTCGCGTCCCTCCAGTCCGGTGGTGTCGTGCAGGCGTTCGGGTCCGGCCACTCCGAGGCTCTCGCGATGGAGATTGCTGGCCGCGCGGGCGGGCTGGTCCCGACCAACCGGATCTCGTTGCGCGATGTGGTGATCTTCGGCGGCGAGCCACCGAGCGTCCTCAGCGCCGGCATCCTCGAGCGCGATCCCGGTATCGCCACGCGGCTCTACGACCTGGCCGGTCCCCACCGAGTCGGACGTGTTCGTCATCGCCTCCAACTCGGGCGTCAACGGCTCGATCGTCGAGATGGCGCGCATCGTCAAGGAGAACGGCCATCCCCTAATCGCCATCACCTCTGTCACGCAGACAACGCGGGGTGGATTCCCGCCATCCGTCCGGCACCAAGCTCGTTGACCACGCCGACGTGGTTCTCGACAACGGTGCGCCCTACGGCGACGCCGTGCTGGACCTGCCAGGTGGCGGTAAGGTCTGCGCGGTCTCTTCCATCACTGCGGCCTTGTTGGCGCAGATGTTGGGTGCGGAGATCATCCGCAGGCTCATCGCGGCCGGGGAGACACCACCGGTCTACCTCTCGGCGAACATCCCGGGCGGCGACGAGCACAACACCGCCCTCGAACAGCGGTACGCAGGCCGGATCCGGCGTACCGCGTGAACCACCGAACCGCACCCTAAGGAGAGAGAACGATGAACGCTCCCAACAGATACTCCCGCCGGATCTTCCTGCAGCGTGCTGGCCTGGCTGCGATGGCTGTCGCCGCAGGGTCCTCGGTCCTGGCCGGCTGCGCGAGCGGCGGTGACGGTGAAGACACCGTCAGTCGGCGGCGGCGCCGACAAGACCGACGAGAACCCGTTCGGCGTCGACGCGGCCGATCCGCTCGCTGTCGTCATCTTCAACGGCGGGTACGGCGACGAGTACGCCAAGTTCCACGAAGGGCTCTACAGCGACCAGTTCGCCGAAGCCGAGATCGACCACAAGGCGATCACCGACATCCGCCAGCAGATGCAGCCGCTCTTCAACGCCGGCACCCCACCGGACGTCCTCGACAACGCCGGCGCCGAGAAGATGCCCATCTCGACCCTTGCCGACTCGGGACAGCTGACCGATCTCACCGAGCTGTTCGACGCAGCAGCGATCGGCACGGAAGGCGCCACCGTCCGCGACACCCTCAACCCGGTGGCAATCGAGTCGGCGGAGTACGCCGACAAGCCGATGGTGCTCAACTACGCGCTGCAGGTCTACGGCCTCTGGTACGACCGAAAGCTGTTCGACGAGAAGGGCTGGGAGCCTGCCGAGACCTGGGACGGACTTCTTGGACGCTCTGCGAAGAGATCAAGGGTGCAGGGCATGGCGCCCGATGGCCTACCAGGGCAAGTACCCCTACTACATCCAGCAGGTGCTGATGGACCTGGCCGTCAAGCACGGCGGCCCCGAGGTCGTCTACGCGATCGACTCGCTCGAGCCGGACGCGTGGAAGCACGAGTCGATGATGATGGCGGCCGAGGCGCTGCTGGAGATCAGAGTCCAAGGGCTACATCCTGGAGGGCACCGAGGGCCTCGACCACATCCAGTCGCAGACCCGCTGGAACGAGCACCAGGCGGCCTTCATCCCCTGTGGTTCGTGGCTGGAGAACGAGCAGAAGAGCGTCGCGCCTCCGGGCTTCGAGACGACCGTCGCGCCGACACCGTTGCTGGACGGCGCCGTCTCTGCCGTTCGACTGCACCCGTGTCGAGGCGGCCGAGGCGTTCATCGTGCCCGCCGAGGCGGCGAACCAGGCCGGCGGCATGGAGTACCTGCGGATCATGCTGTCGAAGGAGGGAGCGGCGGAGTTCACCAAGCTGACCGCGGCGCCCACCGTCGTCGACGGCGCCACCGAAGGGCTCGAGCTCACGCCCGGGCGCCGACGTCGGCGATCGCGTTGATCGACTCCGGCGGCGACGAACAACTGGAACTACTACTACGCGATCTGGTACTCGCCGATGGATCCCAAGATCGAGTCTGCGGTCGGGGAGCTGGCCGCCGGCCGGATCTCGGCGGACGAGTTCTGCAGACGCAGTGCCAGGAGGCGCCGACGAGACGCCGGACGACCCGGCCACCCAGAAGTACGCACCCGCTCCTAGCGGCGTCGACGGCGACGGGACAGGAAGGACAACTCATGCAGCACGGCAAGTACCCGTTCATCGTCGAGCTTCCTGATCGCTTCCGCTCGTGTTGTACGCCGTCTTCGTGATCTCGCCGTTCGTCCAGGCGTTCCACTACTCGTTGACGGACTGGACCGGGGTGTCACCGGAGTTCGAGTACGTGGGGCTCGCAGAACTTCGAGAGGCTGATGGACGACTCCCTGTTCCTCGACGCGCTCGGGAACAACGCCGTGCTGCTGGTCGGGCTTGCCGCTCCTCACGATGCTGCTGGCGCTGTTCTATCGCGTTTCTGCTCAACGTGGGCGGCAGCGCCGGCCAGCGCCGGGGTGCGCGGGGTCGCGGGGCAACGGCTTCTACAAGCTGGCGTTCTTCCTGCCTCAGATGCTGTCGGTCCCCGTCATCGCGGTGATCTGGGCGGTGATCATGGATCCGACGAGCACAGGGGTCGCGAACTCTGTGCTCGGCTGGGTCGGGCTCGGGCCGTCCGGTTGGCTGTCTGACCCGAACCTGGCCCTGTGGTGCGTGCTGTGGGTGTTGGTCTGGGGAGTGTGGGGTTCTACCTGGTGCTGTTCAACGCGGCGATGTCGTCGATCCCGCGCGACATCTTCGAGGCTGCCCTGCTCGATGGAGCGGGCAGGTTCGCGACGTTCCTGCGGGTGACGATGCCGCTGTTGTGGGACACGATCCAGACGTCGTGGGTCTATCTCGCGATCCTGGCCCTGGATGTCTACGCCTTGGTCGCGGTGATGACGGCCGGGCCCGGGCGGTCCCGACAACGCGACCCAGGTGATGTCGCTGCAGATCGCCCAGAACGGCTTCCAGTTCGGTCGCGCCGGATATGCCTCGGCCATGGGGGTCGTGCTGTTCTTCTTCACGCTGATCATCGCCCTCGTCATGCTGCGGCGTACGCGGCGTGAGCGGATCGAGTACTGAGGGCCTGCCATGACTGTCACGACGAGTCCGGCGACGCAGACGTCGACACGCGCGAGCGGGCCGCGGCAGGCCGAGCCGGCCAGGGGCGGCGGCGACAAGGGCGATCAACGTCTTCTCGCACACCGTGCTCATCGGCTGGTCGATCCTCGTGCTGGTGCCGTTCATCTGGGCTCTGGTCGGCGTCGACCAAGACATCGCGGGAGATCTTCGCCGAGCCGTGGTCGCTGCCGGCGTCCCCGCAGTGGGACAACTTCAGCGGGGCCTGGGACAAGGGCGTCGGTGACTACCTGTTCAACAGCGTGGTCGTCGTCACCGGCGGCGTGGTGCTCACGATGCTGCTCGGCTCGATGGCCGCCTACGTGCTGGCTCGCTACGAGTTCTGGGGCAACCGGTTCATCTACTACCTGTTCGCCGCCGGGATGATGTTCCCGGTCTTCCTGGCGATCGTGCCCGCTGTTCTTCGTGGTGGAGAACTTCGGCATGCTGTCGACGTACCAGGGGCTGATCCTGGTCTACGTCGCCTACTCGCTGCCGTTCACGGTCTTCTTCATGCACTCGTTCTTCCGGTCGCTGCCCACCGAGTACGCCGAGGCCGCGGTGATCGACGGGTGCTCGCACACGGCGGTGTTCTTCCGGGTGATGCTGCCGATGGCCAAGCCCGGACTGCTCAGCGTCGGCATCTTCAACGTGCTCGGGCAGTGGAACCAGTTCGTGCTGCCGGCAGTTCCTGTCACCCGAGAAGCCGGTGCTCGCCCAGGGCATCGCCACGCTGCTGGCCAGCCAGCGCTACCGGGGTGACTGGGGTGTGCTGTTCGCGGCGCTCACCATCGCGATGGTGCCGGTGGTCGTCGTCTACCTGATCTTCTACCGGCAGGTCCAGGCCGGACTCACCGCCGGCACGCTGAAGTAATGCCATGACTACCACTTATCTTGCTGCCGAGGTCGC
>CAWERR010000004.1:0-97431 GCA_963811585.1 uncultured Actinomycetota bacterium
AGAGTGCCTTACGCAACCGCTCGGTCGTCACGTGGGTGTAGATCTGTGTCGTCGCCAGAGATGAGTGGCCGAGGATCTCCTGCACGCTGCGCAGATCCGCCCCGCCAGCCAGCAGATGAGTCGCCGCCGTATGACGAAGGCCGTGCGGACCCAGGTCCGGTGCGCCGTCGACGCCGGCCACGAGCCGGTGCACGAGCGCGCGCACCGTGCGCTGGTCCAGTCGCTTCCCCCGGATGCCGACAAACAACGCAGCGCCACTCCCCGCCCCGGTGAGACGTGGCCGGCCCCGACTCACCCAGCCCTCGACCGCAACACCAGCGGGGACGCCGAACGGCACGGAGCGTTCCTTGCGTCCCTTGCCGAAGACCCGGACCACGCGCCGCTCGAGATCCACGTCGTCGACATCGAGCCCAACGAGCTCGCCTACCCGGATCCCGGTGGCGTAGAGCAGCTCCAAGACCGCGAGGTCACGGAGCGACACCGGGTCGCCCTCGGCCGCCAAGTCGATCGCGACCTCAAGGAGCCGACCGGTCTGCTCCGACGTCAGTGCTGCGGGGAGCGAACGCTGCGGCTTTGGGCTCTTGAGCGTGGCACCGACATCTCGCCCGGCGCGGCCCGTCGAGGCAGCCCACGCTGTGAAGACGCGGGCGGCAGTGGCTCGCCGAGCGAGTGTGCTCCTGGCCCGACCGAGCGTCTGCTGCTTGGCCAACCAGCTGCGCAGCGCGCGGACATCGGCTGCATCGAGGTCAGCGCCGCCGAGGCGCTCCAGGTGCTCGAGCAGGTCGGCTATGTCGCCGACGTAGGCACGAACCGTGTGCGGCGTGAGGTTTCGTTCGTTGCTGAGGTGGCGTTCGTAGTCGATGAGGAGCACCGAGAACGACGCGGGAGTGTCGGATTCCGGTGCATCTACGGCCACCGGTTCATGGTCGCACGGTGACCCCGCCCGCAGCCGGATGACAGCCCGTGGCTGTCACCCTCAGTAGACGAACAGGTTGTCGACGAACATCTCGCCGCTCGCGAACCTCATCCCGACGCTCACAGTGACGCCATTGTTGATGAAGTCCATGTACGCACCAGCGGTCGTGAAGTCCTTGAAGTCATAGTCCGTGAGGTCCGCCTTGTTCATCATGTCGGCGTGTTCGCCCTCACAGAGCTCACTATCGCTGGTGGTGTTGCTCAGCTGTTTTTGCATCAGCGTCCGTGCGCCCGCGCAGTCGCCCGACTTAGCCAGGTTGACGAAGTTCGTCGCCAGGTCGAGATACTCCTGCTCAGTCGGCGTCTCCCCCGAGAACGTGGGGTAGTTCGTGACACCGTCGGTAGTCGCTTCGGTGGTCGTTTCGGTGGTCGCCTCGGTTGTTGGCGACTCGCTCGTCGGTTCGCTTGTTGTCTCCGAGGTATCGGTCGGCGTCGGGTCATCAGCGATGTCGTCATCGTCGCCGCCTTGCGTGACCAGGTAGACGGCGATTCCGCCGCCGATGATCAGGAGTGCGGCGATGATGGCAATCACGATGGCCAAGGAGCGCTTGTTTCCCGAAGGCGGTGGGCCGCCATACGGTCCACCAGGGCCCCATCCCGGCCCGCCGGGTCCACCCGGTCCGCCAGGTCCTCCGCCATAGCCAGGCGGTTGGCCCCCATACCCACCCTGACCTGGTTGCCCGTACCCGGGCTGACCGTAACCGGGCTGCCCGTACCCAGGCTGCCCGTACCCGGGCTGGGGTTGCCCATACCCAGGTTGTCCGTACCCGGGCTGCCCTTGACCGGGCTGCGGTTGCCCATACCCAGGTTGTGGCTGTCCATACCCGGGGCCGGGCTGCCCGCCCTCCACAGGCGGTTGCCCCCACGGGTTGGGCTGGTTCGGGTCGTTCGGACCCGAGGGTCCGTACGGCGGCGGACCCGTGGGTCCGTCAGGCGGTTGCGACATGCTGGTTCCCCCTGCTGAGGTCGACTTGCCGTGGCGGCTCTCGCCGCCTGGCCGTGGTCAGCCTACGATGCCGTCCGGGTCACCAATGAACAGTCCGCAAGATCCGCCGACGTCACTCGTGGTTGATAGCCCACCCGCGGGCGTCGCCGACCACCAGCCCAAGCTCCCGCAGCACCTCGAGGCGTCGGGCGACATCGTGGCGCTCCATCCCTGCCACCGTGGCAATCGAGGCAACCGCTGCAGGGTTGTAGACAGGCACGGCTTCCAGCACCCGGCGTGACCGCGCATCCAGCCGATCCTGGATTGCGGTCGGCCCCGACTTGACCGCGGCCAGGCCGGTGCCAATGGGTGACAGCTGCTCGACGACTTCGGCCGCATCGGTGACGAGGACCGTCTCGGGCTGTCGAAGCAACTGGTGAACTCCGGCGGAGGCTTGCGACGTGACAGGGCCCGGGACACCCATCACGCATCGGTTGAGATCGCGCGCCCAGCGTGCGGTGTTGAGCGACCCGCTGCGGAAGGCAGCCTCGACGATGACGACGCCTTGGCTCACGGCCGCGATGAGGCGGTTGCGCACGAGGAAGCGGGACTTGCTCGGTGCGCACCCTGGCGCGGCTTCGGCCAGCACAAGTCCCGTGGCGGCGATTCGGTCAAGCAACACGCTGTTGCCCGATGGGTAGAAGCGATCAATGCCGCCGGCCAGGATCGCGACGGTCGGTCGCTCCGATGCCAGCGCCCCGCGATGCGAGGCTGCGTCGATGCCATACGCCCCACCAGAGACGACCGTGAATCCGGCGAGTGCACACTCGCCAGCCAGATCGCCGGCCACGTGCTCGCCGTAGGCGGTCGCGGCTCGAGCCCCCACGAGTGCCACCGCACGACGGGTGTCTGCCGCAAGGTCACCTGGACCTCGCACCCAGAGCCCGAACGGTGAGCCGCCCCGGCGGTCGGTGGTGACCTCGTCGATGCGACCGATGTCGGCGAGGGGAAGCGGCCACTCGGCATCCCCCGGGCAGACGAACCTCGCCTGAACTGCGTCGGCTGCGCTCCGGATGTCGTCGAGGCTCGTCGACGACATCCGCACCGCCCAGTCGGCAAGCTTGGTTGTGTTGCCACGCCGCTCGCGAAGGCGCTGGAGCACGGCGCTCGCGGAGTGCTCGTGGATGAGGCGGCACGCGTCAGGGTCGCCGGGCTCGACAAGCCGGCTCATCACCATGCGCGCGTCGCGCTCGGCCTGGTCGAGCACCACGGCTATGCGACCCAGCTGTCAGGAAGGGATCTACCGATGATTCCGCCCGACCGGAGATACAGTGCCTCGGCGACATGGGTTGGCCAAGGCGATCCGGCACCGGCCAGGTCGGCAAGCGTCCACGCCATCCGCGCCACTCGGTCGGCCCCTCGCTGCGTCAGCTTGCCTTCGGCAACAGCGTCCTCGATGCCCGACATCGCGTCGCGGTCAAGTGGGCAAAAGCGGCGAAACTCATAGCCGGGGACATCGGCGTTGGTCGCCCAGGGTGTGCCGGCGAGCCGCAGCCGCTGACGCGCCCGTGCCGCCTGCACGCGAGCGGCCACGGCGGCTGTCGTCCACGCTGGCCCTACCGGGGTGCGCATCTCGGCCCTGGAAACCGGGTAGACGGAGTGCACGATGTCGAGCCGGTCGCGGACGGGACCGCTGATGCGCTGTCGGTAGCGTCGGACCACCGCTTTGACACAGTCGCACGACTCCTGCCGGGTGCCGCCTCCGCAGGGGCACGGGTTCGCCGCCAGGACCAGTTGGAACCTCGCCGGAAATGTAGCCGCCCCGTCGGCGCGGCGGATCGAGATCACGCCACTCTCGAGCGGTTGACGCAGGGCGTCATGAACCGTCGGCTTGAACTCCGGAGCTTCGTCGAGAAAGAGCAAACCCAAATGGGCCAGGCTGATCGCACCCGGCCGGATGACCCGAGTGCCGCCACCGATGACGGACGGAACCGTGTCGTTGTGGTTGGGCGCAAGGAACGGCGGCCGCAGCAGCAGGGGATCCTCGCGCGGGAGCAGACCTGCCAGCGAGTGGATCTTGCTCACCTCGATGGCGGCTGGGAGCTCCAGGTCTGGCAGCAGAGCCGGGAACCGCTCGGCCAGCATGGTCTTGCCGGACCCAGGCGGTCCCTGCAAGAAGAGGTGATGGCCGCCGGCCGCCGCCACCTCGACACAACGCCGCGCCTCTGACTGGCCACGGATGTCGGCCATGTCGGCGTCGTCGGGTCGGCGCAGACCCGGACGCATGACCGGATCGGTGAACACATGCAACAGCTCCTGCTCGCCGTCCTCGGGAAGTTCGGAGCCCGACAGCAGCGCCGCACACTCTCGCAGCGAGCGAACACCGACGACCTCGATGCCGGGGACAAGCTGAGCTTCTGCGACGTTCAGTTGGGGCACGATGACTCGGGTCAGACCGGCGTCACCGGCCGCGAGGACGGCCGGCAACACGCCCGGCACGGCACGCAGCCGGCCGTCGAGCGCAAGCTCGCCGAAGACCGCCGCCTCCCGGAGGCCGTCGCCTGGCAGGTCTCCCTTGGCCATCATCAGCGCCAGCGCTATTGCTAGGTCGTAATGGGAGCCGACCTTGCGCACATCGGCCGGGTACATGGCCACGGTGACGCGGCGGTCGGGCCACTTGTGCGCGGAGTTGATCATCGCGGCGCGGCAGCGATCCCGCGCCTCCGCCACACAGGTATCGGGTAAGCCGCTGAGGGACCAACCCGGGACTCCGTCGCTGATGTCTGCCTCGATCGTCACCACTCGACCGGTCACACCGTCGAGCGCAACGGAGTAGGTCAGCCCAGTCGGCACGTCAGACCACCCCGACCAGATGCTCGACCTCAGCCGCACCCTGGCGCCGACGTACGACGGCCACCACATCGACGCGAACCGCACCCAGCCCAGAGACCTCGGGATGCGCCGCGACCCAGCGCCACCCCAGGCGGCTGAGACGACCCGCCTTGATCGACGTGATCGCCTCGACCGGCGTGCCGAACGCTTCGCTGCTGCGCGTCTTCACCTCGCAGACGATCAACGTGGCTCCGTCGCGAGCCACGATGTCGATCTCGCCCTCGCTGCACCTCCAGTTGCGGTCCAGGACGGCGTAGCCCGCATCGCTCAAGCGGCGGGCGGCGAGGCGTTCGCCGAAATCTCCGAGCGCCTTGCGCTGCGCGTGTGTGGTCGTCATCTGGCACCTCCCACGCCCAGCGTGCGGGAACAGCGCGACGCGTCCCGACAGGAGACGCGAGGCTGTGGACGACGCGACCAAACCGGCGAACCTGTGGAAACTCCGGTCAGGGCTTGGGCGGCTCCAGGTCGGACTTCGCCAGCTCCTCGATGTTGACGTCCTTGAACGTCACGACCTTGACGTTCTTCGCGAACCGCGCCGGGCGATACATGTCCCAGACCCAGGCGTCAGACATGGTCACCTCGAAGTACGCGTCACCAGCCTCGGTGCGGACCTTGAGGTCGACGACGTTGCAGAGGTAGAAGCGGCGGTCGGTCTCCACGACGTACTTGAAGATGTTGACCACATCGCGGTACTCCCGGTAAAGATGCAGCTCCATCTCGGTTTCATACTTCTCCAGGTCCTCGGCACTCATCCTGACCCTCCTGCGCCTTGGTGGGAGACCGTCTCGTCGGCGTCCTCGGCCGCGGACGGGTCGAATACCCAGCCGCCTGCCCGGCGTACGTTGATGAACCGTCGCCGGTGTTGCGGGCAGGGACCGTGTGCCTGGAGCGCGTCTTGGTGTTCCTTGGTGCAGTAGCCCTTGTGCACGGCGAACGCGTAGTCCGGGTAGTCGTCGTGCAAGTCGGTCATGATCGCGTCACGAGTCACCTTTGCGATCACCGACGCCGCTGCGATGCAGGCCGCCACCCGGTCGCCCTTCCAGACGGCGAGTCCCGGCACACCGAGCCCGTCGACGGGGAAGCCGTCGGTCAGCACGTAGTTGGGATCCACATCCAGTCGCGCCAACGCTCGGCGCAGCGCCTCGATGTTGGCGACATGCATCCCCAGGCCATCGCACTCGTCGGCCGAGACGACGACGGCCGACCAGGCGACCGCACGCCGGACGATCTGCCGGTAGCAGCGCTCACGCGCCAAGGGGGTGAGCAGCTTGGAGTCCCGCAGTCCTGGTATGACGCTCGCGCCACCCTCGCCGAGCACGACGGCGCCAGCGACCAGCGGCCCGGCGCAGGCACCCCGCCCGGCCTCGTCGACTCCGGCAACGGGGCCAAGCCCGACCCGTCGCAGCGCTCGTTCGTAGCCGTAGATTCCGGCGTCGCGACGCACGGTGGTTCCGCGCGGCAGCGGCGCCATCACGAGCCATCCTCGACCGAGTTGATCACACCCTCGCTCGGAGCGTCGCCACCCTCGGGGACGTCGTCATACGCATCTGGGATGCGCAACATGTGGGCGTTCGACCTCGGCCACACAACGGCGAACGCACGGCCGGTCACCAGGTCCATCGGGATGAACGCATCGCCCGACGTGAGGTGGCGCGACGAGTCGCCCGAGACGTAACGATGGTCGCCGAGGACGAAGATGCTGTCTTCGGGGACGATGACGTCGAAGGACACGTTGTCTGCTCGCTTTTCCTTCTGGAAGATGAAGTCGGACTCGTCAACCGGATAGTCATTGATCGTGAGCAACCCATCATCGTTGCAACAGACAACATGGTCACCCGGAAGGCCGATCACACGCTTCACGAGATGCTCATGCCCCGAGGCGGGAAGCACCCCGATGAACTCGAACCCGCTGCGAATTGCACCTGGCGGGGGCGCCGACTCGCCGGACCCGATCCATCCTCCGGGGTCCTCGAACACCACGACCTCTCCTCGGTCGATGTCGCCGATCCGGGTCACCAGGATCCGGTCGTTGAGCTGGATCTCAGGGAGCATCGAGCCACTCGGGACGAAGAATGCCTGTACAACGAAGGCCCGCAGCAAGGCGGAGGCCACGAGAGCGATCACCACGATGATGACGATCTCGCGGACGAATCTGCCGGCGTGGCCGACCGCGGAACGAGTCGGATCGCCGTCCGTCTGCCCCGCGCCGCGGGACTTTCGCCCGGCCGGTTTCGGCTCGGCCGCGACCTCGGTCTGCGCCGCGGCTGGCTCGGCGGTTACGGATTCGTGCTCGGTGACCACCGGCTCCTGCTCGGTAGCCACTGGCTCCTGGTCGGGAGCTGAATCACCGGTGCCAGCGCCGAGGTGCCGGGGCTGGTGCGTCATCTGCGCGAGTTCCTGTTCTGGGGGCGACGTCGTCTGCGGAGCAGGGGGATAGACATCAACGCTAACCCGCCGGGCGCGCCCAGAGTGGCGAAACCCGCCGCCTGGTCGAGCGCGGGCGTCGTCGAAGATGCCGGGGCGACCGATGAATGTCCAGTTCTCCGGCGGCCACACGACGGCGAAGACCTTGCCGACGACATCGTCGCTGGGGATGAACCCGCCGCCCGGGTCGCCCATGTGCGCGCGCGAGTCGGCCGAGTTGTTGCGATTGTCACCGAGGACCCAGAGGTGCTCATTCGGCACCGTGACAGTCCAGTCGCCTTGGCAGGCTTGGCGCGACAACGTGACATACGCACTCTCGTCGAGCCGTTCGCCGTTGACCTCGACGGATCCGCGGACGCATTCGACGTCGTCGCCAGCGACGCCTATCACCCGCTTCACCAAGTGACCACCGGCGGGATAGAGCCCGATCACGGCCAGACTCTTCGTCACGACGTTGCTCGGGCCCTGCCCGGTGATTTCGTCACCCAACCAGTGGGCAGGATCGTCGAAGACGACCGATGTCTCCACGCTCGACGTCGCCGAACCAATAGGACATCTTCTGCACCAGGATCCGGTCATCGACCTTGAGCGTGTCGCGCATCGACCCCGACGGGATGTAGAACGCCTGCAACAGGAACGTCTTGATGATGATGGCGAGGACGAGTGCGATCCCGACGAGCAGCAGTGTCTCCTGCCACACCGGGAGCGCCGGCTTCTGAGCGTGCTGGCGCTTTCGCCTGAAGCGCCGACGCGACGCGGTGGAGGCGCCGTCTACACCTGGCTGCACGGACTCGGGGCGAGGATTCACCGACGCGGCACTTTCACCCTCGTCGCCGCGCTCGTTCGTCACCCGGGCGAGCCTAACCCGGGGTTTCAGCGAGAGACCGGAGCCTCGCGCTTCTCCTTGATCTTGGCGGCCTTGCCGCGCAGGTTGCGCAGGTAGTACAGCTTCGCCCGGCGGACGTCTCCGCGGGTCACGACTTCGATCTTGTCGACGATCGGCGTGTGGAGGGGGAACGTGCGCTCGACACCGACGCCGAAGCTCACCTTCCGGACCGTGAACGTGCGGCCGATACCGGAGCCATGGATGCGGATGCAGACGCCCTGGAACAGCTGAACCCGAGAGCGGGTCCCTTCGACGACCTTGACGTGGACCTTCAGCGTGTCACCCGCGCGGAACTCGGGGATGTCATCGCGCAGCACGGTCGCCGGCGAGTGCATCAATGGGGTGAGTCATGTCGATCGCTCTCCTCGTCGGTGCCACAGGTCACCCACGCGTTTGTCGGTGGTACTCGTCAGATGGGGCGTCGCACACGTCGTTCGGCGGCTCCCCTGCGGCAGAACCGTTGCTCGAAATACAGCGAAAAGACTGTGACGCCAACGCCCAAGTCTGCCACAGCGTGCCACGACCCGAGAAATCGACCCAGCCGGGTCCGCTGTGTCAGCGTACGTCGCTTGGCCAGCCGGATGACACTGGGGTCGACTGCGCCGGAGCCGTCCACGAACGGCTCACCCGTCAGCCGGTAGCCGGCCCGCTTGTACATCAGCAGGTTGGAGGCGCTGGCCGCGCCTGTGAAGACCGACAACCGGGTCGCCTCGGGCGGAGCCGAGGACTCCGCGAGGTCGAGCAGCCGCCTCCCCACCCCACGGCCCTGGAGGTCAGGCGCCACCATCAGCCGCCCGATCTCCCAGCTGTCGACCGCGCAGGCCGCGCCCGCACCGAGCCGACCAGCCGGCCGCCGACCCGCAACACCCAGGTCGACCAGAGGTCGAGCCCCGCGGTGACGTCGTCGAGGTCTCGGTGAGCGTGGCGGGATGGAGGGCGTCGTTGAGCTGGGCCTCGGTCACCCAGCAGGCGCGCTGCAGGGTGAGCAGCTCTGCCGCGTCGCCGCGGTTGGCGAGCCGGAGCTCCACGTCCCCGGCCTCCTCGCCCGGACCGTCACCATTCAGGTCCGAGGATGTCAACGTGTGGCTGGGAGGCAGCAGGTCGGGCCGCCGACTGGCAGTGCGGCGCCGCGCCTGGTCGCGACGCCAGTGCGGCGATGAGCTGGTGGTGGCCGGAGAAGAGCACATCGGGGACGTCAAGGTCACGCCACCGGGCTGGCCTGGTGTAGACGGGGTACTCGAGCAGTCCGCCGGCCGGCGCCGATGAGATGAGACTCCTCCGTCAAGCGACTCGGGGTTGCCCATGAAGCCGGGGATGAGGCGGGCGACGGCCTCGATGATCACCAGGGTCGCTGACCTCTCCACCGTTGAGGACGTAGTCGCCGACGCTGATCTCCTCGACCGGCAGTCGGGCAGAGAAGTGGTCGACCACGCGCTGGTCGATGCCCTCGTAGCGGCCGCACGCGAAGATCAGCCGGGACTCCTTGCTGAGGCGCTCGGCATCGGCCTGGCCTGAACGGCGTACCCGACGGCGCTCGGGACGATCAGCCGCGGCTCAGCCGCTGCGGTCGCGCTCGGGATCGCGAGCAGGTCGTCGAGGGCTTCGCCCCACGGCTCGGGCTTCATCACCATGCCCAGCACCACCGCCGTACGGGGTGTCGTCGACGGTGCGATGCGTGTCATGGGCCCACGACCGCAGATCGTGCGATGTGCACGTCGAGCAGCCCGCGTCGGCGGCGCCGTGCCGAGCAGCGAGAGCTCCAAGCGGCGCCAGGTAGTCGGGGAAGATCGAGACGACGTCGATGCGCACGGTCAGCCGCTCACGTCGTCGTCGACTCTGGTCGGCGATCAGCCCGGGTCGGTCGGTCGACGACCACGTGCCCCGCATCCAGGTCGACGGTCGGAACGAACTCGCCGACGAAGGGCACCATCGCCTCGGTGCTGCCGGTTCGTGACGTACGACGAGCACGTCCTGCGCACGGCAGGTGGAGCACCTCGCTGACCTGCGCCCACGGGCTCACCGGTCTCGGTCTCGGACCTCGAGTCCGACCAGCTGGTGGTCGTAGAACTCCTCCGGGTCGTCCGGGCGCTCATCGGCGTGCACCTCGATGCGCAGCTCGGTGCCGCGCAGGCCCTCGGCGACGCGTGCGGTCGGGCACCTCCTCGAACCTGACGAGCAGCCGGCTGCTGTGCCACCGGGCTGGCAGCGACCGTCAACGTGACCGCGGCGAAGTTGCGAAGGCCGTGCCGTCGGCGAAGCGGCGGTCGGGCTCGTCGGTGCGAACGTCGATGCAGACATCACCGCTGATCCCGTGCGCGCGACCGACCTTGCCCACCAGCAGCTCGATGGCTCGCCACGTCGCTCATCCTCCCCTCAAACCGAATTGCGGGAAGTTGGCTGCCCCAGACCAGCTGGAACAGTCAACTCCCGCGATCGCGAGGTCGACGTCGGTCAGTTTGACGGTCGACGTCGACGAAGTCGATCCGGACGTCTTGCTGCCCGCTGAGTGCCTGGAGCACGGTCCGCAGCGCGGTGGCAGTGCGGCCCGACCGGCCGATGACCCGGCCGAGGTCGTCGGGATGCACCCGGACCTCGAGCGTCTCGCCCCGGCCGGCGAACCGCGGGTTGCGGCCTGCGATTCTGGCGCATCCGCACGCTTCACGTCGTCGGGGTTGTCGACGATGCCGCGCACCAGGTGGTCGAGAGCGTCGGTGAGCACCCTCAGGCCTTGGCAGCGTCGTCGTCAGCGCCGTCAGTCGGCGTCTCGGCCGTTTCTTCAGGTGCGTCTTCTTCGACGGCGGCGTCGGCCACCGAGGCGTCAGCGATCGGGGACGCCTCTTCGACAGGCGCCTCTTCGACCGGCGCCTCGGCCACATCGGCCTCGGCTGCAGGTGCCTCGGCTGCCGGCGCCTCTGCTCGCCGGCGCCTCTGCTGCCGGCGCCTCTGCTGCCGGCGCTTCTGCTGCCGGTGCCTCTGCTGCCGGAGCGGCGGTGGTCTTCTTGGCGGCTGCCTTCCGCGGCGTGACCGCCTCGGTCTTCGGCTCGCTCTGCGCGTCCTTGAGGGCCTCGTTGAAGATCTCGGCCTTGTCGCGCTTGGCGCCGGCGACCTTCATCGGCTCTGGGGCAGCGGCCCCGGTGAACTTCTGCCAGTCACCGGTCACCTTGAGAATCGCGGCGACGGGCTCACTCGGCTGGGCTCCCACACCCAGCCAGTACAGCGCTCGCTCGGAGTCGACCTCGATGAAGCTCGGGTCTTGCTTGGGGTGGTACTTGCCGATCTCTTCGATCACGCGTCCGTCGCGCTTGGTGCGCGAGTCGGCGACAACGATGCGGTAGTACGGCTGGCGGATCTTGCCCATCCGCTTCAGGCGAATCTTGACGGCCACGAGTGTGGTGTCTCCTTGGTTTCTGGTGTGGGTGCGAACGACGTACTCGGGTGGGGACCAGAACCTTGTTCGCGGAGGATCCGAGCGATGCCGGATGAGAGGGCCGACGCGACTCGAAGTCGGCCCACATTCTGCCAGACATGCACCGCAACCCCTAACTGAGCCGTCGTCGCCCGCGGGCTCAGACCGAGAATCGCGCTCCCTGCGGCAACGGCCGCCGGGTGTGTCCACGCGGCGCGGGACGTAGGTTGACCTGCATGTCGCGTCGCAAGGTCTTGGCCATCGTGCTTGCCGGGGGCGCAGGTGGCCGGATGGACGTGCTCACGCGCGAGCGCGCCAAACCCTCCCTGCCCTTCGGTGGTGTGTTTCAGCTGATCGACTTCCCGTTGTCCAACCTCAAGCACAGTGGGGTCGCCGAGGTCTGGCTGTCGATCCAGTACCAGCCGAGCTCGCTGGACGCCGAAGTGGCCAACGGGCGCCCGTGGGACCTCGACCGCACGCACGGTGGGTTTCGGCTGCTCGTCCCGCAGGAGGGCGTCGGCACTGACGAGGACGGGCTTGCCAAGGGCAACGCCGACGTGCTGTATCGCGTCCGCGACCAGATCCGGTCTGCCGAGCCGGAGATCCTCCTCGTCATGAGCTCTGACCACATCTATGGGTTCGACTTCGAGGATGCGATCGACCGGCACGACGAGAAGGGCGCCGAGTGCACCGTCGTCACGACCGAGGTTGACCTCGCCGAAGCGGTCCACCACGCGACGGTGACCGCCAACCGGCTCGGGCGCGTCACTGACTTCGACTACAAGCCTGAGCGCCCGTCGACAGGTGTCATTGCCACAGAGGTGTTCGTGTATGACCCGGCGGTGCTGTTGACGGTCGTCGAAGAACTTCAGTCGGAGCTGACGGAGCATGCAGACGCCGACGAGACCGGCCTCGGCGACTTCGGTGAGCACCTGCTTCCGCGCCTGGTCGAGCGCGGCGCTGTCTTCGAGCACCGGATGCCTGGTTACTGGAAGGACGTGGGCAGACCCGACACGTACTTCGCCGCCCACCGAGACCTCATCGACGGCAACATCGACGTTCTGGGTAACCACGACTGGCCGATTCTCACCCGCACTCCACAAGGGCCGCCGGCTCGGATCCACGCAACCGCCACCGTCGACAACAGCCTGTTGAGTGCCGAGTGCGAGGTTTATGGGGTCGTACGCCGGAGCGTCCTCGGGCCGGGTGTCGTCGTCGAGGCGGGTGCGACGGTGACCGACTCCATCCTCTTCACCGGAGTCAGGGTGGAGAGCGGGGCGCAGGTGTCGTGGTCAATCCTCGACACCCGGGTCGTCGTGAGCGCAGACGCCAAGGTGGGCGCTCGACCGGAAGGCGATCTTCCGACGGCGGATGAACTGGTCCTGGTCGGCCGCGACAGCGTCATCGCCGCGGGTGCCACCATCGCCCCCGGTGGTCGTCTGGAGCCGGGCACGACCTGAGACAGCGTCAGGCGACGACGCGGCCGCGCAGCACGATCCGCTTCGGGTGTGCGAGCACGCGCAGGTCATCGAGGGGGTTGGCGTCGTACACCACGAAGTCAGCGGGATCTCCCTCGTCAAGGTTCCCGCCCGGCCGGCCCAACCATGGGCGGGCACGCCACGACGCAGCCCCGAGGGCGTCGTCGGCGGTCATCCCGTAGCTCGCAAGCCCCAGCACCTCCTCGGCGATGAGCCCATGAGGGAGCACTCCGCCGGCATCGGTGCCCGCATAGATCGGCACACCGGCGTCGTACGCCCCTCTGATCGTCTCCTCGCGCCGGTCGAAGAGGCTGCGCATCCGCGCGGCGTATGCCGGGAAGCGCGCCTCCCCCGCGGCCGCATAGTCGGGGAACCGCTCCAGCTGCTTGACGGTCGGCACCAACGCGATCCCGCGGGTGGCCATCGTGTCGATCAGGTCACTCGTCAGGCCGGTGCCGTGTTCGATGCAGTCGATGCCAGCCTCGAACAGGTCGGGCAGCGACTCCTCCCCGAAGCAGTGTGCGGTCACCCGGGCGCCATACGCATGTGCGGTGTCGATGGCCGCGCGGAGGGCGTCGCGCGGCCAGCACGGTGCGAGATCGGCGACGTCGCGATCGATCCAGTCACCGACCAGCTTGACCCAACCGTCGCCGCGCTGTGCCTCTTGCGCCACGTATGACGGCAGCTCGTCTGGCTCGATCTCGTGGGCGTAGTTGCGGATGTACCGCTTCGGTCTGGCGAGGTGGCGGCCGGCCCGGATGATCCGCGGAAGGTCCTCTCGCTCGTCGATCCAGCGGGTGTCCGCGGCCGAGCCGGCGTCGCGGACCAGGAGGGTGCCTGCGTCTCGGTCAGCCAGCGCCTGCTGTTCCGACACGTCGTCGGTCACGGCACCGTGCTCGTCGAGGCCGATGTGGCAGTGCGCGTCGACGAGCCCGGCAACTATCCACCCGTCGGCGAGTGACTCGGCGTCTGCGGTGGCGGCCCCTGCGTCATACGTGATGTGACCATCGACGACGAACAGGTCGCGGCGCTCCCCGCTCGGCAGGACGACTCCACTGACCTTCAGCGCACCACTCTGGCTGGCCATGGCGCGACGCTACCCGACCAAGCTGTTGCGAGTGAGGGGCATGTTTCATTGCTTCCGCGAACACTGTCCACATATCCTGGTGCTGCGGCTGTGCAGCTGTTCCCAGCGACCGCATCAGATGCCCCGGACCCGGCGTGCCACTGAACGTGAGGCAAGGGCGAGTCCCGGGGAGGCAGGGCTACATGGGGGGTTTCTCGACACTCAGTGAGGGCGCTACTGCCCTTGCCCCCTTCGTCGCAGCGGTGCCCCATCCCCTGGCATGGTTCGACTCCGACCTTCATTGCCGATGGGCCAACGCCGCGTACGCACGCCTGAGTAGCCGGGATACCGATCAGATCCTCGGTCTGCACCTGCTCGAGACTCAGCCCCACCTCACCGCTGAATGGCTCGAACGTCTCAAGGACGCCCTCGACAATGAGGTCGCTTTCATGGAGAACGCCGTTGTCGACAGGGGTAGTGGCGTTCCCCACCACTGGGCGATGACGTACTTCTCCATCCCGTCACGCAGGGGTCGTCCGGCCACGGTGGGGTTGACTGCTACCGAAGTGACGAGCTACGCCTCCCAGGTCGACCAACTCGTCGTGCGGGCGTCGCTCGATCCACTGACCGGCCTGCCTCACCACGGCGAACTGCTCGACCGGCTCACCAAGACACTGGAACGGAGTGCGGTACGTCGTCTCGGTCTCGCCGGCACAGGTTCCTACCTCATCTTCGGCGACGTCGAGGACTTCAAGTCGGTCAACGACACGTATGGCCGTCACGTGGGCGACGAGGTCCTCGCTGTCATCGCGACCCGGTTACGTGGCAGCCAACGGGCCGACGACACGGTCGCCCGACTCGGTAGCGACGTGTTCGCGATCCTCTGCGAGGGCAGCACTCTGGCCGGCGCGATCAAGGCCAGCGAGCGAGCGAAGTCCGCCGTTACGGAGCCGATCGCCATCGGCGGGAAGGTCATTCAGGTCTCGGTCACGATGGGCTTGCTACGCGCCGATCGTGAGCAGTCCGCCCAGGACGTGCTTGACCAGGTCTACCAGGCCATGCTCGCGTCGAAGCAGGCCCGTCGTCAGCTCCGACCGTCGGATCTGACCTCAGACTTGCCCCCTGACGATGATGGCGATGGTCTCGCCGCTGCAGGGTTCATTCGAGCCCTTGAGAGCCGCGCGGTGATCGAGCAGGCCATCGGCGTACTGATGGCGATCCTGCGCTGCTCTGCCGACGAGGCGCGATCAGAGCTGGCGGCGGCGTCGCAGCAGCACGACCAGTCTGCGCGACAACTGGCAGCGGGACTTATCGACTTCCTGTCGCCGCAAGAGACATCGATGCGACGATCGGCGGATACGGGACCTCAAGCGCTGGCCACCACCCAGGCGATCCTTCAGATGTGGGGAGACTCGTTGCCAGTCCAGCCGCACGAAGGCCAGATTGGGGCACCCGAAGGACCGCATCGCTGATTCAGACGTAGTCTTGTCAACACACGACCGATCAACTGCCGCCCTGGACTCTGGTGGCCTACCTACGAGGCAGGTGGGGCTATGGACGGCGGACTTGCCGATGTCCGGGCGCTCATCTCACTTGAACCGCAGGCCGACGGCGAAGCAGATGGCACGATCAGCTGGCTACGCCGGCTGTGCAGCGCGGCTGCCCACTCACTCCCAGCCTCGGGCGCAGGAGTCAGTGTGATGGGAGAGACAACGTCGAGGGGCGTCGCAGCCGCTTCGGACCTCGCCAGTCAGCAACTCGAGGAGATGCAGTTCTCCCTCGGCGAAGGTCCTTGCATGGACGCTTTCGCCTTGCGACAACCCGTCCTCGCACCCGACCTCAAAGACAGCGATTCAGCTCGCTGGCCGGTCTATTCTCCCGCCGCCTACGAAAAGGGCGTGCATGCAGTCTTCGCGTTTCCCTTGCAGGTCGGCGCGGCCCGCCTTGGCGTCCTCGATGTGTACCGCGCCCAGAAGGGTTCCCTGTCTCGAGAGGCTCTGGCGCAGGCGCTCAGCTTCGCCGAGGTAGCAGTGCAAACGCTGCTCGACGGCCAGGCAACCGCCGAGAATGGTCTTGTGAATGAGGGCCTCGATCGGATACTGGACTATCGCTCCGAGCTCTACCAAGCACAGGGGATGGTCATGGTCCAGTTGGGCGTGGGCCTGGAAGACGCAATCGTTCGGCTGCGGGCGCATGCATTCGCTAACGATCGGGCCCTCGGAGACGTTGCCCGCGACATCGTCATGCGTAAACTGACATTAGACCGGGACGCCCCATGATCATTGGCTTGCGCGAACCGTATCGAGGATGTGGGAGGTATCCAGCATGACCGTTATCGCAACGGAGCGGCTTGCCGAGGTATTCGTCGAGGTGGCAGACACGTTGGTCGACGAGTTCGACCTGATCGAGTTCTTGCAGATGGTGACCTCGCGCGCCGCAGAGCTCATCGATGCGAGCGCCGCCGGGCTCTTGCTGGCGGACCATCAAGGCCAGCTGCAGTTCATGGCCGCTTCTGACGAGCGCACGAAGCTGCTCGAGCTATTCCAGGTGCAGTATCGCGAGGGGCCGTGTCTGGACGCCTACACCACCGGATCACCGGTGATCAACGCCGACCTGACCGAGGTTCAGGAGCGCTGGGCGCACTTTGCAGGCCGCGCCGTCGAGGCGGGTTTCCGCTCGGTGCACGCGTTCCCACTCCGCTTACGTGGCGACATTATCGGCGCGCTGAACTTGTTTGGGGCCGACAAGGGTCGGATGGCTGAGTCCGACGCGCACATCATGCAAACCCTGGCTGACGTCGCCACCATCGGGATCCTTCAGGAGCGGGCGGTTCGACGTGCTGAGGTGCTCGCCGAGCAGCTGCAAGGAGCGCTCAACAGTCGCGTTGTCATCGAGCAGGCCAAGGGCGCACTCGCGCAGATTCACCACCTGGCCATCGACGAGGCGTTCATGCTGCTGCGCCGGTATGCCCGAGACAACCATCGGAAACTGAGCGAGCTGGCGCAGGCAATAGTCAGCGACCCCGCCAGCGAGCCCGAGCTGACTCGCCCTTGATCCAGACTCGCGCCTATCCAACCCGCCTCTGATCCAACATCAGAGCAGGTCGCGCAGTTCCTTGGGTAGCTCGAAGTCCTCGGGTAGCTCAGCCGACGACTCCTTGCCGAACCCGAACGCTGCAGCTCCGTTGTCGGACTTCTCAGCGCCTGCCGCGGCTCCTCGTTGCTGAGCAGCCCGCTTGGCCGGGTTGCCTGATCCACGCTTCTTCCGGGCGGTCTGCTGCCGCTGTTTGGACTTCTTCCCAGCACCGGAAAGCCCACCAAGGCCTGGCATCCCACCCATTCCACCGCCGCTCGCCATCGCCAGCATGGTCTTGCGTGCCTCGAAGAATCGGTCGACCAGTTGGTTGACATCGCTGACCGACCGGCCCGCCCCCTTGGCGATCCGCGCCCGCCTTGAGCCGTCGATGATCTTCGGGTTGCCTCGCTCGCCGGGTGTCATCGACAGGATCAGTGCCTGGATGCGGTCGATCTCCCGGTCGTCGAAGTTTGCCAGCTGATCCTTGAACTGGGCCATCCCGGGGATCATCCCCATGATCTTGGTGATCGAGCCCATCTTCTGGATCGCCTGCATCTGCTGCAGGAAGTCGTCGAGCGTGAAGTCGCCACCTCGACCCTGGAGCTTCGCCGCAGCCTTTGCTGCTTCATCCGCATCGAACGCCTTCTCGGCCTGCTCGATGAGGGTCATCATGTCGCCCATGCCCAGGATGCGTGACGCCATCCGGTCGGGATGGAACACATCGAAGTCGGTGAGCTTCTCGCCGTTGGAGGCGAACATCACCTGCTTGCCCGTCACCTGAGCGACCGACAACGCTGCGCCGCCTCGCGCATCGCCATCGAGCTTCGACAGCACCACGCCGTCGAAACCGACCCCGTCGAGGAACGCCTGTGCGGTGGTGAGCGCGTCCTGGCCGATCATGGCATCGACCACGAAGAGGATCTCGTCGGGTTGGACGGCATCACGTATGTCGGAGGCCTGCTGCATCAGCTCGGCGTCGATACCGAGTCGGCCCGCCGTGTCGACCACCACGACGTCATACAGGCGCCGCTTGGCCTCGCTCACAGCGTCGCGAGCGACCATGACCGGGTCACCGACGCCGTTGCCCGGCTCGGGTGCGTAGACCTCGACCCCCGCCTGCTGGCCGACGACCTGGAGCTGGGTGACGGCGTTCGGGCGCTGCAGGTCGGCGGCCACCAGCATCGGGCTGTTGCCTTGCTCCTTCAGCCAGCGGCCCAGCTTCCCGGCGAGCGTGGTCTTCCCGGAGCCCTGCAGGCCGGCGAGCATGATCACGGTGGGCGGGGTCTTCGCGAACCTGAGCCGACGGGTCTCCCCGCCGAGGATCTCGACGAGCTCCTCATTGACGACCTTGATGACCTGCTGGGCCGGGTTGAGCGCTTCGCTGACGTCGGCACCCTTGGCGCGTTCGCGCACGCGCTCGATGAACTGCCGGACCGCCGGAAGGGCGACGTCTGCCTCCAGCAGAGCGATGCGGATCTCGCTGCAGGTGGCGTCGATGTCAGCGTCGGAGAGCCTGCCCTTGCCGCGTAGGTTCTTGAACGTCGCGGCGAGGCGGTCCTGGAGCGTGTTGAACACGAGGCGATCTGTCCTTGGGAGCGGCGGTTGAGGCGGTCAGAGACGGCCAGAATCTGACGTACGTCGAGCGCACAGCCTACCTGCCGCGCCGGAGTCACCGGGTCGCGCTCAGACCGCCAGATGGGTGTGCAGGTGGCGCCGCGTCCGATCGACGAGGGTGTCGACCAGCTGCTTGCGCCACGGCGACCACGCCTGCGGCCCGGTGGCGAGCGCGTCGGCCCGGGTCAGCACCGCGAGCAGCTCAAGGGTGTCAACGTTGCCGACCGCGGTCGCCACGTGGGCCACCGACCGCGGGTCGTCGAGGTCCTGGGTCGTCGCCGCCTCGACCAGGAGCAAGTGGTGGCGGACAAGCCGCGCCACGACGGCCACGTCCATCGCCCGGAATCCCATCCGGCCTGCGATGTCCCCGGCGATCACCGCTCCTACTTCGGAGTGGTCGCCGTCGTCACCCTTGCCGATGTCGTGCAGGAGCGCGGCCGTCACGAGCAGGTCGGGGCGCTCGACTCGCTCGAGGAACGGCGCCAGCTCGACGCAGGTCTGCACCAGGTGCCGGTCGACGGTGAAGCGGTGCACCGGACGACTGCGGCGCGAGGTGGCGCACCCGCTTCCACTCGGGCAGCAGCGCCTCGACGACGCCGTACTGGTCGAGGCTCTCCCAGACGTCGACGAGCGCCGGGCCCGGCCGCGAGCAGCCGGGCGAACAGCGCGCGCGCCTCGGCCGGCCACGGCACCGGCATCGGCGCCAGTTCGCTGCCGAGCCGGGCCGCGGCCGCAGTCGGTGAGCACCAGGTCGCGCGTCGCCGCGGCCTCGGCGGCGCGCAGCGCCGAGCAGCGGGTCCTGTCGCGGGCCTGCGCTCTCTCCGTCAGCACCACCTCGCCGCGGTAGGACGCCGACGCCGGGCGCGAGCACGTCGAGCACGGGCCGGCGCGGAGCCGGTCCGCGCGGGAGCGCAGCATCCAGTCGACGTTGCGGAGCGCGACCGCGGCCAGGTGCCCGATCGCGCGGCCGGTCGCCACCAGCTCCGTGCGCAGCGCCTCGGCGTCGGTCAGACCGCAGCCCGCTCCGCGACCTCGGCGGCGTAGTCGGCGACGAGCCGGTCGGAGTGACGGCCGGTGGTCTCCTGCAGGGCATCCCGGATCTCGAGCAGGTCGCGCTGCCAGCCGATCGAGCTCGGCCGCAGGCACGTCGACCAGCCAGCTGGCCAGCAGGCCCGCAGCAGCGTCACGTCCCGCAGCCCACCGCGGCGCGTCCTTGAGGTCCGGGGTCGTGGCATGCGCGAGGTCGCCGACCGCGCTCCACCGTTCGCGCGTCGCCGCCGCGAGCTTCGGCAGCCGGTGCTTGGCGGCCCGCCGCCAGTCGGCGAGCATCGTACTCGGGCTGCTGAGCGTCAGCGCGGGATCGCCGGCGACGTGCCGCATGTCGAGCAGACCCAGCGCGACTCGCAGGTCGTCGCCGGCTGCCGTCCGGAGCTCGCTCTCGGTGCGGACCGCAGTGGTCGAGAGCGACGTTGTCGTCCCACAGCGGGTACCAGAGTCTCTCGGCGAGCTGGCGCGAGAGGCGGTCGTCGTACCCGTCGGCTGCGAGGAGCACGACGTCGAGGTCGCTCCACGGTGACAGCTCGCCGCGCCCGTAGCCGCCGACGGCGACGAGGGCCACGCCCGCCGTGGGAAGGTCCAGGCTCCTCGCAGGCCTGGTCCCACAGCGAGCGCAGCCGCTCGTCGGCTGCCGCTGCGCGGTCGCGTCCGCTGCTCAGACCGCGTCGGAGTCCCGGTCACCCGTGCGCACCCTCACGACGGTCTCGACGGGCGTCACCCAGACCTTGCCGTCACCGATGCGACCGGTCTGGGCGCTCTTGACGATGACGCCGACGATGTCTTCGGCCTCGGCGTCCTCGACGACGACCTCCAGCCGCACCTTGGGGATGAGCGCGATGTCGTACTCCGCGCCTCGGTACACCTCGGTGTGACCCTTCTGCCGGCCGTAGCCGCTTGCCTCGGTGACCGTCATCCCGGTGACCCCGAACGTCTCGAGCGCGGCGCGGACGTCCTCGAGCTTGTGCGGCTTGATCACCGCAGTGATGAGCTTCATGCGTCCACACTCTCCTTCTCCGGGTCCGGCGCGTCAGCGGGCTCGGGTGGCACGATCCTCCGGTCAGACAGAGCCGCGCCTCCAGTGAGCGCACGCCTCCGAAGGTCTGGTGGAAGTCGTACGCCGTCTCGGCGTGCGCAGCTGGTCGATCCCGCTGACCTCTTCGTCCTCGTCGATGCGGAAGCCGATCGTGGCCTGTCGAGCGCGTAGCCGATGATGAAGGTCAAGACGAACGAGAAGGCGCACCGACAGCGCCGGCGACCGACTGCTTGCCGCCACAACTCGTCAACCCCGCCGCCGTACAGGAGCCCGGTCAACGCCGGCGACGCTGTCGGCCGTGCCGAGGAAGCCGATCGGCGATCGACCCGACCACACCACCCACGAGGTGGACACCGACGACGTCGAGCGAGTCGTCGAAGCCGAACTTGTACTTGAGCCCGACGGCAAGTGCGCACAGGCGCCCGCCACCGCGCCGAGGGCGATCGCGCCGAGCGGCGTGACGCGCGCAGCACGACGGGGTGATCGCGACCAGGCCGGCGACGGCACCGGAGGCGCCGCCGAGCGAGGTCGCGTGCCCGTCGCGGATGCGCTCCGTCGACGCAGCCAGCCGAGCATGGCCGCGCCGTGGCGACCAGGGTGTTGACGAACACCTCGGCGGCTTGACCGTTCGCCGCCAGCGCGGACCCCGCGTTGAAGCCGAACCATCCGAACCACAGCAGCCCGGCGCCGATCATCACCAGCGGCAGGTTGTGCGGCCGGATCGGGTCACGCTTGCCAGCCCACTCGTTTGCCGAGCACGATCGCCAGGGCAAGACCTGCGGCGCCGGCGTTGATGTGGACAGCGGTCCCGCCGGCGAAGTCGATCGCGAGCAGCTTGTTGGCGATCCACCCGCCCGTCTCCGACTCCGCTCCGTCGAAGGCGAACACCCAGTGCGCAACCGGGAAGTAGACCAGCGTCGCCCAGATCCCCGTGAATACCAGCCAAGTCGCCGAACTTCGCGCGGTCGGCGATGGCGCCGGAGATCAGCGCGACCGTGATGATCGCGAAGATCACCTGGAACGCCACGAAGGCCATCGACGGGATCGTGAACACGAGGTCGTTGGACGCGAAGCGTTGTCGAGGCCGTTGGTGCCCATCAGCGAGCTGAGGCCGAAGAACTCTGAGGACTACCGAGCAGCCCCCCGCCGACATCGTCGCCGAACGCCATCGAGTAGCCGAAAAGCGTCCAGAGGACGCCCACCACCCCGATGGCGCCGAAACTCATCATCATCATGTTGAGCACGCTCTTCGAGCGGACCATGCCGCCGTAGAAGAGGGCGAGCCCAGGGGTCATCAGCAGCACCAGCGCAGCGCTGGTGAGGACCCATGCGGTGTCTCCGGAGTTCATGAGACGTCTCCTCGTGCTGTTGCTTTGCCATGGGGAGCCGCCGGGCCTTGCGACCACGATGTCCGAGCCGACGTCTCACTGGTACGTCGACCTTCCTTCAGCCAGGTTTCACCGGCCGCCAGATCGTGTTGCGCGCGCGTGACCTTTCACGCCGTTGTGTTACAGCCGCGTGAACTCCTCAAGCCCAGGCTTGCTCTAAGTGGCCGACCTGATGCAGGCCCGGATCCACCTGATGTCGGCCACTGCGAAGAACAGTGGTGCTCTCAGCCGGTCGGTAGGACTACCCGGACGCGACGGAAGCCTTTGCCCTTGCTCTCAACCTTGGCGATCGCGACCTCACCGATCTGCCGGGTCGACGCGACATGGGTGCCGGAGTCCGCCTGTGCATCGAGCCCGGCCACATCGATGATGCGCACCTGCTCGACCTCGTCGGGGATCAGGAACTGGGCCGTCCGCATCACGTCACTGTCGCTGAGTGCCTCCGCGCGGCTGACGATGCGGGCCGTGATCGCCCGGTTAAGGGCGATCTCCTCATTGACTCGCCGCTCGAGGTCGGCCTTGAACCCCTCAGGCACCTCGGGGAGGTTGAAGTCCATCCGGCCCGTGAGCGGCTCCATGTTCGAGCCGGTGACCAGCGCGCCGAAGTCGCGGAAGACCACCCCGCAGACCACGTGCAGTGCCGAGTGGGTACGCATCAGCGACTGACGACGTACGTCGTCGAGCCGGGCCTCGACCGACGTACCGGCCATGGGCACCGGGTCGCCGTCGACCGGAACGAGCGCACCGGCACCGTCGACACCCTCGATCCGCGTGAAGACGCCACCCCATTCCAGCACGCCGGCGTCGGCGGGCTGTCCACCTCCGCCTGGATAGAACGCGGACTCGTCGAGCACGACCCCGGCCTCGCTCGACTCCAGGACCGTCGCGGTCCAACGCATGGTCTCCTGGTCGCGCCAGTAGAGAGGAAAGTTCACGCGGCCTCCTGGCTCTGCAGTGTCAACAGCGCTCTGCGGTGTCATCAGCGATGGCGCCAGCGTACGACGCCGGAGCTGACACGGTGACGTTGGCGGCCGCGCACGAACCTTGCATACTGGCAAGGTGAACCGCTCACCGTTGACTCTGGTGCGCACCCGGCTTGGACAAGAGTTGTTCGGCCGGGTCGCCGGGCCTGAGGGGCAAGCGAAGCGGGCCCGGATCCACGACACACCGGGGCCGCGGTGGTTCGACGACGACAGGCCGATCCGGCAGGTGCATGGTGACGCGTCGATGTTCGTCGGGGGCTTGCGCGCTCTGCTGCTGCAGTCGCTGCATCCCCTCGCGATGGCGGGTGTCGCGGGGCACTCGGGCTTCCAGGGTGACCCGTGGGGCCGGTTGCAACGCACGAGCTACTTCCTCGCCGTGACGACCTTCGGCACAGCCGATGATGCCGAGGCGATGGTCGCCCGCATCCGCAGCATCCACCAACGGGTGCGGGGCGTTGCGCCGGATGGGCGTGCATACTCAGCGTCCGACCCGCACCTGCTGCGGTGGGTTCACATCGCTGAGATCGACAGCTTCCTCGCTGCCCACACGGCGTACGGCGCCGAGCCCCTCGACCAATCCGGGCGCGACGGGTACGTCGCCGACACGGCTCGGGTGGCCGAGGCGCTGGGCGTCGTCGACCCGCCTCTCACCGAGGCCGATATGCGGTCTCAGCTCGCGGCCTACCGACCTGAGCTCGCCGGGACGAAGGAGGCGCGGGCGGCAGCGCGGTTCATGCTGCTGCAGCCGCCGCTGCCTTTTGCTGCACGGGCCGGCTACGGCTTTATTGCTGCCGCCGCTGTGGGATTGATGCCGCCATGGACCCGGTGGCCGCTTCGGCTGCCCTACCTGCCGCTAGCGGAGGCAGTCGCCGTCAAACCAGCAGGGCGGCTGTTGACGGGGACCATCAGGTGGGCCATGACGCCGGCCTCGTGAGCGCCGGTGCCCGTCTCCGGTGATCGAGCTTGTCGAGATGTGGGGTCTCGACAAGCTCGACCAACCGCCAGCACGCGGCATACGTGACCACTCGGCACGGCATACGTGACCACTCGGCGCGGCATACGTGACCACTCGGCGGGAGGGTCAGTTGTCGAGCAGGGCGTCGACGAACGCCTCGGCCTCGAACGGCGCCAGGTCGTCGGCGCCTTCTCCCAACCCGACGAGCTTGACCGGCACACCGAGCTCGCGCTGCACAGAGATCACGATGCCGCCCTTGGCCGTGCCGTCGAGCTTCGTCAAGCACGATGCCGGTCACGTCGACGACCTCGGCGAAGATTCGGGCCTGGGTGAGCCCGTTCTGACCCGTCGTCGCGTCGATGACCAGCAGCACCTCGTCGACGGGCGCCTGCTTCTCGACGACCCGCTTGACCTTGCCGAGCTCGTCCATCAGCCCGGTCTTGGTGTGCAGCCGACCGGCGGTGTCGATGAGGACCGTGTCGACCTCTTGCTCGACACCGGCCTCGCACGCCTCGAACGCCACGCTCGCGGGGTCGGCGCCCTCGTCGCCGCGGACGGTCGGGACGCCGACGCGCTCGCCCCACGTGGTCAGCTGGTCGGCGGCGGCGGCGCGGAAGGTGTCGGCGGCGCCGAGCAGCACGTCCTTGTCCTGGGCGACGAGCACGCGCGCGATCTTGCCGACGGTGGTGGTCTTTCCGACACCGTTGACGCCGACCACCATGACGACGCCGGGCTTGCCCTCCGCGCCGGTCGGCGTGGAGGTCGCGGTCGAGCGTGGGGTCGACGAGGGCGACGAGCTCCTCGCGCAGCAGCGCCTTGGCGGCCTGCGCCCGCTGGCGGACTCGACCCGGACACGCGTCTTCAGACGCTCGACCAGCTCCTGAGTCGGGCGCGACGCCGACGTCGGCGGCGAGCAGCGTGTCCTCGATCTCCTCCCACGTCTGCGTCGTCGAGGCGGTCGCGCGAGAGCAAGCGCGAGCAAGCCCTTGCCGAGCGTCGACTGGGAGCGGGCGAGCCGCGCGCGCAACCGGTGCAGCCGGCCGGCAACGGGATCCGGCGTCTCAAGTCGAAGGCAGGGTTGCCGTGTCGCCACCGGCGAGTACGTCGTCCGGCAGGACGACTTCGTCGACGGTGCCGGTGCCGCATCGCGCGCAGGCCTCGCCTCGTCGTCTGCGCGTCCAGGTCGGCGGAGCTGGAGCCTGCCGGGGGATGTCAGTTGGCGCATCCGGGCGACGGCGTGATCGCGTGACCAAGCCCGGCGACCGCGAGTCAGGGCAACCACGGCGATGGCCAGGGCGATGTACAGAACTTCAGGCACGGTCAGTCATCTTCCCAGACGCGAGCAAAGTGCCCGCAGGGTGGAACGGTCAGTTGCGGATCTTCTCGTCGACCTTGGTGTCGAGTCGGCGCAACTTCTCGGTGATGGTGCGGTTGGACTTCGTCATCGCGTCGGAGAGCCACGCGGCATGCGGGATGTCCTCGCCGCGGTGCGGGTAGGCGACGTAGGCCGTGATCAGGCCGGCGAGGACGAGCACGGCGAGCAGTGGCGAGAGCGATGAACAGCATGGTGCGGATCTCCCAGCTCAGCGAGGTGATCGTGCTGCGGCGTCGAGCACGCCACGGTCGATGGTCACCACGGCCTGGGCGGGTCGGGTCGCCGCCACGGACGTCGGCGGGTGTGACGGAGATAACCCGGGTGCCGGCTAAGCGGAGCGCAGCGCTCGCGCAGTCGCTGGCTGATCACCGTCGAGACGCCGTCGCCGCGCATCGAGACGCCGTACAGCGCGTCGGCGCCCTCCATCGTGCGCTTCTGGTGGGTGATGACGAGCAGCTGTGAGCTTTCGCGCAGCTCTTCGTAGATCTCCAGCAGTCGCCCGAGGTTGGTGTCGTCGAGCGCCGCCTCGACCTCGTCGAGGATGTAGAACGGCGACGGCCGCGCCTTGAACAGCGAGACCAGGAACGCCACCGCGACCAGCGACCGCTCGCCGCCTGACAGCAGCGACAGCCGCTTGATCTTCTTGCCCGGGGGCCGCGCCTCGACCTCGATACCGGAGTTGAGCAAGTCGTCGGGGTCGTCAGGACGAGCCGCCCCTCGCCGCCAGGGAACAGCCGCGAAAAGACGATCTCGAACTGGTGCGCCACCTCGGCATACGCCTCCGCGAACACCTGCTCGACACGGCCATCGACCTCCTTCACGATGTCGAGCAGGTCGTTCCTGGTCTTCCTCAGGTCGTCCAGTTGCTCGGTCAGGAACTTGTGGCGCTCCTCGAGCGCGGAGAACTCCTCCAGCGCGAGGGGGTTGATGCGGCCGAGTTCGGCGAGAGCGCGCTCGGCACTGCGGAGCCGCTTCTGCTGCTGTCTCGCGGACGTACGGCGCCGGCTCCGGCATTGGGTCGCCCTCGTCGCCGGCGACCACCGGGCTGGGTGGGACGAGCTGGTCAGGGCCGTAGTCGGCGACCAGCGACTGCAGGTCGAGCCCCAGCTCGTCGAGCGAGCGTTGCTCGAGCTGCTCGATCCGCAGCCGCTGCTCGGCGCGCAGCATCTCGTCTCGGTGAACCGTGTCGGTCAACTTGGCCAGCTCGACTTCGAGCTCGCGCAAGCCGGAACGGATCTCACCGAGTCGCCGCTCTCGGTCGGCGCGAGACTCCTCCACCTGCGTACGTCGTCGGGCCGCCTCACGCCAGTGACCGCTCCAGGGAGGCCAGGACCACGTGGGCGCCCTTGCCCACCGCCTCGGCCACCCTGGCCTGGCGGATCCGCCGCTCCCGGCGTGCCGCCACCTGCACCCGCGCCAGCCTCTCCTGCTCTGCCGCGCGGGACAGGGCATCGGCGCGTCCGTGCAGGGCGCGGGCTCGCTCCTCGGCGGTGCGCAGCCCGAGCCGGGCGTCTGTCTCTGCCGACCTGGCGACGCGCGCGGCCTCGGCCAGCCGGTCGCGCACTGTGAGGTCGGGCTCATCCTCGGTCTGGTGCTCGGCAGCATGGAGTCGGGCTTCGAGCTCGGTGAGTCCGGCGGCGTCGCCGTCCCTCGCCTGCTCTGCGGTAGCCATGTCTGCACGAATCCGCTCAGCCTCGGCCTTCGCCGCCCGCGCCTGGGAACCGAGCTGACCGAGCTCCTCGGCCACGGCCGCCATCGCGGCATCGGACTCATGGAGCTTGGCCAGCGCCACGTCGACGCGGCCCTGCACATCGAGGCGCTCAGCCTCCAGGGTGCTCACCTCAAAACGCAGCCGCTCGCTGGCCGAGCTGGCTTGCGTGAGAGCCTCGGTCGCCTCGTCGAGCGCGGCCTGCACCTCGATCAGACTCGGCTGCGACGCCGAACCTCCGACGGCATACGCGGCTCCGATCACGTCGCCGTCACGGGTCACCGCGACGATGTCGGCGAACTGGTCGACGAGCCGCCGCGCAGCCGTCAAGTCGTCGACGACAGCCGTTTTGAACAGCAGTCGCCGCAACGCCGGCTGCACCGACGCCGGTGCCTCGACGACATCGACGGCGTACGTCGCACCAACGGGCAGACCGGGCCAGGTGCTGTCGTCGACAACACCACCGGCCAGCAGGAGGCTGGCTCGGCCGAGGTCAGCGTCCTTCAAATGCTCGATCGCCCCGACGGCGCCATCGAGGTCCTGCACCGCGACGGCGTCCGCGGCTGAGCCGAGGGCTGCTGCAACCGCTGCCTCGAAGCCGTGCCGCACGGAGAGCAGCGCGGCCACCGTGCCGAGCAGCCCCGACACCTCGTCAGTCGCCGCCAGCAAGGCGCCCGCTCCGTCCCTTCGCGCGAGCCCCATCTCGAGGGCCTCTTTGCGCGCGACGAGGGCAGCGCGCTCGCGCTCGGCGTGCTGGGCTTCCCCGGCGAGCTTGGCGAGCCGGTCTTCGAGGTCCGCGAGAAGCGACGAGGCTCCTTCGTGCTCGGCGTCGAGGCCACGCTCACCGGCATCAAGTCCAGCGATGCGTGTCTCGAGCGAGGTGAACTCCCGTTGAGCCCGATCGGCGCGGGTGACCGCGCGCTCCAGGGCTTCGGACAGGCGACCGAGCTCGTCGGCGGCGGCGGCGCCACGGCTCCTGATCGCGTTGACCTGACCGGTGAGCCGCGCCAGGCCCTCTCGTCGGTCGGCGGCCGCGCGAATGACGCCGGCGACCCGCGACTCCTCGGCGGCGTGGGTCTCCTCGGCTGAGCGACGGGCGTCGACGGCGGCGCTGAGGGCATCGCGCAACTGCACCGTGTCGGAGGTGATCGCCTCCTCGTCGGCCCGGATCCTCGCCGCCTGGGCCTCGAGCTCGTCGGGATCTTGACCGCGTCGCTCCTCGAGCGGCTCGTCGGCGGCGTTGCGGACCCGCTCCGCTGCCAGACTCGCCGTGCCGCGGATCCGCTCACGAAGCCCGGACAACGCGAACCAGGTGTCCTGTGCGCGCGTCAGCAGCGGGGCATCGCCGCGAAGCTGCTCCTCGATCTCGGTTTCGCTGGCCCGTGCGCTCTCGACGGCGTCCTCCGCCGCAACGCGGCGGGCCCGCAGCCCTTCCTCGTCGGCAAGCTCCTGCTGAAGCGAGTCACGCACACGCACCACGTCATCGGCCAGCAACCTGGCGCGGGCGTCGCGGACGTCCATCTGTACGACGGAGGCCCGTCGCGCCACGTCGGCCTGCCGCCCCAGCGGCTTGAGCTGTCGGCGAATCTCGCTCAGCAGATCGCTGAGGCGGGTCAGGTTGCCATCGGTCGCATCGAGCTTGCGCAACGCCTTCTCTTTGCGCTTGCGGTGCTTGAGCACACCCGCGGCCTCTTCGACGAAGCCACGGCGCTCCTCGGGCGATGCATGCAGGATCGCGTCGAGCTGACCCTGCCCGACGATCACGTGCATCTCCCGGCCGATCCCGGAGTCGCTGAGCAACTCCTGGATGTCGAGGAGCCGGCAGGTCTGACCGTTGAGAGCGTACTCGGAGCCGCCACCGCGGAACATCGTGCGGGAGATCGTCACCTCGGAGTACTCGATCGGCAGGGCACCGTCGGAGTTGTCGATGGTCAACAGCACCTCGGCGCGGCCCAGCGGGGGGCGTGCCGACGTACCGGCGAAGATGACGTCCTCCATCTTGCCGCCGCGAAGCGACTTCGCGCCCTGCTCGCCCATCACCCAGGCGAGCGCATCCACCACGTTGGACTTACCGGACCCGTTGGGGCCGACCACGCACGTGATTCCTGGCTCGAGCTGGAGGGTGGTGCTGGAGGCGAACGACTTGAATCCGCGCAGCGTCAGGCTCTTGAGGTACACGGTGCTCCTTCGACGTACAAGGGGCTCCTTCAGACGCGTGAAGCGCCTTGGTGGGCCGTGGGGCGTGCCGGGCGTTGGGGAAGGCCAGCCCGAACACTACCCGGGCATTCCGACCCGTCCGCTCCCCCACGCCGCAACAGTGGTGATCAGAGGGTCAGCTTCATCGAGGTCGACTCGACCCCGAATCCGAGCGAGTCGTAGAGCGCCCGGGCGCCGTCGTTGTGGCCGAACACGTTCAGACCGATGGCCCTCGCGCCACGCTCACGACATTCCTCGATGCCGGCTTGCATGATCGCGCGGCCGTAGCCCTTGCGGCGCTGCGACTCGTCCACCGCGAGTGAGTAGACGAACCCCTGAAGGCCGCCCGGCCGCTCACGGAACTCCAGCCACAGCGTGCCGACCGGCACGTCGTCGACGAAGGCTGTGTAGATCGAATGGTTTTCGGTGGCCAAGCCGTCGGGCAACAGCATGGCGAAGTCATCCTCGCCACGCTTAGCGGCGTCCTCCGGAGACAGGATTCCGGACTTGACGAACTCTTCGCCGTACTCGCTGACGGCTTGTTGACGCCAGACGTCGTACTCCGCCGAGGTCATGGGCTCCAAGCGCAAACTCATCGCCCGAGCCTAGGGCCTGGTCTCGACAAGCTCGACCGGCGGAGGTCAGCTCTCGGGCACGACCGGCGGAGGTCGGCTCGACCTGCGGAGGTCAGGCCGCCGAAGCCTGGAGGTCAGGCCGCCAAGTGGGCGGCGCGGCGGCGTAGCACGACCGCAACCGTCAACGAGCCCAGGACCAACAGTGCGGCGGTGCCGTCGAGTCCCGCCTGGAACGACGGTCCGCTCAGCGGAACTGCACTGTCTGCGCCCTTCCTGCCAGGCAGCGAGACCGAGTAGACGTCGATGCCGCGGACCAGATCCACTGTGTACACGATGTTGGACTTGCCGGTGGCCTCACCTTGCCGGTTGCGGGTCGGCGCCCAGTACGCGTCCCAGACCTCCGAGACGCCCCAGGTCGCGTAGCCGTACTGCTTGAGATTCTGCGGGTCACGCACGTCGATGAGTCTCAGCCCGCCGCCGTACGTCGCCAGGGCCACGATGCCCGACGGGTGGTAGTCGAACCAATGGGCGGAGCAGAACGCGTGCTGCGGCGGTGAGATGCCGCCACCGCCTTCGGTGACGGGGTTGATCTTGTCGAGGGGCTTCACAGCCGCCGGTGTGCCGTCGAGCTTCGTGATCTTCCAGGTCTGGAAGGACCCGGCCGTCGCGCAGTCGGTGTTCTCGTAGTCCTCTTCGGTGATGAGGGCGACGTTGCCGTTGCTCATCGAGGGGGCACTGGACGGCTTGAACGCACGGGCGTTCGGCCGGTCGGAGTTGTGGTGGATGAAATCGTTCCACCCCGGTGCAACCCCGGCGGCACCGGTCGTCGTGACAAGCCGAGGGGCGCGCGGCTTCGACACGTTGAAGACCGAGGTGCCAGCGCCGCCGGTGTGGAAGCCGTAGCCGGCGGAGTCGAAGTTCCACTTGTGGCCTGCCTCGAGCGGACCACCCGGGCCCGAGGCGGGCGAGCGGAAGCCTTGGACTCCGGCCGTGCCTGGGTTGGCGTCGACTTCCTTCGGGGTGTTCAGCGACGAGAGGTTCATGATCGAGTAACGGCCGTCGCTTCCGGCGGTGTATGCCGTCGTGCAGTTGCGGGCATTGACGCAGGCCAAGGTGTGCGTGGACGTCGTGGCGGGTGCGCGCGAC
The DNA here is from genome assembly GCA_963811585.1 of uncultured Actinomycetota bacterium. Classification (GTDB taxonomy): domain Bacteria; phylum Actinomycetota; class Actinomycetes; order Propionibacteriales; family Nocardioidaceae; genus JACDHG01. Next base: position 31,157 of record CAWERR010000004.1, read on the forward strand.
CGGATGAACGGGTTCGCCGGGTCGGTCACGTCGATCACGACGACCTCGTTGTTGCCGGTGGGGTTGTTGTGCTGGATGTCGCTTGGCGACGCCTGCGTCAGGTCAACTCCGACGAGCACGAAGCGGGTCGTGTGGCCCTGCGCGTTGGTGCGCTCGCCGTAGTTCATCGCTTCGTTCTCGAAGACGAGCTCGGGCAGCACGCCGGTCAGCTGCGGGCTCAGCGGGTCGCTAACGTCATACACGCTGATGGAGTCGAGGCTGGAGACGTAGAAGTACGGGGCAGAAGGTGAGAAAACACCCGAGATCGCTGCCGTGTCGGGGAAAGACGACACGAGACTCACGTTCGGACTGCTGGCGAACGGCACGTTCACGCCCTCGCTGTAGAGGTCGCGCATCTCCTGCATCCGCTCACGGTCACCGTCGTGAGCAGTGGCGGGAAGCGCCGAAAGCACGGCGAGCGCTCCGGCGGCGGCTCCGGCCACTGCGGTGCGGAAGACCGCTCTCACTGCTGGACGGACTGGTTTGCGGGGGCTCGCCGGCATGAATCCTCCTGATCAGCGGACATCACCGGATCAACGAGACAGCGGGCCAGGGGTCACGGGTCTCGGCAAACTCGACCGGCGAAAGGCCGGCGGCGGGCGGCGGGAACGGCCGACGACGACGGGTCGAAGGCGACCCGTCGGAGCTCGCACAGGGCCAGTCAGGCCCGGACCGTTGCGTGGGACTCGATGTGGTCGGGAACCATGAGCAGGTCCCCGTCGTGCACCTGAGCGGCAAGCGCGTCGTTCTCAGCCTGGAGCCGGAGCACCATAGCTTCGAGGTCAGCGATCTTGCGGCGTAGGCGTTGGTTGTCGTCGAGACGACGGTGGTCTGAGGCGACGTACCCAAGGAGAGCCTTGGCCATGAATGCTTCCTCCAGGACAACTGTTCGGTCTTCAACGTCGGCGGGCCGTTGGCCGGCGGCCGGAATGCGCTGCTGCTCCCAGGGTGACACCCGTTCGTCCCCTGGTCAACTGCTGGGAGGGCTCGCGGGCACAATGGGCACTGATGACGTCCACGCCCTGGGAGTCCGCCGGATCGCCCGGTGCGGCGCGGCCTCGCCCGGTGGCAGTGCACCCCTGTCAGTCGATCTGCGTGTGGTCGCCCACCGGCGAGACCTGGCGCGATGACAAAGCTGGCTCGCTGCGCGTGTTCGCCTGCCGCGGATGCAGTTCGGAGTGGGTTCGCACGGAGGGTTGGACCCCGATCGACCAGGACGGCCAGGTGCCCGACGGGATCGCCGCCGAGCGGGCCGTCACCAGCGCGCCCGGCGCGGCCGCGGCTGGCAACGCGGACAGGTGAAGGACGAGCGGTTCATGAACGCGTCGCGGCGGATCTGGCGTCCCGCAGCGCGGGCAGGGCTCACCTTCCTGCCCGTAGACGACGAGCGATCGGTCGAAGTAGCCCGATTCGCCGTTGACGTTGACGTAGAGGGCGTCGAACGACGTACCGCCGAGATCGAGAGCGCGGCCCATCACGGCGCGCACCTCGGCGAGCAGCCGGTCGACTTCCGCCCGTCGCAACGTCTCGGTCGGGCGGGCGTAGTGCAGCTTGGCCGCCCACAGCGCCTCGTCGGCGTAGATGTTGCCGACACCGGAGATGAGGGACTGGTCGAGCAGCGCCCGCTTGATGCCCGTACGCCGTCTGCGCACCGCCGCGACGAACCCCGCCTCGTCGAACGCCGGGTCGAGCGGGTCACGAGCGATGTGCGCGATCTCGTCGGGAAGCTCGGCGCCGTCGCGGGACACCAAAAGACCGCCGAACATCCGCTGGTCGACGAACCGCAGGTCACGCCCCTCCGACAGCTCGAACACGACCCGCAGGTGCCGCTCGACGGGAGCCGCGCGCGGCTGGACGAGCAGCTGCCCGCTCATCCCGAGGTGCCCGAGGACGGCATCACCGGAGTCGAGCGCCAGCCAGAGGTACTTGCCCCGTCGCTGGGCGCCGATGATGCGGCGGTCGGCCAGCTGGGTCTCGAAGTCGGCAACGCCAGCGAGGTGCCGGCGGACTGGTCGCGGGTGCAGCACACGCACGCGCTCGATGGTGTGGCCCACCACGAAGGACTCGAGGCCGCGGCGTACAACCTCAACCTCGGGCAGCTCAGGCACCGGCGGACTCACTCACGGGTGGCCGGCTCAGTCGAGGGAGAGCTCGTCGTCGTCGACGACCTTCGGCCGCGCGCCGGTGACGGCGTGTGCGTCACGAATGGTCCGCCAGGCCGTCTCGGCCGCCTGCTGCTCGGCTTCCTTCTTGGACCGACCGGTGCCGTGACCGTAGACGCCGTCGCCGACCCGAACCCGGGCGACGAAGGTCTTCTCGTGGTCAGGCCCGCTGTCCTCGATGAGGTACTCGGGCACGCCGAGCCCGAGGTCTGCGGACAGCTCTTGCAGGCTGGTCTTCCAGTCGAGGCCGGCGCCGAGGGCGGCGGCCGCGAGCATCAGCGGGTCGAACAAGCGGTGGATGACATCGCCGGCGACCTCGAAGCCCTGGTCGAGGTAGACGCACCGATCAGCGCCTCGACAGCGTCGGACAGGATCGAGGACTTGTCGCGGCCACCGGTCGACTCCTCGCCGCGGCCGAGCATGATGTGTTCGCCGAGGCCGAGCGTGCGAGCGACCTCGGCAAGGGCGCGGGCGTTGACGACGGCAGCCCGCAGCTTGGCCAGCCGGCCCTCGGACAGGTCGGGATGGGTCAGATACAGCGACTCGGTGACGACGACACCGAGCACGGAGTCGCCGAGGAACTCCAGCCGCTCGTTGGTCGGCAGTCCGCCGTTCTCGTACGCGAACGACCGGTGGGTCAGGGCACGGTTCAACAGCTCGGGGTCGAGATTCGTCAACCCCGATGTCCGCGCACAGCTCGTCACGCGACTCGCTCACGGCCGCTTTGTCCACGTCGGCCGCAGTCAGAGGACCTGGCGACGGTCGGCGCGAGCGCCGTACTGCCCACACTCTGGGCACGCCCGGTGCGGCAGGTGCTTGGAGCCGCAGGCCGGGTTGGCGCACGTCACGAGCGAGGGAGTGACAGCCTTCCACTGGGAACGGCGGTGGCGCGTGTTGCTGCGCGACATCTTCCGCTTCGGAACAGCCACGGTTACTCCTCGTCTCGGCCGGGCGCGGTGGTTGTCGGCGTCGGCTTCGTTCAGTGGTCAGGGTGGAGAGTGCGGCCCATCGGGGGTCGACACTCTCGCTCGTGTGTGATGTCCCGGGATCGTCAGCGAGCCGCGCCCCGCACTCGAGGCACAGCCCCTGACAGTCGGGGGCACACACGGGTTGGAACGGCAGTGCAAGCACTACCGCGTCCCGCAGAACCGGCTCGAGATCGAGACAACTCACCATCGAGCCGACTGGCTTCGTCCTCCTCGGCGTCGCTTTCGGGATAGACGTACAGCTCCTGGAGCGTCACCTCGAGGTCGTCCTCGATCGGCTCCAGGCACCGTGCGCACTCCCCGGAGAGCGTGGCCCACGCCGTCCGGACGCGAGCACCCCCTCCATGACCGCTTCGAGCCGCAGGTCCAGCTCGACAGGAGATCCTTCGGGGACACCGAAGCAATTCGATACCAAGGTCTGCCGGGGCCGGCACCGAGAGCTCACGGGTCCGCATCGATCCGGGTCGTCGTCCGAGCTCATGGGTGTTGATCACGAACGGCGAACGCGGGTCGAGACGCATCGCACAAACTTCCAGTAGCTTCCGACAGGTGGCAGACCACACAGCACTGCCCTCCGGAGAAGGCAGCCACTAAGGGTAACTGGTGTGCCTTGCCAGCCTCAAATCGAGCGATATCCAGCGGGTCAGTGATGGCCGGGGAACCGGAACGGCGGCTCGTCGTCGTTACGCTCCGCGTCATCCAGCTCGTCGAGCCCCGATCTACCGTGCAGCCGGTCCCTGCCTCGCGTGACCGCGTCGAGCGTCTTGTTGAGGGCGATCTCGAGGTTCGCGAGGCGCTGGTCGACGTACTCGTCCGTCTCGTGGCGTAGCGCTGCTGCGTCGGCGTCGGCGGCGCTGCGCAGTTGTCTGCCTCGCGCTTGGCGATTTGGTAGACCTCGGTCTCGGAGACCAGCCTCTCGCGTTCGTTGTAGGCCTCGGCGACGATTCGCTCCGCCTCATTGCGCGCCTCCTGGACGAGCTGGTCGCGCTCCGAGAAGACCTCGTCTGAAGCGGTGAACGCCTCTGCGAGCGTGGCCTGAAGCTCGTCGATCTGTTCGAGCAGCTCCGCGCGGTTGACGACCGCCGACTGTGACATCGGCATGGACCGGGCGTCTTCGACGGTCGTGCGAAGCTCCTCGATAGCCTGCGCGACTTCCACATGGGCCCTTTCTAGGGATGAGTCAGAACTCTGGTGACGGCTCATGGCTCAGTCGGCCAGCCGACGCCGCAGCGGTTCGAGGACGTATGACGGTACGAGGCCCGTCACGTCTCCGCCAAATCGGGCCACTTCCTTGACCAGGCTCGAAGCCACGAAACTCAGTCCTGGCCGAGCCGGGAGGAACACGGTCTCGACCCCCGCCAGCCGCTCATTCATCTGCGCCATCTGCACCTCGTAGTCGAAGTCGCCCCCGCTGCGTAAACCCTTCACGATCGCCACCGCGTCGTGAGCACGGCAGAAGTCGACCAGCAGGCCGTCAAACGACGACACCTGCACGTTGTCATGCTCGGAAACGGCTTCGCTCAGCATGCCCAGCCGCTCGTCGAGGGAGAACAGCCCGGCCTTCGCTTCGTTGACGAGGACGCCGACGACCACCTCGTCGAACAGCCAGGCCGCTCGGGACACGATGTCGAGGTGACCGTTCGTCACGGGGTCGAACGACCCGGGATAGACGGCTCTGCGCATCGCTCATACCTCGCTCACATCAGGGCGGCATCGCTCGCCTTGCCCCCGACGAGGCGGCTGGCGACTCGTCGCGTGCCCGATGTCGGTCACGCTCGGCGACCGTACCAGAGGATTGTCTCCCCGTACTTCCTCGATCGCATCCCCTCGAACCCCTCGGGCCACCGCCACGGAGCGCCTCGATGCGACCGCTCGACCACCACCAGTGCATCCGGCTGAAGCCAGGACTGCACACGGAGCTGCACGAGCAGATCGGCCACCTCGTCGGAGGCGAGCGGGTAGGGCGGGTCGAGGAACACCACGTCGAACGGCTGCCCGGCAGGGGCGCCCGCTGCCCAGCGCTCGGCGTGGGCCGCCACCACGGTGACGCCGCTCAGCCCGAGGGTGCGGGCGTTGGCACGGATCAGGGCGGCGGCGGCACGGTCGTGCTCCACGAGCGTCGCCGACGCGGCACCACGTGACAACGCCTCCAACCCGACGGCGCCTGACCCGGCGTACACGTCGGGGACATGCCTGCCGGCGAGGGTGCCGAGCTCGGACTCGAGAGCGGAGAACAACGCCTCGCGGACCCGGTCTGCCGTCGGGCGGGTGGTGAGCCCGGACGGCGCCTTGATTCGGCGACCACCCACGCTGCCACCAATGATGCGAGTCACGACTTCTCCAGGTAGCCGGCCTGTTCGGTAGCGAGCAGTTCGGCGACGGCGGCGGCCAAGGCCGGGTGACGCTCGAGGCTCGGGTCGGCTTCGACCACAGTGTCGGCGGCAGTGCGTGCCGACACGATGACGTCCTCGTCTCGGAGCACCGAAAGGAGCCGGAGGCTCGAGCGCCGACCGGACTGGCTGGCGCCGAGCACGTCACCCTCACGGCGGCTCTCTAGGTCGAGCCGGGCGAGCTCGAACCCGTCGCCGGTCGCCGCCACGCCTTCGACGCGGTCCCTCGCCTTCGACTCGTGGGGAGCGTCGGTGACCAGCAGGCAGAGGCCAGCCGCGGTGCCCCGCCCGACCCGGCCGCGCAGCTGATGGAGCTGAGACACACCGAAGCGGTCAGCGTCGAGGACGACCATCACGGAGGCGTTCGGTACGTCGACGCCGACCTCGATGACCGTCGTGGCGACGAGGACCTCGATCTCGCCGGCCGCGAACTGGCGCATCGTCTTGTCCTTCTCGTCGACCGGCAGCCGTCCGTGCAGGATCCCCATTCGGATGCCTGACAGCGGTCCCTCGGCTAGCCGATCAGCGACGTCGACAAGGGCGAGCGGCGGTCGGCGACCTTCGGGAGCATCTGGGTCGTCCGGAGCCTCCTCAGTCGCCGGCTCAGTGGCGTCGGCGCCGATGCGCGGACAGACGACGTACGCCTGGTGGCCCTTGCCCACCTCTTCGCGGATGCGTTGCCAGGCGCGGTCAAGCCACTCCGGCAGCTCGGCCGTGGGCACCACGGTCGTCTGGATCGGCACTCGACCAACGGGCAGCTCCCGCAGCGTCGACACGTCGAGGTCGCCGAAGACGGTCATCGCAACCGTGCGAGGTATCGGCGTCGCGGTCATGACTAATACGTGTGGGGAGCCCGACCCTCCTTTGCTGGTCAGGGCGGCACGCTGCTCGACGCCGAACCGGTGCTGCTCGTCGACCACGACCATGCCGAGCTCGGCGAACTGCACGCCTTCCTCGAGCAGGGCATGGGTTCCGATGATGATCCCAGCTGCCCCGGACGCCACGTTGGCCAGCGCCTGGCGTCGTCGTGCCGCGGTCATCGAGCCAGTGACGAGCTCGACAGAGGTCGCGTCGTCCGCGCCGCCGAGCATCCCGCCCTCAGCCATCGCGCCGAGCAGCGCGACGATCGATCGGTGGTGCTGCGCGGCGAGCACCTCGGTGGGTGCCAGCAGGGCCGTCTGTCCGCCGCTGTCGATGACCTGGAGCATCGCGCGCAGTGCCACCACGGTCTTGCCAGAGCCGACCTCGCCCTGGAGCAGGCGGTGCATCGGATGGGCGCGGGTCAGATCTGCTGCTAGCTCCTCGCCGATCTCGTGCTGCCCGTCCGTGAGGTCGAACGGGAGCCTGGCGTCGAACTGGTCCGCGAGCCCACCCTTCTTCCCGGCGCGGGGCACCGCCGCCATGGCCAGGGTCGCTTGCCGCCGCTGCGCCAGGATCGTCTGAAGCAGGAACGCCTCATCGAAACGCAGCCGGGCCTGGGCACGCTTGAAGTGGCGGCGGTCGTCGGGCTGGTGGATCGCCCGGATCGCCTCGTCATACGGCATCAGCGAGCGAGGTCGTACGTCGTCGGGCATCGGGTCGGGGATCTCGTCGAGGATGACGAGCGTCTGCTCCACGGTCTGGCGGATCGCCTCCGAGGTCACCGACGACGTCGCCGGGTATATGGGGATCCACCGGGGGAACTCGCGGCCGGCATACTCCTCCAGGTCGGATCCCACACCCAGGATCTCGCACGTCGGATGGGCGAGCTGGCGCGGTTGCGGTAGACGCCGACCTTGCCGCTGAGCACCGCAATCGTGCCTGGCGGGAGCTGCTTGACTCGCCACGGCTGCCTGAAGAACGTCAAGGTCAGGTCGCGCTCACCGTCGGTGACGATGACCTCGGTGCGAACCCCGAGCTTGGAGGTGCCTTTCTGCTTGTAGTCGTAGTTCTTCACCGTGAGCATCTTCGCGACCACGGTCACGTGCTCGTCGATCTGCAGGTCGGAGAAGTCGCTCAGCTCGCCCGCATCGTGCAGGGCGCGCGGGTAGTGGGCCAGCAGGTCGCCGACCGTCTCGAACTCGAGCGACTTCGTCATCGCCTTGAGGGTCTTGCCGCCGACCACGCGGTCGATCTTGCTGCGCAGGGTTATGGCCGGCACTACTCGACTCCGATGAGCAGCGGGTAGCGTGCCTGACCCCCCTCGTAGACGACCACGTCGACCTCGGGACGGGTACGTCGCACGTGCGCCTCGACGTACTCCACCAAGTCGTCGGTGGCATCGGACCCGCGCACCAGGGTGACCATCTCGCCGCCACCGGACAGCAGCCGCTCGAGCACGTCGATCGCGACGGGCTCGAGTGCGTCTCCGACCACGGCGAAGTCGCCCTCCACGACGCCGAGGCTGTCGCCGGCACGACACGGCCCAGCCATCGTCATCGCGTCCTTGACCGCGATCGTGACCGCGCCGTGCCTGGTGTGACCGGCAGCCGACGTCATGTGCACCACGTCGTCGTCGAAGCTGCGGGCCGGGTCGTGGACTGCAACGGCCGCCAGACCCTGCACTTGGGCGCGCGTCGGGATCACCGCCGCACGCACTCCGAGATCGCGTGCGGCGCTGGCGGCGGCTTCGGCGACGGCAACCGTGTCGGCGTCGTTGGGCAGCACGATGACCTCTCCACAGCCACTTTGGCGGATCGCGTCGAGGATCTCGCCGGTGGAGCATCGGCGTCCCGGTCCGCCGCGGACCACCACCGAGTGGGCAGCGGTGAACAGCGATGCGAGCCCGTCGCCCGCTGCCACCACCACGACACCGCGACCGCCGACAACCTGCGGGTGCGAGACGCGGCGCTGAGCGACCTGCTCGGCGAAATGGGTCACCCGCACTCGGTGCGGCCGGCCGGCCTCGATGCCGGCTTCGACGGCTGCGCCTACGTCGTCGACATGCACATGGACGTTCCACAGGCCGTCACCGCCGACGACAACGAGCGAGTCACCGAGCGGCGCGAGTCGCTCTCGCAAGGTGGCGACCGCTGCCGCATCCGCGTCGAGGAGGTACATCACCTCGTAGCCAGGGCCGTCCGGTGACAGGTCCCCGGGCGTGATCGTCGGCGCCGGGAGTTGAGCAGACCGGCGCTGCTGCCCGGCCGGGCGCTTCCCGGTTAGTGCTTCCTCGGCGGCGTCGAGGATGACGCAGAGGCCGCGCCCGCCAGCGTCGACGACGCCGGCGAGGGCCAGTGTCTCCAGCTGCTCGGGCGTCCGTGCCAATGCCACCCGGGCGGCACTGGCAGCGTTCTTCACGACGTAACCCATCTGGGCCGCAAGGTCCTCGGGTGCTCCGGGCACTGCTGCCTGCGCGGCCTCTGCGGCCGCCCGCGCCACGGTCAGCATGGTGCCCTCGACCGGCTCGGCCACGGCGTCGTACGCCGCATCGGCGGCCAGCGTTAACGTGTCGGCGATGAGCTGGCCGGGCTTCGTCGGGTCGCCGCGCAGCAGCCCGTCGGCACCCGCCCGCATCAGCTGCGACAAGATCACTCCAGAGTTGCCGCGTGCCCCCAGCAGCGCACCACGCGCGAACACCGTCAGCGCGGTGACGAGAGACGACCGCTCGGAGTCGAGGATGGCCTGCCTGGCCGCCTCGAACGTCAGGTAGAGATTCGTGCCCGTGTCGCCGTCGGGGACAGGGAAGACGTTGAGGGCGTCGATCTCCTCGCGAGCCTCGCCGAGCGCGGTGAGAGTGAGGTCGCACCAGCGAAGCAGCAGCGCTACCTCGGGTGACTCGCTCACGGTCATGGTCCTTGGGTCGAGGCGCAGGGCGCCGGTCGGAGGCTGCTCGAGGTATGTCGCGGCGCCGCCCTGGGTGGGCGCAACGGCTCGCCGAAGCCAGCGGGGTTCTGCGGCACACCCTAACGCCGCAGCCGCCCGCCGGCGTGCCTGGACACCAACCCTTGCGTCCGTGCCACCGGTCGCCCCAGCGCTCCCCCGCACGGACGCAAGGAGCAGGCGGGTGCTCGATTGGCGTCGCCGCTGCGCGATCCGTTATTCTTGTGCGGTTGCCCGGTTTCCGGGCAGCACCCTGAAACCCGACTCACCCCCTTGATTTCCAGGAGTTACTCGTGGCTGCCGTCTGCGACATCTGCGCAAAGAAGCCCGGCTTCGGTAACAACCGTCCGTGGTCGCGCAAGATCACCAAGCGTCGCTTCAACCCCAACATCCAGCGGGTGCGTGCCACTGTCGCCGGCTCCCCGAAGCGACTGAACGTCTGCACCTCCTGTTTGAAGGCAGGCAAGGTCACCCGCTGACCTGAGCCATCCCCATCGCACGCCCCGAGCCGTCGGCTCGGGGCGTTTGTGATGGATGGGACCCGCGACTTCATCTGACAGATCGACGCGCGGCAGCCGTCGAGGCGGCCATCGCAACTCCGGAGCCGATCACCAGCCAGATCGTCCAGCGGGTGTCGACGATGTCCTCGGAGAACGTCACGACCAAGGTCGCGAACGCCGCCAGGCTGCCGAGTAGCGCTGACCAGCCTACGATTCGCAGCAGCAGCCGAAGGAAGCCTCGCCCGTACGCCGGTCCGTCGTCAGCCGCCGGCAACGCCTCGTCGCACGCAACAACGACCACCCAGGCAACTCCCGCGAGCGTCAGCACCAAGAGGAAGCAGGTCAGTCCTGCTGCCGCGGCGAGCCCAGGCCGGTCGGTGTCGAGGCCAAGCCGCGCGAGTCGTGCGAGCGTGGCCCGCTCACCAGGGTCGTCCGGGTTCTCAGCGACGTCGACCAACAACCCGGCGACGATCGCGACAGCCGCAGGGCCGAGACGGACCGCCGCAACCAAAGCGGCCAGCCGGGAGGTGAACGGTTCGCTCGGGTGCTCGGACACACGATCAGACTATGCGCCGACTGGCGCTACTCGGCTGGTTCCATCAGCGGAAGTGCTGGTGGCCTGCCGACGTCGTCGTACGGCGCGCCGTCCACGGTGACGGCACCGGTCTCGCCTGCCGTCGAGCACCCGTCCGATCGGCCCGCCAGGTGCTGCGGCAGCGTCGGCGTCGGCGGGAACGTCGCGACCAGGCCGTAGTCGTCGCCGCCGGTGAGCACGAAGGTCAGCGGGTCCACGCCCATCGCGGCCCCGACGGCCTGCAGCGGCTCGGGGACGTCGAAGCGCCGACGAGTCGACGTCGATCGCGACACCACTCGCCGTCGGCGACGTGGCCGAGGTCCTGCAGCAGGCCGTCGCTGACGTCGATCATCGCGGTCGCGCCGAGCTCGGCCGCCTGCGGGCCGGCGTCGTACGGCGGCTCCGGCCGGCGATGCGCGTCGACCACCACACGCGGTGACCGGAACCCGCGCCCGAGCACGTGGAAGCCGGCGCCGGCCCAGCCCTGGCGGCCGGCCAGGGCGACGACGTCGCCCGGCTGGGCGCCCGACCGGCGTACGACGCCGTGCTCGCAGACGCCGAGGGCCGTCGACGCTGATCATGATCAGCGTCGGCCTGCGTCAGGTCTCCGCCGACGATGCTGGCGCCGACCAGGGCGGCCTCGGCGGCGAGGCCGTCGGCGAACTCCAGCGCCCAGGCGGCGTCGAGGTCGGCCGGGGCACCGAGTCCGACGAGCAGCGCCGTGGCGCGGCCGCCCATCGCGTTGATGTCGGAGAGGTTCTCGGCGGCCGCCTTGTGGCCGATGTCGGCCGCCGACGACCAGTCGAGCCGGAAGTGCCGGTTCTGCACGAGCAGGTCGACCGACGCGACGACCGTCGCCGTCCGACGCGCACGACGGCGGCGTCGTCGCCCGGCCCCGACCACGACGTCGTCGGACTGCGCGAACCGCGACGTCAGAGCACGCGACCAGGCCGAACTCGCCGACGTCGCCAGAGCGATCCGGACAAGTCCTCGGTCATGGCGCGTGCCTCCTCAGCTGTGCCGGGCGGGGTGGCCTCGCTTTCGCCGTGCCGCGTTCTGTGACAACCTAACCAGGCAGTAGCGTGATCACCTCGTCACCGACACGACGAGCTCGCGGGAGGTCCACATGGTGGTTCAGGCCTACATCCTCATCCAGACCGAGGTCGGCAAGGCTGCCGACGTGGCCAAGTCGATCGCCGAGGTCAAGCGGTGTGACGCTCGCCGAGGACGTGACCGGTCCGTACGACGTGATCGTCCGCGCCGAGGCCCGCAACGTCGACGAGCTGGGCAAGCTCGTCGTCGCGCAAGGTGCAGGCCATCGACGGCATCACCCGCACCCTCACCTGCCCGGTCGTCCACATCTGAGCGCTCCGTGTCTCGAGTCTGCCCACGACGCCCGACCGCACGTGCATCGCGTCCGCGCTCGGGGTCTGCGTCGCTCATGTCTCGGCGGCGTCGCGTGCTGCGCGGCTGCAGCGCCGGCTGCTCGGCGCGACCGGTCGACGGGTCGACGCCGCCCGACCGACGATCCCGGCGCGGTCGAGTCCTGCGAGCAGCTCGTCGCCGAGCTGCCCGACGAGGTCGCTCGACGAGCCGAGTCGCGACATCGAACCCGCCGACGCGGCTGGCCGCCGCCTGGGGCAGATCCGGCGATCGTGCTGCGCTGCGGCGTCGACCGAGCCTGCGGCGCTGATCGACGACCTCCGCAGTGCCTCGTCGTCAACGACGTCGACTGGTTCGCCACGCAGGACGGCGAGGCCGACCTGACGCGACCCCGCCGGACGGCACCGTGCGGTTCACGACCGTCGGTCGGAGCGCGTAACGTCGAGGTGTCCGTGCCCGACGAAGTGGACAGCCCGCCGGCCGATGCGCTGACCGACTGTCGCGACGCCGTCGCAGCGCAACACCGACGTGCGACCAGCCCGTGCCAGTCGACGCCCTGCGACGCAGGCGGCAGGTCAGCGCAGTCCGGCCGACCGCTGCAGCGCGAGCGCGATCAGCCGGTGACACCAGCTCGGGATAGTCGACACCTGACTCGGCCCACATCCGCGGGTACATCGACGCCGGGGTGAAGCCGGGCATCGTGTTGATCTCGTTGATCGTCAGCCGGCCGTCGTGCCGCAGGAAGAAGTCGACCCGCGCCAGACCCTCGCAGTCCGAGCGCGTCGAACGCCGCGCACCGACAGCCGCTGGATCTCCGTCGGTGACCTCCGTCGGCAGGTCGGCGGGCACCTCGAGCGTGACGCCCTCCTCGCCGAGGTACTTGGCCGCGAAGTCGTAGAACTCGTGGTCGCCGTAGCCGGTGATCTCCGCGACCACGCTCGCGTCGGCGCCGCCGTCGAGCCGCTCGAGCACCCCGCACTCGACCTCGCGGCGCCCCGGTCGCCGCGGCCTCGACGATCACCTTGGGGTCGAACTCGCGCGCGTGCTCGATCGGCCGCGTCCAGCCCGTCCGCGGTCGTCGACCTTCGAGATGCCCAGGCTCGACCCACCGCGGGCCGGCTTCACGAACACCGGATAGCCCAAGCGCCTCGACGGACTCGCGCACGGCTGCCGGGTCGCTCTCCCACTCGCGCGGCTTGATCGACGACGTACGGCGTGACGGGCAGACCGGCACCGGCGAGCACCAGCTTCATGTAGTGCTTGTCCATGCCGACCGCCGACGCGAGCACGCCCGAGCCGACGTAGCGGATGCCGGCGATCTCGAACAGTCCCTGGATCGTGCCGTCCTCGCCCCACGGCCCGTGCAGCAGCGGGAACACGACGTCGACCTCGCCGAGCTCGCTGCGGCGTCTCGCCCGGGCTCGGCGACGGTGATCTCGCGCCGGCTCGGGTCCTGGCTGACGACGACCGGCAGCGCCGACGCCGTCGACCTCGGGCTCGTGGCTGGCGGTCAGCGCCAGCCGCTCGGGGTCGTCGGACTCGAGCACCCAGCTTGCCGTCGCGGCTGATCCCGATCGGCACGACGTCGTACGCGTCGCGTGTCGATCGCCGGCAGCACGCTGGCCGCGGTCGCGCAGGAGACGGCGTGCTCGCTGGACCGGCCGCCGAACACGACGGCGATGCGGGGCTTTCCGGAGGCGCTCATCGTGGCCCGACGCCTACTCTGCACGAACAATGGCGAGCATGACAGCACACGACGCAGCCAGCGCCTGGTCGGAGCCGCAGACACCGTCGCGGTCAAGGCCGGACGGCCCGCCGGCCGAGCCGGACGCAGCCGTTCAACGAGCCGCTCGACGATGGCGTCGACGTACGTCGCCGGCGGCGAGCGCGAGTACGGCCGCTACGCCAACCCGACCTGGGAGGCGTTCGAGCAGGCCGTCGGCGAGCTCGAAGGCGGCCGAGCGCTCTCGTTCGCCTCGGGCATGGCCGCGGTGTCGACGGTGCTCGACCTGGTCGCCGTCGGCGCGACCGTCGTCGCAGCGCGGCACTGCTACAACGGCACCCTGGTGCAGCTCGCCGACGCTGGAGCAGCGCGGCATGGTCAAGGTCGATGCTCGTCGACATCGACGACACCGACCAGGTCGATCGCGGCGCTCGACGACGACACGGCGCTTGCTGTGGATCGAGTCGCCGACCAACCCAGCGCTCGAGGTCGCCGACCTGCCGCGCTCTGATCGCGGCCGCGCACGAGGCCGGGTGCGATGGTCGTCGTCGACAACACGTTCGCGACCCCGCTGCGTCCAGCGCCCGCTCGTCGCTCGGCGCCGACGTCGTCGTGCACTCCGGCACGAAGTACCTCTCCGGCCACTCCGACGCCCTGATCGGGTTGGTCGTCACCGCCGACGACGAGATCTTCCGCGCCGTCGACGAGAAGCGCCGCGTCCGCGGCGCGCTGCCCGGCACGCTGGAGGCCTGGCTGGCCCTGCGCGGCCTGCGCACGCTGCCGCTGCGGGTCGAGCGCGCGCACGGCCAACGCCAGCGAGCTGGCACGGCGGCTCGAGGTGCATCCGGCGGTCGAGCGGGTCCGCTACCCCGGCTTCGGCGGCATCGTCGCGATCGAGGTGCGCGGCGGCGCCGATCGCCGCCGACCTCGTCACGCACGGCACGCGCCTGTGGGTGCACGCCACCAGCCTCGGCGGGGTCGAGTCGACGATGGAGCGCCGCCGCCGCTGGCAGGGCGAGCCGGACACGATCCCCGACAGTCCTGATCCGGCTCAGCGTCGGCATCGAGGACGTCGACGACCTCTGGCGCGACCTCGCAGCCCTCACCGCGCCCTGCGACCGGCCGTCCCGCGATCGGTGCAACGCTCTCACGGCGTGCGAGGGCTGCCGCCGATCGCGAAGGTCTAGGCGCGTTCGGCCTTGGCGGCGCGGGAGATCAGCGCGCGAGCATCTCCTGCGGGGTCGGTCTCGCCGCGGATGAGGGCGGCGACGGCCTCGACGATCGGCATCTCGACTCCGTTGCGGTCGGCCAGGTCGCGGATCGACTCGCACGACTTGACGCCTTCGGCGACCTGGCGGGTCGAGGCGGCGATCTCCTCGACGCTCATGCCCCGGCCGAGCTTCTCGCCGAACGTCCGGTTGCGCGACAGCGACGACGAGCAGGTCGCCACCAGGTCGCCGAGACCGGCCAGGCCGGAGAACGTGTACGGGTCGGCGCCGAGCGCCACGCCGAGGCGGGCCGTCTCGGCGAGCCCGCGCGTGATCACGGTCGCCGTCGAGTTGTCGCCGAAGCCGAGCCCGGACGCCATCCCGACCGCCAGCGCGATCACGTTCTTGGTCGCGCCGCCGAGCTCGCAGCCGACGACGTCGGTGTTGGTGTACGGCCGGAACGCCGGGCTGTGGCAGCGCGCCTGCAGGAGCTCGGCGACCGACTCGTCGGCGCAGGCGATCACCGACGCAGCCGGCTGGCGGGCGGCGATCTCGTGCGAGAGGTTCGGGCCGGACAGCACGGCGACCCGGTCGTGGCCGATGCCGGCGACCTCCTCGATCACCTCGCTCATCCGCTTGGCGGTGCCGACCTCGACGCCCTTCATCAGGCTCATCAGCACGGCGTCGTCGGGGATGTGCTCGGCCCAGTGCTCGAGGTTGGCGCGCAGCGACTGCGACGGCACCGCGAGCACGACGACGGAGGCGCCGGTGCAGCGCCTCCTCGGGGTCGTGGGTCGCCGTGATCGCGTCGGGCAGCTCGACGCCGGGCAGGTAGTCGGGGTTCTCGTGCGTCGTGTTGATCGTCGTCGCTGAGCTCCTCGCGTCGCGCCCACATCACGACGTCGTTGCCCGCGTCGGCGAGCACCAGCGAGAACGCCGTCCCCCACGAGCCGGAGCCGAACACGGCCACCTTGCTCATGATGCGTCTCCTTCGGATTCCGGCTTCGGTGGCTGCGCGACGTTCTTGTTGCGCGGGTCGTTCGGGTTGCCGATGTCGGCGACGCCGGCGATGTACGGGTCGAACCGCACGGCCGGCGCCGCTCGCCGCGGATGTCCTCGAGCAGCGCGGTGATCGCGGCCATGATCCGGTCGGTCGCCTCATGCAGCAGCTCGGGCGTGAGCTCCTTGCCCTGCAGGTCGGACAGGTCGACCGGGGCGCCGGCTCGGATCTGCATCAGCTTGCGCGGGAACAGGTGCGGCCGGCGGGCGTACGGCGCCAGCACCTCCTGCGGACCCCACTGCGCGCACGGGATCACCGGACGCCCGGTCGTCAGCGCGATCCGGGCGGCACCGGACTTGCCGACGCATCGGCCACAGGTCGGGGTCCGTGGAGATCGTGCCCTCGGGATACACGACGACGCACTCGCCCTGTGTCGACGGCGGCGACGGCCGCACGAGAACGCCTTCGAGGCATCGGCGCTCTTGCGGTAGACCGGGATCTGGCCGGCGTTGCGTCAGGATGCGGCCGACGACCGGCACCTTGAACACCTCGGCCTTGCCGAGGAACCGCGGCAGCCGGCCGTGGTCGTAGACGAAGTGCGCGAACGGCAGCGGGTCGAACTCCGACACGTGGTTGACTGCGAGGACGCATCCACCCTCGCGCGGGATGTGCTCGCCGCCGCGCCAGTCGCGCTTGGTGAGCAGCATCAGCGGACGCCGGAGCACGGTGACGCAGAAGCCCATGGCCCATCCGCGTCTTGGGTTTCGCCACCCGACACTCGCTCCCTCGTCGGCCGCCAACCTGGTCCAGCAGGCAGACAGTGTCGTCTACTGCGTGCGGCGATGTCGAGCAGGGTGGCAAGATCGAGCGTGATGTCGTCCGATGAGCCAGTCCTCGACCATGGTCACCGCTCCTGGACGGTGATCGTCCCGGTCAAGCAGATCACGCTCGCGAAGACTCGGCTCGGCTGGCCTGAGCACTGACCAGCGTCGCGACCTCGCACTCGCGTTCGCCCTCGACACCGTCGCGGCAGCAGTCGACACGCCCGCACGTACGTCGTGTCGTCGTCGTCACGAACGACCCGGCCGCGCGGGCGTTCAGCGATCTCGGAGCAGACGTGCTCGCCGACCGTCCGGACGCCGGCCTCAACCCGGCGCTCGTGTACGCCGCTCACGCACGTGCGTGCCGATGAGCCCGCAGCGTGGCTGTCGCGGCTTTGGCGGTGACCTGCCCGCGTCTCGACCGACCGACCTGTCGCGCGTCTTTGCTGACGCACGCACGGCCGTACTGGTTCGTCGCCGACGCGCACGGCACCGGGACGACACTGCTCGCGGCTGCCGACGGACATCGGCTGGACCCGTCGTTCGGCCCGCACTCGCGCGCTGCTCATCGCGCGGCCGGCGCGGTCGACCTGACACGCGACGGCCTGGAACGGCTGCGTCGTGACGTCGACACGGCCGTCGACCTGGGGACGCCGTGCGGCTCGGCGTCGGTCGTCATACCCGCGCAGTGCTCGCCGACGCGGGCGCCGGTGGTATGTCCCAGCCCACGCCACTAGCGTGACGCCCATGCAGGCAACAGTCTTCAGGTTCGACGAGCAGACGCGACGGCAGCGTCGTCCTCGACAACGGCAGTCGACTGCCGTTCGACGCGGAGGTTTTCGCCGCGAGTCGGCTGCGGCTGCTGCGCCCGGGGCAACGCGTGCGACTCAAGGTCGACGAGCAGGGCGAGATCACCTCGATCACGATCATCACGCTCGCCGACCCGACACTGACGCAACGCCAAGGGCCGGACCCGTGGTCCGGCCCCAGGCGTTGACATCGCAGATGCTGCGAAGGGGAAGGAAGTCTCGGCTCAGCGCTTCTTGGCTGCTCTCTTCGCTTGGCCTTCTTCGCAGTGCTCTTCTTGGCGGGTGCCTTCTTGGCAGACGCCTTCTTGGCCGGAGCCTTCTTCGCAAGCCTCTTGGCTGCGGTCTTCTTGGTTCCGCTGACGACGCCTTCTTCGCTAGCTTCTTGGCTGCCGTCTTCTTGGTCGTCTTCTTGGCGGCGCCTTCTTCGCGGTCGTCTTCTTGGCGGGCGCCTTGCTGGCAGTCGCCTTCTTGGCCGGAGCCTTCTTCGCAAGCCTCTTGGCTGCGGTCTTCTTGGTTGCCGCTGACGACGACTTCTTCGCTAGCCTTCTTGGCTGCCGCCTTCTTGGCTCGTCTTCTTGGCCGGCGTCTTCTTCGCGGTCGTCTTCTTCGCGGCGGCCTTCTTGGCCGTCGAGTTGCCTTGGCCGTACTCCTTGCCGCGCTGACAACTGCGACCTGCGGAAGCTTCTTCGCGCCGGACACGACAGCCTTCAGCTCCGCACCAGCGCGGAACTTCGGAACTGCGGTCTTCTTGGCACGGGTGCGCTCACCAGTACGCGGGTTGCGCACCATGCGAGCAGGACGAATGGCCTTCTCGAAAGCGCCGAACCCAGTGATGGCGACCTTCTCGCCCTTGGCGACCTCGCGGGTGATCGTGTCGAGGACTGACTCGAGAGCGTGCTGAGCAGCCTTCTTGTTGCCCTCGTAGTGCTTGGACAGGGCCTCGATCAGTTGGCTCTTGTTCAACGGACTTCCCTTTCGTGAACTCTGCAGGTCGAGCCTGTGCTCGACGTTGGTCAAAACGCTATTCACATAGAACCGCATAATCAGGCGACACACCCAACGTCGCGGGCACTTTTGTTATGTGGAAAGAGATTCACATTGCGACGTGAGGCGCGCGCGCTTGGCTCGAATTTCGTTCCTCGTCCGTCAGTGAGCTGTCGTGACGGGCTTGAAGGGACGCGAATTCCCTTCGTACGTTGAGATCTGAGCCTCATGGCCCAGCGTGATGCCGATGTCGTCGAGACCTTCGAGCAGACGCCATCGCGTGTAGTCGTCGATCTCGAAGGCCGCCTCGAGATCTCCGACAGAAATCTGACGCTGTTTCAGGTCCATCGATCACCTGGCTGGTCGGATCCACCTCTGCTGCTCGCCACAGCAACTCGACGACGTCGTCCTCAACAGCGACCGCGCGAGCAGGCCGGCCTTGCCGGAGTTGCCGCGGAAGATGTCGCCGAACCGCGAGCTGATCACGACCTTGAATCCGTAGTCCTGCAAGGCCCAAACGGCGTGCTCGCGAGACGAACCGGTGCCGAAGTCTGGACCCGCGACGAGAATGCTTGCCCCGTCGTACTGGGGTTGGTTCAGGACGAAGTCGGGGTCGTTGCGCCAGGCAGCGAACAGGCCGTCTTCGAATCCGGTTCGCGTGATGCGCTTGAGGTACTCGGCCGGGATGATCTGGTCGGTGTCGACGTTGCTGCGACGCAGCGGCAGCAGCCGTGCCGGTGTGCACCGTGAACGCATCCATGCTCAGACTCCTACCGTCACAGGCGGAAGGTCGGCGGGAGACGAGAGGTGCCCAGTCACGGCGGTCGCCGCTGCGACAAGGGGCGACACGAGATGGGTGCGTCCGCCCTTGCCCTGGCGTCCTTCGAAGTTGCGGTTGGACGTGGACGCGCTGCGCTCACCCGGGGCCAGCTGGTCGGGGTTCATGCCAAGGCACATCGAGCATCCGGCGCCCCGCCACTCGGCGCCGGCTTCCTTGAAGACCATGTCGAGCCCTTCGTCCTCGGCTTGCAAGCGGACCCGGGCCGATCCAGGGACGACGAGCATCCGAACGGTGTCGGCCACAGACCGGCCCTGGATGATGTCGGCGGCGGCACGCAGGTCCTCGATCCGGCCGTTGGTGCACGAGCCGACGAAGACCGTGTCGATAGAGATGTCGCGCATCGGCGTGCCGGCATCGAGTGCCATGTACTCCAGCGCTCGCTCGGCGTTCTGGCGTGCGTCGCCTGCGGGATAGCTCTCCGGGGCTGGCACACTCGCCGTCAGCGGGACGCCCTGGCCTGGGTTGGTCCCCCACGTGACGAACGGCGCAAGCGTTGCCGCTGCGATCACGACTTCCTTGTCGAAGGCTGCATCGTCATCGGTGAGCAGGGTGCGCCAGTAAGCGACAGCCGCGTCCCAGTCATCGCCTGCTGGCGCGTGCGGTCGACCCTTCAGGTAGTCGAAGGTCTTCTCGTCCGGTGCGATCAGGCCGGCCTTGGCACCCCACTCGATGCTCATGTTGCAGATCGTCATCCGGGCTTCCATCGACAGCGCCTCGATCGCCGGCCCGCGGTACTCGACGATGTATCCCTGACCAGCGCCCGTGCCCTCCTGCGCGATCAAAGCGAGCACCAGGTCCTTGGCCGTGACGCCGTCGGGAAGACTGCCGTCGACCTTGACGGCCATCGTCTTGGGTCGGGCCTGCGGCAGCGTCTGGGTGGCGAGCACGTGCTCGACCTCGCTGGTGCCGATGCCGAACGCGAGTGCGCCGAACGCCCCGTGCGTCGAGGTGTGCGAGTCGCCGCATACGACGGTCATCCCCGGCTGGGTGAGACCGAGCTGCGGTCCGACGACATGCACGATGCCCTGCTCGATGTCGCCAAGCGAGTGCAGCGGCACGCCGAACTCGGCGCAGTTGTCGCGCAGTGCCTCGACCTGCGCACGCGAAACCGGGTCGGCGATCGGCTTGTCGACGTCGAGCGTGGGGATGTTGTGGTCCTCGGTCGCGAGTGTCAGGTCGGGTCGACGTACGGGCCGACCGGCCTGGCGAAGTCCTTCGAACGCCTGCGCGCTCGTGACCTCGTGGACGAGGTGGAGATCGATGTAGAGCAGGTCAGGCTCTCCCGAAGCCGACCGGACGACGTGCTCGTCCCACACCTTCTCCGCCAGCGTCCGCGGTGGTGTGCTGCTCATCGCGTCCTCCTGACTTGCATGTCACCATCTGAGACGGCAGTATCGAGGTATGGACAACTCTAGCGGAGTCGGCGTGCTTGACAAAGCCGCTCTCGTACTCTCGGCACTCGAGTCCGGCCCGGCAACATTGGCCGGCCTGGTGGCCGCGACCGGCCTGGCCCGTCCGACCGCGCACCGGTTGGCCGTCGCGCTCGAACACCACCGGCTGGTGGCGCGCGATCTGCAGGGTCGGTTCATGCTCGGCCCCCGCCTCGGGGAGCTCTCCTCGGCAGCGGGAGAGGACCGTTTGCTGGCGGCGGCCGGTCCAGTTCTCGCGCGGTTGCGTGACATCACCGGAGAGTCGGCGCAGCTGTTTCGACGTCAAGGCGACTACCGCGTGTGCGTCGCAGGCGCGGAGCGGCCTTCTGGCCTGCGCGACTCGATCCCGGTCGGAAGCCAGCTGAGCATGCTGGCCGGGCTCGGCCGCGCAGATCCTGCTCGCCTGGGAGGAGCCTGACCGGCTGCATCGAGGGCTGCACGGCGCCGCGTTCAACGCCGCTACGTTGGCCAGCATCCGGCGTCGCGGCTGGGCGCAGAGTGTCGGTGAACGCGAGGCAGGTGTGGCGTCGGTGTCGGCCGGGGTGCGGTCGCCATCCGGCAAGGTGATCGCCGCCGTGTCGGTGTCGGGTCCGCTGGAGCGGATGAGCCGCCAGCCAGGCCGGATGCACGCTCCCGCGGTGTTGGCAGCGGCGGAGCGTCTCAGCGAGTCGCTGCGCCGCTCCGGCGAATAGCGACATCCGCGCGCGGGCCTTCAGTCGAACAAGGTGCCCTGCGGTGCCTTCTTTGACTCGAGATCCGAGCAGGAACCGCTTGCGCTCGAGCCCGCCGGCGTAGCCGGTCAGGGTGCCGTCGGCTCCGATGACCCGGTGGCACGGGACCACGATCGCGATGGGGTTGGCGCCGTTGGCCAGCCCGACGGCGCGGGCCGCGCCCGGCTGCATGCCGAGGCGCCGGGCGATGTCGCCGTACGTCGCCGTCATACCGAACGGGATCGACAGCAAGGTCGACCAGACGAGCTCCTGGAACTCGGTCCCGTGTGGCGTCACGGGCACGTCGAAGACCTCGAGGTCGCCTGCGAAGTAGGCATCCAGCTGGCGACGAGTATCGACGAGAACTGATGACGGTGCCGGTGCCCCCGCTGGCTCGACGCGTGTGCGCCGCAGCTTGTTGGAGAAGTGGAGCCCGGTCAGGGACCGGCCGTCTCCGGTCAGCAGCAGCGGCCCGACGGGTGAGTCGATGAGCAAGGTGGACTTCATCGCTGCCCTGTCCCACCGGCGGGCTCGGTTGAGGCGACGTCACTGAGCGCCGCCCACACGTGCATCTGAGCGTAGGACCGCCAGGGACGCCACTGCTCAGCGATGTCTGCTGCGGGCGTCGTGACGCCGAGGCGGGCCAGCCCCTGCCTCACCCCTAGGTCGCTCGCCAAGAACACATCTCGATCGCCTAAGGCTCGCAGCGCGATGTAGTCGGCAGTCCACGGGCCGATGCCAGGGAGGGCTTTCAGCGCAGCTTCGACAGCACCAAGCTCCATGCTGCGGTCGAGACGGACGCGACCGTCAGCCACGGCCCCAGCGAGGCCGACGAGGCAGCGTCCGCGAGCCCGCGGCATCGGCAACGTCTCGGGGTCAACGGCCGCAATGGACTCGGCTGTAGGGAACAGGTGGGTCAAGGGCTCTTCGTCGCAGATCCGGTCGCCATACGCGAGGGTTAGCCGCTCGGCGATCGTCCGGGCACCGGCGACGGAGATCTGCTGGCCGACGACGGCACGCACAGCCACCTCGAAACCGTCGACGTGGCCTGGCACCCGCAATCCAGGATGGCGAGCCACCGAGCTGCGGAGTAGGTGGCTGCGGGCAAGGTGGGCATCGACGAGCGACGGGTCGGTCTCGACGTCGAGCAGCCATCGAGCCCGCTCGACTGCGATGTCGCGGTCTCGCTCGTCGACCTGGCCGACCTCGCAGCGCAGACTGTCGTCGTCATACGAGACGCGCAGAAAGCCATGGCCATGAGGGAGCCGGAGAGTGCGGGCGTAGGAGTAGGCGTCAGCCTGCTCGATGCCACGGATCGCGCGCTGGGCGAAAAAGCCGAGCAGGGCCCCGGCGTCGTACGGCTGCGGTGTGACGAGGTCGACAGTTGTTGCGGGCGGCCAGGATTGCACGTCACCATGCAACAGCATTGAGCCGACAGCGGCCTACGTCGTTACTGCGACAGCGAAAACCAGTGGCGGATGCCGGTCTCCGCCCGAGAGGGTGACTCCATGCCTCTCGTCATACAGTGCTTGACCATTGACACCCACGACCCCCACGAGCTTGCCCGCTTCTGGGAGCAGGCCATCGGCTGGCGACGGACGTACGAAGCTGCAGACGAGGTCGCACTCGAACCGCCCGTCGGCAGCCCGCAGGACGGGGTGGCTCCCGACCTCCTGTTCGTCAAGGTCGACGACGTGAAGACGATGAAGAACCGGCTGCATCTCGACCTGAGGCCGGTTGACCAGGCTGCCGAGGTCAGCCGGCTCGAGGCGTTGGGTGCGAAGCGAGCCGCCGTCGGACAGGGGGACGACGTGACCTGGGTTGTGCTCACTGACCCGCACGGCAACGAGTTCTGCATCTTGCGCGCCCTCACCGCAGCAGAGGTCGCCGAAGACACCTGATCCCAGTGGTACCTGGGGACCGTCTCACTCGTCTGGGCAGACGGACTGGTAGGGCTGGGCAGGCAGGAAGTCTTCCCACTCCTCTCGGGTCAGGGTGCGCCCGGCCATCTGGCAGGCGAAGTCGATGGCCCGGTCGGGGTCGGTCTCCCACCGGTAGACCTTGCCGTCGTACGAGGCGATCGCCACGTCGTGGGTGTCACCGATGAACTGCGCGCCGGCCGGGACCGGCTCTCCATGGTGGGGCGGGTACACGGTGCCGAGCAGGTCCAGCGTCGCGGCGTCCCACAGGCTGACCCCGCCGTCGGCCGCGCCGGAGACCAGGCGTTCACCGTCGTCGGAGTACTTGAGCCAGAGCACGGGGGCACCGAGGCCGCTGGATCGTCGATGTTCGTCTCCGG
The DNA here is from genome assembly GCA_963811585.1 of uncultured Actinomycetota bacterium. Taxonomy (GTDB): domain Bacteria; phylum Actinomycetota; class Actinomycetes; order Propionibacteriales; family Nocardioidaceae; genus JACDHG01. The sequence continues at coordinate 54,817 of CAWERR010000004.1, forward strand.
TCGATACGTCGATGGTCACGATCTGGCTGGGGTCCCCGGCCACCGCCACCGTCGAGCCGTCCGGGGAAGCGACGGATGCTTGGGCGAAAAGGTCCACGTCTCCCTCGGAACGGACCTCGCCGGTGCTGACGTCGAGCACCCGCCAGTGCGTGGCGAGCCCGTCCGCGGACCACTCGTAGACCATCGCCGTGCTCCCGCCGCCGATCGGGGTCGTGCAACAGGTCGCGGGAACGTCGTAGGGCATGCCGCGCGCACGTAGCGTCACGGCGTCGATAATGTTCGTGGTGCCGTCGGCTACATTGCCCGCGAGCAGGCTGCGACCCTCGTCGACGTACGCCAGTGAGTGGATGTCGCCGTTGCCGTCGGCAATGTCCTGGTTGTCCGAGAGGGGTTGGCCCGTGGCGGAGTCGAGCACGGTCACGGTGCCGGGCCTCGCGCAGGGAGGGTCTTCGCTGTCGTCACACCAGAACCCGACGTACTGGCCTCCGTCGGGATGCCAGGCGTCGACGGCCGAGAACCAGGAGATTCCCTCCCACACCGGAAAGCGGCTAGGAGGCGTGGCGTCTCCGGTGACGGCGTCGACGAACCTGACCCATCCCCTGTCCTGGTCGTCGACCCAGCTGTAGGCCACCTGCTGCCCGTCCGGGGAGAGGTCGGCGTGTGCGAACAGCGCGGCGTCGCCGACCTGGGTCGTCTGCTGCAGGTAGGTGTCCTCCATGGATAGGTCCCAGGTGCGCAGCATAGAGTCGCCGCCGCCGCCGTAGACCAGGTCATCGTCCGGGCTGAAGCCGACGCCCCGGTCATCGAAGGTCTGCCACCGTTCCAGTGACCGGCCGGTGGCGGTGTCCCAGACGATGAGCTCGGAGTCACTGGCGGTCGATCCCACGAGGGCGCCGTCGGGGGAGAACCGGATGTCGTTCACCAAATCCCGGTGACCCCGCAGCGTGTGGACCGTGTCGCCGCTGGCCGCGTCCACCAGCAACACATCCTTGAAGGTCGCTTCGGCCCTGAGTGCGAGCAGGGTCCCCTCGGCGTTCACGTCGAGGAAGAATGCGATGATCTCGGGCTCGAGCCAGATCGTGTCTCCGGTCGCGACGTCGTATGCCGTCAACGGCTTGCTGGTGTACAGGGTGCGGCCGTCCGGGCTGAGCGCGACCCCTGGGTATCCGTATTCGCCGGTCCGCACCCGGATGGGGGGCGTGGACGGGGAGCGCAGATCCCAAACCACCGCTTGCGCCCACGCCTGGGTACTCATCGTCATCGTGGCCGCCAGGTAGCGGCCGTTGGCGCTGAACTGGATGTCGCTTCCCTCAACCGGCTTGGCGCTCGGGGGGGCGAGGCGGACTGCCGACGGCTGCATGGTCTTGGTGTCCAGCAGGAGCACCGGCTCCGTGGACTCGGTGTCCGAGATGACGGCGAGCTGCCTGCTGTCGGGGCTGAACGCCGCGATCATGAACGCCTGCCCCTCGGCGGGCCGACCGGCGTCGTAGGTGCGAAGCAGCCGGTTGGTAGCGGCGTCATATAGGTGCATCCGGTTCTGATCGTCGGAGGATGCGATCCAGCGGCCGTCGGGGCTGACGGCCATGACCTCCAAGTAGTCGCCGCCGGGCGGCGCCGACCGGACCAGATGCGGCTGCTTGGCAAGCGCGGCGAGCAGGTTTACCCGGGTCTCCGGGGAGTCGTCCAGCCGTGCCCCCGCGGCCGCGAGCAGCAGCGAGAGGCTGATGTCGTCGGTGAGCTGGGCCCGGGCTCCGACCCGCCGCGCGTCGGCGGAGACGGCGACTTGGCGGGCGGTGACTGCGGCGTCGCGAGCCTCGGCTGCGTTTTCGTCGGCGCGGTTCGACTGCTCTGCGGCGATCCCGCCGGCCACCAACGCGAGGACGAGAAGGACGGTGGCGCCGCTGAGCACGATCCGGAGCCGACGGATCAGCCGGGTCTGCGCACGTGCTCGCTCGGCCGCGCTGCGCTCCTCGGCGTCGGCGAGGTTCGCACCGGCGTCGAGGAACTCCTGTTCGGTCGCGGTCAACTCGGGGTGCGGCTTTTCCTGCCACTCCAAAGCCTGGGCGAGGCGGACGCCTCGGTACAGCTCGCTGGGTGGGCGACCCAGGGAGTCCCAGGCCTCGGCGGTGGCGGAGAGGTGGTGCAGGATTCGTTGGCCTTCGATGTCGTCCTCCAGCCAGCCGCGGAGTCGGGGCCACGCGCGGGCCAGCGCCTCGTGTGCGATTTCGACAACGCCGTCGTCGCTGGTGACCAGCCGGGATCGGACGAGCCGGTCGACGAGCTCGTCTTGGGCGGGATGGGTGACGACCTGGCGGCGCGGCAGCCGGGATCGGACCGGTTCGCCTTCGGTGCCGGGGGAGACGAGGCGGAGCAGGAGGTCCTGCAGGGCGCGCCGCTGGTCGGGGTCGAGCTCGCCGTACAGGGACTCGGCGGACTGTGCCACCGCTCCACGGATCCCGCCGGAGGCTTGGTAGCCGGCGACGGTGAGGGTCCGCCCTTCACGGCGTAGCCAGGTCTCGCGCAGGGCGTGGGAGAGCAGCGGGAGGGCGCCGGGCTCGTTCTCGACCTCTCGCACGAGCAGGTCGGGGAGCCCGGGCTCGACGATGAGGCCGGCTTGGCGGGCGGGTCCTTCGATGGCGGCGCGCAGGTCTTCGGGTGACATCGCGGGGAGCACGTACAGACCGCGTTCGACGAGCTGGGCCAGCGCCGGGTGTGCGGAGACGTCTCCCATCCGGTCGGCACGCAGAACCAGGACCAGGGGCGCGACCTCGGCGTGGTCGGCGAGCAGCTGGACGAACCGTTCCCGTTCGGCCTGGTCGTGGCACAGGGAGAAGAGCTCCTCGGCCTGGTCGACCACCAGCGGTCGGGGCTTGCCGCTGGTGCGGGGCGGGGGCAGGGCGCCGACGGGGTGCCGTCCTGGGGTGAGTACGTCGCAGTGCTGCCCCTCACCGCGAAGCACCGCGACGATGCCGGCACGCACTAACGACGACTTCCCGCTCCCGGACGGGCCGATGACGGCGAGGACGCCTTCGGCCTCGAGACGCTCGCAGCAGAGTTGGATGTCGCGGTCACGGCCGAAGAAGCTCTCGTTGTCGTCGATGTCGTAGGGCATGAGGCCGAGGTAGGGGCAGGCTTCGCTGGGACGTTGCCGGACTTCAGCGGTGTCGAGGTCGGGGTCCTGGCGGAGGATGGCCTGCTCGAGCTCTCCGAGCCCTGGGCCTGGGTCGATGCCGAGCTCGTCGACGAGGCGACGCCGGATCCCGGAGATAGTGCGCAGGGCGTCGCCCTGTCTCCCGGCGCGGTACTGCGCAAGGGCCAGCAGCTCCCACCGGCGTTCGCGCAGTGGAGCGGCGTTGGCCAGTCTGTGGGCCTGGGCGAGGATCTCGCGGTGGCGGCCAGCCTGGACGGAGGCTTCGAGCCACCATTCCTGGGCGTCGAGGCGCAGCTCGGACAGGCGGGACGCCTCGAGGTTGCCGGGCTCCCACTCTTCGAGCTCGGTGTACGGGCGTCCGCGCCACAGGGCGAGCGCCTGGCCCAGACGGTACGCGGCACGGTCGACCTCACCGAGTTCGAGGAGCTCGTGACCGCGGGTGGCGAGCACTTCGAACCGGCGGGCGTCGACAGCATCGACCGGGAGGGTGAGCTGGTAGCCGTGGCCGGTGGTCGTGATGGCCTCGGTGCCGAGGACCTTGCGGAGCCGGACGACACAGGTCTGCAGGTTCTTGTGCCAGGACGCTGGAGGTGTGTCTCCCCAGACCACCTCGGAAAGCTGGTCCGCGCTGAGCGACTCGTCGCCAGCGACTGCGAGGGCGGCGAGGACGAGTGTCTCCCGGGGACTCAGGCGCGGCGCCGAGTCGTCGAGCGTCAGGGGTCCTAGGACGGAGATACCCACGCATCGAATGTGACCGCGTTTTGAAGTGGCGTCAACGGCGGATGTACCGGATCGGTACCGCGTGATCGTGGGATGAGTACCGGCGCCTGACAGAACAGCGGTGAACACGGGCGCTAGACCCCGAGTCACACAAGGAGAACGTCATGAACAGCAACCGCTACACGCACACTCGTCCGGCCACCAGGCCGCGAAAGGGTATCGGAGGGATAATGACGCGTCCTCGCTACAGCGCTGTCGCCGCAGCGCTCGCGATCGCGTTCGTGCTGCCGAGTTCCGACGTACGGGCCGAGGCACCATCAGAACGGGCGCCGCGTGTCACCGTCCTCAACGACACTGCCCTCGGCGGCCTGGGGTCGGGCAGCGCGATCGGGCCTGATGGGGCTCTCTACGTCACGAACGGCAACGACGGCACGCTCGTCCGGATCAATCCGAGGAACGGTTCCGAGACCGTGGTTGGAAGCGGCCTGCCACCCCAGTTCATCGGGATCGGTGGTGCGATGGACGTCGCCTTCATCGGTCATCGGGCGTACGTGCTGGTCACCGCCGCAGGGTCCGACTGGGGCCCCACCGACGCCATCATGGGCATCTACCGCCTCAAGCACGACGGCACGTTCTCCGTGTTCGCCGATCTGGGCGCGTGGTCTGCCGAGCACCCGCCTGCGGACCCCGACTGGTTCGCCGCACAAGGCGTCCACTACTCGATGGACGTGTGGCGCCACGGCTTCGTCGTCGCCGACGCGCACCTTGGACGGGTGATTCGCGTCGACCAGCGGGGACGGATAAGTGAGCTGGTGGCGTTCGACAGCACCGACTCGGTACCCACCGGTCTCGAGGTGGCGAACGGCAAAGTCTTCGTCACTACGGCGGGTCCGATCCCGCACATCCCGTCTGCCTCCGAGATCAACAAGGTGCGCAGGAATGGATCCACGAACGTGGTCGGCGAGTGGGACGCAGACTACGCGGGCAATCGTGGCCTGATCGTCGATGTCGAGAAGGGACCCCGCCATCAGTCGCGGGGAATCGACGCTCGGCACCACCCCCGACTTGCCATCGCCAGTTGTACGGGCTCTTGCAGGGCCACTGGGACCTCGAGCCGACCCCAGAGAACGAGGGCTTTCCCGCCGCGCCAAACACCGGTGAGATCGTCGCCGTCGGCAGAGATGGCACCTTCGAGACAGTGCTGCGCGGTCTCAATCAGCCCACGTCGCTGGAAATCGTCGGACATGTGGGGTTCGTGGTCACGTATACGGGAACGATCTTGCGGATCAACCAACTCTGAGCTCCGCCACCACAGCAGGGGCATGACCCTGCGCTACGCCAAGATCGCCACCGCACCGTGAGCTCGCGACGGTGCGGTTGGCGATCCAGCAGACAGAAAACCCGCCCTGCTACCAGGCGGGCTTTCGTTCGATGGGTAGCCCCGACGGGATTCGAACCCGCGCTACCGCCATGGGCAGAGCGCGGCGTGCCAGCACGCCAAGCAACAGAAAACCCGCCTCTTACGAAGGCGGGTCGCTGTCGATGGGTAGCCCCGACGGGATTCGAACCCGCGCTACCGCCATGGGCAGAGCGCGGCGTGCCAGCACGCCAAGCAACAGAAAACCCGCCCTGCTACCAGGCGGGCTTTCGTTCGATGGGTAGCCCCGACGGGATTCGAACCCGCGCTACCGCCATGGGCAGAGCGCGGCGTGCCAGCACGCCAAGCAACAGAAAACCCGCCCTGCTACCAGGCGGGCTTTCGTTCGATGGGTAGCCCCGACGGGATTCGAACCCGCGCTACCGCCTTGAGAGGGCGGCGTGCTAGGCCACTACACAACGGGGCCATCGAGCGGACGAGACTTTATCGGAAGACCGAGCTTGATCTCATCGCTGGGGTACTAGGACTCGAACCTAGACTAACTGGACCAGAACCAGACGGGCTGCCAATTACCCCATACCCCAAATGGCATCGACATCGGATGCCCGATGCCGAGGGACGACAATACCGGAGCGTCGAGGTGCCTCCAAAACGGCTGTAAGCCGTCCTGAATGGAGGACACTGCTGTGATGAGGTCGAGGCAAGCGACCCGGAGGGCGCCTCGGGATCTGCAGGTCACCGTGCTTGTGGCCCTCGGGCTCGTGGTGTTCGCCGTGGTTGTCTACGTCGTCGTCGTGCTCGGCGGCGGGGCACTCATCGGGCACACCTCGTCGCCGCACTTAGGTCTGTCAGTGCTCGCGACTGCGGTCGTGGCGCTGGCTTTCGAGCCTGTCGAGCGGCGGATCGAGGAACGTGTCCGCAGTCGCCTCCATCGTGGCCGCAGTTCGCCGTACGACGTCCTGACCCGGCTCGCCAACACCAACTTCCCGAGCGACGAGCTGCCCGACCGGATGGCTCTGGTGCTCGCCGAGGGAACCGGCGCCGAGTGGACTCAGGTGTGGCTCGTCGTCGGTGACCGCTTGACGCTGGCCGGGTGCTGGCCGCGCGGCGTCACCGCTGACGCTGCAGAACCGAACGCGCAGCACCCACCTGGCATCCGCTCCCTTCCGGTAAGCCAGTCGGGAGAGCAGCTCGGTGTCCTACGACTGAAGGAGCGCGAAGGCGAGCCGCTCACTGCTGTTGAAGAGCGGTTGTTCGCCGGGCTCGCGGCGCAGGCCGGTCTTGTCCTCCAGGGCATTCACTTGCGAGCCGAACTCAAGCATCGCCTGGCAGAGGTCACGGCCCGCGCAGAGGAGCTCCGGCTTTCGCGCGAGCGGCTCGTCGATGCACAAGATGCCGAGCGGAGTCGGCTCGAGCGCGACATCCATGACGGGGCACAACAACACCTGGTCGCGCTTGCCGTCAACCTGCGCCTTGCGCAGACACTCGCGGCGCGCTCGCCTGACCGCGCAGCAAAGGTGCTGAGCGAGCAGGCTGAGGCAGCTCGGGAGACCGTTCGTACGCTCGTCGATCTGTCCCGCGGCATCTACCCGACGCTTCTCAGCCAAGACGGTCTCGAGGCTGCCCTGGCGGCTGCCGCAGAGGTCAGCCCGCTCACCGTCACGGTCTCAGTCGACGTCGAACGGCACGCGGAAAAGATCGAAGCGGCGGTGTACTTCTGTTGCCTGGAAGCACTGCAGAACGCGGCGAAGCATTCGGGTGCCGACCAAGTGGCGGTGACGGTGCGCACCGATGCCGGCAACGTGGTCGTGGTGATCGAAGACGACGGGCACGGCTTCGACACCGACGCGGCTCCCGCGGGTGTCGGGTTGCCCAACATGCGTGACCGGATCGAGTCCGCCGGTGGAGTCTTGACGGTCAGCTCCACCCCCGGTTCCGGCACGCGGGTCGAGGCTCGGCTGCCAGCGTTGCACGTACCTCGGCAGCGGGGAGGCTGACATGCGCGCCCGCCTTGCCTGGTCTCTCGTCGTACTCACCGCCGCGCTGGTGATCGGCGACACTCTGATCACGTCGGCCTACAGCTCCTTGTGGTCCGAGCACACGATGGCCGTTCATGGCTGGCCGTACGTCGGCGTCGCCACACTTGGCTCCACGGTGATGGGGGCACTCATCATCTCCCGCTATCCGGGACACCTCATCGGCTGGCTCCTCAGTGCTGTGGGGGCGACCGGACAGATTTCCCTGATCACGGAGGCCTACAGCATCTGGGTCATCGAAGAGGGCGGGCCCGGTCCCGCTGTCCTCGGACACGTCGCCGGATGGATCTCGGTGCTCCTCGGTGCGCCGCTCGCACTTACTGGCCTCACCATCATGTTCTTGGTGTCGCCCGACGGGCGGCTGCTGTCACCCAGATGGCGTTACGCAGCGGCAGTCCCACTCACCGGGCTCGGCCTGTACGTCGTCGCCATCCTCACCCTCAACCCGGCTGACTTCGAGCTCAACCCCGACCCCGGGTCGGAGAACGACAACGTCGGTCTGCTGGCGAGCGTGCTCCTGCTCACCGGGATCGTGCTCGTCGCCATCGGTCTGATCGCTGCGGTCGTATCCATGGTCAAGCGGCTCCGCAGGGCCCGAGGCGATCAGCGACTGCAGTTGCGCTGGATCGTCGCCGCGGCTTCTTGTCTCGCTTTCTCGTTCGGCTTCCTGCTCGTGGTCCAGGCGGTGAAGGGTGGCGAGCAGTCATGGCTCTCTGCCACTCCCCTCTTCGTCTCCTACGCTCTGCTCCCGGTGTTCATGGCCATCGCCGTGCTTCATCACCGGCTCTACGACATCGACGTGATCATCAACCGCGCTCTGGTCGTCGCGGCCGGTACGGCGTTCGCGGCGATCGGGTACGTCGGCATCGTCGTCGCGGTAGCCGCGGCTGTCGGGTCACAGACGGGGGGCTTCTGGCCCTCGCTCCTGGCGAGTGCCGTGGTCGCAGTGGCGTTCCAACCGCTGCGCCGTCAGGTCGTGCGGTGGGCAGACCGGCTCGCGTTCGGGCGGCGGGCAGCGCCGTACGAAGCACTCGCGGACTTCAGTCGGCAGCTCGGCGGCTGCCTGGACTCGCGACTGATCCTCCCGGCAGTAGCGGAGGCGGCAGGTGAAGCGGTCGCAGCGCGCCGGTCGACGGTGCTGCTCCGCATTCCAGGCAGCGAGGTCGAGACGGTGACGTGGCCGATCGACGCACCCGCGGGTGGCGTTGACTTCGAGGTGCCCGTCACGAGCGGGTCGGAGGTGCTCGGCAGCATCGTCGTGACGCAGCCCGCCGGACGGCCCTTACGGGAGAGCGACGAACGCCTCTTGCGTGATCTTGCCGACCAGGCAGCGGTCGCGTTCCACAACGCCGCGCTCGACGCGGAGCTGGCCGGCCACATCACGGAGTTGGATCGCCATGCCCAAAGACTCGCGGAGTCGCGGCGCAGGATCGTCCAGGCCCGCGACTCAGAACGCAGCCGACTGGAGTCGGCCATCTCGCGTGAGGTCATCGCGAAGCTCGACGGTCTGCCGGCTGCGGTCAACGCGCTACACGCCCCTGCGGCGAATGGAACGATTGACGCGGGCGAGGTCGAGCCCCTCCTTCAGCAGGCCAACCAAGCCCTCGCATCCTTGCGTGAGCTCACGCGGGGAGTGTTCCCAACCCAGCTGGCGCGCGCGGGTCTCGCCCCAGCCCTGATGACCCACCTGGGGAGGCGAGGACTCGCAGGGAGGCTGCATGTCGACCCCTCAGCCCTGGGGCTGCGGTTCCCGGCACGAGCGGAGGCGGCGGCGTACTTCTGCTTCATGCAGGCCATCGGGGACGAGACAGGTAGCGCGCACGGTGACCTCTCGGTCGAGGAATCGCAGCTCGTCATGCGAGTCCGCGCGCCCGCCATCGCGAGCATGGACGTCCAGGCCATGATGGACCGCGTCGAGGCTGTCGGCGGCTCCTTGTCGATGAACGAGGCGGAGTCTGAGCTGACGATGGAACTCCAGATCCCCGTGCAGCCGGCCGACTCCGCGTCGACGACGGTGCCGTCCTAGGCCTGCACAGCCCTCTGCTCGGCGCTTCGACGCCATGCGCGGAGGATCCACGGCACAGCGATCCCGAGGAGTATGGCGTCGATGGCGACGGGGATCCAGGAGACGTCACCCGGGTCGAGGGCCGACTCCACGTCGTCGAGCAGTCCGGCTGGGATGAGGCCGGCGACGTTCTTGACGAGGTGGATCGCGATGCCTGCCTCGAGTCCGCCGGTTCGCATGGTGAGGTACGCGAACACGGTCCCGAGGAGCAGTCGGTCAAGATAGAGGGCGGGGTCGAACTGGAGGTGCGCGGTCGCGAACAACACCCCCGTGACGAAGCAGCAGGCAAGCGCCGGGAGCCTGGTTGCGCCGAAGCCTTGCAGTAGCAACCCGCGGAACACATACTCCTCACCGGCAGCCTGTAACGGCGTGGTCAGCAGGACCACGACGATGAACGCGACGACCCCGCGCCCGATCGCCTCGTCTCGTGTGACCGCCGCCCCGGTGGTCCCGAGGACGAGCAATGGGGACCAGATCACCAACGCCATTGCTACGCACGTCAGGAGCCACCTCCACCTGACGCCTGGCCGGGTCGACGACAGCCACCTCGGACGGACGCCGTACAGGAGGAACGCAAGCAGCCCGGCAAACGGGATGAGCAACGCCAAGCCCAGGTTGGTGGCGAACATCTCTCCTGCGTCGATGCCGTCATTGGGATCGACCGTGTAGTCGTCGTACCCCAACAGTCGCCCACCACCGGTGACGAGCAGGATGGCCGCAATCGCCAGCACCACGCCACCCACCGCCACCGCGGCAGAGGCGACGAGCACGCGCCACCAGGCGCCGGTCTGAGGCGCGAGCTGCCGCAGGTAGCTCGTCCCCGGGACGGGGTCGCGAGCCATCGCGTCAGGCCGGCTCGGCGACCGCGCGCAAACGCGCCAGGGAACGATCGCGGCCCAGCAGCTCCATCGACTCGAACAGCGGCGGCGAGATCCGGCGACCGGTGATCGCGACCCGGACCGGGCCGAACGCGTTGCGCGGCTTGAGGCCCCGCTCCTCGATCAGCCGACCCGCAGCGCCGCCTCGATCGAGGCGGTGTTCCAGTCGCCGACCGAGGTCAATGCGCCGTACGCCGCCTGGACGATCTCGACGCCGGCGGCGTCGAGCAGCTTGGCCGCGTCGTCGGGGTCGACCGCGAAGTCCACGTCATCGGACACGAACAGGAAGCCGAGCATGTCGACGACCTCGCCCAGGGTCGACCATCCGCTCCTGGATCAGCGGTGCCGCCGCGGCAGGAGCGCTGCTGCTCGTCGGTGGGCTCGATCACCGAGCAGACCCGCGGCCTGCAGGTACGGCACGACCCGGGCGGCGAGCTCCTCGGTCGGCAGGGCCCGCAGGTGGGTGGCGTTGATCGCCTCGCACTTCTTGAGGTCGAAGCGCGCCGGGTTGGGGTTGACCCGGTCGATCGTGAACGCGGCGACCATCTCGTCCATCGTGAAGATGTCGTGGTCGTCGGCGATCGCCCAGCCCAGCAGGGCCAGGTAGTTGAGCAGCCCTTCGGGCAGGAAGCCGCGCTCGCGGTAGCCGAGCAGGCTCGACTCGGGGTCGCGCTTGGAGAGCTTCTTGTTGCCCTGGCCCATGACATAGGGCAGGTGGCCGAACTCGGGGGTCCTGCCGGTGCCGACGCCGATGTCGGCCAGCGCGTCGTACAGCGCGATCTGCCGCGGCGTCGACGACAGCAGGTCCTCGCCGCGCAGCACGTGGGTGATCTCCATCAGCGCGTCGTCGACCGGGTTGACCAGCGTGTAGAGCGGGTGGCCGTTGGCGCGGACCAACACGAAGTCAGGCACGTGCTCGCTCTCGAAGCTGATCTCGCCGCGCACGAGGTCGTCGAAGGTGATGGTGCGGTCGGGCATCCGGAACCGGACGGCCGGCTTGCGGCCCTCGGCCTCGTACGCCGCCACCTGCTCGGCGGACAGGTCGCGGCAGTGGCCGTCGTAGCCCGGAGCGCGGCCCTCGGCGCGGGCCTTGTCGTTGCGCTCGTCGAGCTCCTGCTGCGAGCAGTAGCAGTGGTAGGCGCGGCCGCCTTCGACCAGCCGCTCGGCGACGTCGGCGTAGATGTCCATCCGCTCGGACTGGAGGTACGGGCCGAACGGGCCGCCGACCTCGGGGCCTTCGTCCCAGTCGAAGCCGAGCCAGCGCATCACGTCGAGCAGCGCGTCGTAGGACTCCTGGGTGTTGCGGGCGGCGTCGGTGTCCTCGATCCGGAACACGAACGTGCCGCCGAGATGGCGCGCGAACGCCCAGTTGAACAGCGCCGTCCGGGCCAGCCCGACATGCGGACTGCCGGTCGGCGATGGGCAGAAGCGGACCGCGGATCCGGAGCCGCGGGCGCGTCAGTCACGTGAAACCACCCTGTTCGTCAAGAGTTCCGATGCCCTCAACGGTGACAGACACCGTGTCCCCGGCTGCATCGGTCCGACCCCGGCCGGGGTGCCGGTGGCGATGACGTCGCCGGGCAGCAGGGTCATGAACGACGTGACGTAGGCGATGAGCGCGGGCACGTCGAACAGCATCAGGCTGGTGCTGCCCCGCTGCTTCTCCTCACCGTTGAGCTCGGTCGTCACCGTCGAGGTCGGACGGGTCGAGGTCGGTCTCGATCCACGGCCCCAGCGGGCAGAACGAGTCGAAGCCCTTGGCTCTCGCCCACTGGCCGTCGCGTCTTCTGCAGGTCGCGGGCGGTGACGTCGTTGGCGACCGTGTAGCCGTAGATGACGTCGGCGACCTTCGCCGCCGGGACGTCGCGACAGATGCGTCCGATCACGACGGCGAGCTCGCCCTCGAAGTGCACGTCGCTGCTCTGGTCGGGGTAGACGATCGGGTCGTACGGCCCGACGACCGAGGTGTTGGGCTTGAGGAAGACCAGCGGCTCGGCGGGCACCTCGTTGCCGAGCTCCTCGGCATGCGCGGCGTAGTTGCGGCCGATACCGACCACCTTGCTGCGCGGGATGACCGGCGCCAGCAGCCGGACGTCGGCGAGCGGGTGCTGCTCCCCGGTCAGCTCGATGCCGCTGTAGAGCGGGTCACCGACCAGCGGACGCGATGATCTCGTCGCCGTCGGGGCCACCGACGACGCCGTACTCGGGGTCGTCTCCGGTCGTGAACCGTGCGATTCTCACAACGCCCAACCCTAGCCGCCAGCCGGACGTCGCGGTCAGCCGTCACCACGGCTCTAGGCTGTGGGCGAGATGCCGACACGTTGACCGAGCCGAGTGGCGCGCCCGCCAGCAGCGCGCACGAGCAGCGCGTCGACGCCTGGGTCGCGCCCGCACCTGGAGCGGCGGCGCCGCGGCGAGTCCGCACCCGGTCGAGGACTTCCTGTTCACCTACTACTCGTACCGGCCGGCGGCCCTGCGACGCTGGCACCCGGGAGTCGGCGTGACCGCTCACCGGCGACGTCGGCGAGTTCGCCGGCGCAAGGGGTATGTCGTCGAGGGCGACACGGCGTACGCTCGACCCGACCTGGTCGCCGCCGAGCGAGCGCGACCGCATCAGCTGGATCCGCGGACCTGCTCGTCGCCGACCGACTCGACGCGCACCTCAGCTGTCGGCTGCTTCGGGCTGCACGAGTGGGCGATGGTCTACCGGCAGCGCGCCGACGACGTACGGCACTGCGCGCTACCCGCTGCGGCTCGGCGCGTCGCGGCACCGACGACGTCGTCGAGTCGCATCGGATCACCTGCACCCACTTCGACGCGTTCCGGTTCTTCACCGACGAGGCACGGCCGCTCAACCTCCTGCAACCGACCCGCGAGGTCAGCAGCTCGAGCAACGAGCAGCCGGGCTGCCTGCACGCGTCGATGGACGTCTACAAGTGGGCGTACAAGCTCGCGCCGCTGACGCCGTCGGAGCTGGTCGCCGACTGCTTCGAGCTCGCCCGCGATGTGCGGCAGGTCGACATGCAGGCCGCGCCGTACGACCTGAGCTGACCTCGGTGTCGAGCCGATCCGGATCGAGACGCCGAGGGCAAAGCGGCCTACATCGAGCACCAACGCGACTTTGCGACTCGTTCGAATCGACTGCGAGCACGGCTGCTCACCATCTGCGACACCGTCATCGACGCCGCCTCAAACGCTTATGCGGTCGAGCGCAACTAAGCGACGGCTCGACCGCAACTAAATGACGGCTCCCGCAACTAAGTGACGGTTCGGCGATTAGGCGTGGCCGGCGGGGACGCACAACACCGGGCGGCTCGACAGGTGCAGCAGCTTGTGGGGAGTCGAGCCAAGCACCGCACCCCTGAGAGGGCTTTCGCCCCAGGTGCCGACCACGATCACCCGCGCGTCGTGGGCATCAGCGACTGCCAGCAACGCCTGAGCCGGTTTCTCGGCGACGACCTGTACGTCGGTCCGCACCCCAGCAGCCGTCGCCTCGTCGACGGCATGCCCCAGGGCGGTGCGCGCGATCTCGGTGAGCGCCTGCTCGTGGACCCTGAACTCCTCACCTACACCACCGGGCGGGGAGACGCCGTACACCAAGACGAGCGGTTCGTCGAAGGTCGTGGCCAAGGTGATCGCCATCGCAAGGGCCCGTCGCGCACCAGGTGACTCGTCATACCCCAAGACAATGCTCACGTCAGGCTTCTTTCTCGCTGGCTGACGACGTGACGCCGCGCGCGACGTCCGGGTCTGGCACCCCGGGCTGCTCCTGCCAGTAGCGCCCGTTCTGGAGCCTTGAGGCGATCATCAAGACAATGCCGAGCGCGAAGATGAAGAGGCCGATCACCAGCGGCGGGCCGAGCCCGAACCACGACTGCCCGCTGTAGGAGTTGTCCGGGTCGGACTGGTCACGAGCCGACTCGAAGAGCAGCCAGCCGAGCAACACAGCCCCCACCACCGGTCCGACGCCGATCAGCAGGAAGTTCTTGAGACTCTCCGTCAGATGCCTGCGGTAGTAGATCGCGCAGGCAACCCCGGTCAGCGCGTAGTAGAACGCGATCAGCAGCGACAGGGCGCTGAGAGAGTCGAACAAGGCGTTCTCGCTGATCAGGCTGACCACGACGTACCACGACCCCGGCGATGACGGCGACCGCCCAGGTCGACACGTGCGGAGTGCGGAACCGCGGGTGGATCTTGCCGAAACGGCAGGCACCGCGCCACGCCGTGCCATCGAGAGCGCAGTGCGTGATGCCGGGATGATGGTCGTCTGGGTTGAGGCGATCGCAGGGTCGCCACCGAGATGAGGAGCACCCAGTCCCAACTGCCGAGGACCTCGGTGGCGAGGATCGCGAAGATCGCCTCCTCCTCTTCCCGGTTGTCCTCGAGGAACTGCGTCCCGGAGTACGCGACGATGGCGATCGCCACTGACACATAGGTGACCAGCAGGATGACGTGGACCAGACGCCAGCACGTCCGGGTGCCGACTCCGAGTCGGTCGGTCTCCTCGGTGAGGTTGACCGCCGACTCCCAGCCCCAGTAGGCGAACACACCAAGCAGCAGACCGGCGGTCAGCGCCGCGCCGCCCTCACCGAACGGGTTGAGCCATGTCAACGACGGAGTCGTCGCCTCCAGACTGCTGTCGTCTGCGGCGACGCGGACGAGCGCGACGGCCGCGAACACGAGGAGCGACAACACCTGCAAGACGATGAGCGCGTTCTGCAGTTCGCCGACGTCTCGGTCCCGAACACGCAGATGGCAGTGAGCAGGACGATCAGAGCGAGGGAGAGCGCCATCACGATCGGCTGGCGCCCTTCGACGACGGGTCGATGCCGAAGGCCAGCATCGTGAAATTCACGCCGACGTCGGCGAGCGATCCCACCACCAGGACGCCCGTCATCGTGATGGCCCAGCCGCCCATCCAGCCGAACCACGGACCCATCGCGCGCGTCACCCAGGAGAACGTCGTCCCGCAGTCCTGGTCGACCCGGTTCAGGTAGTAGAACGCCGACGCGATCAGGGCCATCGGCACAAACACGCGATCAGCACGCCGGGTGCGTAGACACCAACAAGGGAGACGATCGGTCCGATGACGGCCGCCAGCGAGTACGCCGGAGACGTCGCGGCGAGTCCGATGACCAGAGCGTCGAAGAAGCCGATCGCGCCGGCTTGAGCTCGGTCTCACCTGACGGAGCTACGTCTTCCCTTGCCGTCATACCGGCCTCCGCGCGGACTCAACGAATCGAGGTGGGGTGGGTGGCGACGGCCAGAGTCTAGCGGGGAGAGCTCTGCTCAGGTTGCATCCTCAGGCGGTCGGCGCCTTGGCGCGGCGCAGGCCGTACGTCACCCCGTCGATCAGCGCCCGCCAGGACGCCTCGACGATGTTGTGGCCGACGCCGACGGTCACCCAGAGCGCTCGTCTCGTCAGCTGTCTCGATCAGGACGCGGATGACTGCGTCGGTGCCGTGCCCCTGGTCGAGGATGCGCACCTTGTAGTCGATCAGCTCGAGCTTCGAGACCTCGGGGAACGCCTGACCGATAGCCTGGCGCAACGCGGCGTCGAGCGCGTTGACCGGCCCGTTGCCCTCCCCCGTGACAACGATGCGGTCGCCGCCAGCCCGCAGCTTGACGGTCGCTTCGGAGACGGCTTCCCCGCCCGGCGTCGACTCGGAGATCACCCGCCAGCTCTCGACCTCGAAGTACGACGGCCGGGTGCCCTCGACTTCCTCGATGAGCAGCAGCTCGAACGACGCGTCGGCCGCCTCGAACGTGTAGCCGGTCGCCTCCAGCTCCTTGACGCGGTCGGTCACCCGCGCCACCAGCGCGGGGTCACCGCCCAGGTCGTAGCCGAGCTCTCGACCCTTCATCTCGATCGAAGCCCGGCCGGCCATCTCGGACACGAGCATCCTCATGTCGTTGCCGAGCTCGGCGGGATCGGTGTGTTGGTAGAGGCCCGGCTCGACCCGGATCGCACTCGCGTGCAGGCCCGCCTTGTGAGCGAAGGCGGACACGCCGACGTACGGCTGCCGCGACGAGGAAGGGACGTTCGTCACCTCGGCGATCGCATGCGCGATTCGGGTCGCGTCGCGCAGGTGTCCGACGGGTAGCACGTTCACGGCCGACCTTGAGCTCGAGGTTGGCCACGACGGCCACCAGGTCGGCGTTCCCGGTGCGCTCGCCGTAGCCGTTGACGGTGCCCTGGACGTGGGTGGCGCCAGCGGTGACGGCCGCGAGGCTGTTGGCGACCGCGCATCCCGTGTCGTTGTGGCAGTGGATGCCGACGCGGATGCCGGCGGTGCTGACGACGTCGTGGACGACGTCACTGACCTCGTCGGCGGAAGCATTCCCCCGTTGGTGTCACACAGTGCGATCACCTCGGCGCCGGCTTCCGCGGCCGCAGCCAACACCGCCAGGGCATAAGCGCGGTTGTCGCGGTAGCCGTTGAAGAAGTGTTCCGCGTCGAGGAAGACCCGTTGCCCTTCGCTCCGGAGGTGGGTCACCGTGTCGGTGACCATTGCCAGGTTCTCCTCAAGCGTCGTACGCAACGCGAGCTCGACGTGTCGATCGTGGCTCTTGGCGACGAGCGTCACAACCGTGGCGCCACTGTCGCGCAACGCAGCGACGAGAGGGTCGTCGGCAGCGCGCATGCCGGGTCGACGGGTGGCCCCGAATGCGGCAAGGGTTGCGTGCTGCAGATCCAGCTCGTCCTTTGCGCGGCGGAAGAACTCGGTGTCCTTGGGGTTGGAGCCGGGCCAGCCACCCTCGATGTAGCCGACGCCCAGCTTGTCGAGGTGTGCTGCGATCTGCAGCTTGTCGTGCACCGACAGGCTGAGACCCTCCTGCTGCGCACCATCGCGCAGCGTTGTGTCGTAGACGTGGAAGCCGTCCAGGGTCATCGTGAATCCTCGTGGTGGGTTATCCACCAATGTATGTCAGGGCATGAGGTTGCGGAGCGACTGTTCCCATGGTGGATCCGGCAACGGCCAGTAGTGCGCGCCCGTTGCGACGAGCACGGCGAGCAGCACGACGCTGGCGACCGCAACCGCAGCCAGCACCATCACCGTTGCAGCGCCAGGCTGGAGCAGTGTGCGAGTGACGATGACACCGCCTGCTCGCACGTCCTCGCTGAGGGGACCCCACCAGACGAAGAGCCCGGCCACCAAGCCACCGATCGCCAAGATCAGAGCAAGCGGGTCAGGACCCACGGTCAGGACGGCAATCACCACGACGATGGCGCCGTCGATGATCGCCACTCCTGCGTTGACGAGGGCTGCCGGCAACGACAGCGTGCCAAACCACGGCATGCAGAGCGTGGCGAGCAGTCCGTCGTTGCGCCTGGGGCCGCGCTCTCTCCGCCAGTCTTCGAGCCGTCGCAGTCGGAGGCTGAGAGTGCGCAAGAACCACGCGCAGATGAACACTGAGATGGCGGTTATCGCCGGCGCAGTCATCGCTCCGGAGACAACGACCGCGAGCATCAGCGCCCAGAACGCCGAGTCGACGACGCGATGCCTTCTCTCTTCGTATGCCGACCAAGGAGTCGGGCTGTAGCCGCCTTGTGGCGCTGGTGCCTGCGTCGGCGCGGGCTCTTGGGGAGCAGGCGCGGCACTGGGCGCGCTGCTCACGCGCGGCGATGATGCACCAATCGGACTCGCGACCATCCAGTCGACGAGCTCTCGCGCACTGGGCCGCTCGTGCGGGTCCCGGGCGAGAGCGCGGGTCACCATCCACAGCAGGCTCTGAGGAACGGCGGACAAGTCGTGCTCGCCCCGACGTACTCGGTCCATCACCGCAACGGCAGGCCCTTTGCCATAAGGGCCTTTCCCGCTTGCCGCGAACACGACCGTGGCTGCCCATGAGTGCACGTCGGCCTTGGGTGTGGGGTCAGCACCGTACAAGATCTCCGGCGCCAGGTAGCCAGGTGTGCCGAGCAGCCAGCCGGTGTGGGTCAGCCTGGCATCGTCGGACAGCTGCGCGAGGCCGAAGTCGATCAGCACCGGGTTGCGTCCCTCGATCAGGACGTTCGACGGCTTGATGTCGCGATGAAGTACGTCGGCGAGGTGGACGGCGGCAATCGCCTCAGCAAGCCCGCGCGCGAAAACGTCGAGATCCTCGCCCCTGATGGGCCCTTGCCGCTCGACATGGTCATGGAGCGAAAGCCCGGGCACATAGCGCGTGACGACGTACGGCATGTCGCCCCAGGGGTCCGCGTCGTATACCTCCGCCACGCGCGGTGAACGCACCCGCCGCAGCGAAGTGACCTCGCGCGCCATCCGGGCACGGCCTTGGTCATCGCCAACCACGTGTGCACGTAACAGCTTGATCGCAACACGTTGACCGTCTGGGCCTTGCGCAAGGTGGACGACGCCCATCCCGCCCTCACCGATCCTGGCGAGCAGCTGGTAAGCCCCGATCTTCGGTGGCTTTTCGGACTCGGGCACGGCTTACGGTAACGCCAACGCACAACGCCGGTCAGGCGAGGCGGTGCAACCATCCATGCGAGTCGTCGACGCGTCCGTACTGGATATCAAGGAGACGCTCTCGGATGGCAGTAGTGACTTTGCCGGCCTCGTCGCCGCACGACAGCTCCCCACCGCGCCACTTCAAGATCCCGACCGGCGTCACCACCGCGGCGGTTCCGCACGCGAATACCTCGACGATGTCTCCACTCGCGACGCCGCTGCGCCACTCGTCGATCGACACCGCTCGCTCTTCGGCACGGTAGCCCAGCTCCGCGGCGAGCTCGAGAACCGAGCCACGAGTCACACCTTCGAGGATGGATCCGTTCAGCCGGGGTGTCACGATGGTTCCGTTGTTGAAGACGAAGAAGATGTTCATGCCACCGAGCTCTTCGATGTCTTGCTTGTTGACGGCGTCGAGGAAGACGACTTGGTCGCAGCCGTTGTCGATAGCCTCGGCCTGCGCCAGCAGGCTCGCCGCATAGTTGCCGCCACACTTCGCTGCCCCGGTGCCTCCGGGTGCCGCGCGTGAGAACTCCTCGCTCAACCAGATCTTCACCGGCGTGAGGCCGCCGGTGAAGTAAGGGCCGGCCGGGGAAGCGATCACGGCAAAGGTGACGTGCTTGCACGGGCGGACGCCGAGAAAGACCTCGGACGCGAACATGAACGGCCGAAGGTAGAGCGACTTCTCTCCCGCGCCGTCCGGAACCCACTCGGAGTCAACCGTCACGAGCGACTCAACGGCCCGCAAGAACAGCTCGACCGGCAACGTTGGAAGCGCCATCCGGGTGGCGGACCTCTGGAATCGCTCTGCGTTCACTTCCGGGCGGAACGTCCACACGGACCCGTCTGTATGACGGTAGGCCTTCATGCCTTCGAAGATCTCCTGCGCGTAGTGCAGCACAGACGCAGCCGGGTCAACGGTGAACGGGCCATAGGGCCGGACACCGGCGTTGTGCCACCCGAGCATCTGGCGTCCACTCGGCCACGAACATGTGGTCGGTGAAGAAGCGTCCGAAGCCCGGGTCGGCCAGGATCTCGGCTCGCTGTTCGGCGCTCACCCCGTGCGGGTTGCGCTCGATCGCGATCTCAGCGGAGGTCATAGAGGCACGCTATCCGAAGGCGACAACTGCGTCCCTTGTTGCGCCTCACGAGCGAGGCGACGAATCGGCGATTCTGGCGGCGATCGCTTCACCGACCTCGTTCGTCTTGCGCGGGGTCTCCCCTCGCTGCGTGATGTCTTCGGCGACTGCTTGGTCGACAGCTCGCGCAGCTTCGAGGTGGCCGAGATGCTCGAGGAGCAAGGCGACGCTCGAGATCGCTGCGGTGGGGTCGGCGATGTGACGGCCGGCGATGTCGGGTGCCGAACCATGGACCGGCTCGAACATGCTGGGCGTGGTTCTACTGGGGTTGATGTTGCCGCTTGCCGCCAGGCCGATGCCGCCAGTGACGGCGCCTGCAAGATCGGTGAGGATGTCGCCGAAGAGGTTGTCGGTCACCATGACGTCGAAGCGGCCAGGATCGGTGACGAGGGCGATCGTCGCCGCATCGACGTGGAGGTAGTCGACCTCGACGTCGGGGTGCGCCGCTGACAGCTCGGTCACCACCCGGGTCCAGAGTGCGCCTGCGTGCACGAGCACGTTCGTCTTGTGCACCCAGGTGAGCCGGCGGCCACGGAACTCGGCTCGGCGGAACGCGTCTTCGACGACACGGTGCACACCGTAGGCAGTGTTGAGGCTCACCTCGGAGGCAACCTCGGCTGACGTACCAGCCCGGAGGGTTCCACCGTTGCCGACGTACGCGCCCTCGGTGCCCTCGCGCACGACGACGAAGTCGATCTCGGGCGAACCTGCCAAGGGCGTCGCCACGCCGGGATAACTGCGAGACGGGCGGAGGTTGACGTAGTGGTCGAGCTCGAAGCGGAGCCGTAGCAGCAGGCCGCGTTCGAGGAGTCCGGGCGGCATCGAGGTGTCGCCGGGACGACCGCCGACGGCGCCGAGGAGGATCGCGTCGTGGCCGCGGAGCTCGTCGAGCACGGTCTCTGGCAGTACCTCGCCGGTGCGTCGCCAGCGTTCGGCTCCGAGGTCGTACGTCGTCGGGGTCCAGCCGATGGCGTGCGCCTGGCAGGCGGCGTCCAACGCCACCAACGCTTGCTCGGTGACCTCGGGGCCGATGCCGTCGCCGCCGATGACGGCGAGGCGGATGGTGTCAGTCATGCCCTGCATCCTACGAAGCAGGTCCGGTGCGCAGGCAGGGCTCTAGTTGTCGTCGGGACGCTCCCCGCCGTGGTCGCGCAGATCGAGGGACTCCTGGACAGGGCCAGGGGGCTTCGACGTGTTTGCCGGGCGCTCCTCGTCGAGCTGGGTAGGACCCCACTCGGGGTACATGTCATACATGGTGTGTTCTCTCCGGTTCTCAGTTCGTGAAGTGGTCGACGGTCAACGAGACGGTGGGCCTGTCCCGCGATGGCTGACATTCACGAACTGGTGCGCGGATTGCGCGGCGACGTTTCGCTCATCAGCGAAGGAGAACCGAATGCGATCGGCATGTTGCGGTTTCCTCACAACGCGGTCGGCCAACGCCCGGACACCGCGGCGGGGTGTTGGCCTAAGAGGCCCCGCCGCGGCGAGCAAGGATGACTACGAAGCGCCGCATTGTTCTTCCACGGTAGCGATGGCACGCCGACGATGTCCTGTGAATACGCCGTCCGTCTTGTGATGTGAGACTCGCATCCCACTTCCCGGCTGTGAAAGACTCGCCCCCGTGACCGCTCCGAACGAGCTCCCTCCCGTCGTGAGCCAGGCCCTCGACCTCTCTCGCCGCCGCGGATTCGTCACGTCGAGCCGCGTAGAGACCGGGCGACTACTCGCTGCTCTAGCTGCCAGCCGCAGCGGCACTCTCGGGGAGTGCGGCACAGGCTGCGGCGTCGGTGCGGCCTGGCTGTCCAGCGCGGCACGCGAGGGCAGCACCGTGATCACGGTTGAAGTCGATGCGGATCTGGCCGACGCGGTCAGCGACCTGTTCGGCGACGACCCGAGGGTCGAAGTCGTCAACGGTGACTGGTCGGCGCTACGGGAGCGCGCACCGTTTTCCCTTCTCTTCCTCGACGTTCGGGAAGCCAAGGCGTCTGGCGTCGATACGGTCGCGGAACTGCTCGGCCCTGGTGGGATCGTCGTCCTCGACGACTTCACCCCGTGCGCGACCTGGCCGCCGATGTACGACGGGCGCGTCGACATGACCCGCCAGCAATGGTTCACCGACGAGAGGTTTACGACGGTAGAGGTGATGGTGGCGAGTGACTCTGCCGTCCTCATCGCCACCCGCCACTGACCCGCGGTCGGCGGTCGAGCCCGTCGAGACCCGGTGGTCGAGCTTGTCGAGCTGTTCTCCGGCGGTCGAGCCTGTCGAGACCCAGCCGTTTCGCTGTGCCCGCCGGTCGAGCTTGTCGAGACCCCGGCAGTTTCGCTCGCGTTGAAGAGCGCAGCAACGCAGAGAGTCACGCTGCTGGCTGCGTCGCACTGGCGACTGCGGCTGCTGTCCGGCGGTCGAGCTTGTCGAGACCCCGACGGTCAGGCGGCGGTTTTGCTTCGCGTTGAAAGGCGCAGCAACGCCAGAAGTTGCGCTGCTGGTTGCTTCCCGCTGGCGACTGCGGCAGGTCCCGCGGCGGTCGAGCTTGTCGAGACCCCGGTGATCTCGACAAGCTCGTTCACCATGAAGACGAATCGAGAAAGTCTCGAAAACCGTTGTGAATAAGGGGTCCTGAGCCTCAGAACTGTCGGCGGCCACCGATAGATTCAGTCCCATGCTCGACACCGACACCGACCGCAGCCTCCTCGACGCAGACGCCACCCTGCGACACATCAGAGCAATGCAAGCGTCGGCGCAGCGTGCCGAGGTCGCGATCTTGGAAGACGCCGCCCACTGGGCCGACCTCCACGGCGTCCTCGAACCGACCGAGTTTGCGCTACCCGGAGTCGAACAGATGCTCCCACTCGGCGGCGACGGCACCCCCGAAGTATCCGAGTTCTGCCCCGCCGAACTCGGCGCCGAACTCGCCATCTCCCCCAACTCCGCCGCCAGGCTCATCGGGGACGCCCTCGACCTCCGCCACCGCCTCCCCCGACTCTGGGCCCGGATCCGGGCCGGTGAGGTGAAACCCTGGATCGGACGCCAGATCGCCACCGACACCCGCGACGTCTCCCAAGAGACCGTGGCCGTGGTGGACCGGCGGGTCGCCAAATACGCCCACTCGCTGACCTGGGGACGCCTCGCCAAAGTGGTCCAGGCCGCCATCATCGACACCGACCCCGACTACGCCCGCCAACGCGAAGAATCCCACCGACGCAACCGCGGAGTCTGGCTCAACCCGGCCGACGAGACCGGCACCATCACCGGCGCCTTCGCCGCCGCCGGCCCCGACGCCCTGACCTTCGACGCCGGACTCAACCGCACCGCCGACGCCCTCGGACTGCTCGGCGATTCGGACACCAAAGAATCCGCCGGTCCAAAGCCCTCGGCATCCTCGCCAACCCACAGCTCACGATGGACCTCTACGCCACCGCCGCCGTTTCGCCGGTCGAGCCTGTCGAGACCCCGACAGGCTCGATCACCGAGCCGAGTGGGAACCCGACACCGTTCGTGCGGGGAGTCAGCATCAAGGTCGACCCCCGACCCAAAGCCGTCCTCTACGTCCACCTGACGCGGGAGCTCTGGCCTCCGGTGACGGTGTGGCCCGGGTGGAAGGGATCGGACCCGTCACCGTTGACCAAGCCAAACAATGGCTCGGCGACTGCACCATCAGCATCAAACCCGTGCTCGACATCGCCGGCATCGCACCCGTCGACGCCTACGAACTACCCGACCAGATACGCGAAGCCATCCACATCATCACCCCGGCCGACACCTTCCCCTACGCGTCCTGCACCAGCCGCACAATGGACAACGACCACACCATCGCCTACACCGACCCCGACGACGGCGGACCACCCGGCCAAACCGGGATCGGGAAACTCGGACCCCTGACCCGACGACACCACCGAATCAAGACCCACAGCCGATGGCAAGTGAAACAACCCTTCCCCGGCATCTACCTCTGGCGATCACCCCACGGCAGATACTGGCTCGTCGACCACACCGGCACCCACCGCCTCAGCGCCTGACGCTCCGCACGCGACGCCTCGGGTCAGACCTCGACACTGCGGGCAGTGTGGGCTTCCATCTGCGCGACGATCTCCTCGAGCACAGGCGGCGGAATCGCACTGTCGACCGTCATGGCCACCAAGGCAAGTCCGCCTCGGTGGTCCCTGGCGACCTGCATCCCGCCGATGTTGATGGCGGCATCACCAAGGATGCGGCCGATGGCACCGACCATGCCTGGCCGGTCCTCATAGGTGAAGAACGCCAGGTGCGACGTCGGCTCGAGGTCGACGTCGTAGCCATTGACCTCGACGAGCCGCTCGCGATGGTGGATCCCGATCAACGTGCCAGACACGGAGATCTGGCTGCCATCAGCAAGCGTGCCGCGCAGCGTGACGAGGTTCCGGTGGTCGGGACTCTCTGCTTCGGTGACGAGCCGCACTGCGAGCCCACGCTCAGCGGCGAGCAGCGGAGCGTTGACGTAGGACACCGTCTCCTCGACGACGTCGACGAACACACCCTTGAGCGCGGCCAGCTCGAGGACCCTGACGTCATACTCCGTGATCTCGCCACGCACCTCGACGTCGAGCTGCTGGGCGACCTCGCCAGCGAGCGCAGTGAAGATACGACCGAGCTTCTCGGTGAGCGGTATGCCGGGTCGCACGTCTTCGGCGATCACGCCGCCCTGGACATTGACCGCGTCAGGTACCAGCTCGCCACTCAACGCCAGCCGTACCGACCGGGCCACGGCAACCCCGGCCTTCTCCTGCGCCTCGTCGGTCGAGGCCCCCAAGTGAGGTGTGGCGACCACGTTGTCGAGCTCGAAGAGCGGAGAGTCGGTGCAGGGCTCACTGGCGAAGACGTCTAGCCCGGCACCCGCGATCCTGCCCTCCTTGATCGCGACGCAAAGCGCGTGCTCGTCAACGATCCCGCCGCGGGCAGCGTTGACGATGATCAGGTTCGACTTGCAGCGTGCCAACTGGTCCTCGCCAATCAAGCCAACCGTCTCTGGGGTCTTGGGGAGGTGCACCGAGATGAAGTCAGCGGTGCTGGTGAGCTCATCGAGCGTCACGAGGCGGACGCCGAGCTGGGCGGCCCGGCCGGCCTGGACGTAAGGGTCGTACGCGACCACCCTCATCCCGAACGCGCTGAGGCGTTGCGCGACGAGCACACCAATCTTGCCAAGCCCGACGATGCCGACGGTCTTGTCGTACAGCTCGATGCCGGTGTACTTGCTGCGCTTCCACTCCCCCGCCTTGAGGGCCGTACTCGCGGGTGCGATATGGCGCGCCGCCGCGAGCAGCAGGCCCACGGCAAGCTCGGCCGCACTGATGATGTTGGACGTCGGCGCGTTGACGACCATGACACCGGAAACCGTTGCCTGCTTGACGTCGACGTTGTCAAGGCCGACACCGGCGCGGGCAACGACCTTCAACCGGCTGGCCGCCGCGAGTACCTCGGCGTCAACCAACGTGCCACTGCGCACCAACAGGGCTTCGACGTCGACAACCGCGGCAAGCAGCTCTGCGCGGTCCGCGCCGTTGCAGTGCCGGATCTCGAAATCCGGTCCGAGCGCCTCGACAGTGGCGGGGCTCAGCTCTTCGGCGATCAGGACAACAGGCTTGGTCAACGGAGATCCTTTGGCATCGGTGTGGCTCGACGGCTGGTCGAAGCCGGAGCACCACGCCGTGCTCGTGCGCAGGTCAGTCTAGACCCAGGGTCTCGACAGGCCCGACCGGCGTGCCGATCCTGATCTACCGGGCTGCGGTTCCCTCCGTGTAGTCGTCGTCATGCGCCTTGACCCACGCCATCAGCTGGCGCAGCTCGCGGCCGGTCTCCTCGATCGGGTGGGACTCGCTCTGCTTGCGGAACTCCTTGAACTTCGGAGCTCCCGCGTCCTGGTCCTCGATGAACCCCGCAGCCCAGGAGCCGTCCTGGATCGCAGCCAGCACATCCTTCATCCGGGCCTTGACCGACTCGTCGATGATGTACGGACCCGACGTGTAGTCGCCGTACTCCGCGGTGTCGGAGACTGACCAACGCTGCTTGGCGATGCCGCCTTCATACATCAGGTCGACGATCAGCTTGAGCTCGTGGAGGCACTCGAAGTAGGCGATCTCCGGCTGGTACCCCGCCTCGATCAGCGTCTCGAACCCGGCCTGGACCAGTCGGGATGCTCCCCCACACAGAACGGCCTGCTCACCGAACAGGTCCGTCTCGGTCTCCTCAGTGAACGTCGTCTTGATGGCCCCGGCGCGGGTGCCGCCGATGGCCTTGGCATAGGACAGGGCCATGTCCCACGCCTTGCCGGACGCGTCTTGCTCCACGGCAACCAGCACGGGCACGCCGCGGCCAACTTCGAACTCCCGCCGCACGAGGTGTCCCGGCCCCTTCGGGGCGACCATGAGGACGTCGACCCCGGCCGGCGGCTTGATGTAGCCGAACCTGATGTTGAACCCGTGACAGAACAACAGCGCATCGCCGTCGACGAGGTTCGGCTCGATCGCCTCGGCATACAAGCCGCGCTGCACATGATCGGGCGCGAGCACAACGATCAGGTCCGACTCCTCGCACGCCTCGAACGGCGACACGACGCGCAACCCTTCGGCTTCGGCCTTCGCACGGCTCGCGGAGCCGTCGAGCAGTCCCACGCGTACGTCGACGCCCGAGTCTCGCAACGACAACGCATGGGCGTGGCCCTGGCTTCCGTAGCCGAGGACTGCGACATTGCGTCCCTGGACAACGCTCAGGTCCGCGTGGTCGTCGTACAGCAGTTCAGCCATGACTCAGATCTCCTTGGGCTAGGTAGGTCAGCGGCAGCATTTCACGCGGAGCGCACCGGTACGGGTGGTGCCGGCCGCACGCTCCGGTCGGTGATGGAGCGTCCGCCACGGTTGATTGCGACGAGTCCCGACTGGACCAGCTCGCGGATCCCGAACGGCTCCAGCACCTTGAGCATCGCCTCGAGCTTGTCCCGGCTCCCGGTTACCTCGATCGTGACGGCATCAGCCGCGACATCGACGACCTTTGCCCGGAACAGCGAGACGATCTCGAGGACCTGGCTCCGAGTCTGCGCCTCCGCGCGGACCTTGACGAGTGCGAGCTCGCGCTCGACCGATCCAGGACCTTCGAGCTCGACGATCTTGAGCACCTCGACCAGCTTGTTGAGCTGCTTTGTCACATGCTCGAGCGGCTGGTCGTCGAGATTTACCACGATCGTCATCCGCGACACCTCAGGCCGCTCGGTCGGGCCGACCGCCAGCGACTCGATGTTGAACCCCCGTCGGGAGAACAACGACGCGACGCGAGCAAGGACGCCCGGCTTGTTCTCCACCAGAACTGAAAGCGTGTGGGTCGTCATACAGATCCTCAGAGCTCCTCGTCATCGAACTGCGGCTTGAGGTCACGAGCGATCTGGATCGCGTCATTGCTCGTCCCGGCGGCCACCATCGGCCACACCATCGCATCCGGGTTCACGACGAAGTCGATCACGACGGGCACGTCGTTGATCTCCATCGCCTTGGTAATCGTGGCATCGACATCCTCGGCGGTCTCGCAGCGCAGCCCCACACAGCCGAGAGCCTCGGCGAGCTTAACGAAGTCGGGAATCCGTCGATCCGACTCGAGGTCGGTGTTGGAGTAACGCCCCTCGTAGAAGAGGGTCTGCCACTGCCTCACCATGCCGAGGCTGGAGTTGTTGATGATCGCGACCTTGATCGGGATGCCGTTGAGGGCGCACGTCGCCAGCTCCTGGTTAGTCATCTGGAAGCAGCCGTCCCCGTCGATGGCCCAGACAGGGCTGTCGGGACGCCCGACCTTCGCTCCCATGGCGGCCGGCACCGCGAAGCCCATGGTGCCGAGGCCGCCGGAGTTGATCCATGAGCCGGGGCGTTCGTACTTGATGAAGTGTGCGGCCCACATCTGGTGCTGCCCGACACCGGCGACGTAGGTCGTGTCCTCGGACGCCGTGGCAACCCCGATCCGCTCGATGACGTACTGCGGCGACAGCGCGCCCTCGTGAGTGTCGTAGCCAAGCGGGTAACGCTCCCGCCAGCCCTGACACATCGCCAGCCACGGTGCGGCATCGCCGCGGTTGCCGGCGGCGTACTCCGCCTGGAGGGCGACGACGAGCTCAGCGATGACCTCTCTGCAGTCACCAACGATCGGTACGTCGGCGTGGCGGTTCTTGGAGATCTCGGCCGGGTCGATGTCAGCGTGGATCACGCGGGCATCGGGTGCGAACGTGTCGAGCTTCCCCGTCACCCGGTCATCGAAGCGGGCCCCGAGACAGATGAGCAAATCGCTACGCTGCAACGCGCCCACAGCAGCCACGGTGCCGTGCATGCCCGGCATGCCGAGGTGGAGTGGGTGGCTGTCAGGGAAGGCACCGCGTGCCATCAGCGTCGTGACGACGGGGATCGACGTCTGCTCAGCCAGCACCTTGAGCTCGCTGGTCGCCCCCGACCGGATCACGCCGCCGCCGACATAAAGAACCGGCCGGCTGGACTCGGCGATCATCCGAGCCGCCTCGCGCACCTGACGTGCATGCGGCTTGGTGACCGGCCGATAGCCCGCGAGCGAGACGGTCTCCGGCCAGTGGAACGTGGTCTTGGCCTGCAGTGCGTCCTTGGCGATGTCGACGAGCACCGGACCCGGGCGGCCGGTGGAGGCAATGTGAAAAGCCTCGGCGATGGCGTTGGGGATGTCGTCGGCCTTGGTCACCAGGTAGTTGTGCTTCGTGATCGGCATCGTGATGCCGCGGATATCCGCTTCCTGGAACGCGTCGGAGCCGATGCTCGCGCTCGCCACCTGGCCCGTGATCGCAACGATCGGCACAGAGTCCATGTGTGCGTCGGCCAAGGGCGTCACGAGGTTCGTGGCGCCGGGTCCGCTCGTGGCCATGCAGACACCGACCCGACCGGTCGCAGCGGCATACCCCTGTGCTGCGTGACCAGCGCCCTGCTCGTGCCGGACCAGAATGTGCCGGATCTTGGTCGAGTCGAGCAACGGGTCGTACGCGGGCAGTATCGCGCCGCCAGGGATGCCGAAGACGGTGTCGACGCCGGCACACTCGAGCGCGCGGATCAGGCTCTGCGCCCCCGTCATCTGCTCAGCCATGCTCGACCTCTCTCAGCGCTACAAATAAAAAGGCCCCCCGGCCCGGCGGGCATTCGAGGGGGACGCGTGGATGTCGGCTCTTCGAGTCGGCACCTACGCGTTCAGAAGTACGACGGAAATCATCTGCACAACGACCACGGTCCACGACCGGCTCGATAGGCGTCAAGCAGAGCCCTCAGGTCGTCTCAATATATGGGATGTTCGTCCCACAGTAAAGGACGGCTGGGCCGGCCTACTGGTAGCTGACGTACTCGACCCGAGGACGGATCGACAGCACGTGCCGCGGGGCGAACAGATTCGTGTCCTCGTCGTAGAACAGCTTGAAACCCATGTGGAACTTGTCGGACCGCCGGACGTGGTGGTAGGTCGCCAGCTTGGCGCGCCGACTGCCGAAGCCATCGATGTGCTGCACCATCGCCAGCGGCGGCCGGACGATCACGTTGTGGATGTTGCGCACCATCTCCCTGCGGAACTGATGCACGACAAACACCTTCTCCGGCAGGTTGAAGCGACGGGTGATCTGAGCAACCATCGACGACGTTGCGTTGACCTCGGCCGCAGACACAGACCCGATCGTCTCGGCGGGCACCTGATTCGGACCCATCCGCCACTCCGGGTCGAGCGCGAGACCAACGAAGGGCTCACGCAACGCCCAACGGAACTGATTCGCCTGGGTGAGGAAGCTCTGTCGCCCGGGCTGCAGGTCGAGTACGAGCAGTGCCTTGTTGCGGCGGGCAGCGTTGACGAACCTCTCGACGTACGCCCGCGGGATGTAGTGGCTGTAGTTACCGTCGGGCCCCGGTTTCCGGTCGGCAACGCTCACGATGAGCTCGTAGACGATCTGCACTCGCCTGCCGCTGTGCCGGTAGGGCCTCGCCGCGGCACGCAACCGACGCGTCATCTCGTCGATACTGCCCTCGCCAAGCACGCCGAGCGCCGGCGTCTGAGCGGTCCCGTAGTACGCGACCAGAATGTAGTCGGGAAACACCTGGCGCCCACCACGCGGTAACTCGGGCAGTGGCCCGGCTGCACGTGCGACGACGCCCGCGTGGCTGCCTGTCGAGGAGAGAGCGCCCGTCGTGACCGCGCTCGCGTCGAGCAAGGCAGCCGACAGAGCGAGTGCCACGCACAGGGACGCCGCCCGGGAGACGAGCCGCAGGGTCATGCCACGGACTGTAGATCACGCGCCGCCCCCTGAGCGACATTTCAGCATCAACCGCAGACGGCTCCGACCGCGGCCGACTGGACGAGCTTGCGGTACTTCGCCAGCACGCCGGTGGTGTACCTCGGCGGCAGTGGCTCCCAACCCTCGCGGCGGGCCTCGAGTTCGTCCTCGTCGACGAGGACGTCGAGCGTGCGATGGCCGACGTCGAGCCGGATCCGGTCACCGTCGCGCACGAACGCGATCGGGCCGCCATCGGTTGCTTCCGGCGCGACGTGCCCGACGCACAGGCCGGTGGTCCCCCCGGAGAAGCGCCCGTCCGTCAGGAGCATGACCTCCTTGCCGAGGCCTGCGCCTTTGATCGCGCCCGTGATGGCCAGCATCTCGCGCATCCCGGGTCCGCCCTTGGGACCTTCGTTGCGAATGACGACTGCATCTCCGGCGGCAATGTGTCCTTCGGCGAGTGAGTCCAGGGCGGCACGCTCTCCGTCGAAGACCCGTGCGGTGCCTTCGAAGACGTCATCGTCGAAGCCAGCCGTCTTCACGACTGCGCCCTCGGGCGCCAAGGTGCCGTGCAGGATCGTGAGCCCACCGGTGGGATGGATCGGGTTCGAGAGCGCCCGGATGATCCGGCCATCGATGTCTGGGGGCGCGATGTGCTCGAGGTTCTCGGCCATGGTGCGCCCGGTGACCGTGAGGCAGTCGCCGTTCATCAGGCCGGCATCCACCAGTGCCTTCATGACGACAGGGACCCCGCCGACGCGATCGAAGTCACTCATCACGTAGCGGCCGAACGGCTTCAGGTCACCAAGGTGGGGCACCGAGTCGCCGACCCGGCTGAAGTCGTCGAGGGTCAGCTCGACCTCAGCCTCTGCAGCGATCGCGAGCAGGTGCAGCACAGCGTTGGTCGAACCGCCGAACGCCATCACCACGGCGATCGCGTTGTCGAATGCCTCCTTGGTCAGGATCTGTCGGGCGGTGATCCCCTGACGCAGCATCTCGACGACGGCCTCGCCCGACTTGTGTGCGAAGCCGTCGCGCCGCCGGTCGACGGCGGGTGGCGCGGCTGAACCGGGCAGCGACATACCGAGTGCTTCTGCCACCGACGCCATCGTGTTGGCGGTGTACATCCCGCCACATGCCCCTTCCCCCGGGCAGATCGCCCGCTCGATCGCCTCGACCTCCGCGCGGTCGATCAGCCCGGCCCTGCATGCTCCGACAGCTTCGAAGGCGTCGATGATGGTCAGATCCCGGTCACCGAGGCGGCCGGGCAGGGTGGAGCCGGCATACAGAAAGACCGAAGCCAGATCGAGGCGCGCCGCGGCCATCAACATGCCCGGCAGGCTCTTGTCACAGCCGGCCAGCAGCACTGACCCGTCGAGCTGCTCGGCCATCATCACGGTCTCAACCGAGTCGGCGATGACCTCCCGCGAAACCAGCGAGAAGTGCATCCCCTCATGACCCATCGAGATGCCGTCGGACACGGAGATCGTCCCAAACTCCATGGGGTATCCCCCGGCGGCGTGCACACCCTGCTTGACCGCTTGAGCGAGCCGGTCGAGCGACAGGTTGCATGGCGTGATCTCGTTCCAGGAGGAGGCAACGCCGATCTGGGGCTTGGCGAAGTCGTCATCGCCCATGCCGACCGCGCGGAGCATGCCCCGGGATGCTGTCGCCTCAAGGCCATCGGTGACGACGCGGCTGCGAGGCTTGATGTCAACCATGGCGAGAGCCTACGGCGCGGCTGCTAGACCACGGCGGCGCGGACACACATCACGTCGGGCAGGTGCTCCGTAACCTGGCTCCAGCTGTCGCCGCCGTCGTTGCTGGCGAACACACTTCCGTCACGCGTGCCGAGGTAGAGACCCGTCGGATCGGCTGTGTCAGCTGTCATCGCGTCTCTCATCACACAGGAGTAGAAGCCGTCCTCCGGCAACCCCTTGGACAGCTCGGTCCAGTGCTCCCCTGCGTCGGTCGACCGCCACACGCGTGGCTTGCCTCCCGGAGGGATCCGCTCGCCGTCGGCGACGAGCGGGAACACGTACACCGTGTCGCCGTCGTGGGGGTCGACAACGATCGGGAACCCGAAGTCGCTCGGTAAGCCATCAGCGATGGAAGTCCAGTTCTGGCCGCCGTCGTCTGTGCGGTAAACGCCGTGGTGGTTCTGAAGGTACATCCGCTGGGCGTTGTCGGGATGACGGTCGATCTTGTGCACGCACTGGCCGAACTCAGGCCACGGATCGGGCAGGAAGTAGGCCTTGACCCCGACGTTCGCGGGCGCCCACGAGGCGCCGCTGTCCCTGGTCTGGTAGACGCCGCCAGTCGACATCGCCACCGTCATTCGCGCCGGATCGGACTCATCCGGAATGATCGTGTGGATCGCCTGGCCGCCGAATCCGGCGTCCCACTGCTCGCGATGTGGGTGGTCCCAGAGCGACCGCACCATCGCGAACGTCTCTCCGCCGTCGGTGCTCCGGAACAGGGCGGATGGCTGGGTGCCGGCGTAGACGACTCCTGGCTCGCTTGCCGGTCCGGGCTTCAGCTGCCAGACCTGCTCGAGCGCAGACCCCGTGTCTTCCGGGAACCGAATCGCTCCGTTCGGTGTCTCCTGCCACGTCTCGCCCAGATCGTCGGAGCGGAACACCTGCGGGCCGAAGTGACTGCTCATCGCCCCGGCGAGGAGTCTCGTCTTGCCATCGCGGTTGTCGATTGCCGTTGCGTAGATCTCGTTCATCAGGAACTTCGGTCCGGTCAACTCCCACGATGTGCGTTGCTCGTCGGACCTCCCCAGCCAGAGTCCCTTGCGGGTTCCGATCATCAGCAGAGCAGAGTTCGTCATACGTCCTCCAGAGGGGTCACCGACCAGATCGTCCGTGCCGGAAACATTACCGGTGTGGAAAGCCGCAAGAAGCCGGGCGGCTGACCACCGCAAGCAGGCGGCTAGCGCAGGTCTTTAGGCGTCGTGGCGGCCCTAGCGTCCTACGCATGACACTCACACACCGCCTCCGCTCCTCGCACGGGCTCTTCGTTCTTGGTAGCACTGTCCTGGCCCTGCACGTCGCTGACGACAGCTTCCTGCAGCCGCAGCCAGGCACGTCCGCAGTAGACCATCTCGCAGGCGGCCTCATTCCGATTGTCGCCCTCGCGACAGCGGCCTGGGCCTACCCGCGGCTGCGCGCGGGGACACGAGGCGTTCTGGCCATCCTCGTGGGCGTGTTCGGACTCGTGATGAGCCTGTCCGAAGCCGCGTACTACTCGGTGAAAGTCGGCCCGTCGGGTGATGACTACACAGGGCTGCTTGCCATCCCTGCCGCGCTGCTCCTGCTTGGCCTCGGCATGAGGACGCTGTGGACCAGCCGACGGGTAGACGACAGTCTCGTGCGCCGATACGTGCGCAGGTTGCTGCGCGCTGCGGTCGCGGCCGTGCTTGCCTTCCACGTGGTGTTCCCGGTGGCCTTGGGCTACGTGACCACCCACGTGGCGCGCCCCTACGTCCCGACCGCGAACCTAGGCACCGACTACGAGAGCGTCACCTTGACGACGAGCGACGGCCTCGACCTCGAGGGCTGGTACGTCCCATCTCAGAACGGCGCGGCGGTGATCGCGTTCCCCGGCCGCAAGGGGACCCAGGCACACGCACGGATGCTCGCGCGCCACGGCTACGGCGTCCTACTCTTCGACCGCCGCGGCGAGGGCGAGAGCGACGGTGACGGCAACATGTTCGGCTGGGGCGGCGAGAAGGACATCTTCGCGGCCATCGACTTCCTCAAGGAGCGGCCGGACGTCGACGATCACCGCATCGGCGGGATCGGGTTCTCCGTCGGCGGTGAACTGCTGCTGCAAGCGGCAGCTGAGAACGAAGACCTGGCCGCCGTCATCTCGGAAGGCGCGGGGACCCGCTCATTCTCAGAGGACATTCAGGAGTTCGAAGGCCTGGGTCGCTGGTGGGGATACCCGATCCTCGCTATGAAGACCGCCGCCGTCTCGGTGTTCTCGAACACCATGCCACCACCAGACCTGATGACCCTGGTGCCCCGCATCGGACCCAGGCCAGTCTTCCTGATCTGGGCGCCCAAGACGGGCGGCGAGAACATGAACCCCGTCTACCACCGGCTTGCCGGTTCGGACGCAACCATCTGGAAGATCCCCGAGTCGGAGCACATCCAGGGAATTGCCGCCCGGCCTGACGAGTACGAGCGACGAGTCGTGGACTTCTTCGACGAGTCCCTGCTCGGAAAGTAGCCGGACCGGTCGGCCACGCTTCGGTCGGACCCGGCACAATCTCCGCCATGGGTCTGCGCTTCTACGACGTCGTCAGCGAGGACCGGACTCGCCTCGAGGCGTGGACCAACGATGTCGATGGCCCAACAGTGCTCCTCTGCAACGGACTCGGCACGAACGCCTACGCATGGCCCGCACTTCTCGCGGACGACTGCGACGTCCGGGTCATCTCGTGGAACCACCGAGGCGTCGGCGACTCAGAGCGGCCGGCCGACCGAAGCCGGGTGGGAGTCGACGCCTTCGTCGAGGATGCGCTCGCGGTGCTCGACCACGACGGCATCGACCAGTGTGCGGTGGCAGGCTGGTCAGCAGGCGTCAACGTCCAGTTCGAGCTCGCGACGCTGCACCCCGATCGGGTGTCCGGACTTTTCGCCGTCGCCGGCGTGCCCGGCGGAAGCTTCGCCTCGATGCTGGCGCCCCTGGGCGTCCCACGGTTCGCCCGGCGGCCGATCACCGTGAACATTGCCCGGACAATGCGCAGCTTTGGCAAGCTGGTCTCCCCCATGACCACCCGGATTCCGGTCAGCGCCGTCGCCGCACACGCGCTCAGACACAGCGGGTTCATGACCCGCAACGCCGACAACGCGGTCGTGCGCCAGGCCGTCGGCGAGTTCATGACGACGGACGTCGACTGGTACATGCACCTCGCCGTGGCGTCATCACACCACCCGCGCGTCGAACTTTCGTCGATCAAGGTGCCCACCGCATTTGTCGCCGGGCGGTACGACGTCTTGGCCTCCGCACGTGACATGGCCAGCGCCGCTCGCCGCATCCCCCAGGCGACGTACGTGGAGCTGTCCGGATCGCACTTCATCACGATGGAGCACCCAGACCTCATCCACGCGGAGCTCCGCCACCTGCTCGGCCGACTGGACTGAAGTCGCATTTGTGGCCTCTGCCACCATGGACCGCATGACGCTGCCCCGGGGAATCGCTAGCGCCCGCGCCACCGCAGTTGCCATTGTCCTGGCCGCAGTCCTTGCTTCCTGCGGTGGTCCCGAGGAGCAGGACGACGAGGACCGACCCAGTGACCCAGGCACCGTCACGGTGACCGAAACCATCACTGACGGCACCCCGACCATCGACCAGGACGCCCCGGTGCGGGTCGCCGACACAGTGGCAGCCGACCTCGAGGCTCCCTGGGGGCTGGCTTTCCTGCCCGACGGGCGCGCACTGGTGAGCGAGCGCGACCGCGGCACGATCTCGGTGATCGATGGTGCCGACGTCCGCGAGGTCGGCACGATCGAGGAGACCACTCCAACGTCCGAAGGAGGGTTGCTTGGGCTGGCTGTCTCGCCTGAGTTCGACACGGACCAGCGAGTGTTCGCCTACGTCACGACGGACGAGGACAACCGGGTGCTCTCGATGACGTTCGACGGCGATTCGCTGGGAGACCCGAGCCCATCCTCACCGGCATACCCAGCGGAGAGATCCATGACGGTGGCCGGTTGGCGTTCGGGCCCGACGGCTACCTGTACGTCTCGACCGGCGAGACCGGCGATGACGACCTCTCGCAGGACGACGAATCGCTCGGCGGCAAGATCCTGCGCATCACGCCCGACGGCGACCCCGCGCCCGGCAACCCCGACCCCAACTCACCGATCTGGACCAAGGGCCACCGCAACGTCCAAGGACTCGCGTTCGATGACGAGGACCGGCTATGGGCGTCTGAGTTCGGCTCGCAGGTCTGGGACGAGGTCAACCTCATCGAGGGCGGCAACAACTACGGCTGGCCGGCAGCCGAGGGGGACTCGAACCTCGAGGGGTACGTCGACCCGCAGGTCCAGTGGAACCCTGCGGAGGCATCGCCGTCGAGTGTCGCGTATGCCGATGGGGCGTTGTGGGTGGCGGGTCTGCGCGGTGAGCGGCTGTGGCAGGTCCCGGTGAAGTCCGACGGCACCCTCGGCCGGCCCATCCCGCACTTCGTCGGCGCCTACGGCCGGTTGCGCACCGTCGTAGCGGCGCCCGACGGGTCACTCTGGCTCGGCACCAGCAACCAGGACGGCCGCGGCGTGCCCGCACCCGAGGATGACCGGATCTTCCGCGTCACCCTCAGCTGAGCTTGTCGATGATCAGCTCGCGGACCCGGCCGGCGTCGGCCTGACCCTTCATCTCCTTCATCACCGCGCCGATCAGTGCACCGGCAGCGGCTACCTTGCCGTCCCGGATCTTGGCGGCGACGTCGGGGTTGGCCTCGATCGCCCGGTCGACGGCCGCCGATAGCGCGGCCTCATCGGAGACGACCTCGAGCCCGCGCGCGGCGACGACCTCGTCGGGCTCTCCCTCGCCGGCGAGCACGCCGTCGAGGACCTGCCGGGCGAGCTTGTCGTTGACCTTGCCCGCGTCGACCAGGCGCCTGCACGGCCGCGACCTGGGACGGGGTGATCGGCAGCTCTTCGAGCGCGATACCGGTGTCGTTGGCGCGTCGGGCGAGCTCTGAAAGCCACCACTTGCGGGCCGTTGCTGCGGTCGCGCCCGCCTCGACCGTCTGCTCGATCAGGCCAAGGGCACCCGCGCCGAGGACGTCACGCATCTCGAGGTCGGTGAACCCCCAGTCGGCCTGCAGCCGCGCACGATCGTCCGCGGGTGGCTCGGGCGAGCGTCTGCCCGGAGCGCCTCGACCCACTCGCGGGTCGGGCGCGATCGGGCACGAGGTCGGGCTCGGGGAAGTAGCGGTAGTCCTCGGCCTCCTCCTTGCTCACGACCCGACGTCGTGACGCCGGTGTCTTCGTGCCAGTGCCGGGTCTCCTGTACGACCGCGCGACCCGCGTCGAGCAGCCGCTGCCTGACGCGAGACCTCGTAGCGGACTGCTCGCTCGACCGAGCGCAGCGAGTTGACGTTCTTCGTCTCGCTGCGGGTTCCCAACGGTGCGGGCGGTCGGACCGCAGCGACAGGTTGACGTCGCAGCGCAGCGAGCCTTGGTCCATCCGGACGTCGGAGACGCCCAGCCCCCTCACCAGCTCACGAAGGTG
The DNA here is from genome assembly GCA_963811585.1 of uncultured Actinomycetota bacterium. Classification (GTDB taxonomy): domain Bacteria; phylum Actinomycetota; class Actinomycetes; order Propionibacteriales; family Nocardioidaceae; genus JACDHG01. Next base: position 92,168 of record CAWERR010000004.1, read on the forward strand.
CGCGACGTAGGCCCGCGCAACGTCCGGCGCGTGCGCCCCCGCGCCCTCGATCGGCTTCGTGACGATCTCGATCAGCGGGATGCCGGCCCGGTTGTAGTCGACGAGCGAGTGGATCGGCGCCGTGGATGCGCCCGGTCGCGCCGCCGACGTGCAGGGACTTGCCGGTGTCCTCCTCCATGTGCGCGCGCTCGATCTCGATCCGTACGGTCTCGCCGTCGACATCGACGTCGGTGTAGCCGTTGAACGCGATCGGCTCGTCGTACTGCGACGTCTGGAAGTTCTTCGGCATGTCGGGGTAGAAGTAGTTCTTGCGCGCGAAACGGCACCACGCCGCGATCTCGCAGTTCAGCGCGAGGCCGATCCGGATCGCCGACTCGACGGCCGTCGCGTTGACCGCCGGCAAGTGCGCCGGGCAGGCCGAGGCAGACCGGGCAGGTCTGGGTGTTCGGCTCGGCGCCAAACACCGTCGCGCAACCGCAGAACATCTTCGACACGGTGTTGAGCTCGACATGCACCTCGAGACCCATCACCGGGTCGAAGCGCGCCACCGCGTCGTCGTAGGGCACCAGGGCTCGGTCGTCGCTGGTCGTCGTCATGCGGACACCTCCAGCTCAGGGGCGCGGTCGAGCAACGGCCCACCCCACTTCTCGTGCAGCATCGACTCGAGCGCCGCGCCGACCCGGTAGAGCCGGTCGTCCTCGAGCGCGGGAGCGAGGATCTGGAAGCCGGTCGGCAGGCCGTCCTCGTCGGCGAGGCCGCTCGGCAGCGACATGCCGGGAACTCCGGCGAGGTTGGCGGGGATCGTCGCGATGTCGTTGAGGTACATCGCCATCGGGTCGTCGAGCTTCTCGCCGATCTTGAACGCCGTGGTCGGAGCGGTCGGCGAGACCAGGACGTCGGCCTGCTCGAACGCCGCGGCGAAGTCGCGCGGGATCAGCGTGCGCACCTTCTGCGCCTGGCCGTAGTAGGCGTCGTAGTAGCCGCTCGACAGCGCATAGGTGCCGAGGATGATGCGGCGCTTCACCTCGTCACCGAAGCCCGCCTCGCGGGTCGCCTCCATCACCTGCTCGGCGCTCGGCGCTCGCACGCCGTCGGGCAGCGACCCGCAGGCCGTAGCGCATCGCGTCGAACTTCGCGAGGTTGCTGCTCGCCTCGGCTCGGGAGGATCAGGTAGTACGCCGCGAACGCGTAGCTCGAAGTGCGGGCACGACACCTCGACGACTTCGGCGCCGGCCTTGGTCAGCAGCTCGACACCCTCGTCGAACCGCGCCGCACCCCGGCCTGGTAGCCCTCGCCGCCGAGCTCCTTGACGACGCCGATGCGCAGGCCGGCGATGTCCCCGTGCCGTGCGGCCTCGGCCATCGACGGCCAGTCCGTGTCGATGCTGGTGGAGTCCATCGGGTCATGGCCGCCGATCACGTCGTGCAGCAGCCCGGCATCGAGCACCGTGCGGGTCACCGGGCCGGCCTGGTCGAGGCTGCTCGGCCAGCGCGATCGAGGCCGTAGCGGGAGACTCCGCCGTACGTCGGCTTGACGCCGACCGTGCCGGTGACCGCACCCGGCTGGCGGATCGAGCCACCGGTGTCGGTGCCGATCGCGAGCGGCGCCTCGAACGCGCTGACCGCGGCCGACGAGCCGCCGCCCGACCCGCCCGGGATGCGCGTCGAGGTCCCACGGGTTGTGGCGTCGGGCCGTAGCCCGAGTGCTCGGTCGAGCTGCCCATCGCGAACTCGTCCATGTTGGTCTTGCCGAGGATCGGCAGCCCGGCCGCGCGCAGCCGGGCGACCAGCGTGGCGTCGTACGGCGGCACCCAGCCCTCGAGGATCCGCGACCCGGCCGTCGTCGGCAGGCCCTTCGTGGTGGCGATGTCCTTGACGGCGATCGGGACGCCGAGCAGGTCGGGGACGTCACCGCCGGCCGCACGGCGCTCGTCGGCGGCAGCGGCCTGCGCGAGCGCGCCCTCGGTGTCGACGTGCAGGAAAGCGTGGACCGCAGCGTCGACGGCGTCGATCCGGTCGAGGTGGGCACGGGTCACCTCGACCGACGTGGTGTCGCCGGCCGCGAGCGCCGCCGCGATCTCGGCGGCGGTGAGCCGGGTGAGGTCGCTCATGCCTCCTCCCCCAGGATCCGCGGGACGCTGAACCGCTGCTGCTCCACCTCGGGAGCACCAGCGAGCGCCTCCTCCGGCGACAGGCTCGGGCGGTTCTCGTCGGCACGGAACACGTTCTCCAGCGGAAGTGCGTGCGACGACGGCGGGATGTCGTCGGCTGCGACCGCGCTGACGGCCGCGACCGACTCGAGGATCACCGCCAGCTGCGGCGCGAGGTGGTCGAGCTCGGCGTCGGACAGGTCAATGCGGGCCAGATGGGCAAGGTGGGCGACCTCGTCACGGCTGATCGTGGGTTCTGCGGGGGAAGAGTCGGCATGACCGCAATCCTAAAGTGTCGGCGCGGACGGTCGCTTCCGGAGGCGGTCAGGTGAGCTCAGGCGGTGTCTGATGAGCGTCTGCCACGGTCTGCGCGCCTGCGGGACGGACCCCGTTCGTCGGACTCCGCGGCCAGCTGGTGGAAGACGATCCAGACAAGCGTGAAGATCAGCGCGAGCAGCGCCACTACAGCCGCGGCCGACAGGACGAAGGCGTTGTGCCCGCTCCGCTGGTCGGAGTACGCCGAGCGGGTCGACGCCGTCCGGGAGGTCGTCGCTGGCCGACGACTCGTCTGGTCGGTCGAGGTGGCTCACGCCTCCCCCACCTGGGCGACGTCACGGGCGGCGTCGGGTCCTTCACCGAGCAGCACGGCGAAGCCGTCCTCGTCGAGGACCGGCACCTTGAGCGAGACGGCCTTGTCGTGCTTGGAGCCGGGGGCTTCGCCGACGACGACGAACGCGGTGTTCTTCGACACCGACGAGCTGGCCTTGCCCCCGCGGGCGACGATGTCTTCCTTGGCCTGGTCACGCGACCAGCCGTCGAGCGACCCGGTGACGACGATCGACATGCCCTCGAGCGTGCGGGGAATCGACTCGTCACGCTCGTCGACCATCCGGACGCCTGCTCGCGCCACTTGTCGACGATCTCGCCGTGCCAGTCGACCCCGAACCACTCCACGATCGACTCGGCGATCGTCGGCCCGACGCCGTCGACGCGCGGCCAGCTCGTCGGCCTGGCCGGCCTCGGCGAGCTCCCTGATCGTCGCCATCGAGCCGAACGACTCGGCCAGCGCGCGGGCGGCAGTCGGGCCGACGTGCCGGATCGAGAGCCCGACCAGGACCCGCCACAGCGGCTGCTCCTTGGCCTGGTCGAGGTTGTCGAGCAGCCGCTGGCCGTTGGCAGAGAGCACTGGGTCGTCGCCTTCGCCCTTCTTGGGGGCGCGCGTGAACAGCGGCGCGGTCAGCAGCTTGGCTCGGTCGATGGAGAACAGGTCACCCTCGTCGTGGATCGCGCTTCGCGTCGAGCAGCGCTACAGCGGCTTCGTAACCGAGCACCTCGATGTCGAATGCCCCGCGCCCGGCGACGTGGAACACCCGCTCCCGCAGCTGGGCGGGGCAGGAGCGCGTGTTGGGACAGCGGATGTCGGCGTCGCCCTCCTTGGCCGGAGCGAGCGGTGTCTGGCACTCGGGGCACTCCGTCGGCATCTCGAACTCGGTCTCGTCACCCGTGCGGAGGTCGACCACGGGGCCGACGATCTCGGGGATGACGTCACCCGCCTTGCGCAGGACGACGGTGTCGCCGACCAGCACACCTTTGCGCTTGACCTCCGACGCGTTGTGCAGGGTGGCGAACTCGACTGTCGAGCCCGCGACACGAACCGGCTCCATCCGGCCGAACGGCGTCACCCGGCCGGTGCGGCCGACGTTGACCCTGATCTCGAGCAGTTTGGTGGTGACTTCTTCGGGCGGGTACTTGAACGCGATCGCCCATCGGGGTGCGCGCGATGTCGACCCGAGACGACGCTGCAGCGAGACCTGGTCGACCTTGACCACGACGCCGTCGATCTCGTGCTCGACGTCGTGACGGTGCTCGCCGTAGTAGTCGATGAACTTCTGCACTCCAGAAAGTTTCTTGACGACCTTGGCCTGCTTGCTCGTCGGCAGTCCCCATGCCTTCAAAGCGGCGTACGACTCCGACTGACGGGTGGGCTCGAAGCCGTCGCGTTTGCCTAACCCGTGGCAGACCATCCGGAGCGGTCGTGAAGCGGTGGCCTTGGGGTCCTTCTGGCGAAGCGATCCCGCGGCGGAGTTGCGCGGGTTGGAGTACGGCGGCTTGCCGGCCTCGACGAGTGAGGCGTTGAGCCCTTCGAACGCCTCGACCGGAAAGAACACTTCGCCGCGCACCTCGACGAAGTCGGGAATCGGGTAGTCGTCGCTGGCCGTGAGGCGGCTAGGGATGCCGTGAATGGTGCGCACGTTCGGTGTGACGTCCTCGCCGATGCGGCCGTCACCACGGGTGGCACCCCGCACCAGCCGACCCTTCTCGTAGGTCAGGTTGATCGCCACCCCGTCGACCTTGAGCTCGAGCAGGAACTCAGCGCCGGTGGCGCCATCGCGCTCGAGCCGGTGTGCCCACGCAGCCAGGTCCTCTTGTGAGAACGCGTTGTCGAGACTCATCATCCGTTCGGCGTGCTCGACCGCGGTGAACAAGGTCGAGACATCGCCGCCGATCTTCTGGGTGGGCGAGTCGGGCGTGCGCAGCTCGGGGAACTTGTCTTCGAGCTCGTTGAGCTCGCGGATCATCGCGTCGTACTCGCCGTCGCTGATCGTCGGCGCGTCAAGGGTGTGGTAGCGCAGTCGGTGCCCCTCGACCACCTCGGCAAGCTCGGCGTGACGCTCCTTGGCCTCGCTCGAAGCCGGCTCGACGTCCGGGGTTGCCTGTGATGTCTCCGCCTGCGTCATAGGTCTATCTTGCCCTGCTCCGCCGACAGGTTGCGGGCCACCTGGGCCGCCAGCTCGAGCGCCGTACGCGCCCATCGCGGCGACGTTCCGGCCAACCCACAGGCCGGCGTCACGGTGGTCGGCGGGAGTCGTTCGATGTCGGTGTGGCCGAGCGTGGACCACCACGACAGAAGGTGGCGGGTGAGGTCGGCACCGGTCGGCCAGGGGTCGGGCTCGATCGTCGGCACGACACCAGGCCACACCGCGCGGCCGGTGTCGACCCAGCCGGCAATGTCGTCGTAGTCGTCGGTCACCACGGTCGACACGTCGAACGACACGACGTGGAGGTCGACCTGCCGCAGCATCGCCCATGGGATCCCCGGAGCACAGCAATACAT
>CAWERR010000005.1:0-32182 GCA_963811585.1 uncultured Actinomycetota bacterium
CGCCTGCTCGAGCCGCGAGTCCATGCCCACGAGCCGAGCCTTCACCGTCACCACGACGAAGGACAGGCAGAACAACACGTGCGCGATGACGATGGTGGTGAACCCCAGGAGGCCGTCGAGTCCGCCTGCCACGAACATCGCCAGCAACGACGAGCCCATCACGACTTCTGGGGTCGCCATCGGCAGGAAGATCACCAGGTTCGACGCGGCCCGGCCCCGGAAGGTGTGGCGCACGAGCGCGAACGCCATCAGCGTGCCGAGCACCGTCGCGAGGATCGTCGCCGTGATGCTGACCTGGAAGCTCAGTTTGAGAGATTCGCACAGCCCCGCCGGCTCGCAGACCGTGGTCCAGTTGTTCCAGGTGAACGATTCGAACTGCGCTGTCGCCGATCGTCCCGCGGGTTCGTTGAATGACAGCGCGATGATGTAGGCGATCGGCACGAACGTGTAGATCAGCACCGCGATCCCAATACCAAGCACCAGGTGGTCGGAGAGCCAGCGTCGAAGGTTGCGACGCTTCTGCGGAGGTGGTGAAGGTGCAGGCCCAGGTCGGGACGGAGCCGTCGTCGTCGCCACTCAGACCAGCTCCTCTGTCCCGGCCCGGCGCACGTAGACGACAACCATCAGCACCACGACGACCATCAGACTGATCGAGAGCGTCGCGGCGAGCGGGAAGTTCTGCTCGGTCAGGAACGCCTGCTGGATCCGGTTCCCGATCATGTACTCCTTGGGTGTCCCGAGCAGTTCCGCGTTGATGTAGTCGCCGCTCGCGGGGATGAACGTGAGCAACGTCCCGGACACGACTCCTGGCAACGACAGGGGGAACGTCACCTTCCGGAAACCCGTGAATGGGCTCGAGTACAGATCGCCGGCGGCCTCGATCAGCCGATAGTCGACCTTGTCGAGAGATGCGTACAACGGCAGCGTCATGAAGGGCAGGAAGTTGTAGATGAGTCCGGCGATCACAGCGAAGGGTGTTGCCAGAAGCCGACCATCCTCGGGGAGGATCGCGATGGCCTTTAGGAAGCTCGTGACCCAGCCCGAGTCGGACAGGATGGCCTGCCACGACAGCGTCCGCAGCAGGAAGCTCGTGAAGAACGGCGCGATCACCAGCACGAGCATCAGGTTCTTCCACCGGCCGGCTTTGAACGCGATTGCGTACGCAAGGGGGTAGCCGAGTAGCAGGCACACGACCGTCGCGATACCTGCGTACATGAACGAGCGGACGAAGAGATTCCAATTGTCGCCGATGTACTCGACATAGTTGGCGAAGTGCCACGTCATGGCGTAGCCCTGCACGTACGACCCGCTGGGGTCGTACAGCGACGTGAAGAACAGCTGCACTGTCGGGAAAAGGAAGAAGGCGGCCAGCCACAGCATGCCGGGGATGAGCAGCAGCCAGCCCCAACGTCGGCGCTTGGAGGTCCCGCCGTCGACCGGTGAATGTGGTGCCGGAGGCGTCGTGACGGCCTCGGTCATTCGTCGTCCTCAGGCGTGATGATGCCCGCGTGCGCGTCCTGGTCGGCGTCGAGCAGAAACGCGTGATCGCTCGACCAGGCGAGGTCAACCTCGTCACCGTTGCTGAGCAAGGCCCGTCGTCCAGTGTTCTGCTCGAACACCATCAGCTCCTGGTCCCACGGCATCCGGACGAGGTATTGGGTGCTCACCCCGATGAAGCTGACGTCGCTGATGCGACCGCCACGAACCACACTGGACCCGTCGTGGCTCTCGTCGTCGGCCGGGCTGACGAAAATCTTCTCAGGCCTTACGCCGAGCCACCCCTTCCCCTGGCGGGTGTGACAGCGGGCTTCTGCCACAGCGACTTTCTGCCCATGCAAGTCGACGACGACCTTGTCTGCGGTTGTGTCGAGCACATCGCCCGCGATCAGGTTGGACTGGCCCAAGAAGTTAGCCACGAACGTCGTCTGCGGGTTCTCGTAGAGATCGCCGGGTGCTCCCATTTGCTCGATCACGCCATGGTTCATCACCGCGATGGTGTCGGCCATCGTCATGGCCTCTTCCTGGTCGTGGGTGACGTGCACGAACGTGACGTCGATCTCGGTCTGGATCCGCTTCAGCTCGATCTGCATCTGGCGCCGGAGCTTCAGGTCGAGGGCGCCGAGGGGCTCATCGAGGAGCAGAACTCCAGGCTCATTAATCAGGGCGCGGCCTAAGGCGACGCGCTGCTGCTGACCGCCGGAGAGCTGAGCCGGCTTGCGCGCGGCCATCGCTTCGAGCTGGACGAGCTCCAGCATGTCCCGCGTTTTCTGCTTGTAGTCACCGTCTCCGCGTCGTCGCGGGCCGAACGCGACGTTGTCGAAGATCGTCAGGTGCGGGAACAAGGCGTAGGACTGGAACACGGTGTTGACCGGCCGCTTATACGGCCGCAGGTTCGTGATGTCCTCGTCACCGATGAAGACCCGCCCCATCGTCGGCTCCTCGAGGCCCGCCACCATGCGCAGCGTCGTGGTCTTGCCGCAGCCCGAAGGACCGAGCAAGGCGAAGAACGATCCTTGCGGCACGGTCAGCGTGAGGTCGTCGACAGCTAGGAAGCTGCCGAACTGCTTGGTGACGCCCTCCAGACGAAGGTCTTGTCCTCCGGTGCGAGACTTCTCTGATGCCGGGCTCTCGGTCATGTCATCTCTCGCTTCACGCCTGAGTGGTACTAGCCAGCCATGACGGACTGGAACTGGGCTGCGTAGTCGGACTGCTGCTTGTCGTCGAGCGTCTTGAACTGCCAGCCCGTTTCGAGCGTGGCGTCATCCAGGAAGATAAAGGTGCTCTCTGTTGCCGCCGGGTCGAACTCCCCGATCTCGTCCTGCGCCCCTGCGACCGGACAGAAGTAGTAGTTCCAGGCGGCCAGCTTCGCCGCGTTGACCGGGTCGTAGTAGAAGTTCATCAGCTCTTCGACGTTGGTCTTGTGGGGGGCCTTGTTGGGGACAAGCATGTTGTCGGTCCACAACGAGAAGCCCTCCGTTGGTGGGAGCCACTTGTACTTGCCGCCACCCAGCAGGTTGATGACGTCGCCACTCCAGGCCTCGCACGCGACGATGTCGCCGGACTTCATGTCGTCGATGTAGCTGTTGCCGGCGAACTTGCGGATCTGCCCGTTCTGTACGAAGCCGTCCAGAGCGGAGATCGCGTCTGCGAATTCTTCGTCGGTGAAGTCTTCGGGATCGCTGTCCTGCAGGAGCAGCATGAACCCCATCGTGTCGCGCATTTCGGTGAGCAGCTCGATCTTGCCCTTGAGGTCGGGGCGGGTGAGCAGGGCCTCGAAGCTTTCGACTGGATCCGTCAGCTCCTCGTTGTAGCAGATGCCGGTCATGCCGCTCTGCCACGGGACGCTGTATTCACGTTCAGGATCCCAGCTCGGTGCCTTCAGGAATTCGATCAGGTTGGCATCGACGTTCGGCATGTTGGAGTGATCGAGCTTCTGCATCCATCCCAAGCCGATCATCTTGGCTGCCATCCAGTCGGTCACCACGATGATGTCGCGCCCGGTGGCCTTGCAGGACTGCAGTTGAGGCGACAGCTTCGCGAAGAAGGTTTCGTTGTCGTTGATGTCGGCCACGTAGTCGACGGCGATGCCGGACTCCTGTTCGAACTTCTCCAAGGTCGAGGTGTCCTTGGCCTTGACCGGGTCGACATACCCGATCCAGTTGGAGAAGTTGATCTCCTTCTCCGACGAGCTCATGTCATCGGATACGCACTCGTCCTGGTCGACAGATGCGCCACCGGTGCCGCATGCGGCCAACAGACCAGTGCTCCCGATGGCGAGTGCTGAGAGCGACGCTCCCTGGATGAACCCCCGACGGCTGACGCCGCGTGTACGGCTGATGCTTGACATCGACTTGACCTCCATTTTGCGAAGAGCCCAGGGGCTCGTGATCCTGTCAGAGCGGCTCACGAGGTGACAAGCGATTCCGTCGAGAAACTCTCGTTTCGCGACGGATCCTGCAACGTTCCCCTTGCATTTGTACCGTTACCGAAGGATGATCGTGCCCGTGGTCACCCGCAACACTACCTCCCCGACGACGCTTGACGACGTATCTAAGAAGATCATCGAGCAGTTGCAACACGACGGCCGAATGTCGTATGCCGCCATCGGCAAGGCAGTGGGACTGTCCGAGGCAGCCGTCCGGCAGCGGGTGCAGCGACTGCTCGAGAACGGCGTGATGCAGATCGTTGCGGTCACCGACCCGCTTCAGCTCGGGTTCGCGCGCCAGGCAATGATCGGGATCCGCACCGAGGGCGACCTTGAGCCGATCGCCGAGAAGCTCAGCGCGATGTCCGAGGTTGACTACGTGATCATGACGGCCGGCTCGTTCGACATTCTCGCGGAGGCGGTGTGTGAGAGCGACGACCACCTGCTCGAGCTCCTGTCCAAACGCATCCGCGCGATTGAGGGCGTCCGCAGCACCGAGTCGTTCGTGTACCTGAAGCTGCAGAAGCAGACCTACTCCTGGGGAGTTCGGTGACCTACACCGATCTGTCGCTGTGGCACGAGACGGCAGGCCCGCTGGACCTCCGCGACCCTCTCCCCGGCTCGATCGACGTTGATGTCGCAGTGGTCGGCGGAGGCCTGACCGGACTCTGGACCGCGTACTACCTTGCGTGCGCCGACCCGAGTCTGCGGATCGCGGTGGTCGAGAAGGACCTGGTGGGGTTCGGCGCCTCGGGCCGAAACGGTGGCTGGTTGTCTGCCCTCTTCCCCACCGCGGCACACAAGCTCGCGCGCTCCCCGGGGTCGTCGCGCGAGTCGGCGCTGCGGCTCGGGGCAGCGATGCGCGACAGCATCGGCGAAGTCGAGCGCGTCACCGTCGAGGAGGGGATCGACTGCGACCTCCACCGCGGTGGGACGCTCGTCTTCGCCCGCACCCCCAGCCAACTCCAACGCGCACGGGAGGAAGTCGACTACGCACACTCGTGGGGAGAGACCGACGAGGATCTGCGGTTGCTCGACGCAACCGAGGCCGCCCGACACGGGCGGGCAACGGGCGTGCTCGGTGCGACATACACGCCGCACTGCGCGCGCGTGCATCCCGGACGGCTCGTGCGCGGTCTTGCCGACGCGGTCGAACGCCGTGGCGTCACGATCTACGAGCAGACGGCAGCGACGCGCGTCGAACCAAGCCGGGTCACGACCGAGCGCGGTGCGATCCGGGCGACGTACGTCGTGGTCGCGACGGAGGGGTACTCACCGTCGCTGCCGGGCGCTCCCAACCCCGTGATCCCGGTGTATTCGCTCATCGTGGCGACCGAGCCCCTGCCTGCATCGGTGTGGGACGAGATCGGTCTGGCCGACGCCCCGACGTTCTCCGACTTCCGCAACCTGATCATCTACGGCCAGCGCACAGCGGACGACCGGCTGGTGTTCGGCGGCCGCGGTGCGCCCTACCACTTCGGCTCGGCGGTCAAGCCGGAGTTCGACCGGGTCCCGCGGGTGTTTGGCCAGCTCCGTACGACGCTCGCAGACCTGTTCCCCGCGACGGCCGGCGCGACGTTCACGCATGCGTGGGGCGGCCCGCTCGGCGTTGCCAGAGACTGGATGGCATCCGTGGGTCTCGACCAGCACAGCCGCGTCGGCTGGGGAGGCGGGTACGTCGGCGACGGGCTGACCACCACCAACCTGGCTGGCCGTACGTTGTCCGACCTCGTGCGCGGTACGTCGTCCGACCTCACCACGCTGCCCTGGGTCAACCACTGCTCGCCACGCTGGGAGCCCGAGCCCTTGCGGTGGATGGGCGTCAACGCCGGCCTGCGGGCGATGACCGCGGCTGACGCTGAGGAGAAGCTCACGCGACGTCCGAGCCTGGTAGCGCGCGCGATGGCGCCGCTCCTCGGCCACTGACGCGGGCCCGAACCAGTTGTGCGAGCGCCTCGTCAGAGAGGTGACGCGGGAGCGACTCGAGCAGCGCACTGCCGGTCATCCACCGGCCGGTGGCGCCCTCTGCCGAATGTGTGACTTCAGAGCTTGCGGCCGCGACCGAGGCTTGTGTCCCGCCGCCCAAACAGCCGCCGGACAGTAGGCCCGTAGGTCAACCCAGCGTTGCGGCCAACCGGCGTACGTCGGCGGGGCCTCGACTGCGGACTGCCTCGGCTGCTAGCCACTGCGCCTGCTCGAGGCTGAGCGACCGCACGCGTTGCTTGACCACCGGCACCTGCGGGCCCACCACACTCAGCTCCCTCACCCCGAGCCCGACGAGCACGACCGCCCCGACGGGGTCACTCGCCAGGTCACCGCAGACGGCGACCTCGACGTTCGGCGCCACGTCCGCCACGACGTTCGCGATGAGGGCTAGCACGGCGGGGTCGAGCGGATCGGCGAGCTCGGCAACGGCGGCGTTCCCACGCTCGGCCGCGACGACGTACTGGGTGAGGTCGTTGGTGCCGATGCTGACGAAGTCCAGATGCTGCGTCAGCAGGCGCGCCCGCAAGGCGGCCGCCGGCACCTCGATCATGATGCCGACCGCGAGGCTGGAGGGGACTTCGCCCGTGCTGTCCTTGGCTGCCTTAACCAGCGCTTGCCGCGCGAAGTCGACCTCGTCGACGGTCGTGACCATCGGGAACATCAGCTGCACCCGAGTCTCTCGTGAGAGCCGGCAGACCGCGACCAGCTGGTCGTGCAGCACCTGCGGATAGCGGCGAAGCAGGCGAAGCCCACGCTCCCCGAGGAACGGGTTCGCCTCTTCCGCCTGCGACAGGAACGGGATCGGCTTGTCTCCCCCAACGTCGAACACGCGGATCGTCAGTGGCTGACCGCCGAGCCCTTCCGCCAGCTCGCGATACGTCTCGACCTGGACCTCGACACTCGGAGACGACGCGTAATGGCCGAACAGAATCTCGGTGCGGACCAATCCCGAGCCCTCGGCACCGAAGCCGCGCGCAGCGACGGCTTCCTGGCGCGAGGAGACATTCGCGCGCACCGTTACCCGGTGGCCGTCGGTGGTCCTGGCCGGCTCGTGGGCGTGCGCGGCCGCTGCGTCGCGACGGGCCGTACGCCGTGCGATCTCGGCTTTGAACCACTGCTGTTGCTCGGCATCGGGCGCGATCGTCAGGTCGCCTGCAGCGGCGTCGAACGCCACGAGGGTGCCCGGCGTGACGGCCGCTGCGGCGTCGCCTCCATTCGTCAACACCGGGATGCCGCGCGATCGGGCGACGAGCACGCCGTGACCGGTGAGGCCGCCGGCAACCGTGACGACTCCGCGAACCGATGCGGCGTCGAGCGTGGCCGCGGTCGCGGCATCGAGCACGGGCACGACCAGGATGCCGTCGCCGTCGACGTTCGGCTCGGGTTGACCCAGCAGCGACCGGAGCATGAGGTCGCGGACGCTGTCCACGTCGGCCTCCCGCTCACGTAGGTACGGGTCGGACAGGGCGCGGTAGCCAGCCGCGACCTCGCCCAGCCGCTCACGCCATGCCTCGACCGCCGATGCTCCTGCTGTTATCGCGTCGACTACCGGCCCGGCGACCTCCGGGTCGGTGAGCAACGCCTTCTGTGCAACGAAGATCTCACCGTCGCCGACCCCGGCGGTCGACTCGGTATGACGGCGAAGCTCGTCGAGTCTTTCGCCGGCATCCCGTATCGCACTGTCCGAGCGAGCTGCCTCGTCCGCTGGTGTCCCCTCGACATAGCCGCTCGTGTCGACCTCTTGGCCGACCACGAGCGCCGGCCCGATCGCGATGTCGAGCCCGGAGCCGGAGGACGCTTCGGCCGGCGTCGAGTCCACCTGTGCAACGCCGTCATCGCCGAATCGCTCGGCAGCCAGGCTCGTCACTGCGCCGAGCACTTCGGTGGCGTCGTTGCCGGTAGCAGCCACCAGGACTCGGTGCCCTCGTCGCGCGTCCAAGGTGGCGATCTGGCTCAGGCTTGCCGCGTTGACCGGTCCGCGCCCGGTCGTCACGTTGGTCATTGACACGGCGGCGTCGTACCGACCCACGAGCGTCACCAACCGCGCTACCGGACGGGCGTGGAGCCCGTGCTCGTTGAGCACCTCGATCTCGACTGTCTCCGCGTCCTCCGGCACCGGCTCGGCAGCGACGCCTTCCGTGCCCGCGGTCTCGGGGTCGCCGAGGTGTTCACGTTTCGCCAGCAGGCCGGCCTCCGCCTCAGAGGCCACCGACTCGAGCGAGGCACCGGTGGATGCCGAGACGACGGCGGCCACCAACCCCTCGACGAGAGGAGCGCTCGTCAGCCGCACCCTGGCCGCCACCTCGGGCTCGAGGAACTCGAGCGCCATCTCCGCACTCAGTACGGCGCTCCCCAGGTCGAGCAGGACGAGTACGCCGTCGGGGCAGTCAGCCCTGCCGATCGCTTCGGCAACCGCCGTGGCGTCGGTGCCGAACGTCGTCGCATCGAGACCCGCGGCCACCTCGACTCGCGGCTGGTCGTCCCCGCTGACCATCTCGTCGGCCAGCGCGACGGCCGCGTCGGCCAGCGCCCTGCTGTGGGAGACGACGACGACCGAGATCACGATAAAGAGACTACGGCGGACTCCAGTAATAGCGTCGTACTCGTGGCGCCAGGGTCTTGGTGGCCGATGCTTCGCTCACCGAGATAGCTGGCTCGACCTTTTCGTGCCTGCATGGGCGTGGTCGCGTCACGACCGGCTGCCGCCGCGGCGGCGGCGGCAGACAACGCCTTGGCGAGATCGCCCTCCGCGGCGGCCTCGTCGTAGGCGTCGAGCGCCGGCGCCCAGGCGTCATACATCGTCTTGTCCTCGAGCGTGGCCTTGCCGCGCGCCAAGATGCCTTCGACGCCAGCCCGCAGCGCCGCGCCGAATGCGGCGGCGTCGATGCCGTCAACGTCAGCGAGGGCGGTGCCGGCGCGTATGAAGAACGTGCCGTACAACGGCCCGCTGGCGCCGCCGACGGTGCTGACGAGGGTCATGCCGGCCTTCTTCAGCAGCGCGTCGGCCGTCTCGAAGTCGGTCTCGTCGAGCATCTTCACGACCGCTTGCATCCCGCGGCTCATGTTGGTGCCGTGGTCGGCGTCGCCGATCGCTGCATCCAGCTGTGTCAGCTCTGCCGAATGCTCACTCACCGCATCGGCGAACGCGCGCAGCCAGCCGGTCAGCGCGGCGACGTCGACCGCCGCCACCGTCAAGCTCCCCAGCGCAGGCCGGGGGTATTGACCGGAGCGTCCCAGAGCCGGACGATCTCGTCGTCTGCCTTGAGCAGCGTGACGGAGCACCCGGCCATCTCGAGCGAGGTGATGTAGTTGCCGACCAGCGACCGCGCAACTGTGATGCCGGCCTTGTCGAGCAGCTGACGCACTTCGTGGTACATGACGTAGAGCTCGATCAGCGGAGTGCCGCCCATGCCGTTCACGAACGCGATGACGTCGTCGCCGGAGCCGTAGGGAAGGTCGCCGAGGATCGGGTCGACGAGGAGGCCGGCAACTTCCTTGGCGGGGGCGAGAGGCAGCCGGTTGCGTCCGGGCTCGCCGTGGATCCCGATGCCCACCTCCATCTCGCTGTCATCAAGCTCGAACGTCGGCTTGCCGGCCGACGGAACGGTGCACGACGTCAGCGCCATCCCCATGCTGCGGCCCTGGTCGTTGACCTTGCGTGCCAGGTCTGCGACCTCCTGGAGCGACCTGCCTTCCTCGGCAGCGGCGCCAACGATCTTCTCGAGCAGGACCGTGACACCGACTCCGCGACGACCTGCGGTGTAGAGGCTGTCCTGCACTGCGACATCGTCGTCAGTGACGATTGCCTGGACCTCGGTGCCGGCGTCGGCCGCTGCCAGCTCCGCCGCCATCTCGAAGTTCATGACGTCGCCGGTGTAGTTCTTGACGATGTGGAGCACGCCGGCGCCACCGTCTACCTCCTTTGTGGCGGCCATCATCTGGTCGGGCACCGGAGACGTGAAGACCTCGCCCGCGCAGGCGGCGTCAAGCATCCCGAGACCGACGAACCCGCCATGCATGGGTTCGTGGCCGGAGCCACCTCCGGAGATGAGGCCGACCTTGCCAGACCTCGGCGCGTCCTTGCGGTAGATGACTTTGTTGTCGTGGTCGACGCGGACCCGATCGGCGTGAGCGGCCTCGATTCCGAGCAAGGCTTCCTTGACGACGTCCGCTGGATCGTTAATGAGCTTCTTCATGTGCCCATCCTGGCCTGCTCAGGCCTTGCTCGACAATGGGCGAGGTTGGTCCGTCAGTAGGTTTTGCGCAGCACCGGGGCCAGTTTGGTGAGCACGTCTGCGTCCTCGATCGTCGACGGCACCGCGGGATCCTCGCCGTCGGCGATCTGGCGCATTGTCTTTCGCAGGATCTTGCCGGATCGGGTCTTGGGCAGGGCGGCGACAACGGACACGTCTTTGAATGCGGCAACGGGACCGATCTCGTCACGAACTGACGCAACTAGCTCCGAGCTCAGCTGCGCATGGTCGATCTCGTGGCCAGCCTTGAGCACGACGAAGCCCCGGGGCAGCTGACCCTTCAGCGAGTCAGCCGCGCCGATCACCGCGCACTCGGCGACATCAGGATGCTGCGCGAGCACGGCCTCGATCGAGCCCGTTGACATCCGGTGGCCGGCGACGTTGATGACGTCATCGGTGCGCCCCATCACGAACACGTAGCCGTCTTCGTCGATGTAGCCACCATCGCCGGAGAGGTAGAACCCGTCGTAGGCGTCGAGGTATGACGTCACGTACCGGTCGTCGTCACCCCACAGGGTCGGCAGGGTGCCCGGTGGTAGCGGCAGCTTGATGCAGATCGCTCCCTCCTCGCCGCTGCCAACCTCCGCGCCGCGCTGATCGAGGACCCGGACGTCATACCCAGGCACCGGCACAGACGGCGAACCCGCCTTGATCGGCAACAGCTCTAGTCCTCGGAGGTTCGCAACGATGGGCCAGCCGGTCTCTGTCTGCCACCAGTGATCGACCACCGGGACGCCCAGCAGGTCTGAGGCCCAGTGGTAGGTCTCCGGATCGAGACGCTCACCCGCGAGGAAGAGTGTGCGCAGGGATGGCATCGGATGGTCCGTGGTGAGTGCTCCCTCCGGGTCTTCCTTCTTGATCGCCCGGATCGCGGTCGGCGCGGTGAACAGCGCTTCGACCCCATGCTCGGCGATGACTCGCCAGAAGGCCCCGGCGTCTGGTGTGCCGACCGGCTTTCCTTCGTAGAGCACGGTGGTGGCGCCGGCGATGAGTGGCGCGTAGACGATGTAGGAGTGGCCGACGACCCAGCCAACGTCGGAGGCCGTCCACCAAACCTGGCCGGGCTGGACGTCGTAGATGTGGCGCATCGACCAGCACATGCGCGACGGCGTGGCCACCGTTGTCGCGGACGATGCCCTTCGGCTTGCCGGTCGTCCCTGACGTGTAGAGGATGTACAGCGGATCGGTCGCGCAAGACCTCCTCACAGCCGGCGGGGTCGGCCCGCCCTGCCTTGATCGCCATCTCCCAGTCGAGGTCGCGGCCCTCGACCATGGTTGACGTCGCACTGCTCGCGCTGCTTGACGACCACGGCTTCGGGTTGATGGGTGGCCAGCTCGAGCGCGCGGTCGAGCAGCGGCTTGTACTCGACCACGCGGCTGGGCTCGATGCCGCACGACGCAGACACGATCACCTTCGGCGCGGCGTCGTCGATGCGGACCGCCAGCTCGTTTGCTGCGAAGCCGCCGAAGACGACCGAGTGCACCGCGCCGATGCGGGCCAGGCCAACATCGCGACGACCGCCTCCGGGATCATCGGCATGTAGATCACGACCCGGTCGCCCTTGACGACCCCAAGGCCACGAAGTGCTCCGGCGAACGCTGCCACCTTCTCGAGCAGCTGGCATAGGTGTACGTCGTCTGCGTGCCGGTCACTGCGACTGTCGTAGACGAGCGCAGCCTGGTCGGCGCGGCCCTTGACGACGTGACGGTCGAGGGCGTTGTAGCAGGTGTTCATCGTGCCGTCGGGGAACCAGCGATAGAAGGGCGCGTTTGACGAGTCGAGCACAGTGTGCGGCTTGATGAACCAGTCGACCAGGGCGGCCTGCTCACCCCAGAACGACTCCGGGTCGGCCAGGCTGGCGGCGTACGTCTCGCGATAGCTGCTCATCACGGCTGCCTCTCCGTCGGGACCTTCTATCCTGCCGGTTGATGATCCGTCGCACACCCTGAGAACTCAGAGCAGCGGCCCGGCGCTGCGCAGTGTCAGGCCGACACCGACAGCGAGCACGAGGACGGCGGTGACGAGAGGGGCGGCTGCCGCGATGCGCATGATCCGACACGTGTCGGGTCAACGCTCGAACTCGACTCAGTCGACCCGGCAGCTTGGCGACCAGGTAGCCGACGGTCGTCAGTGTGGCCGCCATCCCGATGCCGTAGGCGAGCACGAGCGCAACCCCGAACACCGTACGTCCCAGCGCGATCGCCCCGAGCAGGACGATCAGCGCCGACGGGCTGGGGACCAGCCCGCCGGCTAGCCCCATGCCGACGAGGGTGAGTCGCTTGTAGCCACGTTCGGACGGCTCGCGAGGCTGGTCGTGCCGGTGGTGCTCATGCTCGACCACGACCGTCGACACGCCGGACGACACCGCGCCACCGTCCAGCTGGGTCGTGGCTGTGACCGTGGTGCGTGGTCATGGCCGTGGTCGTGCGGGTGGCTGTGACCGTGGCCCTGCGAGCGGTCGTGGCTGTGACCGTGGCCGTGGCCGTGGCTGTGACCCCAGAGGTCGTCGACGTACCCACGGTTGTGGCGCCGAAGTGCGGCCCGCACGAGGGCGATGCCGACGCTCGCGACCAGGAGCCCGCTGACGCCAGCCCGAGGACAGCGAGCACTACTTCTCCCGCGAACGACGCAGACGCGCTGAACAACAGGCCCAGCACCAGGACGCCGGCAGTGTGGGTGGCTGTGACCGTCGCGGCGATCAGCACGGCATCCTGCGGTGAGCCACGCGTGCCGACCATGTATGCCGCCATCAGCGTCTTGCCGTGCCCGGGCAGGGCCGCATGCGAGACACCGAGCAGCAAGCGCAAGCAAGATGGCCAGCAAACCGACCCCCAGCGTCAAGTCCCGGTTGGCGACGAGCGAGTCGAGACGACTCGTCATCGAGTTCAGGAAGGAAGCGACCACGCCCGCTTCCGGGAGCTCGGGCAAGTTGGCCGACCCCGCATCGATGCCTGGTCGTGTCTGCAGCTGGACTGAGCGCTGGTCGGGCGGCGAGCTGAGCAGGTCATTGGGATAGCTGCGCAGCTCGTCACTGATGCTCTCGGTAGCGATCTCGCGATCGCCGAGGTCGAGACCATCGCCGGTAGCGGTGATCTCACGCCAACCGATCCGATCGGCCAGGTAGTGGTCCTCGAAGGAGACGGCCGCCGCTTGCTGGAGATCGACCTCGGCATCAAGGCGACACTCGAGGCGGCTCACGTCGAGTCCTGCCGCACCGGCGCGGTACGTAAACGTCGACGCCTCGACACTCCAGGGCACGCTCGACCCGTCGACGCGCAGGTCGAGCTGCCCGGCGAGGGCAAGGCACTGCGCTGCGGCGAAGGCGGCGCGTTCTTGGGCGCTGATCACGGTGTCCTGGTTGGCGTCCACGCTGTCGCGCTCTTGGAGGGTCGGGATCTCTGCCGAGTCGACGACGGCGTGGTTGCTGACGGAGTCCGGGCTGAGGACCAGGCCGTTGTAGTGGTTGATCGTGAAGTTGCCGAGCGGGTGGGCGCTCGCCGGCCCGATCGGTACGACGAAAAGGGCGGCCATCAGCAAGGCGACATACGCTGCCCGGCGGCCGATCCTGCGACCTGAAGCGCGAACAAAAACTGCTCGGCCATCTGCTCAGCCATCTGATCCGCCTCCCTGACGGAACTCGTCAACGCCTGTCGCGCCTGCGGCGCAAAGGTCGGCGAGAAATGTGGGTTGAGATCGAGCGCCCGCTGCAAGCGAGCGCTCGGCGGCGCCCCGCATCCCGAGCGAGCGCTCGATCATGCCGCGGTGGAAGGCGAACAGCGCGCTCCGCGTGCCGAGGCGCTGCGCGTCGACGGCGTGCGCGAGGCGGCGTCGTCACGGCCGTTGACGTGCAGCGCCCAGGCGTAGCGCGTCCTCAACGAAGACGCTGCTTGCGTTCGACCATGCTGCAGCGTGCTTCCTCGAGCGCTGCCTGCGGGCCGGCCATGCGAGGCGTCGTACAGCGCGAGCTCGAGGTCGAGGTTCACGCCGCCGACGCGCGAAGATCTGCTCCTGCGCATCGACAAGTGCGTGCTGCGCGGCGGCCTCGTGCCGTCCGGCCGAGCGACGTCAGCAGGTCGGCGTACTCGATCACGTACTCGGTTGCGGCAGGCGGTCGACGACTTCCTGGTAGGTCGCCGGACGGCCTTGGCGGTCGTCGCCGAGGCCGCCTCGGCCTTCGCGAAGCCCGTAGAGGTTGGGCACGTAGGACGTGGTCGGCGGCCGCAGCCCCTTGCGCGTAAAGCGCTGGCCGCCTGCGAGGTCGCCGTCGTTCCAGGCGAGCTCGCCGAGCTCGAACAGGGCGAAGGCGTTGTCGTCGGCGGAGTAGGCGACGCCAGCGCCGTTGCATGGCGAAGCGCGCCCCGCCGAGGTC
Source organism: uncultured Actinomycetota bacterium (assembly GCA_963811585.1). GTDB lineage: Bacteria > Actinomycetota > Actinomycetes > Propionibacteriales > Nocardioidaceae > JACDHG01. The sequence goes on from CAWERR010000005.1 coordinate 14,535, forward strand.
GCCGCGGAGCTCGTAGCTGTACGAAACGCGGGTGTAGGACGGGACTGCCGGGCTTGAGGTCGACCATCCGCTGGAGCGCCGTGAGGCGGCGTCGTAGCGGCCGAGCTCGACGAGGCAGTCGACGAGCACGCCATCGTCGCGGAGCTGTAGCGCGTTGATGTCCAACGCAGCCTGGGCCAGGCGCAGGGCCGTCACGAAGTCGTGCCGGGCGGCTGCGAGCGCGGCCTGCCCGGTCAGCGCGGCCGCGTTGTCGACGGCTGACGTCTCGAAGCGACCGGCGGAAGCACGCTTGCGGCCTTCGCGTAGTAGCTCGGGTCTCCGGTGATGCGGGCCTGCTGGACGTAGGCCGAGCCGAGCGCGGCCCATGACGTCGGAGTCCGCCGGGCAGGCGCTCGCAGCCGAGCTCTGGAGCGAGGCGATCAGTCGGTCATGTCGCCCGGTCGTGCGACACCTCGGAGGCGCGCCGGCGCCCCCCCGTCCGGCGGGCTCGAGTCCTGCCCCGCCACTGCCACGTGTGAAGAGAACGGCAGACACAAGGACGAGGGCCACGCCCAGACGCGAGCGCGCCAAGCCCAAGCCTCACCGGTCGGCTGGTGTGTCATCAGTCGGATCTCCTCGATCTACGTCGAGGGGTGGGTGGTGGGACGGCCCCATGACCGCCCACCACCCGAATCCTAGGACGGTTGCGTCTGCACCAGACCCGTCACGATGCTCGACTTGCGGCGACGACCTGCACGAGCAGCATCAAGACCGTGCCAAGCAGACCCAGTCCGAGACCGGCGGTCACGGCTATGAGTGCAACCGGGTCTCCGTTGTCCGACTCGCCCGACGTACGTCGGCGCTGCGGTACCGTCGCGACGCTTGGAGCACGCTGCTTCTGGGCTGCCGGTCCGGTCGAGGAGACCGCCGGACCTGCGTCCGAGCCCGAGTGCGGCAGAGCGACATACGGGAAGTGCGCACGGAACGGCAGGTCGTTGGCGTCCACGCGCCATCTGTCAGCGGCCGGGATGAGCGTCCCGGTCCGAACCGCGCCCTCGAGTGCCTGCAGCTCGATGTCGACGACGTCGTCGATGAGACGGCGACCGTTCGGGAAGCCAGCGTTGTCGCCTGCCAGCACGCCGAGCCGGTTGGGGCTGGCACGTCGGCGGGATCGACGTGTTGAGCCGCAGCAGCTCCGCCGGACGCACGTGCGCCGTCGGGCTTGTTGAGACCCTCCAGACCCGTGAGGAAGACCCGGAAGAGGTCCGCCGCGGGGTTCGTGGTGCGGGGATGCCGTAGATCGCCTCGATCAGCTTCGGGACCTCAGGGTTGAGGACCTTGTCGACCGCGGCTGGCACGTCGGCGTCGTTTTCCGGCTTCAGTGCGTTGAACGCGTCCTTCAGACCGACCGGGATCACGACCTCGTTGACAAGCGGGTTGCCGAGTCGAGAGACCTGCACGTACTTGCCCTTGTAGGACTGGCGGCCCATCGGCGCCCTGGACCTGGACACTCCTGCGCTCGGTGGTGCTCCAGACGCCGATGACCGGGTCGCCGCTTGCGGACGAGGTCGCGCTTCGGCACCTGCAGGGCGATCGTGTTGACGTTGTAGCCCGTCAAGGTGTCGTTCCCGGTCTCGCTGAGGTCTCCGCCATACAGCAGGTCGAAGACACGCAGGTCGAGGAAGAACGAGTCGTCGGCCTGGCCGGCGAACGTCCGGCGACCTTCACCGAACGACCTGATCGCGGCGTTGCTGAGCGCCGTGTAGTTCGGCATGGAGGCGGCGCCGACGTTCGACGGGGCGACCGGGACGTTCCGTGCGAGGGTCTTGACGTGTCCGCCCCCTCCGATCCGGTGCAGCGTGTAGGTCTGGCGGAAGTTGAGGTTGGGGTCGGTCAACGACGTGACCGGGCCAGTTTGTAGAGGAACGTGTCCGTCGTCAGGTAGCGGGACTTGAACGTCCAGCGGTAGCTGATGTCGGGCTTGGCATCGCCGTCGTTGTCGATGTTGACGTAGTGCCGGGCACCGTCGGCGAACGGGTAGAAGTTCGGACCGCCAGCAGGCTCTTCGAACGGAAGCCAGTTGGCGATGAAGGTCACGTGACCAGGACGGTCGTTCGCGACATAGGCATACACGTCAGTGTTGTCAGCTTGTGGGTCCGCCAACAGCAGCGGTGACTCACGGTGGCTAGACGCGTTACCGGATTCGGCGCCCAGCAGGACGCCAGCGGTCCCGAAGGCCAGTGCAGATGCTGCGAACGCGGCGACGGCGACGCGCAAGCGAGGGTGTAACAGCAACGAAGACATCGCTTCGTCCTTCCATGACAAGGATGAGACGGCTCAGCCGTCTCCCGACGCCCGGGTGTCACCCGGGGGTGCCAATGGAGCCTCCTCAAAGACTCGGTGACCTCTCCCGCCTCCCAGGGGCGAGGTCAATGGAACTCATGTCGGTTCTTGCCAGGACCGAACTTAGCGCTGCATCGAGACAGTGCACAAGATTCACAGACACTTTTCAGGTGACTCCGGATCGGATCGCGGGTCTCGTGGCCATCAGGCAACATCGAAAAGCTGTTGCCGATGGCTCATGTGCCTGTCACCCTGAAGGCAACCAGCGCAGACCATCGGCCTCGCTGACGAAGCGAAGGAGGCGTCGATATGTCAACCCCTGTCCTGGGGTCTCACGCCCCTGTCCTTCCGAGGTCGCCGCTGTCTTAGTCATCCGTGCACCTCGGCTCTGCTCGAGGAGCACACCAACATGGCTACATCGAAGACCTACACGGACTTCGCTTTCACACCACTCGACGACGTCGACGACAACCAGCGTTGGTCGACCTGGTCGGATGTCACCAAGGGCGAGCACGGCCCCGAACCGCGACCGGACTGGGTTGTCACTGACGACGCCGCAATCGACACCGAGCTCGGCATCCTCAAGACCGGCAAGGAAGCAGACGTCTTCCTGATCGAGCGCGCCGTGCCCGGTAATCGCGCTCGGGCGACCGTGATGGCTGCCAAGCGTTACCGCAGCGTCGACCACCGGTTGTTCTCGCGCGACGCCTCGTACGTCGAAGGGCGTCGGATCAAGAAGAGCCGTGAGAGACGCGCCGCAGCAAAGGGAACTGCCTTCGGCCGTCAGGTCCAAGCAGGCGAGTGGGCGCGGCACGAGTTCGGCGCCTTGAGCTCGCTGTGGTCGGCCGGACTACCCGTCCCGTACCCCGTGCAGATCGACAACACAGAGATCTTGATGGAGTTCATCGAGGTCGACGGCGAGGCCGCTCCCCGACTGGCGCAGCTGCGCCCCAGCCGAGATGTCCTCGAGTCGTACTTCGAGCAGCTGCGTGATGCGATGGCGGTGCTCGCGCGACGCGGGCTCGCCCATGGCGACTTGTCGGCGTACAACCTCCTGGCTCAGGGCGATCGCCTGGTGATCATCGATCTGCCGCAGGTGATCGACATCGTCGGCAACCAGAACGGGGTCGAGTTCCTCCTCCGCGACTGCCGCAACGTGTGCCGGTGGTTCGGGTCGCGTGGACTCGACGTCGACCCCGACGAACTGCTTGCCGAACTCCTCGCCCAAGCCTGGTGAAGTCACCACGTCGGTCGAGCTTGTCGAGACCGGCGGTCTCGCTCGTGGTGAAAGGCGCAGCAACGCAGGCAGAATCGCTGATGGTTGCTTCCCGCTGGCGGGTGCGGTAAACACCACACGCCGGTCGAGCTTGTCGAGACCCCTCGGGTCGCCGGCGGTTTCGCTCGTGGTGAAGAGCGCAGCAACGCCGGAAGTCGCGATGTTGGTTGCCACACGCAGGCGACTGGGTCGCGCGCCACGGCGGTCGAGCTTGTCGACACCCCGGTGATCTCGACAAGCTCGATCACCACGCGACCAAACGAAAGTCTCGAAACCGTTGTGCATAAGGGGATCTGAGCCTCAGAACTGTCGGCGGTCACCGATAGATTCAGTCTCATGCTCGACACCGACACCGACCGCAGCACCCTCGACGCAGACGCCACCCTGCGACACATCAGAGCAATGCAAGCATCGGCGCAGCGTGCCGAGGTCGCGATCTTGGAAGACGCCGCCTACTGGGCCGACCTCCACGGCGTCCTCGAACCGACAGAGTTTGCGCTACCCGGAGCCGAACAGATGCTCCCACTCGGCGGCGACGGCACCCCCGAAGTATCCGAGTTCTGCCCCGCCGAACTCGGCGCCGAACTCGCCATCTCCCCCGCATCCGCCGCCAGGCTCATCGGGGACGCCCTCGACCTGCGCCACCGCCTCCCCCGACTCTGGGCACGGATCCGGGCCGGTGAGGTCAAACCCTGGATCGGACGCCAGATCGCCACCGACACCCGCGACGTCTCCCTCGAGACGGCAGCCGTGGTGGACCGGCGGGTCGCCAAATACGCCCACTAGCCTGACTTGGGGACGACTCGCCAAAGTCGTCCAAGCCGCCATCATCGACACCGACCCCGACTACGCCCGCGAACGCGAAGAGGCCCACCGCCGCAACCGCGGAGTCTGGCTCAACCCGGCCGACGAGACCGGCACCATCACCGGCGCCTTCGCCGCCGCCGGACCCGACGCCCTGCTTCGACGCCGGACTCAACCGCACCGCCGACGCCCTCGCCGCCCTCGGCGACACCGACACCCAAGACATCCGCCGATCCAAAGCCCTCGGCATCCTCGCCAACCCCCAGCAAACGCTCGACCTCTACGCCACCGCCCAGACCACAGACCTACCCGCGTCGGTCGAGCCTGGTGGGAACCCGACACCGTTCGTGCGCGGAGTCAGCATCAAAGTCGACCCCCGACCCAAAGCCGTCCTCTACGTCCACCTGACCAAGGAAGCCCTGGACTCCGGCGACGGGGTCGCCCGGGTGGAAGGGATCGGACCCATCACCCTCGACCAAGCCAAACAATGGCTCAGCGACTGCACCATCACCCTCAAACCCGTCATCGACCTCGCCGGCATCACACCCGTCGACGCCTACGAAATCCCCGACCAGATGCGCGAAGCCATCCACATCATCACCCCCGCCGACATGTTCCCCTACGCGTCGTGCACCAGCCGCACAGATGGACCTCGACCACACCGACCCGTACATCCCGATGGTCTCGACAAGCTCGACCGGCGGGGAGCTCGACCAACGGAAGCGGCGGCGGACCACCGGGCCAAACCGGGATCGGGAAACTCGGACCCCTGACCCGACGACACCACCGAATCAAGACCCACAGCCGATGGCAAGTCAAACAACCCTTCCCCGGCATCTACCTGTGGCGATCACCCCACGGCAGATACTGGCTCGTCGACCACACCGGCACCCACCGCCTCAGCGCCTGAGAAGCCGCTACGCCGAATGGATCGCGGCCATGGTGTGCTCGATTGTCGCCGCCACCCCATCGTCGTCGTTGCTGGGCACGACGTGATCGGCGACAGCCTGCACGTCAGGGTGCGCGTTCGCGACGGCGTACGACGTGCCGGCCCAGCGCAGCATCTCGAGGTCGTTCGGCATATCCCCGAACGCCCACACGTCGTCGGCCGCCACACCTTGCTCCTGACACCACACGTCGAGCACGCTCGCCTTCGTCACGCCGGCAGCACTGATCTCCGCCAGCCCGGTCGCGCCGGAGTACGCCATCACTGCGCGCTCCCCCACCACCTCGTCGACGGTGGCGAGGAAGATCGCATTCTCCATCGAGGGCGACCGGGCGAGCAGCTTGCCGACTGGGCGGTCGAGCAGGTCGAGAGCGTTTTCAGCGCGACGGCCGACCCCCTCGCGGTACTCGTCCTCGAACGCGTACTCCCGAGCGAACCCGTCGAGGCACTCCAACGCGAACGCGATGTCAGGCACTGCGATCCGCAAGTCCTTGACCAGCTCGCTGGTGACGGCGGTGTGAAGTTGGCGTTCGGCGACGATGGCGCGCCGGGCCACGTCGTACACGAACGCGCCGTTCGAGCAGATCGCGACACCTCCACGCCCGACGACGCCATCCAGGTCGTTCATCCACCGCGGCGGTCTCGCCGTGGCGACCACCCAACCAATGCCGGCATCCTGCACCGCCGCGATTGCCTCGATGGTGCGCTGACTCACCGTGCCGTCGGTGCGCAGCAGCGTCCCGTCTAGGTCGGACGCGATCAGCCGTGGCGCCTTCACACCGCGGTCACGCCTGGGTCGCGGCGAGCTGCCCGCAGGCGCCGTCAATCTCGCGGCCACGCGTGTCGCGGACCGTGGTCGGCACGCCTTTCGCCTCTAGGCGTCGGACGAACTCGTTCTCGTCCTCACGCCGCGAGGCAGTCCACTTCGAGCCTGGCGTCGGGTTCAGCGGGATCAGGTTGACGTGCACCCAACCCCAGTCGCCGTATGACGTCAGCACGTCGCCGAGCAGGTCCGCCCGCCATGCCTGGTCGTTGATGTCCTTGATCATTGCGTACTCGATCGAGACTCGGCGCTTGGTGACCTTCGCGTAGTTCCAGGCTGCAGCGACCGCCTCGTGGACACTCCAGCGAGTGTTGATCGGCACCAGCTCGTTACGGAGCTCGTCGTCGGGCGCGTGGAGAGACAACGCCAACGTGACTGGGATGCCCTCCTCGGCCAGCTGCAACATCCGCGGCACCAGCCCGACCGTCGACACGGTGACGCCGCGCGCCGACATCCCAAGACCGTCGGGCGTCGGATCGGTCATCCGGCGCACCGAGTCGATCACCGCCTTGTAGTTGGCCATCGGCTCGCCCATGCCCATGAAGACAACGTTGGAGACTCGTCCCGGACCACCCGGCACTTCACCGCGGGCGAGGGAGCGCGCCCCCGCCAGCACCTGCTCGATGATCTCCCCCGTGCTCATGTTGCGCTGGAGCCCACCCTGCCCGGTCGCGCAGAACGGACACGCCATCCCGCAGCCCGCCTGCGACGACACGCACAACGTCACGCGACCCGGATACCGCATCAGCACCGACTCGACCAGTGCCCCGTCGTGCAGCTTCCACAACGTCTTGCGGGTGGTGCCACCGTCCGCCTCGAGTGTGTGCATCGGCGTCAGCAGGTCAGGCAACAACGCCGCCGCCAGCGACTCCCTCAGATCGGCCGGCAGGTCCGTCATGTCACTTGGGTCGTCAACCAGGCGTGAGAAGTAGTGATGCGAGACCTGCTTCGCGCGGTAGCCCGGCAGACCCGCGGCCTCGACCGCCTCGCGGCGTTCGTCCGACGACATGTCGGCGAGATGGCGCGGTGGTTTTTTGGCCTTGCGCGGCTCGTCGAAGACGAGGGGCAGGGCCGTGACGGGCTCCGACATGGCCGAGCCAGTCTCTCACGCGAGATACGCCAGGCTCGCATTGCCGGCCAGCACCGTCGACCGCGATGGGGTGGTCAGGTCGACGCGCGCCAACCGCCCCAGGGGGACGTCACCGTGGCCGTGGCTGCGTCCACGTCGACGTCGATGCAGCAGTGGTCCGGCATCGTCATCTGCTCCCAGCTGTCGAGATCGGCTGGCAATCCGGTCAGCTGCGCCAACAGCAAGGTCCATGCCGTGCCATGGCCGACGAGGACCACGTCAGACTCACCAGAGGCTGCCGCCTGGCTCAACGCCGACCTTGCCGTCGCTACCACCCGCTCGCGGGTCACGCTCAGCGGCTCCCACGTAGCGGACCCAGGCTCGTCCTGACGCTCGAAGGAGCGGCGCACAGCAGCCTCGAACTCTCCGTCTACGAGCCAGCCGACGCCGCGCTCTGCCTCGCGAAGGCCGTCGAGAAGCGCCGCACCGAGCGGGTGCAAGAGCATCGCTGTCGCAAGGGCCTTGGGCTCCGGCGAGGTGAACCAGAGGGCATCCATCGGCAGGACTCCGGCATCATGCAGCGCCTGTACGGCGTCGGGGCCGCTGGACGACAGTCCCCACTCGTGTGGCGGCGTGAACTCATCGACCGCGGAGGGGCCGTGCCGGACCAGGTGCAGGAGCATCGTCCGACCCTAGTAGTCACCGGTGCGTCATAGTTCTCCCTGATGAGCCCGTATGACGACCAGCCGACGGCCGAGATCACCAGCCCGAGCAACCCGCGGGTCAAGTGGCTGGTCAGCCTGCGCAAGCGACGTACCCGCGACGACGAACGCGTGACCGTCGTCGAGGGCTACGACGAGCTCCGGCTTGCTCTGGATGCGGGCGTGGTCCCCGGCCACGTCTTCGTCTGTCCGCAGCTGGTCGGCGACCAGGCTCAGCTCGTCCTCGCCGGGGACGCCCGACTACTCGGCGCCGAAGTGGTGCACCTCGGAGCCGCGGCGTTCGCCAAGGCGTCATATCGCGCCGGACCGGATGGTTGGCTCGCCGTCGTGCCCGAGCCGGCGCGACACCTCGACGACCTGGTTCTCTCCGACCAACCCCTTGTGCTCGTCTGCGAGGGGGTTGAGAAGCCCGGCAACCTCGGCGCCATGGTACGAACGGCCGAGGCGGCCGGCGTCGACGCGGTGGTTGCCGCGTCACCGGTTGCCGACTGGGGCAACCCCAACGTCGTCCGGGCAAGCAAGGGCACAGTTTTCGCGGTGCCCGTGGCTGCCGCGACGACGCCCGAGGTACAGGACTGGCTGCGGTCTCGTCAGCTGAACATCGTCGTGGCCAGCCCGGAGGCGGACCGCCTCGTCACCAGCGTCGATCTCACCGGGCCAACGGCGATCGTTGTCGGCGCCGAGCACCAGGGCGTCAGCAAGAGCTGGCTGAACCAGGCCGATGAGACCGCTCGGCTGCCGATGGTTGGTCAGGTCAACTCGCTCAACGTCGCCACCTCGGCCGCCATCGTGATCTACGAGGCGATCCGCCAGCGCTCCTGATCGGCGACGGTTTGCTCGCGTCTGCGACCACGGTACTATTTGAACGATCGCTCAAATAGTTTCCAGGAGATGTCTCATGCTCAGCTGGGCTTTGCTCGCCGCCGCCATCCTCACCGAGGTCGCGGCCACAGTCGCGCTCAAAGCGTCCGACGGCTTCACGCGTCTGGTCCCGTCGGGCGTCGTAGTCGTGGGCTACCTGGTGTCGTTCTACCTGCTGGCCAAGATCTTGACCCGCGGGATGCCCCTGGGAGTCGTGTACGCCGTGTGGTCAGCCGCCGGGGTGGCCCTCATCGTGCTGATCGACGTGCTCTGGTTCGACGAACGCCTCACGACGACGCAGGTCGTCGGCTTGTTCGCCGTCCTGTTCGGCGTGGTCGCTCTCGAGCTCGGCGGTGCGGAGGCATGAGCACCGTGGTGACAGACGGGCGGCGGGCCCGCGGCGACCGGGCCCGCGCCAGCCTGATCGAGGCGACGCTTGCGGTGATCGAGCGCGAGGGCATCGCCAAGGTGACACACCGCAACGTCACCCGGGTCGCGGGGCTGCCGGCCACGTCGGCGGCATACCACTTCGCGTCGATCAACGACCTCCTCGAAGCAGCCCTGCTCTGGGCCGACCAACAGAGCAGTAACGCGCTGGCGGAGATCGCCAAGGCCGCCGACCCCGTGGCAGCCTTGGCGCGCTGGCTTGTCGAGGACTTCGAAACCAACAGGGTGCGCTGCATCGCGGAGTACGAGCTCTTCCTGTACGCCGCTCGGACACCGGCCCTGCGTGCCGCCGCCACCCGATGGATGACCGAGCTCGCCAGTCTCGTCGGCCAATGGATGGACGACCCGGGCGCCGTCACCACCACCGGCGCCTATGTCGACGGCCTGATCCTCCAGGCCCTCGTGACGGGAGTGGCCCCTGATGTCGACGTGGTGACGAGCACGCTCCGACGGCTCACTGCATGAGGAGGCCTCACCGGGTCAAATGGGCGACCCGGCCGTCCGTGCCGGAGCCCCAGCAGACCCGGTATCGCGTGCATTGAATCCAGGGCAGTTGTCGCGAGGGTGGCGACGAGGGTGCGAGAGATCGACATACCCTCGACCCTAAACACGCCGCGATGTGTCGGCAACGACCACCGAGGCGACAACTCGACCCCAAGGCAGGATGCACCCATGTCTGAGACCCATACGATCTCGCTGCGTGGCGGGCGAGAGGGCGCCACGTCGGCGATTCTCGTCATGCATGGCGGGCAGGAGTCGAACCGGATGCCCACCTCGCCGTGGCAGCGTTCGTACCTCCGCATGTTTGACCTGTACCACGGCCTGAGGAGGGGGTCGCGCAGCTGCGCGGTCTACCTGTTGCGCCATCGAGTCCGCGGCTGGAATGCTGACGGCGGCGTCCCAGACCCAGTGAGCGACGCGCGCTGGGCGGTTGATCGAATCATGCACGACCATCCCGGCGTGCCCCTGGCACTGCTCGGCCACTCGATGGGCGGGCGCACCGCCTTCGCCATCGCTGACCACCCGGCGGTTGTCGGCGTGTGTGGTCTGGCTCCGTGGCTCCCCGAGCATGAGCCCGTGGTCGCTGTTAGGCCTGACCAGCGCTTCGTGATCGCGCACGGTTCGCTGGATCGGATGACGTCAGCGGCACTGAGCCTGGCGTATGCCGTCCGGCTGCGAGAGGCGGGAGCCCACGCAGCCCGGTTCGAGCTCGCTGGTGGTAAGCACGCGCTGCTCAATCGGCCGTCGCTGTGGCGACGGTTCTCCGTACAGACGACGCTGGCTCTCGCCGGCGCGGCTCCGATGCCCGAAGGTGTCGCACGCGCATTCGGTGGCGCTGGCAGTCACGGCCTCTTCGACAAACTCGAGTCGTTCGACGGATGACCAGGTAAGGCCTTACCAATACGGACTGATTACGCTCCGTAATGGCGGTAATGCAATCCGTCTATCGACCATTACGAAGCCCTGACCTGCTCCAATGAAATCCTCCTTGGTCTATAGGTAATGCAGTCAACTCTCGCTAGTCTGACCCCGGTAGTTGTGGAATGACTGTGAGCAAGCGTCCGCGTGGGGGACAGTTTGTTCATGGAGACCGGCAGCTTCGTGTCGACACAGGGGAATGCAGAATGAAACGACTGACCACCACTTTGCTCTTGGTACTCGGCGTCGCCGCCTTCGGGTTCGGCCTCGCCACCAACATGTCTGCCGGCGCCACGAGCGCCCCACCCGCCGCCCTTGGCGGAGGGTTGCCGAACTCGACCGCCTGGGACGGCGCGGCCGGGGCGGAGCACCTGCCATGCGCGGGCGGAGCAACACTCAACTGGCGCTTCACCGGCGGCGACAACGGCCTTGCTGCCCAGCTCTGGGTCAACGGCGCGTTCGTCGATGACGGCTTCCAGGGCGGTGGCCCGCGGAGCAACTGGCAGTTCTCCATGAACGGCACGGGCTTCGACACGAGCGATGATGCTGAGGTGCGGTACGACGGCGACATCGGTGGGGTGGTCAGCATCACGGGCTGCGTGGGTGGCCCCACGCCGACAGGCCCGACGAGCACCACCAGCACGAGCACCACTAGCACGAGCACGACGAGCACGAGCACGACGAGCACGAGCACCACCAGCACGACGAGCACGACGAGCACGTCGACCCTGCCCAGCACCACCCAGACCACCAGCACGTCAACGCTGCCGACCACCACTCAGACCACCAGCACGTCGACCTTGCCGACCACCACCCAGACGACCAGCACTTCGTTGCTTCCGTCTGAGAGCACAGGCCCGTCAGAGACACTTCCCACCGAGGTCGACTCCGGGTTGAGCGGGCCAACTGGCACCACCGGCCCCGCTGAGAACGACCCGAACCTGCTCGGTGTCGTCGGCATCGTCGGTGGCCTAGCGATGGCTGGTGCTGGAGCGATCTCCCTCCTTCGCCGTCGGCAAGCGCACAAGGCCAAGATCTGAGCCCGGCTGGCCAGCCCACCGGCTGGCCAGCACAGGTGGTCGTATCACGAACGATGACCCGTTCGGCGATGCCGCCGGTACGCTCGACATACGCGCGGACATGAGGCGGGGTGACGGCTATGCGAGAAGGAAAGTCGACGCGACGCCTGACCGTCACCGCTGTCACGATCCTGCTCGGGCTCGCCCTCGCCGCCGGCTCAGCCTTGACGTACTGGCAATACGACCCGGACGCCGGGGCCAGTGACGCCGGAGGGCCGCCGCCCAGCAGTTCGGTGACCCCCCCGGTCACCGAGGCACCGCCGACTACCCAGCGGCCGAAACGTTCGACCGCGCCGCCACCTCGAGTTCGACCCGGCCTCCCCGCCGAGTTGCGGCTGCCGAGCCTTGGAGTGGCCGCACCGGTGTCGTCCATCGAGCTGGACGGGGCAGCCTTGATCCCGCCTTCGGACTACACAACAGTCGGGTGGTGGGAGCAAGGCGCGATGCCCGGCCGCAGCACCGGAACCGCGATCATCACGGGCCACACCGTGCACACCGGCGGCGGCGCGCTCGACAACCTCGAGCAGGTCGAGGTCGGTGACAAAGTCGTCGTTGAGCGGGCTCGGGGCGCCCTCGTCTTCACAGTCTCGTCCGTGCGCATCTACGGCAAAGGGCGCCTCGCAGACAACGCCGAGCGGGTGTTCCGTCAGCACGGTCCCGGGCGGCTGGCAGTCATCACCTGCGAGGACTGGAACGGCTCCGAGTACCTCAGCAATGTGGTCGTGATGGCCACGAACCCGAAGGTGGCTCTGCGCGGGTGACGAGCGCGCGTCATACCGCCGGCAGCAGGAAGTAGAGCACGAGCCACACCACGGAGACCGAGGCGAGCAGGGAGTCCAGTCGGTCCATGATCCCGCCATGCCCGGGAAGGATCTGGCTCATGTCCTTGATCCCCAGGTCTCGTTTGATCATTGACTCGGCAAGGTCACCCAAGGTTGCTGCAACAGCGGTGATGGCGCCGAGCACGAGCCCCACCCACCATTCGCGCTCGACGAGAAACACCAGGCATAGGACTCCCACTCCCATCGACGCCGCGACAGAACCTGCAAAGCCCTCCCACGACTTCTTCGGGCTAATGACCGGCGCCATCGGATGCTTCCCAAACAACACGCCCACTGCGTAGCCGCCGATGTCGGAGGCAATCGTGACGGCGATGAACGTCATCACCCGTCGGATCCCGTCGTCGGCGGTTAGCAGCAAGGCGACGAACGACGCCAGGAATGGCACATAGACGAGGCAGAAGACAGTGCCGGTGATGTCCTTGACGAAGCCCTTCTGGCCACGCGGCATCCGCCACAGGATCGACGCCAGCACAGTCCCTGCCAGTACGACCACGAGCACCTCGGGGCCGCCGTAGTAGGCGCCGAAGATCATGCCAACCGCGCCCACGTGCATCGGCAGCATCGGCATCCACGTGCCGTGATGCGACAGCGCCCGGCCCATCTCCCAGAGGGCGACCATCATCGCGCCCGCGACCACGAACAGGAAGAAGTCCTTGACGAACGCGAGGGAAACGACGATAAGGGCGATCAGCGCGACGGCGACGAGAATGGAGGCCGGTAGATTACGCCCCGCTCTGCTGGGGGTTGCGAGCGGCGCCGCGGGATCGGGTGACATCGACGGCCTTCTCAGACCTCGATCAACTCGGCTTCCTTGTGCTTCAAGAGGTCGTCGATCTCGTCGACATGCTTCTTCGTCATCGCGTCGAGGCGCTTCTCGGCGCCAGCAACCTCGTCTTCGCTGACGTCCCCATCCTTGAGGCTGCGCTCCATCGACTGCTTCGCGTGGCGGCGGATGTTGCGGACAGACACGCGTGCGTCTTCTGCCTTGGACTTGGCGAGCTTGATGTACTCCTTGCGGCGCTCTTCGGTCAGCTCGGGCATCACCACGCGCAGCATCTCGCCGGTGTTGGTCGGATTGACACCGAGGTCGGAGTCACGAATTGCCTTCTCGATGGCGGCCAGCGCCTTCTGGTCGTAGGCGTTGATCGTGACGACGCGGGGCTCGGGATTGCTGAACGACGCAAGCTGCTGGAACGGCGTGGGCGTGCCGTAGTAGTCAGCGGTCAGCTTGGAGAACATCGCCGGGTGCGCGCGGCCGGTGCGGATCGACGCGAAGTCGTCCTTGGCCACCTCGACGGCCTTGCGCATTTTTTGGTCGGCCTCACTGAGGCTTTCGGTGATCACGCGGTGTCCTCCTGCTGTGTCGTGTCGGGTCGGTCATCCGACGCCGACATACGTCCCGATCTTCTCACCCTGCACCACTCGGGAAATCGCCTCTTCATCCTTCATCCCAAAGATGATCATCGGCATCTTGTTCTCCATGCACATCGCGAACGCAGTCGCGTCAGCGACCCGCAGGCCCTGCTGGAGGGCGTCGAGGTAGGTGATCGAGTCGAGCTTCGTGGCCGTCGGGTCCGTCCGCGGGTCGGCGGTGTAGACGCCATCCACGCCGTTCTTTCCCATCAGCACGACGTCGCACTTGGTCTCGAGCGCTCGCTGGGCGGCCACCGTGTCTGTCGAGAAGAACGGCATACCGGCGCCGGCGCCGAAGATGACGACCCGCCCCTTCTCAAGGTGCCTGATCGCCTTGCGCGGAATGTAGGGCTCGGCGACCTGACCCATCGTGATGGCCGTCTGGACTCGCGTCTCGATGCCCTGCTTCTCGAGGAAGTCCTGGAGGGCCAGGCAGTTCATCACGATGCCCAGCATCCCCATGTAGTCGGCGCGGGCGCGGTCCATGCCACGCTGCTGCAGCTCGGCGCCGCGGAAGAAGTTGCCGCCGCCGAGCACGATGGCGATCTGGACCCCTGACCTGCTCGCCTCAGCGATCTGTCGCGCGATCCGGTGGACGACATCGGGATCGACACCGACCTGGCCGCCGCCGAAGACCTCACCTGACAGTTTCAGCAGCACCCGGTGGTATGCCAACGGAGCCGAATCGGTGTGCTGCTGTCCCACGCTCATCGGCCCCTTCGGTTGCAGTATGTGCCGCCTCGACCCTATCTGTTGGCGGGAGTGCGCTCAGCCTTGGCCGACCTCGAACCGCGCAAAGCGGTGCACTGTCACGCCGGACTCGTCCAGGACTGCCTTGACGGTCTTCTTGGAGTCCTGCACAGACGGCTGCTCGAGCAGGACCACGTCTTTGAAGAACCCGTTGACTCGACCCTCGATGATCTTGGGCAGTGCCTGCTCGGGCTTGCCCTCCTCACGGGCGGTCGCCTCGGCGATCTCGCGCTCCTTGTCGACGACGTCACTAGGTACGTCGTCACGCGTCACGAACTGCGGACGCATCGCGGCAATCTGCATCGCAGCACCACGAGCCGCTTCTTCGTTGTCTCCCGCATACGCGACCAGAACGCCGACTGCCGGTGGCAGGTCAGTGGCGCGTCGATGCATGTAGGCCGTCGCGTTTCCCTCGAAGTGGGCGACGCGACCCAGCTCGATCTTCTCGCCGATGACGACAGCAAGGTCCTCGATGGCCTCGGCCACCGTCTTCCCGTCGCCGAGCTGGACAGACTTGACCGTCTCGGGATCGCCCGCCTTGGCGGCGTCAGCCGCAGCCACGATCTTGTCGGCGAGGGCGATGAACTGCTCGGACTTGGCGACGAAGTCGGTCTCACTGTTGAGCTCGACCAGGGATCCTCCGCTGGTGGCGATGAGCCCAGCCGAAGCGGTGCGCTCGGCGCCACGCTTTGCTGCCTTCGCGGAGCCCTTGACGCGCAGGATCTCGACTGCCTTGTCGAAGTCACCTCCGGCCTCGTCGAGGGCCTTCTTGCAGTCCAGAATCCCGGCGCCGGTGGCGGTCCGCAGACGCTTCACGTCTGCTGCGGTGCTAGCCATGTCTATCCGTTCCTCGTATGCGTTTGGGTTCACGTGGACACCGGGTAGCCCGGTGCCTGCACGTCGTACAGGGTGAGTGAGCGACTCAGCCCTTCGATGTGTCGTCGTCGGTTGTTGGCGACTCGTCGTCGCGGACCGGCTCGCCGCCGGTCGTGACGACCTTCGGCTCAGCCGCGGGTGCCGCGGTTTCCGCGGGTGCAGCCTCCTCGGCGGGAGCCGTTGCCTCGGGAGCCGCAGCCTCAGGAGCCGCTGCCTCGGGAGCCGCTGCTTCGGGAGCCGCTGCTTCGGGAGCCGCCGCCTCGGGAGCTGCTGTCACAGCTGCAGCTGGCTCAGCAGCAGGCGTGTCTGCCTGGCCACCGAGCAGTTCGCGCTCCCACTCAGCGAGCGGCTCTTCGGCTCCGAGCTCCTCGCCGGGAGCCTCCTGGCCACTCTTGACGCCGGCGCGGGCCATCAGGCCCTCGGCAACGGCGTCGGCCACCACGCGGGTGAGCAGGGCGACGGAGCGGATCGCGTCGTCGTTGCCCGGGATCGGGAAGTCGACCATGTCGGGGTCACAGTTGCTGTCGAGAATCGCGACGATCGGGATGCCGAGCTTGCGGGCCTCATCGACAGCGAGGTGCTCCTTGTTGGTGTCGACGATCCAGACAGCAGCAGGCACACGGCCCATGTCGCGGATACCGCCGAGCGTGCGGTCAAGCTTGTCGCGCTCGCGCCGCATCTGGAGAAGCTCCTTCTTGGTGCGGCTGGAGCCAGCCACATCGTCGAAGTTGATCTCCTCGAGCTCCTTCAGCCGCTGCAGACGCTGGTGCACCGTCTGGAAGTTGGTGAGCATGCCGCCGAGCCAACGCTGGTTGACGAACGGCATGCCGACTCGCTTGGCCTGCTCGGAGATGGCCTGCTGAGCCTGCTTCTTGGTGCCGACGAACAACACGTTCCCGCCGGAGGCGACTGCACTCTTGATGAATGCGTAGCCGCGGTCGATGTAGGCCAGGGACTGCTGCAGGTCGATGATGTAGATGCCGTTGCGCTCGGTCATGATGAATCGCTTCATCTTCGGGTTCCAACGACGGGTTTGGTGCCCGAAGTGGACGCCGCTCTCGAGCAGCTGGCGCATGGTCACGACGGCCATGGCGTTCCTCCTAGGGTGCTCCGTGAAGAGCACCGTTTGTGCGGCGCCGGGGCGTCGCGGTCCGGTTGTGCGTCTCGTGTTCGAGACCCTGACACTCACGTGTGTGCCGACGCGACCAGTGCGTCTCCGCTATGGAGACCCCCTGCTCGAGACCGAGGCACACACCCGCAGATCAAACCGTGGTCTGTGAGTGTGCGAAGTCAACCCGTACATACGGGTTGCACCGGCCAGTGTAGAGGAATCACGCCCGCAGATCGAACCCACGATCGGTGACCGCTCGCCTCCACAGGCTCGCCGTCGCTGCCCGGTTGTCCACCGGCTGCAGCATCGGCGTGGACGCTGCCGGTCCGAACGCCGAATCTGGACGCCATGACGCCGCCCGTGTACCTCCGCCGTGCCCTGCTCAGCTGCGTGGCGCTCCCCATGCTGCTGACGGTGTTGCAGTTCGCTCCGGCAGCAGCGGACGGCGGCGATCCCGACCTGGGCTGGTGGAGCTGGCCTGTTCAGCCGACTCCGCGGGTGGTCGCCGCCTTCGAGGCTCCTGAGTCCGACTACGGTCCCGGCCACCGGGGCGTCGACCTGGCTGGGGCCGCCGGGCAGTCCGTCTTCGCCGTGGCGGCCGGCGAGGTCACCTTTGCCGGTCGGGTCGCTGGCCGCGGGGTGGTCGTGATTGACCATGGAGAGCTCCGGTCAACGTACGAGCCGGTCGCTGCCCAGGTGGCGAAGGGCGACGGGGTGGCAGCGGGAGACCGCATAGCCACGCTGACCGCGGATGCGTCGCACTGTGCCCCGCAGGCTTGCTTACACCTGGGTGCCCGGGATGGCGACGCGTACGTCGACCCGCTGTTGCTGCTGGGCGGGCAACGACTTCGGCTGAAGCCCCTCGACGAAACCTCCGTCGTCGGCAAC
>CAWERR010000006.1:0-1037538 GCA_963811585.1 uncultured Actinomycetota bacterium
CGAGGCGATCGTGATGGTCGTCGCGGTCGATCGCTACGTCGCCGAAGATGTCGTCGGGCTGATCGACGTACGGTACGAGTTCCTCCCTGCGGTTGTCGGCGTCGCCCGCGCAAGAGACGGCACCGACCTGGTGCACGCCGACGTACCCGGCAACGTGTCGGCGAGCATGGTGCAGGAGGTGGGCGACGCCCAGGCCATGATCGAGTCAGCCCCGCATCGCGGCACGTTGTCGCTGTCGATCGAGCGCAGTGCCTCGATGCCGATGGAGGGCAAGGGGGTGCTGGCGCGCTGGGACCCTGACGACGAGTCCCTGTTGGTGCACACGTCGACCCAGGCGTCGACATCGGTGCGCCAGGCGATCGCGGCCAAGCTGTCGCTGCCCGTCGACCGCGTCGAGGTCGTCACCCCCGACGTTGGAGGGGGCTTCGGCGTCAAGATCGTGCATCCGTGGCCGGAGGAGGTGCTCGTGCCGTGGGCGGCGATCCGGCTCGGTCGCGCGGTGAAGTGGGTCGAGGACCGGCGCGAGCACTTCATCTCATCGGCCCATGAGCGAGGGCAGCTGCACGAGGTCGAGTTCGGTTACGACGACGACGGACGGCTGCAGGGTTTGTCGGTCAAGTTCTGGCACGACAACGGCGCCTACACGCCGTACGGCTTGATCGTGCCGATCATCACGTCGACGCAGCTGCTCGGCCCCTACAAGCCCGGCGCCTACCGGGTGGAGTTCAAGAGTCTCTACACGAACACCGTCATCGTCACCCCCTACCGCGGCGCCGGCCGACCACAGGGTTGCTTCGTGATGGAACGCGTCATGGACTCGATCGCCGCCGACCTCGGCATTGACCGTGCCACGGTCCGCGAGCGCAACTTCATCCAGCCCGACGAGATGCCGTTCGACCACGGGCTGATCTTCCAGGACGGGCGTCCGCTGATCTATGACTCCGGCGACTTCCCGGCCTCGATGGCCAAACTCAAAGCACTCGTCGGGTGGGACGAGTTCGCGGCCTACCGGGCGGAGGCCCGCGAGCAGGGGCGTCAGGTCGGGATCGGCATCGCGTGCTACGTCGAAGGCACCGGGGTCGGGCCCTACGAGGGCGGACACCTCCGGGTCGAGACCGACGGGACGGTGGTCGTCTCGACCGGCCTGACCACCCAGGGCCAAGGTCACCAGACGATGCTCGCCCAGATTGTCTCCGACGAGCTGGGCGTGCCGATGGAGCGGATCCGCGTCACCACCGGCGACACGCGCAGGTTCAAGTACGCCGTCGGCACGTTTGCCTCACGCACGGCCGTCATGTCCGGCAGCGCGGTGGCGATGACCGCGCGCACCGTGCGGGCGAAGGCGCTGCGCATAGCCGCCGACGCTCTCGAAGCATCGGTCGACGACCTGGAGATCGTCGACGGCCAGGTGCGCGTCAAGGGAACCTCCGGCGCACAGATCGACCTCGGCGCCATCGCCGTGTTGTCCAACCCGTTGCGCTACGCCTTCGACGGGGCTGCTGCTCGGGCCACCCAGTTCGCCACCCCGGCAGACCCGAACCTGCCCCCCGTCGCGGCGGGAGAGGCACCTGGGCTCGAGGGAACGGACTACTACTCACCACCTCGGTCGACGTTCGCGAACGGCATGCACGCCGTCGTCGTCGAGACCGACCCGGAGACGGCCGAGATCAAGATCCTGCGCTACTGCGTGGTGCATGACTGCGGCACGATCATCAACCCGATGATCGTCGAGGGGCAGGTCCACGGTGGCGTCGCCCAGGGCGTCGGTGGCGCTCTGTACGAGCGGATGGAGTACGACGAGTCCGGCCAGCTGCTCAACGCGTCGTATATGGACTTCCTGATGCCGTACTCGAGCGAGGTCCCGCACATCGAGATCGACCACCTCGAGACGCCGTCGCCACTGAACCCGCTCGGAGTGAAGGGCGCCGGTGAAGCAGGTGTGATCCCAGGTTCGGCGGCAATCGCGTCGGCGATCGAGGACGCCGAGGGGTTCCCGATCACCGCGATGCCGATCTCGCCGAGCGAGCTGTTCGAGCTCCGGCGGACCAGGTCTCGACAAGCTCGACCAGCGGACTGAGCCCCACCGTGGCGATGATCTCTGCCCACGAGTACGGCACGCGGCGTGGACGTGCCGATGCGAGCCCCGCGGAGCATCTGGCCGAGGTGCAGGAGTTCGACATCGACTACGTGGAGCTCGACGTGCGCCGCACGGCAGACGACCACTACGTGGTCCGGCATGACGGGCAGGTCGACGTGCGAGGCGTGTCGCGACCGGTCGCCGAGGTGACCTTCGATGAGCTCCAGACGGCCGCACCTGACACGCTGACGTTCGACGAGGCGCTGGCCGCGATCCGGGGACGGACAAAGGCGCACCTCGACTTCAAGTTCGCTTCACCACCCGCCGTCTACGACGGACCTCTGGAGCACACCTGGGAGGTGGCCGCGACGAAGCGCGCCATCGCCGTGATCGGTGCGGACGACGTCGTGGTCACGACGGGTGAAGACCGTGGCGTGGCGGCGGTACGACGCTGGAGCCGGGCGACGTACCCCGACCTGCTGGTCGGTCTGTCTCTCGGCGGCTCCCATCGCCAGCTGTCCTGGCGTGGGCGGGGCGAGGCTCGCTGGTCGGAGCTGTTCCCCGCGCGGCGCTTCGGCCGCTGCGGTGCCAACGTCGTCGTGGCGAACCGGTGGCTGGCGACGTTCGGGGTAGCGCGGTGGTCAGAGCGACAGGGCCTGCCCTTGATCGTCTGGACCGTCGATGACCGGCGGGGGCTTCGACGCTGGCTGTCGGACCCTCGCTGCTGGATGGTTACGACCAACAACGTCCGCAGCGCCGTCCGCATCCGTGCGGGCTACCTCGACTGAGTGCGGCGCAATTCCGACTGACCGGACGACACGCGGCATCCTCTGTTCGGACATATTCGCCGGCGCCGCCCGCTGAGCGCGGTGTGAGTTCGTCGCTTCGGGCTCTCTGGCCACTGACCTGCGGATACGTTCAGACGCACGGTTACCCGAGACCATGAGGGGAGGGTCGGTGGAGCATCGAGCCCACACAGAGCACATCCGCGCCACCGGATCGAGCTTGCGCACCGTCATCACCGTGGTGGCGACTCTGGTCGTCCTCGTCGGCGAATACACCCTCATGACTGCCATCTACGACAGCGGGCAGGCAAGGCTCACGTACGTCGCCCTGCTGACCGCCGTGTCGATCGGCTGGTTCTACTGGTTCCGCCGCCTCGTCCGCCGCTATCGTTTGCTGCAGCGCAAGGTCACCCAGCACGATGCCGACGTTGCCGGAGAACAACGACACACTGCCCTCATCGAGAACAGCGCCGACCTGGTCGTCATCCTCGATGCCGACCTAGGCCTGTCATTCGTGAGCCCTGCCGCGCAGAAGCTCCTCGGCTACTCGCCGCGCGAGCTCCTCGGCGGAGCGCTGGTCGAGCACTTCCTTGAGGATGACGTGCCCGTCTTTCTGCATGCGGTGGCCGGTCTGAGACACGAGACAGACGAACATCTGCAACTGCGGATGAGCCATCGTGACGGCCGAACCCTGATCACCGAAGGCGTGCTTTCCAACCTGCTCGCCCACCCCGACGTTGCCGGGTTGGTGTTCACGGTGCGCGACGTGACCGAGCGGCACGAGAACGAGCAGCGCATGATGCACCGTGCCTTCCACGACAACCTCACCGGGCTCGCCAACCGGGAACTGTTCGTCGACCGCCTCGATCACGCGATCCAGCCCCGCGACGGTGAAGACCAACCGGTCATCGTCATGTACTGCGACCTCGACGACTTCAAAGAAGTCAACGAACGGTTCGGACACAGCATCGCTGACGAGGTACTGACCGAGGTCGGTCGCCGCTTCCGTTCCGTCATCCGAATGGAGCACACCGCCGCGCGGCTGGGCGGAGACGAGTTTGCCGTCCTGCTCGACGGACCGTCTGTTGGCCTTGGCAAGGACGTCGCTGCTGCACTCAAGGAAGTCCTGCTGCCCGCGATCGAGGTGCAGGGGGAGGCCGTCCACGTCACCATGAGCATCGGCATCGCCGCCGGCACACCAGGCTCTGTCAGCGGCGAGGAGATGCTGCGCCAGGCAGACTTCGCCATGCAATGGGCCAAGACCCACGGCAAGGCGCGGCACGAGATCTACGACGCCCGCCTGCACACTCGTGCACTCGACCGTCTCGAGCTGCGTTCGGAGCTGCAACGAGGCCTCCGCAACAACGAGCTCGTGCTGCACTACCAGCCCACCGTGCAGATGGCGACCGGCTGGATTGTCGGTTTCGAGGCGCTGGTGCGCTGGCAGCACCCGACGCGCGGCTTGCTGGCGCCGGACGAGTTCATCCCGCTCGCCGAGGAGACCGGACTCGTCGTACCCCTTGGCTCGTGGGTGCTCGACGAGGCATGCCGGTTCGCTGCAACGCTCGATGCGGGCGCATCCGAACCGCTGTCGATCTCGGTGAACATTGCGACCAAGCAGC
Organism: uncultured Actinomycetota bacterium; assembly: GCA_963811585.1. GTDB lineage: Bacteria > Actinomycetota > Actinomycetes > Propionibacteriales > Nocardioidaceae > JACDHG01. The sequence goes on from CAWERR010000006.1 coordinate 4,485, forward strand.
TGTACCAAGAGGCGTTCGTCAACGAGGTCGTCGACGTGCTCGCCAAGACCGGGCTGTCCCCCCAACGACTCGTGCTCGAAATCACCGAGACGGCGCTGTTGTCGGACGCTCGAGAAGGTCAAGCCCCGGCTGATGGCGTTGCGCAAGATCGGCGTCCGGCTCGCGATCGACGACTTCGGCACCGGCTACAGCTCACTGTCCTACCTGAACGAGCTCCCCATCGACGTACTCAAGGTCGACAAGTCCTTCATCGACCGGGTGGGCGCCGACACGCAGGGCCGGCTCCATCACGCAAGCGATCCTGACCCTCAGCCGCGAGCTGTCGCTCGACACGGTGGCCGAGGGTGTCGAAGACCCTGACCAGGCCGACTGGCTGGTCGACGAACAATGTGGCCTCGCTCAGGGGTACCTGTGGTCCCGTCCGGTCGACACCGACGGCGTACGTCGCCTGCTCGCCGACCAGGGCCTCGGCCACAGCCTCGGGCCGGATCGGGCGATCGTTCCCGCCGTCGCCACACCTGTCCGGTTGACGGCGATCTCCACCAAGTAGGGGTCAGCCGGCGCGGTCCGGCGCCGCGGGAGGGTCTTCGGCGGCGCGCAGCTCGTCTTCCAAGTCCTGCTTTTCCTCGATCCGCCGCTTGACCCGGCCGAGCCCGGGCAGCGCGCCGAGCATTTCGTTCAGCTCCTTCGAGGTGTCGAGCAGGTCACGGAGATCCGGCGCCACCGTGCCGAGCGTGTCGAGGATCGGGACGATGTCCTTGTTGAGCTTGTCGACGAGCTCCGGCATCAGGTCGATCATCGTGACAACAGCGGCCACCTCGGCGGCGTCGGTGGTGTCCGCCAGCCGCCGCAGCACGGGCTCCAGCTTGCGCAAGGACGGCTCGAACTCGTCGACGAGCGGCCCGAGCCGGGCAGTCAGCCGCTCGGCGTCGGCGACCACCCCGGCAGTTCGCTCGACGGCGGCGTGCGCGCTGGCTTGGGTTTCCTCGATGTTGGTGACGACCGCCTGGACTCGGACGGCGATGTTCTCGACCTCGGTGACGGCGGCAGCCAGTCGAGGCACGAGTGCGATGGCCTGCTCGATCGCGTCGAGCCCCCTGCCAGCAGCACCAAACAAGGCGGACGGGCCGGGGATGGGAAGCTGCATGGGGCAAACCCTACGACCCTCCTGACCACCGGCGCTGCCGGCCGACTGCGATAGTGGTCGTGACGACGCCAGCGACTGACAGGCCACGAGGGAATCGGAGAGCCCATGAAAGTGTCGGGAACAGCCACGCTGCACGCGACCCGCGACGCCGTCTGGGAGGCGCTCAACGATCCTGCGGTACTCGTCCGCACCATCCCCGGATGCCAGCGGCTCGAGTCGATCGGCGACGACGCGTACCGGATGACAATCACGGCCGGCGTGGCGTCTATCAAGGGCGTCTACACCGGGGAGGTCCGGCTGACCGACCAGAAGCCACCGGACACCTTTGTCCTCAAGGCTGCGGGGGCAGGCGCTCCGGGCACAGTAGGTGCCGACGTACTCGTCACGCTCACCGATTCCGGCGAGACGACGACGCTCACGTATGACGCCGACGCGATCGTCGGCGGCATGGTCGGCGGCGTGGGGCAGCGGATGCTCACCGGGGTTGCGAAGAAGACGGCCGGCGAGTTCTTCGACGCGGTCAACGACGTCCTCACCGGCAAGGCCCCGACAGCCGCCGCCGCACCGCAGGTCGGCGCAGGCAGCGGCAGCGCTGCCGCAGACACGGCACCAGGCGTCTACGAAGCACCCGGTGCTGCAACCGCGCTCTCGACCGCCGGGCGTGGCGGGTTCCTGGAAGGTGCACTGGTCGGGGCGGCGGCGGCGATCATCGGTGCCCTCGTCGGCGGGTGGCTCAGCGGCCGGCGCCGGTCCTGACGGGAGGACCGATGCCTCAGGACCAGCGGCGGATCCGGATCGGGATCGACACCGGCGGTACCTTCACCGACGTGGTCGCGGTCGACGAGGACAGCGGGGAGATCGCGACGACCAAGACGCCGTCGACGCCTGCAGACCCCGCGCTTGGTTTCATGGCAGGCATCGACAAGGTGCTCGGGCTGCTCGGGCTCGGCGGCGAGACCATCACCGCCGTGTCACACGGCACCACCGTCGCCACCAACAAGCTGCTCGAGGGCAAAGTCGAGAACCTGGGGTTCATCACGACCGAGGGCTACGAGCACATGCTCGAGATCGCCCGCCAGTCGGTCCCGGACGGCTACGGAAACTCCTACTTCTGGGTCAAGCCGCCCCGGATCGTCCCGGCCGACCGGGTCAAGACCGTCCGCGGACGCCTTGCTGTAGACGGGTCGGAGATCCGACCGTTCGACGAGGCCTCTGCACGCGAGGCCGCGCAGTTCTTCAAGGACGCGGGGATCGCCACGCTTGGCGTGTGTTTCCTCCACTCGTACGCCAACCCCGAGCACGAGCTCGCGATGCGGGAGGTGCTCGCCGACGTACACCCGGACGCCGTCGTGTCCATCTCGTCAGAAGTGCTCCGGGAGTACCGGGAGTACGAGCGGTCGGTGACCACGCTCGTCGACGCGGCGGTGAAACCCAACATCCGCCGGTACGTCGAGAACATCACCGCTCGCCTCAACTCCTACACAGCTGACGCCGCGGCCGAGCCGCGCAGTGTCCCGTTCTACGTGATGAAGTCCAACGGTGGCGTGCTGTCCGCCGACGAGGTCGTGCACCAGCCGATCACGACCGTGCTGTCAGGTCCCGCAGCCGGTGCACTCGGTGCGGCTGTCGTCGCACAGGCTGCAGGGTTCGACACGGTGGTCACGTGCGACGGAGGCGGTACGTCGACGGACGTGACGCTCGTGATCGACGGCCGACCAGCTCTCACGACCGAAGGAACTGTGGGGGCTTACCCGAGCAAGATCGCGATGATCGACGTGGTCACCGTCGGGGCCGGCGGCGGGTCTATCGCCTGGATAAGCCCCGAGGGAACGCTGAAGGTCGGTCCTCGTTCGGCGGGCGCCGATCCAGGGCCGATGTGTTACGGCGCCGGGGGAGCGGAGCCGACGATCACCGATGCCCACGTGCTCCTCGGCCGGATCCCTCCCCACCTGCTCGGTGGCGAGGTGCCGCTCGACGTCGACCTGGCCCGGTCTGGCGTCGAGGACCTGGCCGGGAAGCTCGGGCTCGGGTGGGAGCGGGCGGCCGCCGGGATCCTGGAGATCTCCGCCTGGAACCAGGCCAACGCGCTGAGGCAGATCACGGTGAAGCGCGGGCTCGACGTCCGGACCTTCCACCTCGTGACATTCGGTGGGTCCGGGTCGCTGCTCGCGTGCCGCCTGGTCGACATCCTGGGACTCAGCGGTGTCGTCGTACCCCTCAACCCGGGAAACCTGTCGGCATATGGCCTGCTGACGGTCGACGTACGCAACGACTACGTACAGACCGCCGTGACCAAGCACTCACGCCTCGACCTCGATGACTTGCAGGATGTCGTGGATACCCTGACGGGCCGGGCTGACGATGCGTTGCGACGCGAAGGCTTCGCTGCCTCGGAGCGACAGTTCGAGCGCACCGCGGATCTTCGCTACTTCGGGCAGGCCTACGAGGTGCGAGTTGACGTGCCTGGCGGGCCGCTCACTCGCGCCGTCGTCGAGACGGTCGCCAGGCGGTTCCATGACGAGCACCAGCGGCTGTACGGCTACGACTTTCGCGACGACCCGCGGCAGGAAGTCGAGTGGGTCAACCTTCGGGTCACCGGGGTCGGCCCGATCCGCAAGCCGGAGCTGCGACCCGTGCCGACAGGGAGCGGCGCCAGCGGTGCCGTCACCGGCCGGCGGCGCGTCTGCTGCGACGACTGGGTCGAGGCCGACGTCTACGACCGCAGCCGACTCGGTGCTGGCGACACGATCGTTGGTCCGGCGGTCGTCGAGGAGTTCTCGTCGACCGTGCCGATCCATCCGGGGTTCGAGGCCGTCGTCGACCGGTTCGGCAACCTCGTGCTGACGTCGGAGTCCACGTCATGACTGACTTGTCAGAACGTCACCACCCCAGAGCCGGGTCAGGGTCTGACAAGTCGGCGCCGTACCGCCTGACGGGCGTCACCGACGTCGACCCGATCCTGGTCGAGATCGTGGCGGGTTACCTCGCCTCGGTCGAGCAGGAGGTGGAGACGGCGATCGGGCGTACGTCGCGGTCGCCCATGATCCGCGACGCCCACGACTACCGGGCCGGCATCCACGACCGACACCTGCGCAAACTCACCGGTCGGTCGTACTCCGCACTCGTCCACCCCGTGGTGCGTGACTACCCGATCGAGCAGATGCGGCCCGGCGACGTCTTCTTCCACAATGACGTGTACCGGTCCGAGGGCGGCATCGGGCACCTCCCCGACCTGTGTGTCACCGCGCCGGTCTTCTCCGGGGCCGAGGTGGTGGCGTTCGTGCAGGCGTTCGGCCACCACGACGACATCGGCGGAGCGGTGCCCGGGTCGATGCCCTCGAATGCCACGTCGGTGTTCGAGGAAGGGCTGATGGTGCCGCCGATCAAGCTCTGGGACCAGGGCGTGCCGTGTGAGCAGGCACTGAAGATCATGACGCGTAACTCGCGGATGCCCGAGTCGCTCGCCGCCGACCTCGACGCCGAGTGCTCGGCGTGTCTGATGGGTGCACGCCGGATGGCGGAGTTGTTCGAGCGGTACGGCCGCGACGACGTGGAGGCGTGCTTCGACGCGATCCTCGACAAGACCACGGAGACGTTCCGGCGCGAGATCCTGTCGAAGATTCCCGACGGGAGCTACGTCTGGGAGGACTACGCCGAGCACGACGGCGTGGACGAGCCGCGGTTGCACACTCAGCGCATCACGTTGACGAAGGTGCCCGATGACGGAGGGCGGCTCGTGATCGACTTCACCGGCACCGCGCCACAGGCCAAGGGGCCGATCAACCACTGCGGTGACTACGCCGACGGGAACTTCCTCAAGAAGTGGCTCGCGCCGATCCTGCGCAACCTCGCCGACTCGCCGGAGCGGATGGCCGAGCTCGACGTCAACGAAGGCGTCGTGCCGCTGATCGAGATGCGGTTCCCTCCGCCTGGCACGCTGCTGACTCCGATCTTCCCGGCACCGACCAACGCGCGCACGTTCGTCATCCTTCGCCTGCTTGGTGTGCTGGCCGGCACGTTGGCGAAAGCCGTCGACGGGCGGATGCCGGCCGACCAGGAGACGATCCGCTACACGGGGGTGTACGGCGACGACCTCGACGGTCAGCCCTACCTGATGCGGGAGGTGCTCGGCGGCGGCTCGGGCGGACGCTACTACGCCGACGGCGAGGACACGATCCACGTCGTACCCGACTCCCGCAACCTGCCCACCGAGTTCAGCGAGAGCCGGTTTCCCTTTGTGGTGGAGCGTCTCGGCCTCGCCGTCGACTCAGGCGGCGCCGGACGATACCGGGGCGGCTGCGGGTACGAGAAGCACATCAGGATGCTCAAGGACGCGCACTTCATGTCGATCGCCGACCGGTCGATCCTGGCCTGCTGGGGTGTGAAGGGCGGGCGCGCCGGGCGCTCGTTCGAGGTGACGGTCGACCTGGGCGGTCCCGACGAGCGCGTCGTCGACGCGCTCGCCGATGCCGAGTTCGTCGCCGCGGGACAGGTCATCCGCATCCGGACGACAGGTGGCGGCGGCTGGGGCGATCCGTTAGACCGCCCGTATGACGACGTGACCCGCGACGTCGCCTGGGGCAAAGTCTCGGTCGACGGGGCGGCCTCCGACTACGGGGTCGTGGTCAGCGTCAGTGGCTCGGAGGTGACCGTCGACGTCTCGGCGTCGGACCGCCTGCGCGCCGAGCGCCGTCGCGATCGGGCCGAGGAGGTCGCTGCGCACGGCGACCCGTTCTTCGACCGTGGCCCCGGCTATCTGCGGCTCTCGGGTGGGCGTCGCCACGCCGAGGTCGACCTGCGCTAGCGACCGGCGAGCTCGTCGTCGAGCAGACCTTGCCGTCTCGCGACGGCGGCGGCCTCGGTGCGGCCGGCGGCTCCCAGCTTCGCCAAGATGTTGGACACGTGGACGCTTACGGTCTTCGCGCTGATGTAGAGCTGCTTGGCGATCTCGCCGTTGGTGCGGCCGGCCGCAACGTGCGTGAGGATCTCGCGCTCGCGGGTGGTGAGCTGTTCGTCGCGTCGCGAGTCGGCAGCGCGGCGAGGTGCGGCGGCTCCGAGCGCGCGGAGCTCCTTCAGCAACGGCTCGGCGCCGAGCTCACGAGCCGTCGACCGGGCCGCCTCGACGTGTGGACGAGCTTCAGTGGTGTGGCCGGCCGCACGCATCACCGCTGCGAGCCGCGCCTGCGACCGAGCGACCTCGAAGCGGTGGCCCAACGTCTCGAAGCCCGCCACGGCTTCCTCCCAGGCGGCAACCAGCTCGTCCTCTGACGGCGCGTCGCTGCCTGTCACCCAGCGCAGTCGCAGGTGCTCGGCACGGACGCGGGCAATCCACGCAAGACCCTCGGGCCCGATCTTGCGAAGTCGGCGCTTGGCCAGGTTGAGTGTCTCGTTGGCGGTCTCGGCCAGCTGCTCGCCGCGGGCGGCCATCGCCTCGCGATCGGACGTGCTGGCATCAGCGGCGTACGTCGCCAGCTGGCCGATCATCAGCGCGGCCAACCTGACCTGTGCAAAGAACCACTCGACCTGCCAGAGTCGCGTGACAACCTCCACGACATGGTCGTAGGCGGCCAGGGCACCGTCGAGGTCTCCGTTGTCACCTCGGAGGTCGATGGCGGCCCCGCCGCTCGTGACGGCGAGCATGCCGTCCTTGTCCCACCACTTGCGAACGCGCGGTGCCCGCTCGAGGGCTGCGTGGTCGCCGCGGCCGGCCGCGACGAGCAGCGCGACACTGACCAGCGCGGCCTCGGCAGGGGCTGGCGGGGCCTCGCCGGTGACATCGGCGATCCGGAGAGACTCGTCCCAGTCGCCACCGATGTAGGCGCTGATGGCCGCCAGGACACGAGAGTCGAGGCCGTACGGCGCCCACGGCCGCCCGAGCTCGACAGCTCGGTTGATCGCGTCGTTGTAGGCGGCCTGAGCGGTGGCGATGTGGCCGGCTTCGAGCGAGACGCCGCCCAAGTTGTGGAGGCCGCGCAGCTCACTGACGGCGTCGCCGGCCTCGCGGGCCTGGCTGACGATCGCGGCCAGGGCTTTGCGGGACGCCTCGGGGTCTCCACTGCGCTCGTCGAGCCGAGTCATCGTGGTCATTGCGTCGGTGACGACTGCCTGCAGCCGCATCTCCTGGCCGAGCGTCAACGCGGCACTCGCGAAGCGCAGCACCTCGTCGTCGGCCTTGCGTCCGGCCAGCGCCCGCGCGTGGATGCCGAGCAGCCGTGCCCGCAGCGGTGTCGGTGGCTCCTTCGGCACCTGGTCGACAAGCTCCGTGGTGATCGCGAGCGGGTCGACGTTGGTATCGGTGACGAGGGCGGCAGTTGCCAACGCCAGGCGAAGTCGGAAGCTGTCCTCATCGCTGACCTTGTCGCACAGCTGGCGGACCTGGTCGTCGAGCAGCTGGACGGAGCGGAGTGGATGACCCGCCACGGCCACGGCTTCGCCCGCCTTGATGCTGAGGTCGACCAGATCCGTGAGCGAGAGGTCGTGCTGGTCTGGATGCGGTTCGGCGACGAGCTCGAGGGCCACCTGGTAGTGGTGTGCGGCCTCATCGGGCCCGCCCACCGACATGGCTTCGTCTCCGGCCTCGATGCTGGCCCGCACCGCGGTCTGTATGTCGTGAGACGCCCGCGCGTGCCGGGCGATCTCCGCCGCCGTGCTCGCCACTCCGCCATCGCCGAGCGCCACGGTGTAGGCGCGGTGCAGCCGGACCCGCTCACCCGGGAGCAGGTCGTCGTAGACCGCTTCACCGAGCAGTGCGTGCCGGAAGGCGTAGCTGTCACTGCCTGCCGGGAGCAAGACGTAGCTGTCGACTGCGGCACGCAGCGCCAGGTCAAGGGCACGCGGCTCGAGGTCGACGACGAGCGACAGCAGCTCGTGGGACACACGACGACCGGCCGCGGAGGCCGCCCGCACGGCCGTCCTGCCGTTGTCGTCGAGCTGCTCGATCCGGAGCAGCAACAGGTCGGCGAGGTCGTCGGGGAGACTGTGGGCGTCGCGGCCGGCGGCGCCGACGAGCTCCTCGGTGAAGAAGGCGTTGCCCTCGGCGCGCGCCACGATCTCGTGGACGTCACGCTCGGGGAGCGGCTGGGGGTGGAGCGCCTGCACGAGCGAGCGGATTTCGAGGTCGCTCAGCGGGTCGAGCTGGAGCCGGGCGACGCCGGGCAGCCTCGACCACTCCGCGACAGCAGTGCGGAGCGGGTGGCGCCGGTGCAGGTCGTCGCTGCGGTAGGTCGCGACCATGGAGACGGGGCCCGTGAACCGGCGGGCGAACAGGAAGCTCAGCATTTCGCGCGTCGACTGGTCAGCCCAGTGGAGATCCTCGACGAGGACCAGGACAGGGGTGGTTTCGGCCAGGTGCTCCAAAGTGGCGTGCACGGCCTCGAACAGGTCGGCGCGGTCGGTGGGCTCGACGGAGCGGGGCTCGACGTCGGAGGTGACTCGGCGGCCTGGCATCAGCCGGCGTACGGCGGGGTGGGTGCGGGCCACGGTCTCGGCCAGCGTCGCGGTCTCGGCCGGCAGTCGGCCGAAGATCTCGCTGAAGGGAAGGTAGGGGAGCGCGCTGTCACCGAAGTCGAGACAGTGGCCGATGAGCACGAGCCATTCAGAGTCGTCGGCGTGGGCGCGCAGCTCTGCAAGCAGCCGGCTCTTGCCCACACCTGCGTCACCGGCGACGATCACGGAGCGTGGATGTGGCTCCGGATCGTCGCCGGTGAGCCCGACCAGACGGAGGAGCTCATGAAGCTCGTCCCCGCGTCCGATCAGCGGCTGGAAACGCAACTCTTCGGGTGGCACATCTCCCATCATGCTGGACGGTGCCGACAACGCGAGAGTTGCGGTGTCTCCCGCCACCTCAGCGTGCGTGAAGAGGCAGGTTTGCAGGGCGGCGCTGGGTACGCCGACGGCGAGTTGAACGGCCTGCGGCACGCACCTGGCGGCGCAGCTCGGCGGCCTCACGGTCGGCGATCATCCGCTCTACGCGGTAGTCGATCTCGGCTTGGATGAACGGTTCTTGTGTCGGAAACATCTTTAGCTCCTCAATCAGGGCTTCTTCCTTGTTGTTGACTCGACTCTGGTCTTCTAAGGCAGCACGACACATGGGGACAACGCCCTATCTCTCGTCTGCGGCGTGACCCGGAGGCTTAGGCCGCGTCTGAGGTAGCGCGGTGGCACGATGCACCGGTGACTGTTCCGCGGCTCCCGCCACCGAGGCGCCCTGAGGCGAGCCCGCGGGAGCTGGTGTCCGAGCTCGGTCGGCTCGTCGGGTCCGAGACGGCTGCCGGCTGGTGCGCCGACCTACTCGCCGGCGGCGAGCCTCACGTTTACGTCGAGATGCTGGCCTACCTGGGGCGGAACTGCCGGAATGCGGCTTTCGACCCCAGTTGGCCTGACTACTGGCCGCGGACGTGGGGCGGTCGCGGCCTGCTGTACGTCTGGGCGTCGTCCGCAGCGCCGGTCGTCGTCTCCGGGCTCGCCGATGACCACTGGCGCCCAGCCGAGATGTGCCTGAAGGTGGCGGCCAATTGGGAGATCGGGGAGGCGGGTCCGGGCGCCGCCCGGCTGGTGGGTCACGAGCTGCCGAGGGTGCGGGTGGCCGCGCTGCGCTGCCTGGGTCTGGTTGGCGACACCGAGCATGTCGACCTGGTGGAGGCCGCGCTCGACGACGCGGAGGCCGACGTACGTCGTGCGGCCGCCCGCGCCATGGCCGCCCTGGTCAGTCGGCTCGACCTCGATCCGCGGTGGTGATGGAGATCGCTTGAGTCCGTCGATCGAGCTTGTCGAGATCACGGGTCTCGACAAGCTCGACCGGCGGGGGTGCGCTCGACCGGCGGGGGTGCGCTCGACCGGCGGGGGTGCGCTCGACCGGCGGAGGTGGCTCGACCGGCGGAGCGTCAGGAAGCCAGCAGGGTGCTCACGAGTCCGGGCAGCTCGGCCATGTCGGTGACGACGCGGTCGGCGGCTGCGAGCTGGTGGGCCGGGGTGATGCCGCCGGCGTACCCGATCACCGCCATCCCCGCGTCCTTGGCACCAGCGATGCCGTGGCGGCTGTCCTCGACGACGACGCACGACGCCGGGTCGTGGCCGAGCTGCTCGGCCGCGTGCAGGAACAGGTCCGGCGCGGGTTTGCCGCGGGCGACCTCGTCCGCACTGAAGATGCGGCCCGCGAACAAGTCCCAGAGACCGGTGCGGGTCAGGCTGCGTTGCACCTTGGCCTGCGAGCCGCTCGACGCCACACACGTGGCCATGCCGAGCGTCTGCACCGCCTCCACCGCGTGCAGGATGCCGGGGACTGGTTCGAGGTCTTCGTCAAGGGCCCGCTTGTAGTCGGCCGCGAATGCGGCATCCCAGTCGAGGGCGAGTGACCGACCGATCCGTTCCTCGATCTCGCGGCGCATGTCGGCTTCGCTCTTGCCGACGAACAGCTCGATGACCTCGTCGCGGGTGATTTCCCAGCCGACCGCCGTAACTGCCCGGACGTCGATGTCGACGACGAGGCGCTCACTGTCAACAAGCACGCCGTCGCAGTCGAAGATCACCAGACCGCCAGCCGACGACGGGTTCATCGGGTGCGATCCATCCCGCCATTATGGAGTGGGCTTCCGCGCTCTCATCACCCTGGTGGCCACTGGTGCCTGTCCGACGGTCACGGCCTAAGGTCAAGGCCATGCGAGTCCTGGTCGCTCTAGGCGGCAACGCGATGACGGGCGCTGACGGCAGTGCTCGGCCCGAGGACCAGATCGCTGCCGCCGAGGTCGCGATGGAGGCCGTCGCTGACCTTGTCGCCTCGGGTGTGGACGTCGTCGTGACGCATGGCAACGGACCTCAGGTCGGCAACCTCCTCGTCAAGAACGAGTTGTCGGCGGGCGTCGTCCCACCGGTGCCCCTCGACTGGTGCGGCGCGCAAACGCAGGCAACCCTCGGGTTCATCCTGATGGACGCGTTGGAGCCCGCGCTGATGCGACGTGACGTACGGCGCCGGGCCGCAACCGTGGTGACCCGCACTCTGGTCGACATCGACGACCCGGGCTTCCTCAAGCCGTCCAAGCCGATCGGCCGGTTCCTGCCCCGCGAAGAGGCGGCCGTCCTGATCGAGCACGGGCAGCGGTTCGAGGACCGCGGAGTGCGTGGTTGGCGGCGGGTGGTGCCGTCACCGGAGCCGCAGGAGATCCTCGACGCCGCGGCGGTCTCCACCCTGGCCGACGCCGGGTATGTCGTCGTGGCCAACGGTGGTGGCGGGATCCCGGTCGTCCGCGAGTCCGATGGTTCGCTGCGTGGTGTCGAGGCGGTCATCGACAAAGACCTCGGGGCTGCTCTGCTGGCCCGGTCAGTCGGCGCCGACCGACTCGTCATCGCCACCGATGTCGACCACGCCATCCTCGGCTACGCCACCGACGCCGAGGAGCCCATCGGCGAGGTCACGGTGGCGCAGCTGCGTGCGTATGCCGCAGCCGGTCACTTCGCGAGCGGCTCGATGGGGCCGAAGGTCGACGCGGTCTGCAGGTTCGTGGAGCAGTCGGGCAACATCGGCGTCATCACCAGCCTGGGCAACATCGTGTCGGGGGTCAACGGCGAGTCGGGCACCGTCGTCATACCGGCTCCGGCGACCGCCGAGCAGTCGCCTGGGAGCCATACCGAATAGCTGTCACACCGAGAGAAGCAGCCACACGAAAGAGACTGTTACACCGAAAGGAAGCCATGCCGGAGCCGATCGAGGTTCGCAAAGTTCCGATCAAGCACGTGTCCGACGCCAGCGGGCTCGCCGAGCTCGTCGACGCAGGGGTCATCGAGGCCGACCGCGTCCTCGCCGTCATCGGCAAGACCGAGGGCAACGGCGGCGTCAACGACTACACGCGCATCATCGCCGACCGGGCGTTTCGCGAGGTCCTGGTCGACAAGGGGAGCCGCACCGTCGAGCAGGTCAAGGAAGTCCCCATCGTGTGGTCAGGTGGGACCGACGGTGTGATCAGCCCGCACGCCACGATCTTCGCGACGGTGCCGGCCGACTCAGCAGAGCAGACCGACGAGCCACGGCTCACCGTCGGGTTCGCGATGAGCGAGCAGCTGTTCCCTGAAGACATCGGTCGCACCGCGATGGTTTCCAAGGTGGCGGACGCCGTGAAGGAGGCGATGGACCGGGCCGGGATTGCCGACCCCTCCGACGTCCACTACGTCCAGACCAAGACCCCGCTGCTGACGATCCACACCATCCGAGACGCGAAGTCCCGAGGCAAGACGGTCTGGACCGAGGAGACCCACCAGTCGATGGACCTGTCGAACGGCTGCACCGCTCTCGGCGTCGCCGTCGCGCTGGGCGAGATCGAGATGCCCTCCGACGACGACGTCATGCACCGCCGCGACCTCTACTCTGCCGTCGCGTCGTGCTCGTCCGGCGTTGAGTTGGACCAGGCGCAGGTGGTCGTCGTCGGGAACGCGCGCGGCGTCGGAGGTCGCTACCGGGTCGGGCACTCCGTGATGACCGACGCGCTCGACACGGATGGGATCTGGACGGCGATCCGAGACGCTGGGCTCGAGCTGCCTGAGCGTCCCCACACGAGCGACATCGGCGGGCGCCTGGTCAACGTGTTCCTGAAGTGCGAGGCCTCGCAGGACGGCACGGTGCATGGTCGCCGCAACGCCATGCTCGACGACTCCGACGTGCATTGGCATCGGCAGATCAAGTCCTGCGTTGGAGGCGTGACGGCTGCGGTCACCGGCGACCCGGCGGTGTTCGTGTCCGTCTCGGCCGCGCACCAGGGACCCGAAGGCGGTGGCCCGGTGGCGGCGATCGTCGACCTCGGCTCCGGTGAGCCGACGGGTTACCGCCCACCCGGGGTATGACGGTGACAGCCAAACCCGAGGGTGCGCCCGAGTTGGATGGCGTCTAAGTTCGGAAAGACGAGCCCGCACCCAGGCGCACCCAAGGGAGACGCACCGTGACCCTGACTCAACGACGTACTCAATCCCTGCACCCAATTCGTCCTAGGCGCTCAGTCGTCTTGGGCGCCGCCATGCTGGTGGCTGCGCCGCTAGCCGTCGCACCGACGGTGGTGGGCGCGGAGGAAACGCGGACCCAACGCCCGGCCGAGGTCCTTGTCCCGATCGGCGGCGGATACGAAGAGGACACGCTCGAAGACTTCTCCCGAGAGGTCATCGAGCACGCAAGCGGAGACACCGTCGACATCCTCGTCGTCCCGTCGAGCTACGGGGACGCTCCCGAGGACAGGGAGGAGAACCTCGAGCTGGCACACGAGCGCACCGACCAGATTGAAGCGGCCTGCGACCGGGTGGTCGCGGGCTCGGGTTTTGCCGACTGTCAGGCGACCCTGCTGGTGCTGCTCAACCGAGCCGACGCCCTCGACCCAGCCAACTCCGCAGCCTTCGACGACCGGGAGACCGACGGCTCCTACCTCCTCGGCGGTGACCAGACCATCGCCATGCAGGTGCTCGCGAACTCACCCGCCGAAGAGGTGATGGCGGACGCACATGACCGGGGTGTGGTGTTCGGTGGCACAAGTGCCGGGGCCGCCGTCGAGTCGCGCGCCATGACTGCCGGGTACAGCGAGGACGGCTGGCCGGAGACCGGTCTCGAGCGAGATGCGCCACTGATCTGGTGGGGCGATGACCAAGACGCTGAGCGAGGGCTCTCGTTTGGCTCCACGAAGACCATCTACGACCAGCACTTCTTCCAGCGGGGCCGCTTCGGCCGTCTGCTCAACCTCACCGCGCAGTCCGTCGACCGGCTCGGCCACGGTGGTCTGCTGGGAGTTGGCATCGACTACGGCACCGGACTCGTGGCCGTCAACGACGCCCGACTTGGCGACACGTTCGGTGGGTCGGGCGCCGCGGTGCTCGACTTCCGCACAACCCGCGCGAAGCCGCGCTGGGTCGGCCCGAACGACACACTCTCGGCGACGAACATCCTCACCCACGTGCTCGCTCCCGATTCGGGACTGACCTACGACCTCAACAGGCGTGTGGTGTCCATCGACGGTCACGCCACCCAGCTTCGTGGCGATGCGTCGCGGGCAGAGCCGACCGTCCGCACTGGCGCGCACGGCGACCTGCTGCTTGGCGGCGGCGACAACGCGTCGCCAGACAGCGCTGGGCTGCAGGAGTTCGTGGCCGAGGCAAGCCGGAGCCGGTCGGACCGGATCGTCATCGTGGCGGCGGGCTACTCGGCACGGGCCGAGGCGAGAACCGCCGCGGCGGCATACAAGGCTGCCTTGAAGGACCTCGGCTGGCCGCTGGTCAACAAGAACGTCGTCGTCACCATCCACGGCCGTGACCCGGTGTCGCCGTCGCTGGTGCGTGGTGCAGCCGGCGTCGTATTTGTAGGAGGCGACCAGGCCCTGTTGTCGCCTGCCGTCTCGGACCGGTCGTTCAGAGACACGGTGCGTGCTGCGACCGCGAGGGCGCGGGTGACGCTCACAGACGAGGCGCTGACGGCGGTGATGGGGGAGTGGTATGCCAGCATCGCCGACCCGACGAGTGACAACGTGGAGGAAACGGCGATCGAGGACTTCAAGGTCGGTCATGCCGCCCTTCGGCCGGGCCTTGGCATCGTCAGGGGCGTCGTGCTCGAGCCCCGTTTCACCGTCGACTACCGCTGGGGACGTCTCTTCGACGCCGCACAGGCACACCGGTCGACGTTGGCGGTCGGGATCAGTGAGCTGACCGCCCTGCAGCTTGGCGACGGGCACCCGCGGGTGGTCGGGGAGCGGTCGGTCACCACCCTTGACGCTCGCTACGCGACGTTCGTGCGGTCCGGCAACGGGACGGTCGCCGCCGCCAACACGCTGCTCAGCACGTTCGGTCCTGGCACCCAGCTAGGGAGGTAGTCCCACCCGCTGATCGCTGGCGCTACCCGGTGATCGAGCTTGTCGAGATCGAGGGTCTCGACAGGCTCGACCGACGGGGGACCGCCCTCCGCTGATCGAGCTTGTCGAGATCGAGGGTCTCGACCGCAGGGACCGGCAGGTCCTAGCGTTGCCAACATGGAGATCGAGTGGCGTGGCGTCACGGCCGCCGACGTACCCGCCTGGTGTCGACTGCTCGCTGCCGCTGAGGCAGTGGACAAGACAGCCGAGCACTACGACGAGGCAGACCTGACGGAGGAGCTCGAAGACCCCGCGACGACGTACGACGACCGGCTGGCGGCCTGGCGCGGCGACGACATGGTGGCCTTCGCCGCACTGCGGCCCCGGTTGGAGGTGCAGACGTATTGGCGGATCGACGCCGAAGGCACCACGCACCCCGATCACCGAGGGACCGGGCTTGGCCGACACGGGCTCGCGTGGACGGTCGAGCGGGCGACCCGGTTGCGCGACTCGCGTCACCCGGGTGTCGAGACACGGGTGCAGTTGACCGGCCGGGAGACGAACCCGGATCAGATCAGCCTGCTCGAGGACGCCGGCTTCAAGGCCGTGCACTGGTCGGCCACGATGCGGGTCCAGCTCGACGCGGCCGTCGATGCGGCCAGGGCCTCCTCGGAGGCGGAGTCATGGCCGGCGGGCACGCATCTGGCGACGTACGACCTGCCCCTGTCCACGCAGACCCAGGCAGCCCACAACGCCGCCTTCCTGGACCACTGGGGGTTCCTCCCGTGGTCGACGCAGATGTGGAAGCAGTGGGTCGACGACACAAAGAATGCTCGCCACGACCTGTCGTGGGTGCTGCTGGCCGACGACGATCATGACCACGTCGTTGGCTACCTGCTGACGAACGAGTTCACGGCCCACCAGGCCGTCACCGGGCGACGCGAGGCCTATCTCGCCAAGATCGGCACCCGACGCGAGGCACGTGGACGGGGTATCGCCACCGGCTTGCTGCGTCATGCGATCCAGGCCTATGCCGCTGCCGGGTTCGACGAGTCCTCGCTCGACGTGGACACAGCCAACCCGACGGGAGCGTTCCGGCTGTACGAGCGGGTCGGCTATCGCGTCGAAGCACGCACCGCGACGTACGAGCTCGTCCTCGACGCCTGACCACCTGTCGACCCGTCACTTGTGGTCAGTCGACCCGTCACTTTCGGCCCGTTGACCCGTCACCTTTGGCCAGTCGAGCCGTCACTTGTGGTCAGTCGAGCCGTCACTTGTGGTCAGTCGAAACGTCACTTTCGGTCCCGTCAGGTCTGCAGGCGAACGTCGGCGCGGCTGCGGGTCTCGTGGGCGGCGAAGTGTGCCGCCTCGTGTGCCATCCAGGCCCGCCATTTCGGCAGCACCTGCTCGCCGTCGCGTGCCACCCCGCGGGCGACCCGCACATCGGGCTCGGCCTCGACCCACGCGAGCACGTTCACGAACACGCTGCCCTGATGAGCGCCCGACCCGCACCCCTCGAGGACCAGTACGTCGGGCGGCGCCAGCGTCTCCCAGCCGTCGAAGCGACCCGCGCCCCAGTCGTAGCGCTGCCAGCGCCCGGGCTCCCGCCGGCTCAACGGCTCGAGGATCTGGCCAACCACCCGCGAGGCAAGCTCGTCGAATTCGGTCTCCCAACCGCCGTACATGTCGTCGAGGTGAAAGACCACAGTGGCGAGTCGCTGGCCGGCGCGGATCTCCTCGTCGATCGCCGCAGCCAGCGTCGACTTGCCAGACCCGGCCGGGCCGTCCACGGCCACAACGCGAGTGGCGCCGCATCGAGGCGGCGACGAGAGGAGACGGTCGACGATCGAGCGGACGGCTGCCTCGACCGGGGTCTCTGGGGCGGGCACTCGCCCATGGTGGCAGGCGCCCGGCCCGGCCGGTTAGCGTGCACGGTATGACGACATTGCCCAACCCGGGGTTCGCCGACGACGCCGGCTCGGTCGACCCGGCGGTGGCTGAGGCCCTTGCGGCGTACCACGACGACGGCGACTCGGCACCCGTGCTGGTGGCGCTCTCGTCGTCGCGGCTGCTGGTCCCAGTGCTGGCGATCCCGACTGAGGTCGAGACCGACGACAGCGGGATTGCCCACGACAAGCAGAGCGACATCGCGGCGGTGCTGATGCGGGGACGCGATGGTCGCAAGGCGCTGCTGGCGTTCACCGGGCTCGCGGCCTTGCAGACGTGGGACCCGCAGGCACGACCGGTGCCCGTGTCGACGCAAGACGCTGCCGTGTCGGCCTTGCAGGAGGGTGCCGCCGCGCTGCTCGTCGACGTCGCGGGCCCGGTCATGTATGTCGTCGACACCCCCGACCTCGAGCAGTTCGCCCAAGGCCGAGCGCTCGCGCCGACCTCGGCCGGCTACGCCTGGCTGTCCCACTAGCCAGGCAGTGGGTCTCGACAAGCTTGACCGGCGGGAGGTCCCTCGACGGGCAGGTGGTCGGTGATCGAGCCCATCCGGTGATCGAGCTTGTCGAGATCACGGGTCTCGACAAGCTCGACCGACGGGGGGTCGCTCGGCCGGCGGGAGGCTCCGCCGGCGTCCGATATGACGGTTCCCCGCCTCGGCTGCTAGTCTTGGGCGCTGACCAACCTGTCGGCCGTCGCAAGACGGGAATGCCGTTCCTCACGGGCAGACGTTCTGGCAGGTGCACAAGCGGAGGCCATCTCCCACCCGCATCGACGGAAACAAGCGGGGTCGTCGGGTCCGGTCGCGAGACACTTCGGTGGCTCGTCGGGCACCCATTTCGGTGGATGTGATCTCGTGGCTTTCGTGCGTGGCACGAAGGCCATTTTGCGTTAGGCCCGGGGTGAGCAGCCCCGCTCGCCTGATTTGGCTGACGGTCAGATGTCACAGTTCCGACTAACAGGAGGACCTATCAGCACGGAGTTGCGCGTCAACGACCGTATCCGCGTCCCAGAGGTACGGCTTGTCGGACCCAACGGCGAGCAGGTCGGCATTGTCCGGATCGACGATGCCCTGCGGCTCGCACAAGAAGCCGACCTCGACCTGGTCGAGGTGGCACCCACAGCACGCCCGCCAGTCTGCAAGCTCATGGACTACGGGAAGTTCAAATACGAAACAGCGCAGAAGGCACGCGAGACACGGCGCAACCAGACCAACACAGTCATCAAAGAGATGAAGCTCCGCCCGAAGATCGACGCTCACGACTACGAGACCAAAAAGGGTCACGTGGTGCGCTTCCTCAGGCAGGGCGACAAGGTCAAGATCACGATCATGTTCCGCGGCCGCGAGCAGCATCGCCCCGAGCTGGGGTTCCGGCTGTTGCAGCGCCTCGCCGGCGATGTCGAGGAGCTCGGCTTCGTCGAGTCCTCGCCCAAGCAGGACGGCCGCAACATGATCATGGTGCTCGGCCCGCACAAGAAGAAGTCCGAGGCCAAGCTGGATGCCAAGGCCGAGCGCGACCAACGCGCGGCGGTCCGGGCAGCCGACAAGGACCTCGAACGAGCAGAGCGCACCGAGCGCTCCGCCGCAGCAAAGATCGAACCCAAGAAGTCGCGTCGGCGGTCGGAGAACCTCGACCCCGACATTCCCGACGTGTGACCTGACGGGACCCCCGACCGACTGAAGTGAACGCTGCCCGCGCCACCGCGCGGCTGCGACGAGAGACGGAGAGCGGCACCATGCCGAAGATGAAGACCCACTCAGGCACCAAGAAGCGCGTGAAGGTCACGGGCTCCGGGAAGCTACGACGCCTGCAGCCGCGTCGGAAGTCCGGCGCTGCGTTCGCCTCCTCGCCCACGACCGGAAGCCGCAAGAAGCACCGGCGCAACGCTGGTGAGGTAGACGTGCACCCAGCCGACGTCAAGCGAGTCAAGAAGCTTCTCGGCAAGTAACCACCCCGTCCTAAGCCGTTATTGATTCGCACAGTGTCTTCGCTGACGTTTGATTTTCTAGGAGTACGAAGTGGCACGCGTCAAAAGGGCTGTCAACGCCCACAAGAAGCGCCGAGAGATCCTCGAGGCGGCAGCGGGCTACCGCGGCCAGCGCTCGCGCCTCTACCGCAAGGCCAAGGAGCAGGTCACCCACTCGCTGGTCTACAGCTACCGCGACCGCAAAGCCCGCAAGGGTGACTTTCGACGGCTGTGGATCCAGCGGATCAACGCCGCCGCCCGCGCCAACGGCATGACCTACAACCGGTTCATCCAGGGTCTGCGCGAAGCCGGTGTGCAGGTCGACCGCAAGATCCTGGCCGACCTCGCCGTCAACGACAACGCCGCGTTCGTGGCCCTCGTCGACGTCGCGAAGGCCAACGCACCCGCTCAGGGTGCACCCGCGCCCGCTGAGAAAGCCTCTGCCTGATCAGCATCGACTGATCCCGGCAGCACGAGAAGCGCGTCGTGGTGAGCCCGGTGCCGATGACCGCGCGGTCGACCCGCGTCAGGTCGGCCCGCAAGCTCACCCGTCGCGCTTCTCGCATGTCCGAGCGGCGCTTCCTCGCTGAAGGTCCGCAGGCAGTCCGGGAGGCGCTCGACTTCTCCGGTCCGGATGGCGGGCCGTACGTCGTCGAGGTCTTTGCGACGTACGACGCAGCCGAGCGCCATCGCGACCTCGAGACTGCCGCTACCTCGGCCGGCGTCGCCTGGCATCTCGTCGAGACCGATGCCCTGGCGGGGCTGAGTGACACGGTCACCCCGCAAGGGCTGGTAGCGGTCTGCCGGTTCGTCGACGTACCCCTCACCGACGTCCTCGACCACCCGGTGCGGCTCGTCGCGTTATGCGCCAACGTTCGCGACCCGGGCAACGCGGGTGCCGTGGTGAGGTGCGCTGACGCCGCAGGCGCGGATGCGGTGGTCTTCGCCGGTACGTCGGTCGACCCCTTCAACGGCAAGGCGGTCCGAGCCAGCACCGGCTCGATCTTCCACCTACCTGTGGTGACCGGCCTGAGCGTCGACGACGCCGTGGCCGCACTGCGTCAGGCCGGCCTGCAGGTGCTGGCAGCGGACGGCAGCGGCGACCTCGACCTCGACCAGGCAGCCGATGGCGAGACGCTCGCCCAGCCGACCGCGTGGCTGTTCGGCAACGAAGCGTGGGGGCTGCCTCCGGCCGACGCGGCCCTCGCCGATCGGGTTGTGCGGATTCCGCTGCACGGCCGCGCCGAAAGTCTCAACTTGGCCACCGCTGCCGCGCTGTGCCTGTATGCGTCGGCGCGGGCGCTACGAGGGGATCTCTGAGCAGTGGTAGCGACTAGTCTTGGATGGCGTTTATGCGTCGAGTGGCAAAGCGAGGAGGTTTGGTGAGGGACGACGACTCGGGTGCGCTGCTCGACCTGCTGCCGGACGGCATCGTCGTGTCGGACGCCGATGGCGTCGTGAGTCACATGAACGACGCGGCGGTTCGCCTCCTTGAGCACAACGGCGCACCGCCCAACGGCCAGCCGCTCGACCAGGTGATGAGCTTGCAGGACCTCGACGGCAACAACTGGTACCCCTGTGTCCAGCCGTATGCCGGCCTGGCCGTGCGTCGACGCCTCGTCGAGACGTCGTGGCGCACCCGGTCGGGTGCGGAGGTGCTGGTCACCGGGGTGCTTCATCGTGAGGCCTTAGCCGGCAAGGTGACGTCCGTCGCCCTTGCCATCCGCGACGCGAGGTCGCGCGAGCGCGTTGACCTGGCGCGCTCCGACCTCGTCGCCACGGTGGCCCACGAGCTAAGGTCGCCGCTCACCGGAGTGAAGGGCTTCACGTCGACCCTGCTGTCGAAATGGGAGCGGTTCACCGAGTCGCAGAAACAGCTGATGCTCCGCACGGTCGATGCCGACGCCGACCGGCTCACCCGGCTGATCGCGGAGCTCCTCGATGTCGCCCGGATCGACGCCGGGAGGCTGTCCGTGCGCAAAGAGCCGACCGAGCTCGTCGCTGCCGTCAGCCGCCAGCTCGAACCTCTCAGCGCCCCGGGCGACCGGGCCGTCTCGTTGGCCGCCGATGGTGACGTGCGCGTGTGGGTTGACCCCGACAAGTTCGCGCAGATCGTCGCGAACCTCGTCGAGAATGCCATCAAGCACGGCGATGGTGACGTCGTCGTCCAGGTGCGTGCCGCTGGCGATGGTGGAGCCGAGCTCATCGTCGAGGACCAGGGGGCCGGGATCGCCGAGGACATCCGACACCGGATCTTCCACAAGTTCTGGAAGCACGGATCGCGAGGCGGATCCGGCCTCGGCCTCTACATCGTCGGCGGGCTCGTGCACGCCCATGACGGCCGGGTGACTGTCGAGACCACGCCGGCCGGTGGCGCGCGGATGCGGGTCGAGCTCCCGTACGGCGAGCCCGAAGGCGTGAGCTGACCGTCATACCGCCCCTTGCGTCCCCGCAACCGGTCGCTAGAGCGCTCGCTTCTAAGGACGTTGTAGGTCGCCGGGCGCGGCCGCGGCGGCAAACCGGTTCGCGGTGCCCACCTGCGAGTTCCTAGACTCTGCCCAGTCAGCCGTCGTCGAAGCGAGAGACGTGCCCATGTCAGGCCCGAACAAGGACTACGATCCCGTCGAGGTCACGCCGCTGCACGCCGACCAGGTGGCAGCGATGCGTGACGAGGCGGTGGCGGCGTTCGCGGCGGCGGCGACCCTCGACGAACTCAAGGCCGCCCGGCTCGCCCACGCTGGTGACCGCTCGCCGCTGGCGCTCGCCAACCGCGAGATCGGGGCGCTGCCGCCCCAGGCGCGCGCCGATGCCGGGAAGCGCGTCGGCCAGGCCCGCGGGGCGGTCAACGAGGCGCTCAGTCGACGTACCGCCGAGCTGGAGGCCGAGGCCGAGCAGCGGATGCTCGAGGACGAGACCGTCGACGTGACCTTGCCCTACGACCGCGACCCCCGTGGTGCCCGGCATCCGCTGACCACGCTGCAGGAGCGCATCGGCGACGTGTTCATCGCGATGGGCTGGGAGGTCGCGGAGGGGCCGGAGGTCGAAGCGGCGTGGCTCAACTTCGACGCGCTCAACCTCGGGGCCGACCACCCCGCCCGCACGATGCAGGACACGATGTTCCTCGAGCCCGAAGATGCCGGCGTCGTGCTGCGCACCCACACCTCCCCGGTCCAGGCGCGCACGATGCTGTCGCACACGCCACCCGTGTACGTCGTCTGCCCGGGGCGGACCTACCGCACCGACGAGCTGGACGCGACGCACTCGCCCGTCTTCCACCAGGTCGAGGGCCTCGCGGTTGACCGCGGGCTGTCGATGGCTGAGCTCAAGGGGACACTCGACCACTTCGCGGGGGCGATGTTCGGCAGCGGGATCACGACCAGGTTCCGCCCGTCGTACTTCCCGTTCACCGAGCCGTCGGCGGAGGTCGACCTGGTGTGCTTCGTGTGCCGTGGCGTCGAGCCCGAGGTGCAGACCTGCCGCACCTGTCGTGGTGAGGGCTGGATCGAGTGGGGCGGCTGCGGCGTGATCAATCCGCGGGTGCTGGTCGCCTCTGGCATCGACCCCGAGGAGTTCTCCGGTTTCGCGTTCGGGATGGGGATCGAGCGGACGCTGATGTTCCGTCATGGCGTCGAGGACATGCGCGACATGGTCGAGGGCGACGTCCGGTTCAGCCTCACCTTCGGAATGGAGCTCTGAGATGCGCGTCCCGGTGTCGTGGCTGCGCGACTACGTCGACCTGCCCGCCGACCTCGATGTCGTCGACCTTGCCCACCGCCTGACGATGCTCGGTCTCAAGCTCGAAGCGCTGGAGTCGGCCGGCGCCGACATCACCGGCGCGCTCCTCGTCGGGCGCGTCGTGTCGTTCGAGTCGGAGGAGCACTCCAACGGCAAGACGATCCGCTGGTGCCAGGTCGACGTGGGCGACCCCGAGCAGCGCGGCATCGTGTGCGGCGCCGCAAACTTCGAAGCTGGCGACCTCGTCGTCGTGGCACTGCCCGGCGCCGTGCTCGCCGGCGGGTTCGAGATCGCGGCCCGAAAGACGTACGGCCACGTCTCCGACGGCATGATCTGCTCGCTGCGTGAGCTCGGCCTCGGCGACGACACTGTGTTGAAAGACCGGGGCGGCATCATCGTGCTTGACGCCGGCTCCGGCCAGCCGGGCGACGACGCTGCGGCGCTGCTGCACCTGCGCGACGACGTGATCGAGTTCGAGATCAACCCCGACCGCGCCTATGCGCTGGCGGTGCGCGGCGTCGCGC
Source organism: uncultured Actinomycetota bacterium (assembly GCA_963811585.1). GTDB lineage: Bacteria > Actinomycetota > Actinomycetes > Propionibacteriales > Nocardioidaceae > JACDHG01. The sequence continues at coordinate 27,614 of CAWERR010000006.1, forward strand.
GCGAGGCGGCCACGGCTTACGGCCTCGAGTTCCGTGACCCGGCGACGACCTACGAGCCTGCTGCGCTCGGTGCCGGCTACCCGGTGGAGGTCGAGGACACCGACGGCTGCGATGTGTTCCTCGCATTGGAGGTGGAGGGCTTCGATGCGACCGCGCGGACACCTCGCTGGCTCGCCCGCCGGGTCCAGCTCGCCGGGATGCGGCCGATCTCCCTTGCGGTCGACGTCACCAACTACGTGATGCTCGAGCTCGGGCAGCCGATCCACGGTTACGACAAGGCCCGCCTGCAAGGGCCGATCGTCGTACGCCGGGCGACACTCGGCGAGAAACTGACCACCCTCGACGGGGTCGTGCGCAAGGTCGGCCCGGAGGACCTGCTGATCACCGACGACCGCGGCCCGATCGGCCTGGCCGGCGTGATGGGCGGCGAGGACACCGAGATGAGCGACGCCACCACCTCGGTCGTGATCGAGGCCGCCCACTTCGATCCGGTGACCGTCGCGCGATGCGCACGGCGACACCGGTTGCCGAGCGAGGCGTCGAAGCGCTTCGAGCGAGGTATGGACCCGACCCTCGCAACCGTCGCGGCACGTCGCGTTGCCGAGCTGCTCGTGGCGCACGGCGGCGGCCGGGTCGCGGAGACTGCCACCCGCGTCGGAACTCCCGCGGAGCGTGGGCCGGTCACGATGGACGCCCAGCTGCCGAGCCGCGTGGCGGGTTTTGCGATCCCCGACGACGCCGCTCTCGACGCGTTGCGCACCGTCGGTTGTGTAGCCGACCTCGACGACGGACGCATCACCGCAACGCCGGCCGCCTGGCGGCCCGACATTCGCGACCCCAACGACCTGGTCGAGGAGGTGCTGCGGATCGTCGGCTACGACAAGGTGCCGAGCGTCCTCCCGGCAGCGCCGTCCGGCCGTGGCTGGACGAAGCATCAGCGGCTGCGCCGGCGGGTGGGCATTGCGCTGGCGGCCGCTGGATATGTCGAGGTCCTTGCCTACCCGTTCGTCGGGGAGCGTGACTGGGCGGCGCTCGGTTTGCCCGACGACGACGAACGTCGTGCTGCCATGCGGTTGGCCAACCCACTGTCAGAGGAAGAGCCACTGCTGCGCACGACTCTGCTGCCGGGCCTGTTGCGCGCCCTGGCACGAAATTCCGGCCGTGGCCAGAGCGACGTCGGCCTGTATCGAGCTCGGCAGCGTCTTTCTACCCGGTGCCGCAGGCCGACCCAAGGCTCCACACCTCGGTGTCGACCGAGCGCCGACCGTCGACGAGCTCAAGGAGCTCGAAGCTGCCCTGCCCGACCAGCCGCTGCACCTGGCCGTCGTCTTGGCCGGGGCACGGGGGAGCGGCGGCTGGTGGGGTGGCGGCCGAGCCGGTTCGTGGGCCGATGCCATCGAGGCCGCGCGTGAGGTCGCCCGCGCAATGGGGCTGGAGATCTCCGTGGAGGCAGCGCAGCGCACCCCATGGCATCCAGGCCGGTGCGCCCGCATCCTGCTCGGTGAGTCCGTCGTCGGCTACGCGGGCGAGCTGCTACCCAAGGCCTGTACGTCGTACGGCGTCCCGGCGCGGACGGCTGCGTTGGAGCTTGATCTCGACGTGCTGTTCCACCAGGCGCCCGACATCACCGTCGCGAGGGACTTCTCGTCATACCCCGTTGGCAAGGCGGACGTCGCGCTCGTCGTCGCCGAGTCGGTGCCGGCTGCAGCCGTCGAGACCGCACTGCGCGAGGGTGCCGGCCAACTGCTGGAGTCGCTGCGGCTGTTCGACGTCTACACCGGCCCGCAGGTCGGCGACGGCATGAAGTCGTTGGCGTTCGCGATGCGGTTCAGGGCTCCGGACCGGACCCTGACGGAGGCTGAGATCGGCGCCGCCCGCGATGCAGCAGTCGCCGTCGCCGCCGAACGCCACGGCGCCACCCAACGCACTTAACCACCCTTGCGTCCGTTGCGGCGCGCGCTATCGCGACCACTCCCACGGACGTAACGCCGAGCCGTCAGTTGGTTGCGCCCAAGTCACTTGGTTTGCATAGATGTGCCTGGCTAGGCATAATCATGCTGATGAGCTTGAACGTCGCCGTCGCAGGCGCCAGCGGGTATGCCGGGGGAGAGCTGGTCCGGCTACTCCTCGGCCACCCAGACGTCGAGATCGGCGCGTTGACCGCCTCAGCCTCCGCCGGGTCGACGGTGGGCAGTCACCACCCGCAGCTGGTCCCGATCGCCGACCGGGTCATCACTGAGACCACAGCCGAGACGCTGGCCGGTCATGACGTCGTCTTCCTAGCCCTACCGCACGGAGCCTCCGCCGCGATCGCGGCCGACCTCGAGGCAGACACCGTGGTGATCGACTGTGGCGCCGACTTTCGGCTCACCCACGACGATGCGTGGGCCGACTTCTACGGCGGCACCCGCGCCGGCGCCTGGCCGTACGGCCTGCCCGAGCTGCCGGGCCGTCGCGACGTGTTGCGCAACGCGACCCGGATCGCCGTCCCCGGCTGCTACCCGACCGTTTCCACCCTCGCACTCCTGCCCGCCGTCGGCGCAGGCCTCGTCGACACGTCAGAGATCGTCGTGGTCGCCGTGTCAGGCACGTCGGGCGCAGGTCGCGCCCCGAAGCCGCATCTCGTCAGCGCCGAGGTGATCGGCTCCGCCAGCGCGTATGCCGTCGGAGGCGTCCACCGGCATACCCCCGAGATCGAGCAGAACCTCGCCGCGCTGACCGACGAGCCGGTCTGCGTGTCATTCACCCCGATCCTGGCGCCGATGTCGCGCGGGATCCTCGCGACCGTCTCGGCACCGCTGTCCTCTGGCGCCACTGCCGCGACCGTCCGCGACGTCTACGCCGACGCCTTCGAGAAGGAGCCCTTCGTGCACCTGCTCCCGGAGGGGAGCTGGCCGCAGACGAAGGCAGCCGTGGGGTCCAACGCCGTCCACGTCCAGGCAACTGTTGACCCTCGGGCGCAGCGTCTGGTCGCCGTCGCCGCCATGGACAACCTGACCAAAGGCACGGCCGGCGGCGCCGTCCAGTGCATGAACCTGGCCCTCGGCCTCGACGAACAGACCGGCCTGAGCACCATCGGAGTTGCACCGTGACCGTCACACACCCCGCCGGCTTCACGGCCGCAGGCGTTGCCGCCGGCCTCAAACCCAGCGGCGACCTCGACCTTGCGCTGATCGTCAACCACGGTCCGTCGTCGGTCGTGGCCGCGGTCTGGACGAGCAACCGCTGCAAGGCCAACCCGGTGCTCTGGAGCGAGCGTGTGGTTGCCGACTCCAGCGCCAGGGTCGTCGTCGCAAACTCCGGCGGCGCGAACTGCTACACCGGGCCGGCGGGTTTCCAGATCACGCATGCGACCGCGGAGAGGGCTGCCGAGCTGCTTGGCGTCGCGCCTGTCGACGTCATCGTCTGCTCCACCGGGCTCATCGGACTGCTCAACGACGAAGACGCGTTGCTCAGCGGCGTCGAGTCGGCCGCCAAGGCGCTGACCGACAGCGGCGGTGACGCTGCCGCCGACGCGATCCGGACCACCGACAGCGTCTGCAAGCAGGCGGTCGGCGCGGGCGACGGCTGGTCCGTCGGCGGGATCGCTAAGGGCGCCGGGATGCTGGCCCCCGGCCTCGCCACCATGCTCGTCTTCCTCACCACCGACGCGGTCGTCGACGCGCACACCGCCGACCAGGCACTGCGGGCGGCGACTCGGACGACGTTCGACCGGCTCGACTCCGACGGCTGCATGTCGACGAACGACTCGGTCGTCTTGATGGCCTCCGGAGCGAGCGGTGTCACGCCGACGTACGACGAGTTCGCCGCCTCTGTGCACCAGCTCTGCAACGACCTTGTCCAGCAACTGCTGCGCGACGCCGAGGGCTCCGACCACGACATCGCCATCACTGTTGTGGGGGCAGCCTCGGAGGACGACGCCGTCTCAGTCGGCAAGTCGGTGGCGCGGAGCAACCTGTTCAAGTGCGCGATCTTCGGCCGAGACCCCAACTGGGGCCGCATCCTCGCGTCGGTCGGCACGACCGACGCGGAGTTCGACCCGGCCGACCTCGACGTTGCGCTCAACGGCGTGTGGGTATGCCGGCAGAGCGGGCTCGGCGACGACCGCGACAAGGTCGACCTCAGCGCACGCGAGGTCACGGTGACGATCGACCTCAAGACGGGTAACCACGAGGCGACGGTCTGGACCAACGACCTCACCCACGCCTACGTCCACGAGAACTCGGCGTACGCCTCATGAGCGTCGACTGGAAGCAGGCGACCGCCAAGGCGGCAACCCTCGCCGAGGCACTGCCATGGCTGGAGAAGTACCACGGCAAGACGATCGTCGTGAAGTACGGCGGCAACGCCATGACCGACGACACCCTCAAGCAGGCCTTCGCCGAGGACATCATCTGGCTCAGATACGCCGGCTTCCGGCCAGTCGTCGTCCACGGCGGCGGGCCCCAGATCAGCATGATGCTCGACCGGCTGGGCATCGCGTCGGAGTTCCGGGCCGGCCTGCGGGTGACGACGCCTGAGGCGATGGATGTCGTACGCATGGTGCTCGTCGGGCAGGTCGGCCGCGAGCTCGTCGGCCTCCTCAACCAGCACGGCCCGCTAGCGGTGGGGCTCTCCGGTGAGGACGCCGGGCTCTTCACGGCGGAGCGCACGAGCGTCGTGGTCGACGGCCAGGACGTCGACCTCGGCCTGGTGGGCGAGGTCACCGCCGTCAGACCCGAAGCCGTGCAGGACCTCATCGACGCCGGCCGCATCCCGGTGGTCTCGACCGTCGCGCCCGACGACACCGGCCAGGTCCACAACGTCAACGCCGACACGGCGGCGGCCGCACTGGCCGTGGCACTCGGTGCCGAGAAGCTGTTGGTCCTCACGGATGTCGAGGGCCTCTACCGCGACTGGCCGGCCAGCGACGACATCATCGGCGAGATCGGCGTCGACGCCTTGCAGGCGCTGATGCCGACCCTCTCCAGCGGCATGGTGCCCAAGATGGGCGCCTGCCTGCGCGCGGTCCGCGACGGCGTCCCGCGGGCCACCGTCATCGACGGACGTGAGCTGCACGCGGTCCTGCTGGAGATCTTCACCGCCGAAGGCGTCGGCACGCAGGTGCTGCCGGTCGCAGAGACAAAGGTCCGGACTGCGCTCTACCGCAGACAGGAGGCGAGCGCATGAGCTCACCGCACGGGGCCATCAGCTACGACACGAGCGTGGCCAGCCCAGACCTCAACGAGCGGTATGCCGCCTCGATCATGAACACGTTCGGGCCGCCCCAGCGAGTGCTGAGCCACGGGTCTGGCTGCTACGTGTGGGACACCGACGGCAACCGCTACGTCGACCTCCTCGCCGGACTCGCCGTCAACGCCCTTGGACACGCACACCCGGCCGTTGTCGCGACGATCTCGAGGCAGGCCGCGCGGCTCGGCCACGTGTCGAACTTCTTCGCGACCGAGGAGCAGGTCACCCTGGCCGAGCGACTCCTCGCATTGACCGGCGCCGCGGACGGCCGCGTCTTCTTCACCAACTCGGGAGCCGAGTCCAACGAGGCGGCGTTCAAGCTGACTCGGCGCACCGGCCGTCGCGGGATCGTCGCAGCCGAAGGTGCTTTCCACGGCCGGACCCTTGGTGCGCTCGCGCTGACGGCCAATGCGGCATACCGCCAGCCCTTCGAGCCGCTGCCCGGCGACGTCACATGGGTGCCCTACGGCGACGTCGACGCACTGCAGCGGGCCGTCGGTCCAGAGACCGCCGCGATCCTGCTCGAACCCATCCAGGGCGAAGCAGGGGTCATCGTGCCGCCGGACGGCTACCTGGCCGCCGCTAGGGACGTCGCCGACCGCTCCGGCGCCCTGCTGTGGCTCGACGAGGTGCAGACCGGCATCGGTCGCACTGGGGAGTGGTTCGCGTTCCAGCACGGCGACGGCGACGCGCCCGTGGTCCCGGACATTGTCACGGTCGCGAAAGGCCTCGGGGCAGGATTCCCGATCGGCGCCTGCATCGCGTTCGGCTCGGCTGGCCAACTCCTGCAGCCGGGCCAGCACGGCACGACGTTCGGCGGCAACCCCCTCGCGGCAGCCGTCGCGTTGACCGTGCTCGACGTGATCGAGTCCGACGGGCTGCTTCAGCATGCGACGGATATCGGTGCCCGCCTCCGCGAGGAGCTCTCCCAACTCAGTGGCGTCCTCGACGTACGAGGTCGTGGGCTGCTGGTCGCCGCCGACGTCGAGCCGGGTACGGCGAAAGCCGTTGCCACCGCCGCCCTCGACGCCGGGGTGATCGTCAACGCCTGCACGCCAGACACGCTGAGGCTCGCGCCCCCGCTGATCCTCGACCACGATGATGTGGAGAAGGCGCTCCCGGTCCTGGCGGCTGCTGTGGGCGCACGAGCTCTGACTTCGGTGGAGGCACCATGATTCGGCATTTCCTTCGCGACGACGACATCACTCCGGCAGAGCAGGCCGCGATCCTCGACCTTGCCGACGAGTTCCGCGCCGACCGTTTCCACGCGCAGCCGCTCGCTGGTCCCCAGGCGGTTGCAGTCATCTTCGACAAGCCGTCGACCCGGACCAGGGTGTCGTTCTCGGTCGGCATCGCCGAGCTCGGTGGATACCCGCTGGTCATCGACGCCCAGTCTTCGCAGATGGGTCGGGGCGAGCCGATAGAGGACACGACGCGGGTGCTCGACCGGCAGGTCCGCGCGATCGTGTGGCGCACGTTCGGGCAGGAGCGGATGGACGCGATGGCTGCGGCGTCGGCAGGTGCCGGTCGTCAACGCACTGACCGACGAGTTCCACCCGTGCCAGCTCCTGGCCGACCTCCAGGCCGTGCGGATCCACAAGAAGACGCTGGCGGGGCTCACGTTGGCCTATCTCGGCGACGGCGCGAACAACATGGCCCACTCCTCCCTGCTCGCTGGCGCGCTTGCCGGCATGCATGTGCGCGTCGGTTCACCTGACGGGTTTCCGCCGGACCCGCGGATCCTGTCTCGTGCCGGCCGACATCGCCAGCGATACCGGCGGATCCGTCGCGCACGAGAACGACCCAGGCGGAAGCGGTCGAGGGAGCCGATGTCGTCGTCACCGACACGTGGGTGTCGATGGGCCAGGAGGCGGAGGCGGCCGACCGGTCGTCGCCGTTCGTGCCGTTGCTGTGTCGACGCCGAGGCGATGGCGCTCGCTGACCCTGCGGCGGTCGTGCTCCACTGCCTGCCGGCGTACCGGGGCAAGGAGATCGCCGCCGAGGTCATCGACGGTCCGCAGAGCATCGTCTGGGACCAGGCCGAGTGCCGGCTGCACGCGCAGAAGGCACTGCTCACCTGGCTGCTGGCCGAGAGCGACCGATGATGACGACCCACGCAATAGCGACGACGAAGGCGGCCCGGCACCAGAAGATCGTCGAGCTGCTCAGCCGACACCCGGTGCACTCGCAGGCCGAGCTCGCCGACCTGCTCGCCACCTCTGGCCTGCGGGTCACCCAGGGCACGTTGTCGCGCGATCTTGTCGACCTCGAGGCAGTGCGCGTGCGTGACAGCTCGCGGAGTGCTCGTGTATGCCGTCCCGAGCGAGGGCGGCGACCGAACCCCGAGGTCGGCGATCGACTCGGCCGCGGCCGAGAGTCGGCTGGCCAAGCTCTGCGAACGAGCTGATGGTCAGTGCCGAGGCCTCAGGCCAACCTCGTGGTGCTGCGGACGCCCGCCGGTGCTGCCCAGTTCCTGGCCTCGGCGCTCGACCGGGCCGAGCTGACCGCCGTGCTCGGCTGCATCGCCGGTGACGACACCGTCCTCGTCGTCAGCCGCGAGCGAACCGGAGGGGCAGCCCTCGCCGAGAAATTCCTCGCCCTCGCCGGAGTCGGGCAGTGAACTTTGACCAGTGACACCCCACCAGGAGACCCCGTGAACACCACCCGCACCACGACCAGCACCGGACCGGATCGTCCTCGCCTACTCCGGCGGGCTCGACACGTCCGTCGCCATCGGCTGGCTCGCCGACCAGACCGGAGCCGAGGTGGTGGCCGTCGCCATCGACGTCGGCCAAGGCGGCGAGGACCTTGAGACGGTCCGCAAGCGCGCGCTCGGCTGCGGTGCGGTGGAGGCCGTTGTCGTGGACGCCCGAGACGAGTTCGCCGAGGACTTCTGCCTTCCGGCGCTGCGGGCGAACGCCATGTACATGGACCGCTACCCGCTCGTGTCGGCATTGTCGCGGCCGCTGATCGCCCGGCACCTCGTGCAGGCGGCCAGCGAGTACGGCGCGACCGTCGTCAGCCACGGCTGCACCGGGAAGGGCAATGACCAGGTGCGCTTTGAGGTCGGCATCGGTGCGCTCGCACCGCATCTGTCCGTGATCGCACCCGTACGCGACTACGCCTGGACCCGCGAGAAGGCGATCGAGTACGCCGACGAGCACGAGCTCCCGATCGACGTGACCAAGAAGTCGCCGTACTCCATCGACCAGAACGTCTGGGGCCGCGCTGTGGAGACGGGCTTCCTCGAAGACATCTGGAACGCCCCCGTCGAGGACATCTACTCCTACACCGACGACCCGGCGAAGCCGCGCGACCCCGACGAGGTCTTAATCGCGTTCGAGGACGGAGTGCCGGTCGCGATCGACGGCCAGCACGTGACGATGCTCCAGGCGATCCAACAGCTCAACGCGCGGGGCGGAGCTCAGGGGATCGGCCGGCTCGACGTCATCGAGGACCGCCTGGTCGGCATCAAGAGCCGTGAGGTCTACGAGGCACCGGGGGCGATGGTGCTGCTGGAGGCGCACCGCGAGCTGGAGAGCGTCACGGTCGAGCGGGAGCTGAACCGGTTCAAGAAGGGCGTCGAGCAGCGCTGGAGCGAGCTCGTGTACGACGGCCTCTGGTACTCGCCGCTCAAGCGGTCACTCGACACATTCGTCGATGCCTCCCAGGAGCACGTCACCGGCGAGGTCCGGCTCACCCTGCACGGTGGCAAGGCGGTCACGACCGGGCGTCGGTCGACCACGAGTCTCTACGACTTCAACCTCGCAACGTACGACGAAGGCGACTCGTTCGACCAGTCACAAGCCCGAGGCTTCGTCGAGCTGTGGGGGCTGCCGAGCAAGATCGCTGCGCGGCGCGACCAAAAGGCCTCCTCGTGACGGACGGTGGCATCCGCCCCGGCAGGCAGGTGTGATGGCTGCTGAGGGAGACGACGCGCGGCTGTGGGGCGGCAGGTTTGCCGGGGGTCCGTCTCCGGAGCTCACGGCGCTGAGCCGCTCGACCCACTTCGACTGGCGGCTGGCGTCATACGACCTCGCCGGGTCGAGAGCTCACGCCCGAGTGCTCGCGGCCGCCGGGTTGCTGAGCGGAGACGACCTCGACAAGCTGCTCGCCGGCATCGACCGACTTGATTCGGCGGTCAGGTCAGGAGCGTTCGTGGCCGTGCCCGACGACGAGGACGTGCACACTGCTCTCGAGCGGGGGCTCGTCGAGATGGTCGGAACGGAGCTCGGCGGACGCCTCCGGGCGGGGCGCTCCCGCAACGACCAGATAGCCACTCTTCTCCGCGTCTACCTGCGCGACCACGCGCGCCAGATCCAGTCGCTGCTGCACGACCTCGGGACCGCGCTCGCCGACCAGGCCGAAGCACATCTCGCAGACCCGATGCCAGGCCGCACCCACATGCAGCACGCGCAGCCCATCACGCTCGGGCACCACCTGCTGGCGCATGCCTGGCCACTTGTGCGTGACCGCGCCCGGTTGCGCGACTGGGACGACCGGGTGGCGGCCGACTCGCCGTACGGCTCCGGGGCGCTCGCAGGCTCGACGCTCGGTCTCGACCCCCTCCAGGTGGCACACGAGCTCGGCTTCACGGGCTCGACCGCCAACAGCCTTGACGGCACGGCATCGCGCGACTTCGTGGCCGAGTTCGCGTTCGTCACTGCCATGGTCGGAGTCGACCTGTCGCGGATCGCCGAGGACGTGATCGTGTGGGTGACCCGAGAGTTCGGGTTCGCGTCCCTCGACGACGGCTACTCGACGGGCTCGAGCATCATGCCGCAGAAGAAGAACCCCGACATCGCCGAGCTGGCTCGCGGCAAGGCCGGCCGGCTCATCGGCAACCTCACCGGGCTGCTGGCCACGCTCAAGGCGCAGCCGCTCGCCTACAACCGCGACCTACAAGAGGACAAGGAGCCGGTCTTCGACTCCATCGACACGCTCGAGGTGCTGCTGCCCGCCTTCACCGGCATGGTGCGGACGCTGACGTTCGACACCGCCCGGATGGCCGAGCTGGCACCACAGGGCTTCTCACTCGCCACCGACGTGGCCGAGTGGCTGGTGCGGGAGGGCGTCCCGTTCGCGACTGCCCACGACGTCGCCGGCGCCTGCGTACGTCGGTGCGAGGAGCTCGGGATCGAGCTGCACCAGCTGTCGAACGACGACCTGGCCGCCATCTCGCCCCATCTCCGGCCGGTCGTGCGTGACGTGCTGACGGTGTCGGGGTCGCTCGCGGCCCGTGACTCCCGGGGAGGTACGGCGCCTGACCGGGTCGCCGAGCAGCTCGGCGAGCTGCGCGCAGCCCTCGGCACCCCCTGATATCGGGTCTCGACAAGCTCGACCGCCGGTGGTGGTCCGCTGATCAAACGCGGGCGGCGCGAGGACTGCGCTTGTAGGCGGACACCGTCTCGTCGCCGGTCACCCAGAACCGCCAGGGCACGTCCGCGGCCAGGCTGACACCGACGCGCGGCCCGGTCGACACCGCATCCGGACGGCCGCCAGGCGTCAACGCGACGGCAGTGCCGTCGACGAGGTCCGTCCCATCATGGTCGCGCCCGATTCCCAGGGCCTGCGTGAGGCACGCCGGGCCGCGGGCTAGGGCCCGGTCGGTGACTCGCGGTCCGCGCCGCACCCGGGCAAGGTCGACCCCATCCACCACCCGTCCAGCGCGAAGCAGCACCGCGGACGCGGTCCCGTCGACGCCGACGACGACGTTGGCGCACCAATGCATGCCGTAGCTGAAATAGACGTAGAGCGCCCCGGGCGGCCCGAACATCACGCCGTTGCGTGGTGTGCGTCCTCGGGCGGCATGCGACGCGGGATCGGCCTCGCCGTCATACGCCTCGACCTCCGTCAGCTCGACGGTCACCGGCCCCTCAGGCGATGCGTGAGTCAGCGTCCAGCCGAGCAGCTCAGGAGCAAGCTCCGGCGCCGGCCTTGCCAAGAGTGCCCGTACGTCGCTCACGTCCGCGATTGTCTCGTGGTCGGACGGCCTGCCTCTACCTGGTCCGCCTTGGCTACCCTGACGTGATGACCACCGACCTGCGACGCCCGACTGACGGCGACGTCGTCGAGCTGATCCTCGCCGACCACCGAACCTTTGAGGACCTGCTCCGCGAGCTGCGCGACGTCACGTCTGACCGGCGATCCGTGCTGGCCAGGCTCTCGGAGCTCCTCGTGGCTCACGGCGAGGCCGAGGAGAGCCAGGTCTATCCCTCGCTTGAGAAGAAGGACGCGATCGACGAGGACGAGGCCGAGCACGGCGAGAAGGAGCACGACGAGGGCTACCGGACCCTGCTGCCGCTGCTCGAGGCCGACGACGTCACGTCTGACGAGTTCAGCGAGGCCATCCACGAATTCAGCGAGACTTTGTTGCACCACCTCGACGAGGAGGAGCGCGAGATCCTCAACCCCGCACGCCTTCGCGTCAGCGACGCTGACCGGGCGCGACTGGGTGCGGCCTGGGCCGACGAGCGCAACCGCCTGCTGGACGCAGGCTGCGGCAGCCTCGACGACGTACGCCGACTTGTGCAGGGAGCGTCGTGACCGCACACGTCCTCGACGACCTCGCCTGGCGCGGCCTGATCGCGAACTCGACGGATCTCGACGCGTTGCGGGCGGAGATGTCTGAGAGCCCGATCCGGTTCTACGTCGGGTTCGATCCGACTGCCCCGAGCCTGCACATGGGCAACCTGATGCAGGTGGTGACGGCACGACGGCTGCAAGACGCGGGACACATCCCGTTCGTGCTGGTCGGAGGCGCCACCGGTTTGATCGGCGACCCCAAGGACTCGGGGGAGCGGACCCTCAACTCGCTCGACGTAGTCCGGAGCTGGGTCGATCGGGTACGCCGCCAGGTGGAGCCGTACTTCTCCTTCGAGGGTGACAACGCCGCCACCATGGTCGACAACTACGACTGGACGGCGAGCCTGTCGACTATCGACTTCCTCCGCGACATCGGCAAGCACTTCCCTGTCAACCGGATGCTCGGTCGCGACGTCGTGCGTAGCCGCCTCGAGGACGGCATGTCCTACACGGAGTTCAGCTACGTCCTGCTGCAGTCGATGGACTACCTCAACCTCTTCCGTGACTTCGGCGTCCGGCTCCAGACCGGTGGCAGCGACCAGTGGGGCAATATCACCGGCGGCGTCGAGCTCGTCCGCCGTGTCGAGGGGCAGCGTGTGCACGCCATCGCCACGCCCCTGGTGACGGATGCCGAGGGAGTCAAGTACGGCAAGACGGAGAAGGGCGCCCTCTGGCTCGACAAGGAGATGATGTCGCCCTATGAGTTCCACCAGTTCTGGTTGAACGTCGACGACAACTTGGTCACATCGATGCTCAAGTACTTCACGTTCCGCAGCCACGACGAGATCGATGACCTCGAGAAGCAGACCGCGCAGACACCGCAGTTGCGCGTCGCCCAGAAGGCGTTGGCCGACGACGTCACGTCACTGGTGCATGGAGCCGAGGAGACGCAGCGAGCACGGGATGCTGCTGCTGCCTTGTTCGGAGGGGGCGATCTTCGCACCCTTGACCAAGCGACCCTGAACGCGGCCCTGCGCGAAACGCCTCATGTCGAGGTCGGCGCCGATGGCGACCTCCCGACGTACGTCGACCTGCTCGTCCAGACCGGACTGGCCGCCAGCAAGGGTGCAGCCCGGAGGACGACCACCGAGGGCGGCGTCTACGCGAACAACACCCGCGTCACCGACCCGGAAGCGCGGCCGTCGACCGACGACCTGCTGGCCGGCGGCTGGCTGCTTCTCCGCAAGGGGAAGCGCAACCTCGCCGGAGTCAAGGTCGGCTGACGACGCCCTCCGCTGACCCCTTTGCGTCCGTAGAACTGGTCGCTATGGCGCTCGCGGGCACGGACGTAAGGATATTGCTGCGAATGACAGTCTTGTGCTTCGCGGTCTCGGTGGCGGAGGCCGAGTTCGCCCACCTGAGCGCTCCCGCCACGAGGATCCAGAGCGGTGACCTGGCACTTCACCATTGTGACCGGCGCCACACAACGGCGATTTGACCGAACCGGGCCACCTCCGTAATGTTCCCTCTTGCTCGCCGGACAGCGACGGGACGCAAGACCTCTCAGGACACTCGGGAGATCGGGCGGCCGGCACCAGCGACAACCCACCGACGGACCTCGATTGAGGCGGCGAAACGGCTGCTCAGAGCGGTCGTCGGGGCGGGTTTCTGCACCCGGAAGGAATTTGACGGCCCCTCCGAGTTCCGGTAAGTTAGAGCGAGTTGCCCCCGACCTCGGCCGAGAGGCCTGGCGACGGTGTGCGCACGATCCTTGAGAACTCAACAGTGTGCCAAAAGTCGACGACGAATTAATTAACGCCCCGTCGGCAGGTGCGAGTCGGCTGCGAGCTGGCTCGCAGTTCTGTCAGACGGTTCCTTTGGTAAGACAAAGTCTTCTCGATCTTCCGGACGTAGGAGCAACTCTTGCCGGGATACTCCAATGATCTGATGCGCGGCCGTCCTCGGACGGCCGACGTGTCAACAGAATTTCAACGGAGAGTTTGATCCTGGCTCAGGACGAACGCTGGCGGCGTGCTTAACACATGCAAGTCGAGCGGTAAGGCTCCTTCGGGAGTACACGAGCGGCGAACGGGTGAGTAACACGTGAGCAATCTGCCCTTCACATCGGGAATAACTTCGGGAAACCGAAGCTAATACCGGATACGACCACCGATGGCATCTTCTGGTGGTGGAAAGTTCCGGCGGTGAAGGATGAGCTCGCGGCCTATCAGCTTGTTGGTGGGGTAATGGCCTACCAAGGCGACGACGGGTAGCCGGCCTGAGAGGGTGACCGGCCACACTGGGACTGAGACACGGCCCAGACTCCTACGGGAGGCAGCAGTGGGGAATATTGGACAATGGGCGAAAGCCTGATCCAGCAACGCCGCGTGAGGGATGACGGCCTTCGGGTTGTAAACCTCTTTCAGCAGGGACGAAGCGAAAGTGACGGTACCTGCAGAAGAAGCACCGGCCAACTACGTGCCAGCAGCCGCGGTAATACGTAGGGTGCAAGCGTTGTCCGGAATTATTGGGCGTAAAGGGCTCGTAGGCGGTCCATCGCGTCGGGAGTGAAAAGCTGGGGCTTAACCCCAGTCCTGCTTCCGATACGGGTGGACTAGAGGTAGGTAGGGGAGATCGGAATTCCTGGTGTAGCGGTGAAATGCGCAGATATCAGGAGGAACACCGGTGGCGAAGGCGGATCTCTGGGCCTTACCTGACGCTGAGGAGCGAAAGCATGGGGAGCAAACAGGATTAGATACCCTGGTAGTCCATGCCGTAAACGTTGGGCGCTAGGTGTGAGGGACATTCCACGTCCTCCGTGCCGCAGCTAACGCATTAAGCGCCCCGCCTGGGGAGTACGGCCGCAAGGCTAAAACTCAAAGGAATTGACGGGGGCCCGCACAAGCGGCGGAGCATGCGGATTAATTCGATGCAACGCGAAGAACCTTACCTGGATTTGACATATAGGGAAAACTGCTAGAGATAGCAGGTCCGTAAGGGCCCTATACAGGTGGTGCATGGCTGTCGTCAGCTCGTGTCGTGAGATGTTGGGTTAAGTCCCGCAACGAGCGCAACCCTCGTCCTATGTTGCCAGCACGTAATGGTGGGGACTCATAGGAGACTGCCGGGGTAACTCGGAGGAAGGTGGGGATGAGGTCAAGTCATCATGCCCCTTATGTCCAGGGCTTCACGCATGCTACAATGGCCGGTACAAAGGGCTGCGAAACCGCAAGGTAGAGCGAATCCCAAAAAGCCGGTCTCAGTTCGGATTGGGGTCTGCAACTCGACCCCATGAAGTCGGAGTCGCTAGTAATCGCAGATCAGCAACGCTGCGGTGAATACGTTCCCGGGCCTTGTACACACCGCCCGTCACGTCACGAAAGTCGGCAACACCCGAAGCCGGTGGCCCAACCCTTGTGGAGGGAGCCGTCGAAGGTGGGGCTGGCGATTGGGACGAAGTCGTAACAAGGTAGCCGTACCGGAAGGTGCGGCTGGATCACCTCCTTTCTAAGGAGCACGTGGCAGACAGCTTCGACTGGTCTGTCCATGTCGTTGTTTCTCGAGCGAATGTCTCGAGGCAGCGAGGCTCGTTAAGTGGAACGTCGACTATTTGGCCGTCGAGTCGCGACGACCGACCGTAAGTACAACCAGCTCTGCTGGAGTGGAAAGCGAAGTCGAAACGACCGCGAGATCAGGCACACTGTTGGGTCCTGAGGGATCGCGCGCTTCAGCGCATCTCCTCTGGGCCGACTCCCACCTTCGAACGACCTGCCCAGGCTGGCAGATACGCGAAGTGACGCGGATTCGGTACCGCCCGTACCTTGAGAACTGCATAGTGGACGCGAGCATCTTTGTAGCAATTTTGTTGATTGAGAAGTAATGACAAGCTACTAAGGGCACATGGTGGATGCCTTGGCATCAAGAGCCGATGAAGGACGTAGGAGTCTGCGATAAGCCCCGGGAAGTTGACAACCGAGCTGTGATCCGGGGATGTCCGAATGGGGAAACCCAGCTGGAGTCATGTCCAGTTACCGGCGCCTGAACACATAGGGCGTTCGGAGGGAACGTGGGGAAGTGAAACATCTCAGTACCCACAGGAAGAGAAAACAACAGTGATTCCGTGAGTAGTGGCGAGCGAAAGCGGAAGAGGCTAAACCGTGTAGGTGTGATAGCCGGCAGGCGTTGCCTATGCGGGGTCGTGGGACCATTGGGTTGGTACTGCCGTACTAGACAAAGAGTCAGAAACCATTGCTGAAGTCGAAGCGGACTGGAAAGTCCCGGCGTAGAGGGTGATACCCCCGTAGACGTAAGGCAATGGCTCTTCAATGTAATCCCGAGTAGCACGGAACCCCTGAAATTCCGTGCGAATCTGGCGGGACCACCCGCTAAGCCTAAATACTCCTTGATGACCGATAGCGGACAAGTACCGTGAGGGAAAGGTGAAAAGTACCCCAGGCGGGGAGTGAAATAGTACCTGAAACCATGTGCCTACAATCCGTTGGAGCGGTTCTTCGGAACTGTGACAGCGTGCCTTTTGAAGAATGAGCCTGCGAGTTAGTGGTATGTGGCGAGGTTAACCCGTGTGGGGAAGCCGTAGCGAAAGCGAGTCCGAATAGGGCGATTCAGTCGCATGCTCTAGACCCGAAGCGGAGTGATCTATCCATGGCCAGGTTGAAGCGACGGTAAGACGTCGTGGAGGACCGAACCCACCAGGGTTGAAAACCTGGGGGATGAGCTGTGGATAGGGGTGAAAGGCCAATCAAACTCCGTGATAGCTGGTTCTCCCCGAAATGCATTTAGGTGCAGCGTCGCGTGTTTCTTACCGGAGGTAGAGCACTGGATGGTCTAGGGGGCCCACAAGCTTACCGAAATCAGCCAAACTCCGAATGCCGGTAAGTGAGAGCGCGGCAGTGAGACTGCGGGGGATAAGCTCCGTAGTCGAAAGGGAAACAGCCCAGATCATCAGCTAAGGTCCCCAAGCGATAACTAAGTGGAAAAGGATGTGAAGTCGCAGAGACAACCAGGAGGTTGGCTTAGAAGCAGCCACCCTTGAAAGAGTGCGTAATAGCTCACTGGTCAAGTGATTTTGCGCCGACAATGTAGCGGGGCTCAAGTTATCCACCGAAGCTATGGCATTCACGCGTTAACTCGGCGTCACCTTCGGGTGACGTCCAGGTGCGTGGATGGGTAGGGGAGCGTCGTGTGGCGAGAGAAGCGGCGGGGTGACCCAGCCGTGGACGCCACACGAGTGAGAATGCAGGCATGAGTAGCGAAAGAGGGGTGAGAAACCCCTCCGCCGAATGACTAAGGGTTCCAGGGTCAAGCTAATCTGCCCTGGGTAAGTCGGGACCTAAGGCGAGGCCGACAGGCGTAGTCGATGGACAACGGGTTGATATTCCCGTACCGGCTTTGACACGACCATGACGAACCTAGTGATGCTAAGTGCCCGAACTTGGCAGACGTCTTCGGACTGAAGCCGAGGGAGCGCGCGACCCGAACTGGTAGTAGTCAAGCGATGGGGTGACGCAGGAAGGTAGCCCAACCGCGGCGATGGTAGTCCGCGGGTAAGGATGTAGGGAGTGACATAGGCAAATCCGTGTCACATGTATCCTGAGATCTGATGCCGAGCCGATTTAGGCGAAGTGGGTAATCCTATGCTGTCAAGAAAAGCCTCTAGCGAGTTTCAAAGCCGCCCGTACCCTAAACCGACACAGGTAGTCAGGTAGAGAATACCAAGGCGATCGAGTTAACCATGGTTAAGGAACTCGGCAAAATGCCCCCGTAACTTCGGGAGAAGGGGGGCCGGATCCGTGAGTAGACTTGCTCTACAAAGCGGTGATGGCCGCAGAGACCAGGCCCAAGCGACTGTTTACTAAAAACACAGGTCCGTGCTAAGTCGCAAGACGATGTATACGGACTGACGCCTGCCCGGTGCTGGAACGTTAAGGGGACGTGTTAGTGACTTCGGTTGCGAAGCGCAGAACTTAAGCGCCAGTAAACGGCGGTGGTAACTATAACCATCCTAAGGTAGCGAAATTCCTTGTCGGGTAAGTTCCGACCTGCACGAATGGCGTAACGACTCGGGCACTGTCTCAACCGTGGACTCGGCGAAATTGCACTACGAGTAAAGATGCTCGTTACGCGCGGCAGGACGGAAAGACCCCGGGACCTTTACTACAGCTTGGTATTGGTGGTTGATTCGATTTGTGTAGGATAGGTGGGAGGCTTTGAAGCGTGGACGCCAGTTCATGTGGAGCCAACGTTGAAATACCACTCTGATCGTATTAGCTATCTAACCTCGGTCCGTAATCCGGATCAGGGACAGTGCCTGGTGGGTAGTTTAACTGGGGCGGTTGCCTCCTAAAATGTAACGGAGGCGCGCAAAGGTTCCCTCAGCCTGGTTGGCAATCAGGTGTTGAGTGTAAGTACACAAGGGAGCTTGACTGTGAGACAGACATGTCGAGCAGGGACGAAAGTCGGCACTAGTGATCCGGCGCTGGCATGTGGAAGCGGCGTCGCTCAACGGATAAAAGGTACCCCGGGGATAACAGGCTGATCTTCCCCAAGAGTCCATATCGACGGGATGGTTTGGCACCTCGATGTCGGCTCGTCGCATCCTGGGGCTGGAGTAGGTCCCAAGGGTTGGGCTGTTCGCCCATTAAAGCGGCACGCGAGCTGGGTTTAGAACGTCGTGAGACAGTTCGGTCCCTATCCGCCGCGCGCGTAAGAAACTTGAGAAGGGCTGTCCCTAGTACGAGAGGACCGGGATGGACGAACCTCTGGTGTGCCAGTTGTTCCGCCAGGAGCACGGCTGGTTAGCTACGTTCGGAAGTGATAACCGCTGAAAGCATCTAAGCGGGAAGCACGCTTCAAGATGAGGTTTCTCACCGGGTTAACCGGGTAAGGCCCCCAGCAGAACACTGGGTTGATAGGCCGGAGGTGGAAGGCAGTAATGCACGGAGCCGACCGGTACTAATAGGCCGAGGGCTTGTCTTCTTCACACAATTCTTTGTTCTTTGTTCGCGTCCACTGTGCGGTTCCCGAGATACGGTCGGGTCCGGTTTGAGTAGCTCTTCGATGAGCGGCTCCCGCCGGCCATATCTCAATAGAGTTTCGGCGACCATGGCGAAGGGGAAACACCCGGCTCCATTCCGAACCCGGAAGTTAAGCCCTTCAGCGCCGATGGTACTGCACGCGGGAGCGTGTGGGAGAGTAGGACGTCGCCGGACATTCTTTCGTTGAGGGCCGCCTGCAAAGGCGGCCCTCAACGCTTTTCTGCGTACTGTGGCCGTCGAGTGCAATCCAGTCCGAGGAAGGATCGACGTCGTGGCGACGACGAGGCAGACCGAAGCCAGCGCCGTCGAAGCACGGCGACCGCGATGGCAGCTCGGCGATCCGGCGACCGACAAGTCGAGCGTCCGCGCGCGGCAGCGGCACAGCTCGGCAGGACCGGCTGCTCCGGCGAGCACGCCGCTCGCAAGGCGGCGCGATCGCGGCGCTCCGAGCGCGCGCGGCGACGCGTCGCCGGACGCGCCGCCGCGCGACCGGAGCAAGGACCGCACGCCGCAGCACCGCCGGGCAGTGGCGCCGAGACGAACTGCCCGACGCACGAGCGCACCGCAGTCCAGGCCGAGTACGACGGTCCGCCGATTCCCGACGACATCACCGGCAACGAGCTCGACCGGGTCGTCAACAATCAGCTGAAGTCGCTGCCGGAGAAGCTCGCCGCCCGCGTCGCCCGGCACCTGGTGGCGGCGGCGCGGCTGCTCGACAGCCGACCCCGAGACGGCCTACCAGCACACCGTGGCCGCGCGTGCCCGCGCTGCGCGGGTCGCGATCGTCCGCGAGGCGTGCGGCGAGGCGGCCTACGCCGCGGGCCGGTTCAAGGATGCGCTGACCGAGTTCAAGGCGGCCCGCCGGATGAGCGGCAACGCGCATGTACCTGCCGATGATGGCCGACTGCGAGCGCGCGCTCGGCCGCCCCGAGCGTGCCCTGGCGCTGGCCAAGGATCCGGCGGTGATCGACCTCGACGAGGCCGGGCAGATCGAGATGAAGATCGTCGAGTCGGGCGCGCGCCGCGACCTCGGCGACATCGGCGGCAGCCGATCCGCACCCTCGAAGGCCGCGAGCTGCGCAGCCGGTCGCGGGCGTCTGGGTGCCGCGACTGCGCTACGCGTATGCCGACGCGCTGCTGGCCGACGGGCAGACCCGACGCGGCGCGTGAGTGGTTCGAGCGGGCGGCCGGCGTCGACGCCGAGGGCTACACCGACGCTGCGGAGCGGCTCGCCGAGCTCGAGGGAAGCACCGTCATCGACACCGTCGACGGAGACGACGAAGACGACGACGGTTCCTGACGGGTCTCCCGCACCCGCGGCCTCATCCACAGGCGCGGAGCCGGTCCCGGCGTGTCCACAGCTGTGGCCGCAGGGATCGTCTTGGGGCGGGTCAGGCGGCGACGCTTGGGCTACTCAGTCTCGAATCCAATCGAGCGAGGAGCACAGCGAGGAAGGACCGCCATGCCCCGTCGCACCGCCACCCCGGCCACCGAGGCCGATGACGCGAATGAAGACGCTGGTGTTGCGCCGGCGTCGATCAACGAGGTGATGCTCGTCGGCCGGGTGGCGGCACCACCCGAAGAGCGCGAGCTGCCCAGCGGCGACTCGCTCGATGACCGCCCGCATGATCGTCGACCGCGACGCGGCAAGTCGGGGGCGTTCCTAGCAGCGCGTCGACACGATCGACTGCGTCGCCTGGCTCTCGAAGGTCCAGCGCTCGATGCGCACGCTGGACCGCGGGGGAGTACGTCGAGGTGGCTGGAGCGATCCGTCGGCGGTTCTTCCGTGGCACGAGCGGACCGGTGAGCAGGGTCGAGGTCGAGATCCGCCGGACCCGTCGCGTCCGGACGAGCGACGGCTGACGGCTCGCGGCGTGACCTGGCTAGAGCTCGTCGGCGAAGCTGCGCATCACCAGCCCGTCCGCGGTTTGGGGCCGAACGAGGTGGACTTGCGCGGCATGATCTTGCCGGCCCGAGCGACGTCCATCACCTCGGCGACCGACGGCGGGTGCAGGAGCACGGCGACTCCGCGTCCTGATGGGCGTTGCGCACCGTCTGCTCACGGTGTGGTGGTAGCCGACCCGGTCCTCGCTCACACCCCACGCCGGGAACAGCCGGTCGTGCAGCAGCTCGGCGTCGCTGACGACCGGATCGCGCGGCTGGTCCTGCGAGACGATGACGTAGTCCCGGTCGTCCGCGACGACGATGTGGCCGGCGCGGCGGCGGCGGCGGAGTCCGCCGCGCTACAGGCACGGGGTCGGAGATCTCGACGCCTGGCGGCAGGCCGATGGCGTCCAGCGCGCAGCTCGGAGATGCTGCGGTGGATCGCGCCCAGCTGCAGCGGCCACTGCGACTGGTCGATGAGCAGGGCCAGCCCGCGGTCCCACGGGCCCTCGCCCGTCGCCGATCGAGCGGTGCCGGCGTCGGAGCTGAAGATAGGTCGCGTAGCGGTGGTGACCGTCGGCGATCAGGGCCTGATGCGGGGCGAGCGCTCGCCGGATCTCGCGGATGTCCTCGGGATCGTCGATGGCCCACAGCCGGTGGTAGGTGCCGTCGACGGCACTCACATCGATCAGCGGATCGCGCTCCCTGGCCTGGTCGATCACCTCGGCTGGTGCCGCCGCCGCCGTCGTACACGCAGCAGGATCGGCTCGAGGTTCGCCTCGCGGCGGTCATCATCGCCAGTCGGTCGGCGACGATCTCCGGGATCACGTCCTCGTGGGGCAGCACGACATGCTGGTCGCGTTCGCGGAGCTCCAGCGCCCCGACCAGCCCGCACACCTGGGTTTCCGCGTCGCCGTACTCGTAGACGTACAGAGCCCGGCTCTTCGTCGGTGATGACGATCCGCTGTTTGCGCCACCGGTCGCAGCAGGTGGGCCGCCCGCGCGTAGGGATCGTCGCCGAGCGCACCGGGTCGCTCACCATCCGCGGCAGGATCAGCCGGACGATGTTGCGCGGGTGCTCGTTGAGCAGCGTGTCGATCATCGGTCGGTCCATGACGTCGTACGGCGGCGACGTCACCTCGCCGATATCGCCCACCAGGTCCGCGTTGTAGCGCATCGCCGGAAACGGGCGCAGTCGCAGCTTGGGTGTTGGCGTCGTGTCATGCTGGCTGGCCACGCTGCATCGTACGACCACCACCTCTTTCGGAAGGACGCCGACGTGTCTGAGTCCGCCCGCGCTCTCGGGGCGAGCGACCGGCCGCTCGTCGACGCCTACGACTGCGCGATGCTCGACCTTGATGGCGTCATCTATATCGGGCCCGACGCGGTCGACGGCGTCCCCGCGCTGCTCCGGAGCGTCCGTGAGCGCGGCATGAAGCTGGCTTTCGTCACCAACAACGCCTCGCGGACGCCGGACGCAGTCGCCAAACATCTGCGAGACCTCGGCGTCGAGGCCGAGGCAGCGGACGTAGTCACGTCGGCCCAGGCGACTGCCCGCGAGCTGGCGTCCCGCCTCGAGCCCGGGTCCCCGGTCCTGGTCGTCGGCGGCGAAGGTCTCCACGTCGCCCTGCGGGCGGAGGGGTTAGTGCCGGTTGAGAGCCGCGACGACGAGCCGGTCGCAGTCGCCCAGGGGTTCGACCGTTCGGTGGGCTGGGTGCAGCTCGCGGAAGCGACGGCGGTGATCCGCGACGGGGCTCTGTGGGCTGCTGCCAACCTCGACCTGACCGTCCCCACCAAGCTCGGGCTCGCGCCCGGAAACGGCACCCTGGTCAACGCGGTCGCCGAGGCGGTGGGTTTCCGACCGGCGTTCGTGGCTGGCAAGCCGTTCCGGCCACTGTTCGACGAGACGGTGCGCCGCGTCTCGTCGCAGTGCCCCGTCGTCGTGGGTGACCGACTCGACACCGATATCGAGGGGGCGAACGCGTGCGACGTCGACTCGCTGCTGGTGATGACCGGGGTGACCAATCTGGCGGAGCTGTGTGCTGCGCCCAGGCAACACCGGCCGACGTACGTCTCGTGGACACTCCGTGGGCTGCTTGAACGCCATCCCGCGCCGAGTCGTCAGGACGACATGCACGAGCTCAACGGCTGGCGTGCCCGAGTCGACGACTCGCATGTTCTCGTCGACGCCCGTGGCGACGACCGCGACGATGGTCTGCGGGTGGTCGTCAGTGCAGCCTGGGCGTGGGCTGATGCTGGAGATGGGCGCGGTCGCGTCGAAATCGACCCCGAGGTGGTATGAGTGGGGCAAGACGGAGCACAGTGACGACGCGAGGAGCGCAACCGTGAACGACGGGCAGCAGCCGGAGCAGACGACGACGGCCGGCGAGGCGGAAGAGCCGGGCTCGTTGGGTGACCCGCGCGTCGATGCGGCGGTTGCCGACCTGCGCGATCTCGACGAGGCCGGTATCGACGAGCACGCGGAGCGCTACGAGCAGGCACACGATGCGCTTCGCGCCGCCCTCGACGACGACGGCGGCCCGGCAGCGCCGCCGGCCCCAACCGACCCGGCCTGAGCCGTTAGATGCCACGTCGGCAGCGGCTCGATGCCGAGCTCGTACGTCGTGGCCTGGCCCGCAGCCGGGAGCACGCAGCCGAGCTGATCAGCGCCGGGCGTGTCCTGGTCGCTGGCAATGCCGCGACCAAAGCGGCCACCGGCGTCACGACGGATGCGGCAATTGTCCTGACCGCTGACGCGTCTGACCCCGGGTACGCCTCCCGCGGTGGCTACAAGTTGGCCGGCGCGCTCGAGGAGTTCACCCCGCGGGGCCTCGTCGTGACGGGGCGCCGCGCCCTCGACGCGGGTGCCTCGACCGGCGGGTTCACCGACGTGCTCCTGCGGTCAGGCGTCCTCGCGGTGATCGCTGTCGACGTCGGCTATGGCCAGCTGGCGTGGCAGTTGGCGTCCGACGATCGCGTCCTCGTCATCGATCGGACCAACGTGAAGGACCTGGTCGCCACCGAGCTGCCCTACCGCCCTGACCTGGTGGTCGGCGACCTGTCGTTCATCTCCCTCACGAAGACGATGCCTGCGCTGGTCAGCGTCTCGGCGCCCTCCGCCGATCTCGTGCTGATGGTCAAACCACAGTTCGAGGTGGGCAAGGATCGGGTCGGCAAGGGCGGAGTCGTCCGCGAGGCGGCACTCCGAGTGAAGGCCGTGCTGGGCGTCGCGGCCGCCGCGGCTGACCTCGGCCTCGGAGTGCGCGGCCTGTGCGCCAGTCCGCTGCCCGGCCCGGCCGGCAACGTCGAGTACTTTGCGTGGTTCACGGCCGATGCGCCGCCGATCGACCCCGATGCCGTGGCGCACGTAGTCGACACCGGCCCGCAATGAGAAGGTAGCCAGGTGACTCCCGCAGTCCCCGACGAGACCGCCGACCCCGGATCCGGCTCGGCCGCGACCGGGCCACGCAAGGTGCTGCTCGTGGCGCACACAGGCCGGCCCGAGTCGATCGAGGTCGCCCGCGCCGTGGTGGCGCGCCTTGGCGAGTCGGGAATCGAAGTGCGGCTGCTCGACAACGAGGCCAAAGAGCTCGGAATCGACGCGGAGGTCGTCCCGGCCGACGACGCTGCGCCGATCGGATGCGAGCTCGTCGTCGTCATCGGAGGCGACGGCACGATCCTGCGGGCCGCCGAGCTGACCCGTGCGGCCGGCACGCCGCTACTCGGGATCAACCTCGGGCACGTGGGCTTTCTCGCTGAGGCGGAGTGGTATGACGTCGACACGACGGTCGAGGCGATCATCTCCGCCGCCTACGTCGTCGAGGACAGACTCACGCTCGACGTCCGGGTGAGCCTCGACGGCGCCGTCATCGCCGAGGGGTGGGCCCTCAACGAGGCCAGCGTTGAGAAGGCAGCCCGGCAACGGATGATCGAGGTGGTCGTCGAGATCGACGGGCACCCGCTGTCTCGATGGGGCTGCGACGGCCTCGTGTTCGCCACCCCGACGGGTTCCACCGCCTACGCCTTCAGCGCCGGGGGACCCGTGGTGTGGCCGGAAGTTCAGGCGCTGCTCCTGGTGCCGATCAGCGCGCACGCGTTGTTCGCCCGGCCGATGGTGGCCTCGGTCGACTCCCGGCTCGCCGTGGAGATCCTGGCGGGTACCAGCGGCGGAGGGGTCCTGTGGTGCGACGGCCGCCGCACACTCAGCGTGCCCCCCGGATCCCGGGTCGAGGTATGTCGTGGCACCCGGTCGGTCCGGCTCGCTCGGCTGCACGCAGGACCGTTCACCAACCGACTGGTCGCGAAGTTCGACCTACCCGTCAGCGGTTGGCGCGGAGCCGCGGCGCGCCGGCGCAGCGAGTCCGAAGGCGGCCCCTCACGTGCTTGAGGAGCTGACGATCGACTCGCTGGGCGTGATCGACACGGCAACCCTCGAGCTCGGAGCCGGGTTCAACGTCGTGACCGGCGAGACCGGCGCCGGCAAGACCATGGTCGTGACGGCCCTCGGGCTGCTGCTCGGCGCCAGGGCCGACTCCGCTGTGGTGCGTGAAACGGCATCGCGGGCGCGGGTGCAGGGGTCGCTCCGTCTCGACCCGCAGTCGCCGGTCGCTGCGAGGGCGATGGAGGCCGGCGCCGACCTCGATGAGGGCTCGCTCCTCGTCGGCCGCGTCGTCCAGGTCGAGGGTCGCTCCCGCGCCACCGCCGGCGGTGCAGCCGTGCCGATCGGGACACTCGCCGAGCTCGCATCCGAGCTTGTCGTCATCCACGGTCAGTCCGACCAGCAGTTGCTGCTGCAGCCCGCCCACCAGCGTCGGACCCTGGACGCGTTCGGTGGGGCCGACCACGCCGATGCCCTGACGTCGTACCAGCAGACCTTCGACGCGCTCCGTGCCGTGGAGGCGGAGCTCGACGAGGTCGTGTCCCGGGCTCGCGAGCGTGCCCAGGAAGCCGACCTGCTGCGTCTCGGGCTCGCAGAGATCGAGGCGGCCGACCCGCGGGCCGGTGAGGACGACGATCTGCGGGCCGAGGAGGGGCGGCTCGCTCACGCCGACTCGCTGCGTCGCGCCGCCGAGCAGGCGCACCAGGCGCTGAGCGCCGACGAGCCAGATCTGAGCACCCGCGACGCTCTTGGTCTCGTCGCCGAGGCCCGCAAGCTGCTCGAGGCCGAGCGCGACCACGACCCTCGCCTGGTCGAGCTGAGCGACCAGCTCGCGGCGGCGTCGTACGCGCTCGTCGACGTTGCCGCCGACCTCGCGTCCTACCTCGCCGGACTCGAGTCCGACCCCGGGCGGCTTGCCTGGGTCCAGGAGCGCCAGGCGACGCTGGCGACGCTCACTCGCAAGTACGGCGAGTCCGTGGTCGACGTGCTGGCCTGGTCCGGGCGCGCCGCCAGCCGGCTCATCGAGCTCGAGGACGACGAGACGCTCGTCGCGGACCTCCGCCAGCGCCGAGACGCGCTTGCGGGCGAGCTCACCGTCGTGGGAGCCGACCTGTCCGCACGTCGGGAGGCTCTTGCCAGCGACCTGTCGGCGCGGGTGACGGGTGAGCTGACCGACCTGGCCATGCCCGACGCCCGCCTGACCGTCGACGTCGTGGCGGCGCGCGAGCCCACACGCGAGGGGTTCGACGACGTCACGATCATGTTCGCCGCACATGCGGGCGGTCAGCCCCGGCCGCTCCAGCGGGGTGCGTCCGGCGGTGAGCTGTCTCGGGTCATGCTGGCGCTCGAGGTCTGCCTGGCCGGCACCCAGCCGGTGCCGACCATGGTCTTCGACGAGATCGACGCCGGCGTCGGCGGCAGGGCAGCGGTCGAGATCGGGCGTCGGCTGGCCCGGTTAGCCCGCAACGTGCAGGTGATCGTTGTGACCCACCTGCCGCAGGTGGCGGCGTTCGCGGACCAGCACTACGTCGTCGTCAAGAGCAGCGATGGCAGCGTCACCCGCAGCGGCGTGTCCCGACTCGACGACGAGGGTCGGCGGAGCGAGCTGTCGCGGATGCTGGCCGGCCTCGAGGACTCCGACTCCGCGCTCGCACACGCCGACGAACTCGTCGACCTGGCCCGCCTCGAGCGGACCGGGTAAGACAGACGCCACGCGCAGGCTTGCAATGCGGGGATGGGCTCGACGGTTCAGGCAGGATGGGCGCACGATGAAGCTCTCTGCCCTGCGGCGCCCGCGCGCCCATTCCGGAGCCGGCGTGTCCGGCCACGTCCGGCTCGACCGACGTACGCGCACGATCGTCAAGCGGCTCCGGCCGGGCGACATCGCCGTCATCGACCACGTCGACATCGATCGGGGCTCCGCCGTCGCACTCGTCGAGGCGCAGGTGGCCGCCGTCATCAACCTCGCCCCCTCCATCTCCGGGCGTTACCCGAACCTTGGCCCCGAGATCCTTGTCGACGCTGGGGTGGTGCTGATCGACAGTGTCGATGCCGAGATCTTCACCGCGCTCAGTGATGGCGACCTGGTCCGCGTGGAGGATGACACGGTCTACGCAGGCGACCGGGCGGTCGCGTCCGGCGTCCGGCAAGACAAGGAGTCCGTCGCCGCGGCGCTGGAAGCATCCAGAGACGGTATGTCGAGTCAGCTCGAGGCGTTCGCCGCCAACGCGGTCGAGCACCTGCGCCGCGACCAGCGGCTGCTTCTCGACGGCGAAGGTGTCCCGACGACCACGACGTCAATGAAGGGACGCCAGGTCGTCGTCGTACTCCGCTCGTTCGACTACGAGCAGGACCTCCGCCGCCTCAAGACGTACATCAAGGAAAACAACCCGGTCCTCATCGGTGTCGACGACGGCGCGGATGCCGTCATCGCCGCCGGCCACCGTCCCGACATCATCGTGACGTCGGGGGACGACATCTCCGACCAGGCGCTGCGCTGTGGTGCGGAGGTCATCGCCCACAGCAGGGCGAACAACCGGGGCGTACTCGAGCGCCTCGAACGAATCGGGGTCAAGCACCAGATGTTCGCGGCCAGCGGCACCAGTGAGGGCGCGGCGATCCTGCTGGCTCATGTAGGTGGCGCCGAGCTGATCGTGATGGCCGGGGCCCACGCCTCCCTCGTCGAGTTCCTCGACAAAGGCCGGTCCGGGATGGCGAGCTCGTTCCTCACCCGCGCTGCGGTCGGCCCCAAGCTCGTCGACGCCAAAGCCGTCGCCAGGCTCTATCACCACCGCTACAGCGCTTGGGTGGTGTTCGTGTTCCTGCTCGTGGGGATCGCCGCCGTGCTCGGCGCCATCGCCACGACCCCGGTCGGCCAGGACTGGTATGACCAGGTCGGGCCGTGGCTGACCGACGTACGCGACTGGATCGAGGGGAAGCTCGGATGAGCCTGCTCCGTCGCTACCTGGTCCCGATCTTCGCCGCCTGCGTCACTCTCGCAGTCGGCATCGCCCTTGGCGCCGGTCCGCTGCAGCAGGCGGAAGGCAACGATGATGGCGAGTCGCTCCGGGCCGCCAACACCAAGCTGCGCGAGGCGGTGCGCGACGCCAGTGCCGCGCGGGTGCTGAGCGACGAGCTCACCACCGGCATCGCCGCCCGGCTGCTCGAGGACCGGCTGCAGAAGCGAGACGTGACGATCTTCGTGCTCCCCGGCGTCGACGAGGAGGCTGTCACTGCCATGGAGACGGCCGTGACGCAGGCCGGAGGATCCGCCGCCGTCGTCGCCACCCTCGACAAGGACGTGGTCGACCCCGGCAAGAAGACGTACGTCGGATCGGTCGCCACCAGCTCCCTGGAGGCTCTGGAGGAAGTCGAGGCCCCACCTGCCGATCAGGCCTATGCCCGCTTCGGACTTGTCCTCGCTCGCGCCTACGTCGGCACCGGAGCCGAAGTCGCGTTCGGCGAGGTAGCCATCAAGATCGACTCCGAGATCCGGGGCGCCAAGCTCGTCACCCTGTCGGAAGAGCCCACGCGGCGTGGCTCCGCTGTCGTGGTGATGTCGCCAGGCGCCAGCGATGACAGCGATGTCACCGGGGCGCAGCACACCATCGTCACCGACATGTTGCGATCAATAGCTCCCGCTGCTGACGCGGTCGTGGTCACTACCCCGGCGACTGGTCGAAACGAGGGCGGCCTCCTCGACGTACTCGCCGCTCCCGCGGGTCTCGACACGCCCAACGTCTCCACCGTCAACGCCGGAAGCTCACCCGGCGGCACACTCATCGCGGTGTATGCACTCTCGGCGGCGTTGTCGGGCAACCCCGGCGACTTCGGCGTCATCGACGGCGAGCCGGTGCTGCCCGAAGGACTGTGAGCAGGCTCGAGATTGTCCAGCCTGTGGCGTCCGCGACGGGCGTGGCTTAGGCACTGTCGGCGGGGTGTTGCTAGATTGGAACCCCGTGGACAGGTGGGCATTCTCGCCGCACAGTCGAACCGCGGGAGCGTGATGTGGCAGTCTCGGCGCCAACCAAGCATCTTTTCGTCACCGGTGGAGTGGCGTCGTCACTCGGCAAGGGTCTGACGGCCTCATCGTTAGGGCGACTCCTCAAGTCGCGCGGACTCCGGGTCACGATGCAGAAGCTCGACCCCTACCTCAACGTCGATCCCGGCACGATGAACCCGTTCCAGCACGGCGAGGTGTTCGTCACCAACGACGGCGCTGAGACTGACCTCGACATCGGGCACTACGAGCGGTTCCTCGACGTCGACCTCGGCCAGAACGCCAACGTCACGACCGGACAGGTCTACTCCACGGTCATCGCCAAGGAGCGCCGCGGTGACTACCTCGGCGACACCGTGCAGGTGATCCCGCACATCACCAACGAGATCAAGGAACGCATCCGCGCGATGGCAGGCCCCGGGGTCGATGTCGTGATCACGGAGATCGGTGGCACGGTCGGTGACATCGAGTCCCTCCCGTTCCTCGAGGCAGCCCGTCAGGTCCGCCACGACATCGGCCGTGACAACTGCTTCTTCCTGCACGTGTCGCTGGTGCCCTACATCGGACCGTCGGGCGAGCTCAAGACCAAGCCGACGCAACACTCCGTCGCTGCCCTTCGCTCGATCGGTATCGCCCCAGACGCAGTCGTCTGCCGCGCGGACAGGGAGATCCCCGACTCGATCAAGCGAAAGATCTCGCTGATGTGCGACGTCGACGACGAGGCTGTCGTGGCCGCCGTCGACGCGCAGTCCATCTACGACATCCCGAAGGTGCTGCACTCCGAGGGCCTCGACGCGTACGTCGTCCGGCGCCTCAACCTGCCGTTCCGCGACGTCGACTGGACCCGCTGGGACCAGCTGCTGCGACGGGTGCACCGGCCCGACGAAGAGGTGGCGGTGGCCCTGGTCGGCAAGTACATCGACCTGCCCGACGCCTACCTGTCGGTCGCCGAGGCGCTGCGCGCAGGCGGCTTCGACAACGACGCCCGCGTCAACATCCGCTGGGTCGCCTCCGACGACTGCCAGACGACCGAAGGTGCGGCCGCCAAGCTCGGCGATGTCGACGCGGTGTGCGTGCCGGGCGGGTTCGGGGTGCGTGGCATCGAGGGCAAGGTCGGGGCGCTGCGCTACGCCCGCGAGCACAAGATCCCGACCTTGGGTCTGTGTCTCGGCCTGCAGTGCATGGTGATCGAGTTCGCGCGCAACGTCGCCGGCCTCGAGGATGCCGGCTCGACCGAGTTCGACCCGTCTGCCGCTCAGCCGGTGATCGCCACGATGGAGGAACAGCTCGACATCGTGCGCGGCGACGGCGACATGGGCGGCACAATGCGGCTCGGCCTCTACCCAGCCGAGCTGCAGCCGGGCTCGGTGGTCGCGACGGCATACGGCGCCTCCCGGGTGGAGGAGCGGCACCGCCACCGTTACGAGGTCAACAACAAGTTCCGCGGCGACCTCGAGGATGCGGGCCTCGTCTTCTCCGGGATGTCACCCGACCGGGAGCTCATCGAGTACGTCGAGCTGCCGCCGGCCATCCACCCGTACTACGTGTCCACGCAGGCGCACCCCGAGCTGCGCTCGCGCCCGACCCGGCCGCACCCTCTGTTCAGCGGGCTCGTCGCGGCTGCGCTCGAGAGGCAACGCGAGCTGCGACTGCCGGTCGACGAGAGCGGCCTCCGTCGCGTCCCGGTCGAGGCTGACGGCTGACGTCTCACGCCGCACCTTGTCGCCGATGGAGTAGGTTTCGAGGCACCAGTGGGGGCCCGGCGGCCGGGTCCTGCGCGAAAAGAGTGAGGGTCATGAAGGTCGGCATTCCGAAGGAAGTCAAGAACCACGAGTATCGCGTGGCCATCACACCGGCCGGAGTGCACGAGCTCGCCACCCGCGGGCACGAGGTCTATGTCGAGGCAAGCGCCGGGGTCGGGTCGTCGATCACCGACGACGAGTTCGTCGCTGCCGGCGCATCGATCCTGCCGACAGCGAACTCCGTCTGGGAGACCGGCGAGCTGATCCTCAAGGTCAAGGAGCCTATCGCCGAGGAGTACCACCGGATGCGTGACGGGCAGACCCTGTTCACCTACCTGCATCTCGCGGCGTCGCGCGACTGCACCGACGCCTTGCTCAAGCAGGGTGTCACGGCGATTGCCTACGAGACCGTGCAGACAGCCGACGCCGCCCTGCCGCTCCTCGCGCCGATGAGCGAGGTCGCCGGACGGCTGGCCCCCCAGGCCGGCGCTTACCACCTCATGCGCCAAGGAGGCGGCCGCGGCGTGCTGATGGGCGGCGTTTCCGGGGTGTATGCCGCCAAGACCGTCGTCATCGGAGCGGGCGTCTCGGGGATGAACGCCGCCGCGATCGCGCTCGGCATGCAGGCGGAGGTGCTGCTGCTCGACCGCAACATCGAGCGGCTGCGGGCCGCCGACCGGATCTACCAGGGTCACCTGCAGACCGTCGCGTCCAACACCTACGAGGTGGAGCGGGCAGTCCTGGACGCCGACCTCGTCATCGGAGCAGTCCTCGTGCCGGGCGCCAAGGCTCCCACGTTGATCTCCAACGAGCTCGTGTCACGGATGAAGCCCGGCTCGGTGCTCGTCGACATCTCGATCGACCAGGGCGGCTGCTTCGAGGACTCGCGCCCGACCACGCATGACGATCCGACGTACCAGGTGCACAACTCGATCTTCTACTGCGTGGCGAACATGCCGGGTGCGGTGCCGCACACGTCGACCTACGCGTTGACCAACGTCACCTTGCCGTATGCCGTCGCGGTGGCGGATAAGGGTTGGCGCCAGGCGCTGCGCGACGACCACTCGCTCGCACTGGGTCTCAACACCCATGGCGGAGAGCTGACCTACGCGCCCGTCGCGCAGGCGCATGAGCTCGACAGCCTGACCCTCGCCGAGGTGCTCACCTGAGCCAGCACCCGGTCGAACCGGCCGTCCGCACCTACCTCGACCACCTCCTCGTCGAGCGCGGGCTGGCGGTCAACACGCTGGCGTCATATCGCCGTGACCTGCGTCGGTACCTCGGATTCCTGGCCGAGCAGGATGTCGACGACGTGGGAGCGATCACCAGCGGCCACGTCAGCGAGTTCCTGATGCGGCTGCGCGAAGGCGATGTCGACCATCCTGCACTGAGTGCCTCCAGCGCGGCCCGCACGGTGGTCGCTGTCCGTGGGTTCCACACATTCGCCCAGTCGGAGCAGATCACCGTGGACAACCCGGCCGCGACGGTGAAGCCACCCTCGTCTCCCCGGCGGCTGCCCAAGGCGCTGCCGGTGTCGGATGTGGAGGCCATCCTCGAGGCTGCCGGCGGCGCAGGGACGGCCCTGGCGCTGCGCGACCGGGCATTGCTGGAGTTCCTGTATGGCACCGGCGCGAGGATCTCCGAGGCGGTGGGGCTTGATGTCGACGACGTCGACTTCGACGACGACGTCGTGCGGCTCCTCGGCAAGGGTCGCAAGGAGCGGATCGTGCCGATGGGGTCGTACGCCCGTGACGCCTGCGCCCGCTACCTCACCTCGGCCCGTCCCGGGCTCGTCGCTCGCGGCAAGGGCAGCCCTGCAGTCTTCGTGAACGCGCGGGGCAGCCGGCTGTCACGGCAGTCGGCGTGGACGGTGCTGGGCAAAGCCGCCAAGCTGGCCGGCCTGGACGTCGAGGTCTCGCCCCACACGCTGCGGCATTCGTTCGCGACCCACCTGCTCGACGGAGGGGCCGACGTCCGGGTCGTCCAGGAACTCCTCGGGCACGCATCGGTCACTACGACCCAGATCTACACCTTGGTGACCGTCGACCGCCTCCGCGAGGTCTACGCGACGTCTCACCCCCGCGCGCTGAGCTAAAAAGAAATTCTCAGACGTGTCGATTTGCGGGATCCTCCTTCGGCACAGAGGTGAAGGCACCACCCCAACCTCAAGGAGAAGATCATGGGATCGATCAAGTCAGGCATCTTCATCTCGCTCGATGGCGTCATCGAGGCGCCCGAGACCTGGCATTTCGACTACTTCAACGACGAAATGGGAGCGGTCGTCGGCGCGCTGATGAGCGAGTCCGACGCGATGCTCCTGGGCCGGCAGACGTACGACGAGTTCGCCGCCTACTGGCCGGGCGCCGACCCTGCCGACCCGTTCACCGCGCAGATGAACGGCGCCCGCAAGTACGTCGTGTCGAACGCGCTCACAGATGCGACCTGGGAGAACTCAAGCGTCATCACCGGCGACGTCGCGGCCGAGCTGACCGCACTCAAGCAGGACACCAAGCTCAGCACGACCGGCAGCGCCGCCCTGGTCCAATGGCTGCTCGAGGCGGGTCTGGTCGATGAGCTGCACCTGCTGGTGCACCCGGTCGTGGTCGGCAGCGGTAAGAAGCTGTTCGCCGACGGTGCGAAGGTGCCGCTCAGCCTCGTCAGCTCCACCACGTTCACGACCGGTGTGCTGCACCTGGTCTACGCTCCGGCCGCCAGCTGATCGCAGCCGCCGAGGCCCACGATCTGGCCGGTATGGTCAGGCGTCGTACACCACGAGGAGACCGACAGATGCGCTACATGGTGATGCATTACCAGACCCAGGCGATGGAAGACGGCGTCCCGTCCACGCCCGAGCAGCAGGCCGCGATCGGCAAGTACATGCAGGAATCGGCCATGGCCGGCGTGCTGCTCTCCGGCGAAGGAGTTGCACCGAGCTCCGAGGGCGCCCGGGTGGAGGTCACCGACGGCGACGTGCGGGTCATCGACGGCCCGTTCGCGGAGGCGAAGGAGCTCATCGCCGGGTTCGCCATCCTTGAGGTCGACTCGCTCGCCGAGGCAGTCGAGCACGCACGGAAGTTCGCGGCCATGGTCGGAGCGGAGCGGATCGACATCCGACGCGTCCTCGAGTTCTCCGACCTCTGAGCGGGAGCATCGATCGACCGCCACAGCGCCGCCATGAGTCCCGGTCCAGAGACCGACATGGACACCACGGCTCTCGACACGACCGTGGCGACGCTGTGGCGCGTCGAATCGCCCCGTGTGATCGCTCGCCTGGCTCGACTCGTCGGTGACGTCGACACGGCCGAGGAGCTCGCCCAGGACGCGTTCGTCGCGGCCATCGAGAAGTGGCGCAGCGAGGGGATCCCGAACAACCCGGCAGCCTGGCTCCACAAGACCGCGCGGTTCCTCGCCGTCGACCGGATCCGGCGCCACGACGTCCAGCACAGCAAGTACCAGCAGATCGCGGCCACCAGCCCGCAGACCACGGACGTTGACATCGACGAGGTCGTCGACGGTGATCTGGCCGATGATCTGCTCGGGCTGATCTTCATGGTCTGTCACCCGATCCTGTCTCCTGACGCCCGCTCGGCGCTCACCCTGAAGCTGATCTGTGGTCTCACCACCGAGGAGGTGGCCCGGGCATTTCTCGCACCCGAGGTGACGATCGCTCAGCGCATCGTCCGGGCCAAACGCACCCTCTCAGCGGCGAACATCCGCTTCGAGCTGCCGCCGGAGGCCGAGCGGCCGGCGCGACTCGCCGCCGTGCGCGAGGTCATCTACCTGGTGTTCAACGAGGGACACACCGCGACCAGCGGCGACCAGTGGATCCGCAGCGACCTCTGCGCCGAGGCGCTCCGCCTGGGGCGGATGCTGGCCAGCCTGACTCCGCGCGATCCCGAGACGCTGGGACTCCTGGCCTTGATGGAGCTGCAGGCCTCGCGGCTGAAAGCCCGCACCGGCCCCCAGGGCGAGCCCATCTTGCTGCTGGACCAGGACCGCACGCGCTGGGACCAGCTACTGATCCGTCGTGGTCTCAAGCTGCTCCATCGCGTCGAAGAGCTGGGCGGAGCGGCCGGGCCCTACGCCCTGCAGGCCGGCATCGCCGCCTGCCACGCGCGCGCCCGGCGCGCCGAGGACACCGACTGGCAGCGGATCACGGCGCTGTACGACGGGCTCGCCCAGATCAGTCCGTCGCCGGTGGTGGAGCTCAACCGCGCCGTGGCGACCGCGCAGGCATTCGGGCCGGAAGCCGGCCTCGCCCTCCTGGACCCCCTCTTTGCGCTGCCCAGCATGCGCCGCTACCACCTGCTGCCAGCCGTGGCGGGCGATCTGCTCTGCCGGGCTGGTCGGCATGAGGAAGCCCGAAAGCAGTTCCTGCAGGCTGCCTCCCTCACGAAGAACGGCCAGGAGCGCTCGACCATGCAAGGACGAGCGGGGGAGTGCGCCTCCAACCACGCAAGCACCACTTGAAGTGGCCGACTACTTGAAGTGGCCGACTTCGTGGTGGGTGGGGCCGGCCTCATGTCGGCCACTTTGAACCGCGTGTTTGCCCGGCGCGTCGTACACAGACTTGTTAACAGGCAGAGGCAAGATGTGGACGTGGACCGCAAGTCCGTCAACAGATGTCGGCACCGCCTTGTCGCTCTGTCAGACGGGGCTTAGAGTCGCAGCGGCGTTGACAAGCCGACGTGTAGACAAACCGATGAGAGGCTCGACGTGAGCGAACCAACCTTCGCACCTCCGCCCAAGAGTGCACCGGTATCGCTTCCGGCCGACGCGCCAGTTGCGGTGTCCGTCTCGACGGCACCGGTGTCGCCGTTCGGCAGCATCTTCCCTCCGGAGGCCGCGCCCCTCACTGAGGCCACCGCGCCCGCCGAGGCCGCTCCTGCCGAGGTCAAGTTGGGGGCGACCGGTCGGCCGATGCCCTACCTGCCCGACCCAGGGCCGGTAGGCGAGCGCGACAAGGCACTCGTCATTTCGCTGTGCAACCAGAAGGGCGGGGTCGGCAAGACCACGACCGTGATCAACCTGGGCGCCGCCATCGCCGAGCACGGCCGCAAGGTGCTGCTGGTCGACTTCGACCCGCAAGCGTCGCTCACCGTCGGGCTGGGCATCAACCCCAACGACCTCGACACCACGATCTACCACCTGATGATGGAGCGCGAGGTGCCGCTCGACGAGGTGATCGTCAAGACCGGCGTCGAGGGCGTCGACCTGATCCCGTCGAACATCGACTTCGCGGGTGCGGAGATGCAGCTCATCAACGAGGTCGCCCGCGAGCAGGTGCTGGCCCGTGCGCTGGAGCCTGCGATGGAGCTCTACGACGTCATCTTGATCGACTGCCAGCCCTCACTCGGGCTGCTCACGGTCAACGCGCTGGCCGCTGCCGATGGCGTCATCGTCCCACTCGAGTGCGAGTACTTCGCCCTGCGCGGCGTCGCCTTGCTGAAGCGGACGATCGACAAGGTGCAGGAGCGTCTCAACCCCAACCTGCGCATCGTTGGCCTGCTCGGCACGATGTACGACGGCCGCACGCTGCACAGCCGCGACGTCCTGCGAACGCTCGTCGACGGGTGGGGCGACGCGGTGTTCCACACCGTGATCCGGCGCACCGTGAAGTTCTCCGAGGCGACAGTCGCGGGGGAGCCCATGACGGCATACGCCAGTGAATCCGCCGGAGCCGACTCTTATCGTGACTTGGCCAAGGAGGTGCTGGCTCGGTGTCAAGACGTGTGAGCCTGCCCGGGGCGGACGAGCTCTTCCGCTCCACCAAGGTCGACGAGTCTGACGAGCCGGGCCAGGAGAGCCCACCCACGGAGATTGCTCCCCAGGTCGAGGACGAGTCAGCCGCCGCGGCGAAGCCGGCCTCAAGCGGCCGGGTCCGTCACGACGAGAAGATCACGGTCTACGTGACGGCCGATGAGCTCATCCGCCTCGAGCACACCAGGCTCCGGCTGCGCAGCGAGCATCGGCTCGCGGTCGACCGTGGGCGCATCGTCCGGGAAGCCATCCATCTGGCGCTCGAAGGGGTGGAAACCGACGGCGAAACGAGTCCGCTCGTCCAGCGACTGCGCGAACAGTGAACGCCGCGACTGACGACGTCATAGCAGCGCCGGCATCGAGCTTTGCGGTCTCGCTCGACAACTTCGAGGGCCCCTTCGACCTCCTGCTTCACCTCATCTCCAAGCACAAGATGGACATCACCGAGGTGTCGCTGTCGCGTGTCACCGACGAGTTCATCGAGCACATCAAGGGACTCGATGATGCGTGGGACCTGGAGCAGACCACCGGCTTCCTGGTCGTGGCCGCCACCTTGCTCGACCTCAAGATCGTCCGGCTCCTGCCCTCGGCCTCGGTCGAGGACGAGGACGACCTAGCCCTGCTCGAGGCGCGTGACCTGCTGTTCGCCCGCCTCATGCAGTACCGCGCGTTCAAGCAGGTGGCCGCCGGAATCGAGGCGACGCTGCTGGCCGAGGCTCGTCGCGTGCCCCGCAGCGTCGGGCTCGAGGAGCGCTACAGCGGGCTGTTGCCCGAGGTCTTGATCACCCTCGGCATCGACGAGTTCGCCGCGCTTGCGGCACACGCCCTGCAGCCACGAGAGGCGCCCCAGATCGGCCTCTCCCACCTGCACGCGCCGATGGTCAGCGTGCGCGAGCAGGCTGCTCTCGTCGTCGACAGGCTCCGCCGACACCGGACCATGACGTTTCGGGCGCTCACGGCCGACTCGCCCGACCTCCTCACGACCGTGGCCCGGTTCCTTGCGCTGCTGGAGCT
This sequence comes from uncultured Actinomycetota bacterium, assembly GCA_963811585.1. GTDB lineage: Bacteria > Actinomycetota > Actinomycetes > Propionibacteriales > Nocardioidaceae > JACDHG01. The sequence goes on from CAWERR010000006.1 coordinate 65,204, forward strand.
GTTCCGCGAGGGCGTGGTCGCCTTCGAGCAGGCGGCCGCTCTCGGGGAGCTCAGTGTGCGCTGGACCGGCGACGACGAGGGCGACATCGAGGTCGGCGAGGAGTACGACGAGGCCAGGGCCCCGGATGAGCCGGTGGCCGCCTCGGTGACGGATGCCGACGTACGCCGGTTGGCGGCGGTGCCAGCGGGCAACGGCACTGCAGACGCCAGCGAGCACCCGGACCGAAGCCACGAAGGACCCGCATGACCATCCAGGACACACCGACCGTCAACGGCACCGACGAGACCGCGGCCACTCCGGTGCAAGGCGGCGTCAACCTCGACGCTCACGAGCTGAAGCCCGCACTCGAGGCAGTGCTGATGGTCACCGACCAGCCGCTCGACCACCTGAGCCTGGCCCAGGCGGTCGGGTTTCCGCCGGACGAGGTCGAGGCCGCCCTTGAGGAGCTGGGCAGTGAATACACCGAGCAGGGGAGAGGCTTCGACCTGCGCCGCGTCGCTGAGGGGTGGCGCTACTACACGCGCGAGGAGTACGCCCCGGTCGTCGAGCAGTTCGTCGTCGACGGCCAGCAGGCGCGGCTGACCCAGGCGGCGCTCGAGACTCTGGCCGTGGTCGCCTACCGGCAGCCGGTCAGCCGGGCACGGGTGTCGGCTATCCGGGGGGTCAACGTCGACGGTGTGATGCGCACGCTGCTGTCGCGCGGGCTTGTCGAGGAGGCGGGCAGTGACCACGAGACCGGCGCGCACCTCTTCCGCACGACGTCGTACTTCTTGGAGCGGATGGGTCTGACGAGCACCGAGCAGCTGCCGGAGATCGCCCCGTTCCTGCCTGAGATGGCCGAGCTCGAGGGAGAGCTCGAGTTCGCCGACGAGATCGCCGGGGTGGCCGAGGAGTGACGACGCCGCCGGGTGGCGAACTGATCCGGCTACAGAAGGTGCTGGCGCAGTCGGGAGTTGCCAGCCGACGGGCCTGCGAGTTGCTGATGTCCGCCGGCCGGGTCGAGGTCGACGGCGTCGTGATCACCCAGCTCGGGGCGAAGGTTGACCCGGAGACGGCCGTCATCCGCGTCGACGGCAAGCGGCTCCCGGTCGCGCAGGCCCATGTGTACCTCGTCGCGAACAAGCCGCGTGGCGTCGTCAGCTCGATGGCCGACGAGCAGGGTCGCCGCGACCTGAGCAGCCTCGTCGCTGACCGGCCCGAGCGGCTTTTCCACGTCGGCCGCCTCGACACCGACACCACGGGGCTGATCGTGCTCACCAACGACGGCGAGTTCGCGCATCGGCTGGCGCATCCGTCATACGAGGTGAGCAAGACGTACGTCGCGCAGGTGGAGGGGGTGGTGTCGCCGCGGGTACGTCGGCAGGTCCTCGCCGGGTTGACCCTCGACGACGGGCCACTCACGGTCGACGGATTCAGGATCGTCTCGACGCACGGGGGCAAGAGCATGGTCGAGGTTGTCCTGCACGAGGGCCGCAACCGGATCGTGCGGCGGCTGTTCGACCACCTGGGCCATCCGGTGCTGAGGTTGTCTCGGACGGCGATCGGGCCGATCCGGCTGGGCACGCTCGGGTCAGGCCAGGCGCGCGAGCTGACGCAAGACGAGCTCGGCACCCTGCTCGACGCGGTCGCGATGTGAGCCGACCGCCAGAGCGCCGCCACTACAGCCATAGGCTCTCGCCATGACGTCTGACGCCGCGCCCGCGGAGGTGCCGCTGCCCGAGCCGGTGCTCGTTGTCGGCGCGGGGCTGATCGGCGCCTCGATCGGGATGGCGCTGACCGCGGCGGGGGTCGACACCTACGTGACGGATGTCGATGCGACGGCGGCACACGTGGCCGCGTCGCGCGGTGCGGGCGCAGACAAGGCGCCTCCGTCGGATGTGGCGCTCGTCATCGTCGCCACGCCGCCCGACCACGTGGGAGCTGCCGTCGTCGAGGCGTTGACGGCATACCCGCGGGCGGTGGTGACGGACGTCGCCAGCGTGAAGTCACAGCCGCTTGCGGAGGTGCTCGCGGCGGGGGTCGAGGCCGCCCGGTACGTCGGCGGGCACCCGATGGCCGGCAGCGAGCGGTCGGGCCCGCTGGCGTCGGCGCCGGACTTGTTCGTGGGGCGGGCGTGGGCGGTGGTGCCGCGGCCGGACTGCGACCCCGAGGCGGTTGCTGCCGTGCACGCGCTGGTGCGGACGTGCGGGGCGTCGGCGGTCGTCATGGACACGCACGACCACGACCTTGCGGTGGCTCGCACATCGCATCTGCCGCACCTGGTCGCCGCCCTGACCGCCGGCTCACTGGCGAACGCGCCGGCCGGGCATCTCGCGCTGAGCGGGCAGGGCGTGCGGGACGCGACGCGCATCGCCGCCGGAGACCCAGGTCTGTGGCGGCAGATCGTGCTGGCCAATGCGGGAGTCCTGGCGGGGCTGCTTGCCGAGGTCCGCGACGGCCTCGACGACCTGGTGCAGTCGCTGGGCGACCGAGACGCCGATCGGGTCGAGGCGATCCTCCACGCCGGTGTCTCCGGGACTCAGGTGATTCCGGGCAAGCATGGCGGCCCTGCGCTGCCGTTGGCGACTGTCACTGTGGCGATTCCGGACACGCCAGGCGCACTGGCACGGCTCTTTGCCGATGCGGGCGAGGCCATGGTCAACATCGAGGACCTGCGGATCGACCACGACCCCGGGCGCGAGTTCGGCCTGGTGGAGCTCGACGTGGCCGACGACCGGGCAAAGACGCTGCTCGAGGCGCTCCGTGCTCGGGACTGGTCGGCCCACCGGTAACCTCGTCCCCGCACGCCCGGCAGGCAGAGCGTGCCCCCGAGTGGAAGGTGGCCTGATCCGTGCAATCCCAAGATGAGGCGTTGAGCCGGCTCGTCATCGCTATCGACGGCACGGCCGGAGCTGGCAAGTCGACCACGAGCCGCGGCGTCGCTGAGCAGCTCGGGCTGCGCTATCTCGACACGGGAGCGATGTACCGCGCGATGGCCTGGCAGCTGCTGCTGGACGGGGTCGACGTGACCGATTCCGACGCTGTGGCTGCGTGTGCCGACATGGTGGCTATCGAGTCAGGCACCGATCCCAGCAATCCGACCATCGCACTGGCGGGGACGAACGTGTCCCGCGAGATCCGTACGGCGGAGGCGACTGCGGCCGTCAGCCCCGTGAGTGCCGTGCCGCGAGTGCGCCAGCTGCTCTCCGCCAAGCAGCGCGAGATCATCGGGGAGGGCGGGATCGTGGTCGAGGGACGCGACATCGGCACTGTGGTGGCGCCCGACGCGGGTCTGAAGCTCTACCTCAGCGCCGACCCCGTCGCCCGGGCCGAACGTCGATCGGCCGAGCTGAGCGACGACCAGTCACGCGACGTTGCCACCGTGCAGGCCGACCTGGTGCGGCGCGACCATCACGACTCCTCGCGGGTCGCCTCCCCGCTGAGCGCGGCCGCCGATGCCGTCGTGGTTGACACGACGTACCTCTCGCTCGACGAGGTAATCGCCACCATCGTCACCCTTGCGCGCGAGCGGATCGCCGACGCTGGGGATGAGTCGGCAGGCTGAGGCTTCGCGACCGCTCACCCGTCCTGTGTCGCTGTGGCAACGGCTCGATTCCGCCGATTGGGCGCGGCTCGATAGAGTCTTCGTAGCACCCATCTCGATCGAGCCGGTGCTGTGGCCGCGCCCCAGGCAACAGGAGGCGGCCGACCAAGCCGAGATTCAACGCACACTGGCCGCATGTCGAGGCATGTGTGCATCCTGACCGGGCCGTCGCCAGCCGACGATGCCCCACCATTCGATAGGCGAACATGACCCCCGACGAGCCGACGTACGACGACCAGACTGCAGCCGACGCGGCTGACGCCTCGGTCGCCGTCGAGCGTCCCACGACTCAGGGGCCGCTGCCGGTGCTCGCTGTCGTGGGGCGGCCGAACGTCGGCAAGTCCACCCTGGTCAACCGCATCATCGGCCGTCGTGAGGCAGTGGTCGAGGACGTCCCGGGCGTCACCCGTGACCGCGTGACCTACGAGGCGACGTGGAACGGGCGGACATTCAACGTCGTCGACACCGGCGGCTGGGATCCCGAGGCCCGCGGTCTGGCCGAGCAGATCTCGCTCCAGGCTGAGCTGGCCGTGACACTGGCCGACGCCGTCTTGTTCGTGGTCGACACCGGAGTCGGGATCACCGACACGGACGAGACGGTCGTGAAGATCCTGCGGAAGTCCGGCAAGCCGGTCATCCTCGCCGCCAACAAGGTCGATGACCAGCGCGCCGAGGCTGATGCCGCCGCGCTGTGGAACCTCGGGCTTGGCGAGCCGTATGCCGTGTCTGCCCTGCACGGGCGGGGGAGTGGTGACATGTTGGACGCGGTGCTGGAGGCGCTGCCGGACGCTCCGGAGACTGACTTCGATGCCCCCCGGGGACCGCGCCGTATCGCGATCGTCGGTAAGCCGAACGTGGGCAAGTCGAGCCTCCTCAACCGCCTCGCTGGCAAGGACCGCGTTGTGGTCGATGATGTCGCGGGTACGACGGTTGACCCGGTCGACGAGATCATCAAGCTCGGGGGGCGGATGTGGCAGTTCATCGACACTGCTGGCATCCGGCGTCGCATCAAGGAGGCGAGCGGCCACGAGTGGTACGCGAGCCTGCGGACTGCGGGGGCGATGGAGCGAGCCGAGGTCGCGGTCATCGTCATCGATGGCGGCCAGCCGTTGACCGAGCAGGACCAGCGGATCATCTCGAGCGTCGAAGAGTCCGGCCGCGCCGCAGTGATCGCGTTCAACAAGTGGGACACGGTGGATGACGAGCGCCGCTACTACCTTGACCGCGAGATCGAGCGGGAGTTGGTCCGGGTGCAGTGGGCCCCCCGCATCAACGTCACGGCGTTGACCGGCTGGCACGTCGACCGCCTGGTGCCTGCACTGGACCGCGCCCTCGAAGGCTGGGAGACGCGGGTGCCGACTGCCACCCTGAACTCGTTCTTCGGCCGCCTCATCTCCGCGCACCCCCACCCCGTGCGAGGTGGCAAGCAGTCACGCATCTTGTTCGCGACCCAGGCCACGGTGGCGCCGCCACGCTTCATCCTCTTCACCACAGGACCGCTCGATGCGGCATACACGCGGTTCATCGAACGTCGTCTCCGCGAGGAGTTCGGCTTTGTCGGGACGCCCATCCACCTCACCGTGAAGCCACGGGAGAAGCGCAAGCGTCGCTGACGGACGGCGTCGAAGTCACCGGACACCGGCTCAGGTTTGGGGAACTCTTGCCGTGCTCTGGCCGGCCCTATCTACCCCAGACCTCGATCGCTTGCGCTGGCGGCACGCCGCCACCGCGCAGTCAGGGTCGTTTGGCGACGGCGATGGTCGCTGGGATAGGCTGACGCCGCTTTCGCTGGGACCCATCTCCGGCGGCAGTTTCGGGCTGTAGCGCAGCTTGGTAGCGCACTTGACTGGGGGTCAAGGGGTCGCAGGTTCAAATCCTGTCAGCCCGACCAACTCGGTTCTGACACTGTTCGCGCAGGTCAGGACCGTTATTCACGCTCCGGATCGACCGCGGCCGACGACCTGCTGCGTCGTCTTCGACGGACCAGTTCCGGACCACCAGGTCGAGAATGCTGTGCCAGCGTCGAGCATGGCCCGGTTGTCCGGGTGCAGATAGCGTGCCGTGACAGCGGGATCCTGGTGCCCGGCGACCCGCTGAAGCAGATGAAGCCCCACGCCCGCATCGGCCATCCATGTGAGTGCCGTGTGCCGCAGACCATGGCGGACAAGACCGGGCAGTCCTAGGTCCTGGGCCAGGTGATCCCAGCTGGTGGCATCTCGCAACGTGGCGGTGGTGATGACGCCACCGCGCGGCCCCAGCACGGGCCGTTCATCGCTGTCGCGGCCAACGGTGAGACGCTGGAGCGTCAGTCGCAGCGGGTCGATGATCGGCACGGCCCGCTGGCGCCTGCCTTTGGTCTGCTTCGTCACCAGGCCACCCCTGCCGGGGTAGGTCTGACGGCCGACTTGGAGCATTCCTCGGTCGAGGTCGACGTCACCGACTCGAAGCCCGGAGACCTCACTAATCCGCAGCCCTGTCGTGGCCAGAATCGTCACGACGTCGCCGTAGGCCTGGTGGCCACCGGCCTTGACCACGCCCTCCACGAGGTGCTCCAAAGTCCTCACATCGGGCAGCGCGAGATCGCGTGGACTCTGCGACGCGCTGACTTCGGGGGAGCGGCCGACAGTCCGACGGCGAGCGCGGTCCTTGGCAGGGTTGCGAACGATGAGTCCCTCGCGGACCGCCTCGTCGAGCACGAGGACCAACGCGGAGACGGTGTTCTTCACCGTCGACCGGCCGTACTGCGTCTCCCACTCATCGATGGCACGGTCCACCAGGCCGGCTCTGATGAGCGTCACGGGGAGATGCCCGAGCGTCGGCAAGACGCGAAGCCGGAGTCCTGCTGAGTACGGGTCGTAGGTTGACGTCGGGTCGATGCCCCGAGTCCAGCGGTCCCCGATGAACTCGAGGAACGTCTCCAGCGTCTGACCGGGGTCCATGCCCGTGGTGGAAGCCCGGTGCATCCGTCCAAGCCAGAGCTCGGCTTCTTCGAGCGTCGCATGAGACCGCTTGGTGCCCTCTCGGCGATGGGTGATGGGGTCCGTCCAGCGAACGCGCGCCCAATAGGTGGTTCCCAGAGCGCCGTTGTGCTCCTCGACGTCGGAGGTGAGGCGCACGCCCATTGGTGGCAACTTCTCCGGCCTCACGGCTTGCAGCCTCTCTGACTGCAGCCCGCGACCTTCGCGTCCATTGACCCTCCCAGCGGTGCGTCCTCAATGCAGTTTGCCTCGCGGGCAAGGGACGTCACCAGGGCGTGACGGGACGTTCTGGGACGTCTTGAAGCCGCCAGAAGACGTCCCGTCGCTGTGGTCGACTGCAGGACTTCAACACAGGCGCCGGATGGTGGTTGGCACGATCACCCACAAGACAGCAGCGGGACCGGTCTCGTGATCACGGAATCGCTCATCGAGTGCACGGTCGTACTGCAGGGAGTGCTCCTTGAGGCTGACCTTCCACAGAGCGATCAGACTAGGACACACCTCTTGCATCACGCCGGCTTGTAACCAGATCGAGGCGAGCGGGCGATGGGGAGATCCAGGCACAATCAGCGCGCGACTTGCGTGGTAGCGGCATAGGCCGGGCAGGGGTGAAATGGGCCGAAGCCGGGACGTAGCCTCCCTGGCGTGCGATGGTCAAGCTTCATCGAGGCTCGCCTGTGACGGCAGTGAACGGGAGAATTCTCTTGCGGCGTCAGTTCGTCTGCGCGGCCGTGCTCGGCCTCATCGTTACCTGCGCCCTGGTCGTCGGCTGCTCAACGAGTCGGATGGCGCAGGTAACGTGCGAGACGAAGGAAGCGGACGTCTTGGCCGAGCTCACTGACGTCGCCGAGACGACGATGGCGGAGGCAGAGGCTTCATTCGACGCATACCGCAGTTGCGAAGACACTGGCCGGCCTGACCCCGCAGCCATCGCGGATGTTCGTGAGTGGAGAGAGACGCGCGATGCGCGCATCTACCTGGCCGATCAGGGTTGGTCACTCGACGGTAGCCGTTACCTCGTCAGTCCGAACGAGCGGTACCGTGCGCAACTCATCCGGGCGAGCGAGGCGGGTGGGCCTGAGCACTTGCTGGTGTACTTCAGTCTCTCCGATTGAGAGTTTGAGGAATTTCCTCGCCACGACGACTAGGTCGTCCTACGAGTTGACGAGCTGGTCGCTCTGGTCTATTCGGAGCCTTCCGCTTGGCGCCACGCGCAGGCGCCAACATGTCGCGTCGATAGTTCGCCAGGACCTGCGGGAAAGTTGCCTGATCGCTGCACCGCTCGACACTGGGCCTCGATCGCGCTAACGCTGCGAGCAGATGACGGACCAGATGGGACCACTACCCTTCGCGACTCGGGGAGACCAGGTGTAAACAGTGGATCGGGGTGGACACTGTTGGACAGTGGATTCACGCTCAGGTCCTGACAGGCTCGATCTGGGGGTCAAGGCGTTGCAGGTTCAAATCCTGTCAGCCCGACCAAAGAAACCGCAGGTCAGACGGCAAACGCTGGCCCAGTACGGTGGGCGTTTTGTCTGTTGAGACCAACCCTGCTAGCAACCGCTTGCACAGCATGAGCAAAACAATCGGTGCGTTCATGCTCTTATGCATAAACTTGACAGCATGACGACGCCGACGTCGAAGATGAAGCAGGCCGCAAAGCAGGGCGGTCGGACTGCGCGTGCGGTGACGTCTGCAGGCACGCACGCGATCATCAGCACGACGAAGAAGACGTCGAAGAAAATCAGCAAGAAGAGCGCGAAGAAGGCACCGGCCCGACGAGTCGCGGCTAAGAAGGTGCCGAGTCGCGTGCGTCCACCGTCGCCGATCCAAATTGCTGCTCGTGAGCGCGCGCGTGCCGTCGAGACTGACGAAGGCGCGACGGTCGCGCACGACACCGATGTGACGCGAATCGCTGGCGCCGTCGCGAAGCATCGAAGCGAGTTGATGGACCGCCTCGCGCGGTGAACACAACTGTCTTCCTGACGGTCGATCAGGTCGTCGACATCGCCGCGCGCAATTGGCACTGCCTTGTCGGCGACTTCAACGTCGTCGCGGGTGCGGTTGAGCGTTGTCGTGCTTCGGCGGGCGGCCTCGATGCGTTCCCGACGCTGTGGGATAAGGCCTATGCGCTACTGCACGGTTTGTCGTCGACACAAGGCTTCGTCGACGGTAACAAGCGCACCGCGTGGACCGCGATGGAGACTTTTCTCGCCCTGAACGGCGTCTTCATCGCGGTGCAGACGATCCAAGCCGATGTCTTCGTGCGTGCCGTCGCGCTAAATGCCATCGATCAAGAGCTCGCAGTTGAATGGCTGCAAGCGCACCGGCGTCGCGACTGAAGGTGCGCCGTCGTGGGCACACCTTCGCTCACCGCTCGTGCAAGGTCAGCCGCGTCGACCCAGTCGACGCGCATGCCGACGTGATCAGGTCAAGTCGAATAAGTCGATGACGTCTCGTCGCACACGCTGACCGCGTTGTTTCGGCGTGGCGTGCGCGTAACCGTCGGCGTGGCGTCGGACGGACCGCGTCTAGTGATGCGCCTACCCCTGTCCTGCTTCGCGCACGGCGACGAGGACCGCGAGCAGCGTGAGACCGAGGTCAGTGATCTAGTAGCGCATGCCACCGAACCCAGAGGACATCCTCACTAGACCCGCGTTCACAAGCCCGAGCAATGCGATGCGGGTGTGATCCTCGGGCATCGGCACGTGCCCCGGCACGTTGTCGTCTGTCCACGCGCGGCTTGCGCCTGCAGGGTCAACCAGAGGTGTTTCGCCAGCCAGCGCCCTGAGCACCAGGATGTGTTGCCTGCGGATGTCTTGCAGCGCCGCCAGGAGCATCTCGACGGTGTCTATCTCGTCGCGCTTGTTGACCGCTTCGCCGAGCGCCATCCCAAGGGCGCAGAGCGTGTCATCCTGACCCGTCATTCCCGCAGCGTGCAGCACGCGAGCCAGGAGGGGCACAAAGTCTTGGGTCGTCCGCGATGACAGCTGCGAGGTCATCGCGGCTAAGTCCGGTCACGCTCTGGGCAGCCTTCAGCGCCGTCGAGCCGTTGCGCTGCCACTCAGCGCGCATTTCCTTGCTCAGTCGTCGGGCTGCAGGACCGAGCAAGGGACCGAGCGGCAGCATGCTCACTAGCCCTTCGACCGTCTCGTCGCGCCAGTCGTTGTCGCTCTGCACGGTCAGATCCTGTCACCCACCACCCGCGCTTCGCTGAGCGGGCCGCCGTCCTCGTGATGCTGCTCGAACACCGAGCGGGCAGGTCGGTTGGGCAGCTCATCGCCAACGAACGGATTCCCACTTGCCGATGACCGGATGCGCAAAGACCTGCCGAATTGACGGCGGTGTGACGCACCCTGAGGTCGGTACCGGTCAGCCAAACACTGGCTTCTTCGGCGTCACTTTGAGATAAAGCGGGAACCCACGCTGACTGGAGACGGTGACGAACTGCTCGGCGACGCGGACATGCACAGTGGTCGACTTACTTCGACCGTCCGTGGTGTCGACCCGAACGGACATGTCTCCGGGGCGTAGACGGTAGCGGTAGGAGTAGATCTCCTCGGTTGGACATCCGAACGGTCCGCCCGACATGCGGGCATCGAAAACGATGTCGTCGTCAAAGCGGACCGTCACACGAATTGGCTCATCGACAACGTTGGAGACGAACATCGTGACGTTGGCGCGGTCGTTGGGTACCTGCGGATGGGTAGGTTCCGTCAGCTGCTTGGGGGCAGGGAGTGGGCGAAAGCATTGACTGGTCTCGTCTGACTCACTGCCACAGCCGGAAATGATGGCGAACGGAATCAACAGGACAGCCGACACCACGCCACGAAGGATCGAACCGGCCATAAGGCCACGTTAGAGACTTTCGCGCCCGCCAGCGGTCTTGGAGACCAGACTGTGACCCTCGGAAACCTGACGCACCAGCGCCGAGTGCGACGGATTTGCTGCGATCCGCGACCGTCAGAGGCTCCCTACGATCCAGGTGGAGCCGACCAGAACGCGGGCCATGGGTCGACCCCTCATTCCCGGCGACGCCGGACCAGATACGGACCACGTGCGTTCGCGCCGACCGGAGACCAGGCGTAAACAGTGGTACGTGCTGGACACTGCTGGACAATCGTTCACGCTCAGAGCGGCGTACACACCGATCTGGGGGTCAAGGGGTCGCAGGTTCAAATCCTGTCAGCCCGACTGAGTAGTACGAGGTCAGGGGATGAAGGACCGGCATTCTCCCCGTTGCGGGCTATCGTCGGGTAGTCACTCGGGTAGTCACGCCGACCGGTGGCGGGCGTGCGTGAAGTAGTGGCCGAGGGGGACTTGAACTCAACACCGCGTTCGACGCGATCTCGGGCTGCCGCTGGATCCGACTTGCTGAACGCGCAAGCTGCCGACGTTCGCGAGGCGGGCAAGCGGGCGCTGATCGAGGCCGGTGCTCGGATCGCGGCAGATGAGTGCGTTTGGCGCGGAGCGGCGATCAGTCGCGGCGCTACGGCGCAGTCCGAGGCGATTCGGCCGATGCTCTTGGGGTGTCCAGCCCTGGAGTCAGCCCTGCATACTAGTGCGCACAACTGCTTGTGCGCATTAGGCGTCTGTCGCCGCCAGACGGGTCGCAGTCGATCTATCTGGGTGGGGTTGCCGGTGACGCCTGACTGCTCCCGTCCCTCGGAAGTCAGGAACTCGGAATGTCCCAACTCAGCGCCGCTGAGGTCGATCCAGTACGGGTCGGTGTGATCGGCACCGGTCGAATCGGCAGGTCGCACGCGACCTGGTTGCGTCGCGAGGTGCCTGGAGCACTCCTGGTCACTGTCGCAGACGTCCGACCCGAGGCGGCGGCCGACCTCGCCGGACAGCTTCACTGCCGCACCGCGGAATCTCCGGACGAGTTGCTTGCCGACGAGCAGGTCGAGGCGGTTGTCATTGCCGCTTCTTCCACCGCTCACGCAGACCTCATCGTCGCCGCCGCTGAGGCGGGCAAAGCAGTATTCTGCGAGAAGCCGGCCGGAATGACGCTCGCAGAAATCGACCGCGGCCTTGCCGCGGTCCGCGAGGCGGCGGTGCCGTTCCAGGTCGGTTTCAACCGCCGGTTTGCGCCCGAATTCGCTCACGGGCGTCGGCTTGTCGAGGACGGCGCCGTGGGCGTTCCCCAGTTGATGCGCTCGGTAACTCGGGACCCCGGCCTCGCCAACCCCGAGGCCGTGCCTCCGGGCACGATCTTCACCCAGACCTTGATCCACGACTTCGACACCCTGCTGTGGCTCAACCCCGGCGCCGAGGTCGTCAGCGTGCACGCCACCGCAGATGCTCTCATCGCGCCGGACTACAAACGCAGCGGCCTGCTCGACACCGCTGTCGTGGTCCTGACCTTCGACAACGGCGCCATAGCTGTCGCCGAGGCCAGCTTCTCCGCCGCATACGGATACGACGCCCGTGCCGAGGTCTTCGGTTCGGGCGGGATGGTGACCATGGGCGAAGGAGCGACGTCCTCGCTGCGCTTGTCAGACGGCCGTGGCCGACTCGCGACGACCGGCCGCGGTGACGTCGAGCAGCTACGGAGCTCCTACGTGGGTGAGCTGGCCGCCTTCGCAAACGCAGTCCGCGCCGGCACCCAGGAACAACCCACCGGCCACGACGCCCGGCGGGCGCTGCGGATCGCTCTCGCATCTGTGGAGTCCGCAGCGACTGGCACCACGATCCGGCTGGACAAGGACACCGATCAGTGAGCGATTACGGCTTCACCCTCGCCGTCTGTGCCGAGATGGTCTTCACCGATCGTCCGTTCCTCGATCGCGTCGAGCTCATCAGTGAGCTCGGGTTCGCCGTGGAGATTTGGGACTGGACGCAAAAGGACCTGCGCGCGCTAGCCGCGACCGGCGCCCACTTTACGTCGATGACCGGTTACATCGAGGGAGACCTCATCGACTCTGATGGCGCCGACACTTTGCTGCGCACCGCTGAGCAGGCCGTCGAGGCTTCGCGCACCATCGGAACTCCTAACCTCAATCTGCACGGCACCGGGCTGGACAGCAACGGCCTGCCGGTCAAGCCAATCGAAAAGGTCACCGGGGCGATGTGGCTCGCCGCAGAGAAGACTCTCACGCGGATTGCCAACCTAGGTGCGCGCGAAGGTGTGGTCTTCTGCCTCGAGAACCTCAACCTGCCAGTCGATCACCCTGGCACACCATTCGCGCTCGCATCGGATACCCGAGAGCTCGTCGCCGCAGTGGACAGCCTGCACCTGCGCATGAATCTGGACCTGTACCACGCCCAGATCGGCGAGGGAAACCTCATCGAGCTGGTGCGCGCCTCCGCGCCGTATCTCAGCGAGGTCCAAGTCGCCGACGTCCCGGGCCGGATGGAACCTTTCACGGGCGAGATCCACTATCCCGCCGTTGCCAAAGCGCTTCACGGAATCGGCTACACAGGTGTGGTCGGCCTGGAGGCTTGGGCCCACGGCGACAGCACCGTCGCACTCGAGCGGTTCCGAACCGCGTTCACGCCCCCCGTCGCCTGACCGCCGACCCACCTAGGCCGCGAGCCCCCGGCCGTCCATGTTCCTAGGAGGAACCACAATGACCACCAGACAAGCCTCTGCAGGCGACGTTCCTTCGCTCGGCGCAAGGGTCGCCGGAGCGCCTATCTCAGGGGGTGTATGCGAGCTGCCGGGCTGGGGTCACCAACTCGAGCACGCGGGGTAGTCGCTTGCCCCAGTGAGGTGACGACTCAATGGGTCACGAGACCGTGTTTGGCAGGTGGGGTTGTGCGGGCCGGCCTCCAACCGCTGCGGTGCTTAGCCGAGCGTCATAGTGGGCGCTAAGACGTACAGGACGTTGAGTCCTGCGGTCGGAATCAACCTCGCGACCTACGCGTATCCGGTGATCCGGCCAACATCCTGATCTCGGCATGAGAGTTCGTTCTCGGCCTAGCGGAGCGCGTTCAGCTCGTCGAGGGCGCGATGGCCACGCTTGACCACCCCTGGAACGACATCGTGTCGCCCGTGACGGATGGGGATCTCGAGCATGTGGAGGATCTGTGCTGCTGCGAGCACCGCCGCCCCCTCCCAGCCGACCAGGTCGAGGATTCTCGTCCACAGCCGCCTTCGGACACCGTCCAGCAGCGGCTCCTGGAGGGTGTACCACACGAGCGTGGTGAGATCGATCGCCCGCGTGCCGCTACCTGCGTTCCCGATATCCACGACCGCCACCACCGCGCCGTCACGGACCAGGATATTGCTGGGGGTTGAGAGATCGGCATGGACCATGTCAGGTGCCTCTCGTGGTGGTGGGATGTCGGCACCCACGAGCCGCAGGCGCTCGACCAAGGCCGACACCACGGAGGAATACCCCGAGAGCCTGGCCACGGACTGGCGGAGAAGCGACTGCTCGGGCGGCTCGTTGAGATCCAGCCTGGCGACAGCCGATTCCTGACCGGTGGCGACCCGCCAGGCGTACGACCAGTGGTCGTAGGGCTCGGAGGCTTGGCCAGCCTGGAGTTCGACGATCTCGATCAGCTGCTCAACGAGGGATGGGGTCAGCTCTGGTCCAGGCGCCGCGTCAACGAAGTCCATCAGATGCCACACATGAGTGGCTGTGGCCCCGACTCCGAGCCAGGCCGGGGTGGGATAGCCGCGCCTACGCATGTGCTCGACCACTCTCTGGGCTCGCAACGTCTCGTCCAGGTGGTTTGGGTGTGCCCGGGGCACTGCTTTGAGAACTGCATTTGCCCGTCCGGCCAACTGGACGCGTATGGCGCCCCCATTGACGCCTCCGGGTAGGCGACTCAGAGGAGCACGCCGCGTAGAGCGAGGACACTGACGTACGTCGATCCGTGGATGATCACGGAACGGAGCACGGCGTTGCGAACGCGACTCAGCACGCAGCATCAGAGCAATAACACTTGTTCACGCTCGAGAAGATCACGCTGCAAGGGAAGCTGCTGCTGCTCATCTACGCCGTTGCTGCCTCCACACCGGTTGCTTCTCTTGTGTTGCCTGACGCATCGTCTTCGCAGACGAGTTTGTCTTCTTGGGCTGCCTCGAATCGAGCGAGGTCTGCTTCGGTCATGACCAGGTTGAAGGCACCGCCTGCAACTAAGGACGTGCCGTGACAGCGGGATCCGGTAGCTAGTGCGCTACCAACTCAAGCCCATGGGCATCATCATGGAGCTCATCGAGCCGAGCTTGTAGCGCATGAAGGGCGGCCTCCGCCCCTTCCTCGCTATCCTTAACGTCCTCGAAATCCACAATGCCAAGCCTGGTCGTTGCGAACGCCAGCCGACTCCATCCGTGAAGCTGCATCGTGCCGACAAGGTCGTCATACTCAGGGCTTGCTGACTCTATGGCGGCCCGTTGCTCCGACTCGATGGCGACGTACCACCAAAGAGAGAGCACCTCATCTTGCCCATCGACGCACATGAAGAGGAACTCGCGACCGTCTTGCCGGAAGACGCCAACCAGCGGCATCTCGTGGTACTGGTACTCGGCGACCGGCACCGAGTCCCGTGTGGGCTTCCAGGCCGGCTGGCGGTGCATGAGACGCGCTAGGTCACCCATCGACCTCGCCTCCCCTAGCGCAGGCATGCAACAGCTCCGCAACAGTGTCATCCCATCCAGTCTCCATGTCCCAAAAGACTGAAACGTGCAAGGGGCTTCCAGGATGCCTCGGCGTGTGTTCGACACGAAAGCCAGCCGACCTGAGCACCCCCGCCTGGTGATGCCTCACCGCAGCGTCTCTCCCTGGCCACAAGCGAGCCCTGGTCCCGTATGCCGTGATCCGGGCGTCCCGGGGACCCATCCGCCCGAGAATCATGGAAACTTCAAGATCTGGTAGCTCTTTGTGGGGTCTTGGCCGGTCCTGGAAGACGAATGAGTCAGCGGAGCGGCGCTTCCCCACTTGGCTGAGCCACTCCTCGTCCTCAATGAACCGGGGGGTGTCACGAGTCACAGAGCGATGTTAGTCGACGCCAGCGTCGCCTTCCGGGGGGCACGATCCTGCTTGACCGAGACCGTGCTCTCGCCTTCAATCACGCGGACTCGCAGATGCAGAGTTGAAGCGGCGTATCCACGGCAAATGGTCGACCGGACCAGTCGCCGAAGCGCTCGACGAGCCGAAGGCCGCCGAGCGAGACGAGCAGCGGCAGCTCCTGCGGGAAGATGCTCCTGATGTCGAGCGGTGCGACGACGAAGTCGGGCTCGGAGTTGGTCGAGAGGTACCACGTCCCGCGTGTAACTTGCGCGGGCGCATCGTAGATCTCAGCGACATCGACGCTCACGTTGCCACGGTCAGGGTCCATGAACGACAACGACTGCCGGGTGCGCCGCACGCCATCGGCTTCGGCAAGTAGGCGCACGCTCGGGTTGAATACATCGAAGACGAACCGTGCTCCAGGTGCCAGGTGTCTTCGAACCGACCGGAAGCAGCTCACCAGATCCTCAGCCTCATGCAGATGCAGTAGGGAATTGGCTGTGATGAACACGAAGTCGAATGTGCGGCCCAGATCGAAGGCCCGCATGTCGCCCTGCATCCATTCCACCTCTACACCGCGCTCGTTCGCCTTACGCTGGGCCTCAGCCAGCATGTCTGACGAGAGGTCCAGGCCGACGCACGGATGCCCGTCGGACGCGATGGGGATCAGCTTGTGCCCGGTGCCGCACCCGAGTTCCAATACGCGCCCGCCTTGCCGATTGGCGTCGGCCCGGTAGAAGTCGACCGCGGGCCCGCCGCCCGGGAACATGAGGTCGTACAGCCGCGCGTGCGAGTAGAACGCTTGACTCACTAAGCGCATCCTCCTTTCCGGCTCATCCGCAGGTGGCCGTGGTGGCCTGCTGATTCACGAGTGTGCGCCGCTGGCGTGTCTGCCCGTGGCTGCGGTGCAGGATACGGGCCTGGTAGTGCCGGTAGTTGCGGTAGCCGCGTCCGGTTCGCTTGATGTGCTTGTTCGCGGTGTTCCCGGCCTCGGTACGTCGAAGTCCGGCGGCGGTTCCTGCGCGCACATCCCGGCCACGCACTGGCCGCTGGCGGCCGATTGATTTCTTACAGGAGCGACAGCTCACGACACGCTAATTTAAGAGCACCCAAAACAAAGGAGAGCCCCGTGGGCAAGGTGGTCATGTACAGCTCGGTGTCGGTGGACGGCTTCGTCGCGGACGAGAATGATCAGCCCGGACCGCTGTTCGATTGGTTGTCCAGCGGTGACGTCCCGTTGGACGAGAGCGGAGTGCTTACGGTGTCGCAGCCGTCCTACGAGTACACCCGCGCGTACTGGGACCAGATCGGGGTGACAATCGCCGGCCGCCACGTCTTCGACATGACGGACGGCTGGGACGGGAAGCCTCCGAGCGGGATCGACCACGTGGTCGTCGTGACACACCGGCCGGAGCCCGAGGGCTGGGACCCCGACGCGCCGTTTCACTTCGTCGACGGCGTCGAGGCAGCCGTGGCCAAGGCGCAGGAGCTTGCGGGTGACCGCATCGTCGAGGTCGCCGCTGGCGACGTCGGTGGCCAGGTGCTTGCCGCGGGTCTGGTCGACGAGGTACGCATGGACGTCGTACCCGTCGTGTTCGGGTCCGGCAAGCGTTACTTCGGGTCGGTCCACGTGCAGCACCTGTTGGAGGATCCTCACGAGGTGATTCAGGGCAACCGGGTGCTTCACCTGCGCTTCGCTGTCCCGCTCGCAACCAAACGCCCAGTGGTGTAGAACCGTCTGACAGGCGGATGAGCGGACGCAGTTGGGCGGTAGTCAGGAAGCCGGTTCCAGGTCGGGAAAGGTCCAGGAACCATTCAGGATCTCGGCGCTGGGACGGTACATGCGGACGGTATAGTTCCAGCCGTCTTCGATTGGGAGCGGGTTCACCTCGCTGCTGTCGCCACCAAAGGTCACGGTGATTGATCCGTCCGCGTTCTTGGCGCCGGAGACACTGTTGACGCTGTAGGCGTCGAGGGCGTTCTTATGGAGGAATCCGTCGGCGCCATACACGGTGATGGACCAGAATGCATCAACGGGGACATCCTTGGCAGTGATCGTGTACCGGCCGACGGGGAGTCCCGGCTCACGGCTCTCGTAGTAGGCCTCTTGCTCGGGCAGTCCGCCCCAGCCTCCGGCGGTGCCAAGCAGGTGAGCGTGCGGATCGACGTCTTCCTTCTTGCCGAACATGCCGTGGGTGCCATGGAGGCCCTGCGAGGCTTCCTTCAGGACAGCGGTACGGACCGCCGTGAACGACTCCTCGTCGTAGTCGGGCAGTTCGACGGGTTCGCTCGCCCGGGCACTCAGGGAGAACCCGTCTTGGATCTGGTTCGCCTGTGCCACGTCTTCAGGGTCCGAGGCGTCAACCAGCACTCGTGCAGCCAAGAGCACATACGGGGTGTCGAACTCGTCCGTAGTCAGCTCGTACTCCCCAGGCTCGGAGAAGACCCGGTTGATGTAGTGGTCCTGGTTGACCACCATCACCGTCATGTACCGGTCATCGGCATCTGGGACGGTCAAGGTAGCCCCGTCCGAGATATTCGCCACCGTCATGCTGTAGAGAGTGTCTCGGTTGGTGCGGATAACAGTCTGCTCGTCGAGGGCCGCTGGCGCGCGGTGATGCTTCCAGACGTTCACGCCGCCGGCCTGGGTCTGGAGGCCAACAAGCATCCGGTTGGTCTCCGCTCTCACGAAGTTGTCTTCCGTCACGACGATCGTCACTAGGGCCTCCGAATCCACTGAAGGGCTGAGGTTCAAAGCGTATCCACACGTGGCATCGCTCGCAGCCAAGAGCCACCGTGCGGATCTGTCGCGATCCGCGCGGAATGCTAAAACTATGACGTACCCGATCTGGGCAGGACGGCTGCTGCCGTCGAGCCACAGAGGTCGCCCTCGGACGTACTGCTCGACGCGCTGTCGTCGCGTCGTCGAATTCGCGCGTCGCGAACCTCGGTCGAGGAGAGCCAACGTGCCCGCCGTTGCAAGTCGATGTCCGCAGGCTGCAACCATTGCGGACCCTGGACCGAAGGGAGTAGACCTTCAAACGTACGGTCGGCCATAGGACCGGCCTCCGAAGAAAGGAAGGCCAATGCGGCGCTTCTTCAAGGACTCCTTATCCCCATCCATGGCGGTCGCGCTTTTGGCCCTGGTGCTTGCGGCAAGCGGGACAGGCTACGCCGCTGTCCAGCTCGGGCACAACAGCGTTAGCTCGGCGCAGATCAAGGATCACAGCGTCAAGGCCGTCGACCTCAAGGCCCCCGTAGCACGGGCCCAGCCGGTCTTGCAGCCGGGGCAGGCGATGCGCGGCTACTTCACCGCGGGCGGAAGCAGTGGCACGAGCGGCTATTTCGGCGAGGGGATCACTTTCCCGGCGAAGCTGCCTGGGGCCTTCATCAACAGCCACGTCCGGTACATCGAATCAGGCGACCCATATACCCTGCGATGCCCCGGCCCCGGCAACGCCAAGCGGGGCTGGATGTGCTTCTACGAAGGGCAGAGTTCCAACGCTACCCTGTGCTGCATTTACGACCAGGGGTACAACTCCAACGCCACGGCTGACTACGGCGCGCGCATCTATTGGAATGTCTCGGGGAGCGGCAGCTACGCCGACGGGCAGTGGGTGGTCCGCGCCCCGTAGTTGCGTCAACCACTCATCGTGAGGCACCGGTCAGCGGCGGCGGGCGAACCCCGACGTCATGGACCGTCGTCGGGTGATGACCAAATCCGGGAGACCCGAGCCCTGTGTGGTCATCACCCGACGACCAGCTGGCGAGTTGTGCTTCCGATCTGGTCCTACGCTCGACCATAGCCCCGCGCAGACCTCGGTTCCGGCCGGCCCAGAGACCGGATGTCAGCGGAGCCGGTAGAGGACTTCGCCAGCCTCAGGGACAACGAGGGTATCGGGATCTGTTGACCACGTGTCGATTTCGACCTCCGCGGGGTCGAGGTAGTCGAGGTTGATGGCCCGAACCACATCCTCGGAAATGCCGGTGGCGAGGGTGACCGTGACCCGGCACCGCTCACCGTGCTCCGCGTCGTAGGTGCCGGCGCCCCGGAGGTGCGTGGAGTGCGCAAGGTCACCCCACGGCACGTCCTTGAAGCGGTCCCACTGCCCGAGGAAGTAGTCGCGACAGTGGTACCCGATCCGTTCGACCTCCGGGTGCATCGCGCTGACCTGGGTGATATGCGGGGCGTAAATGACGACCTGCCCACCCTCGGCGACGACCGGCTCCACTTTGTAGAAGCCCTTGGCGCCGGTCCACATGTCCTCGTACTTCTCCGGCACCAGGGACAGCACCCGACGTACTGGGGCGTCTAGGTAGCGGATGTGCGACTGGGCGGATATGCCCGCTGCCGCAGCCCATGCTGCTTCTGGATCGCCGAAGGCAGCAGCATGCAGACCCCCTGGCGCTGAAGGTGCGACGACGCACAACGCCACACGCTGACCGGGCACCAGCGAGGCGGCCTCGTTGATCAGCGCACGAACCGGAGTGATGCCCGTGGTCCCGATGATCTCCGCGCTGCTGATCAGGGCGCCGAGCCAATGGGAAACGTCGATGACGTCTTGCACAGCGACACCGGGGAAGAGGTACTTGTTGCCTCCCGAGAAGCCCACCACCTCGTGCGGAAAGACCGGTCCGACGATGAGTGTGAGGTCGTGGTCGACGACCGCGCGGTTGAGGCGTACATCGACGTCCCGCACCAACCTGCCGTCCGAGAGCTCGGCCAGCCGCTGGGCTCCGATGGTGCCAACCGAGACAAAGGTGCCGGGGTCCCACCACGCATGGTTGATCGCCGTGGTGCCCGGATACCGCTCGGCGAGCCTGCCCTCTCGGTAGCCGAGGTGCTTGGCCATCGCCGATTCCGACATCGCCGCGTGGGTGCCGAGGGCAATGAGCACAGTGAGTCGGCTCACCCGGCCGTGCACGGCGCCATGCACCGCATCCAGCAGTAGGGGCAGCGGACAGCTGCGGGTGCCGTCGGGGACGATCACACACATGCTCCGCCCGTCGAGGTCGACGCCTGCCAGTTGCTCCGCGACGAATCGCCTGACCTCGTCGTCGCTCAGCTCACGATCCGAGCCACCGACGACTGTCGCGCCCTGTCGCGTGTCCTTGTCGAAGGTCTGCGTCATTTCCTCACTCTCCCGCCTGTACTGGAGCCGGACAATGCCTCGCGACAACTCCGGGCATCCGATTGCCGTATGCGTGACCCTGCGGCAACGATGGGCGCATGGTGAGCCAACCCGCACCCCTCGTACTTCACCCCGACCGCTTGCTGCCGGCGGAGCCCAAGGTCCGGGCGATCGCCAGGCAGTTGTACGACGCCGTGCGGGAACTGCCGATCATTTCCCCACACGGTCACGTCGACCCACGGATTTTGGTCGACGACGAGCCGTTCCGCGACCCCGCGGACCTGTTCGTGACTCCTGACCACTACGTCACCCGGCTGCTGCACGCCAGCGGGGTGCCGCTGGACACCCTCGGTGTCGGGCAGGGGCCGTTGCCCGAAGCGAAGGCCCGTGAGGTCTGGAGACAGCTGTGTTCACACTGGCATGTGTTCCGAGGCACGCCGGTCCGATACTGGTTGGAGTCGGAACTCGCGGAGATCTTCGAGATCACCGTGCGGCCTTCCGCGGAGACCGCCGACGCGATCTACGACTCCTTAGCGCAGCGGCTGGCGCAGCCGGCCTACCGACCCAGGGCCCTCTTCGAGCGGTTCCGTATCTCCGTGATGGCGACGACGGATGACCCGCGCGACGACCTCTCTGCACACGCCGCGTTGGCGGCCGACGACGCGTGGTCCGGGCGCGTCATCCCGACGTTCCGGCCGGACAAGTATCTGGAGCCTTCTTACTCGGATTGGCCGACGCACGTCGCTCGGCTGGGCGAGGTGGCCGGTGTCGACACCGCGAGCTACGCGGGTTGGGTGGAGGCGATGCAAGAGCGCCGGGCGTACTTCATGGCGCACGGGGCGACCTCCGCTGACCACAGCCACGAGGACGTGGGCACCACTCCGCTCGAGCCGGCCGATGCCGAGCGGATCTATGCAGCGGGGCTCGCCGGCACAGCCTCGACGAATGACTGCATTGCCTTGCGCCGGCACATGCTGCTGGAGATGGCGCGGATGTCCACCGAGGATGGCCTGACGATGACCCTGCATCCAGGTGTACGTCGCAACCACCACCGGCCCACGTTCGAGAAATACGGCGCCGACACCGGACATGACATGCCCCTGCGCGGCGACTTCACCGACCCGCTGCGGCCGTTGCTAGAGCGATACGGCACCCACCCCAACCTGCGCCTCGTGCTGTTCACCCTCGATGAGACGGTGTTCTCCCGCGAGCTCGCCCCGTTGGCCGGTTTCTACCCTGCTGTCTTCGTCGGCGCGCCCTGGTGGTTCCTCGACGCTCCGGAGGCGGTGCGGCGCTTCCGTGCGGCGGTCACGGAGAGCGGCGGGTTCACCCGGACGTCCGGATTCATCGACGACACTCGAGCGTTCTGCTCGATCCCGGCTCGCCACGACATGTCGCGTCGGCTGGATAGTGGCTTCCTGGCCCAGCTGGTCGCCGAACACCGGCTCGACGAGGACGAGGCGACTGAGGTGGCGATCGACCTCGTCACAAAGCGCCCGCAGGAGGTATTCAAACTGTGAGCGAACTGCGGCGCGAGCGTTCAGCCGCGCCCGTGCGGATGGTGCACCTGGGTCTCGGTAACTTCCACCGCGCTCACCAGGCCTGGTACACCGATCGCGCGCCGGACGCCGCCGCTTGGGGCTACGCCGCCTTCACCGGTCGTAAGCCCGATCTGGCTGATGCCCTGTCCGCCCAGGACGGCCTCTACACGCTGGTCACCCGTGCTCGAGACGCTGACCGGTTCGATGTGCTGAGCAGCATCAGCCGTGCCCACGCGGCTTCCAACCATGCGGCCTGGCTGGGCTATCTCGCCGCGCCTGAGGTGTCCGTGGTCACGTCCACCGTGACCGAAGCAGGATATGCGCGAGGCGACGACGGTCGGCTCGATCGCTCCCGGCCGGAGGTGCAGGCTGACAGCGAGTCACTGCGCGCGGACCTGGCCGCGCCGGTGCGGACGGCGCCGGCCAAGCTGCTCGCGGGGCTGGCGGCTCGCCGCAGGGCCGACGCTGGACCTATTGCCCTCGTGCCTTGCGACAATCTGCCCGAGAATGGGGCCGCGGTCGAACGGGTGGTTCGCGATCTCGCCGAGTCGGTCGACCCCACGCTGCTGCCGTGGTTGGAGGAGAACGTCTCCTATGTAACGACGATGGTCGACCGGATCACCCCAGCGACTACGTCGGACGACGTTCGCACCGTCGTCGAGGCGACTGGTCGTGACGACCGCGTCCCGGTAGCCACCGAGCCCTTCAGCGAGTGGGTGCTCAGCGGCACCTTCGGCGTCGCTCGGCCGCGCTGGGAGGATTCCGGCGCAACGTTCACCGACGACATCGGACCGTTCGAGCAACGGAAGCTGTGGTTGCTCAACGGTGGTCACTCGCTCCTGGCCTACGCGGGAACGATCCGCGGTCACGCCACAGTGGCTGATGCGATGGCCGACGACACCTGCCGGACCTGGCTGGAGCACTGGTGGGCCGAGGCGTCGACCCACCTGGCCCTGCCTGCCGACCAACTGGCCACCTACCGCGACGCCCTGGTCGACAGGTTCGCCAACCCGCGCATGCGTCACCTCCTGAACCAGATCGCGGCCGACGGCTCACAGAAGTTACCGGTGCGAATACTGCCGGCCTTGCGTCTGGAGCGGGACGCTGGTCGGCTGCCGCAGGGGGCGACCCGGGCGATTGCCGCCTGGGTGTGCCACCTACGCGGCATCGGCGCACCGGTGACCGACGCCCGCGCCCAGGAAGTGGTGCCGCTCGCCGCCGGCGAGCTGCCGGTCGCCGTACGGGCCGTCCTCGGCGCGCTCGACCCGGCGGTCGCTGACGATGATGACGTCGTCGCCGCCGTGCTGACGCACGTCGGCGAGCTCACCCGCTCGCAGCAGCGTTGAGAACGACAGCCCAACGTTCAGAACAACTCGCCGAAGCCGATCTCACGCAGGTGATCGCGGGACATCGCGAGGGACTCGAATGGATCGCGGCCGTACGTGTCGTCCTGCTCAACGAACAGGTACTCCGCGCCGCTCGCCAGGGCCTGGTCGATGATCGGCTTCCAATCGAAGTTGCCCGCGCCAACCTCGGCAAACTGCACCACCCCCATAAAGGCAGCCATGAACGCGGCGCTGTCACCGGCGGCCATCGCTTCCACTGCGGTGGGGGGCACCGGGCCGATCCGGTAGTCCTTGAGGTGCACGAGCCCGACTCGTCCGGCGTACTGGGCGAGAACATCGACCGGGTTGAGGCCGCCGCGGTGAATCCAGTGAACGTCCAGCTCGAGCCCGATATCCGGTGCGGTCTCGACGATGATGTCGAGCAGGTGCCGCCCGTCAAACTTCGCGAACTCAACGTGGTGGTTGTGATAGTAAAGTGTGATGCCTTCGCCCTGCAGGCGGAGTGCGAGCTCGTTGGCTTTCTTCGCGAAGTCGATAACGAGGTCGAGAGAGCCCATCGCCTCGAACGGCAGCATGCCGATCCGCACGATTGAAGTGTCGAGGGCCTTGCAGTCGGCGACGACCTTCTCGAAGTTGTTCGTCAGGGACTCGGAAGCTGCCCCTTGAGGAGTGGTCAGCGGCGCAGACAGGGCGACGACCTGAACTCCGAGCTCGTCTTGGGCCCGCTGCATCTCCGCGACGTTGCCGGGCGTCATCGGCACCTGCGAGATCTCAATAGCGCGGTAACCCGCCTCGCTCACCTTGCGCAAGGTCTCGTACGCGCCGATCTCGCCGAAGGAGTTCTTGATGGTGATGGATTGGACGCCGATCTTCGCCACAGTCACGCCGCCTTCTTGCAGTCCCTGAGTAGGTGTTGATCAGTTGAAGGTGCTGGCATCAGAGCGTGACGACCTCTCCGGTCTTGGCCGACTCGTAGATCGCTCGAACGAGCTCGACTGCTTGGCGGCCCGCGAGCCCGTCGACCAGTGGCGCCCGGCCCTCCTCGACGGCATCGATGAAGTCAAGCAGTTGCAAGCGGTGAGCTTCGCCCCAGACGTCGGCCGGGTCGACTGGTGTGGTCAACTCTTCGTCCACCGCCGTGGTGGCGGCGCGCGTGCCTCCCATCGCAACCTGCAAAGCATGCGCGTTCGCGCTCTCGCCGCCGAGTGGCTCTTTGTCGAGAACGGCGAGTGTCGCCAGCCGGTCACCCTCGATGACGGCGCTGCCGTTGGTCCCGTGCACCGCCAGCCGCGCCGGGAACCCGGGGTAGGCACTCGTTGATGCGACAACGGTGCCGAGGGCATCGTTGTCGAACACGATGGTGGCGCAGATGACGTCCTCCACCTCGACTCGCTCGTGTGCCGCCGTGCGTGCCTGGGCGTAGACGGATCGCACAGGCCCGCACGTCCAGCGCAGCAGGTCCACGGTGTGCACACTTTGGTTCATCAGGCAGCCCCCGCCGTCAAACTCCCAGGTCCCGCGCCAGTCGCCGGAGTCGTAGTACTCCTGCGTCCGGAACCACGGCACCTGGCAGTTCGCCAGGATAAGCCGGCCAAGGTCGCCGTCGAGGA
Source organism: uncultured Actinomycetota bacterium (assembly GCA_963811585.1). GTDB lineage: Bacteria > Actinomycetota > Actinomycetes > Propionibacteriales > Nocardioidaceae > JACDHG01. Next base: position 90,358 of record CAWERR010000006.1, read on the forward strand.
TGGACTTCTTGACCAGTTGGGACGCCGGGTCGAAGCGGTGCTGGCAGATGACCCCGAGGGTCGAGCCGGATGAGCGTTGGGCGTCGAGCAATCGTTCGCACCCCTCGACGTCGACCTCCATCGGCTTCTCGATCAAGACGTGCTTGCCGGCGAGAAGGCCCGGCACGCCCACATCGGCGTGCAGGCCGCTTGGCGTACAGACGATGATCGCATCGACCGCAGGGTCGGCCAGGACGTCGGGAAGGGCCGCAACACGGCTGTCGAACTCCTCGGCCAAGGCAGCTGCTCTCGCTGGTATGACGTCGCAGCAACAGACGAGCTCGGCACGAGGCCCCAGCTGACGAAGTGCCCGGGCGTGCGTCGGCGCGATTGCCCCGCAGCCGATCAGTGCAAACCTCAAAGAAGCCCTACTTCCTGATGGGCTGCTCGAGCGGCCATGAGTTGTCCTTCGAGGGCGGAATGGCTGCTTCACTGATAGGGGATGCCCTCGGCATCCAAGATTGCCGTGAACGCTTTGGTGGCACGGATGAAGTTGTCTTGGCCGGAGAACCCACCAAGTTGGTGCCTAGTAGCCAGGTGCGGCTCCATAGAGAAGAAGCCGTCGAAGCCGTCGGTAGCCAGTGCGCGCATGGTCTCCCGGATCCGGCCGTCGCCCTCGCCGGCCGGCACCACCTCACCGGTGCCCAGTGTCGCGTCTTTGATCTGCATGTAGTCGGTGAAAGGGCGTAGCAGCTCGTAGGCATCAGGGAAGGGTACGACGCCGCACTGAACGTAGTTGGCGGTGTCCCACGTGAGCCTGAGAGCGGGAGAGTCGACGGTCGTCACGAGGTCGTGGACCCGGGCCGGAACATCGCCGAAGATGTCCTTCTCGTTCTCGTGCAGCAAGATGACATCCCCCGCCATCGCCCTCTCCGCGAGTGCCGACAAGCGTCGCATCACCTCGTCGCGGTGGTCCGCGGGCTTCTGTTCCTGGGTGAGGAAGAAGGAGAAGACACGGATAAACGGAGCGCCTAACTCACGTGCAACCTCCACCGCACGCTCCATCCGCAAGAGGTGCGCATCGAAGTCCTCCTCGATGTTGATCTTCCCGATCGGGGAACCGATCGACGACACTTCGATGCCATGCTCGGTGAGAATGCGATTGACGTCGGCAACTTGTTCGTCGGTCAGGTCGAGCACGTTGCAATCCCACGCACTCCGTAGCTCGACGTACCGGATTCCGAGTTCACCAAGCACCCTGCACTGGGTGGCGGGGTCGGGGTCGATCTCGTCAGCGAACCCGGATAGCGTCCACATCCTTACCCTCCGATCCGCTGGACAAGATCCGGCGATTGCGGGTCGACATTATCGCTGCCCAGGCAAGGACGTGTCAGGGGCAGCGGGGACAGGAGACGGTGATGAACGGGGTGCGGCTGGGGATCATCGGCATGGGCCAGCAAGGCGGCATGTATGCCGGCGCGATCGCGCAGGGCATGGTCCCGCATATGTCGGTTGGCGCCATCTGTGAGACCGACCCGGCCAAGCGGGATGTCGTGCGACAGAAATACCCCGGCGTTGCGATCCACGAGGACTACCTCGCGATGATCGGGAGCGGCGACGTCGATGCGATTGTCACCACGGTCCCGCACTACCTGCACCCGGAAATGGCCATCGCGGCACTCGGGAGCGGTATCCACGCTCTCGTCGAGAAGCCGGCGGGCGTCTACACCAAGCAGGTCAACGAACTCATCGCTTTCGCGGCCACCAAGCCAGAACTCACTTTCGGCATCATGTTCAACCAGCGGATGAACCCGCTTTACCAGAGGCTCAAAGCGATCGTCGACGCCGGCGAGATCGGCACGATCCTTCGCACGAATTGGATCATCACCAATTGGTGGCGGCCGCAGGGCTACTACGACTCGAGTGGGTGGCGAGCCACCTGGGGCGGCGAGGGCGGCGGCGTCCTCGTGAACCAGGCACCGCACCAGCTCGACCTGTGGCAATGGATCTGCGGCGTCCCGAAGTCCGTCTACGCAAAGCTCGGCTACGGGATCGGGCGGGACATCGTGGTCGAAAATGAGGTTACAGCGCTGGTCGACTATGGCGGCGGCGCCACCGGCACGCTCGTCACCTGCACGCACGACATGGCCGGCTCGGACCGGTTCGAGATCCTCGGCGACCAGGGAAAGATTGTCGTAGAGGACAGCAAGAAGGCGACCGTGACTCGACTGCGCAAGCGGGAGCCCGTCTTGAGCGCCGGGATGGACATGAGCGACGCCATGAAGCTCGCTGGTGGCCAGTTCGACCTCGACACGCTCTACACCCAAGAGACCTTCGAGGCCGAGTCTCCATGGAACAAACAGCACGCCGACGTGCTGGAGAACTTCGCCCTCAACGTCATCGACGGGAAGCCGCTGATCGCTGCCGGCGCCGACGGAATACACGGGGTGCGCTTGGCCAACGCCATCCACCTGTCGAGCTGGACCGGTAAAGAGGTCCCCCTCGACTTCGACGAGGATCAGTACCTGTCCCTGCTCAACGACCGCATTCGCGAGGAGGGCAAGTTTCCCGAGCGCGAGTCGTGAACCCGACGTCGCACCCACCGGCGCCGGTCAGTTGCCCGACTGGTCCTACGGCGAAGGGGAGAGGTGGAGGTCGAGGAACTTGAGCAGCCGGGTGGTCGCGTCGGCGACGTTGCTCGGTGACCAGGTTTCCGTTCCGTGCCCTTCGCCGTTGTAGACGGCCAGGAGTGCTGTGCGGTTGAGTCGTTTGAGGGCGCTGAACATTTTTCCTGCTTCTGCGGCGGGGCACACCTGGTCGCTGCCGCCATGGAGAAGGAGCAGCGGCGTGTGGATGCGATCAGCACGGTAGTACGGGGAGTTGTCGAGGTACCGTTGGAGGTCTGCCCAGGGGTGGGTGCCCATGCCGCCTTGACCGTTCTCGTACCACTCGGGGAACGGCGGACTTTGGCGGCCGAAGTCCAGCCAGCCATAGCTGCCGGGTAGGTCGTAAACCCCGCTGATGGCCACCGCAGCGCGAAACATTTCGGTGCCGCTGATCACGGCCGCGCTCGCGTACGCGCCGTAAGAGTGACCCGCGAGTGCCACTCGTGCGGGGTCGATGTAGCCGAGTTCGGCGGCATGGTGGAGCTGCGGCACGAGGCCGTCCACGAGTTCTTGAACAGGGCCCCGGTCACCGACATCCGCTGCCCCGCGCGGCACTTCGGCAAGCAGGACTGCGTAGCCGCTGGCCAGAAGTGGCCAGACCGGGAACCCTGAGGGGCTTCCACCGCCGAACTCGGAGGCGTAGCCGGACATGTTGCCGCCGGGATAGACCAACACCAACGCGGGGAGCCGATCACCGCGGGCGGTGCCTGCGGGGAGCAAGACCGTGGTCGTGGCATTCGTGCGACTTCCGTCGGATGACGGGACGGACGTCTCGACCGTGTCGACCGGCCCGAAGCGAGGATCCTCCAACCCGGACTCGAGCTGTGTGATCTGCCGGCTCCGTGTGCACGACTCATCGAAGACGTAGAGGTTGGCGGGATGGTCGAAGTCCTCGAATCCCGCCACAAGGAACCGATGATCGGACGGCGCGCCCGCTGCATTGATCTGCGCGGCTTTCTGCCATGCGGTAGAGACCCGGCCTGTCGCAACGTCGATCCTCAGGAGCGCGACTTCAGCAGCCCCGCGTCGTTGGGCGATGGCGGTGACGACCCCGGGCTGCGGTTCCCACGTCGTCGCAGGGCTTTGGCCGACCAGGTCCAGGAACAGCAAACCTTCCGGCAGGGGAATGGTGCTCTCTGGTCCACCATTGAGCGGGACCACGGCAAGCCGCTGAGGACGAGGGTCGGCGTAGTCGTTCAGATCCAGCGGGTTCACACCGGCGATCACAGCCGTGCCGTCGCGAGTCACCTGCAATGGCGCGACGGTGAATTCGCCCAGTTCCACGGCAAGTTGTCGCGGTGCCCAGGTCGACTCCTCGGCCACGGCCGTCCACAGCTGCCGGTCCCGCACCCAGAACAGCTGGTCCCGGGTCGGATGCCAGATGTACGTGGCCAGGTAGACGTTGCCGAGTGGGACCGCGATCCGGTCGGCGACCAGGCTCACCTCACCACCCACAGACGGTACGAGGGCCAGATCGTGCACGCCGTAACCGACCGCTGCCTCCTTTTCCCGATCCTCCCGTGCCACCGACAAGTAGGACACCCAGCGACCGGTGGGTGACACCTGAGCGACGCTCGGCTTCGGCTCCGAGTCGGCTGACACGACGATGCGCAGCGCCCCATCGCCGACCGAGACGGCGCCGACCGCGGCGTTGTTCTCCCGCATGTAGTGCGCATTCAGGTCGAGACCTGCACTCTGGTCTCCTTGTGCGCCCTCCGCGTCCACTTCGTACACCTGGACACCCGTAGCTTGGTCGGTCGCCACGTTCGGTTTGGGCGTCCGGTGAGGGCCGTGGGCAGGGACAATCGGCACGATGACCTCAGCACCGTCGGGTCGCCACTGGGGCTCATCGCCCACAACGAGGTGAGCCTTGATGCTCGCCTCACTGACCCGACGGGCCTGACCGGTGGAAACCTCGTAGATCCACAGGTGGGGGTTCCCGTGCTCGTCACAGTAGAAAGCCAGCCGTTGACCGTCCGGTGACCACGACGGCCGCCACGAGTTTGCTCCGTCCGGTCCGACCGCCGTCGTCACGCCGCCATCGACGACCGCGACGAAAACACGCTGACCGATCGCCGACGCCGGCACACCGTTCGGCAGGAAACGCTGGCCACCCTGCGGTGGCTTCTCCGGTGGACAATTGACCTGGTAGGCGACCCTGGCACCGCTCGGGTCCAGCGTCAGTCGACAAGATCCGGCTCGCGAAAGGCCCGCTCTGCGAACCGCCGACTCGACGAAGGGAGCGACCGTTGGCACAGCCCCGTCTGAGCGAGTCAAGGCGACGAGCCGGTTGGTCGGTTGGCGGTGAGATCCCGAACGTCGGCATAAAGGTCTCGGACATAGGGCGTGGGGGCCACGTCGACGTACGCAGATTCGGCAAGCGGCCACACCGGTGGTTGACGCTGGTCTGACAACACCCACGCGGCCTGGCGGGCGGCGCCCCTGGCGACGTACTCGCCAATCGTGGGGACCGTCACGGGGAAGCCAAGTACGGCGGACGCGATCTGGCGTACGGCAGGGGATCGCGCCGCACCACCAACAAGGATCAGCCTGCTCAGCGTGACTCCTTGCTGTCTGAGCGCCTCGACAGCATCAGCGAGACCGCACATCAAGCCCTCGATCGCCGCGCGGGCCAGATGTGCCGGCGTCGCTGTAGCGACGGGTCAACCCATGGATGGCACCTGTGGCATCGGGACGGTTGGGGGTGCGTTCGCCCTCGAGGTACGGGACGAGAACGAGACCGTCGGCTCCGGGTGGCGCGGACAGCGCCAGGCTGGACAGCTCTTCGTGGTCGATGCCGAGCAGGTTGGCTGCGGCGTCGAGAACCCTTGCTGCGTTGAGGGTTGCGACCAACGGCAGGTACCGGCCCGTCGCGTCTGCGAATCCGGCAACTGTTCCACTCGGATCACGAGTCGGCTGCTCGGCGACGGCGCAGACGACACCAGAGGTGCCGATCGAGACGATGACGTCCCCCGGTTCAGCTCCGAGCCCAAGCGCTGCCGCCGCGTTGTCGCCGCTGCCGGGTCCAAGCAACCGCCCCCTGCTCGTCTGGCCGGCGACGTCGGCGGGACCGAGGACACGGGGCGTGAAGGCACCATGGCCGAGGCCACGTTCGAAGAGGTCGTCGCGGTATTCCCCAGTGGAGGGTGCCCAGTAGCCCGTGCCGCTCGCGTCGCCTCGATCAGTCACGAGTGTGCCTGGATCCGTTGAGCCGCTGAGCCGCCACGTGAGGTAGTCGTGCGGTAAGCACACAGCAGCCGTCCGCGACGCGTTGGCAGGCTCGTGCTCGGCCATCCACCGCAGTTTGGTGACAGTGAACGATGCGACCGGAACCGAGCCGACAGCCTCTGCCCAGGCCTTGCTGCCGGTCTCACCTCCACCCAGTTCCTGGATCAGGTCGAGCGCGGCCTGTGCTGATCTGGTGTCATTCCACAGCAGGGCTGGCCTGACTACCTCGCCGTCCTCATCGAGGCAGACCATCCCATGCTGCTGCCCCCCGACGGCGATAGCGGCCACGTCGTCCAAGCCGCCTGCGCCGGCGATGGCCGCCTGAAGAGCGTCCCACCATGCACTTGGATCTACCTCGGTTCCATCCGGATGCGGCTCGCTGCCGGAGCGCACCACCTCACCGGTCGACGCATGGCACACGATGACCTTGCACGACTGGGTTGATGAGTCGACGCCGGCAACGAGTGGCATGGTGACTTCGCCTGTCAGATCTTTCAGCGGGCGCCGAGTAGGTGCTCGAACATGAGCTGGTCGACACGGATCGCGCCATGCGCCCGCTGGCCGGACTTCTCGGCGTCGAACTCCTCGAAGGCGGATCGGTCTGCGAGCAGGTCTGCGTGGCTTTCCCCATCGGACAGGGTCGGGGTGACGAGGTCGGGCGCGCCGGCTGCTGTCAAGGCTGCTTGCACCTCGGGATCGGCTCGGAAGGCGGCCACTCGTTGCTTGAGCAGCAGGTAACTCCGCATGTTGGAGGCGGCTGAATCCCAGACGCCGTCGAGGTCTTCGGTGCGTAGCGGCTTGTAGTCGAAGTGGCGCGGTCCGTCGTACGCAGGCCCGCCGTTGGGTCCGCCGAACTCCAGCAGATCCACGAGGCCGAAGGCACTGATCAGGTCCCCATGGCCGAAGACCAGGTCCTGGTCGAACTTCGGACCATGCTGACCGTTGAGGTCGATGTGGAACAACTTGTCGTGCCAGAGCGCCTGAGAGATGGCATGCACAAAATTGAGGTTGGACATCTGCTCGTGTCCGACCTCGGGGTTGATACCGACTCGGTCGGAGTGCTCGAGCGAGGTGATGAAGGCGAGGGCATGGCCGACCGTCGGCAGCAGGATGTCACCGCGTGGCTCATTGGGCTTGGGCTCGATCGCGAATCGGATGTCGTAGCCCTTGTCTATGCAGTACTGCGACAGCGTGTCGAGACCCTCTCGGTAGCGGTCAAGTGCCGCTCGAATGTCCTTTGCGACATCGACCTCCGAGCCTTCGCGACCCCCCCAGAAGACATAGGTACCGGCGCCCAGCTCGTGGGCGAGGTCGAGGTTCCGCATGACCTTGCGGAGTGCGTAACGGCGAACGCCGCGGTCATTGCTGGTGAAGGCGCCTTCTTTGAAGACCGGATGCGTGAACAGGTTGGTGGTCATCATCGGGACGACCAGGCCCGTGTCGTCGAGCGCCTTCCTGAAGCCTGCGATGGTCGCGTCGCGGGACTTCTCGTCGCTGCCGAAGGGGACTAGGTCGTCGTCATGGAAGGTGACGCCCCAAGCCCCGAGCTCAGCCAATTTGTGCACGCTGTCGACCGGATCGATTGGTGCGCGGGTGGCGTCGCCGAAGGGGTCGCGGGCGGGCCACCCAACGGTCCACAGCCCGAAGGAGAACTTATCTTCGGGCGACGGTCGAAGGTCACTCATCTCGTCCTCCATACACCGGATCTCTGGCCGCGACGCCACCCGTGAGGGGCTGATCCGCTGGCTCTGGCTTGGGTTCTACATAATCGATTTGCTCAACCTAGCGTCACCGTACTGGAGGTGACATCACGAAGGTGACGTCGCGTCGGCCAGCGCGGTATGCGGCGCCTGACTGCATCCCATCCCGTCAGGAGCGCGCTGTCTGCCGATGTTCGGACGGTCCTTGCGATATGGAACTGTGTGAGCGTGACGCGTTACGACGACTTCACCTCCGAAGAGTCTGCTGTTGGCCACTGCGTTGCGCTGCCTGGCGGCCGCATTGGATAGCCGGGACGTCGACCAGGCCCTTGCCGAGATGGTGCGAGTACTCACGCCGTACGAGTCTCGAGACTGGCAGGGCCCCGCCGGGTCGCTGGAATGGAGCTGCTGGACGACCGCTGCCCATGTCGCACATGACCTTCTGGCCTATGGGGGACAGGTAGCGGCTCAGCCGGGGGCTTACCTGCCCTTCGACCTCGTCATCCACGCCGACGCGCCGCCGCGTGACGTGCTCCAGGTGGTCACCGCCTGCGGAAGGCTCCTGAGCAGCGCGCTGGCCGCGGCCGGACCCGACGCTCGCGCATGGCACTGGGGGGCGACTGACCCAGGCGGCTTTGCAGCGCTGGGAGTCAATGAGACCCTGGTGCATACGTATGACATCACCCAGGGTCTGGGGATTAGCTGGCTTCCCCCTGAGTCGCTCTGCGCCGCGGTGCTGGCCCGACTGTTCCCCGACGCTCCGGAAGGTGACCCGGTCCAGGTGCTCCTGTGGTCTACCGGCCGAGCGGAGCTCGCAGACCGACCTCACGTCACGTCGTGGATCCCGAAGGCGGCTGCCCGGCCCTCCGCATGACAAGGCAACATGGCACGCATGCCCCTGCCCGCCCCCACGCTGCACACTGCTCGTCTGCAAGTACGTCCGTTCAAAGACGCGGACGCGGACGCACTGTTCGCGCTGCACAGCAGCGCCTACGTGCTTCGCTACTGGGACGCGCCGCCCTGGAGCGAACGAGGGCGTGCCGAGCAGTTCATCACGGCTTGCCGGCAGATGGCAGAGGAGGGTACCGGGACCCGGCTGGCCGTTGACCGTGTTTCCGACGGGGCGTTCATCGGCTGGTGCAGCCTTACCCGGTGGAACCCCGACTACCGCAGCGCGTCGATGGGCTTCTGCTTCAACGATGCAGCATGGGGTCATGGCTACGCGACGGAGGCCGGGCTCGCCTTGCTGCATTGGGCATTCGACACGCTGGACCTGAACCGAGTCCAGGCCGAGACCGATACGCGCAACCTGGCATCTGCCCGCGTCCTGGAGAAGCTTGGATTCGTGCGTGAAGGGACGTTACGCGAAGACTGCGTCGTGAACGGCGATGTGTCGGACTCGTGGGTGTACGGGCTGATCGGGCGGGGGTGGCGGCCGTCGTCGCCCGATCCCGCCCGCTGACAAAGGGGAAGCCCGCGATCGACAGGTGTGCCGCTGAAACTCTCGGTCATGGTGGGTTGACACTCCGTGTCAGGTGTTGCCACAGTGGCGCGGGCAACTCGACGGGGGCCAGAAAACGCGAAGGGAAAGCCACGTGAGGAAGTACATCGCCGTTGTTGCCACCGCTGGAGCTCTGGTAGCCGCTGGGATAGCCGAAGGCTCAGCGGGCACAGCCGCTCAGCCAGCCGATCAGTCACCCGCTCAGTCGGCCGATCAGTCAGCCGCTCGATCAGTCGATCGGTCCGCCGCGGCAGCGGCAGGGCGAACATTCGGCTCCATCCAGGTCGTGTGTCGCTCGTCGCACACCAACTCCGACGACCCGATCGTGTACCCGCGTCAGCCTGGCGCCGCCCACCAGCACGACTTCTTCGCCAACACCTCCACCAACGCCTACAGCACCGACGCCAGCCTCGCAGGCAAGCCGACCACCTGCTCCCGACCGGGAGACACGGCGGCCTACTGGACGCCGACGTTGTTCAACAACGGCCGCCGGGTCGCGCCGGACCGAATCATCGCGTACTACCGCGCCAGGAGGATGCCCAGCAACGTCTCGATCCGTCCGTTCCCACAGGGCCTGAAGATGATCGCCGGGTCGCACATGGCCACCGCCTCCGATCCCCAGCCCACCTGGATCACGAATTGGCACTGCGGCGACGGTGTCCAAGGTACGGCGAGGCCACCGGCCTCATGCCCCGTGCGACCGGGGCTGACGCTGCGGATCGAGTTTCCGAACTGCTGGAACGGCCGCACCCTGGACTCGGCCGACCACAAGAGCCACCTGGTGTACTCGGGCCAGGGGGGTGTCCGTGGATGCCCGGCGAGCCATCCTGTTCCCGTGCCTTCGCTCGAGTTGAACTTCCGCTACCAGATCAGCGGTTCGCTCAGCGGCGTGCGTCTGTCCTCCGGAGGGGTGTACAGCGGACACGCCGACTTCTGGAACTCCTGGAACCAAGCCATCCAAGCGCAACTCGTGCGCGACTGCCTGAACGCCGGGCGGATCTGCAACAGTTCAATCTCGGACGCACCGAGAGGCTGAGGCCCGGCTGCTCGCTGAGCAGGGCATCCAGCCGGATCTAGAGCCGTCGGGTCCCTTGCGGCGCGACGCCGCGGAGCCGTATCTTGCAAAGCCTGTGATGCGTATCACCTGCCCCCTGCCAGGAGGCCCGAATGGCGATGCTCGACCGGCCGGGACCACCAGATCCGGTGTCCGTCCCGTTCACCCCTGGCATGCGCGACAATCCCGAAGAGCTGGCGGCGATGCCCGACGAGATCGCCCGCGCCTTCGAGCCACCGGCAGAGCCGACTCCGACCGAGGAGTTCACTGAGCAGTGGCGTAACGCGTCGTACAACTGCTTCTCCTCGGGCCACAAGTTCTGCCGCGAGGTCTGCCCGGTGACCCAGGTGACCCGCAACGAATCGTGGACGCCCACCGCCTTCCACGCCAACGTCGTCGCCATGGACCGCGGTGAGCTAACGATCGAGGAGGTCGCCTCCGACTACGTCAACTGCACCCAGTGCGGGGCCTGCGAGCTGCGCTGCCCGAACACGCTGTTCACCGGCGACTTCTACCGGTTCCGGACGCGAACCGTCGACGTGGTCAAAGCGGTCCGCGCGTTTGCCGTCGAGAGCGGTGTGCACCAGCCCGCGTGGCAGTCATGGAACGCCCGCACCGACGAGCGGACGCACGAGCCGGTGCTCGGCGAGACACCGGTGAGCCAGGAACACGTGCGGGACTGGTCCCACGGGCTTGACCTGCCGGTCGGCGGTGAGACCGTGTTGTTCGTCGACTGCGAGGCGGCGTTCTACCGCACCTCCGTCCCCCGCGCCGTAGCCCAGATCCTGCAGTTGGCCGGATACGAGTTCGGGCTGATGGGGGAGCAGTGGTGCTGTGGGGGACCGGCCGCCGAGATGGGGTACGTCGACCAGGCCAAGCGCTTCGCCCAGCACAACCTCGACAACTGGCGCTCCACCGGCACCAGACGGGTGCTCGTGCTCGACCCGCACGACTACATCTCCTTCACCGAGGACTACCCGAAGTACTTCGGCGACGACTTCGACATCGAGGTCGTCCTCGTCGTGGAGCTGTTCGCCGAGCTGATCCGCGAGGGCAAGCTGACCCCGTCGTTGCCAATCGAGCGGGCGATCACCTACCACGACCCCTGTCGGCTCAACAAGCGCAAGGGCATCTGGAAGGAACCGCGCGAGATCCTGCGCTCGATCCCCGGCTTGGACTTCACCGACGTCGACCGGGTGACCCAGTGGTCCTACTGCTCCGGCGGCGGTGGCGGGCTGCCCGTCGAGAAGCCCGAACTCACCGCGGCGATCTCGGCCGGCCGGCTCGAGAAGGCGGCAGCGCTCGAGGTGGACACGCTGGTGAGCGCCTGCCCCTGGTCGGAGAGACCCCTCGGCGAGGCGGGCGAGGCGACGAACATCGACGTGGTCGACATCCACGAGCTGCTTGCCGAGTCACTAGGCATCACGGTCGGAGGTTCACGCAACGGGGGCTCGGAAGGCAGCCCGGTATGACCATCGCGGTGGAGCGTCTCGACGAGGTGGTCACCGCGCTGCGCACCGTGCTCGGGGACGAGCAGATCCTCACCTCCAAGCCGGACCGCTACAACCGGGCGCGGGTCCCGGCGCCGTTCCCGGTGCACCGCTGGTCCGAGCGGCTGCCTGACCTCGCGGTGCTGCCGACCAGCACGGACGAGGTGGCGGGGGTGGTCCGGATTGCCAACGACCTGCGGGTGCCCGTCGTTCCGCGAGACGGGGGTACCGGCCTCACTGACGGAGCCGTCCCCTTGCGTGGAGGCATCGTCATCGACGTCAAGCGGATGAACGCGATCAAGGAGCTCGACCTTGCCAACCGAACAGTCACGGTCGGTACCGGGATCAACATGCTCAAGCTCAACGAGCAGCTCGCGGTGCACGGGTTGATCTACCCCGACAACCCGGCGTCGTACCCGTGCTCGCTGGTCGGAGGTCGCATCGGTACCAGTGGGTGGTCGCTGATCGGCTCGCGTTACGGGCACACCCGCGATCTGGTGCTCAGCTTCGACCATGTGCTCCCGACGGGTGAGGTGATGCACGTCGGCGACGGCATCGGGCACAAGGTCAGCAAGTCCTCGAGCGGCTACCAGCTCAAGCACCTGTTCATGGGCCACCAGGGCACGCTCGGCATCGCCACCGAGGCGACCCTCAAGCTCTTCCCCAAGCCGGAGGCCGAGCTCTCGCCGTTCTGGTCGTTCGACAACTACGACGACGCCTACACCTGCGTCGGGGCGCTGGCCCGCGCCGGGGTCGCGACTTTCGCGGGGGCAGTGCTCTTCGACGAGTGGAAGGTCGCCTACCTCCGCCGCGACGACGAGGCCTACATCCCGCAGCCGGGTGATGTGCGGGCACTGGTGTGCGCAGTGATGTATGGCTACGAAGACGAGGTCAAGCCCGCCGGGAAGCGACTGTTCCGGATCGCGAAGGAGCACGGCGCCCGCTACCTGGGCGACGAGATCTCCGAGGGCGACTGGGCCGCTCGGCACGATCGCTACGCCACCCCGATGCACGGCCGCACGAAGACCGGCCAGGTGGTGCCGATGAGCTGGCACTGCGAGGACGCCGCCATCAACTACACCGACCTGCCGTCGGTCACGAAGGCCTGGCACGCGATCGTCGCCGACCTGCGCCGTCGTACCGACGTGTTCGACGACTGGGGGATGTTTGCCTACACCTCAGGCAGCACCGGCGTGGACTACCTCACCGAGATCGACGTCGGCATCTGGGAGCAGCAGCTCGACGACCGGGCCTGGGAGATGTGGGTCAAGGCCAAGCGCGACATCGCTGCGGTCGCCCTGGCCCACAACGGCTCGATCAGCGCCTGCCACGGCTCCTGTCGCGAGGGTGAGGTCGATCTCGTCCCCGACGAGCTCGGCCGCGGCTTCGAGGTGATGCTCGACCTCAAGCGCACGCTCGACCCGAACAACATCATGAACCCCGGCAAGTACCTCCTCGACCGGGCCTACGAGTCAGGAAGCCGGCCATGAGCGACGATTCCTCCGGCACCCCGATCGGCTTCCGGTACGACGAGCAGTACACACCGCCCGGCGGCGAACGTGTCTCCGACGTAGCCATCACGACGCATCCCCATCTCTTCGAGGTCGACCCGCGATTGATGGAGCGCTGGGTGCTCCAGCAGACGTTCCCCAACTGGGACAGCCTGCGGATCATGAACAGCCGTCTCGACCACCTGGAGTGGATCCACCGGCACTTCGCGTCCAAGGTCCTCACCGGCTCCGAACTGCTGGCCGAGGTCGAGGCAGAGGACGCCGGGGCATGACCGCCGCAGCGGAGGTATGAAGCCGTGAACCGACAGAGTCCCCTGAGAAGGAGCCCAGAATGAGATTCAGTTACGCGATGCTGCCGGACTACCCGCTGAGCGAGTCCCTGGCCTCGATCAAGAAGGCAGACGAGCTCGGCTTCTACGCGGTCTACGCCGCTGACGAGACCTGGCACAAGGACCTCTGGCTCCTGTTCGCCGCAGCCGCCGCGCAGACCAGCCAGATCCGGATGGGCCCGAGCGTGTCGGGCGTCGTGCTGCGCGAGCCGACCCTCATCGCGCAAGCGGCCGCCACGCTGGACGAACTGACCGATGGGCGGGCCGAGGTCGCGGTATCGAGCGGCAACTTCGGCCTCCTCGCGCAGTACCACATCGACTGGGCCACGACGAAGCCGCTCTCGCGCGTCAAGGAAGCGGTCGAGGTGATCCGGACCCTGCTCGACGAGGGGGTCATCACCCACGACGGTGAGTTCTTCAAGTACAGCGGTCTGTTCACGTTCGCCCGACCGGTCCAGGAGCGGCTGCCGGTCAAGATGGGCGCCATGCGCGGACCGAAGTCGTTCGAGGTGGCGGCTGAGGTCTCCGACGGGTGCCACCACGCGCTGAGCTACACCCGCGAGGCCTACGACTACATGATCAAGCACTGCACGATCGGTGCTGAGCGTGCTGGGAAGAAGGTCGAAGACCTGGACCTCGGCGCCTGGATCGTCTTCTCGGTGGGCGAGGACGGTGCCGCCGCCAAGGACGCCGCGCGCAGCATGGTCGGTCTCTATGCCTCGGCGATGCCCCCCGAGCAGCTCAAGCGCAACGGGGTGGATCCGGAGGAGCTGGCACCGGTCATCGAGGCGATCGGGGCAGGCGACATGGCCAAGGGCATCGAGCTGACCACCGCCGATGTCGCAGACCGCCTGTCGGTAGCCGGCACCCCGGAGGAGTGCGCCGCGAAACTGCAAGACCAGATCGCGGCCGCCGGCGTCAACCACATGATCCTCGCGATCACCGATCGGGCGCTGGTCAAGGCTTTGATGGGCCGCGACGTGGAGGGAGTTCCCGACATCAACACCCAACTGCAGCTCGTGCACGACAAGGTGATGCCTGCCTTTGCCTGAGGGTCGCGTCGCCCGTCCGACACACCCCGGTCTCGCGATGACTGGAGAGGCAACGAGTCTGTCGCAACAGCGAGATCCGTCCGGTCTGACGGGCTGCCTCACCCGTAGCGGGTGATCCTCGTCTTCAGGGATGGCTGGAGGCTCAAGGAGCCCGGCCGTCGGGCTTCTCGGATGAGACATGAGGGAGCCCCTATGTCGGACGACCAGACCCCTGCCACCAGCTCCGATGACGCCTTCGTCGCAGCTGCAACCGACGGGGCATACACGCTCCTAGTGGCGGACTTCGCCGACACCGCCACCGCGCGGGACGCGTACGAAATGTTGAAGTCGGTCGAGGACGGGCGCACCGTCGAGATCGAGGGTGTCGTCGTGGTCAAGCGCGAGTCGGGGGGCCAGGTGGAGATCCAGAAGGCCACCGACCACAGCACCCGGTCCGGGTTGAAGTGGGGCGTCGTCGGTGGCATCGCACTGGGCGTGATCTTCCCGCCGTCGATCATCGGGAGCGCCGCAGCCCTGGGCGCGGCGGGCGCCGCAACGGGCAAGCTCCGCCAACAACACCACCGCAACGAACTCGAGGACAGGCTCGAGAACGCAATCGCACCGGGCCATTCCGGGATCATCGCGCTGGTGTCCGACCCCGGTGTCGTGGCGATCCGCAAGGCCCTGGCCAAGGCCGAGGGCATCGTGGAGTCCGCGATCGACGATGTCGCCGCCCGGGACATCAAGGCCGCAGCCAAGGAAGCCTCCAACGACGACTGACCGCCGGCCGCTCAACTGCGCAGCTGCGCGTTGAGCCGTGCGGCCTGTCGCGTGAGGTGGTCGCGTTCTGGGAGGTTGGACGCCGATCGGGCGGCTTCGGCGTAGAGCCTTACCGCGGTCACTGGATCACCGTCACGTTCGTGCAGGTAGGCCGCGGCGGCGGTGTAACGGGGCAGGGTCGGATCGAGCTCTTGAAGGGCGGCCAGGCCTGCCAGCGGGCCGTCGGCCTCGCCGAGCGCGACGGCCCGGTTGAGGCGCGCCACCGGGCTGTCGGTGAGGCGTACCAGCTCGTCGTACCACTCGACGATCTGCACCCAATCGGTCTCCTCGGCCGTCCGGGCGTCGGCGTGCAGCGCGGCGATGGCTGCTTGAGCCTGGAACTCGCCCAGGCGGTCGCGGGCGAGGGCGGCCTGGAGTACGTCGACGCCCTCGGCGATCAGACGCGTGTCCCAGAGGCTGCGGTCCTGCTCGGCGAGGGGCACGAGCCTGCCGTCGGGGCGGGTCCGTGACGGGCGCCGAGCGTGATGCAGCAGCATGAGCGCAAGCAGGCCCGCTACCTCCTCATGGCTGACCTTGGCCGCCAGTTGGTGAGTGAGGCGGATGGCCTCGGCAGCGAGGTCGACGTCGCCGGAGTAGCCCTCGTTGAAGACCAGGTAGAGCACGCGCAACACCGTGGCGACGTCACCGGGCTCGTTGAGCCGGACGCCCGACACGGTCCGCTTGGCGCGGCTGATCCGCTGGGCCATGGTCGCCTCCGGCACGAGGTAGGCCTGCGCGATCTGGCGCGTCGTCAGGCCGCCGACCGCCCGCAGCGTGAGCGCGACGGACGATGCCGGTGTCAAGGACGGATGCGCACACAGGAAGTACAGCTGCAGCGTGTCGTCCACCGCCCCACCCGGGCTGGGCATGGGCTCGCCCTCGACGCGTACCTCGCGACGCCGCCGGGAGGTATGGGCGCGAGTGGCGTCGAGGAACTTGCGCCAGGCCACGGTGACCAACCAGCCTTTGGGGTCTTGTGGCGGATCATCCGGCCACCCGCGCACGGCCTCGACCAAGGCGTCCTGCACGGCGTCCTCGGCCGTCGCGAAGTCGGCCCCGCGCCGGACGAGGACACCGATGACCGCGGGTACGAGGTCCCGCAGCAACGGCTCGTTCACTCGGTGCCTGTGAGCGACTCAACCATGAGCGGCCGAACCTCCAGCCATTCGCAGATCGGCTTGCCGTCTGGGCCCGGCGCGGCCGAGTACTCGCCCGCCACCTCAACGGCTCGCTCGTACGTCTCCACGTCGATGATCAGCCAGCCGGCGATCAGGTCCTTGGTCTCCGCGAAGGGGCCGTCGGTCACCGGAGGCCGGCCCTCGCCGTCGTACCGCACGAATGTGCCCTCCGGGGACAGTGCCCGGTGCTCCACGAACTCGCCCGTCTGCTCCAGCGCGGCCGCGTAGTCGCGCATGAACTGCACGTGCGCGTCGACCTCGTCCGGCTTCCACTGATCCATCGGCGCAAAGTCCACAGTGGGGGCCGGGCCGCCCCGGTAGTGCTTGAGCAGCAAGTACTTGGCCATCATGTTCTCCTTAGGTACGGGCCATTGTGGCCGTGTTCACTCCGGGGACGGAGCCGTGAGCCGGTTCTCGACATCCCACGGGAAATTCCAACGCGAGCGGCCGCGGTACTCAGGGGCGCTGACGCTCTTCCCGCTGCCGGAACAGCTCCTCGACCGCGCTGGGCAGAGTCGTCACGACGAGCGCACGGGCGGTGTGGGCGCCGATCATGCCGAGCCCTCCGGTGACGAGGATCATCGGACCACCTCGCAGTGGATGACCTTGCTCATGTCACCGATGCGCTGGATCCAGACCGCCCGCACGACACCCGCCAACCCGGGCAGCGGCGGACTCTCGACGTAAGACTCCATCACCTTAATCCTGGCACTACGCGCCACAGCGTGCTCCGAGCCACCCCGGTAGTGGTTGAGCAACAGGTACCCGATGAGCGCACCCGCGACAATGAGGGCATGGTGCCGGGTTCCGAAGAAACCGTCGCGTTCCGGCTCTGGCCGCCGATCGCGATCGGCGCGCCCCTGCTCGTCGGCTGGCTGGCCACGCAGCTCTGGGGTGACCCGGTCGAACTCGGCGAGTGGCGGCTTCCGCTCGGCTGGGCGCTGGTGGTGCTGTTCGTCGGGTGGAACGGCTGGTCGCTGTGGCTGTTCGGCCGGCACGAGACCGGGCTGCTACCGGGGCAGGCGACGCACTCGATGATCGTGGAGGGGCCGTACCGGCTCTCCCGCAACCCGTTGTACGTCGGCTTGCTCGCGCTCTACCTCGGGCTGGCGTTGCTGGCACCTACGTTCTGGGGGCTCCTGTTGTTTCCGGCCGCGCTGCTGCTCGTCCTCTGGGGCGCAATCCGTCCCGAGGAGCGGTTCCCGCACGAGCGGTTCGGTGCGCCGTACGACGACTACACGCGTCGGGTGCGTCGCTGGCTGTGACTCGACGGGTGAGGGCACCGTCATGGAATGCCTCGAAAGTTCGTTCGCTCGGTAATGAGTCAGTGACACAGCGGCACGCAGTTCGCCCAGGGGTGAGACAGATTAGGTGTTAGTCGTCGGAGGCGTAACGTCATTTGGGTCGGTCGCGGTCGTTGATCTAGCCCTGGTTGACAGTCTGTCGGGGTTGCCCCCGTCGTGTTGCGCACCGGCTGGTCCGGTTTCGGCAGGCCGGTGGTTCTGCCCGCGAATTCTGAGGGGTCTACGCGGTCAGAACCACTTTTCTGCGGCGTCGCGAACGGTGAAACTCGCACGAGACCGCACGTCGCATGGCTACCCGCCCGGTCGACCGCCACGAGTGACCCGATTGGGTCATGGTGGGATGGCGCCACCACCCCTACTCTGAGTGAAGCCGTCGTGACAGTACCTCGGAGCTTGCTGGTTGCGCGAACGAAGTTTCGGGGACCCATGGGCGCTCGCCTTAGCAATCTGCAGCGCGAGGAGTTGCTGCGCGAGGAGAACCTGCTGATGCAGGTCATTGTGGCCGCGGTTGCGCACACTGGTCGTCTCACCAGCCCTCAAATCGACAAGGCGCTTGGGATCATCTCCCGTGGTCGCGAGGCTTCAGCTGGGGCGCACTCCAGCAGCAGCCGGGACATCCCTCCTGGCCCCTTCGTCCCAGTGCCGATTGAGGCAACCGACAAATCACAGTTCGATCCGGAGGCCGGGCGAAACCCGCTATGGCTGGCAAGAGCCTGGGCCGAGTCGCTGACCGAAGACCCTGACGAAGCACGCACCTGGATGACCGATCCCGACGCGGAGGATGACCTCGACGGAATCGAGAGGTTGCTTGCAGGCAAGGGATTGTCCACCGTCGTCAGGCACTCGCCCGACGATGACAGGGTGGCGTACTTCTTCTTCGTTGATGTCGACACCATTGACGTCTTCGACGAAGACACGGAGGCTGTGGCCGTCACCAGCACGACGTTGATGCCGGCGGTCATCATGACCCTCGTCCAGCTACCCGACGAGACATGGCGCGTCTTCAGCGTCGGCCCGGAATTCGGCAAGCCTCAACTCGAATGGCCGTAGGACCGCCTCACGTCGGATGAATCCACCCGGCTTAGCCGCATCATCGGGACTCCGATAGACCACTTGACGTGGCGTATCGTGCGCGGATGACTGCCTTCGACACTGCTGCGGTCGCGCGCATCGACGAGCTGACGCAGCCACTGCTCGAGCTCTCGCACACGCTGTACGCCGATCCGGAACTGGCCTATGAGGAGGTGCGATCGTCAGCCAGATGCGCCGACGTGCTGGAGGCTGGCGGATTCGAGGTCGAACGAGGCGCCTACGGGTTGCCCACCGCGTTCGCTGCTCGAAGCGGGGGGAGCGGGCCCCATCTGGTGATCTGCGCTGAGTACGACGCGCTGCCTGCAATCGGTCATGCCTGCGGCCACAACGTGATCGCTGCCGCGGGCGTCGGTGCGGGCTTGGGACTGTTGGCAGTAGCCGCCGAAGCCGGGCTTCGAGTGACAGTGCTCGGCACTCCAGCAGAAGAAGCCGGCGGTGGGAAGGTCGACCTCATCAACGCGGGTGCGTTCGAGGACGTCGACGTCGCCATGATGATGCACCCTTCGGCGTACGACGAGCCGGGCACTGCTGGGCTCGCCATCGAGGAATGGTCGGTCGTCGTCCACGGCAAAGCGGCGCACGCCAGCTCAGACGCACAACTCGGCCGCAATGCTCTCGATGGCGTGGTGGCCGGCTACACCGCAGTCGCGATGCTCCGCCAACACCTCAGGCCGCAGCAACAAGTGCACGGCATCATCACCGAAGGCGGCGACGCGCCGAACGTCGTCCCGGAGCGCGCTGCCGCGGCGTACTACCTCCGGGCTGCCGACATGCCGGACCTCGAGGACCTGCGTGCCCGGGTGCGGGCGTGTTTCGAGGGCGCAGCCGTGTCGACGGGTACGACGGTCGAGATCTCGACCAAGGGTCATGCCTACGAACCAGTCCTACAGAACGCGGGGCTCGTGGCAGCGTTCGCTCGGGCGTGCGACCAGATCGGGCGACCTCTGACGCTGGACCCGGCCGGTCCGGGCTTTGGCGGTTCGACCGACTTCGGCAACGTCAGCCAGCTCGTGCCGGCGTTGCACGCCGACCTGGCGGTGCATTCCTGGCCGGTGGTGCCCCACCAGCGTGAGTTTGCGGACCACTGCGTCGGCCCTGCCGGCGACCGGACCCTCATCGAAGGCGCCAAAGCGTTGGCGCTGACAGCCCTTGCCTACGCCGAAAACCCCGCCCTGGTGGACAAAGAGGCGACCTAGCCCGCCGCACACCCCGTGACGCGCTCGCATTTGTAGCTCGCGTTGGGCGCAGGGTGGATTCTGCGTCAGGATCATGACGTGGCAACGAGACACGAGCCGGCAGCCCCAGAACCTCGCCCGCGACGAGGTCCAGTCCGTCGTTGGCTCCGCGTCGGTCCGGCCGACGTCATCGACCTGTTCGTCTACGAACCCCTGCGCTGAAACCACGCACGTCGTGCGCTCGCACGATCAGTGTGCGGCGTGAACTGAAAGTGAGCTCAGCCGTTAACTTAGACGACATGAACCCGTTGCCACTGCCGGACCTGTCCAGCGCCAGTCCGGTGACTGCGACCGAAGTGGGCATCTTCGCAGCTGCCGGACATGTGTTGTTGCGAGAGGTCGCCTCGGCACAGGAGGTCGCCCCGTACCGCGACGCGATCGCGGACGTGACCCTTCGACTCAGTCAAGAGTTGCGACCTCTCAAGGAACGAGAGACCTATGGCAAAGCCTTCCTCCAGGTGATGAACCTCTGGCGGCAGGATCCATCGGCAGCGGCCTTCGTCCAAGCACAACGCTTCGGTGGGATTGCCGCGCAGCTACTTGGCGTAGACCGCGTTCGCCTGTACCACGACCAGGCACTGTTCAAGGAGCCAGGCGGCGGACGCACCCCATGGCATCAGGACGCCATGTACTGGCCACTCGACGGCAGCAAGTGCATCACCATGTGGATGCCCCTGGCCGATGTCACACCAGACATGGGGCAGGTGTCGTTCGCCTCCGGGTCTCACAAGTCTGGGCCGCTGAGCGACATCACGATCTCCGATGCCTCCGACGAGTTCTTCGAGGATCTCCTTTCCGACGGCCGCTACCCGGTGACCACTCCTGAGCCCATGAACGCCGGCGACGCGACGTTCCACTCCGGGTGGACTGCCCACCGAGCCTTGCCCAACGCATCCGATCGAATGCGCCCGGTCATGACCGTCATCTGGTACGCCGACGGCCTGACCGTGCAGGAGCCCACAAACCCCGCACAGGGCGCGGACCTCAAGTCGTGGCTGCCAGGCCTCAAGCCCGGCGATCCGGCAGCGTCGGACTCCAACCCCGTCATCGGCGCTGGAGTCTAGTTTCACGTCACACCTATCCAACGCACCCGAGGAGAACGCGATGACCGCCACCTACACCTTCGACGTCTTTTCCAGCCTCGACGGCTTCGGCGCCGCCGGCGGCGACTGGACCGGCTACTGGGGTAAGCAAGGCCCCGAGTTGCTCGACCACCGCCTCGCCTTGTACGACGAAGAGCAGCGGATGGTCTTCGGGGCCAACACGTATCGGGCGTTCACGCAGATGCTGGCCTCGAGCACCGAGGAGTCCGAAGTGCGTGACCCATGGGTCACTCGGATGGTGAGCCTGCCGGCAACGGTGGTGTCCACGACGCTGGAAGCGCCCCTCGACTGGCCGGACGCGACTGTCGTGAGCGG
The DNA here is from genome assembly GCA_963811585.1 of uncultured Actinomycetota bacterium. Classification (GTDB taxonomy): domain Bacteria; phylum Actinomycetota; class Actinomycetes; order Propionibacteriales; family Nocardioidaceae; genus JACDHG01. Next base: position 111,893 of record CAWERR010000006.1, read on the forward strand.
CGACGCTGTCGACGTCGTCGCCCAGCTCAAGGAGGAGTCCGAGGTGCCGTTGCGCTCGCACGGCAGCCTGTCGATGAACCGCGCGCTGATGGCCGCCGGCCTAGTCGACCGCGTGCAGGTTTCGATCTTCCCCGTCATCACCGGTCAGACCGGGGTGGACCCGATCTTCCAGAATGCAGCCGACTTCGACCTTGAGCTCGTCGAGAACCGGATCCTCGACGCACGCATCCAAGAGCTCATCTATCGACCCACCCTCCACTGACCTAACCGCTACCCCAGCTGGTCGCGGCGGCGGGTCAAGTAGGCGATCTCGGCGGTGTTGCCCGCCAGCTCGATGGCCTTGTCGTACGCCGCGCGCGACTGCTGACTGCAGCCCAGTCGGCGCAGCAGGTCGGCTCGCGTCACATGGTAGGCGTGATAGCCGGCCAACTTGTCGTCGAGACGGTCGACCACCGCCAGGGCCACCTCCGGGCCGTCAAGCTCCGCGACCGCAATGGCCCGGTTGAGGGCGACGATCGGGGAGGGGTCGAGACGGACGAGCTGGTCGTAGAGGGCGACGATCTGCGACCAGTCGGTGTCTCGTACGTCGCGGGCGGACGTGTGCACGGCGTTGATCGCGGCGAGGATCTGGTAGCGACCCGGAGCCTCCCGGGCAGCGAGGCGCTCGCGAACCAGCCAATGCCCCTCGGCGACCCGCGCCGCGTCCCAGGCGCCACGGTCCTGCTCGTCGAGCGTGACCAGTTCGCCGCTCGTCGAAACCCGGGCGGTGCGGCGAGCCTCGGTGAGGAGCATCAGCGCAAGCAGCCCGGCCACCTCTCCGTCGTCCGGCATGAGGGCACGGATCAGGCGAGTGAGCCGGATCGCCTCGGCGGTCAGGTCTTGACGTACGGGATCGGTGTCGGGCCCGGTCGCCAGGTAGCCCTCGTTGAAGACGAGGAAGAGGACGGCGAGTACGCCGGAGACGCGTCCCGGGAGATCCTCCGCGGACGGCACCCGATAGGGGATGCGAGCTGCGTTGATCTTGGCCTTCGCTCGGGTGATCCGCTGCCCCATGGCGGTCTCCTGCACGAGGAAGGCACGGGCGATCTGGGGCACGGTCAGACCGCCGACCATGCGCAGCGTCAACGCCACACGGGTCTCCATCGCGAGCGCCGGGTGGCAACAGGTGAAGATCAGCCGGAGCCGGTCGTCGTCGATGGCGCCGAGAGGCTCGGGCGGGTCGTCGTCGTACACCAGCCGAGCCTCCTTGTGCTTGTCGTCGCGCTTGCTCTCGCGCCGGATCCGGTCGATGGCCTTGTGGTTGGCGGTGGTGGTCAGCCAGGCGCCGGGGTTGGGGGGTACGCCGTCGGACGGCCACCGCTCGACGGCGGTCGCGAACGCCTCGGCCGCGGCCTCCTCGGCGATGTCGAGGTCCCCGAACCGTCTGGTCAGCGCCGCGACCACCCGCGCCCACTCCTTGTGGTGAGCCTGGGTGATCGCCTTCGGGACGTCGGTCATGCTCACAGGAACGGCCGCACCTCGATCTTCCGATCGCAAGCCTTCGACGCCTCGGTGGCGAGCTTGAGCGCCACATCCAGATCCGGGGCCTCCCACACCCAGACGCCTGCGAGGTACTCCTTCGACTCCACGAAAGGCCCGTCGCTGAACACCGCCTGCTCGCCCCGGTTGTCGATGACCGTGGCCGCGTCGGTGTCCGCGAGTCCGCCCGAGAAAACCCAGTAGCCCTCGGCAATCAGTCGTTCGTTGAATGCGCTGATCGCCGGCTGCCGGTCCGTGCTGCCGGGATTGCTCTTGTCATCGATCACGGAAACCAGGTATTGCATCTCGGATCATCTCCTCTGGTCTGGGCGGTCATGTGATCAGGGCGCAGTTCGCGTACTGCGGGCGCCCGGCTGCGCCGGTAGACCTGGATCGTGATCCCCTCCGGGGTGGCCCGCGAGTCGACCAGGTCAAGCGCCATGTCCTGGCCGTTGCGGGGAACAGCCGGGTGCCCTGGCCGACGACCACGGGATAAGTGAACAGGATGATCTCGTCGACAAGCTGGTTGTCGAACAGCCAGCGGACCAGGTTGCCACTGCCGTGCACCTGCAGTTCACCTCCCTGCTTGGCCTTCAGCTCGCGGATGGCCGCCGCGAGGTCACCGGAGAGGACGGTCGTGTCCGCCCATTGCGGGTCGGTGAGGCTGTTCGACGCGAGGTACTTGGGCCTCGTGTTCAAGGCGTCCCCGATGGGACTGCTGCCCGGATCTTCCATCACGCCCCACGAGCCGGCGAAGATCTCGTAGGTCCGCCGACCGAACAGGAACGCGTCGGCGCGCTGGTAGATCTGCCGAGGAACGCCTCGGCCTCGCCTTCGAACAATGGCAAGGCCCATCCACCACGCTCGAATCCGTCCCTGCGGTCCTCGTCTGAACCACCGAGTCCCTGCATCACTCCGTCGACAGAGACATTCGTGACAGTCGTCAGTTTCATGGTTGGGCTTCCTTTCTCCACTGAGTCTTGACCCTCCGGGGCGCCTCTCGTGGGCAGCCTCTCACCCCTGCTACGAACACACCTGGCCTGATCCGACACCGGCCTCGCGACTGACTCTCCAGATCTTCACGACTCGCAGCCGACCAGCCGTGGCGGCGATCGTTCTGATCCCACGCTGATGTCGGTGTCGCACCGTTGATCCGACGCCGCAAGACCGCGGTGTCACCATCACCGGCGACCGACCGGGTCGCCCATCAGAAAAGGGGAATCATGAACACATCAAGCAAGCTCATCAGCCGGGCGGCCATCACCGCCGCCGCACTCGTGGCACCGTTGCTCATCGCCGGATCGGGCGCGGCATCGACCACGGACAGCGGCTGCACGACCACGCCCAAGCGACCCATCTTCTCGGGGGAGTACAACGGCAGCAACATCCCGCTGGTGGACTACAAGGTCGATGTGACCTGCGAGGCCGGGTTGTCGATCGAGGTGTGGATGCAGCGGAACGAGCAGGATCTGGTAAGCCGCGAGGGGGACCCTGACGACGACCTCACGGGACTCACCATCAGGACGCTCGACTTCACCGAAGCCGGGACCAAGACCATCAGAGTTCGGAAGGCCCTGCCCAACACTGGGCCGGCCAACGAGGGCGCCGTTGAAGAGGTCTATTCGGGGGTTGGCTTCTTCGTCAGCAGCGGGCCCGTGACCTCGGACTTCACGGGGTACGAGCTGACCCAGGTCCGCGCAATTCACCGCTGAACGCCGCTGGTGTGGTGTCAGGGACAGGGCCCGAACCGAGGAGTCGGTTCGGGCCCTGTTTGGTATCAGCAACTCGATAACACCCTCCTCCGCGTATGACCCCCTCCCTCGATGTCGTCCTGATGGTCGCTGGCCCGGGCTTTGGCAAGTCGACTGCGCTGGATGCCGCACGTCATCGAGACGGGGTGATCGTCGCCGGCCGGGCGGCACTCGATGGCCTGCCAGACCACGATTGGGTCGGTGTCGACGACCTCCACATGCTCACAGCGCACGAGCAGCAACGCTTGATGGGGGAGATCTCCTCTTTACGGCGCACCACCCGAGTCGTGCTGACATCGCGACAGCCACTCATGCGGGAAGTCAGGCGCCTGTTGCGCGGTCGGGTCCGTGAGCTCAGACCGGAGGATCTGGCGCTCGATCCGTACGCAGTGCGTCGGGTGCTGGTGGACGAGTACGGCGTGCTCGACCCGGAGGCGCCGGTCGACGTACACGCTCTCACGGCGGGCTGGCCGACCCTGGTGCACTTCGCTGCCGACGCCCTCACTCGGCACCCGGATGCCGACCTTCGCAGCGCCCTCACCACGCAGGGTGCGCAGGCTGCCTCCTGGCTGCGTGAGGAGGTGCTTGCGATGGTTGCGCCGGGGTCGCGACAACTGCTGGCCTGCCTGTCTGGACTTGGGCTGGTCTCTCCTGACGTCTGCGCCAACGTCGCTCACGCGCTTGGACTGGCCACAGGGGAGTGGTCGATCGCCGAGCTCGAGGCAGCCGGAATCCTCACTCCGCTGCACGGCTTCGGCAGGGACGGCCTGCTCGAGATCGTTCCCGCTGTGGCAGACGTACTTGCGACGCCGATCACGCAGCCTGTGAGCGAGACGGTCCTGCGCGCTGCCGCGCGTGGCCTGGAGCAGGCGGGCCTGCCGTTTGGGGCGGCGGTCGCCTCTGCACGCGTCGGTGACTGGGCGGGTGCGTTGCGCCTGGTGGCTGACCACGGCGAGAAGATGCTCCGGCGCGGAGACGCCGCAGGAGTGGTCGACCTGGTGAGATCCGCCCCGGGCGGCGAAGTACCGGGTGCGGTGCAACTTGTCTACGCGGACGCGCTGCGCATCTGCGGAGACCTGTCGGGAGCCGCACGAGCCTTCCGACCGTTGATCGCTGCTGCTGACGACGCCGAGGGTTCGCCGGGGCAGGGCTGGTCGCCCGCACTGGCAAGCAGAGTGGCTGCGGTGCACTACGCAGGAGGCCGGCTCGAAACTGCCTTGCAGGTTCTGGCACGCGCCGAAGCACCAGCGGCGACTGGAACCCGAGACGCCGCTGATGACGTCGAGACCGTCGAGTGGATGGCCTCGAGAGTGCACCACCTCTGTTCACTTGGGCGCCACGACGAGGCGGGACCTCTTGTCGGTGACGTGCTGGAGCGGGCCGACGCAACCGGCGACGCGCGTGCTCTCACCTCTGCCCACGTGGCGATGGCACGAGCAAGCCAGGGCGAAAGCAAGCAGGCCCACCACGAGTACGCCCTGAGCGCCGCGATCGACTCAGGCGACATCATCACCGCGGCGCGCATCCTCGTGAACCAGTCCTTCTATTTGCTCGCGACGGTGCGATATGTCGAGGCCAGTCTGGTGGCGCGGGCGGCACTTCGAGCCGCCGACATCGGTATCGCGACGGGTCGCCGGTCGGCAGCGCTGCACAACCTGGCAGAGGCGCTGATGCAACTGGGTGAGTACGACGAGGCGAGCTGGCACCTGGAGCGCGCCATTGCATTGTGTCGCCGGCTCGGAGTTGGACGGATCGCCCTCGGACTGCTCGGGCTCGCCGAGATCCATCGACAGCATGGACACGACGAACGGGCGCGCGCGCGGTACCTCGAAGCCGTCGACCTGGCCCGCGGATCGGGCGAGACGCAGGTACTGGTTCCCGCCCTGGCGGGCCTAGCCAGGTTGTACGCCGTCGGCCGCGAAGACCCGGCAAGCCGTCTCGACGAAGCGCAGGCAGCAGCCGATGAAGCGATGCAGGTGGCCAACGGTCAGTTGCGACCCGTTGCGCTCACGGCTGCAGGTTGGGTGGCGCTGCGCGGGAGCGAACGGGCGCGCGCGTCGGAGCTGGCTCGACAATCCGTGGCAGCAGCCCGGGAGATGCAGGCCCTCGATCTTCTGGCCGACGCGCTGGAGCTCGCCGGCGCAGGCGCAGACGACCCTGAGGATGCCCGCCAGAAGCTCACCGAAGCGCTGGCGATCTGGGACGACGGCGGCGCCGGCCCGCCCGCTCGCAGGATTGAGCTCCAGCTCGGCTGGCTCGAAGGGGCAGACACCATGGAGCGATCGCGGGCGCGGGATGCCGCGCGCGAACTGCAGAGGCTAGGTATAGGGCACGTCAACGGGCGCTCGGTGACGACCATGTGCGGCACAACGTCGGTGGCCATCGACGTCTTGGGGGGCTTCCGCGTGAGCGTGGACGACGCGGAGGTGCCGCTGCCCGCGTGGCGATCGCGTCAGGCGCGGACGCTGGTCAAGATGCTCGCCGCTCGTCGTGGCCGCCCGGCTAGCCGCGATTGGCTGTGCGAGACCCTGTGGCCCGACGACGACCCCGCCAAGACCGGGCACCGGCTCGCGGTACTGCTCGCGACCGTGCGCGGAGTGCTGGATCCCGAACGCCGGTGGCCGACCGACCACTTCATCTCCGCCGACCGGAGCGGAGTCCGGCTTGACCTGCGGCACGTCACGCTCGATCTGGACACCTTGATCTCCGACGCCGATCACGCAGCCAGGATGGTCGACACCGACGAACCCACCCGCGCCGCCGAGATCCTCGCCGACATCGACGCCCGCTACCGAGGCGACGCCTTCGAGGACGAGCTCGGTGAGGAGTGGGCGGACGCAGTCCGGGAGGAGGTGCGGGCAGCCTGGCAGCGGTCGGTACGACGCCTGGCCCTCCTCCGTCGCCGGGCCGGACGGGTGAGTGACGCACACACCTTGCAGGTCCGCCTCCTCGCGGCGGACCCGTACGACGAGAGCACCCACCGACAGCTCGTGCAGGGCTTGCTCGGCGCGGGCCGTCACGGCGATGCGCGACGAGCCTTCGCCCGCTGGCGCGCGGCGATGCGGGAGATCGGCGGACCCCCGCCTGACCAGGCGATCCTCGCCTGGGGACCTGGCAATGCCCGCCCGCCCAGCACGTCTGCGGCGAGGTCGCTGGCCCGATCCCGCCCCGCGTTCTGACGCTGTACTGATGTCCACCCACGACCGTTGTTCCGACGCCGCACCGTGCGGCAATGCGGCCACTCGGCCGCAGACCAAAGAGGAGATTGAGCAATGTCACGACGAGCAGCAACCACACTCGCGAGCACCGCGTTCGCGCTCGTGTCCACCCTGGGAATTCTCGCCGCTCCAGGCTCACAGGCGGCTGACCCCAACGACGACTGCCCACCCACCGGCCCGGTGATCCTCGGCACCTCTGGAGCCGACCACCTTGAGGGCACGTCGGAGAGCGACGTCATCGACGGGCGAGGCGGCAACGATGTCATCGTCGGCAAGGGCGGTGACGACGTCCTTCTCGGCGCTGATGGCCGCGACGAGATCCGCGGCGGCAACGGCAAAGATTGCATCGAGGGCGGCCCCGGCAACGATGACATCAGCGGCGGCGACAAGGCCGACACCATCAAGGGAGGCGACGGTCGGGACATGCTGCGCGGCGGTCGTGGCAACGACGACGTCGACGGCGGGCGAGGACACGACAGCATGCCGGACCGACAGCCCGACGATGAGGTCCTGCGCGTGGAGCACTGACAGACAGGCGATTGCGAACGCATTCTGGCGAGGCGCAACCTCCAGACGTCTCGGCCGTCTATAAGGGTTAGGAGATGACGTACAACGAATGGGGGGCCGATGCGGCAGCTGGTGGTTGGCTCGGGGCGCATGCGCCCGGCTGAAGAGGACGAGGCAGTCGCGCTGTACGCCGCGCACCGGCTCCGACTGGTCAGGCTGGCTGTGCTGCTCGTGGATGACGTTCAGACCGCCGAGGACGTGGTCCAGGACGCCTTCGCGGCCTTTCTCGTACGACGCTCGGGGCTCCATGACCAGCAGAAGGCGCTGGCGTATCTGCGCACCTCCGTCGTCAACGGCGCCCGCGACAAGCTCCGCCGACGCCGTACAGCCCGGGCGTATGTTCACCCGCACGAGAGCCCCCGCGACGGCACCGCCGAGGGCGCGCTACTCGCCGAGGAGCATCGCGAGATCCTTGCCGCGATGAAGCGGCTCGCGCCGAGGCAGCGCGAGGTGCTCGTGCTGCGCTATTGGTCCAACTCGAGTGAGACCGAGATCGCCGAGGCCCTCGGCATCTCCCGCGGCACGGTGAAGTCCACCGCGAGCCGCGCGCTCGACGCGCTAGCGAAGTTCATGGAGGTGTCGCGATGAGCAGCCTGATCGAGGACCGACTCGTGGCCGCGCTGGAGGCGCGGGCCGAGCTTGTCACGCAGGAGGACCTCGCACCGATTGAGATCCCGGATGCCCCTCGGCGTCCCGGGCGAAGCACCGTAGTCCTGCTGGTGGCTGCCGCAACGGCCGCCGTGATCGCGACCCCCTTCATCTTGAACGCAGGCGAGGGCGACTCGTCGCCAGACCCGACGCATACTCCGTCGGTCAACGTGACTGACCCAACGACAGAGCCGAGCCCACCGGAGCCGACCCAGACCGAGGAGATCCCCGACCTGAGGGACGCGACCGTTGCGGGACGCCAGCAGGCCGACGTTGACGGCGACGGTCGTCCGGACCAGGTCAAACTGGTGACCGGCACCCTCCCGAACGGCGGGATGGGCGGGACGGTCGAGGTGTCCCTGGCGAGCGGGGAGACGGGTTCTGCCGCAGTGCCCCAGGACTACTACGTCAGCCTGAAGCCCGCGTATGACATCAACCAAGACGGACGTCAGCAGGTGCTCGTGAGCGCATCCGGCGGTGACGAGGCGGCGCTGATCGTCTACACCTGGTACGACGAAGGGCTGGTCCGCGCCGCGAGCGGCCAGGCGCCGCTGGCGCTGGGCCTCGACGGGCAGGGTAAGTACGCCCACTACTACACCGATGACCGCGGTCTCATCTCGTGGCTGCGGCAGGATCTGGTCGGCCCGGCGAGCGACTCGACGTACAGGGTGAAGCAGTGGTCATGGTCTCTCGACGCCAACCGGCTGGTGTCGACCCCGCTGGCCGACGGCTGCGTCGACGTGACGACCCAAGACCTGCCCCAGCGTTGCCCGGAGTAAGTCTGTCTCGGATTCGGTCGTCGGTGCCCGATGGCTGCCGGGGACCGGACCTGGGATGCTGGCCGGCGTGGACAAGCGGACCGCAGATGCGGTGGAGTGGCTGCTCGGTTGCGATGAGCCAGCCATCCGACACCTTGCTCGGCGGGACCTGCTCAGTGAGTCCTCCGACGAAGACCGGGCACAGATGGTCACAGGGCCGGCGGTCACGGCGCTGTTGTCGGATCAGGAGAAAGACGGCGGGTTTGGAAACGACCCGTACAGCAAGTGGACGGGTGCGCACTGGCGCCTCGTGGCGCTGGCCGAGCTCGATGCGCCGGCAGACAACCCACGGGTGGCGGCTGCGGCCGAGTGCGTACTGGCGTGGATCAGCGCCAACCTCCGCCACGTCGGCCGCGCGGTTGACGGGCTACCGCGGGTGCACGCAAGCATCCATGGCAACGCTCTCGGGGCGTGTACCCGGCTTGGACTCGCCGATGACCCGCGTACGCAGCGTTTGGCGGAAGCGATTCTCTCCTGGCAGTGGCCGGACGGTGGTTGGAACTGCAGCACCAAAGCCAGCGGCCACCGTTCGTCGTTCCATGAGTCACACCGCACTGCCTGGGGGCTGCACGAGTACGCCGAGGCAACGGGTCACGAGGAAGCCCGTGCCGCTGCAAGCCGGACCGCCGAGCTGTTCCTAGAGCACCGGGTGTTCCGACGCTCCGGAACCGGCGAGCCGATCCACCAGAGATGGATGAAGATCGTGTTCCCGTCGTACTGGCACTACGACGTGCTGTCCGGCCTCACACTCATCGCCGCCACCGACCGCGCCACCGATCCCCGGGCCGCGGACGCGCTCGACCACCTCGAGGCACAACGCCTGTCCGACGGCCGCTGGCGGCCGCAGGCGCGGTGGTGGCGGCCGCCGACCAGCCGGGTGAGCCCGGACGTAGTCAACTGGGGTCAGCCCAGCCGGCCGAGCCCAATGCTCACCCTCACCGCGCTGCGGGTGCTCAAGGCGGCCGGGCGGTGAGTGCCGCTCGAGCCGCCCAGCGGCCTCGGCGACGCCAACGGTGCCATGCTGTGGAGCGTGAGCACTGCAAACTCCGTGGACACGATCGAGGAGCTCGCGGCCGCCGCCACCGACCGCCGACCGGTCCGCACGTCCGACGCCAAGTCCGGGGCCGATTTTGAGCTGCTCACCATCGACGGTCGGTCCTGCTTCCTCAAGGTGCTCGACGTCGACTCCGACTGGATCATGCGGGTGACCGGCAATACCGACCACTGGGAATACAAGGTGTGGCAGGCCGGTCTCTACCACCGTTTTCCTGGCGTGATCGACCACACGATCATCGCCATGGCTCTTGACACGACTGGGGGATCGACGCACCTCGGCATCCTCATGGACGACGTCAGCGAGTGGCTCGTGCCCCCAGGCGACGAGGTCGTGGCTGCCGCGACCCACGACGGGTTCGTTCGCCACATGGCACAGCTGCACGCCGAGTTCTGGGGGTGGCATGACTCCGTCGGCCTATGCCCGATGGTCAACCGCATCCGCTTCTTCTGCCCCGAGAACATTGCCCCCGAGCTGCGGGCCGACGCGATACCCGGACCGATCGCGGCAGCCGACGCCGGTTGGAAGCACCTGGCCGAGATCCATCCTGAACTGAGCAGCTTCATCGCGGGGATCCATGAAGATCCGTCGGGGTTGGTCGATGCCTTGTCGGAGTCTCCCCTCACGTTCGTGACCGGCGACTGGAAGATGGGCAACCTCGGCAGGCACGCTGACGGGCGCACGGTCCTGGTCGACCAGGCGTACCCTGGCGAGGCGCCGGGCCTGTATGACCTGCTCTGGTATGTGGCCCTCAACCGGATGCGGCTGCCCGTGTCGAAGGAGGCGACCATCGACGTCTACCGGGCAGGACTGGAGGCTGCCGGAATCGACACAGGCGGCTGGTTCGAGCGGCAGCTGGGTTTGTCGATCATCGCGATGATGGCGACCTTTGCCTGGGAGAAGGCCCTCGGCGATGCCGACGAGCTGGCGTGGTGGTCGGACCAGGTTGCGCAGGCACGGGCGTGGCTGCCATGACTGCTTCTGATGGCTTGGCCTTCGCCCGACGGGGCTACGAAGACGCCGCCAACGCTTGGGCCGACGGCGCGGAGCTCGTTTACGGGCCGATGGCCGATGCTCTGCTGGCGCGAGCACCTGCACTGGCCGGCAAGCTCGTGTTGGACGTCGGCGCCGGCACGGGAGCGGTCTCTGACCGGCTCGTGGCCGCCGGAGCTCAGGCAATCGCGGTTGACGCCTCATGGCCGATGCTGGCCCATCAGGCCCCGTCGCGACCACCGGGCGTGGTCGGCGACATCAGTCGGTTGCCGTTGGTCGACGGTGCGGTCGACGGCGCCGCCGCGGCGTTCGTGCTCAATCACCTCGCCGATCCTGTCGTCGCGCTGGTCGAACTGCGCCGCGTGGTACGCAGTGGCGGTTTCATCGTGGCCTCGGTGTTCTCGATCGCCGACCCGCCCGCGGCAAAGTCTGCCATCGACGACGCACTTGCCTCGGCGGGATGGGAACCGCCAGAGTGGTACCGCTTCCTCAAGTCGGTTGACGGTCAGCTCGGCTCGGAGGCCACCATGCGTGACGCGGCCAAGGCCGCAGACCTCGAGCACATCGACGTAGTCGAGCGACGGGTGCGAACCGGTGTCACCGACCCGCGCGACATCGTCCGCTATCGGCTGTCTCAACCCCAGCGCGCCACGTTCGTGGCGGAGCTCAGCGAAGAGGCAAGGCGCCGGGTCGTCGACGAATGCGTGGCAGCGGTGGCTGAGCTCGGCGAACCTTTCGACCCCGGCGTCGTACTGCTGGCAGCTCGCGTCTGACCTCACACTTCCTGGTCGAGGCCAGCAGCTATCGACCCGAGGAACCTCGAGGTGTGTAGTCGTCCAGTGTGTCCACGTCGATGTCGGCATCGGGCCAGCGACGGCGCAGGGCTTCAGCGGCGGCACGCGACCAACCGGTGAGGTGCGGAAGGCTCCGGTGCCGCTCCGCGGTCTCGGCGGCGGCTTGGAGTGTCGCGATCCGGTGCAGGCGACTGTGGTCCCCGAACGGGCGAGCATCCAGCTTGGGCAGACCCAGGCGGGCCGCCGCAGAGATGAACCCCGCGCCTGCCAGCGCATGTCCGAAGGTCCGATCGTCGGTTATCTGGGGAACGACCGGCGCCATCGTGTTTCGATACGCCTCCTCGACGCCGTTGCTCACCGGGTCGGTGACCGTGAGCCACATCGATCCAGGGATGTACAGGTCATTCACGAGATCAGAGATCGCGTGCCGGAACCCCGCGGCTTCGAAGTCGATCAGGCGACCGTCACCGTCAGCGTCTACGAGGTAGTTGTTAACCCCCGGGGTCACCGCTGGAGAACGCCAGAAACGCGCCAGGGTTGGTGAGCTCGGCCACGACGCCGTCCAGCTCGTGGCTTGCCGCCGTCGTCATCGCGACGCCGGCGTTGTCCATGTGCTGCAGCCCGGCACGCCAGCCCCTGAGGAACCGCTCGACTTCGGCTTGGCGATCCACCGGGCCGAGTCGGCCTCGGCGGGTGTAGTACTGGTCTGCCTTCCCAATCGTCAGGGTGTGGAGCCGCCCCAAAGCTCTCGCGAAGCTGATCAGCAGTGCGGCGGATTGCGGCGCGCCCTGGCGCAGCAGGACAGACCGCAACGGCTCCCGCGGAGCGACGTCTTCGAGCACCAGGAAGCCGCAGCCCGGATCCATCGATGCGCTGTCGGCAGCCACCAGGCGTGGCGCCAACGTCGAGTCGAGCTCAGCGAGGAACTCCAGAGCCGCTCTTTCCGTGGACAGCTGCGCCGGCTTCCTCCGATGGTCGTCCGGGTCGTCGCGCAGCCACTTCACGATCACGCTTTTCGGTACCTCGGAAGAGTCCGCGGCCAAGTGACAACGCAGAATGAACCACGGCCGCACCCGATCGACATCACGCACCTGCACGGGTACCCGATACGACGCTGACAGCAGGCCTTCAATCCGCGCCCTTGTCGGCGCCGAAGGCCCAGCTGAGTCATCCACAGCGGACCATCGTGCCAGGCCGCTCACCTGAGCCAGCGCTGGTCGGGCTAGCCGTACTGCTCCTGCGATCTAGGCCACTTGAGCGAATCTGCTCAGGAGGCCCAGTTCGCGCGGACGAAAACGTCGGCGACTTTGTTTTTGTCTTGCGGCACCAGGTCGGAGGCGAAGGAGGCGAAGGCCACGTGCTGGCCGTTCGAGGAGATGGCGGGTCCGAAGGGCCCGGAGCTGCCGCTACCTTCGACACCGCCAGAGCTCACCGAGACTCGCCGTGTCACATCGTTGACGAGGTCGCGGACAAATACGTCGGGGGCCTGGTTCGTATCGCCCGGCACAAGGGTTGACGCAAAACCCTGGAACACCACATACCGGCCGCTGCGCGACATCGACGCGAGCGAGCTCAGGCTTTCTCCCGAGGGGTCTGAGAAGCTGACCGAGGCACGTTCGTTCGTCCCGGTCGTCAAGTCGCGGACGAAGACGTGGCCCTGGCTAGTGGTCAGCTGGGTGGCGCCCAGATTCGTCGCGTTGGATGTGAACGCGAGGAACTGACCGTTTCCCGAGATCGCCGGTGAGCCGCTCGCGGAGTTCGCCTGGACGCCGCCAGGTCCCACCGAGGCGCGCTGTGTCGTCTGGAGGTGGCGATCGCGGAGGAACACGTCCGTGTTCTCGTTGGTGTCGTTCGGGACCAGGTTGGTGGCGCGGGACTGGAAGGCAACGAACCGTCCGTCCGCAGAGATCGAGGGTGACCCGAAGGTCTCACCGCCTTCACTCTCGTCGCCGCTCGCGTTGACGGAGACGATCTCGGTCGTTCCAGCTAACCGGTCGCGGACAAAGATGTCCGGGTTGTTGTTGCCGTCGGTGGCCACCAGGTTCGGCGCCAAGGACTGGAACGCGACGTACCGGCCGTCCTCCGAGATGCTTGGCGTCACGCTCCAGGAGTTGGCCGCGGCTGTCTGGCTTCCATCGAACGCGAGTGAGGCAACCTCGTTCGTGCCGGACAGCATGTCGCGGACCACGATGTCGACGTTGTTGTTGTCGTCGCCGGCAACGACGTCGTCGGCGAAAGCCTCGAAGGCGATGAAGCGCCCATCGGGCGTCATTGCCGGGTTGACGTTGGACAGTGTGGACGGACCGCCATCAGTGGCCATGGAAATCCAGGTCGTCGTCCCGCTCTGACGGTCCCGCAGGTAGATGTCTCGCGCGCCGTTGGTGTCTGGTGGCACGAGTCTCGCAGCGGACTCGAACACCACCCATCGGCCAGACTTGGAGATCTGCGGCGAGTAGCTGTCTTTGAATCTTTCTTTCTCCCCTGAGTTCACGGACACGCGATGGGTGGTCGCACCGACGGCGCCATCCGAAGGTGCCTGGATTGCAACAAGCCCGCCGACAGCCAGCGTCACGGCTGCTCCAGCCATCACTGTCGATCGAGTCGCCCGCCCCACCACTGCAGACATCATGTCCCTCCCCGCCTGTCCATCCCCGCGCCTAACTGTCCGCCCCCTGGGGATGCCGCGTCAACCACAGTGGCGGGCACGTCACGCTGGGTGTTGGTGGTTGCTGTTCCCACGTTCACTCCACCCCTCCCGGCCGCCGTTGTGGAGTGAGTCTTGACCGGTCTCCTCTCAATGCCAATAGACGGACGGGCGGGCGTAAGGTTGACGCATGGGTTCTCGGGTACGTAGCGCACGGTCGATGAAACAGTGCCGCCTCCCTGCGTATGACCGTTGCGACGACGAAGACTCTGCGAACTGACCGTGGCCCCCAAGTCGGGGCCGTGCAGCTGACCCGTCCCTTCTCCCAATCTCCGGAGTTGTCGCAGTCATGCCTCAGAACGTCTCGTACAACCGCGTTCCCATGCTTGTCGCGGCCACAGCCTGCTGGGGCACCGGCACGGTCGTCACCAAGCAGGTCCTGGATTCGGTAGACCCGCTCACGCTGTTGCCCCTCCAGTTGGCGGCAAGTTGCCTGTTCCTGCTTGCGGCAGTTCGCGTCAGCCGTGCGCGGCTTGCCTGGTCGCCCCAGATGAGAAGGCTGACCATCCTCGGCGTCCTCAACCCCGGCGTCGCCTACGCTCTCGGGCTGGTTGGTCTTGCCTCCATCACCGCCAGCATGTCTGTGCTCCTCTGGGCAGCGGAACCAGTGCTCATCCTGCTGCTCGCCGCCGCGGTCCTGCGCGAAGAGATCCCGCTTGCGCTGGCGGCTGCCATCGGCGTTGCGGTGGTCGGCGTGGTTCTCGTCGTCTATCGGCCCGGCGCTGCAGGGGAGGCGGTTGGCGTGGCACTCACGTTGGCTGCGGTCGGCGCATGCGCTTTGTATACCGTCCTCACCCGCCGCCTGCTGATCGACGATGCCTCGCTGCCAGTGGTGCTCATCCAGCAGGGTGCGGCTCTGTGTTTCGCCGTTGCACTCGCGGCCATCGTGCAAAGCGCGGGTGGCGACGCCTGGTCGACCGGGTCGTTGACTCCGATGACCTGGGTTGGCGCAGCCGTGTCCGGTGTCCTGTACTACGGCGCCGCCTTCTGGTTCTTCCTCGCGGGACTCCGGCAGGTCCCGGCGTCGGTAGCCGGGGCATTCTTGCCACTCATCCCGGTGTTCGGCGTAGCCGCTGCCCACCTGACAGGTGAACGGCTCGACATACGGCAGTGGCTCGGTGCTGCACTCGTCGTTGGCGCTACCGTCGTCGTCGCAACGCGCCAGGCCTCACGATCGGAGGAGACCGTCCGATAGTTCGCGGACCTTGGCGTTGATCTCGTCGACAATGCGTCGGACGGTGTCGAGGTCCTGGCCGGCAGGGTCATCGACCTGCCAGTCCTCATACCGCTTCCCAGGCACGTAGGGGCACTCCTCGCCACAGCCCATAGTGATGACGACATCTGCCTCCCCGACGACCGTGGTGTCGAGCAGGGTGGGGGTCTCGCGGCTGGTGTCGATTCCGCGCTCGGCGAGCACCTGGGTGACCATCGGGTTCACAGTCCCGGACGGTTCGGAACCAGCCGAGCGCGCGGTGACTGCGCCGTCGGAGTACTGCTCGGTGAGCAGCCGGGCGGCGACCGAGCGGCCCGAGTTGTGGATGCATGCGAAGAGCACGACGGGGATCGGCGAGGCGTCGGTCATCGCGACGACTTCTAGCGGGTTGCCGGCAGAGGTTGAGTGCCGGAGATCGCGGCGGCGATCCCATCAAGGGCGTCGGTCACGACTGCGTAGTAGGCCCACTTGCCGCGCTGCTCACGGGTGAGCAGGCCAGCTTCGACCAGGACCCTGAGGTGATGAGAGACCGTGCCTTGGGTGAGTCCGACGGGTTCGGTCAGCTCGCACACGCACGCTTCCTTGTCCTCGTGCGCGGCCACCAGCGACAGCAACCTGAGCCGGACCGGGTCGGCGAGCGCCTTGAGCTGCTGCGCGAGCTGTGTGGCTTCGCCGACGTCGAGCACGCCGGTGACGACGGGGGAGCAGCACGGCTGGCTGAGCACCGGGAGGGTGGCGGTTGTCGTTGTGGTCACGACTCGATCCTACCTTCGTATTGACGTTCGTCAATGTGAGTGTACCCTGATCGCATTGACACTCGTGAATGTATGGAGGTTGTGATGACGATCAGCAACGATGAGGTTCGTGAGGAGGTCCGCGAGCGGTACGCCGCAGCGGCCCGGGCTGTCACCGGGCTCGGCACAGAGAGCCTGACTCTGCTCGACGAACGCGACCACTGCTGCGGACCCGCTTCCGCTGAACACGGCTCGAAGGTCGCTGCCGCGTCCTGTTGCGGCCCGATCGCGGATGTGGGCGGCTCGTTCGGGTCGCAGTTGTACGACGCCGACGAGCAGGGCGCCGTGCCCGCGGAGGCGCTGCTGGCCAGCCTTGGCTGCGGCAACCCCACCGCGGTCGCCGACCTCCACCCGGGGGAGCGGGTCCTCGACCTCGGCTCCGGTGGCGGCATCGACGTACTCCTCTCGGCCAAGCGGGTCGGACCCAACGGCTTTGCCTACGGCGTCGACATGACCGACGAGATGCTCGAGCTCGCCCGCGCTAACGCCGCCAAGGCCGCTGCCACGAACGTTGAGTTCCTCCAGGGCACCATCGAAGACGTGCCGCTGCCTGACGGCTCGGTCGACGTCGTGATCTCCAACTGCGTCATCAACCTGTCGACCGACAAGCCTAAGGTCCTCGCCGAGATGTCCCGCGTGCTTGCACCCGGTGGTCGCGTCGGTGTGTCCGACATCGTCGCGGAGGACCAGCTCAGCCCGGCCGACCGGGCTGAGCGCGGCAGCTACGTCGGCTGCATCGCCGGCGCCCTGTCAAAGTCCGAGTACCTGCAGGGGCTCGCCCTTGCCGGCTTCGTGGACGCCGAGGTTGAGTTCACCCACGAAGCAGCCCCAGGCATGCACAGCGCCATCATCCGCGCCGTCAAGCCACGGTGAGGTCGTTCGGCTTGGGCTCGTCTATGAATTCATCTCGCGCTGGGCGGCGAGCCAGCCTGCCTGGAATCGAGTAGACGCGTCGAGGTCTCGCATCAGCGTCTGCACGCGTCGCTCCACGGTTCGCGTTGCGATGGAGAGTTGGCGGGCGACGGTTTCGTCCTTCAAACCTGCGGCAAGCAGCTGCACGAGGTCCCGTGAGTCCTGTGACGCGGGCGGTTCAGCCGGCCGGTCTGCGAGTTCGCCACTGGGGGTAAGACGGAGAGGCGACGCTCGTTCCCAGACGAAGTCGAACAGCTCATGGAGAGCGTCGAGGAGGGACGAGGTGCGGACGATCAGCGTCCCACCGCCAAGGTCGGGGTGATTGAAGTCGAGCGGCACGGCCCCGATGACGCGGTCGGCGAGGGTGAGCTTGAGCGGCAGCTCGGCCATGACGCGGGCTTGCTCACCCATCGCGATCGACTTGCGCACGTGGTCGTAACCTCGCCGGCGAGCGTGAGCGACTCCTGTGCGTAGACCGCCCGCCAGCGCACCCCGCGGGCGAGAGAAGTTTGCTCCGTATCGTTGATCGCATCAATCTGGCTGGTCGTGTAGTAGGGCGGCCGATCGAAGACGAGCACTTCCTCGCGAGCGGCATGTTCGATCTGGGTGTAGCGGCGTGCCGCCGCCTCCCGTCCGTTGACGATCTGGACGATCTCGGCAGCTGTGGAGTCAGGCTCGACTGCGCCGCGCAGCCGGTCCTCGAGCTGGGACGCGGCCAGGCGGGTGCGCTGCATCGCGTCCTGCTGTTGTGCGATGAGCGCCTCCACCGCGACGGTGGGGGGCGAGGGCAGGTAGCGAGGCGCCCGCTCCGGCGACCGACTGATGAGGCCGTGATCTTCGAGGTTGGCCAGAGCCCGTCTGCAGGCGTCGCCGGGAGAGATCCACCAGCGCGGCCAGCTCGGCGAGGGTCGCTCCAGGGCGCGCCAGCAGTGCGACGTACACGTGCTCCCCGTCCGCCGACACCCCGACGTGTTGCAGGACCCGCTCACCCGTCGTGAAGTCAGAGTGTTGCTCCCACATGTGATCTCCCACGATGGAAGGCGGGTAGCCGACATGTCGAGTATCCGCCGCGGTACGACGTATTGACGGCAGGGTATCGACGGCCCAGGATTTCGCGCAAGACGGCCGAAATTGATCGGCGCTGACTCGAACGCCGAGTTGGCCGGCGAGGTTCGCACCTGCTCGAGGTAGACAACGGAGGCGTGGGATGTCGCACCCCAAATTCCGCATGGTTGGAGCACTCAGCGCTTCCTTGGTCGCATTGACCTTGGCGCCGCTCCCGTCCGTCGAGGGCGCAAAAGCCGTCGACGAGGGACAGGTGGTCTCGAAGCCAGCGGACCCCGAGGCCATCGCATGAGGCACCTCGAGCAGAGTGCGGCCCAGCATGGGGTCACTGACGCGGACCTGACAGATCTCGTCGTCAGCAGTGTCTACAGCAGTCCGCACAACGGTGTCACGCACGTCAACGTGAACCAGCGCTACCAGGGCCGCGAAGTCTTCGGTGCCTACGCGACCGTCAACATCGCCGACGGGAAGGTCCTCTACGTCGGCGACAGCCTCGTCAGGGGACTTGACGCACAAAGTGCGGCTGCACCGGACGTCGACGCCCCGCTGCGGTCGCGGCCGCCGGCGGAGGGCTCGACCTCGACGACCCCACCTCTTTCCGGGTCATCGACGAGCCCTCGGGCCGGGCCAAGGAGACCCTTCTCTCCAGAGCAGGCATCTCGTCGTCTCCGATACCCGCACGCCTCGGGATGGCACTCGGCCAAGTCGAGGGCTGCGACTCGCGTGGCAGCTCGTCATCGACGCGAGCGAAGAGTCGCATCTGTGGAACGCGACCGTCGACGCGAACACGGGGAAGCTGCTCGAGGCTCGACGACTGGACCGCCTCGCACTCCCGAACAGGAGCTCGCCACGACCCTCGCCCGGGGTCCGGCGCCGGTCTCTGCACCGCCTGCGCGGGCGCCGACACCCAACCCGGTCCGCGACGGCTCCCGTTACCGAGTCTTCAAGCATCCCGCCGAGAGCCCCAACGACCGCGGACGCACCACGGTCGAAGAACCAGCGGACGCGATGGGTTCGCCCTTCGGGTGGCACGACACCGACGGCCGTCGCGGTCCCGAGCTGACGACCACACAGGGCAACAACGTCCACGCCTACACCGACCGAGACGCCAACGACATTCCTGATCCCGACAGCGACCCGAACGGTGGCTCGCGGCTGAGGTTCGACTTCCCGATGGACCTCGACGAGCACCCATCGACGTACACCGATGCCGCGACCACCAACCTCTTCTACTGGAACAACTTCATGCACGACGTCACGTACCGATACGGGTTCGACGAGGCAGCCGGCAACTTCCAGGTCAACAACTACAGGCGCGGCGGGGTCGGAGGCGACCAGGTGCGTGCCGAGGCCTTGGACGGCTCAGGAGACAGCAACGCCAACTTCTCAACGCCTCTGGAAGACGGCACTGGTGTCCCGCGCATGCAGATGTACCTGTGGTCAGGTCAGCAGTTCGGGCTCCCCAACCAGGTCTCCGTGAACTCGGGTTCCGCGTCGGGAACCTACGCCGCTCAGTACGCGATGTTCACTCCCGCACCCAAGACATCAGCACCCCGCCGCAACATGGTCCTGGTCAACGACGCCGTCGGCAACCCCAGCGATGGATGCCAGCCCCACAGCTGCCCGCCGGCGCGATCGCAGTCGTGGATCGCCCGACCGCGGGTGTCTGCACGTTCTACGCGCAGGTCGTCAACGCAGAGAGTGCTGGTGCCAATGCTGTCGTGGTGGTGAACAACTCCCCAGCGCAGCCACCAGTCATGAGCGGGGTCGGTTGACCCACCGGTGGGGATCCCTGCTGTCATGGTCTCGCAGGCGAACGGAAACGTGATCAAGTCGGGCTGCCGGCAACCGGGAGCGTCCGCCGTGACCCCAACCATCCTCAGGCACGCGACGGTGACCTTGATGCGGGCATCGTCCTCCACGAGTACGGCCACGGTGTCTCCCTGCGCCTGACGGGCGGGCCCAACGTCAACTGTCTGACTGGCGAAGAACAGATGGGGGAGGGCTGGAGCGACTTCTTCGCGATGGCGATGCTCATGGATCCCAAGTCCGACAACCCCGAGAAGGCTCGGGGGATGGCGACGTACTCGTCGTTCGAGGACGATCGCCGAGACGCCGGAATCCGTCCGCGGCCGTACTCCCGCAACATGGCGATCCAGCCCACAACGTACGACAGCATCAAGACCCAGGGATGGCTGAACGGCGCCACTCTGAGCAACCCGCACGGAATCGGACACGCCTGGGCCGCCATGTTGTGGGACATGACCTGGGATCTCGTGGAGAAGCACGGCTTCAACCCGAACATCTACAAGCCTTGGAACACCGGAGGCAATAACCTCGCCATCCAGCTGGTCATGGATGGCCTGAAGTTCCAGGGTTGCGATCCCGGTTTCGTTGATGGTCGCGACGCGATCATCGCGGCAGACGAAGCACTGACCGGCGGTGAGAACACCTGCACGCTGTGGGCGTCCTTCGCCCGCCGGGGGCTTGGCTTCAGCGCGTTTCAGGGCACCACCGCGCGCAACGACAACCTCGAGGCATTCGACACCCACCCTGACTGCCAGCAGGGCTTCATCGGCAAGGACTCCCCGCCGGCCATCAACAACGTCAAGAATCCGGGAGGTCCGCCGGTGCCGATGGTGTTCACACTCGGTGGCAACCGTGGCTTGAACATCCTGGCGAGCAATTCGCCGTACACCCGGCAGGTCGATTGCGCCACCCGCCGGACAATGGATCCGACGTCCTCGTTCATCACCCCGCGACCGATTCCGGTCCCGACGGAGCGGGCCACCGGCTCCGCTACGACCGCCACAAGGACAATACACGTACGACTGGCGAACAGCCAGGCATGGTCGGGAACGTGCCGCGAGTTCGTCCTCACCCGGAAGGACGGCGTGCAACACCGCGCCTACTTCAGCTTCGGAACCGTGCCACCTGAGGAGCCCCCGGCAGAGAAGTGGGTGGCTCGATACAACGGAGACGGCAACGGCACTGACCTTGCGGAGGTGGTCCGAGTGGGACCAGGCGGCACGCGCGTCTTCGTCACCGGTCGGAGTCTCAGCGCCGCCGGCAACAATGACTACGCGACGATCGCCTACGACGCCTCCACGGGGGAGCAGCTCTGGAGTGACCGCTACAACGGCCCGATCAACGGCATCGACTTCTCGCTGGCGCTCGCCGTGAGCCCTGACGGCTCAAGCGTCTATGCGACTGGCGGCAGCCAAGGTCAAGGGACGAGCTTCGACTACGCAACGGTGGCGTACGACGCCGCGACTGGCGAACGGCAGTGGGTCGCCCGTCACGATGGCCCAGCTCAGTGGCAGCGACAGCGCGCAATCAGTGGAGGTGAGTCCGGACGGCTCCCAGGTGGTGGTGACGGGCAGTGGACCAGGTGTGGGCAGTAGCAATGACTACTCCACGGTGGCGTACAACGCGGCGACGGGAGAGGAACTCTGGGCCTCGCGCTACAACGGTCCAGGCAACGGCCCGGACTTTGCGCAAGCCGTGGTCGTGAGCCCGGACGCGTCGCGCGTCCGCATCACCGGCCATAGCCCCGGCGTAGGTGGGCAATTCGACTGGGCGACGGTTGCGTACGATGCTGCGAGCGGTGAACAGCAGTGGGTTACCCGCCACAACGGTCCAACCAGCGGAGCGGACTTCGCGACAGCATTGGGCGTGACTCCGGACGGCTCGCGGGTGATCGTGACCGGCGAAGACTTCGGTGGGTCTGCGGCGTCTGGTGGGACGGTTTCTGACTACGCAACGGTGGCCTACGACGCCGCGACCGGCGAAGAGATCTGGTTGGCTCGGCGAAACGGAGCCGGCAATGGCGGCGACGCAGCCGAGGCCCTGGCGATCAGCCCCGATGGTGCACAAGTCGTGGTGACGGGCCAGAGCCAGGGAGCCGACACATCCGGCCCTGACTTCGCGACCATCGCCTATGACACGTCCGACGGCAGCCAGGAGTGGGTCAGCATCTACAACCCGGTCAATGGCTTCGACATTGGGTGGGGGGTCGGCATAAGCCCAGACGGCTCCCGCATCTTCGTCACGGGTCAAAGCACCGGCCCAGGCACGGGTCTCGACTACGCCACGGTGACGTACGACAGCTCCGACGGCAGTCAACTCAAGGCCGCGCGGCTCAACGGGCCTGGCAACGGCACAGATGTAGCCCAGGCGTTGGCGGTGAGTGCGGACGGTTCCGCTGTCTACGTGGCTGGCTACAGCCAAGGCCTCGGCACCGATCTCGACTTCGCAACGGCGGCGTACAACACGACTTCATAAGCCTGAGTGAGCGATGCCAGCTGCGCCCTGGCGTAGCGCTACTCCGTACGCTGGCTGCATGCGGGTGCTGATCGTCGACGGCGCGAACGTCGTGGGCAGTCGCCCCGACGGCTGGTGGCGTGACCGGGCAGGTGCTGCCCGCCGGCTGCATGGACAACTGTCGGTCAGCGATCTGTCTCAAGACGAGGTCGTCCTGGTCCTCGAGGGCGACGCACGGGGTGGCTGCCCCGCAGGTCAGGAAGGCCGCGTCCACACTGTTCACGCAGAAGGGTCGGGGGACGACGCGATCGTCGAGGAGGCGACCAAGCAGGTTGCCGTCGATGACGGGCGTGACGTCGTCGTGGTTACTGCCGACCGGGCGCTGCGCGACCGCGTCGAGGCGGCAGGCGCCAGCACCAAAGGCCCTGGGTGGCTGCTAGACCAGCTGTGATCGCCACGTAGTCGCTGGTCATCGAAGGTCTCGTGTTTCGGGCCGGATGGGATTCGGGGGACCGCAGGCCACGGGCCAGTCGATCGCGGTACCGTGGCCGCGGCGGGGTGAACAAAGGGGCGGGCCATGTGGAACTTCTCGAAACGACGTGCGCTCTTCGCGGCAGCGGTGTTCGCTGCTGCGATGGTGCCCAGCGCAATCCTGACCGCGGGTGCGAGCCAGGTGGACGTGCCGCAGGCCGGCACCGGCTGGACTTCATCCGATCTAGCCCTAGCGCCAGCGCTGGCACCGTCAGAGCCGGTGCTGGTCAGCGCAGCGTCAACGACGGGGAACCGGGCGTCGTACCCCCTCGGCACCTCCGCCTTCACTGCCGGACACCTCTACGTTGCGTTCATCACGCTGAGCGACGGTGGCGGCGCGACCGATCCGACACCCGGCATCACCGGTGACGGCACGACGTGGAGCAAGATCGACGCCGGAGAGGCGACCGCAGGTGCGTTCGGGCTAACGGCGTACTGGTTCATCCCGTCGGCTGACGTGACATCGACCCTTTCGACCGGCAACCTGCAGACCGTCCACGAAGGTCTGCGCTACACGATCGTCGACATCGCCGGGGACTTCGCCTCCCAGTACCCGTTCACGCAGCACATCGCGGCGCGGCGTTCCCCCGCCACTAGTTTCACCTTGCCGCTGCCCAGCCCGCCGGCAAGCGACTCCCTGGTCATCGGTGCGTTCGCCCACGCCAGGGCAGAGGAGTCGGCACCAGCGGACGGCTGGATCGAGGTCGCCGGGTCGGACGGTTCACACGTCACACCCCCGCGTGGCTCCCACGTCGTGTATGACGCAACGACCCCGGCCAACGACGCGGGCTCGTCATGGGCGACGTCCACGGCCCGCCGCGCGATCGTGCTCGAGATACCGGGCGAAGCCCCGACCCCCCCGAGCGGTGTGACCGTGGTGACGGCCGGTGACATCTGCGGCGACTTCTGCGCCAACACAGCAGAGCGTGTCATCGAAGTCGACCCTGAGGTGGTTGTCGGGCTAGGCGACCTCTCCCAAGACGGCGGCCTCTTGTCTGACTACGTCAACACGTATGGCGGCGGCACTGACCCACAAACCAGGTGGGGCACGCCGTCGATCAAGGACATCACCCTCCCCGGTTACGGCAACCACGACTGCGCCGATGTGCCGCCGTCAACTGGCGCGATCAAGCAGGGCTGCACCGGCGCCGTTGCCTACTTCGGCCCGGACTCCAACTTCGGCACGGACATCCCGGGCACAAGCGGGACCTACTACACGGTCGTGGGCGAGTGGCTCATCGTCCAGCTCAACTCAGCCGGGGATATCGGCTCCGGGCGGGTGACAGCCGCGGAGCTGGAAGCGCAGAACACTGCTCTCGCGGAGATCCTCGCAGGCGACTCTCACACGTGCGAGCTCGTCACCTGGCACCACCCGCGCTACAGCAGTGGCACTCCTCGCAACCAGCTATTCATCGACCCGTGGATCGAGACCGCGTATGCCGGCGGGGTGGACATCGTGCTCAGTGGGCACGCCCACGACTACGAGCGGTTCGCCCCGCAGAACGGGAATGGGAAAGCTGACGCCAACGGGATCCGCGCGTTCGTCGTGGGCACAGGCGGCGACGTCCTCCGTTCGTTCGGCAGGCCACAGCCCAACAGCCTGGTGCGGATCGTCGACCACGGCATCCTGAGGATGGAGCTGGGCGACGACGAGGACTACTCGTTCGCGTTCCTTGACGACATGACGGGTGCTGTTGACGACTCAGGGACTGGCAACTGCCACGGCTGACAGGCTCGTCACTTCCGGGAGGCCCACTCGCGCTCGAGCAGTGCGAAGAGGAACTCGCTGCCCCAGGCGCCCTTGAAGAAGATGTTCTCGACGAAGTGCGCTTCGCGACGCATGCCCACCCGTTCGAGCAACGCGGCGGCCGGGGCATTCAGCGCGTCGGTGACAGCGATGACGCGGTGCAGCCCGAACGTCGGAAACGCGTAGTCGAGGAAGGCAGTGACCGCCTCGGTGGCGTACCCCTTCCCTTGCTGGGCGGGGGCGAGGGTGAAACCCAACTCGGCTTCGCGGCGCTCGTCCGCGTTCACCTTGAGCGCCAGGTCTCCCACGAGGATGCCGTTCGACCGCTCCTCAAGCGCGAACTGGAACCACTCGCCGGGCACACCCGGCATGGCTCCCCGCAGGAATTCGACGAAGGCTTCGCCCTGGTCTCGCGTGTAGTCGCTCCAGCTCTGGTAGCGCGCGACGTCGGGGTCCGCGCGGTAGGCCACGAACGCGTCGACGTCCGCACCGGAGAACGATCGGGCCCGCAGGCGGGGGGTCTCGAAAAATGTGCTCGGCACGTGCGTCATGGCGCCAAGTTCTCATGATCGGCCTCGGCAGACACGACCGAGAAGAGCGTGGCGCCGATGTCCCGCACCTTGGCGAGGACCCCGTGCAGCTCGGCCTGGTCGGCCACCATGCCCTGCAGAGTAGTGGTGCCGTCGTTCTCGCAGACGAGCGTCAGACCGTTGAACCAGGTAGACCAGTGCCCGTCGAGATGCCCGTCGATGCGGATCTCGTAGTGCGCCGGTGTGTGAGGCCCGGGCCGAAGCATGCTCATGGCGAACCCGCCAACGCCGCACGAACGCCCGGCCGGCGCTGCGTTGCCGGTCGGGCGTCACGGGCGGTGTCCAGGGTCATTCGGCACCTACGGTGGTCATCTGGGGGTTTCCGACCTCGGTCTGCCGTGTCGTGGTGTCGGTGCTCGCCGCACGGGATGTGACCCAGAGCGAGTAGCCGAGGGCGATCATCGCGATGCCGTTCGGGAAGGCCAGGAACCGGTAGAACGCTCCGGCATCACCAAGAGTGCGGCGCTGATGATGCCACTGACCGCGAGAAGCGCGGCGGCCCAGCGGGTGAGGAGCGTGCCCGGTACAGCGCGAGGCCGAAGACGAGGCCGCCGGCCAGGTAGGCGAAGCCCTGGAGCTGGAAAACGGTCTGCAGCAAGCCGATATCGCCGGTCGTGGTGCCGCCAGTGGCCACCGGCGCCGAACACCAGGTAGCCGATGAGGCCCAGTACGCCGGTCTGCTTCACCTGGCGCAGGTACATGCCGGTGATGCCCACGAGAGCCAACGCGCACATCAGCACCTTCAGAGAGTTGCGGAAGACCACTTCGGTCGTGGTGACAGAGGTGGCGTCCAGGTGCGGGTGGTTGATCTGGACGCCGATGAAGATCAGTCCGGCCACCACGGCGGCGACGCCAGCGCCCCGGATGAGGGTGGTGGGCGTGATGGTCATGTCCATCTCCTTGTTGCGGTAAATCCGTGGCGGGTGCCACGGGATGTCCGAAACGTATGGCGCGAGGTTGTGACCGGGCGTCACCACATGTTGTGAATGACGATGTGACTGGCCGGGCGGGCAGTGGCCGACGTGAGGCGGGCTGGGGCGGCCATCAGGTCGGCCACTTCGGGGAAGTCGCCTGGCCGGGCTGGAAGCGGCCGACGTGAGGCGGGCTGGGGCGGCCATCAGGTCGGCCACCACGTGCGTCAGGAAGCGCGGGATGTCGTTGTCGCCGTCGTCAAGGGAAAGCCACGAGACGCGAGTGGGACTCGACGACGGGTCACGTTGGCTGGGCCAGTCGCTGAGGAGCGTGGTCTTGCCGAAACCGGCCGGTGCGGAGATGACGGTAAGCCGGTGGCCTGCATCGAGGGTGCCGTCGAGCTGCTCGAGCAGTCGCGGGCGGGCAACAAGCTGCCGGCGCGGGATCGGAGTGAACAGCTTGGTGGCGAGCACCGGAGTCGACACCTTCGGATCATAGGCGGCTGGCCGCCATCGACTGTCGTCTCCTCGCCCGAACACGTCAAGGGAGGAGTTACCGCAGAGATACCGACTCGGGTTACCGCACAGACACCGGTGAGACACCAGGTTGTGAGACAACGGCAGTCAGAGCCGAGGCGACTCTGCCTCCGCGATAGCAAAGGACTTCCGATGAAGCGATCAGGCCTGTTCTCACAGTTTCGACGAGTGAGCCCAGTCGAGGCCAGACGTGGCAGTCACAGCCACGCTGTGTCTCGCCGCCTCGTCGCCGGGATCGCCGGTTTGACGGTCGTGCTCGGCTCCCTCATAGCGGTGTCCGGACCCTCGGCGGGGATCGGCAGCGGAGAGGCAACCCGTCAGAGAACCGAATCTGGCTGGTTGACCATGAGCGCCGGCGGTCTGCACACGTGCGGGATTCGCCTCGACCACACCTTGTGGTGCTGGGGACGAAACGCCTACGGGCAGCTCGGACTCGGCGACACGAGGAAGCGAACCACCCCGAAGCAGGTGGGCACCGGAACCAACTGGGCCGGTCTCGCCACCGGCTTCGAGCATACCTGCGCCACCCGTGCCGACCACAGCCTGTGGTGCTGGGGATTCAACGATTTTGGGCAGCTCGGACTCGGCGACACGAGGAAGCGAACCACGCCGAAGCAGGTGGGCACCGGAACCAACTGGGCACACGTCAGCGGCGGTTACGGTCACACCTGCGGAACCCGCACCAACCACACGCTGTGGTGCTGGGGTCTAAACAGCTTCGCCGGGCAGCTCGGACTCGGTGACAACATAGACCGCAAGACCCCAACCCGGGTCGGCACCCGCACCAACTGGGCCGACGTGAGAACCGGTGACGGTCACACCTGCGGCGCCCGCACCGACCACACCCTGTGGTGCTGGGGATACAACGCCTCCGGTCAGCTCGGGCTCGGTGACAACACCAATCGGAATAGGCCTACTCAGGTCGGCACCCGCACGGACTGGGCGCGAGTCAGCGCCGAAGACGGCTACCACACCTGTGCGCTCCGTACGGACCACACGCTGTGGTGCTGGGGATTTAACGGCGTGGGGGAGCTCGGGGTCGGCGACACAGTAGACCGGACCACGCCCACGCGGGTCGGCTACGGCAGCGACTGGTACGACCTCAGCGCCGGTCACAAGCAGACCTGTGCAACCCGTTCCGACCGCACCCTGTGGTGCTGGGGACTCAACAACTTCGGCCAGCTCGGGCTCGGTGACACCGACAGATCGGACCCTGCCCACGCAAGTCGGCACCCGCGCCGGCTGGGCTTACGTCAGTGCCGGCGGCTCCCTTCACACCTGCGCCATCCGCAGCAACCAGACTCTGTGGTGCTGGGGATACAACCATAACGGCCAGCTCGGCCTCGGCGACGACAGGGACCGGTTGGTGCCCAGCAGGGTCTAGCGAACAGACCGTCAGGCTGCGAACGGGTTCACCTGATGAGAGGGCCACCCGCTGAGTGGAAGCGGGTGGCCGTTTCTCATCGTTGCTACACCAGAGCTGAAGACTCTCACGCCTTCGTTGGGCGCGCTCGTTGGCGGCGCAGCCACGCCCAGTTCTCCGAAAATTCGGTTGAGTAAGTGCATTGGACCTATAATCTCGCGTAGTCTAGGCTACTAGATGGTTAACAGAAGGAGTCACTGTGGCCATCATCCTTGCCTTCGCGGTTGCGGGGGCCCTCGCTCAGTTCGTAGACGGCACGCTCGGCATGGGGTTTGGCGTCACGTCTGCGACAGTCCTACTTTGGGTCGGCGTCGCGCCGGCCGCTGCCTCGGCCGCGACGCACGCGGCCAAGCTCCCGACGACGCTGGTGAGCGGTCTCGCGCACTGGCGGGAGGGAAACGTCGACACAAAGATCCTGATCAGAGTTGCAATTCCCGGGGCCATCACCGCCTTTATCGGCGCCGTGGTCCTCACCAACATCAGCCTCGAGTCGGCGGAGGCCTGGATGTCCACCCTCCTCCTGTTCTTCGGAGTGGTGATCTTCACGAGGTTCGGCTTCGGCGTCCGCCTCATCCCGCAGCCCAAGCGCGGTCACACAGCGCGCTGGCTGGCGCCCATTGGTGCGGTTGGCGGATTCGTCGACGCGACCGGAGGCGGTGGCTGGGGACCGGTGGTCACGCCATCCCTGATGACGGTGACCGCGCACGAGCCACGCAAGGTCGTCGGTACGGTCAACGCGGCGGAGTTCGTGGTCGCTGTGGCAGCCTCGGCCGGCTTCCTCGCCGGGATCGCGCAGGAAGACATCCCCTGGTCGGCGGTCGCTGGCCTGGTGGTCGGTGGCGTGATCGTGGCACCGTTTGCTGCCCGAGTCGCCGGGCGACTTCCCCATGCACCGATGGGAACGTTCGTCGGCGGGCTCATCGTCTTGGTCAACTGCCTCACGATTGTGCCGGCGCTGGGCGGACTGCCAACCTGGCTGGACTGGGTCGGCGTCGCCGCCATCATCGCGGTCACAGCCTTCGTTGCGAAGCGGGCTTGGCATCGCGAGCGTGCGGAGCGTGAGGCCGCCCGTCACCTCGCGGAGCCGGATGGCGACGAGCATGCCACGGAGACTGCAACTGCCTAAGGCACTCCAGCTCGGTCGTTTGTCGCACGAAGCACCCAGCGGAGCCGTATCCTCCTGACGCAGATCGTTAGGAGGACGTGTGAGCACGCTGAACAAGGCAGAGACGGAATCGTTGCTGCAAGTACAGGCGACCATCGAGGCTGTGCTCAAGGGTGGCTACGACCCAACCAAGGGTGCGGGCGAGCATGTTCTTCTCCGGGCCGAACTGATGAAGGCCAAGGGTGGGGTCAAAGCCATTGTCATCATGAGAGGTCATGCCCTCAACAGGTAGCGTCCTAGCTCGGAGTCCCTGCTGGTTCGACGTAGAGAGCGAGACGATGTCCTCGACCGTGTTGTACATGTCGATGTCCCTCGACGGATTCATCGCGGGTCCCAACGAAACCCCAGACAACGGTCTCGGTGACGGCGGCGAACGGCTCCACGAGTGGGTCTTTCCAGGCGCCCACGGCGGTGACTTTGAGGCAGCCGTCGCGCGCCTGCAAGGCGTGAACCGCCAGGTGTATGACGAGATGATGTCCACGGGGGCTGTGGTGGCCGGACGTGGCACCTTCGAACCCGCGGGCGGGTGGGGAGGTGACCATCACGAAGGTGTCCCCATCTACATCCTGAGCCGCAACCCGGCACCCGCCTGGACCGCGGATTGGCCGTTGGTGCACTACGTCAAGGACCTCGAGGCCGCGATGCGAGATGCCAAGCAAGCTGCTGGTGACAAGAACGTGCTGGTGCACGGGGCGAGCATCACGCAACGCGCCATCGCCGCCGGACTGCTCGATGAGCTCGAGATCCACTTGGTCCCGGTCCTGTTCGGTGATGGGCGGCGCTTGTTCGAGGACCTCGGCGTCGTACAGCGCCAACTGGAACGGGTGAGAGTTCTCGAAGGTGAGGATGGCGTCACCCACCTGCGCTACCGAGTGCGGTCGGAGGGCTGAACGCGGATGCTTGCGTTTCCACGCGAAGGTTTCGTGTTTCTCGCGATGCCCAAGTGTGCGTCCACCGCGATCGAGCAGAAGCTCGTCCGACGTTCGAAGGTCGCCTTGTCGGGCGCGGGTCTCAAGCACGTCTCGATGAGTGAGTTCGAGCGGTTCGTGCAGCCGATGTTGGAGCACGCCGGCCACGCGCGGTCTTCGTATGAGGTCGTCTGCCTGTTCCGTGAGCCCGTGGACTGGGTCCAAAGCTGGTGGCGATATCGGTCCCGGCCCAGCCTGGCCGACCATCCCAACCGGCGACAGAACTTCGCCGGTGGCGTGTCCTTCGAGGAGTTCGCCGAGGCCTACATCGAGCGGTCGACGCCCTACGCCCGCGTCGATGGCGGTAGCCAGTCAGCCTTCGTGCGAGGGGTCAACGCAGACGTGGGCGTCGATCGCATCTTCCGCTATGAAGAGCTGGAGAAGTTCGTTTCGTACGTCGAGGGCAAGCTCCGCCGCGACGTGACCCTCGAGCACAGCAACGCGTCACCCGACCGTCCTCGCGAGTTGTCAGAGCAGGCGTACAACCGGCTGGTCGCACATCTGCAGCCCGAGTACGAGATCTACTCCCGCCTCCAGTAGTGGCCCTTTGGGCTCTACCCGGTCGCCCGCAATGTGGTCGCGACTTCGGTCGAGTCAGGACGTATTCGTGTCGAGCCACTCGGTGATCATGCGCCCGTTGGCGTGAATGCAGACCATGCGAAGCCGCTCGGTGCCTGAGGTCTTGAAACCATGCGCGGTATCGGGACCAACCACGATCACTTCGTCCGGACCCGACTCGCGTCTCAGGTCATCCGACATGAAGACCGCGCTTCCACTCAGCGGGATGAACACCTCAGCGTATGGATGCACGTGCTGATCCGGGCCCTCGCCGGGGGCGAGGTTCACCACGAAGAATGAAATCGCGGCATCGAGCTCCTCACCCTCAAACCGCATCGTGCGGCTTGGCGGAACAACCAGCTCCTTCGCCGTCAGCACCGTCAACATGTCCGTCCCTCAAATCCATCGCAGCTGTTCGACATGTGCCAGTCTGCCTCAGGTCAGGATGTCTAGCCGGTTGCCCGCACCACGACCCGGGTTGCATCAGGTGGTGTCGCAGTCGCGGTCTGCGGTGCCGTAGTCGCGGTCGTGGTCATCGTCGCGCTCGCCGCGCTCGAGTTTGCCACCGCGACCACCAGCCGCAGCACGACGTTGTCACGTGGGGCGATGGTGCCGGTGTTGTACGTCCCTGCCCGGACGCCAGCGGTGACGTTCGTCGTGGCCCGGAAGTACTGGGCGGTGATGCCGCGGGCGCCACCGATCCCCTTGACCTTGAAGGCGGAGGCTACGAGGCCGTCGTTCTGAATCTTGACGTATGACGTGACGCTCCTACCACGGTTGACCGTCACGCTTCGGACCTGGCCCGCACCGGTTTGGCTGTACACGTTGTTGCCGACGAAGCTCCCGGTGGCGGTGGCGCCAATCGATGCATCCGGCAGTCGCAAGGAATGTGCGGCCAGGAATGACGCCCGAGTGTCGCCGCCGGCCGACGTGAAGGCGCCGCCGGCAAATAGGCTCCCGTTGAAGAGACAGACTGCGTGCGTCTCTTGGGGGAGCGGTCCGTCCCCTGCGCCGTTGGAACCGATCGGTCGCCACTCAGCGCCGTCCCAGTAGGCGATGTTGTCGGCGGCGGCCGTCCCGTTCGCGTTCTGGAACGTACCTGCCGCGATCACGATGCCGGCCTGGTCGGTCAACTCGTAGATGAACGAGCTGGTCGGGAACCAGCCATTCGTGCCCGCGGTGTTCGAACCCAGAGCGCTCCACTCCGTGCCGTCCCAGCGCGCAACGTGGTCGGCAGCCGCGATGCCCGCGATGTTGAGGGAATCGGCACCGACGTAGATGTTGGTGCCAACGGCAGTCAGGCCACGCACGAATGAGTCGACAGCGCCATCTGCGGCGCCGTCGCCGCCGTTCCTACCCAGCGCTTCCCAGCCAGTCGTGGGGGAGTAGGCGGCGAAATTGTCAGCCTCGAGGATGTCGGCCACGTTGTTGAAGCGACCGCCGACGTACAGCTTGTCGTTCGAGTCAACTGTCAGTGCGTGGATTGGTCCGCTGACCTCGCCGCCTGCGAAGACCGTCGACATTGCGTTGCCGCTCGTCAGATCGCACGCCACCAGGTAATCGGCCTCAGGGATGTCGGCAGCATTTTGAAATGTCCCACCCACGTAGAGGGTGTTGCCGATTATCTCGAGGGCATCGACGTTGTGGGTGAACGCCGGGCCCGGGGTCGCGATTGCAGAACGGCTCCCAGGTCTGGCCGTCCCACACCGCGAGGAAGTCGGCGTTTGCGTTGTCGCCGGTGGTGCCACCTGCGTTGACGAACGAGCCACCGACGTAGACCTTGCCGTCGTGCTGGGCGATCGCGTGGACAGCACCGTTCGTGAGCGGGGTGCTGCCTCCAATCGCGCTCCAGGTGCTGCCGTTCCACGCCGCGATCCGCCTCGCGTTCGTGTTACCGCCTGCAGAGGTGAAGCCACCACCGACGTAGAGCAGTCCGCCCGCAGGCTTGAGCGCAAGGACCGGGCCGCCTTTGAGCGAGGAGGTGCTGGACGGCGAGCCGACCCCCACGTGGTCCCAACCTCCTGGTCCGATAGCTGCGGCAGGCAGCGGGGGAGTGACGGCGAAAGTCGCCACGATGGTTACGACCAAGAACACGGATCTACGCATGGCAGCGCCCCTCAACTCCCGGAAGTGGAGAGTCATCCACCAGAAGGACCAGAGCTGACTCTGACATCCCGAATGAGGGACTCATCCGAAATCTAACATCGGCGGGTATGCCGTCGGGCCCGTCTGCGACAACTGGCGGCCGACCAGCACCTGGCACCCGTCTGGGGTGCCCCAGACAACGGTCGCGGCCCACCTGCGGGCCAGGTGACTACAACAGATTGCTACCGATATCTCACTGCGTGTCCATTGCCAACGACCACGCGGTCACGCCACACTTTGATCACCGCGGAGTGTGGGGCGGACGACGAGGGAGGGACCCATGAAGCAGGTTTATCGTGCGCTGGCAGGGTTGATTGCGCTGGGGGTTGTCGTGCAAGCGGCATCCGTCGCCACTGCCTGGTTCATGACGATCAACGAGATCGATGACGGGCTGGTTATCGACGAGGACTGGGACGGCAACGCCGCTCACATGCTGCACGGGATCGTTGGCATGACGGTCATCCCCGCACTCGCGCTCATCCTTTTCATCGTCGCGTTCTTCGCCAAGGTGCCGGGCGGCGTGAAGTGGGCGGGGTTCGTATTGCTCGCCGTGGTTGTCCAGGTCGCGCTGGCCATCTTCGCGTTTAGCTTGCCCGCGGTCGGTGCTCTGCACGGCATCAACGCCTTCGTGGTCGGTGGGCTCGCAGGGGCGGCCGCTGCCCGCGCAAAGGCGCCCGCGGCTTCCCGGGAGTCGGAGCCCATCTCGGCGTGAGTGACGCAGTCGAGCCGGCTGAGTCGAACAACCAGGCGTCGCCCCGTCGGCGCAGGCGTCGACGCGGCGTCGCAGTGGTCGGTCTTGTCGTCGCAATCGCCCTCATCGCGACACTGGGGTGGTTCTGGCAGCGGAGCCTGATCCCTGACACGTACTCCGTGATGTCGATGGGCTACCCCGACTACGGCGGTGGGTCAGTCCCCGACGCCGCCATGCCCGAAATGGACGCAGACGACACGAGCCACGAGGGGCATGAAGGGACGAGTGTCGACACGCTCATCGGGCCCGACGGCCCCGCCGACGAGTCCGCGACGCTGACCGCACGCGCGGAGACTGTCAAGCTGGGCGGCGACGACTCGCGCAGCCTTGACGGGTTCACGGTCAATGGCGAGTCGCCAGGACCACAGATCACGGTGCGCCAAGGTGAGCTGCTGGAGGTGCGCCTGGTCAATGAGTCCGTGCCGGACGGAATCACTCTGCATTGGCACGGAGTGGACGTGCCCAACGCCGAAGACGGAGTGGCAGGTGTCACCCAGGACGCCGTCGAGGAGGGGGGCGAGCACATCTACCGCTTCGTCGCGGAGGACGCCGGCACGTACTGGTACCACTCGCACCAGGTGTCCGACGTGCAAGTGACCAAGGGACTGTTCGGTTCGCTGGTGGTGCTCCCGGCCTCCAGCCCGGCCGGTCCGGAAGTGGCGGAAGATGTCGTCGCGATGGTGCACACCTATGACGGCAGCCGAACCGTCAACGGCGTCACAGGGACTGAGCGTGTCACCGCGGATGCTGGCTCCCAGGTGCGCGTCAGGGTGATCAACACCAACGACGGGGTACTGCGCACCTGGGTGACCGGGTCGTCGTATGAGGTGCTCGCGATCGACGGGACTGACCTTCATGAACCCGAGGTTGTCGAGGAACAGACGCTGGTGGTCCCGGCCGGCGGCCGAGCGGACCTGCTGATCACGGTGCCGAGTGACGGCGCTGCAGCGGCCGTCAACATCGGCGGGGGCACCTTGCTGGCAGTGGGACCCAGCGATTCGGAGGTTGTCACCGGCGACGACCCCGAAAATGACCTAGATCTGCTGTCTTATGGCACGCCGGCCCCGGTCGGCCTTGACCCAGCCGACGCGGATCGGAGCTTCGAGTATCGGATCGGCCGCCGGATCGCGTTTCTGGATGGCAGGCCGGGCTTTTGGTGGACGATCAACGGGCATCTCTACCCCGACGTGCCGATGTACGTCGTCGAGGAGGGCGACGTCGTACTCATGACCATCGAGAACCACAGCGGCGACGGCCACCCGATGCACCTGCACGGCCACCATGCGGTCGTCGTGTCCCGCGACGGTGAGCCCGCCAGCGGGAGCCCGTGGTGGGTGGACTCGCTCGAGGTGGAGGACGGCGAGAGCTACGTGATCGCGTTCAAGGCGGACAACCCCGGGGTCTGGATGGACCACTGCCACAATCTCCCGCATGCGAGCCAAGGGCTCGTCGCGCATCTGATGTACGCCGGGGTCACGACCCCGTTTGTGATCGGCGGCGACCACGACAACGACCCCGAGTGAGCCGGATCGGACTTGGTACCGTGGCTAGCACGATGCAGGCCATCGTTCAGGACGGTTACGGCACCACCGAGGTCTGGCACCTCGGCCAGATCGAGCCGCCCGAGATCGCTGACAACGAGGTGCTGCTCCGAGTTCACGCAGCAGGCCTCGACCGGGGCACTTGGCACGTGATGACCGGCCGCCCGTACCTGTTGCGGATCATGGGTTTCGGCTTCCGCGGGCCGAAGAACCGTGTGCCAGGCCTCGACGTCGCCGGCACTGTCGTCGCCGTCGGCTCGGCAGTCACCAAGTTCGCTGCGGGTGATGCGGTGTTCGGGATCTCCCGAGGTTCTTTCGCCGAGAACGCTGCTGCGCTCGAGAGCAAGCTGGCCCGCAAGCCGGCGAACCTTACTTTCGAGCAGGCGGCCGTAGTTCCGGTGTCCGCGATCACCGCACTTCAAGCCCTGACAGACGCCGGTCATGTCCAGCCGGGGCAGAAGGTGCTGATCATCGGTGCCTCTGGCGGAGTCGGCAGCTACGCCGTGCAGCTGGCCAAAGCCCTGGGAGCGCACGTGACCGGGGTGAGCAGCACGGCAAAGCTCGACCTGGTGCAATCCCTCGGTGCCGACCATGTCATCGACTACACCAGGGAGGACTTCGCTGACGGCAAGCATCACTACGACCTGATCCTCGACATCGGAGGAAACCCGACGCTTTCGCATCTACGTAGCGCGCTCACCGCCCGCGGCACGCTTGTCATCGTCGGCGGTGAAGGCGGCGGGAACTGGACGGGTGGTTTCGGCCGGCCGTTGCGCGCGGTCGCGATGTCGCCTTTTGTACGCCAGCGCTTGGCCATGCAAGCGACCACAGAGCGCGCCAGCGACCTCGAGCGCGTGACGGAGTTCATCGAGGCGGGCACAGTGACGCCGAGCGTCGACACGACGTACCCGCTGGATCGAGCGGCTGACGCGATGGCCCACCTCGAGGCTGGTAACGCTCGAGGGAAGATCGCCATCACGATCTGAGCCTGCTGCCCTTGCCCGCTGACGAGCAGACCGCGTACGTTCGTTTGCCGGTGGGCGACCGGAAGGGGACGTGGTGATTCAGGGAGACCAGATTCGTCTGAGGCTGGTGCGTGAGGCCGATCTCGAGCAACTGGCCGACTTCGACGAAGACATCTCGAACCGAGGCGAGTTCTTCCCGGTCGGGTTTGCGTCGCTGCCCACCTGGCAGGACCGATACGGGAAGTCAGGTTTGTGGGAGCCGAAGGCAGGCACGCTGATCATCACCGACGAGGGTGACGCCATCCTTGGACACATCGAGTTCTTCGAGACCGTCAACTATCTCGACGAGCTCGAGCTGTCCTACATCATCTACTCGCGTGAGCATTTCGGTCGGGGGATCGCGACAGAGGCCGTCAGGTTGCTCAGCGGTTATCTCTTCGCGGGCAAGAGGATCAACCGGATTCGACTCATCATCCACCCGGACAACCAGGCATCGAGGCGGGTGGCCGAGAAGTCCGGCTTCACGTTTGAAGGAGTCGCGCGCGGTGCCTGGTTCCACCAGGGTCGCAACCACGACGTCGAGGTGTGGTCATTGCTCCGGGCCGATCACGACGCTGATGTCTAAGCATCCGGAAAGCCGGGAATTGGTCTTTGCGGACGGGTTCGACGATCCGCAACTCGATCCGGATGTCTGGCTGCCCCACTACCTTCCCGCGTGGAGCTCGCGCGATGAGACAGCAGCGTCGTACGAGATCCGTGACTCATGCCTCCACCTCACCATCCCGCCCGAGCAGGGTTTGTGGTGCGCGGACGACCACACGCCACCCATCCGCGTGTCCGGGATCCAGACCGGAAACTTCTCCGGGCCGGTCGGCGGCACCGTCGGCCAACATGCATACCGCGAAGGCCTCACGGTGCGGGAGGAACAGGAGACGTTCTGGGGATGGACGCCGAGTTTCGGTTACATCGAGATTGGCGCCCGCGGCGTGATCAGCCAACGATCGATGGTGGCCTTCTGGATGGTCGGCCTTGAGGACGAACCAACCAGGTCGGGGGAGATCTGCGTTGCCGAGATCTTCGGGGACGCCGTGGTGCCGGGGGAGTCGATCGACGTAGGAATGGGGACTCGCTCGTTCCGCGATCCCGCAGTCACTGGGGACTTTGACGTAGTGCGGCTGCCGATGGCTGTCGAGGACTTCCACACGTATGCCGTCGACTGGACACCCGACAAGGCCGACTTCCTCGTCGACGGTGAGCTCGTCCGTAGCTGCGTGCGGCCGCCGCAGTACCCGATGCAGATGATGGTCGCAGTGTTCGACTTCCCCGAGAGGTCTACCGGCGCTGATGCCGACACGGTGCCCGCACTGGTCGTGGACTACCTCAGGGGCTACCAGCAGGTCCGGTAGTTTGTCAGCCGGGAAGCAGCGGCTGAGCAACAGGTGCGGCCCAGGACCTCCCGGGGAGAAGCCGTGCATCGGTCAGACTGGAAGTCCGTGCTTGATGTCGTCGCGCCGGTTGCCCTCGACCATCTGGGGTCGTTGCCGCACCGGGCTGTGTACCCATCGGGGGACTACGCACAGATCCGCGCCACCCTCGATCACCCCTTTCCCGAGCAAGGCATCGCTGCAGCGGAGGTTGTGGCCGAGCTCGCTCGCGACGTCGGTCCGTATGTGACCGCCCACGCGAGCGGTCGGTTCTTCGGATTCGTCATGGGCGGCCTGCATCCGGCGGCGTGGGGCGCGGAGCTCCTCGTCTCGACGTGGGACCAGAACGCAGGCCTCTTCCCACCGACTCCCGGTGCGGCAGTGGCCGAAGAGGTGGCGGCGGAGTGGCTCGTGGACTTGCTGCGGGTCCCCTCGGACAGCTCCGTCGGCTTCGTGACCGGCGGCCAGATGGCGAACTTCACGTGCCTGGCCGCCGCTCGACACGACATATTGCGTCAGGGTGGTTGGGACGTCGAGGCAGACGGGCTGGTTGGCTCCCCGCGCATCTCCGTTGTAGTCAAGGCAGGTGCGCACTCCACCGTCTTCAGGGCGCTGCGCTTCCTCGGGCTTGGCGAGCGGTCCGCTGTCGTCGTCCCGTGTGACAGTCAGGACAACATGCGACTCGACGTACTCGAACAGGTGCTGCGAGACACCCCAGGGCCGACGATCGTGGTTGTCGAGTGCGGCAACGTCAACACCGGAGCGTTCGACGACTTCGCCGGCGTCGCTGAGCTTGCCGACGCCAACCGTGCGGCCGGCAACCCGACCTGGGTGCATGTCGACGGTGCGGTGATGTTGCTGGCGGCTGCTGCGCCCGGCATGAAGGAGCATGTGCGCGGGCTCGACCGCCTCGACTCGTGGTCGACCGACGGGCACAAGCTGCTCAACGTCGCCTACGACTGCGGCGTCGCCATTTGTCGCAACCCAGCAGCGCATCGAGCCGCCATGAGCGTGCAGGCGAGCTACCTCGAGCAGGGGACGGGCGCACGCGACCCGATGGACTGGAATCCGGAGTTCTCCCGGAGGGCACGGGGGTTGGGGGTGTACGCGGCGCTCCGGTCGCTCGGTCGTCAAGGCGTGGCAGATCTCGTCGAGCGCACCGTTTCGTTGGCGCAGCGCTTCGCCCATGCACTGTCGGCCAGCGGTCGCGCCGAGATCGTCAACGACGTCGTGTCGAACCAGGTCCTCGTGCGGTGGCTGGCACCGAACGGCGACAACGATGGCCTTGCCGACCTCGTCATGGCGGGAGTACGCGCAGAGGGCACCGCCTTCTTCAGCGGGACGACGTACCGCGGCGAACGTCTGATGCGGATCTCCGTCTCAGATTGGGCAACAGACGAGGACGACGTCGACCGTGCCGTCGAAGCCCTGCTGAGGCATGCAGCACTCGTCACAGGCTGATCGAAAGCCCCCGGCGTCGCACTCAGTGGTGACGTTCTGTCGCGACCTGGTAGCCGTACGCCACCTGGAACGGAGAGTCGGCCACAAGGCAAACGCCATCAAGGTTTTTGGCAAGAGGTTGAGCACTCAAACGGTTGCGCGAGGGTTACTATGACCATGGTCCGCACGGCCATGGATTGGTCTTGTGGGGGCAACCCACCGCACCCGGGGGTTTGTTGTCAGGGGTCGAAGGGGCGGGGTGTCCGATGCGGACGAGAATTGCGCACGTCGGTGCGGCGATGGCGGTGGCTGTGTGCCTTGCCATCCCTTACGCGGGTGAGGCATCGATCCAACATCCGACGGTGGTGAACGAGCAGGCGGTGACCTACACGCCGAGCCTGGTCCCGACAACGGCGGTGGCCAAGCCCCACGTGGACACGATCGCGCAGCTCGGATCGACGGTGTACGCCGGTGGCCTGTTCGGCGAGGTCACCAACTTCAACGGCACGCTCAGCTACACGCGAAACAACCTGGTGGCCTTCTCGGCGGACACCGGAGTCGTGGCCGACTTCAACGCTGACTTCAACGGGCAGGTCTGGGCAATAGAGGCTGCCGGCTCGTCGATCTACGTCGGTGGCGCCTTCACCACCGTCAACGGTGAGAGCCGGCCGAAGCTGGTCAAGCTGGATGCGACGACCGGACTTCGCGACCAGGCGTTCAACCCGAAGATCAGCACCGGACAGATCACCGAGATCGCCATGGTTGGCCCACGTCTCCTGATCGGTGGCAGCTCGGGCAAGAAGCTGATGGCCCTCAACCCGACCACCGGGAAGGACACCGGCTACATCAACCTCGGGATCGCCGACGCCATCCCTAACGCCGCTGGCGGTGTTGCCGTCTACCGCTTCGCCGTGAACCCGGCAGGGACACAGCTGGTGGCGACCGGCAACTTCCGCACCGTTTCTGGTGAGTCACGCATGCGGATGTTCGTAGCCGACCTCGGCGAGACGCAGGCGACGCTCAACTCGTGGTACTACCCGGGTTTCGAGAAGCCGTGCTCGTCGATCCAGGCACGACGGATCGCCTACCTGCAAGGCGTCGACTTCTCTCCGGACGGCAGCTACTTCGTCGTGACGGCGACCGGGCAAATCCCGCTCTTCCCAGCCGACGTGTGGGGCGGCAGGTTCCAGTCTGCGGAGTTCACCACCGTGTGCGACGGGGTCGGACGGTTCGACATGGCCAACGACCAGGCGCCAGTGTGGATCAACTACACCGGTGGCGACAGCATCTGGACAGCGTCCGCAACAGGCTCCGCGGTCTACGTGCAGGGACACTTCGAATGGCTGGACAACCCGAACGGCTTCGCCAGCCGTTGCCCCTTGAACCAGGTGTGCGCGTCCCGCAAGGGGATCGGTGCGATCGATCCCGTCACGGGCCAGGCCCTGCCTTGGGATCCTCCGAAGCCTGCGCAGATCGGCGGAAAGGACTTCTTGGTCACGCCCGCGGGCCTGTGGGTTGGTTCGGACAGCACCCGCTTCGCCGGCAAGCCTCGTCGGGGCATCGCCTTCGTCCCGCTGCCCTAGCTGACTTCTGCGGCGCGCCCTTCCCCCTGCATGGGTCGCCAGGGGTTGACGAGTCGACGTTCGAGATGCGCAGGAGTAGCGTCCGGGAGACGATCGGTTGAAGCACAGTCGACCAAGTCTTTCGGAAGGGGTCCCGCATGTTCGTCCAGGTGATTCAAGGCCAGATAGCCGACCCGGCAGCGGCCAAGGCCGCGCTCGAGCGGTGGACACAGAACCTCGCCCCCGACGCCGCCGGCTGGCTCGGCACTACGGCGGGCGTCACGGAGAACGGCGCGTTCATCGCACTGGCTCGTTTCGAGTCTGAGGAGGACGCCCGGCGCAACAGCGACCGACCCGAGCAGGGGGAGTGGTGGGCTGAAACCTCCGAGATCTTCACCAGCGAGCCGATCTTCCACGACAGCACAGTCGTCACAGTGGACGCGATCGGCGATGCCGACCAAGCCGGCTTCGTTCAGATCATCCAGGGACGCAGCAGCGACCCGGAGCGAGTCCGAGAGCTCATGTCGAGTGACTCGGGGAGGTGGGCAGAGTTTCGGCCGGACATCATCACCAGCCTGGCCGCTGAGTACGACGGCGGCGCCTACACCACGGCGCTCTACTTCACGTCCGAGAAGGAGGCACGCGAGGGAGAGCGCAAGGAGGTCCCGCCGGAGCTGAAGGCGGAGATGGAAGAGATGGACGCGCTGAGCGTCGGTGAGCCCGACTTCTTCGACCTCAGGGAGCCCTGGCTCTACTCCCCGCGGTGACTCGCCAGCAACCGCTGGCGGGCTAGCCCCAGTGCGACAGGTCCCGACCTAGCCAGGCCGCCAACGCTTCGTTGTGCGGGCGGAAGTGTTCGGCCAGCCGGTGGTGCGTGTCTGGCGACAGGGGTGGGTAGCTCGCCGGCTCTGGTTTCGTCTTGCCGAGGTTGAGCCGATAAGGGTTCGCCCACCGGGGCTGGATCGTCGCTGCTGGCTCGACTGCGATGTCGAGGAAGGTGAACAGGTCTTCAAGACTGCGCACGCGCTGCTCGGTGAGATCCTCGAGGAGCAGGACGTGGAGCCGGTTGCGCCCGTACGCCGCTTCGAAGACCCGTAGCTGTTCGAGGTAGTGGCCGCGATCCACGTAGGAATGTCTGGCGCGGCCGTCCTTGTCGTCAGAGGCGAGCCGGGACGCCTCCAGGTCGATCGCCTCTTCGAACGTCGGCACCTGGTCACGGCCCAAACGACGCGAGTGCCAGTAGTGGGAGTAGGCACGCTTGGCCGGATCTCGAAGGATCGCGACCATCCGGGCTTCGGGCAGGCTGTCGATCAGCCGCTGACGGCTGGTCGTGTCGTAGAGGTAGATCGGGGTGGACTCACCCGCGTGCACCTGCCTGGGTCCCGGCGTGAACTGCTCTGCATACCAGCCGAGGCCACGGTCCCAGTGCCGGTCGAAGAAGTGCAGCTCTTTCGGCCGGGACATGAAGACCTGCGGATGGTCACGCAGCATCCGGTGCAGCGTCGACGTGCCGCACTTTTGCGCGCCCACGATGAC
Organism: uncultured Actinomycetota bacterium; assembly: GCA_963811585.1. Lineage (GTDB taxonomy): Bacteria > Actinomycetota > Actinomycetes > Propionibacteriales > Nocardioidaceae > JACDHG01. The sequence continues at coordinate 153,999 of CAWERR010000006.1, forward strand.
GAAGGTGGGGAGCGACATCGATGGTCCTGTCCGCCGGTCACAAGGTAACGCGCCCGTCCCTGCGGGGCGGCCACGCCGGCCCGACCCTAACATCTTGCAGAATGAGCGGGCCGTAAGCAGAGTCAGGCGACGAGCTTGGCCCAGGTGTCGGCTCCGACGGTGCCGTCGGCGGTCAGTCCGCTCGCACTCTGGAACGACGTAACGGCTGACCGCGTGCCGCTGCCGAAGACGCCGTCGACGCTCACCGCGTAGCCTCGCGCCGACAGCGCGGTCTGGGCGCCGCGGACTGCGTCGCCGGTGACCCCTTGAGAAACCGTGGCGATGAGACGTTCCCAGGTGTTGGCCCCGATGATGCCGTCCGCCGTGAGGCCGTTCGCGCTCTGGAACGCCATCACGGCCGACCTCGTGCCGCTGCCGAACGCGCCGTCGACGGTCAGCGAGTGACCACGGTGACGAAGCAGGTACTGAGCAGTGCTGACACGGAAGCCCGACGCTCCTTGCTGCAGCGTCGGCCAGGTGCGAGTTGGCGGGGGAGTCGACCCGAGCTTTGCGGCGACCGCACTGCGCAGCGCCGGAAGCTGGGCGTAGAACGCGTCGCCGGGGCATTCGGTGCTGAGGAAGTCACGGTGGCCGTACAACGCCGACGCCGGGACGGCATACGTCTGGCACAGGTACGCGCAGAGGTCGACGAGCTTGTCCCACTGGGCTGATGGCGGAGTCGTCGACGTGTAGGTGCCTTCGTTCTCGATTCCGAGCGCTGTGGTGTTCTGACCGGTGCAGTGCGAACCCAACACGAACGTCGAACCGCCGGCAAGCGTTTCGAGGGTCCGATGCCGGCCTTCGGTGATGTAGCCGCCGCGGCTGACCGTGAAGTGCTGACCGGTGTCGATCCAGCCGCGGTCGAAGTGGGACTGCTGGATGCTGCGCGAGAGTGCGAACGCATGCGTCTGCGAGTAGTCGGTCGAGTTCGGTGTGGCGGTGTGGTGGATGAGGATCTTCGACGGCCGGTGATTGTTGATGCTGATCGCGCTGCGCGCTGCCTGGGCTCCCCAGGTGGCACAGCTGGAAATGCTCGGCATCGTGACGGCGCCTGCTGATGGGGCTCGGGCGATCTCGAAGCCGCCGATGGCGGCCGCGGCGCCCAGCGTCACGGCGCCGCGAAGCAACGTGCGCCGGGAGACCGCCGGCGCGTCGGGAACAGGAATGGGCGGGCGTCGGTCGTTCACGGCGGTGTCCTCACGGGTGCGGTGTGGTGTTACCTCGCAAGCACCCTAGCGGGCTGGGAGTATGTGTCCGGATACGTCGCCGAGCGTGATCCGCGCACCGTTGGGGCCAGGCGCCCAGCCCGTGATGGTGACAATGTCACCATCCTCGAGGAAGCCTCGTTGGCTGCCGTCCTCGAGCGTGAGCGGTTCGGAGCCGTTCCACGTGAGCTCGAGCAGGCTGCCGAACGTCGTACGCTCCGCGCCGCTCACGGTGCCTGAGGCGAACAGGTCACCGACACGCAGACTCGCGCCGTTGACTGTCAGGTGCGCCAGCATCTGCGCTGGCGACCAGTACATGTCGCGGAACTCAGGTGAGCTCACCAAGGTGCCGTTGATGCGAACCTCGAGATGAAGGTCGAGGCCGAACGCGTCGCGATCGGTCTCCCCCTGGAGATAGGGGAGCACCGCCGGGTCTTGTCCCGGTAGCTCCACCTCGGCCTCGGAAAGCGCTTCGAAGGGCACGACCCACGCGGAGATACTCGTCGCGAACGACTTGCCGAGGAACGGACCGAGTGGCACGTACTCCCAGGCCTGGATGTCGCGGGCACTCCAGTCGTTCAGGATGACCACGCCGAACAGGTGTGCGCGCGCGTCGCGGACCGAGACAGCCGTACCGCGCTCGGTCGGGCCTCCCACGACGAACCCGACCTCGCACTCGATGTCCAGCGTGGTGCTCGGCCCGAACGGCGGCACACCGTCAGCACCAGGTCGCCTCTGACCCGTCGGCCGTACGACGTCTGAGCCACTGACCACGACGGTCCCCGCGCGACCGTGATAGCCGATCGGAAGGTGCTTCCAGTTGGGCGGCAGGCCGGGGGAGTCCGGTCGGAACATCTTGCCGACGTTGGAGGCGTGGACCTCGCTGGCGTAGAAGTCGACGTAGTCGGCAACCTCCACCGGCAGGTGCATCCTGACCGAGTCCACCGGGTGCAGCAGCCGGCTCACCAGCTCACGGTGTGCGTCGTCGGTGACCAGAGCCCGGACCCAGGCGCGGATCTCACTGCATTCGTCGCCACCTAGGGCGACCAAGTCGTTCAGCCGGTTTCGCGCGAAGACATGGGCGTGCCGGTGGCCGAGCGCCGTGGCCGCCTCGGCAAGGTCAAGGACCTGGTCGCCGATGCGGACTCCGACGCGCGGCTCGACGTCCTCCCGCGAGAAGACGCCGTAGGGGAGGGTCTCGACGCCGTAGTCGGCACCGTCGGGTAATCCGAGCAGCTCGGTGAGCCAGGTCATCGGGGCTCCAGCTCCAGGATCAGCAAACCAAGCTCGATCAGATCCGCGACCGGGTCGTCGACACCGCAGCAGCCGAAGGACACAAACGCCCGTCGCACCGCGACGACGTCGGCCGCCGACCACGTGTGCACCTCGTTAACAAGTCGTGCAGCCTCACGCTGGCCCAAGATCGCAGCGATGTCGTCGTCGGGCACGTGTTGCGACACTGCATGCACGGCGACCAGCAGGTTGAGGAAGCCGTGATGCTCGAAGCCCGTTGCCTCGTCGCGGAACCGGACCGCATGGTGCAGCCCGGCGGTGAACTTCATTGGCGCGCCCGCGCGCACTGCAGACCCGACGACGCCCGCCAGGGTCGCTTCGTCGGGAAACGCCCCGGCCGTCGTGCCGCCGGTGCGGAACTTGCCGAGGTAGCGTCCGGCGGAATCGGCGATCGCGCGGAGGACGGCTGCTCCGTCGTCGTCCGCGCGCACCTCACACGCCACAAAGCAACCGTCGGGCACGGCCGGAAGCGGCTCGGTGTGAACGGGAAGGTCGAAGCCCAGCACCCGAACGCCGGGGATGCTTTCAGGACTTGCGGCCGTGCCGATGACGACGACGTCGATCGGCTCGGATCCGGTCGCCGCGTGCGCGGCCGCGAAGTCATTCCAACGGTCGACATGGACGAGCAACGGCCCGACGAAACGGCCCAGAGCAGATGCTCGGTAGCGCAGATGCTCGGTGATGGCCGTGGCCGGGTCGGCGTTGCCAGGCGGGAACATTGCGGCATCGTCGAGCAGTCGATCGAAGAGCCCCGCAGGCGCAGCGGTGGCCGGGTCTACGGGCGTCAGCACGTCAGCACCGTACTGCACGGCTGTGGCAGTGTATGGGGGTGGCGCATTACCGGTCCGTGGGCTCGGTCCCACCAAAGAGACACACCCAGCATCGACCCGATGGCGAGTCGCTGGCATTCGAAGAGCTGATGGGAGAGGAGGGCTTCTCGTCCGACTCGTCGCTGCTGTACCACCGCAACCTGCCGTCGCGGATCGTGCGGTCTGAGATCTGGGAGATCGCCGGCCTCGGCACCACTCCCAACCATCCGCTGAAACCGCTGCACCTGAAGCTGCACGAGCTGTTCGATCCCGACTCGGTCAGCGAGATCGACGTTGTCTCGGGACGTCGGCTCGTGTTGGGCAACTCCGACGTACGCATTTCGTATGTCGTCGCCGGTGCGACGTCACCGTTGTATCGCAACGGGATCGGCGACGAGTGCTGTTATGTCGAGCGCGGCCAGGCCTGGGTCGAGACGATCTTCGGCTCGTTCGAGGTCGGCCAGGGCGACTACGTGATCATCCCGAGGGCGACCACGCACCGATGGATCCCATCGGGTGACGACGAGCCGTTGCGGGTCTACTGCATCGAGGCCAACTCACACATCACGCCGCCGAAGCGGTACCTGTCGCGGTTCGGCCAGCTGCTCGAGCATGCGCCGTACTGCGAACGCGACCTGCGGCCACCGGACGGCCCGCTCCTCGCCACCGATGTCGGCGCCGAGCCGGACGCGGAGACTGACGTTTACATCAAGCATCGAGGCGCTGGCCCGGGTGGTGTCGTGGGCACGGTCTTCACCTACCCGTTCCACCCGTTCGACGTGATCGGCTGGGACGGCTGCCTTTACCCGTACGTATTCAACGTGTCGGACTTCGAGCCGATCACCGGGCGCGTGCACCAGCCACCGCCAGTGCACCAGGTGTTCGAGGCCTGGAACTTCGTGATCTGCAACTTCGTGCCGCGCAAGGTCGACTACCACCCGCTCTCGATCCCCGTGCCGTACTACCACTCGAACGTCGACAGCGACGAGATCATGTTCTACGTCGACGGCGACTACGAGGCGCGTAAGGGCTCGGGCATCGGCAAGGGCTCGATCACCGTCCACCCGGGCGGCCATGCGCACGGGCCGCAGACAGGCGCGTACGAGAAGTCCATCGGGGTCGAGTACTTCGACGAGCTCGCGGTGATGGTCGACACGTTCAAGCCACTCGAGCTCGGAGAAGCGGGCCTCGCCAGCGACGACGGCGCCTACGCCTGGTCCTGGGCGAAGAACACCGGTGCCGCGCCCGATGCGAGCGGGTAGCCGGAACTACCAGGGAGACACCCACCTGCGCAAGGCCTGACACTTCAACCGGCGTACTAAGGTTTCGGTGTGGCTCGCGCGAGTCATCGTCCAGAGCGTTGATCGGAGAGGTGCGTGGCTGAGCGGCCCCTCGAGGTCACCGACCGAATCCTCACCCTGCCGAACATCCTGAGCATTGCGCGGTTGTGCGGGGTGCCCTTGTTCCTGTGGCTCGTGCTCGTGCCGGAGGCAGACGGCTGGGCGCTCGCGCTGCTGATGGTGGCGGGTATCACCGACTGGTTGGACGGCAAGCTCGCCCGGGTCCTCAACCAGATGTCGAAGCTCGGACAAATCCTCGACCCAGTCGCCGACCGCTGCTACATCCTCGCAGTCGTCATCGGTCTCGCTCTGCGCGACATCATCCCGTGGTGGCTCGCGGTGCTGCTGCCGCTGCGTGACGTCTTCTTGTTCGCGCTCGTCCCGTTCCTGCGGACCCGGGGGTTCAGCGCCCTGCCCGTGCATTTCCTCGGCAAGGCCGCTACCGCCAGCCTCCTCTACGCGTTCCCGCTGCTCCTGCTCGGTGACGGCGAAGGGAGGCTCGAGACGCTCGCCGACGTCTTCGGGTGGGCGTTCGCGATCTGGGGGACCGGCTTGTACTGGTGGGCCGGGTTCCTGTACGCCTACCAGGTGACTCAGCTGTTGCGGGTTCCGCGAGAGGTCGTGGACAACCCCGCATGACAGACGCCGAGCAGCCGCCGCCGGGTAGGTCGACCACCCCTCCGACATACGTGGGGCTGCTCACGCAGGTCATGTCCAACACCCTCGACGAGGACTACGAGGCGGTGGCCGCGCAACGCAAAGCCGACGGCGAGCCCCAGCGCAGGCCGTCGCGGATCGGCCTCGTCGTGGTCGTCTGCCTGTTCGGGCTGATGATCGGGGTGTCCGCGCTGCAGACCGAGCAGGATCGGCCTCAGGAAGTCGCCGAGCGCGGCGAGCTGATCGACCTCATCAACCTGCGAGACCAGCGGTATGACGACCTCCGTGGCCAGTTGAGCACCCTGCAGGCCGAGGTCACGGGACTCCAGGGCCGCGTCCTCGACGAGACGCTCGACGACCAAGCCCAGAACGACCGGCTCGAGGCGCTTGGCATCGACGCCGGCACGCTGGCCGTGACTGGGCCAGGGGTGACGGTCACCGTGGACAACGCGCCCCCGGGCTCCAGTGACCCTGGCGGCACGATTCTCGACAAGGACCTCCGCCTGCTCGTCAACGCGCTGTGGACAGCCGGCGCTGAAGCGGTGTCCCTTGACGGACACCGGCTGACGTCGTTGACAGCGATCCGGTTCGCCGGGCAGGCCATCACGGTCGACTACCGGTCCCTGAGCCCGCCCTACGTCATCCAGGCTGTCGGCGACCCGGATACGCTGCCAGCGCGCTTGATGGAGACCCGAGGTGGACAGATCTGGCTCGGCCTCGAGTCCAACTTCGGCATCAGGTTCGACACGGAGACGAAGGACAGGGTGACGGTGCCTGCTGACCCGAAAGATCAGCTGCTGTATGCGGAGCCGGCGGTGTCGCGATGATTGCGATCGTCGGCCTCCTGATCGGCGTCCTCGCCGGCCTGTTGCTCGAGCCTTCTGTGCCCGTGTCGTTGCAGCCCTACCTGCCCATCGCGGTCGTTGCTGCCCTCGACGCAGTGTTCGGCGGTCTCCGGGCGTTCCTCGACGGCATCTTCGACGACAAGGTGTTCGTCGTCTCGTTCATCTCCAACGTGCTGATTGCCGCGCTCATCGTCTACCTCGGTGATCAGCTTGGCGTCGGTGGGCAGCTCTCGACCGGCGTCATCGTCGTACTCGGCATCCGGATCTTCTCCAATGTCGCCGCCATCCGTCGTCACCTCTTCCACGCCTGAGCCGATGCCAGATCCCACCGACTCCACCCCGCCCCCACAAGGTGGCACGCTGCCCGCTGGAACCGATGAACCACAGCCGCCTGCTGTGACCCGGCTGCTGCGCGCCGGCGGGCGGCCCAACCGTGGGCAGGTGGTCGTGGCGGTGCTTCTCGCGTTTGTGGGGTTCGCTGCCGCGGTCCAGATCCAGCTTGTCAACGACGATGGAGACTTCAGCGGGCAGCGGCGATCCGACCTGGTGGCACTGCTCGACTCCTTGTCGAGCGCAGCCGAGCGCACCGAGGCGCAGATCGAAGACCTAGAGGCGGCCCGCGAAGAGCTCACGACTAGCAGCCAGCGGCGGCAGGCGGCACTGGAGGCAGGCCGCAACCAGCTCGACGTGCTCGGCATCCTGACCGGCACGGTTGCAGCCACGGGTCCGGGCGTCAGGGTCACCGTGACCGACAACGACGGTGCAGTCGCTGCCCCCAGCCTGCTCAACGGCGTGGAGGAGCTGCGGGACGCCGGAGCGGAGGCCATCGAGATCAACGACCAGGTACGCATCGTCGCCTCGACGTCGTTCACGGAGCAAGACGGCCAGATCCTCGTTGGCGGCACCGCCTTGCGGGCGCCGTACGTCATCGACGCGATAGGAGCGCCCAACACCCTGAGCGAGGCGATGGTGTTTCCGGGTGGGTTCAGCGACGAGATCGCCGAGCTCGGTGGGCAGACGGCCGTCGAAGAGGCCGACATCGTCCGCGTGGACTCATTGCACAAGATCGAGCAGCCTGAGTACTCTCAGCCGACCGACCGCTGACCCAGAAGGAGCGTATGTCGTGTACCCGGACGACTTGAAGTACACCGCCGAACACGAGTGGGTGCGAGACAGCGGTGACGGACCAGTGCGGATCGGTATCACCCATTACGCACAAGAGCAACTGGGCGACATCGTCTACGTGCAGCTGCCGGAGGCTGGTGACGAGGTCGTCGCTGGAGCACCCGTCGGCGAGCTCGAGTCGACAAAAAGCGTGAGCGACCTGTTCTCGCCCGTCTCCGGCAAGGTGACGTCCATCAATGACGCACTCCAGGGTCAGCCAGAGCTGTGCAACAGCGACCCCTACGGCGAAGGGTGGGTCTTCGAGGTCGAGGTGACCGACCGCAATGAACTGAATGGACTTATGAGTGCGGCCGATTACCAGGCCGCGATAACCTCGCAGTAGCGGTCGAGAGTGCGGGGGAGTAGCTCCCGCCCACGAGGAGGATTTGATGCCGTTCTGCACCGAATGCGGTCACCAGAACCCGGAAGGCGCCCGGTTCTGCGCCCAGTGCGGTCACCGGCTCGTTGCCGCCGAGCGACCGTCCGAGTCCACCTCGACCCAGAACTTCGGCGGGCCGGATCGCAACGAACTCGAGGCCGAGGCCCAGCTCTCCGATGCGGAGGAGGCGGCCGTCGAGGCGTTGCCGCCGGGCAGCGCCCTCCTCGTCGTACAGCGTGGGCCGAGCGCCGGTAGCCGGTTCCTCCTCGACACCGACGAGGTCACGGCCGGGCGTCATCCCGACAGCGAGATCTTCCTCGACGACGTGACCGTCAGTCGCCGTCACGCAGTTTTTCGCCGTACGTCGGACGGGTATCTCGTGGCCGACGTCGGCAGCCTCAACGGCACCTACGTCAACCGCGACCGGATCGACGAGGTGCTGTTGTCCGGGGGTGACGAGGTGCAGATCGGCAAGTACCGGTTGGTCTACTTCAACAACGCCCAGGGCACCGCCTAGTGCCCGGAGCCCTGGCGACTGGTCCACCGGGATCTGGGCGGAGCAGGCGACGGCTGGGGATCGGGCAGGTCCTGGCCGAGCTACGTCCGGACTTCCCTGAGGTCAGCATCTCCAAGATCCGTTTCCTCGAGACCGAAGGCCTGGTCGAACCCGAACGGACGCCAGCGGGCTACCGCAAGTTCTCCAGTTATGACCTCGAACGGCTGCGTTACATCCTGGCCGCGCAACGCGACCGCTACCTGCCGCTCAAGGTCATCCGCGAACATCTCGACGCCATGGACCGTGGGCTCGAGCCGGCTGACTCCGCAGGCGGCCCGGCCCGGCCGCCAGCTGCCGCGGTCGCCATACCCGGCGAAGCCCTGCCGGAGCCGGCGGAGCTGACCGCTGATCCGCCGGAGATCCGGCTCTCGCGCGCTGAGCTGCTGGCGAACTCGGGACTCACCAACGACCAGCTCGTCGCATTCACCGGCTACGGGTTGATCGAGCCGGTGCCTGACACCGACTACTACGACGCCGACGCGCTGGCTGTCGCGAGCACCGTCGCGGAGATGTCGACGTACGGTCTCGAGGCGCGGCATGTGCGCGCGTTCAAGACTGCCGCTGACCGGGAGGTCGGGCTCATCGAGCAGGCCGTCAACCCGCAGGCAGCGCGACGTACCAAGGAGGGCCAGCAGCGCGCCGCCGACGCGATGGCGCACCTTGGGGCACTGGCTGTCCGGTTGCATGCGTGCCTCGTCAGGTCAGGTCTGCGTCGAAGCCACTGACCGCGCTCTTGATGCGGGAGTACGCTGGAAGAGTGCGAGAGGTAGATGTCGTGGGAGTCCGGGTTGAGATGCCCTCCAACCAGCCGATCGTCCTGCTCCGAGAGGCCGACGGTGAGCGTTACCTGCCGATCTGGATCGGCGCAGTCGAGGCGACTGCCATCGCGTTCGCGCAGCAGGGAGTCGTCCCGCCACGACCATTGACGCATGACCTGATCAAGGATCTGCTGACCGCGACCGGTCATGAGCTCAGCGAGGTGCAGATCACCGAGGTCAAGGACGGCATCTTCTACGCAAGCCTCGTGCTCGGTGACGGAGTGTCCGTCAGCGCGCGGCCGTCGGACTCGATCGCACTGGCGCTGCGCACCGGGAGTCGGATCGTCTGCAGTGACGACGTGCTCGACGAGGCCGGCCTGCTTGTGCCCGACGAGCAGGAGGAGGAAGTCGAGAAGTTCCGCGAGTTCCTCGACCAGATCAACCCGGAGGACTTCGAGCCGCAACAGGGCTTGTAAGGGTCGAGCCCCCGATTTGCAGGCGTAAAGTCTCACCCTAACTCTCTAGTTGAGACTTCGGACACGCCGGTCAGGAATGCCCAAGGTCGTTGACCGCACTCACCACGGGGCCTTACCGTCGAGAGACGAGATACCCACCTGTAACTTCAACGCTGTGTCTTACTGACGCGACGACCGGGTGGGTCGAAGACCAACGGAGGTCGCAGTGGTGGACAACGACACCAGCAAGGCGGCGTCGCGAGACGCTGCGCTGGCTGCCGAGCAGGCCGCACTACGGGCCGGCGAGCAGGGCTTGCTGTTCGATGACGATGTCGCACCGCTGCCCGACGACGTCGGGTATCGCGGGCCGATGGCCTGCAGCGCGGCTGGCATCACCTACCGCCAGCTCGACTACTGGGCCCGCACCGGACTCGTTGAGCCGACGGTGCGCACGGCCGGCGGGTCGGGCACTCAGCGGTTGTACTCGTTCCGCGACATCCTGCTGCTCAAGGTCATCAAACGGCTGCTCGACGCAGGCGTCTCACTGCAGCAGATCCGCACCGCCGTCCATCACCTCCGCAAGCGGGGCACCGACGACCTGACCCGCGTCACGCTGATGAGCGATGGCGCCTCGGTCTACGAATGCCGTTCGGACGACGAGGTCATCGACTTGCTGCAGGGTGGGCAAGGCGTCTTCGGCATCGCCATCGGCGGCGTCTGGCGCGAGATCGAAGGCTCACTCGCCGCCCTTCCGAGCGAGCGAGCGACCGCTGACGCCGATCACCCCAACGACGAGTTGGCGGCGCGACGACAGGCCCGACAGATCAGCTGACGCAAGCCCAACCCCCGCAGCGCTGGTAGTGTTGCAGGCGCCATCACAGCCGCGTGGGAGAGTTCGACGTACCTAGCTCAGGACGCCGACGCCGAAGGGGCAACTTCTCCCGGAACCTCTCAGGCCACAGGACCGCGCGGACGTCGGGCACTCTGAAGTGAACGCCACGACAGAGGGGAGGCGCCACCGGGCGATCGGTGGAAGGAGCCTCCGTGTCAGAGCGCGTTTCCCTTGCCCACCTTGAGTCCAGCGCCCCGTTCGCAGAGCGGCACATCGGACCAGACGCAGCCGAGCAGAGTCAGATGCTCGCCACCCTCGGGTACTCCTCGCTCGACGAGTTGATGTCTGCGGCGCTGCCGGACTCCATCCTCGCTGCGAAGAGAATCGACCTACCGCGGCCATTGGGCGAAGTCGAGGCCCGTGCCGCCCTAACGACCCTGGCCGGCCGCAACAACCCACTCGTCCCTATGATCGGACTCGGATACAACGGCACGATCACACCGGCCGTCATCCGCCGCAACGTGCTCGAGGACCCGTCCTGGTATACGGCCTACACGCCTTACCAGCCGGAGATCTCGCAGGGACGGCTGGAGGCCCTGCTCAACTTCCAGACGATGGTCAGCGACCTCACCGGGCTGCCCACGGCAGGTGCGTCGCTGCTTGACGAAGCGACCGCCGCAGCTGAGGCGATGACCCTTGTCCGCCGGGCCAACCGGCGCAACACCGCCACCCGATTCCTGGTCAGCGATGACACGTTGCCGCAGACGGTCAGTGTCATGCAGACCCGCGCGGAAGCACTGGGTCTGCAGGTGGAGCTTGTCGACCTCGGGGAAGATATCCCCAGTGACGACGTGGCCGGCGTCTTGATCAGCTACCCGGGAGCGAGCGGGCGCGTAGCCGACCCACGCCCCGTCATCGACGCCGTGCACGCCGCAGGTGGACTGGCCATCGTGGCGGCTGACTTGCTGGCGTTGACACTGCTCGAGTCGCCCGGTGAGCTGGGCGCGGATGTCGTGGTCGGCTCGTCGCAGCGCTTCGGGGTGCCGCTCTTCTACGGCGGGCCGCACGCCGGCTTCATGGCGGTCGCCTCAGGCCTGGAGCGCCACCTGCCGGGTCGGTTGGTAGGCGTGTCCGTCGACTCGGACGGTCATCCGGCGTACCGGCTCGCGCTGCAGACCCGCGAGCAACACATCCGGCGCGACAAGGCCACCTCGAACATCTGCACCGCCCAGGTGCTCCTGGCCGTCACCGCCTCGATGTACGCCGTCTACCACGGGCCCGAAGGGCTCGCCACGATCGGCGCACGCACTCACCGCTACGCGCAGCTGCTCGCTCACGCGCTGCGCGACGGGGGAGCGCGGGTGGCCCACGACGACTTCTTTGACACGGTGCGCATCGCTGCACCTGGCCGCGCGCGCGATATCTCGGCTGCGGCCCGCGAGCGTGGACTGCATCTGTGGGCCGACGACGACCATGTGCAGGTGTCGGTGTCGGAGCTGACCACGCGCGCGCACCTCGGCGAAGTGCTGGCGGCGTTCGACATCACTGGGGTGGACCTCGACGAGGTCGACGCCGCGACGGAGGGCACGTCTTTCGACGAGTCGCTGCGCCGGCAGACGCCGTTCCTGACACATCCCGTCTTCAACACGCACCATTCCGAGACAGACCTGCTGCGCTACCTACGACGTCTCGCCGACCGTGACTACGCGCTCGACCGTGGGATGATCCCGCTCGGCTCGTGCACGATGAAGCTCAACGCCACGGCCGAGATGGAGCCCATCAGCCTGGCGGGGTTTGCCGATCTCCACCCGTTCGCGCCAGTCGAGGACGCCCAGGGCTATGCCGAGCTGGTGGGGGAGTTGGAGCGATGGCTGGCCGAGGTGACGGGGTATGCCGCCGTGTCGATCCAGCCGAACGCGGGATCGCAGGGAGAGTTTGCCGGCCTGCTCGCAATCCGTGCCTACCATCACTCACGCGGCGACACAGCCCGCGACGTCTGCCTGATTCCGTCGAGTGCACACGGGACGAACGCTGCGTCTGCTGTGATGGCGGGGATGCGCGTGGTCGTGGTCAAGGCCGCCGACGACGGTGCGGTCGACCTTGATGACTTGCGTAGCCAATGCGAGGCGCATGCCGACGACCTGGCGGCGATCATGGTGACCTATCCGTCGACACACGGCGCCTACGAGGACGGCATCACTGACCTCTGCCGGATCGTGCACGAGCACGGTGGACAGGTGTACGTCGACGGGGCCAACCTCAACGCCTTGCTGGGTTGGTCAAAGCCGGGCGAGTTCGGCGGTGACGTCTCGCACCTCAACCTGCACAAGACTTTCTGCATCCCACACGGTGGCGGCGGGCCTGGCGTCGGACCGGTTGCCGTGGCTGCCCACCTGGCGCCGTACCTGCCGAGTCATCCGCTGCATCCTGACGCGCAACGTCGCGACGGAATCGGACCGATCAGCGCGGCACCGTTCGGCTCAGCCGGCATCCTCCCGATCACCTGGGCCTACATCGCGATGATGGGCGCTGCAGGGCTTCAGGACGCCACGTCGGTTGCCGTGCTGTCGGCGAACTACGTTGCCGAGCGGCTTGGCGCGCATTACCCCGTGCTCTACAAGGGTCATGCCGGCCGCGTTGCCCACGAGTGCATCCTCGACCTGCGCGGTCTCACGAAAGCGAGCGGTGTCACCGTCGACGACGTTGCGAAGCGCCTGATCGACTACGGCTTCCACGCGCCCACGATGAGCTTCCCCGTGGCCGGGACGTTCATGGTCGAGCCGACCGAGTCGGAGAGCAAGCCTGAGCTCGACCGGTTCTGCGACGCGATGATCGCGATCCGGGCGGAGATTGCTGCCATCGAAGACGGCACCGTGAGCCGAGACGAAAGCCCGCTGGCTGCCGCGCCGCACACGTTGCGCGACCTGACCGGCGACTGGGAACGCGGCTACACACGTGAGCAGGGAGCGTTCCCTGCAGGGTTCACGCCTGACAAGTACTGGCCCCCGGTCGGACGCGTTGACCAGGCCTACGGAGACCGGAATCTCGTCTGTTCCTGTCCCGACCCCAGTGCGTTCGCCGAGGAGGGCTGAGCACGCACTCGGAGCCAGCAGGTCAGGTGTCGATAATCCCTGGACAGCGACCTTGGGCATCGCCAATCATGGCGGCCATGGCCACGACCCGACGAGCCGACATGTTCACCGCCGACGGCAAGCCCTCGGACGACGACCCGCGTGAGAACGGACCAACGTTGGGCGACGAGCGCACCACGCTGGTCGAGAACATGCGCTTTGCCCGCCTCACCTTGGAGATGAAATGCGCAGAGTCTTGATGCGGAGCAGATGGCGCGGCGTTCAGTCGAGCCGTCGACGATGTCGCTGCTGGGGCTGGTGCGACACCTAGCCGAGGTCGAGCGTGCGACGTTCCGGGAGCTGATGGCGGGACAGGACGTGCCGCGGCTCTTCTCCTCCGACACCGACCGAGACGGTGACTTCGATGGCGCTGTTGCCGACCCCCAGGTGGTTGCGGAGGCGTGGGACGCGTGGCGAGCGGAGGTGGACTTCGCCGAGCGGTTCGTGGCCGAGGCGCCCAGTCTCGACATCACCGGCGACGATCCTTTGAATAAGCACGGCAGCGGTGGAGGGGCAGATGTCGTTGCGCGAGGCCATGCTGGTCGGGATGATCTAGGAGTACGGCCGACACTGCGGTCACGCCGACCTGTTGCGCGAGCGGATCGACGGACGCATCGGCCAGTAATCCGGCTCAGCTCAGCTCAGCTGGCCTGGCTCACGCTCGACATGTTGAAGTCGGGGATCCGCAGGGCAGGCGTCGACGTACGCGGAAAGTAGTCGCCCCACTCTCGTGAGAACGACCGTTGCGTCTCGCCAGCCTGCGTGAACCGGCCCAGCAGGTCGATCGGGCTCTCGTTGAACCGGTAGTTGTTGACCGCGCCAACCACCTCACCACCTTCGACGAGGTAGACGCCGTCGCGTGTCAGCCCAGTGAGCAGCAGGGTCTGCGGCTCGACCTCGCGGATGTACCACAGGCAGGTGACCAGCAACGCGCGGTCAGACGATGCGACGAGATCGTCGATGCCGCCTGCGCCACCGTCGACAGTCAGGGTGAGGTTGTCGATGCCAGGCGTCGTGGGGAGGCCTGTGAGCGCGGCGGTATGGCGGCTGGTTTGCAGGGCGCGGAGGTGGCCGTGGCGAATCCAGTCCGTGGCCTCCAAGGGGAGGCCGTTGTCGAAGACGCTGGCCGCAGAGCCCGACGACGTTGCGACTTCAAACGGCGCCGCCGCGAGGCCTGGGGCGCGCGGGTCGGAGCGCAAGGTGACTGCAGGGTTGGCGATCGCCTCACCTAGCCGGGTGCCGCCGGCGGGGTTGCTGAACACGGTCTGCCCCTCGTGTGCGTCACGGCCGCTGGCGATGAAGTAGGCGTAGATCATCAAGTCGGCCACCGCGGTCGGCGACAGCAGGGTCTCGTAACGACCGGCCGGCAGCTCGACGGAATGCTGTGCCCAACCGAGCCGCCGCGCGAGCTCAGCGTCGAGAGCCGCGACGTCGACTTCGTCGAGGTTTTCGACGGCCTGGCCGACCCAGGCCGAAGACGAGAGGTCGGTTGGTTTGCCGGTGATACCGACGTGGCCGGTTGGCTGCTCGTGTCGTAGCCGCAGCCCCGCCGAGGTGCCGAGGTATGTCGTCGTGACGTCATGCTCGACATACCCATAGAGCAGCTGGTCGTCCGACTTCGCGCGCGCGAATGCTTCGCCCAACGAGGTTCCGAAGGACTCGAGAACCTCGAGGCTGGTCTGGCCCGGAGGCTGCGACCAGTCGTCGGCCTCGGCGCCCTCGACGAGCGGAGCCGCATCCTCGGCAGGACCAGCCGACCGTGCCGCCTCGTCGGCTTGCTTGGCGAGAGCCTCTACCTGGTTGCGCGTCGTCGTCGAACGAGTCAGCACGCCTACCGCCTGGCCCTCGTGGCCGTCGACGACCGAGATCACCGTGCAGCGTGACGCCGCCATGACGCCGTTGGTCGTCAGCGTGTTTACGGCCCAGCGGAGGTTGGCCGTCGACGACTGCTGCAGGACGACGATGCAGTGGTCGGCCGTCGACGCTGCCAGTGCGTAGTCGACGAGGCTCTGTGCCGTCGTCATCTCAGCGGCCTCCTTCGTCGTTGGTGTTGAGGATCGTGATGTCACGAAAGAGCGCGGCCGGGCATCCGTGGCTGACCGCCGCGACCTGGCCGGGCTGGGCTTTCCCGCAGTTGAACGCGCCTTCCAGCTTCCACGTGTCCACTCCGCCCACGGCCTCCATCGAGCCCCAGAAGTCGGTCGTGGTGCCCTGGTAGGCCACGTCACGCACCTGACCCTGGAGCTCGCCGTTGCGGATCTCATAGAACCGCTGGCCAGTGAACTGGAAGTTGTAGCGCTGCATGTCGATGCTCCACGACTTGTCCCCGACGACGTACAGGCCGCGCTCGACCCGACCGATGAGGTCGGCAGACGAGATGGGGTCGGGGCTCGGCTTGATTGAGACGTTGGCCATCCGCTGGATCGGGATGTGCCCGGGGGAGTCGGCATGCGCGCAGCCGGTCGAGCGGCCCCAGCCCATCAGCTTCGCCATCCGGCGGTCGGTCTGGTAGCCGACAAGGGTGCCGTCCTTGACGAGGTCCCATTCCTGGGTGGCGACTCCGTCGTCGTCATAGCCGATCGTCGCGAGTCCGTGCTCGACAGTGCGGTCGCCGGTGACGTTGAGGTGGCGGGAGCCGTACTTCAGGCTGCCGAGGCCGTCGATGGTCGCGAACGACGTACCGGCGTAGTTCGCTTCGTAGCCGAGCACGCGGTCGAGCTCGGTCGCGTGCCCGATGCTCTCGTGGATGGTGAGCCATAGGTTCGACGGGTCGATGACGAGGTCGTAGGGTCCCGCGTCGACCTGGGGAGCAACGAGCTTCTCTGCGAGCCGGTCGGGAAGCTTGGCGAGCTCGTCGGCCCAGTTGTAAGTGTCACCGGTGAGGTATTCCCAGCCACGCCCGACCGGGGGAGCGGTGGTGCGCATCGAGTCGATGATGCCGCGCTCCTCGTCGACGCCGTAGATCTCGATATTCGGGTCGATACGCACGCGCTGCTGGGTGGTCGTGGTGCCGTGTATGTCGGCGTAGAACTTGTTCTCGTGCACCTGGTTGACGACTGCGGCCACGTGGCTTACTCGTGGGTGCGCCATCAGGTCGCGGCTCCACTGCTCGAGCAACGCGACCCGTTCTGCCAGCGGCACCGAGAACGGGTCGACCTCGTAGCGGGACACCCAGGTCACATTTTCGTGCACCGGCTCGTCAGCCAGCTCGATGCGCTCCGGAGCGACGGGCTTCGCGGCCCGGGCGATGGCGATCGCCTGCTCAGTCACCCTGATGACCGAGTCGGTGCTCAACCCCACGCCGGCGGCAAACCCCCACACACCATCGACGACCACGCGCACACAGAAGCCGAGCTCGTCTTCGACCGACGCGTCGACGAGGCCAGCGTCCTTGAGGTTGAGTCGCTGCGTGCGTAACCGCTCCATCCGGAAGTCGGCGTGCTCGGCGTGGAAGTCGCGGGCGCGCTGCAGTGCCGTCTGGGCAAGCTTGGCGAGGGGAAGTTCCTGGAACTCAGGATCGATCGCGTGCGACATGGGCGGCAGCCTAAGCCACCAGAGCTGACGAGACGCCTCAGGGGCGGCTCAGGACGCGAGGTTGCCGAAGAACGCTTCGGGGTGCACGTCGGTGGGACGGTGCGGTGCGATCACGACTCCGTTGGGGAGCAGCTCACCAGTGTCGTCGAAAAGAAGCACTCCGTTGCACAGGAGGCTCCACCCCTGTTCGGGGTGCGTCACCACGGTATGGGCAGCTTCGCGGTCGGAGGCCTCCGCGGCCGGGCATGCCGGTTCGTGGGAGCAGGTGATGTCGAGGACTGACTTTCTCACCCCTTTAGTGTGCCCCGCTCGTGCCGAAAATCACCGGCTATTCACACCCTGAAGCGTGGTCTTTATCGGTTTGAGACAGGGCTACGGGAAGAATTTGTCCGTTTGACCGATGCTTCCCATTGCCCGTTCGGTGAGCCCGAGCCGATCGGAATGCGTGTAAACAACGGTCCGAGACCCCCTCGTGAAGCCGCACACCGTGACGCCGGCTCGGTCGGCGAGGTCGAGAGCGAGGCTTGACGGACCCCCGACGCCGACGACGGTGCTGATCCGGCCCGCGACCGCTTTGCTGATGATGTCGAAGCCGATCCGTCCGCTGACGCAGAGGATGACGTCGGAGCCGTAGGTGACCGTGCCAAGGGTGCGGGCGCCCAGCACCTTGTCGACGGCGTTGTGCCGTCCGATGTCTTCACGGACGACGACGTGCTCTCCGTCATACGCGAACACACCCGCGGCGTGGATGGAGCCCGTCGTCTCGAAGAGGGGTTGGTGAGAGCGCAACACGTCTGGCAGGTCGTGCAGGACCGACCGTGGGACGGTGGCGTGCAGGGGGAGGGGCTCGTCGTCGGGTGTGAAGACATCGTCGAGGCTTTCGGCACCGCAGACGCCGCACGCGGACGACATCACGGTCGACCGCGCGCCCGGATGACGTCGAGGAGGCTCGTCGAGCGTCACTGTCACAACGTTGTACCGCTGTTCGGTGGTGAGGGCCCGGTCGATGCAGTAGGCGATGGTGTGCGGCCGCTGGGCGATCCCGAGCACACCTTCGGACAGCAAGAAGCCCGCCGCCAGCTCGAAGTCGGCGCCTGGAGTCCTCATCGTGACGGCGGTCCGCGTCGCGGGATGGCTCGGCCAGCCGAGCCGAATCTCGAGTGGTTCCTCGGTCACGACCGAGTCGGGGCGACGTCGTACGTCGTCGCGGAGGATCTCGTCAACCGTCCTACGCGTCACAGGCCCTGGCCGCTTCTTGCCGCTCACCTGCTCAGGTTAGTCGGGAACGAGCGCCACAGTGAGGAAGCAGGCGGGCTCAACGGCTGAAGCGGGCGCGGCTTTCGACCACCCGGCGCAGGTCGTCTGTCTCGTCACTGATCGAGCGCCGCACGCCCGTGTCGAGAGCCTCATCGGACAGACACGCGTCGGCGAGGGCGATCATCGAGGAGTCGACGGCGAAGCGGGGGTAGCCGAGCGCCGCGGTCTGTTCGACGATCCAGCCTGTGCGGATACTGGCAGTCTTCGGGACTTCGTCGAAGTAGCGTGCGACGAAGGGAGCAGTGAGGGCGACCTGGTCGGGGCGGAAGAAGCTCTGGGCCAGCGCGTAGAGCTCGTAGTTGCTGAGATCGGTGTCGGAGACGATCGCCGTCCAGACGGCCTCTTTGGTTTCCCGGTGGGGGAGTGCAGCTCGGCATTGGAGCGCATGCAGGGCGCCTTGTGAAGAAGGATCGCGCTGTGTCTCGGCAGCGATCTCGTCGGGACCGAACACCCCCATCGCGCACAACTTCTTCGTGAGGCGCCACCGGAAGTTCTCGTCGGCCACGAAGCCGTCGGGAGTGGACTCCCCGGAAAGCCATCCGCGCAGGAGGTCGGAGTCATCGGTGAGCTCGATCAGCGAGCGAACAGCGATCAGCTGCCGGTTGCTCGCCGGTGGTGCCTGGTCGACGAGCGCCGCGGCCACGGCCGCAAGACGCCGACGATCGCCATCCACGGAGAAGTAACGCCCGACCTGACCGATGGCTCCACTGAACGACCCGCCGAGAATGTTCTCGACCGTCAAGTCGGACTCCGTCGGGAGCACCAGCTCGATGGTGCGGAGGTAGAGCTCAGGGTCGATCGTCGCGTCGAGCAGGCCCTCACGCAGAGACCCCCACACGACTGCGCGGGCGATGGGGTCCTGGATCCGAGGCAACAGTGTCGGGACACGGGACAACGACGAGCGGTCGAGCCTGATCTTCGCCCACGTCGCGTCGGCGGAGTCGGGCAGCAGGAGTCCGTCGGGGTCGATGCTGTCGAAGGGGACGGCCGTTGTCTCTTCGGTCAGGACCAGTTGCTTCGCTTGCCCGTGGCCCTGAGCGTCGTACGCCGTCACGGTGAAGGCGTGGGGACGAGCCACCTCGACGGGGGAGCCGTTGATGCGGCGAACCACAGCGCCACCGTCGTCGTCGACCTCGCAGGACAGTGTGTCGACTCCGGACGTACGGAGCCAGGCTTCGGCCCAGCCGCGCACGTCCTTGCCGCTCGCTTCTTCCCACGAGGTGAGCAGGTCCGACAACGTGGCGTTGCCGAAGGCGTGTTTCTGCAGATGGTTGATCACTCCGGCCAGGAAGGCTTTGTCACCGAGGTAGGCGTTGAGCTGCCGCAAGGCGGCCGTGCCTTTGCTGTAGGAAATTCCGTCGAAGTCGGTCAGTGCCTGCTGCGCGTCCGCGGCACCGTTGCCAGCGATGGGGTGCGTCGACGACCGCTGGTCAGCCTTCATGCCCCACGCTTTGGTCTTGAAGGCGTACTCCTCCCACCCGTCGTCGAACCTCGTCGCGTCGTGCGTGACGCGGTAGCCCATGTACTCGGCGAAGGACTCGTTGAGCCACAGGTCGTCCCACCACTGCATCGTCACAAGGTCGCCGAACCACTGGTGCGCCATCTCGTGGGCGACGACGTTGGCACGGGTCGCACGGAAGGAGTCGGTCGCCTGCGCCTTGAACACCAGGTCGTCGGTGAACGTGACGCAGCCGGGGTTCTCCATCGCGCCGGCGTTGAACTCAGGCACGAATGCCTGGTGGTAGTCGCCGAACGGGTAGCGGATACCGAACAGCCGGTGGTACTCGTCGAAGCACTGTCCGGTGATCTCGAACAGCTCGTCGGCGTCCTTGTCGAGGTGGGCAGCCAGCGACTGGCGACAGTGGAGGCCCAGCGTGATGCCGTCGTGCTCGCTGGCGATCGAGTGGTAGGGACCGGCAACGAGGGTGGCGAAGTAGGTGGACAGGGGCAAGGTCTCGGCGAGCGTCCAGCGACCCGGTGCCATCTGCTCGGCACGACCGTTGCCGAGGACGACCCAGTCGTCCGGTGCGATGACGCTCAAGCGGTACGGCGCTTTGAGGTCGGGCTGGTCGAAGCAGGCAAAGATGCGCGGCGCCCCCGGTAGGAATGTCATCGCGTAGACGTACGCCTGCTTGTCTTCGGGATCGACGGCACGATGGAGCCCTTCGCCGTCACGTGAGTAGGACATCAGCGCCTCGACCGTCAGCACGTTGTCGTCCTCGAGGCCGGTCAAGATCAGGCGGCCGTCCACCACGTCGGCCGGGTCGAGCGACCGGGTGTTGAGGCGCAGGGTGCGCACCTCGTGGGCATGTATGTCGACAAACGTGTCTTGCCGGTCAAGGCTCCTGAATGCGATCTCGGTGCGCGACGCGAAGTGCTCGGAGCCGCGCGTGAGGTCGAGGTCGACGTCGTACGAGCTGACCTGGAGGGACTGGGCTCGGATGTGGGCCTCGCCCACAGTGAGGCTGCGCATGACGACGACTTTAGTGGGCAACATGTCATCCCGTTGATCGAGTTTTCTCCCGGTGGCGGTCGAGCTGCCTCCCGGCGGTCGAGCCACCATCCCGGCGGTCGAGCTTGTCGAGACCCGTGGCCTCGACAAGCTCGACCAACGGAGAGGGTGACATCTCGACCAACGGAGAGGGTGACGTCTCGACCAACGGAGAGGGTGGCTTGTTCTCAAGTGGGGTTGAGGTTGCACACTGGGGGAGTGCGGCCGACGCCGCACCCGCATCCGACCCGGGGGGCTCGCGCTAAATCCGGTACCGGACTGTCGGTGGCACAACCTAGGGTTGACTTCATGACTCGACAGACCGCCGTAGAGGCGCACAACTTGGTGAAACACTTCGGCGAGACCGTCGCCGTTGACGGGGTGAGTTTCGCGATCCCTCAGGGGACCGTCTTGAGTTTGCTCGGGCCCAACGGGGCCGGGAAGACCACGATCGTGCGGATGCTCACGACGCTCAGCGTGCCGACTGCCGGCACCGGCACGGTCGCCGGTCACGACATCATCCAGGACCCAGCCGGGGTTCGGCGCAATATGGGTCTTACCGGACAGGCAGCGACGGTCGACGAGCTGCTCACCGGCCGGGAGAACATCCGGCTGATCGGCCGGCTCTACGGCATACCTGCAAAGTATCTCGACGAAGCCGCCGACGAGCTGCTCGAGCGCTTCGTCTTGAGCGACGCGGGGGATCGGATCGCGAAGACCTACTCGGGCGGGATGCGCCGCAGGCTCGACCTTGCGGTCAGCCTGGTCGCGTCGCCACCGGTGCTGTTCCTGGACGAGCCGACCACCGGACTTGACCCGCGGAGCCGGGTCGAACTGTGGGAGGTGCTCCGTGGGCTGGTGGCGGGAGGCACCACGTTGTTGCTGACGACCCAGTATCTCGAAGAGGCCGACACACTGGCCGACGAGATCGTGGTGGTCGACAAGGGCAAGGTGATCGCAGCCGGCACACCCACTCAGCTCAAAGACCAGGCAGGTCGCGCCAGCGTCGTGATGACCCTGACCGACAGCGCAGACCTCCAACGCGCCGCCGGACTCGTGCGCAGCTGCTGCACCGAGGTGCATGTCGAGGAGGCACAACGTCGGGTGATCGCGCCCGCAGATGGGCTCGCCGACATGACGAGGATTGCGAATCTGCTCCAAGACAACGCCATCGAAGTCGACGACCTCGGTCTGAAAAGGCCCAGCCTCGACGACGTGTTCCTGCACCTCACCGGGCACCGTGCCGAAGATGAAAAAGACCTCGATACCCCCGACGCGACCGACGCCGTGCCTCAGGAGGCCCTTCGATGACGACGATGACTCAGACCGGGCTCCCGATCGAGCGCCGATCCGTAGCGGAGCAGTCGTTGACCGTGGTGTGGCGCAACCTGCTCCACATCCGCCGGATGCCCGAGATGTTGCTCGACGTGACGATCCAGCCGGTGATGTTCGTGCTGTTGTTCGCCTACGTCTTCGGCGGTTCGATCGACGCACCCGGCGCCGACTACAAGGAGTGGCTGCTGCCCGGCATCATGGTGCAGACGATGGTGTTCTCGTCGTTCGTTGTCGCGGTGGGTCTCACCGCTGACCTCGACAAGGGGATCATCGACCGGATGCGGTCGCTGCCGATCTCGCGATCGTCGGTGCTCATCGGCCGCAGCATCTCCAGCATCATGCATTCGAGCATCGGCATCGTGGTCATGGCGCTGACCGGTCTCCTCATCGGCTGGCGGATCCATAACGGAGTCGCCGACGCCGTTCTCGCCTTCGCGCTGCTGATCATCTTCGGGTTCTCCATGATCTGGCTCGGGATCCTGGTCGGGTCGAGGTTGAGGTCCGTCGAGGCGGTCCAGGGATTCATGTTCACCGTCATGTTCCCCTTGACGTTCTTGGCCAACACGTTCGCGCCGACCGAAGACATGCCGACGTGGCTGCGGACGATTGCTGAGTGGAACCCGGTGTCTGCGCTGACGCAGGCGTGTCGAGAGCTGTGGGGCAACACAACGCCGGCTACGTCGGATGCTGCGCTTCCGCTCCAGTATCCAGAGGCGGCGACCCTCATCTGGGCCATCGTGATCACGGCCGTGCTGGCACCACTGTCGGTCCGGGCGTTCCGCAAGCGGGCCCAGGACTAAGGTCGATCGACGTCCGGGGGAGGCTGACGCCATGCGGAAACTGACCTTTGGCATGAACGTGAGCCTGGACGGCTACATCGCCGCGCCCGGCGACGACATCGGCTGGAGCGTGCCGAGCGACGAGCTGTTCCAGTGGTGGTCCGAGCGGGTGGGAGCGACCGGCCTGGCGCTGTACGGGCGCAAACTTTGGGAGACGATGAGCTCCCACTGGCCGACCGCCGACCAGCAGCCCGGCGCCACACCGGCGCAGATCGAGTTCGCCCGCCGCTGGCGGGACATGCCGAAGGTGGTGTTCTCCTCGACGACCAGCGCGGTCGACTGGAACGCCCGCCTGGTCACCGGCGACGCGGTCACCGAGATCACCCGGCTCAAGACTGAGGATGGCGGTCGCATGGACGTCGCCGGCGCCACCCTCGCCTCGGCGGCCATGCGGGCCGGGCTGATCGACGAGTACGCGATCGTCACACACCCGGTCCTGGTGGGCGGCGGCACGCCGTTCTTCACGGCCCTCGACAACTGGGTGAACCTGAACCTGGTGGAGACCCGGACATTTCCCGACGGCGTGCTCCTGACCAAGTACGAGGCCAGGCGCTGAAGACCCGACCAGTGGATCAGGGCCAGCCGCAATGATTCATTTGATGCAGTGCGCAGAGGGTTGGTTGACATAATGTTGCTTATCGGCGTACATCTTGAACGGGTCCAAACAGGGGCTACGCCGTGGTTCAGCGCGCAGGCCGCTGAGTGTCCTCTGCTTGTCGGCACGGTGTCCTAGGCTGCGTTGAGCCTGATTGCCCCACTGCGAGGAATGACGATGACTGAGTACCCCCAACTGCTGCACACGGCTCTCGACACCACCAGACCGCGAGAGCTCGCCGAGTTCTATCGGCAACTACTCGGCCTGCAATATCGGCCCGGTGACGAGCCGCCCGCGGACGGGGAACCAGACGAGGCGGACTGGCTCGTCCTGGTGGACTCCGAGGGGACCCGCAAGCTCGCGTTCCAGGAGGTGCCCAGCCTTCACCGGACCACATGGCCACAACACGACGTGCCGATGCAGTTGCACCTCGATTTCACGGTGTCGAGCCAGGCTGAGCTCGACAGGCAGCGCGAGCGAGCCGAGTCTCTGGGCGCAGAACTGCTTCTGGACCGAACTGATGACCCCGACGAGGCGTTGTTCGTGTTCGCGGATCTGTCCGGCCATCCGTTCTGCATCTTCGTGGCCTAGGAGCGCAGGGACTCGCGGAACGTCGCGAGTAAGGCCTCCCGGCTCGATGCGGGCAGGCGTTCATCAGCGGGCAGTCCCCGGAGTTTTTCTATTGTCCGCTGCACCTGCTCGAGGTGGCGAGCGCAACCAAGACACTGGCGGACGTGGTTGGTGAAACGAAGCTCGTCGTGCGGGTCGAGGTCGCCTTCGAGGAAGTCGGTGACCACTTCGACGAAATCGTTGCAGTCGAGCGCATCCGCCTCGCTACGCGACTCCAAGACGCACATGCGGACGTCGCGCAGCAGCCGCGTGGTCAGCGCCTCGGCTGCCGACTCGGCAGGTGGTTGCTGCCGTCGTGCCAGCACGGCGAGTCCGAGACTGGTCAGCGCTGTCGCCGCGATGAGCATCCAGGCCGCCACCTCAACCCCCTGACTACGGCTCAGATAGCCAAGCCCGAGGGCGAACGGCAGGAAGCAAATCCAGCCGAAGGCGCTGACCCCTGAGGCGACCCCAGTACGGATGGTGGAAGGCACGGAGTCGTGCAGCAGCTGGATGACACGGATACTCGTGATCAGCAGCAGGAGCGCCAGCACGATCTGGGCGCCGATGACGACGGGGAGGCTGTCAATGGTGAGAGCGAGACTGGCCAGCAGCATGATGGCCCCGACGATCACCAGGACGACTGGCTTGTCCAAGGGGATCCGTCCGGCGAGCAACCCGCCGAGCCCGAGGGTCGCCATCAGCGCTGCCCAATAGGGTCCGTACAGGCCGGCGGCCGCGTCGTGGGCGATGAGCCAGAGTGGCCCGAACTCGAAGATCGACTGCAGCAAGAGGGCGGTCAGCAGGGCGAGCACGACGATGGGCGCGAGCCGAGGGGTCCGCGCGATGGCGCCATACGTGACGGCAACCTGCGCGCGAATTGTGATCGCCTCTTCGCGCTTGTGCAGTTGCGGCTCCACGAACCGGAACAGCGAAGCGACCGCGACGGCCGCGAACGGCACCGTCAGGAAGTACGTGAGACGTGCTGAGGTGACCTCCGCGACGACGCCGCCGACGAGTGCGCCAGCCACCAGCGCAACACTCTCGACGAAGCGCACCCGGCCGATCTGCTGCTCGAAGGCGTCACTTGCACCGATCTCCTCCAACACCGTGTCGTACACGACGGCGTCCATCGTGCCGGAGTACATCGCGAAGTACACGGCGAGGACGAGGGCGCTAACGATGTACGTCGCGACGTTCTGGCTCAGGCCGCCGATGAGCGAAGTCAACGTCAACGCGACGGCCGCGATGACGAGTACACCTCGTCTGCTCCAGCGGTCGGCGAGGATCCCGGACGGTATCTCGATGATAGGTACCAAGGCGGCGTAGGCAGCTGCCATGACCCCGATGGACGCGGCGTCGAAGCCGATCTCGGTCATGAACAGCTTCTCGACGGGCACCCACAGCATGAAGCCCAACAGCGCAACCGCGAGGGTCAACGGCCGCAGCCGCCTCTGGAGAGATCGCTTCGACTCGATGCTGTCGGCTGCGTCAGTCTCTAGCTCGGTTTGTTCGACTGCCATGACTACCAGAGTCAGGAGACGCCGATTTCGTTACGCGGATGACAGATATTTCTCCAGCTCGGCCCTGACTGAGGACCGTGCGCGATGCAAGAGCACCCGCTGGTTGGCCTCGGTAATGTCCAGCAACGCGCACGTCTCCCCCGCCGTGTGACCCTCGACGTCGCGCAGTGTGATCACCGCTCGCTGCCGCGCGGGGAGACGGTCGACCGCGGAGGCGACCACCCGGCGTACCTCCGCAGAGAGTGCCTCCCCTTCAGGGGATGGCCACGGCGCCGGCAGGTCCAGCCAGTGCCCGGGATAGAGCTGGTCAACGTCGCGGAAGCGGGCGGGATCCACGCTGGGCTCGTCGTCTGGATCCATGCTGCCGGCGGGGATCGTGCGATTGTCTCGTGCTCCTCGGCTCTTGGCCGTGTTGGCCAGAATCCGGTAGACCCAGTGCTTCAGCGACGACCGGCCTTCGAACCTGTCGATGTTCTGGATGACAGCGAGCCAGGTCTCTTGTACGACATCGTCGGCCGAGGCGCTGCTCGCGACGTACGAGGCCGCGAGCCGGTGCATCCCGCCGGACCAGGAGTCCAACAGCAGCGCGAACGTCGCTTCGTCCCCTCCGCGTAGCCGGGCGACGAGATCGGCGTCCGGCGGTAGAGGATCCTTCGCGGGATTCATCGCGCCCTTTGTAGTGGATACGTCAGTCGACGTGGGAAACGGTAAAGCCCAGGACCGACAACACCCGCCAGGCGGGCGAGGCAGCCGCCTCAGTCTTAGGCTCATGCGATGGCGACGCAGCTGATCCGACTCACTCCCGACGACTGGCTGCTGCTGCGGGACGTCCGGCTGAGAGCCCTGGCCGATGCGCCGGGTGCGTTCGGCTCCACCTGGGCACAGGAGCGGGAGTTCGACGAAGAGATGTGGCGCAGCCGGCTCGACCCCGCGGACGGTCCCGAGCTCGCCGTCCGCGATGGCGACCGGGCAGTCGCCCTCGTCGGGTCGTTCACCGACGGCGCAGACCCGGCCACGGTGCACCTTGTGAGCATGTGGGTGGATCCCGCCTACCGCGGCACCGGCGCGGCAGACGACCTCATCAACGGCTTTGTGGACGACGCCCGGGCAGCCGGCCGGACGCGGATCGAGCTAACCGTCGTCGACACGAACGTCGCTGCCCGACGCGTCTACGACCGGCACGGCTTCCGCGCGACGGGTGAGGTGCAGCCCTACCCCCACGACGCGGCCAGGCACGAGATCGTGATGCAGCTGACTCTGACAACGTGAAAGCGGACTCGCGGTCAGTACTTGAAGACAGTCGCGTACAGCGCGGCGGCGGCAAACCAGGCGCAGAATGCCGATAGCACGATGACGCTCGGACGGGCGTACCACTGCTTCTCCATGCCTCAAGTGCACCCGCTCGACGCGTCGTATCCGCGAGAACCAAGCGACGACCGGGCAATGGCTGGATGAACGTTCGACCACCGTTCACGCGTGGCCGGCCAGGAGCGTGACGGGCGGACCGTGATCCCCCACGTCGGCAAGATGCTCCGGTCCCCTCGCCCCTCCCCCGGCCAGACCGGGCAGCTCGAACATGAGCTGCGCCGTCGGCGACCCAGGCGGAAACTCCATCGCGACGTGTGCGACCGGTATGTCGTTCGCGGCCTTCCGGATCGCTGACGCCACCCGCTCCGTCTCAGCCGCAGGCCAGTACTGACGGGTGATCGAATGCCACACAACCGTCAGGACACCGTCCTCGACGGGACGGGAAAGCTGGTGCTCGAGCCACTCCCCCGCCGGGGCCTTGTCGACAGTTGGTGGGTCGTGCTGTGCCACCTCGAGCGCCAACGACAGCCGCTCGTGTCGAGGCTGGTGGAATGGCCACACAAACGACCTCAGCCGCAGCTGTCCCTCCGGGCTGGTCACATCCACCGGGGAGAGGTCGCAGCCGCGCCGCTCGACCACCTCGAACGGCTCGGGGTTCACCTGCCCGATCACTCCATCGACGAGCCACAGCTTTGAGTCCTCAGGGCCGAAAGCCCAAGCAGGGTTGACGAAGCGGAACCGATCGACGAGCAGATTGAGACCGCCACTCGCGCCAGGCTCAAGCAGTCGCAG
The DNA here is from genome assembly GCA_963811585.1 of uncultured Actinomycetota bacterium. Taxonomy (GTDB): domain Bacteria; phylum Actinomycetota; class Actinomycetes; order Propionibacteriales; family Nocardioidaceae; genus JACDHG01. Next base: position 181,805 of record CAWERR010000006.1, read on the forward strand.
CCGGCGATGGCCGGTCCGACGTACCGCCTCGAAGATCCCGACCAGCAGCGCCGTTGACCTGCCGACCTCGTTCGTCTGGGGTGCTACTTCGAGCGCCTCGTGCAGCTCTTCGAGGTGCGCTGTCAGGACAGCTCGCACGGCGGGCCAGGCCTGATCGGGAGGTGCCTCGCCACCGAGGCATGGATAGAACGGCCAGAGCTGGGGCGCCCGGCCAGTCAGCACGATCCGGAAGAGGGCCCCTAGTAGACGAAGCTGCACCACGCTGCCTTCTGGCGCGTCATCCCAGCCGCGGCAGATGTCGCGCACAGGACCGCCGGCTTCCCAGTCGGTGGCCATCTCGCGCACCAGGTGGCCGTAGAGGTGCTCGCTCGTGCCCGCATGCCGACGCATCCGGTCTGCGAGTGTGCGCCCATCGTCGAGCTCAGCCACTGGACAGCAGTGGCCAGCGGGCTGTCATGGCTCAGCCGCTCGCCGGCTGGTCGGTTCGCCAGAGCCCAAGCAGGCCTCGGAAGTGGGCCAGGAACGCCTCGACCTCATGCTCGGGGTAGGTCGCGATGACCGTGTGCGTGAGCAACTCGTCGAACTCGTCGGACGCCACCCATTCGAGCACCATCTCGTCGACGTGCGGGAGCGCAGTCGCGCAGAACTCGTCGTAGCGGGCCTTGTCGTAGTACTTGTCTGCAAGGCCCTGGTAGGCGCCCAGCTTGTCGCCGTATTCCAGCTCCTTGTCGTCGGCGATCGCGAACCAGTCGGCGGGGTCTACGTGCGGGCGGGGCGTGCGGTTGGTGGTGACGCAGAAGGCCGTCCACTTCAGCAGGGTGCGCATCGCCCATGGGAAGTAGTAGTGCAACGACGTCACCGCGACATCAGGGCAGGCGTTGGCGTAGTCGATCGGCAAGACTTCACTGCCCTGCACGAGCATCTCGCAAGAGTTGAACTCCCACCGGAAGAACGCGTTGACGGTCTGGGCGATGGTGACAGCCTCGGCTCCGACCTCCGCCGACAGGAAGTCGTGGTCGACGGCATACCGGTTGTGCATCGGCTGGTCGGGCCGGAAGTTCATCACCATGGACTCGGGCCCGATCGTCAGCGCCCGGGCGAACACGTCGTACGGCTCAGCGGACTTCTGCAGGTGCATCAGCATCTCGCCGGACTCGTTGTATGCCGCATAGAGGTCGTGGTCGTTCTCGATCCGTGACACGCCCCGCCAGGCACCGCCGTCGAACGGCTTCATGTACATGGGGTAGCCGATGGCGTGCGCAATCTCGCGGAGGTCGAACGCCGCGTTGTAGCGCTCGGCCGTGTAGGCCCACCGGACGTTGTCGAGCGGGTTCTTGTAGGGGACGAGGACGGTCTCGGGGACCTTGAGGCCCAGCCGCATCATGGCGCAGTAGGCCGAGTGCTTCTCCATCGACTGGAACGTGAACGGCGAGTTGAGCAAGTAGACGTCGTTCATCAGCGCGACCTTCTTGAGCCACTCCCGCGGGTGGTAGTACCAGTGCGCGAGCCGGTCGATGACGAGCTGGTGACGGGTGCCTGCGCGGAGGTCGAAGGGCTCGATCTCGACCCGCTCGGTCTCGAGCGTGTGGGAAGCGCCGGCGTGCTCGAAGACACCGAGCTTGCGGGTCAGCGCCTCGAAGGCGCGTGGCCAGTCCTCCTCCATCCCGAGCAGGAGTCCGATGAGGTGACGCGTGGGTTGGGCCATGGTGGTGTCAGCGTCCTTCCAGCTCGTGTTGCTCTCGTCTCATCGTGAAGTACCTGGCTGCTTGTCGTTCACGTCGCCATCCTTGGGTCTCCCCAGACGGCTCGCAACACGTCGGTCAGGCCGGGGTCGAGCCCGTCGCGCCAAGCTGTGTAGTTGTGCAGGTCATCCAGCGGGGTCAGCTTGACGTGGTGGCCGACCTCCCTGAGCCGGGCCGCCATGGCCTCGTTGTTGGCCCAGTTCTCCTCGAGGAGCCCGCACGTCATACCGATGAACAGGGGTTTGCGCTCGGTGGGCTGCTGCGCGAGCGACTCGACGGCTGCCGTCACTTGCTCGAACAGCGGGTATGACGACTCCTGGGAGTCGAGCTCCGGGTCGAAGAACGACCCTGACTGCGCGAAAACCGCACCCACCCGCTCCCCCGCCGCCAACGCGACCAGCAGCGCGGTGAGACCACCGAGGCTGGCTCCCATCACGGCGAGTGGGCAGACGATGGTGACCGTCTCGGCGATCAGGTCAACAGCGGCCAGCTCTGCCGCGACGTAGTCGTCATTGGCGGCGTACCACTCGTCACGCTCGACAGGCTGCATCAGCGCCATCCGGAACGGCGCCAGCGAGCCCGTCTCCACCATGGCGGCGGTGTAGTGGGAGAGCTGGGACAGCCGGTCGTACTCCGGCCCGTCGTGGACAACGAGCAGTGGCGCGGGCTCCGAGTCGGCGAGACCCGCTGGGTTCCAGAGCACGATCGGCAGTGCACCGATCACGTCATCGTCGTGGACGAGTTCGCGGACCTCGCCGCAGGTCGCTTCCCGCTGCACCCACCGCGGCCGCTCGTAGCCCGGCATCAACGCGACACTGCGCTCGCCGAACGCGGTGTCAACGCGTTCGGAGTTGTCGGGGTCGCAGACCACGGTGGTGCCACCGCCACGAGCTGACACGACGAGGCGGTACTCCACCCGGTTGAGCTCTGGGCGCGGCACCGAGAGCGTCCATCCCGCCGACGTACGTCGGAAGCGGCGGCGTCCCTCGATCGCGTCGTCGCAGTACAAGGACACCCGCGTCAGCGAGCGTTGCGGATCGTCGAACGTGAAGATCAGCTTGTCCTCGATGACGGATGGCAGGCCCATAGAGCATTGAGGGTAACGGCCGACCTGCTGGTGTCCCCCGCCGCTCTGGCGGGGTCACTCGGCTCGTCCCAGACGTCGAGCATGACCGTATTGTCGGTATCGCAGCGGGGCGGGCCACCGTGACCGACCGAGCGTGTCCGCATCCCGACACGCCAGCGCGCCAACTTCACCGTATCTCATATATGAGATACCGTGAATTGGTGACTGAGGACTACCTCAGCCGGATCGGCAAGCTCATCCGCGACGCTCGCAAGCACCGCGGCTACACCCAGACCCAGCTGGCCGACGTGCTCGGCACCAGCCAGAGCGCGATCAACCGGATCGAGCGCGGCCAGCAGAACCTCAGCCTGGAGATGCTCGCCCGGATCGGCGAGGCGCTCGACTCCGAGATCGTCTCGCTCGGCGTGCCCGGCCCGATGCACCTGCGGGTCGTCGGCGGCACGGTGCTCGTCGGGCTCGATCGAGGTGAAGTCGAGCAAGAACGCCGGGGTCGCGCTGCTGTGCGCGTCGCTGCTCAACAAGGGCCGCACGACGCTGCGCAAGGTCGCCCGGATCGAGGAGGTCAACCGCATCCTCGAGGTGCTGGCCAGCATCGGCGTCCGGTACCGCTGGCTCAACGCGGACAACGACCTCGAGCTGATCGCGCCCGACCGCCTCGACCTGTCAGCGCCATCGACGAGGAGGCCGCTCGCCGTACCCGCAGCATCATCATGTTCCTCGGCCCGCTGCTGCACGACCGCGACGAGTTCGAGCTCCCGTACGCCGGCGGCTGCGACCTCGGCACCCGCACCGTCGAGCCGCACATGGCCGCCCTGCGGCCGTTCGGGCTCGAGGTCAAGGCGACCGAGGGCAGCTACCACGCCCACGTCGACACCGCCGATCGCGCCGCGTCGACCGATCGTGCTGACCGAGCGCGGCGACACCGTCACCGAGAACGCCCTGCTGGCCGCCGCCCGCCACCCCGGCGAGACCGTCATCCGCAACGCCAGCCCCAACTACATGGTCCAGGACCTCTGCTTCTTCCTGACCAAGCTCGGCGTCGCAGATCGACGGCATCGGCACCACCACCCTGACCGTGCGCGGCGTCGACGAGATCGACGTCGACGTCGACTACGCGCCGTCGGAAGACCCGATCGAGGCGATGAGCCTGCTGGCGGCCGCCATCGTGACCTCGTCCGAGCATCACCATCCGGCGGGTGCCGATCGAGTTCCTCGAGATCGAGCTGGCGCTGCTGGAGGAGATGGGCTTCCAGCTACGAGCCGCACCGACGAGTACCTCGCCGGCAACGGGCACACCCGTCTGGTCGACCTGACCACGCCGCGAGTCGACGCTGCACGCGCCGATCGACAAGATCCACCCGATGCCGTTCCCGGGCCTCAACATCGACAACCTGCCGTTCTTCGCCGTGATCGCGGCCGTCGCGCACGGCCAGACGATGATCCACGACTGGGTCTACGAGAACCGCGCCATCTACCTGACCGAGCTCACCAAGCTCGGCGCCGCGGTGACCCTGCTCGACCCGCACCGGGTGCTCGTCGAGGGCCCGACCCGCTGGTCGGCGGCCGAGCTGATGTGCCCGCCGGCGCTGCGCCCGGCCGTCGTCATCCTGCTCGCGATGATGGCGGCCAAGGGCACCTCGGTGCTGCGCAACGTCTACGTCATCAACCGTGGCTACGAGGACCTGGCCGAGCGGCTCAACGCCCTCGGCGCGCAGATCGAGACCTTCCGCGACATCTGAGCCGGACCTGTCGACGCCTCCTGGGCGGGGTGCACTCAGCCCGAACGAGCTGCGTCGATGAAGGAGCGGGACTGCTTGGCGCGGCTGAATCTCCGGGGGCGCCTCCATGCCCGGCACGATCCGCGGGATCGGCTGGGTCGTCGGGCCCGGAGCTGACGTGCCACTCGTTCTCCTGCTCGATGAGCAGGCCGAGGTCGACCCGCGCCAGGAAGATGCCCTGACACTACGTGCACTGCGCGACGTTGACGCCGCCGCGTTTGCGCTGGGTCATCTCACCGGAGCATTGCGGGCACGTCATCGGGTCCATGACGTCGACATTAGTACGTCGAGCTCGACACGTCGTCGGCACCTCGCTCGGTGTGCCGCATATCCCAGCGTTCGTCCGACCGTCATACTCCCTTTGTGAGCATGCCGCGGCCGGCGGCGGACTTCCCGTACTTCGACAACGACGGGCTGCCGCTCGCCTTCGCCCATCGCGGCGGCGGTCTCGGCGACGGCTCGACCCTGGAGAACTCGATGGCATGCGTTCCAGGCTCGCCGTCGACCTCGGGCTACCGCCACATCGAGACCGACGTCCAGGCGACCCAGCGACGGCGTGCTGGTCGATCTTCCACGACGCGACCCTGGACCGCACGACCGACGGCAAGGGCGCGATCAGCCGAGTTGACCTGCGAAGGACCTGCGCCAGCATCAAGCTCGGCGGGACGAGGCGATCGCCCGGCTCGACGACGTGTTCGACACCTGGCCCGAGCTCCGGCTCAACATCGACGCGAAGTCGGCGCCGGCCGTCCCGCTGCTGGCCGACGCCGTCATCCGAGCACCGCGCCTTCGACCGCGTCTGCGTGGCGTCGTTCTCCGCACGCGGCTCCACGAGCTGCGGCGGCGCGGCTCGGGCCGCGGGTCGCGACGTCGTTCTGCCGGGTCGAGGTCGGCGCGCTGCGCCTGCTTCCCGGGCCGCAGCTCCGACCACGCTCGTCGTCGGGCACGGCGCAGGTGCGCCCAGGTGCCCGTACGCCGCGGCCGCTCGAGATCGTCACCCGAGGCTTCGTCGAGCGGATGCACGCACCATGGCAAGCAGGTCCACGTCTGGACGATCGACGAGGCCGACGAGATCAACCGGCTGCTCGACCTCGGCGTCGACGGGATCTTCTCCGACCGGATCGACGTGCTCAAAGACGTCTTCGTAGCCCGCGGCATCTGGAGAGGATGACGCATGGCACTCAGGAACGCCGCCGCCGCCGATCGCCGACCTGTCCGCGTTCGAGCGCCAGAAGGAGCAGAAGGCCTGGTACTTCTACGACTGGGCCAACTCCGCGTACGTCACCACCATCGCCACCGTGCTGTTCGCGCCCTACCTGATCGCGGTCGCCGAGACGGCCGCCTGCGGCAAGGCCGGCACCGACGACAACCCGTGCAACGTCGACCTCTCGGTGCTCGGCGTCAGCGTCTCCCCCGGCTCGCTGGTCTTCTACGTCGTCACGCTGGCGACGGTGCTGTCGGCCTTCGTCCTGCCGGTCGTCGGGCGCCATCGCCGACCGGTCCGCCGCGCAAGAAGAACCTGATGGCGCGGCTTCGCCTGGACCGGCAGCGCCTTCGCGGCCGCGATGTTCCTCGTCACCGGCGACAACTGGCAGCTCGGCGCCGTCCTGCTGCTGTGCGCCAACCTGTGCCTGGGCGCCAGCCTGGTCGTCTACGACGCGATCCTGTGCGAGATCTCCACGCCCGACGAGCGCGACCGGGTCTCGTCGCGCGGCTGGGCCCTCGGCTACCTCGGCGGCGGCCTGCTGCTCGCGGTCAACCTGGTGCTCGTCACGCTGCACGACTCGTTCGGCATGAGTCAGGGCATGGCCGTCCGGATCTGCCTGCTCAGCGCGGCGATCTGGTGGGCGGCGTTCACCATCATCCCGTACCGCGGGCTCAAGAACCGCGAGCCGGTGCCGCCAAGGAGGTCGAGCCGGGCGGACTGGTGCGGCAGAGCTTCGGCCAGCTGTTCGCGACGCTTGCGCGACATGCGCGCCTACCCGATGACGCTGACCTTCCTGGTCGCCTACCTGTTCTTCAACGACGGCATCCAGACGGTGATCGCGACCTCGTCGACGTACGGCGAGAAGGAGCTCGGCTTCGAGACCGAGGTGCTGATCGCGACCATCCTGCTGGTGCAGTTCGTCGCGTTCGGCGGCGCGCTGCTGTTCGGCCGGATCGCCACCAACGTCGGCAGCAAGAAGACGATCCTCGGCGGCCTGGTGGTCTGGATGGTCATCGTGGTCACGATGGCCTACTTCCTGCCCGAGGAGCAGTTGCTGCCCGTTCCTCGCCCTGGCCGTGCTGATCGGGCTCGTGCTCGGCGGCACCCAGGCGCTGTCGCGGTCGTTCTTCAGCCAGCTGATCCCCCGCGGGCCGCGAGGCGGAGTACTTCAGCCTGTACCAGGCGTGCGAGCGCGGCACGAGCTGGCTGGGCACGCTGGTCTTCGGCCTGGTGCACCAGTGGACCGACTCCTACCGCCCGGCGATCTTCGCGCTGATCGTCTTCTTCGCGTCGGGCTGGTCCTGCTGTGCGCGGGTCGACGCCCGCCGCGGCATCGCCGAGGCCGGCAACGCCGCCCCCGTCGTGGTCTGAGCCGGCCGACGAGCGTCGTTGACAACTCAGCGACCTCACCGGGCGGTCTTAGCCGAATCTCAGGCTGAGCTGGGAATCATGAGTGGCGCAGCAACGTTGGCAACCATGACGGCGATTGCGACGTCTAACCGATGACGGCGCCGCCTGAAACACCTTTATTCACTGAAGCCTCTACACCACGGCGACCACACGTCATCACGGGGACCACCAACATCGGGGAGAAGGCACACACATGTCAGAACGAGCAACCCTTCGAGGCTCACGCCTCGGCGGCACCAGTTTCGAGGACGAGAGCGGGATCGAGTTCGCTCCGCGTCAGCGGTGATCTATGACTGCGCCAACGGGCACGAGTTCGACATCCCGATGGCAGCCGAGGCCGACGTTCCCTTCATCTGGGAGTGCCCGCGCTGCGGCGCGGAGTCCCGGCAGCGTGACGGTCAGCAGCCCGAGGCCAAGCCCGAGAAGCCGGCCCGTACCCACTGGGACATGCTGCTGGAGCGGCGCTCGATCCCGGAGCTCGAGGACATCCTGTCCGAGCGTCTGGAGCTGCTTCGCACCGGCGCCATCGGCCCGGCTCACCTGCACCGACGGACGGCCCGGTCCCGCCCAAGTCGAAGAAGTCCGCCTGACCGCATCAGTCACCAATTGACAACGGCGCCGCCCCCCAGGGGTCGGCGCCGTTGTCGGTTCGCAGTCAGCGACGTACGGAGGCCGGTGCACGTCGCTCGGACGCTGTCCGCTGCGACGGCCGTCGCCCTCGATGCGACTTCGCGGCATCGAACGTCAGCCGCTTCGGCCATTCGAACGTGAGCGAGGCGCCGTACTGGAGCGCCTGCCACCGGCGCGCTTCGGCACTCAGCCGTCGGATCGTCGCCTGAAGCTGGTCGGGCTCAACCTCGCCGATGAAGTCGCGGGGCTGGTGTTTCACCCTGCCGATGCTGCGCTCCCACTCCGACATAGCGAGGACCACCAGCTGCTCCGAGCGAGCCATATCGTCGCGCCCGATCGTGGCGATCCGCTGCGCGGTGCGCTGGTAGCGCACGGAGTCGTCGCTTGGCGCCGGTTTGAAGATTCCGCGACCGCCTGCGGCCAGCTGCCCGAAGACGCCCAGCTCGATCTCGAACTGCTCTTCGACGACGTAGTGCGCCAGGTCGTGCGGCATGAGGTCGTCGTACCCAGGAGCAAATCTCGGCACCAGCTCAGGACCGTGCTCACGTTCGATAGCAAGGCGGTAACGCTTTGCGTCGACCTTTGTGAAGGTGACCTTCATGTCTTCTGACGCTACGCCGAGGCGAACCCCACGTCACCTGGTTTACCCGACCCCTTGGTGACCCATCGGAGCTGTCCCGTTGAGGAGGTCAAGCGCCTGTCACCGTCGGCGAAGCCGGTAGAACACCTCGTCGAACTTGAACACGCGAGCGATCGGGTCCGGATCGGTGTCGGCATCGATGGCGTCGGTGATCTGCCAGGCGGGGAAGGCCGCCTCCACGTCCGCCTGCGTGCACCCACGTGGAAGCGGACCACGTCGACGTGGGGCGAAGCAGTCGAGGATCACAGTCGCCTCGTCGGCGGCGATAAAGGTGACTTCGCGGCCCATGTCTCGTCGCTGCGCCGGCGTCAGCCCGTGGAAGGTACCCGTGTCGACGACGAGGTCGTAGCCCGAACCGACAGCCGACCCCTGCAGACGGGTGACGTCACCAAGCAGCACACGCATCTCAACCCCGGTCTCGCGGATGCGCTCCTCGGCGCGCGCGACTGCCGTCGGCACGTTGTCCACGCCGGTGACGTGCCATCCACGTGCGGCTAGACGAACGCCCCATGGCGCGCTGCCGCACCCGAGGTCCAGCGCCCTGCCGTAAGGCGGCTCTTTGCCCTGCTCCTCACGCTCGAACAGCCCAACGAGGGCGTCAGCGAACGGCTTGTGCTCCGCCAGGTCCTCCCAGGGGTGGAAACCGACCCGGTACGACACCTTGTAGAAGACGCTCATCGTGGTCACCTCCCCACTGCCAGCGGGACGGGACGCCGGCCACGCTCGACATTGGCCATGACCACGCCGATGGCTTCGCCAAGCAACTCGGTGGGACTGAATTCGACGATCTGCGCCCCCTCGTGGTGGATCGGAACGTGTCCTGGCGGGACGTAGTAGGCCTCACCAGCGGTGTAGGTCTCGGTCAGTTCTGCGATCCGAAATTCCGCTGTGCCGGCGACGACGTACCCCAGCCTGTGGAACTGGCACTCGTCATCCGGCAACCCCTTGAAGAGGGGCCCGAGGTCTTGGTCTGACGAGTGCGACTCGAAGCAGACGGTGTACCCGCCGTCGAAGTTGCTCAGCCGTACGTCGAGACCGAGCATCGAGATCGACTCATCGGCGGTGTCGCGCGACACGTGGGGCATAGCGTCCTCCTGTGCATCCGGGTCCAGCAGCATCGAGACGACTCGACACTAGAAGGGGTCCCAATCTGCGGCATCGGCGAAGTCACCCACGACCTTCGACGTGGGGTGTGGGTACAACCCGCCTCAGAGGAGTTCGGACTCGTACGCCAGGGCGGTTGCCGCGGCACGCGAGGAGACCCCGAGTTTGCCGAAGATGTTGCTCACGTGCCGGTCGACGGTGCGCTCGCTCAGGCCCAGCTCAGAGCCGACTGAGCGGTTTGTGTGTCCGGTTGCCACCAGACGCAGCACCTGGAGCTCCCGCGCGGTGAGCTCGCCCGGCCTCCGGCTGTCAAGCCGTGCCAGGTCGGGTCTGGCTCCGAGCCGCCCGAACGTCGAGCGCGCCTCGTCGATCACCAAGCGGGCGCCCTCGTCGTCGCCGAGCTCCCCACGGGCACGGCCGATCAGCACTGCCGTGCGCGCGACTTCGTAAGGCAACTCGTACTCTCGGAACCCGTCGCTGGCCCTCCTCAGCGGACCGAGCGCCGCGCTCGGGTTGCCCTCGGCCAGGACTACCGATCCGGTCGCCCGATAGGACACTGCGTCCAGCACGGGTGAGCCGAGGGCATGGGCGACCTCCGTGAGTCGGGTCGTCGCCTGGCGCGCGTCACCGACTCGGCCGCAGGCGAGCATCACCTCGACGTACGCCGCCAGCAGCTGGGAGCGCGCCCCCGGATCCTCCGCCTCCGCCATGGCACGGTCCATCGCCTGAGCGGCCTTCGTATTTCGGCCCTGGCTCAACCTGAGCAGCGCCAAGCCGGGCTGGGGGTCCCGTCCCGCCTCACTCGCCGCCCGATAGCACGCCTCGGCTTTGGCGAACTCGCCCCTCAGCCGCAGTAGCTCGCCCTCCTGGTAGACCGCCGCGCCATAGGGCAGCTGCCGCGAGAGTGTCGAAAGCCGCACCCGCGCGAGCCCGGCCTGCGCCATTGCCTCGACCCAAGCTCCCTTCAGCTGCAGGAACTCGGCCCGGTGTACCTGGCAGATGCCCGCGAACGGCACCAGGTCGGGCTGCTCCACGCACCACCGGGTGAGGCCGTCCGTCCAATCCTGCCCGCGCTGCACGTCGAACAGGTCATGGCAAGCATCTATGGCCGTGCAATAGCTGTCACCGACCGCGATCGGGGACAGGTTCTCCGACTGCACCGTCAGCATCGCGTCGTCGAGCAGGCGCACCCCGTCGGTGATCTTTCCCTGGAAGATGAGAACCCTGCCATGGGCCAGCCGCGCCAGCGTCGCCAGTTCGCTGTTCAATTGCGCTGCCGCCAGGCTGGCGGCCCGGGTGAGATCAGCCGCCGCCGTCACCAAGTCCCCCTCGTCGAACAGCGCCCGGAGTCCGGTCAGGTACGCGAGCCGTGCCCGCGGCAGGGAGTTGGCAGGGAGACGCTCCACGAGCCGCTCCAGCCTCGCGATCCATCCGTTGGCCTCAGGGCGCTCGTGCGAGTTGACCAGACGGAACCCGATCCAGAAGGCGCAACAAGCCGCACCGTCGAGGTCGCCCTTGGCAAGCCGTAGCTGGTGCGCCCTTGCCCACGCGCTGTCGCTCTCCCCCTCCTTGCCGACGAGATACGCACATACCGCCAGTCGCTCAAGATCATCCTCCTCGAGCGACTCCAGGTTCGCGAGGAGACCGGCGCACGCGTCGCCCCACGCCTTGCGGGCAAAGTCGCGGCGTGCCCGCACGACAGCGTCCACCATCTCTGCACCTCACGCCTGGGGACCTAGGTGGCAGCCGGCGTCTCCGTGGTCGCCTTCAACCTGGCGAGGCCCTTCTCGAAGTCCGGGCCGACCATCTTGTCCATCGACGTGAACAGGCCCATCACCTTGGTCATGAAGGTCTTCTGTCCCCTCATCGTCCAGTGAACCACCGACCGAGCACCCTCCTCGCTGATGGTGAACGCCGTGTCGTTGCGCGCCTTGAACGGTTTCTCGAAGACGAGGTCGATCGCGACCCTCGACGGCGCGGTGGCCTCGGTGATCTCCATCCATCCTTGACCGGCCTTGCGGTTGCCTGACCAGGCGTAGACCGCTCCCGTGCCTGATTCTGCCCCGGAGTAAGTGCGCTGGAGCTCGGGGTCCAGGTCCTCCCACGGCGACCAGTTGGGCCAGTTGTGGAAGTCAACAAGCTGCTCGTAGATCCGCTCCGGCGGAGCGACGATCGTCACCGAACGCTCGACTCTGTAACTGTCATCAGCCATGGCCGGAAGCGTAGTGCATCCGGGGAGATCAACGCCCTCCCTCACCACGGTGGAGCCATCGGCACGGTGGAGCGCTGCCGAGGCAAAACTCAGAGCGTCTCGTCGTCGCGGTAGATCTGGTGGACGTCGCCGCGGCGTGGTGCGTAGCCGCCGCGTCGTACAGCGCTTGCCGCCCGACGCGCCACCAAGCCCGCGAGCGCCCGGCGAGCGATCGGCCGAGTGAAGGGCAGCACGAAGAAGAAGCCGAACACATCGGTGACGAATCCCGGCGTCAGCAACAACGTGCCGCCGACCAGCACCAGTGCAGCGTCGGAGAGCTCCCGGGCCGGCACCTGGCCGGTGGTCACCGCGCCACGCAGCGCCTCCCATGCTCGGCGACCCTCGCGCCTGACGATCCAGGCACCAAGCACGGACTCGAACGACCAGCAGCAAGACCGTGGGGATCGCGCCGATCTCCTGCCCGACCTGGATGATCACGTAGATCTCGAGGATCGGGCAGGCCCGACGAACAGCGCGAACAGGATGAGCCTGTGCATCTCAACGCCCTGCCCAGGTACGTCGTTCGGCCGCCACCCCGCGCAGCTGGTCGAGGCGATGCTGAGCGCCCCACTGGGTGACCCGGACCAGCGCCTCCCGGACGATCGACCCCGTCATCTTCGACTCGCCGTAGACGCGTTCGACGAACGTGATCGGTACCTCCACGACCCGAAAGCCCGCCGCGATCGACCGCCGGGCGAGGTCGACCTGGAAGCAGTAACCCTGCGAACGGACCGTAGCCAGGTCGATCCCCTCCAAGCGTCGTCGCGGCGGAAAGCGCGGAAGCCACCCGTGGCGTCGCGCAGAGGCAGACCCAACGCGAGCCGGGCGTACGTGTTGCCACCGCGCGACAGCAGCTCGCGCCGCTTCGGCCAGTTGACGACCCGGCCACCGCGCACCCAGCGTGCACCCAGCACGAGGTCAGCCTCGGGCAGCGCGTCCAGCAGCCGAGGCAGCTGCTCGGGCAGGTGTGACCCGTCGGCGTCCATCTCGATGAGCGACGTCGTAGGCGCGCTCCAGCGCCCACGCGAAGCCCGCCAGGTAGGCCGCTCCGAGCCCTGCCTTGACTGGGCGGTGGAGCACATGGACCCGGGACGTCGTGGGTCGCGATCTTGTCGGCGATCTCGCCAGTGCCGTCGGGCGACTCGTCGTCGACGACCAGTACGTCGAGCGTCGGGAACGGAGGCGCGGACGCGGTCGACGACAGCTCGATGTTCTCGGCCTCGTTGTAGGTGGGGATGACGACCAAGGCCCCGCGGTTCGGCTGCGTCACCGGTCCATCGTGCCAGTCGCGACGGCGGCGACCCAAAAGGCACAGCACCAGCGAGGCCGGCGCTCGCGATCGTCACCAGCAGCTCGACCCACCAGCCGAACCGCACCCCCGGAGTGATCCCCGTCGCCAAGCTCGACGTCGGCTCGTCCAGCACCGCGCGGGTCTTTGACTCTGTGCTGACCGCGACCACCTTCCCGTCGGGCGTCGATGATCCCGCTGATGCCGTTGGTGGCGGCTACGACGACGGTTCGCCCGGTCTCGATCGCCCGGTAGCGCGAGATGGCGAACTGCTGCTCGAGCTGGCCGGTGCCGGTGTAGGTCGCGTTGTTGGTCTGGACGACGAGCAGCTGGCCGCCGCCGTTCGATCACGTCGCGGATCAGACCGTCATACGCGACCTCGAAGCAGATCACGTCGCCGAGCCGCACCGGGCCGAGGTCGAGCACTCCGTCGTAGTCGCCGCGGCGCGAAGTCGCGCGGGATCTGACTCGAGCCGGTCGATGAAACTTGCGTCAGCAGCCCCCGGAACGGGATGTACTCGCCGAACGGCACAGGATGCCGCTTGACGTACTGCTCCCCCGGTCCGGTCCGCGGGTCCCAGACGATCCCCATGTTCTGCACGTGGGTGTCATCGGGTCCGTCGACGACCGCGCCGACGAGCGTCGGAACGCCGATCGCCTTCACCGCCGCGTCGATCTCGTCGTAGGCGCCCTCGTCGATGTACGGGTCGATGTCGGTCGAGTTCTCCGGCCAGATGACGACGTCGGGTCGCTCGGCCGCTCGCCCGCCTCGACCAACGCGGCGAAGTCGCGCGTGGCGGTCGCGTGGTTGTGCAGGACCGCCCGACGCTCGGCGAACGGGTCCATCCCCTCTCCCGGCACGTTGCCCTGCACTGCTGCCACCCGGGCGCTGTCGACCGGGCCGGCCGTCGCCGCGGGGAGCGCGGCGCTGGCCAGGATCAAGGCGGCCGCTGCCGCGCCGAGCGCGATCCCAAGGATGCTGCGGTCGCGCCGCTCGACGAGATCGACGACGACCGCCACGGTGAGCACGACGACAAGCGACACCAAGACGGTGCCGCCGAGCCGTCCGTAGCGCACCACCGTGGTGTCGACGAGGCCGAACGCCAGAGTGCCCCAGGGAAACCCACCGAACGGTATGACGCCGCGCAGGCACTCGACGGCTGCCCAGGTGACCGCGAACGCGACCGGCCACCATCGCGCTCCCGGAGGCACCGCCCAGACGAGCGCGAGCAGCCCGAGGAACAGTGCCTCCAGCAGGCTGAGCACCAGCCAGGCGTCAATGCCGATGATCGTCAGCCAGCGCAGCAGCGGCACCATGAACCCGAGACCGAACACCAACCCGGCCCAGAACCCGCCGTCGAGTCGCCGCACTACGACCATCAGCCCGGCGAGCCCGACCGGCATCAGCCAGGTCACGTCGTACGGCGGAAACGCCAGCGCCAGCGCAAGCCCTGACAACAACGCCCCGACCCACCGCACGACCGTTTCAGGTCGAGGGCGTCGGGGCATGCGGTGACACTACCTCCGGACCGAGCCCGATCCCCCTTCGGACCGAACCGCGCGCCGCTGGCTGTCAGCACGTGGTCCGTTGTCTACTGGAGGTCGGGCCCCTTCCGGTTCCATCGGAGTCCGCCGCTCCTACGTCCGACGTCACCACGGTTCAGCTGATCTTGGATCAAAACCAGATACCCGTGGATGATCGTCGTCGCGGATGGGCCGACGTCTACTCGGTGGACTGCCCGGCATCGTGCCAACCAGATACGGGTGCTGTCAACGGGCGTCTGACCTGCGGGTTATGCCATACATGCTGGTCACGGCATTGCCGGGCCACGCGAGATCGCCCGATTACGTGCCTCCAGTCTGGTCGCGCTGCGGCGAGTCGTCTCGACACGCCGCCGCGGCGATCAAGAACGTGCAGCCGGGACGACGACGGTTCCAATGGCGGTGGTGGCGATGATCGGCTCTTCGAGCACCTCGGCCGCCGACTCGCTCTCGTCGGGCTTGCCGCGGCAGACGACGAGCACCGCGAAGTTGAGGGTCCGTGACCGCGTGCCGACTCGGGTCACGGTCGCCCGGACCTCGAGCACGTCGCCGGCCCGGATCGGCGCCCGGAACTGGACGTCGTCGTACGACGCGAAGAGTCCCTCGTCGCCGTCGAGCTGGATACAGACCTCGGTGGCGACGTCGCCGAAAAGGCCGAGGCTGTAGGCCCCGTCGACGAGGTTGCCCGCGTAGTGCGCATGGGAGTACGGCACGTATCGTCGATGGGTCACCGACGAGCCCGATGCGCGGGTCAGGATCTGCTTCCTTGGTCATGCGGACTCCTTTGCTCGCGATGGATTCGGGGCGGCCCGCTCGGCCTTGCCTTCTTTGTTGGTGCGGCCGCTGCTGACGATGGTGTGGACCAGGTAGCTGGCCACCTCGCCCGGCGTCGTACCACGGGTGAAGACCCTGTCGACGCCGAGGTCGGCCGCCTGCTTCTCCTCGAACCGCGGCCCGCCGATGATCAGCACCGGCCGTCGTGACGCGGGGTAGGCCTCGCGGAATGCAGCCGACATCTCCTTGGTGTTGAGGATGTGCGCGTCGCGCTGGGTCACGACCTGGGACACGAGTACGGCGTCGGCATGCTCCTCGCGTGCTCGTGCGACCAGCTCGGGCACCGACACCTGCGCACCGAGGTTGACCACCCGCAGCTCGCGGTAGTACTCGAGGCCCTTCTCTCCCGCGAACCCCTTGATGTTGAGGATCGCGTCGATGCCGACGGTGTGGGCGTCAGTCCCGATGCAGCCTCCGACGACGACGAGTCGTCGGCGTAGCGCCTTCTTGACCGCGAGGTTGACTTCCTTGGGCGACAGCAGCGGGTAGTCGCGCTCGACCACCTCGACCTTGTCGACGTCGACGAGGTGGTTGGACCGCCCGTAGACCACGAAGAAGGTGAAGTCCGGACCCATCGCCTTGGCGTGTACGACGAGTGCGGGGTCGATGCCCATCTTGTTGGCGAGCTGGCGGCCGCACCCTCGGCGACGCTTGTCGTGCGGCATCGGCAGCGTGAACGACACCTGCACCATCCCGTCGCCGGTGGTGTCGCCGTACGGCCGCAGGATCGAGCCAGTACTGCCGGCCAGGCGGCGCCGTCGAGTCGAGCTTGTCGAGACCATCAACGTTTCTCCTCCAGGATCGCGGTGGCCGGGTTGAAGTAGTCGCGCGCCTTCTTGGCAACGCCCTCGAGCCCCTTGCCGGCGTCGGCCGGGCGCTTCATCAGCCCGAACGTGCCGTCGGCGATCGCGTCGAGCAGGCCATCGTCGTGGTCGAGGATCTTGTCGAGCAGGTCGATCGACTCCCCCAGCACCTGGTTGGCGCGTTCGGCGATGAAGCCGCCGGGGCGGGCTGGAAGTCCTCGGCGAGCTTGCCGGCGGCGTTGACGACGTACCGGACGTTCTGCAGCGCGAGGTCGCGGTCGGACAGCCACGGGCGTGACGACGGCCTCGGTCATCATGCCCGACCAGCAGGATGTCCTGGTCGGTCATCGCGCCGGCCAGGTTGAAGAAGCCGTCGAGCAGGTAGCCGCGGAAGACGTCGCCGGTCATGTGCCGCGTCGGCGGCATCCACTTGAGCGGCGCCTTCGGGAACAGGGTGCGCGCCAGCAGCGCGTGCGCGAGCTCGAGCCGGAAGCTGTCGGGCAGTGCTGGGTCGATCTCGAACGCGTGGCCGAGGCCGAGCTGCCAGTCCTCGAGGCCGGCCTCCTTGGCGAAGTACTCGTTGAGCAGCTGGCTGACCGTGACCGTGTGCGCGGCCTCGACCGCGTCGGCGGTGGTCAGGTAGTTGTCCTCGCCGGTGTTGATGATGATGCCGGCCCGGGCGTGCACCTGGCGGCTGAACCGCTGGTCGACGAAGGTGCGGATCGGGTTGATGTCGCGGAAGAGGATGCCGTACATCGAGTCGTTGAGCATCATGTCGAGCCGCTCAAGGCCCGGCCAGCGCTGCGATCTCGGGCATGCACAGGCCGGAGGCGTAGTTGGTGAGCCGGACGTAGCGGCCGAGCTCCTTGCTCGTCTCGTCGAGCGCGGCCCGCATCAGCCGGAAGTTCTCCTGGGTGGCGTAGGTCCCGGCGAAGCCCTCCCGGGTCGGCCCCTCGGGGACGTAGTCGAGCAGCGACTGGCCGGTCGAGCGGATGACCGCGATGATGTCGGCGCCCTCGCGAGCGGCGTTCTGCGCCTGCGGCATGTCCTCGTAGATGTCGCCGGTGGCCACGATCAGGTAGATCCAGGGCTTCTGCTTCGGGTCGCCCCACTTCTTGATCAGCCGCTCGCGCTCCTTGCGGCGGGCATCGATCCGCCGGATCCCGGCGCCGACCTGCTTGCGGGCCGCCGACTGCGCCCGGGTCGCGTCGCGGCCCTCGGGGAGGCGGAACCGGACGTCGCCGGCGGCCGCCCGTCTGGGCCAGCGTGAGCAGGTCGGCGTGCGTCGTACTCGCGCAGCGCGTCCCAGACCGGGAGCGCAGACGCCGTGCTCGAGCCCGACGTCGGCCGCGGACGGCGTCGAGCAGCCGGTTGACCCACGGCGTGCCGTCGGGGTCGGCTCCGGCCAGCCCGGCGAGCCGCAGCGTGGCGCGCTCGACGGACACCGTGGTGTGCTGCTTGGCGAGCCGGACGATCGGGCGGCCGGCCCGTCGCGCCAGGCTGCGGGCCTGCTTGACGGTGGCGCGGGTCGAGGTCGAGGTGTGGGCGGTTGCGGGCGGTCATGGCCGGTCCTCGTCTGACTGACGAGACGCGGCCGACACGGAGTGCCGTGCGACGACGGTCGGATGCAGACCGGCGACCGGGCTCGGGACGCAGCTCGGGCAGCGGTGACTCCGGCCGTCAGGTCCGGGAGCGCGCCGTCGGCTCGCGCGTCGAGGTCCCAGACGGCGTACGACGCCGGGGCGCCGGGCGCCAGCACCCCGCCCTGGTCGTCGCGACGGGCGCGGTGGCCGCCGCGGGTGTGGGCGTCGAACGCGCTCGCACGCGTCAGCCGCTCGTCCTCGGTCGTGGTGGTGGGCGGCGGCCCGGACCGCCGCCCACGGGTCGAGCGGGGTGATCGGGCTGTCGGAGCCGAAGGCGAGCACGACGCCGGCGCGGTGCATGCTGCCGAACGGGTTCATCGGCCGGGCGCGGGCGAGGCCGAGCCGTCGCTCGTAGAGCTCGCCGGGGCCGCCCCACGCGGCGTCGAAGGCCGGCTGCACGCTGGCCACGACGCCGAGCTGGGCGAGCGTCGCGATCGCCTCGGGGGTCGGCATCTCGACGTGCTCGAGCCGGTGCCGGGCCGGCACGATCGCGTCGGCGCCGAGCTTGTCGGCGGCCGCCTCGAGGCCGGCGACGGTCTCGGCCATCGCCCGGTCACCGATGACGTGGAAGCCGGCCTGGAGGCCGCGCTCGGTGCAGAAGACGACGTGCTCGGTGACCTGGTCGCGGTCGAGGTAGAGATGGCCGCTGGTCTCGGCCGTCGGCGTACGGCGCGTGCATGGCAGGCGGTGCGCGACCCGACGGCGCCGTCGACGCAGAGGTCTCCGGCGAAGCCCGCAGCACCTCGAGCCGGCCAGCGTCGTGCTCGCACCGCCGAGGAACGCGCCCCAGTAGGGCACGACCTCGGGCACCGGCGTGCTCGGCCGCGATCGCGCGCAGCGTCGCGAAGTCGTCGAACGGGGCGATGTGGGGGGCGTTGAGCTCGTGCACCGACGTGACGCCCCGGCTCGCGGCACGCGGCGAGGGCGGTGCCGGAGCGCGCGCTCGCGGTCGTCGGGCGTCCAGAGCGCATGGGTGACCGTCCGGGCGGCGTGGTGGGCGTCGCGCGCGACCAGGCCGTCGCCCCGCCAGCCGTCGCGGGTGGTGATGCTGGGGTCGTGCGTCGAGCAGCGCGGACGAGACGACGGCCGAGTGGGAGTCGACCCGCGGCGACGTAGGCGACCCGGCCGCCGACCGCCCGGTCGAGCTCGGCCGCCGTGAAGGGGCGCCCCTCGGGCCAGCGGGACTCGTCCCAGCCGTAGGCGAACAGGACGCGTCGCGGGGTGACTCGGCGCGAAGCGCTGCCAGCAGGCTCAGGGCCTCGTCGACGACTGACGCGTCGCGCTGAGGTCGAGCGACTGCAAGCGCGAACCCGGTCGAGCCCAGGTGTGCGTGGGCGTCGACGAAGCCGGGCGTGACCAGCCGGCCGTCGCAGCTCGACGACCGTGTCGGCACTGGTCGACGTGTACGTCGGCTGACGCGTCCTCGCCGACCCACGCGACCCGACCGTCGACGACGAGCATCGCGGTGGCGCGCTGCCTGGCCGAGTGTAGACGCCGCCGCCACGCAGCAGCACGCGACGCGGTGCCGGGAGCGCGGGAGGGACAGCCATGCGCCCTATCCTGCCGTCTCGTGCGCGAGCCGTGACTCGAAGAGGGCCCGGACACCCGCGTGGCTGCGCAGCAGGTCGACGGCGTAGTCGGCGTGCCCGGGCACGTAGCCGTTGCCGACGAGCATCGTGACGTCGGACGCCAGCCCCTCGGCGCCGAGCGCGGCCGCGGTGAACGACGTGGCCATCGAGAAGAAGATGACGGTGCCGCCCTGGTCGGTGGACAGGATCGCGCCGCCCTCGCAGCCGGGCACGTCGACGCAGACCACGGTCACGTCGGCCGGGCCCCCGGCCTGCCTCGACGGCCTGCGAGAGCGCCACCGGGTCGCGCGCGTCGGCCAGCGCGACCGCGTCGGCGAGGCCCTTGTCGGCCAGCAGGTCGACCTCGCGCTGCACGGGGACGACGGCGATGGTGCGGCCGGCGCCGGCCTTCGCGGCCGCGGCCAGCGACAGCGAGCCGCTCTTGCCGGCGCCCCCGATGACGCAGACGGTCGGCGAGACGCCGCGGTCGACGTACCCCTCGACCACGCGGGCGGTGAGCGCCGGCGCGCCGCAGACGTCCATCACCGCGAGGGCCAGCGAGGTGGGGAGGTCGTCGGGATGCTTGGCGGCGATCGTGCGGCCGAACAAGATCGCGTAGCCGTCGCACGGGCACCTGCTCCGCGAGGCCGTCCCAGCGCGCCAGGCCGTCGGTGATGACGAGCGGGGTGAGGGTCAGCGAGACGAGCGTGGTGATCTCGTCGCCGACCGACGAGGCCGAGCGTGCGACTCCGGCCGACCTCGGCGACCGTGCCGGTGAGCATGCCGCCCGACCCGGTGACCGGGTTGTGCATCTTGCCCCGGTTGCTGATGATGTCGAGCACTTCGGCGCGCACGGCGTCGCCGTCTCCGCCGTGCTTCTCGAACAGCTGGCGGAACGACGCGGCGTCGAGGTTGAGCCGGGCCACGTCGACCCGTACCTCGTCGGCGCAGCTCCGGGCTGGTGTCGAGCCGCTCGGCCGCCTGCGGCAGCACACCGGGCGGGCGAGCACCCGGTGCAGTCCGGTCGGGTCGCTGGTCACGTAAGTTCACAGAACCTCTCGGACATTCCAAACCGCAAGTCTTGCGGCGTTGCTTTGCTGTCACCGTACATTCTCCCGTACTCTGGCATGAGATCGCTGCACGACACAAACACTCCATGCGTTGCTACGCTCCGCGCGAAGCGCAGCGCTGGCCAGGGGAGGCAACCGATGACCGAGTCGACCGGCGCGGCCGAGCTCGAGCAGCCCTACCCGTACCAGCGGGTCGAGCTCGTCGAGCCCGACTGGACCCGGTTCCCGGGCTGGAAGGACGTCACCGCCGAGGACTGGGCGTCGGTCCAGTGGCAGCGCGCGCACTGCATCAAGAACATCAAGCAGCTGCGCGCCCTGATGGGCGACCTGATCGAGGACCGCTTCTACGACGACCTCGAGCGCGACCAGGCCGAGCGCGCCACCATGTCGATGCTGGTGCCGCCGCAGATGATCAACACGATGGTGCCGCACGCAGGTGCCCGACCACCGAGTCGTTCTACGCCGACCCGGTCCGCCGCTACATGCTGCCGGTCTTCTCCGACCGTCGTACCGACTGGCCGAGCCACCCGCACGCCACCCGCGACAGCCTGCACGAGCACGACATGTGGGTCGCCGAGGGCCTGACCCACCGCTACCCCACCAAGGTGCTGGCCGAGATGCTGCCGACCTGCCCGCAGTACTGCGGCCACTGCACCCGGATGGACCTGGTCGGCAACTCGACGCCGGTCATCGACAAGCTCAAGTTCAACCTCAAGCCGGTCGACCGGATCGACGCGATGCTCGAGTACCTGCGCGCCAACCCCGGCGTCCGCGACGTCGTCGTCTCCGGCGGCGACGTGGCCAACATGCCGTGGCGCCCGGCTCGAGGCGTTCGTCGACCCGGTGCTCGACGTCGACAACATCCGCGACATCCGGCTCGCCACCAAGGCGCTGATGGGCCTGCCCCAGCACTGGCTGCAGGACGAGGTCCGCGCCGGCATGGAGCGGCTCGCCACCAAGGCCCGCGACGCGCGGCGCGTCGATCGCGATCCACACCCACGTCAACCACGCCAACTCGGTCACGCCGATGGTCGCCAAGGCGACCCGGGCGATGCTCGACACCGGCATCCGCGACGTCCGCAACCAGGGCGTGCTGATGGGCGGCGTCAACGACGACCACCACACGCTGCTCGACCTCTGCTTCGCGCTGCTCGACGGCGCCGAGATCATGCCCTACTACTTCTACATGTGCGACATGATCCCGTTCAGCGAGCACTGGCGGGTGTCGGTCGCCCGGGCCCAGGAGCTGCAGCACGGCGATCATGGGCTACCTGCCCGGGTTCGCGACGCCGCGGATCGTCTGCGACGTACCGTTCGTCGGCAAGCGCTGGGTGCACCAGCTCGAGTCGTACGACCGCGACCACGGCATCTCGTACTGGACCAAGAACTACCGGACGTCGATCGAGCGCGACGACGCCGAGGCGCTGACCCGCACCTACGAGTACTACGACCCGATCCACACCCTGCCCGAGGCCGGCCAGGAGTGGTGGCGCCAGCACGCCGGGAGCGACCACCTGGCCGCTGCCGAGGAGGCCGCCAAGGCCTCCCGCGAGGCCGCCGAGTCCCAGAAGTCCCTCACCCACTGACCCCCAACCGCTCACCTCGTCCGCCGAACTGCGTCTCGGCTGCGACTGCGGGCGATCGCCAGAGCGTCGCACCGGTCAGAAGTTGGGCGCGCGGGCTTCGTACGGCGTCGAGAGCACGATCGTCGTGCGGGTCGACACGTTGGCGGCCGACCGGATCCGGGCGAGCAGGTCCTCGAGGTCGGTCGGCTCGGCGACCCGCACCTTGAGGATGTAGGACTCGTCGCCGGCGACCGAGTGGCACGCCTCGATCTCGGTGATGCTCGACGAGCTTGTCCGGGCGAGTCGTCGGGCTGCGACGGGTCGATCGGCCGGATCGAGATGAACGCCGTCAGCGGCAGCCCGACCTCGGCGAAGTCGATCGTGGCGCCGTAGCCCTTGATCACGCCGCGCTGCTCCAGCCGCTTGACCCGCTGGTGGACGGCCGAGGTCGACAGCTTGGTCTTCTTGCCGAGCTCGGTGAACGACATCCGGCCGTCGGCGGCCAGCAGCTGGCAGATCAGCCGGTCGACACTCTCCATCGCATGCTGCGCCATCAGCCCTCCAACACCCGAAGCTGCCCGCGTGGTCGTGTTCAGCCGCTCGATGCCGTCGTCGGTGGTGACGACGATGTCCTCGATCCGGGCGCCGTGCCGGCCCGGCAGGTAGATGCCCGGCTCGATCGAGAAGGCCATGCCCGGCTCGAGCACCAGCTGGTTGCCCTCGACGATGTAGGGCTCCTCGTGCGTCTCGAGCCCGATGCCGTGGCCGGTGCGGTGCACGAAGTAGTCGCCGAACCCGCCGTCGGCGATCACCGCCCGACCGACCCGGTCGACCGCCTCGGCCGTGACGCCGGGCCTGGCGAAGTCGCACTGCGCCCGCTGCGCCTCGAGCAGCACGTCGTAGTAGCGCGGTGACGTCGTCGCGCGGGCTCGCGCGCCGACGACGTAGGTGCGGGTGCGAGTCGCTGCAGTAGCCGTCGACCGTCGAGCCGCCGATGTCGATCACGACGGAGTCGCCGCGCCTCGATCACCCGGTCGGAGACGGCGTGGTGCGGCGACGCGCCGTTGGGCCCGGAGCCGACGATGACGAAGTCGGCCGTGGCGTGCCCCTCGTCGGTGATCGCCTCGGCGATCAGCCGGGCCGCCTCCCGCTCGGTGCGCCCGACCTTGAGGAACTCGCCCATCCGGTCGTGCACCCGGTCGATCGCGGCGCCGGCCTGGCGCAGCGAGGCGACCTCGTCGACGCCCTTGCGCAGCCGCAGGTCGGCGATGAGCTCGCCGGCGGCGCGGAACCGTGCGTCTGCGGCAGCGCCTGCTGCAGCCGGAACACGCGGGTCGCCCACATGTGGTCGTCGACGGCCACGCTGTCAGCGTCGTTGCAGCTGGCGCTAGCGCGATCGCGTACGCGTCGTCGGTCTCGCCGTGGGTGACGACCTGCATGCCGGCCAGCGCGGCCGGCGACTCTCCGCCTCGGCCTGCTCCAGAGCGGTACGACGAGCGCCGGGTCGCCCTCGGCGGGCACGATCAGGGCGGTCAGCCGCTCGAGCGGGATCGCGTCGTAGCCGGCGAGGTAGCGCAGGTCGGAGCCCGGCGTGACGACGAGTCCGCGACACCCCTGCATCGGCCATCGCCGCCTGGACGCGGGGGATCCGCGAGGCGACGTCTGCAGTCATGCCGACACTCTAGGCGAGGCTGACCGTCGAGCCGATGAGCTCGCGCGCCGATCGACGTTCGCGGTCGCCACTGCTGACCGTGAGGAGTCCGCGCGTCATGGAGTCACGACGATCATGCCGCCGTCGCGATCCGAGTCGTGATCGCACGGATCAGGTGCCGTCGTCGACGGCATGCGTCGGCAGACCGCTCGTGCATGTGGCGCGTTGCCAGAATGTCGACGGACTCCGTCGGCCGGTTCGATGCTCGCCTCGTCGCACGCACGTCGTCTCGGTCCGGCAGTCAGCTCTCGCACGGGCAGTGAACACGTGGACACCTCAGTTGAATCGACTGAACGTCTCCAGCTTCCAGTCGGCATCGTCGACTCGCGTCGTAGACGACCGGTGTCGCCGGACGTGGACGTCGTCGTCGTCGGCCCAGTGTCGGCGTACCTCCGTGACGATCCAGGTCTGCTCGCGGAGACGGCAGCCGACCGGCGAGATGCACCAGCTGGCCGTCGGTGCCCAGAGTCTGCCCCTGACACCGGGCTGCGCTCGAGCGGTCGACATCGATCTGCCGAACGGCGGACGCCGCGACCGTCGACGGTTGCCAGCCGCCACCGGCGGTCCGCGTCATCGAAGAGGCGTGCGACTCGACATCAGCCGAGTGTACACGGCGACCGGTCGACCTCTCGACCTCGGCGCACCGAGTCAGTCCGATCGGCGCTCGGGACGAGCCTCGACTAGCTCGGATCCCGCACGAAGTCGGACGCTGCGACCCTGGACAGCCATCAGCGTCGGCGTGCCATGGCCGACCAGACCGCGCAGCCTGATGCTGCTCGACACCGCCTCGCTCTACTTCCGGGCCTTCTTCGGCATCCCCGACAAGGTCAAGGCGCCCGACGGCACGTCGGTCAACGCCGTACGCGGGCTGCTCGACTTCATCGCCAAGCTGGTGACGACGTACGAGGCGACCCATCTGGTCGCGTGCTGGGACGACGACTGGCGGCCGCAGTGGCGGGTCGACCTGATCCCGAGCTACAAGGCCCACCGCGTCGTGGCGCCGATCGCCGGACGGCGTCGACATCGAGGAGACGCCCGACCCGCTCGACACCCAGGTCCCGATCATCCGCGAGGTGCTCGCGGCGCTCGACATCGCCGTCGTCGGCGCGCCCGGCTACGAGGCCGACGACGTGATCGGCACGCTCGCGACCAGGCGCCGGCATGCCGGTCGACGTCGTCACCGGCGACCGCGACCTGTTCCAGCTGGTCAGCGACGACCGACGAGGTCCGGATCATCTACACCGCGCGCGGCATGTCGCAACCTCGAGGTCGTCACCGACGGCGTCGTCGTGCGCAAGTACGGCATCCTGCCCGAGCAGTACGCCGACTTCGCGGCCATGCGCGGCGACCCCTCCGACGGCCTGCCCGGCGTCAAGGGCGTCGGCGACAAGACCGCCGCCAGCCTGCTGCAGCAGTACGCCGACCTCGACGGCATCGTCGCGGCCGCTGCCGACCCCTCGACCAAGATGGCGTCCGGCCTGCGCGGCAAGCTCGCTGGCCGCCGACGACTACCTCAAGGTCGCGCCGACGGTCGTCGCGGTGGCCCGCGACCTCGACCTGCCCCGCGACGACTTCGAGATCGAGCCGCTCGATCCCCGAGTCGCTGGCACTGGTCGCGGCGCTGCAGGAGAAGTGGAACCTCGGCGGCTCGGTCACCCGCGTCCTCCCCGCCCTCGGCAACTGACCGCGACGGCTCAGCAGGCGTCCGGGACGACGTGCCGGAGTGACTCGCCGTCGCCGTCGGCATGGTCGAGCGTCGACTTCGGCGGAGTAGGCGACGACGCCGCGGCGCATCGACCTGGGCGACCTCGCGGGCGGTACGTCGCAGCGGCGTGTCGCCGGCCGCGTCGGCGATCTGCTCGGCCAGGTCGAGCACCTGCTTGACCCAGCGGACGAAGTCGCCCGGGGCCAGGTCGACGTCGTCGAGCACGTCGTCGAGCGTCGGCCCCGCCCGCCCAGCGGTAGGCCGCCCAGGCGAAGCCGAGGTCGGGCTCGCGCAGGTAGCGACAGCCGGTGCTCGCGCTCGACCGCGTCGAGCTCGGCCCAGATCTGCACCATCTCGGCGAGCACGTGCGCGCACCGGCCCACCGGGAACGCGCGGCGGCTCGGCGTCGTCGGGGTTGCGCGCCTCGAAGACGAGCGCCGACAACGACCGCGGCCAGCTGCGGCACCTCCAGGTCGTCCCAGATGCCGCGCCGCAGGCACTCGGCGGCCACCAGGTCCAGCTCGCTGTAGATCCGCGCCAGCGCCGCCCCGGCCGGCGTCACCTCGTCGCCGTGCAGGTAGTCGAGCTCCTCGCAGCACCTCGCAGACGCGGTCGAACTGCCGCGCGATCGTGTTCGTGCGCTGCTCGATCCGGCGCCGGATGTCGGCCGTCTCGCGCTCGAGCTTCACGTAGCGCTCGGCCCAGCGGGCGTGGTCCTCGCGGTCGGGGCACTGCGTGGCACGGGTGCGCGCGGATCGCCGTCGCGCAGCCGGCGCACCTCGGCGTCGTCGTGCGGCCGGGCTGCGCCTGTCTCGCCGAGCCGCGCTCCGACGGCCGCGGCAGGTCGCGGGTCCGGTCGCGCAGCAGCGCCGCCAGGTCGCGGCGCTGCTGCGGGTTGCGGGCGTTGAACGTCTTGGCGATCCGCATCCGGGTGAGCGGCTCGACCGGCGTCGGGAAGTCGACGAGCGACAGCCGCCGCGCCTGCCGGTCGACGCGTCACGACGAGCGGTCGCGGACCCTCGCGCTGCGACCGCGATCCCCGGGTCGATCACGACCGCGATCCCGGACCAGCTGCCGGCCGGCACCTCGATCACGTCGCCGACCCGGAGCTTGTCGAGCGACTCCGCCGCCGCGTCGCGCCGGTCGACCTGCGCTCGCTTCGGACAGGTCGGCCTCGCGGTCCGACAGCGCCCGGCGCAGCCCGGCGTACTCCATGAAGTCGCCCCGGTCGCAGGCGATCGCGTCGGCGTAGCCCGTCGAGCGCCTCCTCGGCCTTGCGCACCTGCCGGGCCAGCCCGACGACGCCGCGGTCGGCCTGGAACTGCGCGAACGACGACTCCAGCAGCTCGCGCGCGCGTGTCGCGGCCGAACTGCCGGACCAGGTTGACCGCCATGTTGTACGACGGCCGGAACGACGACCGCAGCGGATAGGTACGGGTCGAGGCGAGGCCGGCGACCGCCTTCGGGTCGAAGCCCGGCGCCCACAGCACGACGGCGTGGCCCTCGACGTCGATGCCGCGGCGTCCGGCCCGGCCCGTCAGCTGGGTGTACTCCCCCGGCGTCACGTCGGCGTGGGTCTCGCCGTTCCACTTCGACAGCTTGTCGATCACGACCGAGCGGGCCGGCATGTTGATGCCGAGGGCGAGCGTCTCGGTCGCGAACACGATCTTGACCAGGCCGCGCGAGAACAGCTCCTCGACGCACTCCTTGAAGACCGGCAGCATGCCCGGCGTGGTGCGACGAGATGCCGCGGCTCAGCGCCTCGAGCCAGTCGTGGATAGCCGAGCACCTCCAGGTCGGCGTCGGCGATGCCCGACGGCCTTCGCCTCGGCGAACGCCCGGATCTCGTCGCGCTCGGCGGCGTTGGTCAGCCGGAGGTTGGTGCTCAGGCACTGCTGGACGGCCGCGTCGCAGCCCTTGCGGCTGAAGATGAACATGATCGCCGGCAGCAGGCCCTCGGCGTCGAGCCGCTCGACCACGTCGATCCGGCTCGGCACCAGCGCACGGCCGGCCGGGCGGCGGTAGCCGCCGCGCTTGGCCCGGTGGTCACGGCTGCGCGTCCGGTGCCAGTCGTCGCGCGCGACCCGGGCCAGCTGCGGGTTGACCGAGCGCCTCGGTCGCGCGATCGCCGGCGGCGTACTCGTCGGGGTCGGCGAACAGGTCGAACAGCCGGTTGCCGACCATCACGTGCTGGAACAGCGGCACCGGCCGGCGCTCCTCGACGATGATGTCGTTGGCGCCGCGCACCTCGCTCAGCCAGTCGCCGAACTCCTCGGCGTTCGACACCGTCGCCGACAGCGACACCACCGACGACCGACTCCGGGCAGGTGGATGATGACCTCCTCCCAGACCGCGCCGCGCGACCGGTCGGCGAGGTAGTGCACCTCGTCCATCACGACGTACTGCAGCCCGGTCAGCGTGCCCGAGCCGGCGTACAGCATGTTGCGCAGCACCTCGGTGGTCATCACCACGATCGGTGCATCGGAGTTGATGCTGTTGTCGCCGGTGAGCAGGCCGACCTTCTCCGGGCCGTAGCGCAGGGTCAGGTCGGCGAACTTCTGGTTCGACAGCGCCTTGATCGGCGTCGTGTAGAAGCACTTGCCGCCGCTGGCCAGCGCCAGGTGCACGGCGAACTCGCCGACGAGCGTCTTGCCCGACCCGGTCGGCGCCGCGACCAGCACGCCGCGGCCGTCCTCCAGCGACTCGCAGGCCCGCGCTGGAACTCGTCGAGCGTGAAGTCGTAGAGCCCGGCGAACTCGTTGAAGCGTGCTCATCGAGTCGCCCGCGAAGACCGTGACTGCGGCCGGGCAGCGCCTCGACGGTCATCGGCAGCGGGCCGAGCCGCTCGCCGTCGGCGTAGCCGACGATGCCCGGCGCGGCGACGCTGACCTGCCGGACCCGGTGGTGCTCGTACGCCGGATGCGTCACGTGGGTGCCCTTGAACAGCCGCGGATAGACCCTGAGCAGCTCGAGCTTGCTCATCGGCTTGATGATCACCACGTCCAGCATGCCATCGTCGAGCAGGGCGCCCTCGCACATCCGCAGCCCGCCGCCGTACGACGGGCCGTTGCCGACCGCGACCAGCATCGCGTCGAGCTGCCGACGCTCGCCGTCGAGCTCGAGCGTGTAGGGCAGCGGCTTGAAGACCCGCAGCTCGGCCAGGGTCGCCAGGTTGTAGCGCATCTGGCCCCGTCGGCCAGTGCATCGCTGTTGGCGCGCTCGTTGACGAGGCTGTCGAAGCCCGACGCGAGCACGGTCGCGTAGACCGCCGGGCCGGCCGAGGCCAGGTCGATCGGTGCGGGTCGTCGCCGGCCACGATCACGTCGGCGGCGGCGAGCGGGTCGCCGCGCGGCAGGTCGAGGTAGCGCGCGACGTCGTTGCCGGTGCCGGTCGGGATGATGCCGAGCGCGGTCGTCGAGTACCGGCGACGACCTGCAGGGCGAGGTGCACCATCCCGTCGCCGCCCATCGCGACCAGCACGTCGTACCCGTCGGCGACCGCCGCTGCGGGCCAGGTCGGCCGCCTCCGCGCCGTCGACGCCCTGCAGCCCGTGACGTCGTACCCGCCGGACATCAGCCGCGCTGCGACCTCGGCCGCAGTGCAGCGCGAGCTTGCCCTTGCCCGACGGTCGGGTTCACCAGCAGCGCCAGCCGCTGCGTCACGTCGCGGACCCTACCCGTCGCGCGCGTCGCTCACGCGCTCACAACGACAGCGACACGCGTGAAGCTGGGCCGCGTCGGCGCCGACTGCCCTGCGCGACCCGCCGCATCGCCTCGCAGGCGAGGTTGGCGTCGAACCGCTGCGTCGGGCACTGCCGCGGCGACCCGGCCGTCGACGTCGAGCAGGATGACCTCGCCGAACTGCCAGGCCTGGTGCGCGGCGTGGCGCTCGGCGTCGGTGCAGACGACCGTCGGGTATGCGGCGTCGACCGCCAGCAGGTCGAGCGGCTGCTCGTCGACCGGCCTCGCCGCGCAACTCGCCCGCGACGCGGTGGCCGCTCGTCGAGCGCCGTCCGGCGAACGCCAGGTCACCGGCTCGGTGCCCGAGCCAGTCAGGCAGGTCGAACGCGTCGACAGGCTGTTGATCATCGGACTCCCGGACCGTCGTGCGATCGCTGGACTCGCGGACGTGCACGGTCAGATCGGCGACTGCTCGTCGTCGTCGAGGTCAGCGTAGTCATCGGGCTCGTTCACGCCGCGCCGGCGGTCGACGATGCGCGCGATCACCTCGGAGATCAAGAACAGGAGCACCATCGGGATGGCCAGGAGCAGCATCGTGATCGGGTCGGTCGACGGCGTGGCGACGGCGGCGAAGACGAACGTCCCGAAGATGATCCAGGCCCGCCACCGCGCCAGGTGGCGCGCCTTGACCACGCCGGCCAGGTTGAGCAGGACGACGAACAGCGGGATCTCGAACGCGACGCCGAAGACCAGCAGCACCCGCATCATGAAGTTGAGGTAGTCGCTGAGCGTCGACGAGGTTGGTGACGCCGTCGGGCGTGAAGCCGAGCAGCACCGCGAGGCCCTTCGGCATCACGTAGTAGCCGAGCACGACGCCGGCGAGGAACAGCGGCCCGGCGATCGCGACGAAGATCAGCGTCCACTTGCGTCTCGTTGCGGTGCAGCCCGGGCATGATGAACGCCCACATCTCGTAGAGCCAGACCGGGCTGGCCAAGCACGATGCCGGCGACGAGCGACGACCTTCAGCTGCAGGATGAACGGCGTCGCCGACGCCCGTTGATGACCGGCTCGCGTCGTCGACGCCCTGCTCGCGCGGCCGAGCTCGCTGCACGGTCGTCGTGTACGGGTCGAGCAGGAGCTCGAAGAGCCAGTCGTAGAAGATCCAGCCGACGACGAAGCCGACGAAGATGGCGACCACGCGAGACGAACAGCCGGTTGCGGAGCTCGCGCAGATGCTCGGCGAGCGTCATGCCGCCCGTCGGGCGGAGCTTCGGCGGCGGCCGTTCTTCGACCCGCCGCCGGAGTGATGGCCATTCAGCGGTTCCGGACTGCCGGCGGCTGGCTCACTTCTCGGTGTGCGTGGGCGGCAGCGGGTCGGCCGCGGTCGCGGGCTGGCCGGGGTCGGTCGGCTGCGGCGTCGACGACGTTGCGTCGAGGTGATCTGCTGCGGCTGGGCTCTGGGTCCGGACGTCGTCCTCGTCGTCATCGTCGTCGTCTCATCAGGCCCTTGGTCTCGGCCTTGAAGATGCGCAGCGCGCGGCCGGTGCCGCGTGCCAGCTCGGGAAGCTTCTTGGCGCCGAAGAGCAGCAGGATCACGATCAAGACGATGATCAGCAGCTCGGGCGGCTCCGAGGTTGCGGCATGGATTCCGCTTTAGACTCGTGCGCTCGATACTGGTCGTCGTCCATCGTACGCCGCGCGCGTCGCTGAGCCGCGCAGTCGGCTCTCATCGCTACGCCGTGGCCTGCGCGAGTCGTCCGATCCGTCGGATCGTCGAGCGACTAGTCGACGTCAGCCGGCGTAGTTGCGCGAGCGCTGCGCGCGGCCCGGTCGCGCACGCCTGGCCGCGAGATCGTCCGGTTCGACGAAGCTGGCATCGCCGCCCAGCCGCAGCACCAGCCGCTGCAGCCAGCCGGTGTTGCTGAACCGCAGCGCGACCCGCAGCCGGCCGTCGGCCGAGCTCCTCGGCCTTCTCGACCGGGTAGTAGTCGGCCACCCAGCGCGCCTGCGGCTCGAGGTCGAGCACGGCGATCGGGTCGTCCGGGTCGGGCTGGAACAGGCCCTGCGACAGGTCGGCCGGCCGCGCACCTGCGGGTGGCGACGGCCTCGTCGTCGAGCACCTCGGCGCGCGCATGCGGTCGAGCCGGAACATCCGCACCTCCTCGGCGCGGTGGCACCACGCCTCGAGGTAGGCTGTGCCCTCGAAGAAGATCAGCCGCATCGGGTCGACGTCGCGCTCGGTCGTCTCGTCGCGGCTCGGGCGTGTAGTAGCGTGAGGCGCAGCCGCCGCTCGTCGCGCAGCGCCTGCGTCGACGGCCGCCCGGATCTGCGGTGTCGACCGGGTCGATGTGGATGTCGACCGCCGCCGCGCGGTCGCTCGACGTCGCCGGACGCGGCCTCGATCTTCTTCAGCGCCCGGTCGACGACGTCGCGCTCCCCCGGCGCGCTGACCTCACGCAGCGCACGCAGCGCCACCATCAGGGCGAGCGCCTCGTGCGGCGCGAGCCGCAGCGGCCGGGTCAGGTAGTCGGCGTTGCTGAGCTTGACGACGCCCTCGCCGTCGAGCGCCTCCATGTCGATGTCGATCATGTCGCCGGTGACCGAGTTCGGCAGGCCGCAGAACCACAGCACCTTGAGGTCCTTGACGATCTGCGCCGGCTGCACGCCGAAGTCGCGTGGCGACCTCGTCGACGGCGATCCCGTCGCGGCTCGCGCAGGTAGGGCACGAGCGCGAGCATCCGCTCGACCTGGCTCTGCGCGTTCGGCCGTCATCGCATGCGGCTCCGCTGCGCGACGAGCGGTCAGCCGTCGGATGACGGCGGCGCGGACCTCGTCGGGCGCCATCACGACCACGTCGGGGCCGTACGACAGCAGCTCGTCGGCCAGCGACTGAGCCACTGCGCGTAGGGCAGCTCGATCTCGGTCCACTGCTCGTCGACCGGGTCGCGACTTGACGGCCCGGCGGCGCAGCTGGTCGCCCGACGCCGATGCGGACCAGGACGGTGGCCGAGCTGTGCGGGTGCGGCGGCGCCAGCGACTCGGCCAGCGCGCGCAGGTCGAGGTCGACCGGCGGCTGGTAGCTCGCCTGGCTCGCCGATCGGCGACGACGTCGCCCACGATCCGCGAGACCCGGAACATCCGCTCGGCGTCGCGGTCGCGGTCGTGGCCGACGACGTACCAGTGGCCGTGCCAGGACACGATCCCCCACGGCTCGAGGTGCCGCGTCGGTGGCTCGCGGCGACGCCGGAGGACTGGTAGCTCGAAGCTGATCGGCGTCGCTGCGGTGACGGCGTCGAACACGCGCGTCGAAGGCCGGCTCGTCGGTGGCGAGCTGCCGGCTCGATGATCGTCAGGGCCGACTCGTCGACGGCGACGCCGCCGGCGCGCAGCTTGCGCAGACCCTGCGTGGTCGCCGAGGCGAGGCTGGCGTGCTGCCAGACCCGGGCGGCCAGGCCCACGATGGCGGCCTCGTCGGCCTCGAGGCTGATCTCGGGCAGCTCGAACTGGACGCGGCTGATCCGGTAGCCGACCTCGTCGTCGAAGCGCCTTCTCGATCGACGCCGAGCTCGATCGGGACGCCGAGGACGCGCAGCTCTTCCTTGTCGCGGTCGAACATCCGGTCGAAGGCCTCGTCGGTGAGGTCGTGGTAGCCCTCGACCGCCTGCCGGATCCGGTCCTTCGGGATGAAGGTGCGCGACGACCAGCAGGCAGATGGTGAGGTTCATCAGCCGCTCGGACTTGCGTGCCGTCACCTCGTCAGGCTATGCCGTCGCGTCGAGCCTGGCGAGACTCGTGCCTCGACCAGCGAGCCTGCGCTCAGCTCGCGGCCAGGATGTCGACCGCGAAGATCAGGTCGGCGTTCGGCGGGATGTCCTCGCCGCTGCCCTGCCTTGCCGTAGCCGAGCTCGCTCGGGATGACCAGGATGACCCGCGAGCCGACGCGTCTGGCCGACCAGGCCCTGGTCCCAGCCCTTGATGACGCCACCCGTGCCCGATCGGGAACGTCGACCGGCTCTCGCGGTGCCACGACTCGTCGAAGACCTTGCCGTCGGGGTAGAGCTGGCCGACGTAGTCGACCGTGATCGTCTGGCCGGCCTTGACCTTCGGGCCCGTGCCCTCGATGACCGGGTAGACGCCGAGCTTGTCGACCGTCTTCGGGTGTCGTCTTGGTCGCCTTGAACTTCGTCGGGTGGCCGTCCTTGTCGAGCACGAGCTCGGCACCTGAGTCGGGCGCCGGCATCGGCTTGCCCTTCGCCTCGTCAACGGGTTGTCGACCTCGAGCACGTCGACGACGAAGATGAGGCTGTCGCCCTTACGGATCGTGCCGTCCTGGTTGCCGGTCGGGTCGTAGCCGTCCTTGGAGTCGACGGCGATCAGCACGCGGTCACCGGCGTGGGCGCTCCGAGCAGCCCGTCGCCGAAGCCGTTGATGACCTGCGTCGAGCCTGAACGTCGCGGGCTGCTCGCCGTCGTCGTACTGGTGTCGAACTCGTCGCCCGTCGCTGGCGTTGATGCCGACGTAGTTCGATGGTGACCTGGAGGTCGGCGTCGATGGCTCGCCGGTGCCCGGCCCCTCGTTGACGTCTCGCGCTCGGTCTTCGCGAACGCGATCGGGGCCTTGAACTCGACCTGCGGCTTCTCGCCCGGCGTCGCCGGTGACGGTGACGTCGCGATCGTCGCCTTGCGTGCTTCTGTCTCGGTGGTGCGTCTTCGCTCGCTGCCGCCGCAGCCAGACAGGCCAGGAGCAGGAGCGGCAGGACGACGAGCCCGACGACAGTACGACGCACAGTTGAAAACACCTCACGCGGAGCAACGGAATCGGCAAGACGATCGAGCAACTGGACCGAGATCCTAGCCTAGCCGTCACATCGACTCGATCAGACGCTCGACCCGCTCGTCGTGGGAGCGGAACGGGTCCTTGCACAGGACGGTGCGCTGCGCCTGGTCGTTGAGCTTGAGGTGCACCCAGTCGACGGTGAAGTCGCGACGGCGCTCCTGCGCCCGGCGGATGAACTCGCCGCGCAGCCGCGCCCGGGTGGTCTGCGGCGGCACCGACTTGGCCTCGAAGATCGCCAGGTCGGTGGTCACCCGCGCGACTGCGCCGCGCTTCTCGAGCAGGTAGTAGAGCCCGCGGTCGGCGGTGGATGTCGTGGTAGGCGAGGTCGAGCTGGGCCACCCGGGCCGACGTCAGGCCGAGGCCGTGCTGGGCGCGGTAGCGCTCGATCAGCCGGTACTTGATCACCCAGTCGATCTCGCGCTCGACCAGGCTCAGGTCGTCGGACTCGACCGCCTTGAGGCCGCGCTCCCACAGGTCGAGGGCGGCGTCGATCGTCGGCGTGTGCAGCTCGCGGCGGTCGACGAAGTCACGCGCCTTGCTGAGGTACTCGTTCTGGATGTCGAGCGCCGAGGCGTCGCGGCCGTTGGCGAGCCGGACCTTGCGCCGGCCGGTCATGTCGTGGGAGATCTCGCGGATCGCCCGGATCGGGTTCTCCATCGTCATGTCGCGCATCACGACGCCGGCCTCGATCATCCGCAGCACCAGGTCGGTGCGTGGCGACCTTGAGCATCGTGGTGGTCTCGCTCATGTTGGAGTCGCCGACGATGACGTGCAGCCGGCGGAACCGCTCGGCGTCGGCATGCGGCTCGTCGCGGGTGTTGATGATCGGCCGCGACCGGGTGGTGGCGCTGGAGACGCCTTCCCAGATGTGCTCGGCGCGCTGGCTGACCGAGTAGATCGCGCCGCGCGGCGTCTGCAGCACCTTGCCGGCGCCCACGACGATCTGCCGGCTGACCAGGAACGGGATCAGGATGTCGGCCAGCCGGGCGAACTCGCCATGCCGCCCGACCAGGTAGTTCTCGTGGCAGCCGTAGGAGTTGCCGGCGGAGTCGGTGTTGTTCTTGAACAGGTAGACGTCGCCGGCGATGCCTTCTTCGCGCAGCCGGCGCTCGGCATCGACGAGGAGGCCCTCGAGGACCCGCTCCCCCGCCTTGTCGTGGGTCACCAGGTCGTCGACCGAGTCGCACTCGGGGGTGGCGTACTCGGGATGGCTGCCGACGTCGAGGTAGAGACGGGCGCCGTTGCGGAGGAAGACGTTGCTGGACCGGCCCCACGACACCACCCGGCGGAACAGGTAGCGGGCGACCTCGTCCGGCGAGAGGCGGCGCGCCCCCTTGAAGGTGCACGTGACGCCGTACTCGTTCTCGATCCCGAAGATCCGCCGGTCCACGGCGTCAGCCTATGTCACGCGCACAACGCTTGGACTCAACAACCGAGCATGATCGCGACCGAGATCGTCGAGGGTGCTGACCGAGCGTCAGGGACGCGGTGGCGTGTCAGGGTCGTCCGGGAGGTCGCCGATGTCGTCGCTTGGGTCCTCTGCCGGTGTGTCGTCGACCGGTGGGCTCTCCTCAGCGATGGCCTTGCCCGCCGGTGCTGCACTGGGGGGCGGGGTTTCATCGCCGTCAACGGTCGGTGGTATGTCGGCGGGCGCCTCGGGCTCGTCCTCGTCCTCGCCGGTGCCGAAAAGAGCCGTGAGGTGATCCCCGACGAGCCGTCGGAACTTGCGTGGATTTCGACGGGTCCGGTCGAGCACGGCCACCTCGAGCCGGTCACCAGTCACATGGCGGGTCTGAGTCCCGTCGTGGCCGAGCGCCTCGACCGCCAGCCGGAGGGCGTCATCGAGGTCGAGCCCTTCGGTGTAGTGCTCCTTCAGGTAGATCGAGACCTGCTCGGCTGACCCGCCCATGACGGCGTACCCGTGCTCGTCGGCGACAGAACCTTCGTAGGTGAGCCGGTAGACCTGGTCTTCTTCGGCCGTGTCACCCACCTCGGCCACGAAGAGCTCCACTTCGTAGGGCTTCTCTCCCCCGACGAGAAGATCGTGCCCAGGGTCTGTGCGTACGCGTTGGCCAGCCCGCGCCCGGTGACGTCGCGCCGGTCGTAGGAGTAGCCGCGCATGTCTGCGAGTCGGACTCCCGCGATCCGCAGGTTCTCGAACTCGTTGTAGCGACCCACCGCAGCGAACGCGAGCCGGTCATAGATCTCGGAGATCTTGTGCAGCGCCTTCGACTGGTTCTCGGCCACGAACAGCAGCCCGTCGACGTACTGGACGACGACGACGGATCTGCCCCGGGCGATGCCCTTGCGGGCGAAGTCGGCTCGGTCCTTCATCAGCTGCTCGGGCGAGACGTAGAACGGCATCGACATCGCGGGTGGCCTTCGTCCTTGTCAGTCAGTCAGTCGTCAGTCAACGAGCGGTGGGTCAGGTGAGTGATGCGGCCGGGCCGTCGGGGCGTTGCATCCGGGCGGCGATGACGCGGTCGGCGATCTCGGCGATCTCTTCGTCGGGCATCCGGACGTAGCCGTCGGCCGTCACGACCGCGACGACTGGGAAGATCCGCCGGGTCAGGTCAGGCCCGCCCGTGGCCGAGTCGTCGTCTGCGGCGTCATAAAGGGCCTGGACCGCCGCGGTCACGCACTCGGCCGCTCGAAGTCGTCGCGGTAGAGCTTCTTGAGCGACCCCCGGGCGAACATCGAGCCGGAGCCGACCGAGTGGAACGCCTGCTCTTCGTAGCGGCCGCCGGTGACGTCGTAGGAGAAGATGCGGCCGATCCCCTGGGTACGTCGAAGCCGGCGAACAGCGGCACGACCGCGAGCCCCTGCATGGCCATGGCGAGGTTGCCGCGGATGCAGCGAGGAGAGGCGGTTGGCCTTGCCGTCGAGCGACAGGGTCGTGCCCTCGATCTTCTCGTAGTGCTCGAGCTCGACCTGGAACAGCCGCACCATCTCGACGCGATCCCGGCGGCACCGGCGATGCCGACGCAGCGAGTACTCGTCGGCCGGGAAGACCTTCTCGATGTCGCGCTGGGCGATGACGTTGCCCATCGTGGCGCGTCGGTCGCCGGCCATCACGACGCCCCCCTCGAACGTCGCGGCGACGATCGTGGTGCCGTGGGGAGCCTCGGGCAGGACACCGTTGGCAGCGGAGTCGTCGCCCGGGCAACAGGTCAGGGGACTGCTGCGACAGGAAGTCCGCGAACGACGGGCTACCGGGAGTCATGTATGCCGCGGGCAGGCGGGCACGACTGTTCGTGCTCACTGGCCGCCCTTCTGGACGAAGCCGCGCACGAACTCCTCGGCGTTCGACTCGAGCACCTCGTCGATGTCGTCGAGGATCGCGTCGACGTCGTCGTCGAGCTTCTCCTTGCGTTCGGCGGCGGCCTCGGTCGGGGCCGGGTCGAGGTCGGCTCTTCCTGCGGCGACTTGCGTGTGGTCTTGTGCTGCTGGCCACCTTCGCGCGCCATCTTCCACCTCTCGGTCATAAGACCTGCTTCTGCTGAAACCCTACCTGGCTGGGGCGTGACGTCAGGACGTGATCGCGGCGAACAGCTCCTCGGCCGTCTCGCACCGGTCGAGCAGCGCCCCGACGTGCTGGCGGGTGCCGCGCGACGGCTCCATGGTCGGGATGCGCTGCAGGGAGTCCCGGCCGGGCAGGTCGAAGATGACCGAGTCCCAGGACGCGGCTGCGATGCGGTCGGGGTACTGGGCGAGACAACGGCCGCGGAAGTAGGCGCGGGTGTCTTCGGGAGGCTCGGTGACCGCCCGCGCCACCTCGTCGTCGGTGAGCAACCGGTCGATCGAGCCACGGGCGACCAGGCGGTGGTAGAGGCCCTTGTCGGGACGCAGGTCGGCGTACTGGAGGTCGATGAGGTGCAGCTTCGGGTCGTCCCACTCGAGGCTGTCGCGGTCGCGGTAGGACTCCAGCAGCGCCAGCTTGGCCACCCAGTCGAGCTCCCGGCGGCACTCCATCGGGTCGCGTGCGGAGGCGGTCGAGCACAGACTCCCAGCGGTCGAGCACGTCGCTCGTCTGGTCGTCGACGTCGTCGCCGAGCTGGTCCTCGACGTAGCCACGGGCCAGCTCGAGGTAGGTCTCCTGGAGGTCGAGCGCCGTCATCTTGCGGCCGTCCTTGAGCGTGATCAGGTGCTTGAGATCCGGGTCGTGCGAGACCTCGGTGCAGCGCGTTGACCGGCCCGTCGATGGCGAGGTCGGCGCTGATCGCCCCGTCCTCGATCATCGGCAGCACCAGCGCTGTGGTGCCGACCTTGAGGTAGGTCGAGATCTCGGCCAGGTTGGCGTCGCCGATGATGACGTGCAGCCGACGGTACTTCTCGGGGTCGGCATGCGGCTCGTCACGGGTGTTGATGATCGGCCGCTTCAGCGTCGTCTCGAGACCGACCTCGACCTCGAAGTAGTCGGCCCGCTGGCTGATCTGGAAGCCCGTCGTGCGCCCGTCCTGGCCGATGCCGACCCGGCCGGCGCCGCACACGACCTGGCGGCTGACGAAGAACGGCGTGAGGTGCCGGACGATGTCGGGGAACGGCGTCGACCGCTTCATCAGGTAGTTCTCGTGGGCGCCGTAGGACGCGCCCTTGTTGTCGGTGTTGTTCTTGTACAGCACGAGCGGGTTCTGCCCGGGGATGTCGACTGCTCTCGCCGCCGCGACGACGATTGCTCGCCCGCCTTGTCCCACACGCACGATGTCGCGCGGGTTGGTGCACTCGGGTGTCGAGTACTCAGGGTGGGCGTGGTCGACGTACAGCCGGGCGCCGTTGGTCAGGATCAGGTTGGCGAGGCCGATGTCCTCGTCGGTCAGCTGGCTCGGGTCGGCGATCGTGCGGCTGAGGTCGAAGCCGCGCGCGTCGCGCAGCGGGCTCTCCTCCTCGAAGTCCCACCGGGCGCGTCGCGAGCGCGCGCTCAGCGAGGCATAGGCGTTGACGAGCTGCGACGACGTGAGCATCGGGTTGGCCGACGGCGTGCCGAGCACCGAGATGCCGAACTCAGTCTCGGTGCCCATGATGCGCCGAACGGTCATGCGTGCAGCCTACGGTGGCCGCTGCTCAGCCTCAGTCAGCGAGGAGTCTGCTTGTTGTAGTGCAGTCTGCCCTCGGAGTCGCCCATCGGTACGTCGAAGCTCC
Organism: uncultured Actinomycetota bacterium; assembly: GCA_963811585.1. Classification (GTDB taxonomy): domain Bacteria; phylum Actinomycetota; class Actinomycetes; order Propionibacteriales; family Nocardioidaceae; genus JACDHG01. The sequence goes on from CAWERR010000006.1 coordinate 221,039, forward strand.
CCGACATGGTCGTCGCGTCGACTGGCGGCGAAGATCGCGACTATGAACATCAGGGCAACGGCAACTGCCGGAATGACTACCAACCAAGGCATATCCGAACCCCCGACCAGGAACCCCGAACGGGTTCGTCCTACAGGTATTGGCCGGTGTTGGCGACATTGTCGATAGAACGGCCAGGCTCGGTGCCCTGCTTGCCGGAGATGAGCGTGCGGATGAACACGATGCGCTCACCCTTCTTGCCCGAGATCCGCGCCCAGTCGTCGGGGTTGGTGGTGTTGGGCAGGTCTTCGTTCTCCTTGAACTCGTCGACGCACGCCTGCAGCATGTGCTGCACCCGGAGCCCGCGCTGGTCGTTGTCGAGCAGGTCCTTGATCGCCATCTTCTTGGCCCGGTCGACGATGTTCTGGATCATCGCGCCGGAGTTGAAGTCCTTGAAGTAGAGGACCTCCTTGTCGCCGTTGGCGTAGGTCACCTCGAGGAAGCGGTTCTCCTCGGACTCGGTGTACATCCGCTCGACCGTGCGCTGGATCATGCCCGCCACGCACTCGTCACGGTTGTCGCCGAACTCGGCCAGGTCGTCGGGGTGCAAGCGGCAACGAGGACACGAGGTACTTGGAGAAGATGTCGCGCTGCCGACTCGGCGTCGGGACGCTCGATCTTGATCTTCACGTCGAGGCGGCCGGGCCGCAGGATGGCCGGGTCGATCATGTCCTCGCGGTTGGAGGCGCCGATGACGATGACGTTCTCGAGGCCCTCGACGCCGTCGATCTCGCTCAGCAGCTGCGGCACGATGGTGTTCTCGACGTCGGAGGAGACACCCGAGCCGCGGGTGCGGAACAGCGAGTCCATCTCGTCGAAGAACACGATGACCGGGGTGCCTTCGCTGGCCTTCTCGCGGGCACGCTGGAAGACCAGCCGGATGTGGCGCTCGGTCTCACCGACGTACTTGTTGAGCAGCTCGGGACCCTTGATGTTGAGGAAGAACGACTTGCCTTCCTCTCCGGTCTTGGCGGCGACCTTCTTGGCCAGCGAGTTGGCGACGGCCTTGGCGATCAGCGTCTTGCCGCAGCCGGGCGGGCCGTACAGCAGCACGCCCTTGGGCGGCTTGAGCTGGTGCTCCTGGAACAGCTCCGGGTGCAGGTAGGGCAGCTCGATCGCGTCGCGGATCTGGTCGATCTGCCGCATCAGGCCGCCGATGTTGGCGTAGTCGATGTCAGGGACCTCTTCGAGGACGAGCTCCTCGACCTCGGTCTTCGGGATCCGCTCGTAGATGTAGCCGGCGCGCGCGTCGAGCAGGACCGAGTCGCCCGCGCGCAGCTTCTCGGTCACGCAGCGGCGCGGCGATCCGGACCACCCTCTCCTCGTCGGCGTTGGCGATCACCAGGGCCCGCTCGCCGGTCGGCGAGGATCTCCTTGAGCATCACGACCTCGCCGACCTCCTCGAAGTCGAGGGCGGCGACGACGTTGAGCGCTTCGTTGAGCATGACCTCTTGGCCGCGCTCCAGGTCTTCGACGTCGACGTTGGGGCTGACGTTGACGCGCAGCTTGCGGCCGCCGGTGAACACGTCGATCGGTGTCGTCGTCGTTGCTCCCGAGGAAGGTGCCGAAGCCGGTCGGTGGCTGGGCCAGCCGGTCGACCTCTTCCTTGAGCGTCATGATCTGGTCGCGTGCTTCGCGCAGCGTGGCGGCGAGGCGCTCGTTCTGGGAGGTCAGGGATGCCAGCGAGGACTGGGTCTCGGCGAGCCGTTGCTCGAGGAATCGCGTCGCCTGGGGCGCGTCGGACAGCGGCGGCGCAGCTCGCTGACCTCGGCCTCGAGGAAGCCGACTTGGCTCTCGAGCTCTTCGGCCGAGCGCGACCGGCGCGCTGTGCGCGTCATCGTGCAGGCATCGTCACCACCTCCAGGGAGGAACTCATGCTTTGACCCTACCTGCGATAACAACTGATTCGCATGCGAGTTCCGGCCACGTGTCGATATCAGTCTGTTACATCCGACGTTCGCCGTCATCGGCGGGTCAGCGGTTGCTCCTGGGCCGGTGTAGTCAGGCCCGTAGGCGCCCGGTGACGGCCTTCGGCTGCGACGAGGCGCCGTGACTCCGGGCGCCAGGCGGCGAGCCGTCACGAGGAAGCCGGTGTGGCCGTTCATCTTGTGCTGCGGGCGCACCGCCAGCCCTTCGACGTGCCAGCCTCGGACCATCGACTCCCAGGACTCGGGCTCGGTGAACCCGGCGTGCGACGCGCACCGTCTCCACGAAGCGACTGAGCTGGGTCGTGGTCGCGACGTACGCGCAGACAAGCCCACCGGGCAGCCAGGGCGTCGGCGACCACGGGGATGCACTCCCAGGGCGCGAGCATGTCGAGCACGATCCGGTCGACGTCTCGCTCGTCCAGGTCGGCTCGCGAGGTCGCCGACCGTCAGCCGCCAGGCGCGGGTGACCGGCGCCGAAGAACGACGTCGACGTTCGCCGGGCGATGTCGGCGAACTCCTCCCGCCGCTCGTACGACGTCACCGTGCCCTCGGGCCCGACCGCGCGCAGCAGCGAGCACGTCAGACGCGCCCGACCCGACCCCGGCCTCGACCACACGCGCGCCCGGGAAGATGTCGGCCAAGGTGACGATCTGGGCGGCGTCCTTCGGGTAGACGACGGCTGCGCCGCGCGGCATCGACACCACGAAGTCGGCCAGCAGCGGGCGCAGCACGAGGTAGTCGACGCCGCCGGTCGAGGTGACCACGACGCCGTCCGGGCTGCCCGATCAGGTCGTCGTGGCGATGCCGCCCTTGTGGGTGAAGAACGTGGCACCCGCCTCGAGCAGGACGCTGTGCTTGCGGCCCTTGGGATCGGTCAGCCGGACCCGCTCCCCCACGCGCAGCGGCCCGCGGCGCACCCCGGACCAGGCAGGGTCGCCCTGCCGAGGCTCTTCGTCGGGACTCTGCGTGTCAGCCATGGCGGTTGCCAGCGTAGTGGTGGCGCCCGCGAGCGGCGGCGCTCAGGCGGCGCGGAAGGCGGCGTCGACGTCCTTGGTGACCAGGACGCCGAAGATCGAGCCATCTCGTTCGGTCAGGATGTACTCCGTGGCGGGGGTGCGGTTCATCGCACGCAGCAGCGCCTCGCCCACCAGGTCGGCCTGGATCACAGGCCGTCCTCGATGCGCCGCGCGAGGTCGCCGACGGCACCCAAGGACGTCGCTCGACAGGGGTCGACATCACCGCCTGCTCGTTGACGATGCCGGTGGGCGTGCCGTCGCTGGTGACGACGACCAGCGAGCCTGCGCCCGCCTCCTGGGCTCGGCGGATGCCTTCGGCCAACGGCAGGTCGGCTGGCACGCCGATTGCCGGTCGCGCCAGCCGGCGCGCGACGATGCCTGGCAGCTTCGCCCGGAGCTTCGACACCTGAAGCGCCTGCGTGGCACCGGTCCACAAGAACATCCCCACGATGAACGCGAGCAGGTAGTCGATCAGCCCGGCCTCGCGCAGCCCGAAGTTCGGTAGCGTGAACGGCCACGCAATCGCGGCGACGGCCGCGAGTCGCCCTCCCCACGCGGCAACGGTGATGCCAAGGTTGCGGCGCTTGGTCGCGGCCCAGACCGCTGCCTGGAGCACCCGACCGCCGTCGAGCGGGAGGCCCGGGACCAGGTTCAGCAGCCCGACGACCAGGTTGGCGGCGGCGAGCGCCGCCACTGTGAAACGCAGCAGTCCGTCGTCGAAGGCTCCGACCGAGAGCAGCGCCAGGACCCGACGGCGAGCGACGTCAGCGGGCCGACGACAGCGATCACGAACTCACGCCACGGCGTCTCGGCCTCGCCCTCGATCTCGGTCGCACCGCCGAGGAAGTGCAGGTTGATCGAGTTGACCTGCATGTCGAAGGCTCTCGCGGCCAGGGCATGCGAGATCTCATGCAGGAGCACCGACACGTAGAGGAGCAGCGCCACGGCGATGCCGGCGAGGTACGCCCAGGCGCCGAGATCAGGTGCCGCCTCTTGGATCGGGTCCGCCATTAGGACGGCGATGAGCCCGACGATGAGAAACCACGAACTCGCCACGGTGACGTCGATACCCGCGACAGTGCCCAGGCGGTACGTGCCGGGCTGGTGTTCGGGCGCCCGCCGTCTGGCTGGTCGCGATCGGGACTCACCCCTCAACGCTAGCCGGTTGTGTCGGCACCTTGACCTAGCCTTGCGGTTATGACGTCAGACAGCGACAGCGCGGAGCTCGCGACCACGGTCGACGAGGCCGAGGTGGTCGACCCGTTTGCTGGTCTGACGCGGCTCAACTCGCTGTCTCCGAGCCGAGCGAGCGACTTCATGTCGTGCCCGCTTCTCTACCGTTTCCGCGTCATCGACAAGCTTCCCGAGCCACCGAGCATCGATGCGGTCCGCGGATCCGTCGTACACAAGGTGCTGGAGTACCTCTTCGACCTGCCGGCGGCAGACCGCACTCCGGGCCGCGCCAACTCGTTGCTGCCGGGGGTCTGGGAGGAGCTGCTCGAGTCCGAGCCGGAGCTCGCGCAGATGTTCGGCCAGCTCGGGGCCGACGGGGAGGTGCACGGGCCTGACCTGGTCACCTGGCTCGAGCAGTGCCGCACCCTGCTGGGTCGCTACTTCACGCTCGAGGACCCGCAGCGGCTCGAGCCTGCCGAGCGCGAGGTGCATGTGGGGACGACGCTTGACTCCGGCCTGACTCTTCACGGCTACATCGACCGGGTCGACGAGGCACCGACGGGTGAGCTGCGCATCGTCGACTACAAGACGGGGAAGTCCCCTGGCGAGTTCTTCGAGGCCAAGGCGCTTTTCCAGATGAAGTTCTATGCGTTGGTGGTCTGGCGCACGCGCGGCGTGATCCCCCGGATGCTGCAGCTCATCTACCTCGGCAATGGCGAGATGTTGCGCTACGAGCCCGAGGAGCGCGACCTGCTGGCGACCGAGCGCAAGGTGCGCGCCCTCTGGGACGCGATCAGCCGGGCCAACGAGTCTGGCGACTGGCGGCCCAACAAGTCGGTCCTGTGCGGCTGGTGCGACCACAAGGCGATCTGCCCGGCCTGGGGTGGCACGCCGCCGCCGCTGCCCGACCCGACCACGCTGCCGCTCCCCGAGAGCCTGGAGCCGGCGGCCGCGACTAGCGCCTAGTCGTCGGACGGTCGCGCCGCGAGCATCTCGTCCGAGGCACGCGCGGTGATCGTGCCACTGAGGATCTCGGCGGCGTAGTGGCAGGCGACCGTGTGACCCGGTTCGAGCTCCACCAGCTCAGGCCGCTCGTCGTCGCAGCGTGTCTCCTGCCTGAAGGCGCACCGGGTGTGGAACCGGCAACCGCGTGGGGGGTTTGCTGGGGAAGGAAGATCTCCCGTCAGGAAAATCCGCTGCCTACTGTCCTCGACGACCGGGTCCGGCACGGGGACGGCCGACATCAGCGCGATCGTGTAGGGGTGCAACGGGCGGGTGTACAACGTCTCGGAGTCGGTCTGCTCGACGATCCCGCCGAGGTACATCACCGCGATCTCCTCGCTGATGTGCCTGACCACGGCGAGGTCGTGCGCGATCACCAAGTACGTCAGACCAAGCCGCTCCTGCAGTTCCTCGAGCAGGTTGATGACCTGTGCCTGGATCGACACGTCCAGGGCAGAGACGGGCTCGTCAGCGATGACCAGCTCGGGCTCGAGCGCGATGGCCCGGGCGATACCGATGCGCTGGCGTTGCCCACCAGAGAACTCATGCGGATAGCGGCTGGCGGCTGACGCCGGCAACCCGACGAGGTCGAGCACCTCGCGGACTCGGGTCTTCTTGTCGAACTTGATCCCGTGAGCGCGCAGCGGCTCGGTGATGATCGTCTCGACGCTCTGGCGCGGGTTGAGGCTCGCGAGCGGGTCCTGGAACACCATCTGCATCCGCCGCCGCATCCGTCGCATGTCTTCGCTGTCGAGCTTTGCCACGTCGGTTCCGTCGAAGATGACCTCGCCCGCAGTCGGCTCGACCAAGCGCAGAATGGCACGGCCCAGGGTGCTCTTACCGCAGCCAGACTCGCCGACGAGCCCGAACGTCTTGCCACGCGGAATATCGAGGTCGACCCCGTCGACCGCCTTGACATCGCCGACCCGCTTGTCGATCAGGATGCCCTTCTTGATCGGGAAGTACACCTTGAGCCCGCGCACCGTCAGCACGTTGTCGGTTGGCTGCGTGGAGACCGAGTCAGACGACTCGGTCACGTGGCCGTCCGCTGTGTCGTCGGTCACCGGACGCCCGCCTTGTCGTGGTCATGGGTCACCGGGTTGAAGCAACGCAGGGTGCGCTCGCGGTTGGGCTCCAGAGACGGGGCACTCTTCGAACAGGTGTCGACCGCGTTGCCGCAGCGCGGCGTGAACGCGCAGCCCATGGTCCACGGCAGTACGTCGGTCGGTGATCCCTGGATCGGCGTCAACGGGCGGCCGCGCGGCGTGTCTAGCCTGGGCACTGAAGCCAGCAAGCCGGCGGTGTAGGGGTGCCGGGGCTCGGCGAACAGCGGCCGGCGTGGCGCGGACTCGACCACCCGGCCCTGGTACATGACGTGCACGGTGTCGCACAGCCCTGCGATGACACCGAGGTCGTGCGTGATCATGATCAGTGCCGTGCCGGTGTCGGCGACCACCTGCTTGAGGATCTCGAGGATCTGCGCCTGGATCGTCACGTCGAGCGCGGTCGTGGGCTCGTCCGCGATGAGCAGCCGAGGCTCGTTCGCGAGAGCGATGGCGATAAGCACCCGCTGGCGCATCCCGCCGGACAGCTGGTGCGGGTACTCCCTCAGCCGTCGATCGGGGTCGGGCATGCTCACCATGTCGAGCAGTTCCAGTGACTTGGCTCTTACCTGGCGCTTGTCGAGGTCGCGGTGACTCTGGATGACTTCTTCGATCTGTACGCCGATCGTGACCACGGGGTTGAGCGACGTCATTGGGTCCTGGAAGACCATCGCGATCTCGCGGCCGCGGATCGCCCGCATCCGCTTCTCGTCGGCATGCAGGAGGTCCTCGCCGTCGAAAGTCACCTGGCCACTCACCTGGACGCCCGTCCGCGGCAGCAAACCCATGATCGCCAGCGACGTGACGCTCTTGCCGCTGCCCGACTCGCCGACCACGCCGAGGTGCTCGCCTCGGCGGATGTCGAAGCTGACCTCGTCGACGGCCGTCGTCTTGGGTTGGCCTTTGCCCTTCTTGCCGAAGACGACCCGGAGGTCCTTGACGGTCAGCAAGGCGTCGGTCGACGGCTCGCTGACCTGGCGCGGTGGGTGGTCGGAGGAGTTACCGCCGACGATGATGTCTTCGGTCATGACTACCTCCGTCCCTTCGGGTCAAGGGCCTCGCGCAGTGCTTCGCCGAACATCGTGAAGCCGAGCGCCGAGATCGCGATGGCGAAACCGGGGTAGAACGCGAGTTGTGGGTCCTCGTTGAAGCGTTCTTGGGCGGCGACGAGCATGCGGCCCCATTCGGCCTCTGCCTCGTCGCCGCCTCCCAGCCCGAGATATGACAGGGCGGCGACCTCGATGATTGCCGTGGAGAGGTTAAGCGTCGCCTGGACGATGGTCGGGCCGAGTGAGTTGGGCAACACGTGCCCCATCACAATCGTCTTTCGCCTCAGACCGAGCGACGTCGCCGCCAGGACGTAGTCAGACTTCGACTGCGACATCATGGACCCCCGCAGCAGCCGCGCGAAGATCGGGACCTGCGCCGCCGCAATCGCGATCATGACTGCGGTTTGGTTCTGGCCCATCACCGCGACGACGCTGACTGCCAGCAGCAGCGACGGGATCGACAGCATGATGTCGACGATGCGCATCACGATCGGGTCAGCGAAACGGCCGAGACCCCCGGCGATGATGCCGAGCGTGGCGCCAACCACCAGCCCGAGCGTCGTGGAGACGACGCCCACGATGAGCGACTGGCGGGCTCCGTAGATGATCTGGCTCAGCAGGTCGGAGCCGTATCGATCGACGCCCAGGACGTTACCTTCGCGAGGTCCAGGCACCGACGTCAGCGTCACCTCGTCGTACCACTCCCGGCTGCTCTCCTCATACGGCGCGAGGTATCCAGCGAACACCGCGACCAGCACGAACGCGAACACCAGCGCCGCACCGATGATTGCCATCGGATTGCGGCGCAGCCGTCGCCATGCCCCCTTCCACAGCCCGGCGCCGGCCTCTGCGTCGGGAGGCGCGGTCGTCCCGACCATCAGGCCGGGATCCACGATGCTCATGAGACCCTCACTCTTGGATCGATGAGACCGTACGAGACGTCCACCGCCAGATTGACCAATGAGAATATGAGTGCGATGAACAAGATATAGCCCTGCACGACGGGATAGTCGCGTTGTGTGATCGCCTGGAACAGATACTGCCCGATGCCTTGGAACTCGAAGACGCTCTCGGTGAGCACGGCACCTGACAGCAGCAAGCCAGTTGCCAGACCGATCGTGGTGACGACGGGCAGGAGCGCGTTGCGCATGACGTGGCGGCGGTTGACAGTCCCTGGCGCCAGACCCTTGGACGTCGCGGTGCGCACGTAGTCCTCCCCCATCACCTCCGAGACCGAGGCACGCGTGATGCGCACGATGATGGCCAACGGAATCGTCCCGAGTGCGATGGCAGGCAGGATCAGGTGGAGGATGGCGTCCCAGGAGGCGTCGTACTCTTGAGTGATGAGTCCGTCGAGCACATAAAAGTTCGTGGGATGGGTGGCGTCGATCCGCGCATCTTGGCGTCGGCTCGTGGGGAGCCAGCCGAGCCACTCGGCGAACACGAGCTTGAGCAGAATCGCCAGGAAGAACACCGGAATCACGACGCCGAGCAGAGAGCCGCCGACGACAAGCGTGTCGAGCCAGCCCCCCACACGACGTCCGGCGTAGAACCCGAGTGGTATTCCGAGCACGACAGCAAAAATCAGGGCACTGATCGTCAGCTCGATCGTGCCGGGAAACTGTTCGAGGAACGTCTCTGTGACGGGGCGCCCATCACGGGTGGAGTTTCCAAAGTCCCCGTGCAGCAGCGCCCCCATATAGGTGAGGTACTGCCTGATCAACGGTTCGTTGAAGCCGTAGAGCTCGTTGACCCGCTCGACCGCTTCGGGGTTTCGGCCCGCGATCTCGCCGAGCATCGCGCGAGCCGGGTCGCCCGGGAGCTTGCGGATCCAGATGAAGAGAAGGAGCGAGAGACCCAGCAGAACGGGGATTATCAGCAACACTCGCCGGGTTATGAATCGCAGCATCGCTCTCCAGAGGGCAGTTCTTGGCCTGGAATGGCGCGGTCAGCGCCTCGGGCCGTTCAACTTACACACGAACGACCCGAGGCGCTGATCCACTACCGCATCACTCCACTGACACGAGGTTCCACGGCTCGTCCTGCACCGGGCTCGGCTCGTAACCCTGGACGTTCTCGGCGAACGCGAGGGACGGGACCGGGCTCGCCAACGGGATGCCGGGGAGGAACTCCATGACCTGCTTGTTGATCTCTTCGTAGACCGGAGTCTGGTCCTCGACGACGGGGATGCCGCGCGCCTCGGTCAGGGCCTGGAAGAGCTCCGGGTTGTCGAAGCCCCACTCGTTGGACTCGCGACCGAAGAACACACCGAGGAAGTTGTCGGTGTCGTTGTAGTCGCCGGTCCACCCGAGCAGGTGGATCCCGTGGTTCTTGCCACCCTGGATCAAGTCGAGGTAGTCGGGGTCCCACACGTCTGGCGTCGGGTTGACGGTGATCCCCACCTCCTCGAGCTGCGAGCGGATCGAGTTGAACGTGTCACCCGCCGAAGGCATGTAGGGCCGGGTCACGTCGGTCGGGTAGTTGAAGTCGATCGTGAGGTCCTCGGCATTTGCGGCCCTCAGCAGGCTCCTCGCCTTCGCCTGGTCGAACTCGTATGTCGGCACGTCCTCGGTGTAGCCGTTGACGATGTCCGGCACAAACTCCAGAGCCGGCTCCGTGCCCTCGGGCATCGAGGCGTTGATCACGGCTTCCTTGTCGATCGCGTGAGCGATGGCCTGCCGGACCCGGATGTCGTCGAGCGGCTTCTGTGCCTGGTTGATGCCGAGGTACAAGATGTTGAACGCCGGCCGGTTGAGGATCTGGAAGCCATCTTCCTCGAGCCTCGGGATGTCAGCGGGGCCGACGAGGTCGAACCCGTCGATCTCACCGTTGAGCAGTGCGTCGGCGCGCGCCTTGGGCTCGGCGATCGGGACGATCGTCACCGTGTCGACGAGTGCCTTGTCGCCCCAGTAGTCATCGTTGCGCTGCAGGGTGATCTGGTTTTCCTTCTCCCACGAGTCGAAGGTGAAGGGGCCGGTGCCGGTCGGGTGCTGGGTCGCGTACTCGCTCTGCGAGGGGTCGTCTGCCGGTCCCGGGCCGAACTCCTCGATCGCGGTGGGGCTCTGCATCGAGAACGAAGGCAGCGACATCGCAGCCACGAAACCTGCGAACGGCTGCGTCAGGTTGACGGTGATCGTGGACTCGTCATCCACGGTGCAGCTCTCGAAGACGCTGTCCTTCAGTGGGCCCTCGGCGAAGCCCTTGAACAGGCTGATCCAGTAGTAGCTCTGGTCCTCGGTCTGGCCGGGCCCAGGCGGGGTGTTGTACCAGCGGTCGAAGTTCCAGCAGGCGGCTTCAGCGTTGAAGTCGGTGCCGTCGTGGAACTTGACGCCTTCTCGCAGCGTGAACGTCGTACTCAGACCGTCTTCTGCTGTCTCCCATTCCGTGGCAAGGAGCGGCGCCGGGTCAGCCGTGCCGGGCACCGTGCCGATCAGACCTTCGAAGATCTGCCGGGCTGGCCTGAACGACTCACCGTCACTGGCAAAGAACGGGTCGAAGGTGACCGGGTCGGCGGAGCCGGCGAACACGAAGGTGCCACCTGAGGCACCAGGGTCATCGCCATCGCCATCGTCACGCTCGCTGTCAGCGCATCCGGCGAGCGGCACGAGAAGTGCGGCGACTGCCGCCCCAATCGTGACGCGGCGCAAACGTACAGATCGACTGCTCATGCTGCTCCTCAGATCAAGAGTTAGGTGCGACCGGCTCGAACACTAGTGCTCAGGGCGGCGTGTGTCTGCACTCCAGTGTTACGACACGGTTACCGTTCCGCCGACCGAAGGACACACTACTGAGGCTCTGTGGCGCGTCGACAGGAGGTGTGACCGCTCAGCGAGCGTTGAAGTACTTCGCCTCGGGGTGGTGCACGACGAGCGCGTCCGTCGACTGCTCCGGGTGGAGCTGGAGCTCCTCGCTCAGCTCAACGCCGATCCGCTCCGGCCGCAGCAGCCGGACCAGAGTCGCCCGGTCCTCGAGGTCGGGGCAAGCCGGGTAACCGAACGAGTAGCGCGATCCCCGGTAGCTCTGTCGGAAGAGCTTTTCCACCTCCTCGGCGTCTTCACCCGCGAAGCCGAGCTCGTCACGCACCCGCGCGTGCCAGTACTCGGCGAGCGCCTCGGTGAGCTGGACGGACAGGCCGTGGAGCTCGAGGTAGTCGCGGTAGGCATTCTCGGCGAACAGCGCACCCGCCACCTCACTGACGCGCTCGCCCATCGTGACGAGGTGGAACCCGACCACGTCGAGCTCGCCGCTGTCCTTCGGCCGGAAGAAGTCTGCGAGGCACAGGAACCTGTCCCGCTGCTGTCGCGGGAACGTGAAGCGAGCAATCTCGTCGCTTTGGCGTTCGGGGTCGAGGACCACGAGATCGTTGCCCTCGCTGTAACACGGCCAGTAGCCGTAGACGACGGCCGGCTCCATGATCTGCTCGGTCTGGATCCTGCTGAGCAACGCCCGCAGCCGCGGTCGCCCCTCCGTCTCGACGAGCTCGTCGTAGGTCGGTCCGTCGCCTCGCGACGACTTGAGTCCCCACTGCCCCATGAACGTCGCCCGCTCGTCGAGGTATGACGCGAAGTCCGCCAGCGGGATGCCCTTGACGATCCGGTCGCCCCAGAACGGAGGTGTCGGCACCGGGTTGGTGACCGAGACATCGGAGCGGGCGGGGATCGGCGCGGGCTCGGATGACGGCTGGGGCGCGACCTTGGCCTTGACGCGTCGGTCGCGGAGCATGGGCAGCTGTGCACCTGGGTCACCGCGCTTGACGGCCATCACCGCGTCCATCAGGCGCAGCCCTTCGAACGCGTCGCGGGCGTAGCGGACCTGGCCGTCGTACAGCTGAGCGAGGTCCTGCTCGACGTACGCGCGGGTCAGTGCCGCGCCGCCGAGCATCACCGGCCAGCGGTCCGAAAGCCCACGCTGGTTGAGCTCCTCGAGGTTCTCCTTCATGATCACGGTGCTCTTGACGAGCAGGCCAGACATCCCGATCACGTCGGCGTTGTGCTCGTCGGCCGCCTCGAGGATGGCGCTCACGGGCTGCTTGATGCCGAGGTTGACCACGGTGTAGCCGTTGTTGGACAAGATGATGTCGACGAGGTTCTTGCCGATGTCGTGGACGTCGCCCTTGACCGTGGCGAGCACGATCGTGCCCTTGCCGCGGTCGTCGGTCTTGTCCATGTGGGGTTCGAGGTAGGCGACTGCCTTCTTCATCACCTCGGCCGACTGCAGCACGAACGGCAGCTGCATCTCGCCCGAGCCGAAGAGCTCGCCGACGACCTTCATCCCCGCGAGCAGGTCGTCGTTGATGATGTCGAGTGCGCTGCTGCCGGTCTCGAGCGCCTCGTCCAGGTCACCCTCGAGACCGTTCTGCTCGCCGTCGATAATTCTGCGGCGCAACCGCTCTGACAGCGGGAGGGCAGCCAGCTCGGCAGCACGGTTGGCGGAGGTGTCCTTCGTCGTCACCCCCGAGAAGATCTCGAGCAGCCGCTCCAGCGGGTCGTACTCGCCCTTGCGGCGGTCGTAGACGAGGTCGAGCGCCACCTGCCGCTGCTCGTCGGAGATCCGGGACAGGGGCAGGATCTTGGCCGTGTGCACGATCGCCGAGTCCAGGCCCGCTTTGACGCACTCGTGGAGGAACACGGAGTTGAGCACGACGCGCGCCGCGGGATTGAGCCCGAACGACACGTTCGACACCCCGAGGGTCGTCTGGACGTCGGGGAACCGGCGCTTGACCTCGCGGATCGCGTTGATCGTCTCGAGGCCGTCGCGTCGCGTCTCCTCCTGGCCCGTAGCGATCGGGAACGTCAGGCAGTCGACGATGATGTCGCCCACCTGGAGCCCCCAGTTGCCGGTGAGGTCCTCGATCAGCCGGGTGGCGACCGCGACCTTCCAGTCGGCGGTCCGTGCCTGACCCTCTTCGTCGATCGTCAGCGCGACGACCGCCGCTCCGTGCTCCTTGATGATCGGCATCACCCGGGCGAAGCGTGACGTGGGCCCGTCGCCGTCCTCGTAGTTGACGGAGTTCACGACGCTGCGACCGGCAAGCGCCTCGAGTCCCGCCTCGATCAGCTCGGGCTCAGTCGAGTCGAGCATGATCGGCAGCGTCGACGAGGTGGCGAGCCGTGAGGCCATCGCCCGCATATCGGCGACGCCGTCGCGGGCTACGTAGTCGACGTTGAGGTCGAGCAGGTGTGCACCGTCGCGGATCTGAGCCCGGGCGATCTCGATGCAGTCGTCCCAGTTCTCCTCCAGCATCGCGGCCTTGAACGCCTTGCTGCCGTTGGCGTTCGTCCGCTCACCCACCGACAGGTATGACGTCTCCTGCCGGAAGGGCACATGCTGGTAGAGAGAGGAGGCGCCGGCCTCGGTGCGAGGTCTGCGGGCACCCCGCTCGCGGCCGCGGACGCGGTCGGCGAGCTGGCGGATGTGTTCAGGCGTCGTACCGCAGCAGCCGCCGACCAGAGACAGCCCGAACTCGCGGACGAAGGTCTCGTGCGCGTCGGCCAGCTCGCCCGGTGTCAGGGGGTAGTAGGCGCCGTCCGAGGTGAGCTGCGGCAACCCCGCGTTGGGCATGCACGCGATGGCGACCTGCGCATGCCGCGACAGGTAACGAAGGTGCTCGCTCATCTCCGTCGGCCCGGTCGCGCAGTTGAGGCCGATCAGGTCGATGCCCAGCGGCTCCAGCGCGGTCAGTGCGGCGCCGATCTCTGAGCCCAGCAGCATGGTGCCGGTCGTCTCGACGGTGACGTTGACGATGAGCGGCACCGGCTCGGCCTGCGCGGCGCGAGTGATCGCGCGCTTGGCGCCGATGACCGCCGCCTTGGTCTGGAGCAGGTCTTGCGAGGTCTCCACCAGCACCGCGTCGATCCCGCCGTCGAGCATGCCGCGGACCTGCTCGTCGTACGCGTCGCGCAGGGTCGCGAACGTGACATGACCCAGCGTCGGGAGCTTCGTGCCCGGCCCGACCGACCCGAGCACCCAGCGCGGCTCGCCTTGCCGGGTCCAGGCGTCGGCGCTCTCGCGGGCAACCGTGGCGCCGGCCGTGGCGAGCTCGTAGATGCGCTCGGAGATGCCGTACTCCCCCAGGTTGGCGAAGTTGGCACCGAACGTGTTGGTGCTGACACAGTCGGCGCCGGCATCGAAGTAGGCGTCGTGAATCTGGCGCACGACGTCGGGGCGCGTGACGTTGAGGATCTCGTTGCAGCCCTCGTGGCCGTCGAAGTGCTCCAAGGTGAGGTCGTGCTGCTGGAGCATGGTGCCCATCGCGCCGTCCGCGACGACGACGCGCTCGACGAGCGCGCGACGCAGGGCAGCTGGTTGTGCGGGCACAAGGACCTCCATCGACATACGACAAGAGCGATTCACGAGACTACCCGTCTGACGTCCGAGTCTTGGACGTCCGTCTCAGGCGGGGTGTCGACGTCTGGCTGCCCGCGGATCGCTTGGCGAGTGGCTCCGGTTCCTACGCCGTACGCTGGGACGGTGATGAATATCGAGGCAGACCTGGAGTTCGAGGACGCACTCGTCGTCGCGGCCTTCGAGGGGTGGAACGACGCGGGGGAAGCTGCCACCGATGCGATTGCTCACTTGCTTGCTGCCTGGCACGCCACCTTGCTCGCGACGATCGATCCCGAGGATTACTACGACTTCCAGGTCGTCCGCCCGCACGTCGGCTTCACGTCCGACGGCGACCGGGAGATCAGCTGGCGCACCACGAGCCTGTGGCACTGTCAGGCCGGGCCGGACAACCGCGACGTCATCTTGATCACCGGCATCGAGCCAAACCTGCGGTGGCGATCGTTCTGCGAGGAGCTGCTCGGTTACGTCACGTCGGTCGGTGCCGGCACCTTCGTGACGTTAGGGGCGCTGCTCGCCGATGTGCCGCACACGCGACCCGTGCCGATCACCGGCATCTCATCCGACCCGGACCTCGCCGCCCGCCATGGCCTCGAGGCGTCGCGGTACGTCGGTGCGACTGGCATCGTCGGCGTGCTGCAGGAGGCAGCCCAGCAGGCCGGCCTCGCCACCTTGTCGTACTGGGCTGCAGTTCCGCACTACGTCGCGCAGCCGCCTGCGCCAAAGGCCACGCTGGCGCTGCTCGGCCAGCTAGAAGATCTGGTCGGCGCCCCGATCGACGTCCATGGGCTCCCCGAGGAAGCGAAGGCCTGGGAACGTGGGGTTGACAAGCTTGCCTCCGACGACGACGACGTCGCCGACTACGTGCGCTCGCTCGAAGAAGAGCGTGATACTGCCGACCTGCCTGAGGCGAGCGGAGACGCGATCGCGCGAGAGTTCGAGCGCTATCTCAAGCGCCGCGGTGACGGCGGCTGACCAAGCTCACAGCCGGCACCATTGGGCATAACGCGCCGGCGTGTTGGTCATGATCGCGTCGACGCCTTGGCGGACCAATGTCCCCCACTCACCGTTGCGCCGTGCGACGACCGTCACTCCGTTGTTGTGGAACCGCTTCACCCGGTTCTGAGTGAGCGCCGACGGATCCTGAGTCACCACCGAGGCCAGCTCGGCGATCTCGAGCACGTTATCTCCACGCTGCGCCTTCCACCCGATCCGGATACCGGGGTAGGCGCGGTGCAGCGACCTGAGCTGGTAGGCGGACGTGGAGTAGATCCAGACGCGGTGTCGCATCCCGTTGTCGATGATCGAGTGTGCAATGGGGCCCCAGTGATTGGAACCGCTTGATCTCGACCAACATCTTCACGCCACGATGCGCCTTCACGGCTCGCAGCCCCTCGCCGAACTTGGGGATGACGCTGCCGTCTATCGTGCGATAGCCGCGTCTGATCTGATACGACGTCAGCTCCGATACGAAGCCGTGCTTGCGGGTCGACGCAAACAGGTTGTCCTGGTGGATCAGCAACGGGACGCGATTCCTCGTCTGGAACAGGTCGGTCTCTATCCACCGGGCCTGCAGTCTCGCCGCCGCCCTGAAGGCACCCAGCGTGTTTGCGTCCCTGCCGGTGCCGAAGCCCTGGTGCGACGCCAGCTCCACTCCGCAGTTCTGTGCAGCGGCGGCGGGGGTGGCCGGGGTCAGTACGGCGGCAGTCAGCAAGACAGCGACGAGCACGGTGCACTTCATGGGCGCAACGATACGGAGTACTGCGGCCCGCAGGCATCGAAACGCAAAGGTCAGGGACTCACTTTGTGAGGGACAGGCTCACGCCCAGGCTGGCATCGACCGCGGCCGCCAACTGTTCGGCCGCACCCTCGACCACCGGCGACGTGTCCGCGGCCCAGGTATCCACCGCCGCCAGGGCCGCCGGGGTGTCGAGGTCGGCAGCCAGGGCAGCCCGCATCGCGGCCACAGCGGCGCCTGCGTCGGGGCCACCTCGACGTACGGCGTCAGACCAAACCGCGAGCCGAGCATCACCTGCTGCGAGCACCTCGTCGACCCAGTCCCACTCCTGCCGGTAGTGACGGCTGAGCAGGGCAAGTCGGATGGCCCGGGGATCGACCCCGTCGGCGCGGAGCTGAGACGCGAGCACGAGGTTGCCGAGCGACTTGGACATCTTCGTGCCGTCGAGGCCGACCATGCCCTGGTGGGCGTACGCGAGCGCGAACCTCGTGCCGGGGCGAGCCGCCTGGCTCTCGGACGCCGACATCTCGTGGTGGGGGAAGATCAGGTCGGTGCCGCCTCCCTGGAGGTCGAAGTCCGTGCCGAGATGCTCGGTCGCGATGGCGGCACACTCGACGTGCCAGCCCGGCCGTCCGACGCCGAGCCGCGTCTCCCAGCCTGGCTCACCGGCGCGCTGCTGCTGCCAGACCAGGCAATCGAGCGGGTCACGCTTGCCGGGTCGGTCAGGGTCTCCCCCGCGCTCGGCAAACAGCCGAACCATCTCGTCACGAGACAGCCCGGACACCTGGCCGAAGGTCGGGTCCGACGTCACGGAGAAGTAGAGGTCGCCGTCGACGCTGTAGATCGCGTCCTGCTTCTGCAGCTCATCGATCAGGTCCACCACCAGCGGGATCGACTCCACCGCCCCCGCGTAGACGTTCGGTGGGATCACCGACAGCGCCGTCATGTCGTCTCGAAAGAGCTGGGTCTCGCGCTTGGCGAGCGCGGCCCAGTCCTCACCGGTCGCGGCGGCCCGCTCGAGCAGAGGATCGTCGATGTCGGTGACGTTCTGCACGTAGCGGACCCGGTGGCCGGCCTCCTGCCACGCCCGCACGACGAGGTCGAAAGTCACGTAGGTCGCCGCGTGGCCGAGGTGAGTGGCGTCGTACGGCGTGATCCCGCAGACATAGAGCCGCGCCTCGGCGCCGGCGTTGGTGGCCTCGACCCGACCGGTCCGAGCGTCATACAGGGCCAAGGGTGGTGCGTCTCCGAACGCGTCGCGGGCAGTCGTCGACAACGGCGGTGCCGCCCAGGAACGCATGCTGTGAAGCCTAACTGGCGTCACCGCTCCACCCGTCCGGGTGGCGGAACGGTCCGAGGGCTGGTCCTCAGAACGGCGGCCACGGGATGACGGGCCACCCGGCACCGGGCGAGGGCATGGTGCCGCCGGCGCGCAGCAGGAGGGCACGGGCAAGCATGGCGTCGAGCTCGATGGGGGTGAGATGCGGGGCGAGGCTCTCCGCGAGGTCCGCGTCAAGTGCCGCCACGAGAGCGTCGATGTGGTCGTGGTCGACGTCGCGGAGCGGTTCGTCCGCCCACCCCCACAAGACGGTCCGGAGCTTGTCCTCCTCGTGCAGGGAGACGCCGTGGTCGCATCCCCACACGGCGGCGTCATCGATCGGTATGTCGTCGGGGGTTGCCTCAACGAGCACGTGCCCGCCCTTGCGGTCGGCGTTGTTGATCAGCACATCGAAGACGGCCAAGTCCCGGAGTCGGTCGTCGTCGGCATGCACGAGGACGACCGGGAGACCACGCTGGTCCTCCGCCTCCAGCACCGAGATCCAGCCGGTCTCGTCGGACCCGGCGGGAATGACGTCGACCAGATTGGTGTCGAGGTCGGTCTCGACCCAGCGCTGGCACATCCCGGCCCCGAAGCGGGCCTCTCGGAGCACCGTGTTGGGGACGACGCCGAAGCCGGCCGCCTCGGAGATGAGCCGGGCGGCATACTCGCGTCCCGCCAGGGTGCCTTCGGGGAAGTCCCACAGCGGCCGCTCCCCCGCGACCGGCTTGTAGATACAGCGCAGCTCGACCCCGTCGAGGGCGACCAGACCGACGAACGACGCGTTCGACGCCGACAGCAGTCGACCCTCCAGCTCGAGCGAGCCGTGGGTGAGGATCGAATCCACTGCCGCGTCGTCGAGCACGGCCGACGGCTCAGTCGGCAATGCGGCGGAACCCGTTCGAGCGCGGGCAGAGATGCCCTTCGGGGTCGAGGGGTCCACCGCAGAAGGGGCAGGGTGCGCGGCCGGCGGAGACCACGCTCTGCGCACGCCGCACGAACGCGCGCGCATAACCCGGCTCGAGCTTGACGATCAGCACCTCGCTGGCCGCAACCTCCACCTCGAGCGCCAACTCCTCCTCCTCCTCGGCGTCGTCCTCGGTCGCGACGACAACCTCCTCGTCGGAGACCGGGAACAGCTCGATGACGACACGACCGGCCTGGCTGTCCCAGCTGAGCGTGATGGTCCCGACCCGGAACTCCTCGACGATCGGCTGGTCGAGCGGCTGCTTGTCGCCAACTCCCACCGGTGCGACCGCGGGGATGGCGGCATCGCCACCGGTCTGGCGCAGCGCCTCGTCAAGCAGCTCATCGACGCGCTCGGCGAGGACGGAGACCTGCTGCTTCTCGAGCGCAACGCTCGTCACCCGGGAACCCTCCTTGGCCTGCAGGAAGAACGTGCGCTGGCCGGGCTGACCGACGGTGCCCGCCACGAAGCGGTCGGGCTGCTCGAAGTTGTGGACGACGATCGACATGATTCCAGCCTACGGCCCTGCTCCGCCGCCGACAGGCGCGTCACTGTCGGCCTTGGTACGTCGCCTGCGCTTCTTGCGCGGCGCGAGGCCGGCGAGGTCGCCGTGCTCGTTGTAGCGGACCACGAACGGCCGCAGCGGCGTGTAGGAGATGACCGACACCGAGGCGGGGTCGACGACGATTCGCTGGAAGTTGTCAAGGTGCATCCCGAGCGCGTCGGCCAGGATCGCCTTGATCACGTCACCGTGGCTGACGGCGACCCACAAAGTGTCAGGACCGTGCTCGGCGGTGAGGCGGGCGTCCCAGTCGCGCACCGCGTCGACGCCTCGTGCCTGCATGTCACGGATCGACTCTCCACCCGGGAAGGCGGCACCGCTGGGGTGGGTCTGCACGACCTTCCACAGCTTCTCCTTGGCCAGGTGCTTGAGCTCGCGACCTGTCCAGTCGCCGTACCCGCACTCGGTCAGCCGTTCGTCGAGCTGGACTTCGAGGGGTGTGGATTGCGCCGCCGCGACCGGCTCGGCCGTGTGGAGACATCGCTCGAGCGGGCTCGACACGACCGCGGCAAGGGGCACCGCGGAGAGTCGTGCTGCGGTGTCGGTGGCCTGCTTCGCGCCCGCGTCGTCGAGGAGGATGCCGGGCTGGCGCCCGGCCAGCACGCCGGCGCT
Organism: uncultured Actinomycetota bacterium; assembly: GCA_963811585.1. Taxonomy (GTDB): domain Bacteria; phylum Actinomycetota; class Actinomycetes; order Propionibacteriales; family Nocardioidaceae; genus JACDHG01. The sequence continues at coordinate 240,890 of CAWERR010000006.1, forward strand.
GTTGGCGCTGGAACGCCCGTGCCTGACCAGGAAGACCGTCGCCACGGGGCCAACCCTAGTGCGGGGCGCTAGTGGCCGATTCGGGTGGCGGCGCCCGTCGGCCGGGCCCTGCCTGACGACACGAATGCGCTCCACGCGTGACAATGGGAGCGTGATCGTCGACTGCGCCGTCTACCGCGATGGCTCTCGCGTGCAGCTCGACGGACCACAAAACGACATGACCGCGGCGCTCAAGGCCGTCGAAGGTGAGCACGATTTCGTCTGGCTCGGACTCCATGAGCCCAGTCAGAGCGAGATGGAGGAGGTCGCAGCCGCGTTCGGACTACACCAGCTGGCCGTCGAGGACGCCGTTCGCGCGCATCAGCGGCCGAAGCTGGAGCGCTATGACGACGATGACATGTTCCTCGTCCTCAAGACGCTGTGGTACGTCGACGAAGAGGACGCCGTCGAGACCGGTGAGATCGCGGTCTTCATCGGCGCGCGCTACGTCGTGACCGTGCGCCATGGCGCAGGCGCCGAGCTCCGGGTGACGCGCCGCGATCTCGAAGACCACGCCGAAGTGCTCGGGCACGGTCCCTACGCGGTCCTCTACTCAGTCTGCGACCGCGTCGTCGACGGCTACGAGGCGGTGGCGAGCGAGCTGCAGACCGATGTCGACGAGATCGAGCTCTCAGTCTTCACCGACAACCGCCGCCACGACTCTCAGCGTATCTACACCCTCAAACGCGAGGTGGCCGAGTTCCGCCGTGCGGTCAGCCCCCTGCGCGAGCCCCTGGCCCGGTTCGCCCTGGGACACGTGGAGGGTATGCCGCCGGCGGCTGGGGCGTTCTTCCGCGACGTGTCCGACCACGCCATCCGCGTGCACGAGCAGATCGAGGCCCTCGACAGTCTGCTGTCGAGCGCCCATGACGCCCACATGGCCAGGATCTCGGTGCAGCAGAACGACGACATGCGCAAGATCTCGTCCTGGATCGCGATTGCTGCCGTCCCGACCGCCGTCGCGGGCATCTACGGCATGAACTTCGAGCACATGCCGGAGCTGGGCTGGACCTACGGTTACCCGCTCGTCATGGGCGTGGTCACCGTGATGTGCATCGCGCTGTTCCGCCTCTTCAAGAAGTCCGGCTGGCTCTGACCTCCCTGCCGCCTGCGTTTGCCTTGTTCACAAGGCAGGTTCCTTGTGAACAAGGCAAATGCGCCTAGTGGACCGGCCAACTGCCTAGGTGACTTCTGTGGTCGGCCGGATCGTCAGGTTGCTGCGAGGGTGCCGGTGCCGAGCGCGACGATGAGTATGCCGCCGACGACGATCCGGTACCCGACGAACCACACGATCGAGTGGTTGCCAACGAACTTCAGCAGCCACGCCACCGATGCGTAGGCCACCACGAAGCTGACGATGGTCGCGACGATCGTCGACGCGACGGGGATGTCGCCGGAGAGCGCGGTTGGCAGCTCCTTGATCCCGGCGCCCATCAGCGCGGGGATCGACAAGAAGAAGGACAGCCGCGTCGAAGTGACCCGGTCGAGGCCGACGAACAGCCCGGCCGAGATCGTCGCACCAGACCGCGAGACACCCGGGACGAGGGCAAAGCACTGCATCACTCCGATGACAATCGCGTCGCGCATGGTTACGTCGCGCTCATGGCGGTTCTGACGCCCGACCCACTCCGCCAGGACCATGACCGCGCTCCACACGATCAGCGAACCGGCGACCCACCACAGGTTGCGCAGCGCGCCCGTGATGAGGCTCTCGCCCGTCAGGCCCGCGATGACGATCGGGACCGACCCAACGATGACGTACCAGCCCATCCGGTAGTCGAACGTGCCCCGCACTTCGGGGTTGACGATGCCCGAGCACCAGGCCCGAGTGATGTGCCAGAGGTCGCGCCGGAAATACCAGATGACCGCCAGGATCGCGCCCATCTGGATGACGACGGTGAACGCCGTGACGGCGGGATCGTCGATGGGCAGGCCCAGCATCTTCTCTACGATGGTGAGGTGTCCGGTGCTGGAGACAGGCAGGAACTCGGTGAGCCCCTCGACGATCCCGAGGATGATCGCGTCGAAGAAGTCCACGCGCGTCAGTCTGCTAGACCTGTGGTGTCCAGAGCCTCAGCGACCTGCCGGAGGTCGCGGATTCTTCCCTCGGCATCGGCGGCGAACGACGTCACGGTGAGAGTGGTGACGCCCGCCTCCGCGAACGCGTGCAGCCGCTCGGCGATCCGACCCGGCGGCCCGAGGAGTGACGTCTGGTCGATGAAGTCGAGGGGTACGGCGGCCATCGCCTCTCGGTGCTTGCGATCCAGGTACAGGTCCTGGACTTCGGCCGCCTCTTTCTCAAAACCCATCCGCCGGGCCAACTGGTTGTAGAAGTTCTGCTCCCGTGACCCCATCCCGCCGACGTACAGCGCGGCATAGCCACGGATCGGCGCCGCGCACGCCTCCAGGTTGTCGCCGATCGACACCGGGACGGTCGCCGCCACGTCGAACGGCTCGTCGGCACGCCCGGCTCGCTCCTGACCCGCGCGAACGCTCGCCTGCGTCTCACTGGCGTGGTCGGGCGAGAAGAAGATCGCCAGCCAGCCGTCAGCGATCTCGCCGGCCAGCTCGAGGTTCTTCGGGCCCACCGCCGCGAGGTAGATCGGGAGGTGGTCGCGTTGCGGATGGAGGCTCAGCTTGAGCGCCTTGCCAGGCCCGTCAGGCAGCGGCAGCGGGAAGAACTCGCCGTCGTGACGCAGCGTCTCCCGGCGCAGCGCGGCCCGGACGACCTCGACGTACTCACGCGTCCGTGTCAGCGGCTTCGCGAACCTGACCCCGTGCCAGCCCTCCGAGACCTGCGGCCCGGAGACCCCGAGCCCGAGCCGGAAGCGCCCCTTGCCGAGCAGATCCAACGTGGCAGCGGACATGGCCGTCATGGCGGGAGTTCGCGCGGGGATCTGCATTACGGCTGAGCCGATGTCGATCCGCTCCGTGTGTGCCGTGAGCCAGCTGACCACCGACACGGCATCCGAACCGTACGCTTCGGCGACCCATGCGACGGAATAGCCAAGACTCTCGGCCTCGCGGACGACGGCGACCTGCTCGTCGACCGCGCTGCCGATCACGTAACCCATGCTCACGCCCAGTCTCACCCCGCGACCGTACCGGTCACCCGAGTGCAGTCGGTCACGGGATCGCGCTGGTCCTTGGACTACTGTCGGCGCATGCTCCAACGCTTCCTCGGCCAGACCGGGCTGCAGGTCTCGCGGCTCGGCCTCGGCACTCTCGGTTGGGGCAGCGAGACCGACAAGCACGACGCCGAGGAGCTGTTGCGCACGTTCGTCGATGCCGGCGGCACCCTCGTCGATACGGCGGCCGGGTATGGCGACGGTGCCAGCGAGGAGCTGCTCGGCACCCTGCTGGCCAGCGGCTTCGGCCGCTCCCAGCTCGTCATCGCGACCAAGGCGGGTGTCGACCGCCGCGCGAGAGGCGAAGGCAAGGTCGACGTGTCACGGCGGGCCATGCTTCGCACTCTCGACGAGTCCCTGGCGCGACTTGGCACCGACCACGTCGACCTGTGGCAGCTGCACCGCTGGTCAGACGACGTACCCCTCGACGAGACACTGTCGGCACTCGACGCCGCCGTCGCGTCCGGCCGCGCCCGCTACGTCGGCATCTCCAACTACGCGGGTTGGCAGACGGCGCAAGCCGCGACCCACCAACTGGCCGTGCCGGGGCGCATCCGCATCGCCTCCGCGCAGGTGGAGTACTCGCTGCTCCAGCGCGGCATCGAACGCGAGGTGGTCCCCGCCGCCGAGGCGCTCGGGATCGGTCTGCTTCCGTGGGCCCCGCTCGGGCGCGGGGTGCTGTCCGGCAAGTACCGCACCGGCATCCCGGCCGACTCCCGCGCCGCCTCATCGGTCTTCGAGCGGTACGTCGGAGAGCACCTCACCCCGGTCGCGGCCCAGATCGTCGAGGCCGTGGCGCGCGCGGCCGAGGGGCTCGAGCTGTCGCCGGTGCAGGTGTCGCTCGCCTGGGTGCGTGACCAGCCTGGTGTCGTCGCCCCGATCGTCGGCGCGCGGACGACCGCGCAGCTGCTGGGCTGCCTCAGCGTGGAGGACCACACGCTTCCCGACGAGATCCTGGACGCCCTCGATGACGTGTCGGCGCCGAGACTCGGCTACCCGGAGGCCTGACGGTCCTCACTGGCCCCAGTGTCATTGGCCTCAGGCCCGGCCGCGTCGTCGGCCAGGCCACCGCTCAACGTCGTCCCGGGCTTGTTGCCGGCTTGGCTCTCGAAGTCGTGGAGCGCGAACGCTGCGCTGACGAGCGCCAGGTGTGAGAACGCCTGCGGGAAGTTGCCGATCATCCGCTTCTCGCGAGGGTCGTACTCCTCTGACAGCAGGCCTACGTCGTTGCACATGCCGAGAAGCCGACGCATCAACTCGTGCGCCTCATCGAGCCGACCCGCGTGCGCGTAGGCGCAAACCAGCCAGAACGAACATGCCACGAACGGGTGCTCGCCTCCGGCGATGCCGTCGACACCGGACTCCGTGCGGTAGCGCATCACCAAGCCGTCGCGCAGCAGGTCCTCCTCGACGGCGGCGATGGTCCCCAGCACGCGAGGGTCGTCACCGGGGAGGAACCCGACGAGCGGAATGAGGAGGAGCGATGCGTCGACCTCGCGGGTGTCGTAGTGCTGGACGAACGACTGGCGCTGCTCGTCGTAGCCGCGGTCGAGGATCTCCTCGCGCACCTGGTCACGGGTCGCGCGCCAGGCGTCCACGTCGCCTTTCAGCCCACTCTTCTCGACCCCACGGATCGCCCGGTCGAAAGCCGCCCACACCATCAGCCGCGAGTGGGTGAAATGCCGTTGCTGGCCGCGGATCTCCCACAGGCCGTTGTCGGGCTCTTGCCAAGTGCGGCCGAGCTCGTCGATGAGAGTTCGTTGTAGAGCCCAGGAGTGCTGGCCCTCCCGCATGCCGACCTCGCGGGCGAGCTCGAGCGCGATCAGCACTTCTCCGAGTACGTCGGTCTGGCGCTGGCAGACGGCACCGTTGCCAATCCGGACGGGCCGCGAGTCGGCATAGCCGGGAAGGTGGTCGAGCTCGCGCTCGGGGAGGTCACGGGCGCCGTCGACGGCGTACATGATCTGCAGGTCCTGCGGGTCACCAGCGATCGCGCGCAGCAGCCAGTCACGCCACAACCGGGTCTCGTCCTCGTAGCCCGCGGTCAAGAAGGCCTCGAGCGTCAGCGATGCGTCCCTCAGCCAGCAGTAGCGGTAGTCCCAGTTGCGCTCGCCACCGAACGTCTCCGGCAGGGACGTGGTCGGAGCCGCGACGATGCCGCCGGTGCCGCCATGGGTCAGCAGCCGCAGCACGAGCAGCGACCTGACGACCTCGTTGCGGTAGGGGCCTTCGTAGGTGCAGCGGTCTGCCCACGACTCGCTGAGCTCGGTGGTCTCCCGCAGCCGATCGTCGACGTCGAGCATCGGCGGCACTGGTTTGTGCGACTTGAACCAGGTGGTCGAGAGCGTCACGCTGTCGCCCTTGCTGACGTCGAAGGTGTCGACGTGGCGACCGTCCGACGCCTTCGGTAGTCGGTCGCCACGGAGCACCAGCATGTCGGGCCCGGCTGTCGCTGAGATGATCCGGCGACCCTCCTCGTCCTCACGCCGGGTGACCCAAGGCCGGATCTTGCCGTAGCTGAAGCGGACCACCCACTCATGGCGCATCCTGACCGTGCCGCTGACGCCCTCGATCCGGCGGACGACGTCGGCACGGCCGTCTCCCAGCGGCATCACGTCGGTCACCGTGACGACGCCGCTGTCGGTGGTGTGGGTCGTTTCGAGCACGAAGGTGTTGCCGACGTACCTCCTGGTGGACGTCGCCGCCTCGTCGGCGGGACCGATCAGCCATCTGCCGTGCTCAGGCCCACCCAGGAGGGCGGCGAAGCAGGCCGGAGAGTCGAAGCGAGGCAGGCAGAGCCAGTCGACAGAGCCGTCGAGGCCGATAAGCGCGCACGTGCCGGTGTCTCCCAGGAGCGCGTACTGCTCGATCGGCAAGGCCATGGGGCGAGGGTAGGCGGCGTCCGCATGGAGCGCCGGTTCGACCCGCGTGGACACAGTGGCGCACGCGGTTCTGAGCTTCGTTTGGCCAGACCCTGGAAGGTGGTGGTTCGTGGCTTCGCGGCATGCCACGATGGGGCTGTATGGAGTACGAGTTTCAGCGCTTCTCGCTGCCGCGGACCATCTCCAGGTCGGCGGTGCGCCGGCTGCTGATCGATCATGCGGAGTACGGCGGCTGGGAACTGGCCCGGTTACGCCTCTACCCGGATGGCTCTCGCCGGGTAGAGCTACGCCGCAAGATCATCCGGGTCCGGTCAACCATGGTCAACGAGTTCCGCCCGATGGTCTGAAGGTTCAGGCGCGGTCGAGGAAGTCGTCGAGCACCCGGGCGCTGAACTCCAACGCGTCCACGGGCACCCGCTCGTCGACGCCGTGGAACAGGCCGGTGAAGTCGAGATCAGGCGGCAGCCGCAGCGGCGAGAAACCGAAGCACCGGATGCCGAGCTTGCTCCACGCCTTCGCGTCTGTGCCGCCGGACATCAGGAACGGCAGCACGGTGGCCTCCGGGTCCGCGGCCAACAATGACGCCTTCATCGCCTCGACAAGGGCGCCGTCGAACGGTGTCTCCAACGCGATGTCACGGACGAGGACCTCATAGCTCAGGTTGTCGGGCAGGAGGGAGCGCAGGGTCGCGAAGAACTCGTCTTCGTAGCCGGGCAGGAACCTTCCGTCGACGTTGGCCGTCGCCTCTCCCGGTACGACGTTGTGCTTGTAGCCCGCCTGGAGCATCGTCGGGTTGGTCGTATTGCGCACGACCGCAGACAGCATCCGGGCCGCCGGACCGAAATGCTCGATCAGTGCGTCGACGTTGCCCTCGACGCTGGCGTGGCCGGTCAGCGCTGCGACCTCGTCGAGCAACGCCCCCATCGCCGGTGTCATCCGGATCGGCCACTCATGCCGCCCGATCGCCGCCACTGCCTCCGACACCGCTGTCACTGCGTTGTCGGCGTTGCGCATCGAGCCGTGACCGGCCGTGCCGTGCGCGCGCAGGCGCAACCAGGCGATGCCCTTCTCAGCAGTCTCCACGAGATACATCCGCTTGCCGGCGACCGTCACCGAGAAGCCGCCGACCTCTCCGATGGCTTCCGTGCAACCCTCGAACCACTCCGGCTTCTGGTCGGTCATCGGATGCGCGCCGGCTCGGCTCCCTGCTTCTTCGTCGGCAGTGAAGGCCAGCGTGATCGCCCGCTTGGGCAGCTCCCCCGCCCGCGCGCGTGCCCGCACCACTGAAAGGATCGCGGCGTCGAAGTCCTTCATGTCGATCGCGCCCCGCCCCCAGATGTAGCCGTCAACCAGCTCGGCCGAAAAGGGGTCGACCTTCCAGTCGGCTTTCGCCGCAGGTACGACGTCGAGGTGGCCATGTAGCAGCAACCGGTCAGTTGCGTTGGGGTCACCCCAGTGGGCGACGACCGACGTACGACCTGGTTTCGGCTCGAACATCTGCGACTCGATGCCGACCTCGTCCAAGAGCCCAGCGACGTACTCGGCCGCGACGCGCTCCCCCGGCCCTGAGTCGTCCCCGAAGTTGGACGTGTCGATCCGGATCAGCTTGCGGCAGATGTCGGTGACCTCGGCCTCGGGGCGGTAACTCGTGCTCATCCCTTCATCATGCCGCAGCGGCGGGCACCGCTGAGTGGGGCCGACGAGTCGACCTTTGCTATCGTTGCGACGCGCGCCGAGTCTTCGGGTGCGCCCAGGTCCGGGTGGCGGAATTGGCAGACGCGCTAGCTTGAGGTGCTAGTGCCCGTATTAGGGCATGGGGGTTCAAGTCCCCCCTCGGACACCCAGAGGAACGCGTCTGACCTGCGCAAACGCTGCAAGACTCTAAACTGCTCCGTCACCCGCACGGTCATCGGCGGTGTCGGGGTGGGCAGGTGCGCGGCTGATGTAGACGAGGACCTCGCCTGTGTCACCAGATCGTCCGATTCCCACGTCCAGGCGTCGGTCGCCACAATCGACCGAGGTCAGAACCACGGCGGCTTGGTCCGACAAATCCACGCGCTCAGCGGCGGACGCAGCGTTACGCAACGCCAAGGTGAGGTCGAGGGCTTGCCACACGGTGAGCGTTTCGGCCCACTGAGCATCCTTCCCGATGGTGCGATTCATGCGGACCTTGGTGGCTTGTTCCCGCATTCCACTCTTCCTCCCTGAGATCGAAAGCTGTTGTGCCCCTATCTGGACCGCTGGTCCAGTAATCATCGTGGAACAATGTGGACCGAGGGTCAAGTTCGAAGAACGAACCAGGGAGGCGTGGTGTCTACCGACCACCCGAGAGCCGAACGGGCCGACGCCGCACGCAATCGCCGGGCCATCCTGGACGCCACCGCCAAACTGCTGTCCGAACGTCGCGCCGACAGCGTGTCGATCGAACAGATCGCCGCGGCCGCCGGCGTCGGCAAGGGCACCGTCTTCCACCGATTCGGCAACCGCGCCGGACTGCTGCGCGAGCTGGTCATCGACCGCGCAGAGACGCTGCGCGGCGCGGTCATCTCCGGTGAACCCCCGCTCGGGCCCGGTGCGCCCGCACGAGAGCGGCTGCTCAGCTTCTTCGCCGCGTTTTCCGACTTCGCCATCGACAACTTCGAGCTGTACGCGGCGTACTCCGCCAGTGCACCCGACCCCCGCTCTGAAGACTTTCACGCATTCTGGTTTCGGCACATCGCCCAACTGCTCCGCGAGCTGCGGCCCGGCATCGTCGACGCCGAACTGCAGGCGCAACTGCTCTTCATGGGGATGTTCGCCAGCCCGGTCAGCCCCCAACTCGTCGGTGCCGGGCAAGGCGACCGACTCAAGGCCGCCGTTCTCGATATCGTCGAAGCGGTCGCATCATCGTCACGCTGACCGCTGCCTGAAGCCTGGCGCTGCTGGGTCAGAACGGCAGCAGGGCGGGCCGCGCGTAGTCCCAGTAGGAGTGGCCGCCGACTGTCTCCTGGTAGTGGAGGTGTTTGCCGGTGGAGTTGCCCGTGGAGCCCATCAGCCCGATCTTCTCGCCCTTGCGGAGCCGGTCGCCGACGCCGACAAAGCGCTTCGCCATGTGGCAGTACCACGAGAACCTGTCCCCGGCATGCTGCACCACCACGTAGTTGCCGAAGCCATCGGAGTCGAATGACGCCACGACCACCACCCCTGCCGCAGTGGCCCGGATGGTGTCGTCACCCGCGTCGCCGAAGTCGACGCCGGTGTGCTCGCCTGCCATGTAACGCGTGCTCTTATTGCCGAAACCTTGGGTCACCCGCAGACCCGCGAGCGGCGCGGCACCCGGGCTAGGCGGCTTCCTCCTCGGAGGTTTCTCGGTTCGCAGCCGCGTCCACTGGCTCTGCCCGAACCAACCGTCAGGCTCGTCACCCATCAGGATCTGACACCTCCTGACGTTCTGCTTGTCGAAGGTCGAGAACGTCGGGCCGGGTTCGTACGACGAACCTGAGTGGGCGATGTCGTCCCTTAGCCAGATGAGGAACCGCTCACCCATCGGCGTGAAGTTCGGGTGGCTCCGGCCAACCCTGAAGAAGCTGCGCGCCGGCACCTCCGCGACATCAGGTTCCTCCTGGGGCTTCGGCGACCGCCGCCCTTTGGCCATGGCCAAGCGCGTCGCCATCACGTCCTCGGAGTAGTTGGCTCCCGTCGTGAAGTGGTCGACAGACAGTCCCTGCTCCAACGCGCGCTGCACGTTGCCGGGCCCGCAGTTGTATGCCGCCACGGCCGCCGGCCAGTCATCCAACATCCGGAAGTTCGCAACCAGCAGATCGGCCGCATCCTTGGCCTGCCGACGGACATTCTTCAGGTAGGACCTGTCTACGTTGAACGTGCCCGAGTCGCGTTGCCACACCCCGAATCCGTGGTGGCGCGGGGTCTTCTCGCCCGACCGTTGCGAGAAGTCGCCCATGATGTTCTGCAGTCGCGTCTCCCGCCAGCCGACCGCATACAACAACCTGATTGGCAGCTTGTGAGACTTCTCGAGACGATCGATGAACGGCCAATCCTTCTGCGCGCGCCGAAACTCGGCAACGAGTGACGTTCTAGCCACGGTTCCCCTCCTAGCCCCCGACCCGAATGACCCAAGGATGCTCCGCCCGACCTCACCGCCGCAACACCCAACAGCCAATGCCTCAGCAGACGCTGCGCCAGGGTGGCCCTCGCACGTTGCCGTTGTTTGGGTAGCGTCTGGGGCGGGTAACCGTCTAGTGACCAGTTGAAAGCCCTACCTGCCGAGGAGACGTCATGACTACCACGCCTCAAGAGCCCCTCAACGATGGCGACATCAGCACCACCCCGGGCACCGACCCGGTGAACTACCCAGCCACCGATGCTGATGGCACCGATGGCGGAGACGCCGACGGCACCGATGGCGGAGACGCCGACGGCACCGACGGTGGCAACGCCGACGGCACCGACGGTGGCGACGCCGACGGCACCGACGGTGGCGACGCCGACGGCACCGACGGTGGCGACGCTGACGGCACCGACGCCTGAGCCTTGATAGCGCTCGATCTGCTCAGCGGTGACGCCCAGGCCTTCCTGACGAAGGCCTGGGCGTCCCGCGTGCACATCCACAAGGCCGATCCGGCGGATCTGACCGGCCTGCTCTCGCTCGATGACGTCGACACGTTGCTCACCAGCTCGGCGCTGCGGACGCCGGCGTTGCGGATCGCCAAGGACGGCTCCGTGCTGCCCAGCTCGTCGTACACGAGGTCGGCGACCATTGCCGGCGCACCCCTCACCGGACTAGTGGACGCGCGCAAGGTCATCCAGCTGTTCGACGACGGCGCAACCCTCGTGCTGCAGGGAATGCACCGATACTGGGAGCCATTGACCCGGCTCGTCCGCAACCTAGAGACGACCCTCGGTCACCCCTGCCAGGCGAACGCGTACCTCACCCCGCCCGGATCGCAGGGCTTCGCACTGCACAGCGACTCGCACGACGTGTTCGTGTTCCAGACCCACGGCTCCAAGCAGTGGGAGGTGCACGACGGCGACCAGCAGCTCGACGTACTGCTCGAGCCCGGCACGAGCATGTACCTCCCCACCGGCACCCCTCACGCCGCCCGCACCCAAGACACCGCCTCGCTGCATGTGACCATCGGAATCAACCAGACCACCTGGCGGGCGCTCCTGCAGCGCGTCGTCACCGATGCGCTCTCCAGCGAGACGTATGACGACCGGCTTCCAGCCGGTTACCCCACCGACCCGGCAACCCTCGCGGCGGAGCTCGGCGATGTCCTGCACGAGCTGGCCCACTCGCTCGGCGACCTGGACGTCGACGCTCTGGCCGCTGACGAAGCCGGTCGGTTCCTGACCACCCGCAACCCTCGGCTCGGCGGATCGCTCGTCGACCTGCTCCACCTCGACGCCATGGACGACGAGACCGAGCTGACCCGGCGCCCGGGATCCGTCTGCGTGATCCGTCTCGACGGGGAGCAGGTCAGGCTTCTGCTTGGCGACCGTGAGCTCACCATGCCGGCCAGGCTGACCGACGTACTGGTGCACATCCGCGACCAGCAGCGGCTCCGGCCGGGTCAGCTCGAACCGTGGCTCGACGAGCAGAGCCGACTGGTGCTGACCCGACGACTGGTCCGGGAGGGCCTGCTGCAGGTGACCGGTTGACCAACTTCCGCTGCGCGGTATCCAGCAGCGCCCGCGGCGAGGCCGTTGTCGGCACCGCCTCGACCGTTCGCGCGTTCCTCCTCGTCGAGTTCCCCGGCGCGTGGGGACTCGACACCCTCATCGACTCCCGGCTGCCAGCCGACGTCAAGGACCACCTCCGCCACCAGTCGCGCCGGTACGGCATCAAGACACTGCTCATCCGTCGGCACGGCCGGCACACCCCCGACGGCATCCGCATGTTCGCCGCCGTCGCCGACCCGGTCAGCCCGGCGATGGAAACTGCGCTGCTCCCCCACCTCACCGACCTCCTCGCGCTCGACCTCGCCCCCCTCGGCCGCGGCGAAACCCTCGGGCTGAGTCCCCATCCGGACCCCGTCTTCCTCACCTGCACACACGGCCGCCATGACATGTGCTGCGCCGAGCTGGGCAGACCGATTGCGGCGGCTCTCGCCACCAGCCATCCCGAGCTCTGCTGGGAGGTCTCCCACATCGGCGGAGACCGCTTCGCTGCCAACGTCCTCGTGCTTCCGGACGGGCTCTACTACGGACGGGTTACTGCCGCCGACGCGGCCCCTCTCGTGCAGCGCCACCTCGCCGGTCACCTCAGCCTCGACGTGCTCCGCGGTCGGTCGGCCTACCCGTTCGCCGTCCAGGCGGCCGAGTGGTTCCTGCGCAAGGAGACGGGTATGACGACGACTGGTGGCCTGCGACTCAAGTCGCGGGAGTCGGCCGACACCGGCTGGAGCGTCGAGTTCGCCGACGCGAGCGAGCGTCGGTGGCGGGTGCGGCTGACCGTGGCCAGACAAGCCGAGCAGCTGCTGACGTGCTCCGCGCTCCGTGGCGATGCGGCGCCGACGTACGACCTCATCGACGTCACCCAGGTCGGCGGCCGAGCTACCTGAGCAGTGGCGCTTGGCTCAGCCGCGCACCTCGAACCGCTGGAGACCGCTCGGCTCCTCGCTGATGACCTCGACCCGCTGCACAGTCGCCTGAGGCGGCCCCGTCTCGCACCACCGGCACAGCTGGTCGACGGCGTCATCATCGCCCTCGAACAGCGCCTCGACGGCACCGTCGCTCCGGTTGCGCACCCAGCCAGCCACACCAGCGTCGGCCGCCTTCCGGCGACAGGTGTCGCGGAAGAAGACCCCTTGCACATCACCGTGGATGACGACACGAACGGCGGCCACGCTCGAGACGATAGCGCCGCCCTGCCCGACCTGCTCGTCCAAGCAAGCGGCCCCTTGTCGAAGTGGCCGACCTCAAGCGGGCAGGAGCAAGCACCACGTCAGCCACTTCGCAGGGGTGGCTCCCAGTGGCCGACCTGAAGGGGGCTAGAGCCAGCACAAAGTCAGCCACTTCGAAGGTGGGCGGCAAGTACGACATCGGCCATCTTGAGGGAGCGACAGTCTAGGGTCGAGGCATGAGACGGGGTGCCTGGGGAGTCGCACTAGTCGCCTGCCTGTGCCTGGCTCTTGCCGTCGTCATCACCAACTCAAGTGAGACACCGATCCTCAGCTCGCCACAGCTCGGGGAGGTGTCCGAACCACCCGGCCCAGACAGTGGTGAGGGCGGCCCCGTCCTACCGCAGAGCGACGTCGAGCCCAACAGCCGGGACTTCCCCGGCTGGCTGTGGGTCGTCTTCTACATCCTGCTCATCCTCTTTCTCTTCGCGATGCTGCTCATCATGTGGGGCTCGGTGCGCCGAAAACGGGCGATGCGGCTCGCCGCCTTCACTCCGTCTGATCTCGACGAGTTGAGCGTCGAAGCCGAGAGGCGACTCGCCGAGGCCGTGCAGGCTCAGCTCGACGACCTCAGGTCCGGGAGCCCGCGCAACGCCGTCGTGGCGTGCTGGCTGAGCCTCGAGGACGCCGTTGAAGGGCTGGGGTTTCACCGGGAGCCGTCGCTGACCTCGGCGGAGTTCACGGAGGCGGTCCTGGCGGCATACACGGTGGACGGCCGCACCATCCAGCGGCTGTCGTCGCTCTACCGGGAGGCCCGCTTCTCCGCACACCCCATGACCGAGACTCACCGGGAGACGGCAGCCGCCGCGCTGCGCACCCTGCGGACCGAGCTCGGCGCCAGGGCCGCTGCACGGCCTCGCACCCAGGAGCCGCAGCCGTGATCGACCGCCAGGTGTGGCGGGACCGGGCCCTGTGGTGCGTCGGCACGTTCGCCGTGGTCTGGGGCTTCACCGCCGCGCTCGGAGCAGACCCTCAGCCGCTCCTCCTTGCCTTGGCGATGTTGTCCGGTTTCGTGCTCGGGGGTGTCATCGTCGACATCCACGTGTACGTCGACGAGGCCGACTGGCTGCCGCCCCACCGTTCGATGGGACACCAATGGGGCCTTGACCCGCGCTTCTCGCGGTTGTCGCAGAGCTTCCATGACGGCACCGACCCGCAGGTCGTCGCCGAGCACGTCCACCGCAGCCTCGTTCCGGTCGTCGACGGCCTGCTCCTCAGCCGGCACGGCCTCGACCGACGCGAGGACCCAGCAGCCGCGCGCGAGGTCCTGGGTGACGACGTGTCGGACTACCTCGCGAAACCTCCGCGCTACCGTCGCGGCCACTTCACCCAGCTGTCCACGTTGATCACCAGAATCGAGTCCTTGTGACGACAACGCCCGATCTCACCTCGGTCACCGCACGCTGCGGCGACGTCCTCGACCGCGTTGGGGAAGCGGTCGTCGGGAAGCGCGAGCCGCTCGCCATGGTCCTCAGCTGCGATCCTGGCGGGCGGCCACGTGCTGATCGAGGACTTCCCAGGTCTTGGCAAGACGCTCGCGGCACGGTCGTTCGCCCAGACCCTCGGTCTCGACTTCACCCGCGCGCAGTTCACGCCCGACCTGCTGCCCGGGCGACCTCACCGGCTCGTTCGTCTACGACCAGAAGCAAGCGCGGAGTTCGTGTTCCGGCACGGCCCGCTCTTCACCGGGCTGCTGCTCGCCGACGAGATCAACCGCACGCCGCCGAAGACCCAGTGCGCGTTGCTCGAGGCGATGCAGGAGCGGCAGATCACGGTCGAGGGCCAGACGTTCGTGCTCGCCGCCGCCGTTCCACGTGATCGCGACCGCCAACCCGGTCGAGTACGAGGGCACCTACCCGCTGCCCGAGGCGCAGCTCGACCGGTTCCTGATGCGGGTCAGCTTCGGCTACGCCCACGTCGACGAGGAGATGAGGGCTGCAGCGGCGGATGGCCCGACAACGCGAGGAGCAGACGCTGCACCCGATCGACCGACGCGCCGACGCTGCTGGCGATGCAGGCCGCGGTGGAGACGGTGACCGTCGACGACGAGCATCAGCCGGTACTGCGTCGGCCCTCGCCACCGCCACGCGCGACCACCCGCACGTCCTGGTCGGTGCGTCGCCACGCGGTGCCCTCGGCCTCGCTCCTGACGTCGCGGGCTTATGCCGTCGTCAGCGGCCGCGACTTCGTCACGCCCGAGGACGTCAAGGCGGTCGCCCGGCCCGTGCTCGCGCATCGGATCACCGGTCAAGCCGGAGCTGTGGATGAGCAACGTGACCGGGATTTCCATGGTGAACCGGTGCTGTCGACGGACCCGGCCCCGGCGGCCCTCGAAGTCGTGCGACGCCCATGAGGGTCGGTCGCACGGCTGCGCCGGTGGCAGCCGACGCACGGGCGCACGTCTGCGCGCCTGCATGACTGGTGCGCGGGCTCATCGCAGCGGCCGTGTGCCGCGCACGGCCTGACTTCGTCGTCATGGCCGACACCGCTCATGGTGATCGCGGCATGGCGGCGCCGCCACCCGACCACCGTCCGAGCCCACCGTCTCGAGCCGGCTCGGGCCGCAGCTCAGCTCCGCGAGGGCGAGTCGACGTACCTCCGCTACGAGGTAGGCGACCTGCGAGGCGCTCATCTCGTCGCTGGCCGTCGTCCGCCTCCACCCTGGCTTCAGATGCAGCCAGTCCGGGACAGCAGTGCGATGCCGCGTCGACCGACGAGCCAGCGAGCCGTCGACCTGACGTCGAGGATCCGATGCGATGCGCTGGGGTGAGCATTCGGCGGGGCCGGCGTCGTCGCGCGCATCCAGTGCGTGGGGTGCCTACCGCTGGGGCCCGATCCCGGTGCCGGAGCACACGTGCTGACGATGCCGGTGCCAGTCGATGTTCGACGACCGGGCTCCCGATGCCGCATCCGCTCGGGCTGGTCGGCATCAACCGTTCGGCCAGGCCCGGCGACGGCAGCGAGTTCGCACACGCATCCGGCCGTTCCAGGTCGGCGACCGGCTGCGTCGGATCCATTGGCGGTCGTCGCTGCGGTCCGGCAGGCTGCACGTCACATCGACGTGGGCCGACCACGACAGCCAGGTGCTGCTCGTCGTCGACGCCACCAACGACCTCGGCCGCAGCGGAGGCGTGGACGGATCGGCCAGCAGCCTCGACATCACCGTCCGTGCGACGGCAGCGATCGCCGAGCACTTCCTCAGGCGCAACGAACGAGTGGGCATGCGGGTCTACGGAGCCGCGAACCCGATGTGCACACCGCTGCCACGGGCAACCCGCACCTGCGTCGGATGTTGGCGGCGCTGGCTCGCACCCGCGCCGGCGGCACGTTCGATGAGCGAGAGCTGCAGCAGCGCTACCGCATCGACCCCGGCACGCTCGTCATCATGATGTCGCCGCTGGTCTCGACGCTGACCTTGCGACGGGCATTGATCCTGGCTCATCGTGGGCTGAGCCTCGTGGTGGTCGACACGATGCCGACAACTTGGTGCACCGGGACGACAAGGCTGGCCTGACGACGCTCTCGTGGCGCATCCGGATGCTGGAGCGCACCTTCGAGATCGACCAAGTCGCCAGCGCCGGCATCCCGATCGTCGACTGGCGCGGGCCCGGCAGCCTCGACCAGATCCTGCGCGACATCTCGCGACGCGCGTCTGCACCGCGATTGGCGCACCGATGAGGTCCCTATCGAAGTACTGGGCTCGGCTCACCGCGTATGTTGCGTCAACGCCTTGGTCGGGAGGGCTGATCCGCATTCTCGTCGTCGTGAGTGCGGTCGTCGGCATGGTCAGCGTGGGTTGGGCCGGACACAAGTCAGACGCGCTGCTCGCGATTGTCGTCGGGAGCGGTGCTATCTGGGCGACCTTGAAGCCGGACTCCTATCGGGGCGCGGCTGTGATCGCCGCAATCTCGATCTATTGGGCCCGAGTCGTGGAGTCGTCTGCGGAAGCGCTGACCTGGTCAGTCGTCCCTGCCATGTGCCTGCTGATCATCCACGGCGGCCTTGCGATCCTGACGGTGGCGGCCCGGCAGACCAAGTTGCCAGCACGCACGCTCCTGCGTTGGGGCGCCTACACCACCGCAACTGGCCTCGCCACCACGGCGGTGTGGGCCTCGAGTCGAGGGTTGGCGAGCCTGGACGCTCGTGGTCAAGTGCTCGTGACCGCACTCGGGTTCGCGGCCATCGTCGCGACCGCCTTCGCCGTCGGCCAGCGCTCGCTCGTCGAGGATGTCTGACCAACTCGCCAGGCACAGCTGCAACTCCCCAACCCGTAACGTCCGTGCAGCTGAACGCCCTAGCGACCGCTGCCACGGACGCAACGAAGGGCGGCGCGCAACGTCCGTGCAGCTGAACGCCTTAGCGACCGCTGTCACGGACGCAACGCCCGGGGTCAGGCGTCGGCGCGGTGTGCCAGAACTGGCGCTTCGACCTGGGCGGCGCTGCCGCGCGACAGCCGACGTACCTTGGTCCCGGTCGCAACCGCGGCGATCCACACTGCTGCCGCCCCCAGCACCGCTCCCCCGACCGCGTCCATGAAGAAGTGCCACCCCAGATAGACGGTCGCGAGCACGGTCAGGAACAGGCCGACGTTGAGCCCGTAACGGATCAGCCGGCGCATCCTCAACAGGTGCGCGACGAGGCATGCCGTCACCATCATCGCCACGTGGAGCGAGGCAAACGCCGCGATGCTCTGCACTGCGTCCGTGGCGAACGGATCCGTGAGCACCTCGTGGCGGTCGGCGATCATGCTGGCCTGAAGGTGTCCCGCGGCGGTCTCGGGAAGGTCGCTGAACGCGGCGGGCTCCGAGTAAATCGGTCCGAGCGTCGGGAACGCGAAGTACGTCGCAGTCCCCAGCACCCAGTCCACGGCGAGCGCCGTGACATACCAGGCGCCGATGCTCGCGTGCCGGCTCCACACCAGGGCGGCGGCCAGGGAGAACGGGATGAACACCAGCCAGGACAAGTAGACGAACGACATGACATGGGCAGCAGCGCCGGTGCCGAACGCGTCGTGCAGCAACACCGCCGGGTCGTGTCCGAAGAAGATCCAGCGGTCGACCGCTGCCAACTGGCTGTCCTCGACACCAGGGTTGACGAACGGCACGAAGCTCTTGAGGTTGCGGAAGGAGACATACGTCAGGTACCAGCTACCGAGCCCGAGCAGGACGAACCTGATGTGGTCGAGGGACCACCGCTCAGTCACGACGTCCACGCCGAGCCGCCACGCCCCCCGCACGCCGTGCCCGCGTCTCCACAACCTCGCCCCTAGCCGCGGCACCACGTCGGCCAGGAACACCAGCGCCAAGATGGCCGGGAGCCGCACGTACGTCGGTCCGGCAATATCGTCGGGGTCGCGCAGCGGCAGGCCGTATGCCGTCGCCACCAAGACGGCAAAAATGGCGAGGGCCAAGGCTTGCACCGTGGCGAACGTCAGACGCTCTGAACCCACGTCGCGAGCGTACCCATACCGGGCCTCCTGGCGCGCGAGCCCAACTCGCCACCACGCTCACCACGCCGCGTAATCTTCGGGCATGGACTCGCGTAGCTGGGACACCCGGTATGCCGACGCCGACCTCGTGTGGGGACTCGAGCCCAACCAGTTCGTCCGCAATCAGTGCGAGACGCTACCGATCGGCGTGGCCGTCGACCTCGCCTGCGGCGAAGGCCGCAACGCGCTCTGGCTGGCGCGGCTTGGGTGGAAGGTCACGGGCATCGACTTCTCGACCGTCGCGGTCGAGCGGGCGCGCGCGCTCACTGAGCGAGAGGCACCCGCGACGGCGCGACGGCTGACCTGGCGGGTCGACGACGTGGCATCGATGAAGCTCAAGCGCGAGAGCGTCGATCTGTCCCTCGTCAGCTACGTCCACCTGCCCCCGGATGAGCGATCGCGGCTAATGGTCCTCGCCGGCCGCTCGATCAGACCTGGTGGGCACGCGATCGTGGTGGGACACGACGTGCGCAACCTGCGCGAAGGTGTCTCTGGCCCCCAGGACGAGGACCGGCTGTACGACCCGGTGGAGCTGCGCCGCCTGTTCGAGGGTCTCCCCGGTCTCCAGGTCGACCTTGCCGAGACGGTCGAGCGGCATACGGCCGACGGCACCGCGCTCGACACGCTCGTCCGCGTCCGCAGGTATGACGTCTAGCTGCTACGCCTTCTCGACAGAGATGCTGAGGATGCTGATGGGCTGGGCTGGTGCACCGTCGCCCGCGCCGCCCTCAACTCCTGCCTCGGCAATAGAATTGAGGATGTCGAGGCCGGACTGCACCGACCCGAAGATCGAGTAGCCGCCGCCTTCGACGGGCAGCTGCGTGTCGTCGTAGACGATGAAGAACTGGGAGCCGTTGCTGTTGGGGTCGGCACTGCGCGCCATCGCCAGCGTGCCGGTCGGGTAGTTGCCGTCGGGCGGAGCATTCTCGAGCTCGTAGCTGTAGCCAGGGTCTCCGCTCCCGGTCCCGGTCGGGTCGCCACACTGCAGCACGAAGATTCCCTCGGTCGTGAGCCGGTGGCAGCTGCTGTCGTCGTAGTAGCCGTCCTCGCTGAGCATGAGGAACGATGCGACCGTCTGCGGAGCCAGCTCGCCGTCGAGCTCGAGCACGATGTCGCCACAGTTGGTGGTGACCGTGGCCGTCCATTTCGCATTCTCGGAAAGAGACGGGTCGGGTGCCTCTTCGTAGCTCTTGGGTTCTGCGGGCGGGGCGGGCGGCTGCGCGCACTCCCCGGGGCGGCCGTCGCTGGAGTCGTCGTGTCCTGGGCGACAGACCCGGAGTCGCCTTCGTCGTCGTCGCTGAACTGGATGGCCACGAACGCGAGCGCTGCGATGCAGAGCAGCACGACGACACCGATGATGACCTGAGTCCCTCGCGGGGTCGACTGCTTCTTCGGTGGCAGCGTGGGGCGGCGCTTGTTCGACATGCGGGACACCCTACAAACCGATCACGGCTAACCCGTCACTCGACCCGGTGTACGTCGCCGCCTCGCCGCGGGTCGGCCCCCGGCCCGGTGCTGTCGATGGCCGCCACTCCGCCGAAGTACGAGTCGAGCGCGGGCCAGGTGACCACCTCGTCGGTCGCGCCGAGGGCGGTGAGGGCGTCCGGACTGAATCCGGGCTCGACATGCACGCGGCGGGGCACGGGGTTGAGGCGCGGGGCGTCGATCGCTGCCTGGACGGGCATCTTGCGATGGACGACGTTGACGAGCACCTGGACCAGCGCCGACCGGATGCGGCTGCCACCTGCTGCTCCCGCGACCAGCACCGGCGCATCCTCGCCGAGGGCGACGAGGGGCGACATCATGGAGCTCATCCGCTCGCCTGGCTCGATCCGGTGCCGCAGCAGCTCACTTTCGCCGAGCATGGAGTTCAGGTGGATGCCGTAGTCGGGCAGCCACACGCCCGACGACAGGCCCATGCTCGTCGTCACCGCGCACGCGTTGCCTTCCGGGTCGCAGACCGCGAGGCTCGTGGTGTCGCCGCGCCTGGGCTCGCCGCGCAGCGCCTGCACGAGCCGGGTCGCGAGCTCGGCGTCGTCGTCGCACAACTCAACCCGGTCGAGGGTCGTCAGCAGGTCGTCGAGGTCGTCGCCGCGAGCGATCACGTCGACCTCGCCGACCCGGACGCGGCGCGGCACTGTTCGTGTACTTCGTACGCCGCCAGGTCGGGGGCGGCCAAGTCGCCCTGCTCGCCCACTGCGCGGACCATCTGCTGGCCGATCTCCCCGGTGTAGAAGACCTGCGACCCCTCGTCGCGGAGTAGTCGCAGCGCCCGGTCGAGACCGGGGTGGAACAGCCGCGACCCGCCGGGAAGCGAGTAGCCGTCGCGGCCATAAGTGTGCTTGCCCGCCCCGATGAGCATCGCGGGAGCGATCGTGGAGAGAACCTTGGCGTGCATGGGCGCCAGCGTGACGCCGTGCTCGGCATGGCGGATCGAAGGCTCGACCACGTCTGTCCACGGCAGTCGGCCCCATCGCTGGTGCAGTGTCTCCACCCCCGCAGGGAGGCCCGGCACCGCCACCGTGGGTGGCCCGACGGCGTACGGGACGACCTCACCGCCGAAGTCGATCGGGATGTGGCGAGGCTCGATGCGCCGGCTGCCGGCAAGGCCGGGGACGGTAACGAAGAAGTCGAGGCAGCTAACCGTGGAGGTGGCGGCGTCAAAGTACGTCGCGTAACCGCCACCGCCAATACCCGTGAACACGGTCTCGGCGACGCACGACGCCAGCACCATCGCCGCGGCGGAGTCCGCCGCGGAGCCGCCGTCGGCGAGGATCTGCGCGCCCACTTCGGCCGTCACCGAGTTGCCCGCGGCCACGCAGGCAGGCAGCCGGGTCAGCTCCATCTGTGAATGCCGATCCCTCGACTCAGCCTTCACCGGTGTAGTCACCGGCGAGCGGGTGACCCTTGCCCAAAACGGTGATGCCTTCGTCGGTGACGGTGAACCCGGCCTCCCGATCGGCATCGGCGTCCACGCCGATCTCGAAGCCATCAGGGACAATGATGTTCTTGTCGAGGATCGCGTTGACGATCCGCGCTCCCCTGCCCACCTTGACGTTGTCCATAATCACGCTGCGCTCGACTTCGGCGCCCGCGGCGACGTACACGTTGGTGCCGAGGACTGACGAGTTGATGGTGGCGCCCGACACGATCGAGCCCGCGCAGACGATCGCATCATCCGCCGACGCGGAGTCGACGAACTTGGCGCCCGGCAGCTGTGCGTTCGCCGTGAAGATCGGCCACTGCGTGTTGTAGAGGTTGAACGTCGGCTCCACCGACACCAGGTCGAGGTGGGCTTCGTGGTACGACGCGAGCGTTCCGACGTCACGCCAGTAGTCACGGTCGCGCTCGTGTGATCCGGGTACGTCGTTGCGCTTGAAGTCGTACACCGCCGCGTTCTTGTCGTCCACCAGCATCGGGATGATGTCGCCGCCCATGTCGTGGCGGGACTCGGGGTTGTCGGCGTCACGCGCCAGTGCCTCAACCAACGTGTCGGCGGTGAAGACGTAGTTGCCCATCGAGCCGTACGACTCGTCGGGGCTGTCAACGAGGCCCGGTGGGTCGGCAGGCTTCTCGAGGAACTCGGTGATGTTCGTGCCGCCGGAGTCGGTGCCGATCACGCCGAACTGGTCGGCGTCCTTGCGTGGCACCCGAATACCCGCGACCGTCACCCCCGCACCTGACTGGATGTGGGCCTCGACCATCTGCGAGGCGTCCATCCGGTAGACGTGGTCGGCGCCGAACACGACGATGATGTCGGGCTGCTCGTCGACGATGAGGTTCATCGACTGGTAGATCGCGTCGGCGCTGCCGAGGAACCACTGCTTGCCAAGCCGCTGCTGCGCAGGCACCGGTGTGACGTAGTTGCCGAGCAGCGTCGACAACCGCCAGGTGACCGACACATGTCGGTCGAGCGAGTGAGACTTGTACTGCGTGAGGACGCACAGCCGCAGGAAGCCGGCGTTGACGAGGTTGGACAGCGCGAAGTCGATCAGCCGGTAGCTGCCTCCGAACGGCACGGCCGGTTTAGCTCGGTCGAGCGTCAACGGCATCAGCCGCTTGCCCTCGCCGCCGGCAAGCACGATCCCCAGCACCCTTGGCTTGACCATGGCATGACATTACTCAGGCTTGAACCGACCCGCTCGATGGTCTCGACAAGCTCGACCGTCGGGTTCCGATGGTCGAGCTTGTCGAGACCTGCTCGACCGGCGGATCCGGCTCGACGGCGGTCCGTGGTCTCGACAAGCTCGACCGTCGGTCCTTCGCCTCCCCTAGGCTTTGGCCATGCGCGTCGGCCTGCTCACCCGGGAGTTCCCACCGAACGTCTACGGCGGTGCAGGAGTCCACGTCGACTTCCTCGCTAGGGAGCTGCGTGATCGCGTCGACCTGAGTGTGCTGTGTATGGGCGACGAGCGCCCAGACGCGATGGCGTTCGAGGAGCAGGACGGACGGTTCCCACTCGGCAACCCTGCCCTGCACGTGCTGTCCACCGACCTCGCGATGGCGGCGGCATGCGACGGCCTCGACCTGGTGCACTCCCACACGTGGTACGCCAACCTCGCCGGGCACCTTGCCCACCTCCTGTACGACGTCCCGCACGTCGTCACGACCCACTCGCTCGAGCCACAACGCCCCTGGAAGGCGGAGCAGCTCGGTGGCGGCTACCGCGTTTCGTCCTGGGCGGAGCGCACTGCCTACCTCGGCGCCGACGCGGTCGTCGCCGTGAGCCACCGGATGGCCGCCGACGTGGTCGCGGCATACCCGGAGGTGGAGCCGGAGCGGGTGCACGTGATCTACAACGGGATCGACGCTGGGTTCTACCGCCCAGACCCGGCGACAGACGTGGTCGAGTCCCTGGGCATCGATCCGGCGCGGCCCTACGTGACGTTCGTTGGCCGGATCACGCGGCAGAAGGGCGTGCCACACCTGCTGCGTGCTGGACTCGGCTTCGACCCGTCCGTGCAGATCCTGCTGCTCGCCGGCGCGGCCGACACTCCTGAGCTGAAAGGCGAGACCGACGACGCGATCGCCCGGCTCCAAGCCGAGCGAGACGGCGTGGTTGTGGTCAGCGAGATGCTGCCGCGGTCCTCCGTGCGGCAGGTGCTGACGCACGCACTGGCCTTCCTCTGCCCGTCGGTCTACGAGCCGCTCGGGATCGTCAACCTCGAGGCGATGGCCTGCGAGACCGCGGTCGTCGCCAGCGCGGTCGGCGGCATACCCGAAGTGGTCGTCGACGGCGAGACGGGTCTGCTCGTCGACTACACACCCGATGACCCGCGCGCGTTCGAGGCCGGGCTCGCCGCCCACGTCAACACCTTGGTGTCCGATCCCGCCCGAGCCCGTCGCTTGGGCGAGGCAGGTCGGGCGCGCGCTGTCTCGACGTTCGACTGGGCGGCGATCGCCCAAGAGACGGTCGCGCTCTACGAGAGCCTGGTGTGAGCTCGCACTCTGCCATCGTCCGCGAGATCCGCACCGGGCTCGAGGCCCTCGCCGTCCCCGCTGACGCGCCAGCCATGCAGCAGTACATGAAGTCGGAGATGCCCTTCCGGGGTGTCCGCTTCCCCGGCGTCCGCCGGCTCTGCCGCACCGTCTTCACGTCCCACCGGCTGGAGGACCGCGCCGAGTGGGAGGCAACGGTCCGGGAGCTCTTCGACAACGCCACCCATCGCGAGGAGCGGTATGCCGCCCTCGGCCTCATCGGACATCGCTACTACCGCGACTGGCTCACCGCCGAGACGCTGCCGTTGCTGCAACACGTCATCGCCACCGGGGCATGGTGGGACCTCGTCGACGATGCCTCCCACCGGGTCGGCGACGTCCTACTAGCCGACCGGGTGTGTGCCGAACTCGTCATCCGCTCGTGGCAGACGCACGAGAGCCTGTGGCTGCGGCGGTCGTCCATCATCTGCCAGCTCGGCCACCGTGACTCGACGGACTCTGCGTTGATGACCGATGCGATCGTGGCCAACCTTGACGACCGCGACTTCTTCATCCGCAAGGCGATCGGGTGGGCGCTCCGGGAGTACGGAAAGTCCGAGCCGGCCTGGGTGTTGGACTTCGTGACGACGTACGTCGACCGACTGTCCCCGTTGTCCAAGCGCGAGGCACTGAAACATCTCGCGTGAGCCCGAGGACGACTGCGCTCTGGTGGGTTGCCTAGCCGTTGAACGTGTCTGGGTTGGAGCCGATCCGGGCGTCAGCGTCGAGGGCGTCGACGCAGGCATGATCCTCGTCGTCCAGCTGGAAGCCGAACAGGTCGAGGTTCTCCTCTATCCGCTGCCTGTGCACAGACTTCGGGATCACCACGTTGCCGAGGTCGAGGTGCCAGCGGAGGATCACCTGGGCAGGACTGACGGAGTGTTTGGCGGCGATCTCCTTGATCGCCGGCTCGTCGAGGTTCTTACCGCGCGAAATCGGGCTCCACGCCTCGGTGACGATCCCGTGCTGGGCATGGAAGTCGCGGAGGTCGCGCTGCTGCAGCCACGGGTGCAGCTCGACCTGGTTGATCGCCGGCACTACGTCCGTCTCGTCGAACAGTCGCTGGAGGTGGGACTGGTGGAAGTTCGAGACGCCGATGCTGCGGACGCGCCCGTCGGCATACAGCTTCTCGAACGCCCTCCACGTGTCGACATACCGCTCGAGCGCGGGCAAGGGCCAGTGGATGAGGTAGAGGTCGACGTAGTCGAGCCCGAGCAGGTCGATGCTGCTGTCGAACGCCTTCAAGGTCTCGTCGTAGCCCTGGTCGGGGTTCGCCAGCCTTCGTGGTGATGAACAGCTCGTCGCGAGCGATGCCCGACTCTGCGATCGCTTCGCCGACCGCCCGCTCGTTCGCGTACAGCTTTGCGGTGTCGATGTGGCGGTATCCGACGTCGAGGGCGGACGCGACGGCCTGTCTTGGTCTCCACGTCGGGAATCAGGAAGACGCCGAACCCCACTTGCGGGATCTCGACGCCGTTGTTGAAGGTCATGAGGGAGTGGGTGCCATCCAGAAAACGTAGCAGCGCGTCAAAGCCATCCGGCGAGCCGTGGCGTCGCTGTTTCCGACTCCGACCATCATCCGTTATGCTTGAAGCATCAACTAGATCCGCCGCCAGATCCCGAAGGACGAGCGATGCCCGAGCCCGCGACGACACCGATGCCGGTGATCTATCTGAGCCATGGGGCTCCCCCGCTCGCCGACGACACCGAGTGGACCGGCCAGCTCGCTGCCTGGTCAGCCGACCTGCCGAAGCCCGCGGCGATCCTCGTCGTCTCTGCCCACTGGGAAGAGGCACCGTTGACGCTCGGCGCAACCGACGACCGTGCCTCTGGTGTACGACTTCTGGGGCTTCCCGGAGCGCTACTACCAGGTCCAGTACGCCGCACCGGGCGCCCCAGACCTGGCCGCCAAGGTCCGCAGGCCTGCTCAAGACGCCGCAGCACGACGTGCACGATGCGCCGGCACGCGGGCTCGACCACGGCGCCTACGTGCCTCTGGTCGAGATGTTCCCGGCCGCCGACATACCGACCCTGCAGATCTCGATGCCGACGCTCGACCCCACGACATTGTTCGAGGTCGGTCGCAAGCTGCGACCGCTGCGCGACGAGGGCGTGCTTGATCCTCGGCAGTGGCTTCACCACGCACAACCTGCGCCTGATCGACATGCACCGGCCGAGCGACGCGCCCGCACCGGGCTGGTCCCGGGAGTTCGACGACTGGATCGCAGCGCGCCATCGCCGCCCGTGACGTCGACGCGGTGATCGACTTCCTGCACAAGGCACCGGCGGCGACCCTCGCCCACCCGCGCACCGAGCACTTCGCGCCGCTGTTCGTCAGCCTCGGCGCGAGCATCGACGACCTGCGCGCGGAGACATCGGTGATCGACGGATTCTGGTACGGCTTGTCCAAGCGCTCGTGGCAGTTCAACTGAAGACTGGCTGCGATACGGTCCCCCGGTGACCAACCTTCCGCCCGGCGGCACCGCCCGGCCGATGGTGCGCTGGGGCACACCAGTCATGCACCGTCGCTGCCGCCCGGTCGAGACGTTTGACGACGAACTGGCCGAACTCGTCGCCGACATGGTTGCCACCATGTATGCCGCTGATGGCGTTGGCCTCGCAGCCAACCAGGTGGGTGTCGCCCTCGCCGTGTTCGTGTTCGACTGTCCGGCCGTCGACGATGCAGGTGGCGCCACCGGGGTGGTGTGCAACCCGGTCCTCCAGGTGCCGGAAGGGAAGGACCGCCGACTCGTCGAAAACGACGAGGGCTGTCTGTCGCTGCCGGGCGCCTTCGTGCCCTGCGCGCGTGCCGACTATGCCGAGGTGACCGGCGTCGACCACAACGGACAGCCCGTTCGCTACGCCGGGAAGGGCCTGGTGGCCCGCTGCCTGCAGCACGAGAGCGACCACCTCGTCGGCACGGTCTTCGGCGACAAGCTCTCGACCGAAGTGCGGCGCAAGCTCTTCAAAGAGGCGGCGAGTGTCGCCGACGAGTTCCCGCCCGGCTGGCCCGCGTAACGATCCGACGCTCACGCGGTCAGCGCAACGCCACAGTCGGATCTTTCGGCTGGTGAGGGACCTGGTCAGCCCGCGTCGAGCACGTAGAGGGGTCGGTCGCGGTGGGATCGGACGGCATACATGGCAGCATCCGCACGCTTGAGCACCTCAGCCGGCTCGACGCCAGGGGTGATCATGGCGATGCCGATGCTGACACCCACGCGAAGCTCGGTTCCGTCGATCTCGATCGGCGCGCTCATCGCAGCTGAAATGCGTTCGGCCGAGCATCTGCGCCGCATCCTCGAGGAGGGGGAAGCCACCACGACGAACTCGTCGCCACCGAACCGCCCGGCCGTGTCCTGGGAGCGGACCACGGAGTGCAGCCGCGTGGCGAGCGCTGCCAGGGCGTCGTCTCCGACGAGGTGGCCGCGTTCGTCGTTGATTGCCTTGAAGCTGTCGAGGTCGCAGAAGAGGAGCGCGCCGCACTCACCCTGCTCGTTGGCCAGGCTTACGGCCTCGGCCAGCCGGTCCATGATCACGAGCCGGTTGGGCAGCCCGGTGAGCGCGTCGTGCTGGGCCAGCTTGGTGAGCTCGCGCTCTTCGGCCTTCGCCTGGGTGATGTCGACGATCTGACACAGGACGCCTGCCTCGCCGGGTGACAGGTCGAGCGCCGCCGCCTCGACCAGACCCCAGAACTCGCCGCCGTCGGAGCCGACGAACGGCACCTCGACGCGCAGGGCGCCGTGACCCTTGTCGAGCAGTCTCGACAGCAGGGACGAAAGCGGTTCGCCGCGGATGACGCTGAAGACCTGGTCGACGGGCTCGTGCCGCGACCCGACGACACTTGCGCCGAACATCGCGCCGGCTGCGCGGTTGATGCGGGCGATCATCGGCCCGTCCTCACCCGCCATGATCTCTGCAACGCCGATCGGTGCGTTGTCGAACGCGAGTCGGAAGCGCTCCTCGCTGAGCCGCAGTGCCAGGTGGTCGGTGGCCATCCGCTCAGCCATCCGGTGCTGGTGGATGGAGACTGCCGCCTGAAGGGCGAAGATCTCCAGCATCGTCGCCTTGAGCTCGCCCAGCGGCGCATGGCCGACGGGCATGTTGACTGTCACGACGCCGACTAGGTCATTCCCGGCCATGAGCGGAGCAACGACCATGCTGAGCGCACCCCAATGGTCCGCATCACCAAATAGCTGTAGGTCGTCGGCGGCCGCCTCCATGGGGAGGCGACGAAGGAAGCTGCGGGGGTCGCGGCAGAAAGTCAGGGCGCCCTGGTGATCGCCGCTTGAGAGCAGAGCGCGCCAGGCTTCGACGGGCTGATCCTGGCCGATGAGCCGAGCGCCGGACTCGTGGCCGCCGTACGCAACGGCCTGCATCTGGTCGTGGTCGGCGAGGTGGATGACGACGAGTCGGCTTTCGAGGAGTTCATGCAAAGAGTCACAGATCGACTGGAGTGACGAGCGAGGATCAGGGGTCGCGTGCAGCGCCGCCAGCGTGTCGTGCAGGCGACGAACTACCTCGATCGTGAGTACAGAATTACCGCTCACCGAACCCGTCTTCCCCTAGGCCGTGCCCCCACTAGCGTGTGAGAAAGAACGCTAGCGCGGAAGCGGCGGCCACGTTCAGTGAATCGATATGTCTGTCCATACGTATTGTGGCGCGATGTGAGGCGCTGCTTGCCCACCGTGAGGACAAACCGGCACCTTCCGCACCAAGAACCAAGCAGATCCGTTCCCCTGCAAGGGTCTGAGCCAGCGCGGGGAGGTTCTCGGCGTCGTCGGCGACCGTGAGGGCAATAGTGACAAACCCGGCATCCGCCAGCCGTGGCATCGCGTCATACCAGTCGTCACACCGCGTCCAGGGCAGCTCGAACACGGCGCCCATGGCGACCTTGAGGGAGCGGCGGTAGAGCGGGTCGGCACAGCGCGGCGACAGCAGGACACCGTCGATGCCGAGTGCGGCCGCACACCGGAAGATCGCGCCGACGTTCGTGTGGTCCACGATGTCCTCGAGCATGGCGATGCGTCGCGCGCCCGACAGCACCTCCGACACCGTCGGCAGCGGCCGACGATGCAGCGAAGCCAATGCACCCCTGTGGACGTGGAATCCCGTCACGGCTTCGGCAGCCTCGTCGGTGACGACGTAGCAGGGCACCGACCTGGCGCTGTCGAGCTCGGCAGCCAGGCCGGCGAGCCACTTGTCCGTCATCAGAAATGACCGAGCGGCGTATCCGGCAGCGATGGCCCGGCGGACGACCTTCTCTCCCTCGGCGATGAACAAGCCCTGCTCGGTCTCGATGTGCTTGCGCAGGGAAACGTCGCGCAGCGAGCGATAGTCGGCAAGTCGCGGATCGTCGGGGTCGTCCACCACGATCAGGTCCGCCATGCGCCTCATTATGCGGGCCCTTGCGCAGGCCAGCCCGTGAGAGACTCGCGGCACAGCGGACGGGCGAGCTCGAATGAGGAATGCCATGGGCAGGCGCGGTTGGGGACTCACGTCGCTGCTGACAGTCGCGATCCTCGCGGCGATCTTGATGGAGCCGAACGTCAGCACCGCACCCGCCCGCACTCAGGCAGCGCCGACCGTCGTCCAGGAGCGACCTTGCCACGGCGATGCGGCTCGTTGCGGACGCGTCAAGGTCCCGTTGGATCGCGCCAATCCCGCATCGCGCCGGATCGGCATCGCCTACGAGCTTTTCGGGCGCCGCGACCGGACCCGGCCCAGCCTGGGCACGATCGTGGCCGTCGAGGGCGGCCCGGGCTACTCGACGACCGCGAGCCGGTCGTACTACCTCGATCTGTTCGACCCATTGCTGGACCGCCACCAGCTCCTCCTGGTCGACAACCGTGGTACCGGCAAGTCGGGCCCCATCCGCTGCGGCCACCTCCAGTCGTACCGGGGCAACCGCACCCTCGCCATCGGACAATGCGGCCGCAAGCTGGGCGCCAAGTCAGACCTCTACGGCAGCGCGATCGCCACCGACGACATGGTGGCGGTTCTCGACCGGCTCGGTATCGGCCGGATCCACCTCTACGGCGACTCCTACGGCACGTTCTTCGCTCAGACCTTCGCGCTGCGACACGGGGATCGGTTGCGGACCCTCATCCTCGACGCGGCCTACCCAGTCGACGCGAAGAGCCCGTGGTACGCCGACACCAACCGCTCCCTGCGGCACGCGTTCTCCGTCGCCTGCCGTCGAAGCCCTGCATGCGCACATCGCCCGGGTGAATCGATGCGGCGCATCGCCAGGTTGACGCAGGCGTTGCGCCACCACCCGATGTTCGGGTGGGCGCCGAACGCGGATGGCGAGGTGCTGCGAACTCGCGTGACCGTGGACACCTTGATCGACATACTCACGGGTGCAGCAACGACGCCGACGATCTACCGGGAGCTCGACGCGGCCGCAAGGGCAGCTCTCGGTCCACGCCGATACACGCTCCCGCTGCTTCGCCTTGCACAGGAGACAAAGTACGTCGGTGGAGCCGGCCCAGCCGAGGCGTACTCCGAAGGGCTGTATGCCGCGGTGGCCTGCAATGACTACCCGCAGGCGTACGACGTCACGGCGCGGATCACTACCCGCTACAACCAGTACCGGGCCGCGACACGCAATCTCCAGCGTCAACGCCCGGGCCTCTTCGCACCGTTCACGGTCCGGGAATGGGTCACCTCGCCCTACGGCTACTTCGACGAATGCCTGAGGTGGCCAAGGCCCAGCCGATGGGTCCGACCAGTCCCCCGCAACCCGCAGTATCCCGATGTCCCGACTCTGGTGCTCGCCGGTGATCTCGACTCGTTGACTTCCCCCGAAGGTGCCAGAGCGACCGCGGATGCGTTCCCCAACTCGACGTTGGTCGTCGCAGCCAACACCACGCATGTGAGCGCGCTCATCGACTTCGACAAGTGCGCATCCAAGCTGGTAGTGCGCTTCGTTCGCACCAGCTCCGCCCGTGACTTTTCGTGCGCCCGCGACTATCACGAGAACCGGCTTGTCGACCAGTTCGTCAGGTTGGCTGACGAGACGGGGTGGAAAGGACCACGCAAGACCGTCCGCATCACGGCAGCCACGCTGGCTGACGTGATGGCGCGCTGGTGGTCGATGTATGGCTACGAGGGAGTGGGACTACAAGGGGGGACGTTCACCACCCGCGGTGGTTCGTTCACCCACGACCGGCCTGTGGTGACGTGGAGGCTCAGCAAAGTCCGCTGGGTCAAGGATGTTGCAGTGTCTGGCGTGATGACCTGGCATCGACGTTCGGGGAGGGTGGCGGCCGAGGTGACGGTCATCGGTGCTGGCACCAAGCCGGCGCGGCTCAAGCTGCGCTGGAACGACTTGGCACCGCATGCTCGTGCCGTGGCTCGTGGAACCGTCGGCGGTGAGCACGTACGGATCCAGTTCCCCGCCTCGTAGACCTCCGCTGATCAAGCTCCTCCGCTGATCGAGCTGCGCCGTTGATCGACCCCCCTCCGCTGATCGAGCTTGTCGAGATCACCGGGGTCTCGACAAACTCGACCGCCGGAATCGGCTCGACCGCCGGATGGTCGGTTCGACCGCCGAATGGTCGGCTGGACCGCCGTAAGTTCAGCTCGACCGCTGGTAACTCGGCTCGACGGCCGGAAGCGTCGTCGTCCGGGCAACCTCCACGACGTCACCGATGACGACGTTGGCGGGCGGCCGGATCTGCTGGCTCGCGACGTCGTCCGCGAGCTGGTCGAGGGTCGTGAACACGCTCCGCTGGCTCGCCATCGACCCGTCCTCG
The DNA here is from genome assembly GCA_963811585.1 of uncultured Actinomycetota bacterium. GTDB lineage: Bacteria > Actinomycetota > Actinomycetes > Propionibacteriales > Nocardioidaceae > JACDHG01. The sequence goes on from CAWERR010000006.1 coordinate 272,561, forward strand.
ACGACGGCGCACGGCGTACCCGGCCGTCGCCCGCCGGCAAGCAGTGCAGCTGCGATCTCGGGCAGGTGCTTGACCGCCATCAGCAAGACGATCGTGCCGCGCAGCTGCCCCAATGCGTCCCAGTCGACGAGCGAGTCGGGATGCCCGGGCGGCAGGTGGCCGGTCACGACCGTCATCTCGTGTGCGACGCCGCGGTGTGTCACCGGAATGCCCGCGAGCGCCGGCACGGAGATGGCGCTGGTGATGCCTGGCACGACGCGACAAGGGACTCCCGCGGAGGCGCATGCCTGCATCTCCTCGAAGCCGCGGCCGAACACGAACGGGTCACCGCCCTTGAATCGGACCACGCTCAAGCCGGCCTTCGCCCGCGAGACCAACACCTCATTGATCGACTCCTGTGCTCGCCGATCGTCCGCGCGGCAGCTTGGTCGCATCGATCACCTCGACGTCCGGCGCCAGCTCGGCAAGCAGTGCCTGCGGGGCGAGCCGGTCGACGACCACGACATCCGCCTCTTGCAGCGCCCGTCGTCCGGCGACGGTGATCAGGTCCGGGTCGCCGGGGCCGCCGCCGACCAACGTCACGCCCGGGACGCGTTGGCGATCTTTGGCGGCGGCAATCTCTCCGCTTCGCAGCCGGGTCAGGATCTCGTCACGCACAGAGGCCGATCGTCGGGGGTCCCGACCGCCGAGGACAGCCACCGTCAGTGGGCCGTGGCGGCCAGTGGCGGGCGTCCAGGCGGTGGCGGCCGTGGCGTCGTCGCTGCGCACGCAGAAGATCCGCTGTGCCTCGGCATCGCGTGACACCTGGGCGTTGACCTCGGGTACGTCGGTCGCCACGACGACATACCAGGCGCCGTCGAGGTCGCTGGACTCGTAACCCCGACGCGACCAGGTGATCTCACCCGAGAGCGCGTGCCCTTCGATCGCCGGCGTCGACTCTGGTGAGACGACCTCGACATCGGCACCCGCGGTGACGAGGGCAGGCACCCGGCGTTGTGCCACCTTCCCGCCACCGACCACCAGCACCCGCCGACCAGCCAGGCGCAGACCAGCCGGGTACGGCGCCGGGCCGTCGAGTTCGGGCATCTCGCCACGGTAGGCCGCGAGCGAACGCCGATCGCGCCCGTCTCACGTGCCGGATCGGCTCGACCTGCGCTCACGCGGTCGAGCCGTAAAGATGGGGACCATGAGCCTAGAGCGAACTACTGCCGAAGACCCGTACGCCAAGCTGCCGCCGGTTCCCGCGTTCAGCGTGACCAGCAACGACGTGAGCGATGGCCAGGCGCTGTCCGACGATCAGGTGGCCGCCGAGGGCAATACCTCGCCACACCTGTCCTGGAGCGGCTTTCCTGCCGAGACCAAGAGCTTCGTCGTGACCTGCTTCGACCCTGATGCGCCGACGCCTTCAGGGTTCTGGCACTGGCTGGTCGTCGACCTGCCAGCTGACACGACCGAACTTGCGACCGGCGCTGCATCAGGTGAACTGCCCGGCAAGGCATTCCACATCCGAAACGACGGTGGAGAGCATGGCTTCATGGGCGCGGCACCGCCGGAAGGTGACCACACCCACCGCTACTACTTCGTCGTGCATGCGGTCGGCGAGGACAGCCTCGGTGTCGATGCCACGGCGTCCTGCGCCGTCGTGTCGTTCAACCTCGCGTTCAAGACGCTAGCCCGCGCCCAGATCGTCGGCACCTACCAGCACTGACCACCTTTGGCTGACGACCCCGCGATCGGGCAGACTGTCCCGTTGTGCGTGCGTCGGTGGCTCTCTGGTTTGCCGTTGCCAAGAGGAGCTTTCAGCGCTACTCCACCTACCGGGCAGCCACTTTTGCCGGAATCTTCACTAACTGCGCGTTCGGCCTCATCATCTCCTTCACCTACATCGCCGTCTGGGAGGAGAACCCGACTGCCGGAGGCTACGACGTCAGCGACGCCCTGACCTACGCCTGGCTGGGCCAGGCGATGATCATGACCGTCGCCGTCTGGACCGGTGGTTCCACCGATGACCTGGCAGCGCGCATCAAGTCCGGCGATGTCGCGATCGACCTCTACCGCCCGGTCAGCATCTTGGGTTGGTACCTGGCCAGTGACCTCGGCCGAGCGCTCTACCACCTGCTGACGCGCGGTCTGGCTCCGACCGTCCTCGGGGGGATCCTGTTCGACTTGACCTACCCGGCCAATCCCTTGATGTGGATCCAGTTCTGGATCTCTGCGGTGTTCGCGGTCACGGTCAGCTTTGGCATGCGGATGCTCGTGTCGGTGAGCGCGTTCTGGCTGCTCGACGACACCGGCGTCAAGCACCTAGCAGCGGTCTTGGCCATGTTCTTCTCCGGGCTCGCAGTCCCCCTCGTGCTGTTCCCCGGCTGGACCCAGGACCTCGCCACAGCCCTCCCGTGGGCGGCGTACCTGCAGGTCCCAGCGGACATCTGGCTCGGCAAGCACCCTGGTAGTGAGGCGTGGGCCGCGATCGGGTTCCAACTGGTGTGGACCGCTGTGCTTCTCCTGGTCTGCCAGGCGGTTCTCCATCTGGCAGCGCGCAAGGTGGTGGTGCAAGGTGGGTGAGGCCATCCTTTGGAACCTCAGGGCCTACGGCCTGCTGGCCCGGATGTGGATTCGGGTGTCAATGTCCTACCGGACCTCCTTCGCTGTGATGACGATCGGCCAGTTCCTGATCACGGGCCTGGACTTCATCGCCATCGTCGTGATGTTCGAGAGCGTCGACCGCCTCGGCGGCTTCACGCTTCCTGAAATCGCCTTCCTGGCTGGTGGATCGGCGATCTGTCTGGGCCTGGCTGACCTGCTGCTCGGCAACATCGAGCGGCTCGGGCAGCGCATCCGGATGGGCTCCTTCGACGCGATGCTGGTCCGCCCGGTGTCGGCCGTACATCCAGATGTGCGCCGACGACTTCGCGATCCGACGGCTCGGCCGGATCACGCAAGGAGCAGCCGTATTCGGCTGGGCGATCTTCGCGCTCGACATCGACTGGACGGCCGCCAGGGTGGCAATGGTGCCGTACCTTGTCGTCTTCGGCACGATCATCTTCCTTGCCCTCTTCACGATGGGTGCGGCCATACAGTTCTGGACGGCCGACTCCTCAGAGGTCGCGAACGCGTTCACCTATGGTGGCGGCACGCTGGCGCAGTTCCCGATGACGATCTACCCGGTTCAAGCCGTGCGTGCCTTGACGTTCATCATCCCGATCACATTCGTCAACTGGTATCCGAGCCTCTACATCCTCGATAAGCCTGACCCGCTCGGGCTGCCTTCCGCCGTCCAGTTCGCCGCACCGCTCGCCGCTGGGTTGCTGTCACTCGTCGCCGCGTTCGCGTGGCGCGCAGGCCTCCGCCACTACCGATCGACCGGGAGTTGACTAGAGCCGTGTCCCTCATCGAAGTGCGTGATGTCTCGCGCACGTTCACCGTCCGTCGCAAGGCCGGGCGGCTCCGGCGTACGGCGGTGACCGTCGACGCGGTGCAGGACCTCGACTTCTCCGTCGAGCCGGGCGAGATGGTCGGCTACATCGGCCCCAACGGCGCCGGCAAGTCGACGACGATCAAGATGCTCACCGGCATCTTGGTGCCGCGAGCTCCGGCCACATCAGCGTGGCCGGAATGACACCCTCCGTCCAGCGCACGACGCTGGCCCGGCGGATCGGCGTGGTCTTCGGCCAGCGGACAACGCTCTGGTGGGATCTGCCCCTTCGTGACTCGTTCGACCTGCTCCGCCGCATCTACCGCATCCCTGACAGTCGCTTCCGAGCCAACATGGCGACATTCATCGAGCTGCTCGAGCTTGCACCTCTCCTCGACACACCTGTCCGGCAACTGTCCCTCGGTCAGCGGATGCGCGGTGACATCGCGGCCGCCTTGCTCCACGACCCTGAGGTCGTCTACCTCGACGAGCCGACGATCGGGCTCGACGTGGTGAGCAAGTCCAGCCTGCGCGAGTTCCTGCGAGAGACCAACCGGGAGCGCGGCGTCACCGTGCTGCTCACCACACATGACCTGGTCGACATCGAGCAGTTGTGCTCACGGGTGATGGTGATCGACCACGGACGACTCGTTTTCGATGGCGCCTTGGACGCGTTGCACAGGCTCGGTGGCGGCCGCCGCACGCTCGTGGTCGACCTGTCGGAGCCCGCACCGGCGATCGAGACGGAGGGCGCTGAGACCGTCCGGGTTGACGGTCCGCAGCAGTGGTTGACGTTCCCTGCAGAGAGCAGCGCTGCGCCACTGGTGGCCGACATCGCGAGTCGTTACCACGTCGCCGACCTCTCGATCCTCGAGCCGAGCATCGAGGACGTGATCACGCGCATTTACACCGCGGGCCCTCCCCCAGGCTGACAGGCGTCCGCGATTGGGCAGACTGGACTCGTGACCGAGACCGACCTGCTGGGTGCGCCATACACCCAGGAGACGATCGAGCTGCCTGACGACTCCGAGGGCGGCGTCGTCGCGACTCTCGTCAAGCGGGCAGCCGACGACGGCTGACGTCCATGGCGCGGTCCTGCACGTCCACGGGTTCTGCGACTACTTCTTCCAGACGGCGATGGCCGACTTCTACGCCGATCTTGGCTACGACTTCTACGCTCTCGACCTGCGCAAGTACGGGCGGTCCCTGCTCCCTCACCAGACGCCGAACTTCTGCCTCGACCTCGCTGAGTACTTCGCCGAGCTCGACGCAGCGCTCGACCGTATCCGGCGCGCGCGACGGCCATCGAGCGAGTCATCGTCAGCGGCCATTCGACCGGCGGGCTCATCGCCGCCCTCTGGGCTGCGAGCCATGCCGACGCCGGGGAGCCGGTGCTCGACGCCTTGGTCCTCAACAGCCCCTGGCTCGACCTGCAGGGCTCGTTCTTCGCGCGCACGGCCGGCACCGAGGCGATCAACCGGCTCGGCAGCGTCGCCCGTATGCCGTCGTTCCTCGCACCGTGACTGGCGTGTATGTCGAGACGCTGCACAGCGACTACCGCGGCGAGTGGGACTTCGACCTGGCGTGGAAGCCGCGCGAAAGCTTCCCGGTCCGCGCCGGCTGGCTGCGCGCGGTCCGGGCAGGCCACCGCGCCGTGCACCGCGGCATCGAGGTCGGAGCGCCAGTGCTGACCCTGTGCTCCACCACGAGCACGATGCCGCCGGTGTGGACGGAGGAGGCCGCTCGCACCGACACCGTCCTCGACGTGAAGCAGATCGCGCAAGTGGTCACACCAGCTCGGCGCCCACGTCACGGTCGTGCGCGTCGAGGACGCGATCCACGACGTCTTGTGCTCGCGCCAGGACGTGCGCAAGCGAGCCTTCGCCCAGATCGCGAACTGGCTCGACTACGTGCTCCCTGGCTAGCGCTGCCGACCCCGTGCGTTCGGCCGGGTCGTCAATCGAAGAAGACAAGACTCACGATCGCGACAACACCGACCAGGGCAACGAAGCCCCGGAACACGGGAGCCGGAAGCCGGCGACCCACGGTCGCGCCGACCTGCCCACCGAGCACGGACCCGGCCGCGATCAGTCCCGCTGCGACCCAGGCGACGTCGGTGACGGCGATGAAGACGATTGCGGCAACGCCGTTGACGAGCATCGCCAGGATGTTCTTGGCGGCGTTGATCCGCTGCATCGACTCGGCCAGCCCGAGGCCCAGGATCGCGATCAGCAGCACGCCTTGCGCCGCCCCGAAGTAGCCGCCGTAGACGCCCGCCAGCAACACCAGCAGCCACATCGTGACCGAACCGTGGGGCGGAGCCGTTGCTCGGCGGCCGCACATGCTGCGACACCCATGGCTGGATCAGGACCAGGAGGCAACCGAGTCCGATGAGCACGGGCACGATCGCGTCGAACGCCTCCGCAGGGAGCCACAGCAGCAGCAAGGCCCCGATAACGCCGCCCAGCAGCGATGCCGCACCGAGTCGCAGGAGGCGGGCGCGCTGTCCACTCAGCTCCTTGCCGATACCCGATCGCGCCGGACAGCGATCCCGGGACGAGACCGACCGTGTTGGACACGTTCGCCAGCACCGGCGGGTAGCCCACGGCAAGGAGGGTCGGGAACGTCACGAGCGTTCCCGACCCCACGATCGTGTTGATGGTCGCCGGCTGCGATCCCGGCTGCGAAGACGGCCAGCGCCTCGAGCAGGGTCACTGCCGGCGGCGGGCCTGCGGGAGGCTCAGGGGGACCGTCGCTCGGCTCGGGGGCGCTGGCGGCGGCGGCCGTCGGTCGGGGCCGGGGGACCGTCGGTGTCCGCGAGGCCCTTGCGGGTTGGCCGGGCGGCCGCCTCGGCGGATGCGATCGCCTCGGCCACTTCCTCGTGGGCGGTCGCGAGCGAGGCCTCACCCGACTTACCGGTGACAGGGAGGTTCGCGTCGACAGGCTCGCCGTAGTCGACCCGTTGCTTCAGGCCGTGAGACTCGGTCGGGATGCCGGGGATAGATCCGATGGCGCTACCGAGACCTTCGAGGGCACGGCCGATCTCGCTCGGCACGATCCAGACCTTGTTGGCATCCCCCTCGGCGATCTTCGGCAGCATCTGGAGGTATTGGTAGGCAAGCAGAGCCTGGTCAGGTGCGCCGTCGTGGATCGACTGGAACACGGTAAGGATGGCCTGGCCTTCACCTTGCGCGCGCAGGATGCGCGACTGCCGGTCGCCTTGCGCCCGCAAGATCAGCGCTTCCCGGTCCCCCTCAGCGGTCAGGATGGCTGACTGCTTCTGGCCTTCGGCGGTGAGGATCGAGGACTGACGCATGCCCTCCGCGGTCAGGATCGCCGCGCGCTTGTCGCGGTCGGCCCGCATCTGCTTCTCCATCGAGTCCTTGATCGACGGAGGCGGGTCGATGCCCTTCAGCTCGACCCGGTTGACCCGGATCCCCCAGCGGCCGGTCGCCTCGTCGAGCACGCCGCGCAGCGACTGGTTGATGTCGTCGCGGCTCGTCAGCGCCTGCTCCAACGTGATCCCGCCGATGATGTTGCGCAGGGTGGTCATGGTCAGCTGCTCGATCGCCTGGATGTAGTTGGCGATCTCGTAGGTCGCCGACACCGGGTTGGTCACCTGGAAGTAGATGACGGTGTCGATGGACACGACGAGGTTGTCCTCGGTGATGACCGGCTGCGGCGGGAACGACACGACTTGCTCACGGAGGTCGATCAGGTAGCGGAGCCGGTCGACGAACGGGGTCACGATGTTCAAGCCGGCCGACAAGGTGGTGCGGTACTTGCCGAACCGCTCCACAATGCCGGCGCGGGCCTGCGGCACGATGCGCACGGCCTTGATCAGCACGACGATGGCAAGCAGAACGATGATGCCGAGCACGATCAGTAGCCACATGACGAAGACCCCCTGAGAGTCGATGAGCCGGCTAGGTGCCTGCTCCGAGACGACAGCTGGATGAATGCTTCCACAGGTCTAGAACGCTCTAGTCGATCGGGTAAACGACGGCTGTGGCCCCGTCGATCTCGGCAACGCCGACCTTGCGGCCGGGCTCGATAACAGTGGTCTCCTCGACGCTGCGAGCGGACCAAACCTCACCGCTCAGCTTCACCCGGCCGGCGTGCGCGGTGACCCGCTCCAGCACCAGCCCACTCCTGCCGATCAGTGCCGCGCCGCCGTGCTCGAGTGTGGGACCGGCGTGCAGCCGCTTCACGATGGGCGGTCGGACGAACGCGAGCATCGCGATGGCCACCGCGACGGCGGCCAATATTTGGACGACGATGTTGAAGCCGAGGGCTGCCAGCAGGCAGCCGACAAGCGCCCCCGCCGCCATCATCAGCAAGGCGAGGTCAAGGGTGGCCATCTCGGCACCGACGAGCAGCAGGGCGACGACAAGCCAGGTCTGCCAGTCGTGCTCCTTCAGCCACTCCATGCGCAGACCCTAGCCCACAAACTGCGCGTATCAGCGCCGATGCGAACCGATCCGCCGACGCGCCGCATAGCGGCCACCGACGTGGTCGAGTTGCAGAGGCAAGCCGAACGTCGCGGCCAGGTTGTCTTCGGTCAATGTCTCGCCAATCGGTCCGGCCACGACCTTCCGTCCCTCGCGCAACATCAGCACATGGGTGAAGCCAGGCGGGATGTCTTCGACATGGTGGCTCACGAGCACCGTCGCCGGCGACAGCTCGTCGAACGCGAGGACGCTCAGTGTGTTGACCAGGTCCTCGCGCCCCGCCAGGTCAAGCCCCGCGGCCGGCTCGTCGAGCAGCAGCAGCTCGGGGTCGGTCATCAGGGCGCGGGCGATCTGCACCCGCTTGCGCTCGCCCTCGCTCAACGTGCCGAAGGGGCGGTGCGCAAGGTGGCTGACGCCGACCTCCGCGAGCAGCAAGGCGGCGCGGTTGTGGTCGAGATCGTCATACTGCTCGCGCCACCTGCCGAGCACTGCGTATGACGCCGAGACGACGACGTCAGCGACCCGCTCCTCGTTCGGAATCCGTTCGGCGAGGGCCACACTGGTCAGCCCGATCCGCGGTCGCAGCTCGAACACGTCGACCGTGCCCACGAGCTCCTGGAGAATGCCGACCAGCCCGTCGCTCGGGTAGATGTGGGTGCTCAGGACCTGCAGGAGGGTGGTCTTGCCGGCGCCGTTCGGCCCGATCACCACCCACCGGTCGTCCTCTTCGACCCGCCAGGTGAGATTGCTCAGCAGTCGACTCGAGCCCCGGACGACGGAGACGTCAGCCAGCTCGATAACGGCGGTCATCCATCTCCTCCCCCTGCTCAGTGCGACTAAATCTCAACCTATTGCAGTGCATGGTAATGCTCTGCGTCCGTAGGCTCTCCTTGTGCTCACGCTTCCTGCATCGGCCCGCGTCGCCGGCTGGCTCAACGCGTGGCTGTCGGGTCGGCAAGATCCCGACAGCGTCATCATGGGCGTGCGTGGTGACCAGCAATCGGTCGAGTTCTCTGGGCTCGAGAACCAACCCATGTCACCCGCCCTGCTGCTCGGTGCCTTGCGCGGCCTCGGTGTCAAGCAGGTCAGCATCGCGCTGCCCGCCCCTGGAGACCCGGCCGGGCTGGCTGGTCCCACGAGCTTCAACTCCGACGCGTATGACGCCGGGGAGGCTGTCGTGCTGCATGGCCCTGACCTGGGACTCATCCCGGCAACCGTGGGGCGGGCGACCCGATGGACGGCCGCTGTTGCGCACGCCCCGGTCTACCTCCCCGACGTCGCAACCGCCGACCGTGAGCTGCGCGACGCCCTCCGGGTAGCAGCGGGTGCCCTGGCCGCGCTCGACGTCGCTTCCTGGAATCCAGATATTGCCGACGAGCTGATGAATCTGCGCTCACCGGCAGCGTTCGACGAGCCGACCACCTTTGCCTCGGTGGCTGCAGCACAGACAGCGATCTCGGGTGCGCGCTGCCGCAGCATCGTCGCAATGGCCACCCGCGACGACGGCGGCGCGCTGTCGGCCGGAGAGGCGACGAACCGCCGACGGCTGCTCGCACCCCTCGACCGGGCAGCGCGGACGGCGATCGTCGCGGCCTGCTCTACCTTCGACGGCCGCTAGCCTTCGGTCACGATGGATCACTTCCCTACGCTGCTCATCACGTTGACGGGCAAGGATCGTCCGGGCGTGACGGCTGCTCTGTTCGAGACGCTCTCCGGCTTCGGGCTCGAAGTTCTCGACATAGAGCAGATCGTGCTGCGGGGTCGGTTGGTGCTAGGCATCTTGGTGACGGCACCACGCGACGTGGTCAAGCTGCAGACCAGCGTCGAGCAGACGGCGGCGGGCCTCCACATGGACCTCGAGGTCGTCCGTGGCGAGGGTGACAACGCACATCGGCGTGAAGGGCGAGCACACGTAACCCTGCTCGGACACCCACTGCCACCGCGAGCGGTTGCCGCGATCACCGGCCGCATCGCCGACACCGGGGCGAACATCGACCGCATCGTCAGAATGGCGCGCTACCCCGTCACTGCGATCGAGTTCCACGTCTCCGGCGCCGACATCTCGCGCCTACGCAGTGTCCTGGCCATCGAGGCATCGCACCAATCCGTCGACGTGGCTGTACAGAGCGTCGGCTTATTGCGTCATGGCCGCCGGCTCGTGGTGATGGATGTCGACTCCACACTCCTGGTGGGTGAAGCGATTGACGCCGTCGCGGCGTACGCCGGTGTCGGTGACGAGGTGGCACGTCTGACCGAGCAGGCAATGCAGGGGGAGCTCGACTTCGAGCAGGCGCTTCGTCAACGCGTCGCGCTGCTCGCCGGACTGGACGCCTCCGTGCTCGACCGTGTGTATGACGAGCTCGTCCTCGCCCCTGGCGCACGCACTCTCGTGCGCACCCTGAAGCGGCTGGGCTACCGGTTCGGGATCGTGAGCGGTGGATTCAGTCACCTCACCAACCGGCTCGCGGCCGACCTGGAGATCGACTACGCCCGCGCCAACGAGCTCGAGATCGTCGACGGCAAGCTCACCGGCCAGATCATCGGGGACGTGGTCGACCGAGCCGGCAAGGCGGCTGCATTACGCAGCTTTGCTGCCGACTGCCGGGTCAGCCTCGACCACACCGTCGCGGTCGGAGACGGCGCCAACGACCTCGACATGCTCGAGACGGCAGGGCTCGGAATCGCCTTCAACGCCAAGCCGGTCGTGCAAGAGGCCGTCCAGACAGCGGTCAACGTGCCCTATCTCGACGCCATCATGTACCTGCTCGGCATCACCCGCGAGGACATCGAGATGGCGGACGCCGAGCACGGCATCGTCACACCCGCACCGCCACTGGTCTAGCCGGGTGCCGACAGCTCACGTGAGACAGAACTCGTTGCCCTCAGGGTCCTGCAGCACGATGAAGTAGTCGAACCCCTCGTCGACAGTCCGCAGCACGGTGGCACCGAGTCGCTCGAGCCGCGCGGCTTCGGCCGCAAGCACAGCGTCCTTGCCGTCGCGGTTGCCGCCGGGAAGACCACTCACGCGGACGTCGAGGTGCAGTCGGTTCTTGACGGTCTTGCCCTCTGGCACTTGGTGGAAGAACACGCGCGGCCGCTGGCCGTCGGGGTCGATCAGTGCGTATGCCTCGTCGGGAGACAGTCCGAGCTCGGCGACCACCTCATCCCACGAGCTGTAGCCCGGCGGTGGTGATTCCTCGACGTAGCCGAGCACCTCGGCCCAGAACGCGCCGAGCGCCCGCGGCCCGGCGCAGTCGATGGCCACCTGAAAGTCGCGAACCATGCTGCCTCCTCATGAACGATGTCGTCGCCACACAGCGTGCCCGACGGCACCGACAAGCGCAGTCAGCCGCGACGCAGGTGCTCGGTGACGATGGTCGCGCCACCTCCGGCGAGCTGCGACCAAGGGCCTTCGACCCCAAGGACGACCGTCCCCGAGGTTGGGAGGTTGGCAGGCCACTTGGTTGCTGGGTTGCGCTGGAGCGTCCAGACCAACGCCTCGAAGGTGGGGTTGTGACCGACGACCATGACGGTGCCGGTGCCGGCATCCACGTCGTGCAGCAGGTCGATCACGTCGTCGACGTCGGAGAAGTACAGGGTGTCGACGACCCGGAGGTCCGCAGACCAGCCGGCTTCCTCACCGACCTGCTCAGCAGTCTGTTGGGCCCGCACGGCCGGCGAGACGAGGACGACGTCGGGCGCGATCATCTCTTCGGCAAGCCACCGGCCGACCGCACGCGCGTCGGCCTTTCCCCGTCCCGTGAGCCGTCGACTGCGGTCGTTGACGTTGGTCGCCTCAGCCTTGGCGTGGCGCATCACGATGAGGCGGTGCGCATCCGGAGCGCTCATGGGACCATCCTGTCCCATCCTTGCGGGTCCGGCACGCCGCCTGACAGAGACCACGTAGGGTGCTCCGCATGCCCGACTCAGCAACCTCCGCGGGTCCCCTGTATGTCATCGGGGGCGCGGAGGACAAGCTGAAGCGGCGCTCCATGCTCCGCGCGTTTGTGGAGGCGAGCGGTGGCGAGTCTGCGCGGATCGCCATCGTGCCAACGGCTTCATCGCTCGGTCCCGAGGTCATCGACATCTACGTCGCGCTGTTCGAACGACTCGGCGCTGCCTCGGCATTTGGTGTCCGGCCCGAGTCCCGCGAGGAGGCCGCTGACCTAGCGCTCTGTTCCCAGCTCGACGAGGCCACCGGCATATTCATGACGGGCGGCAACCAGCTCAAGCTGTCAGCGATCGTCAACGGGACTCCCTTCGGCGAAGCCATCAAGGCAGCCCATCTACGCGGTGTCACGGTCGGCGGTACGTCGGCCGGCGCCAGCATCCAGTCGTCCCACATGGTTGCGTTCGGCAGTGGTGGCTCGACGCCCAAGCAGCGGATGACTCAACTGGCCGCAGGCCTGGGACTGATCCCGGACTGCGTGATCGACCAGCATTTCGCGCAACGGAACCGCTACGGCAGGCTGCTGATGCTGGTGGCGCAGTCCCCGAACCTGCTGGGTATCGGTGTCGACGAGGACACCGCCGCCATCGTCCGCGGCGACACGATGGACGTCATCGGACGCGGAGCCGTCACCGTCATCGACGGCAGACAAATGACCTCGAACGCGCACGATGCTCCTCGCACCTCGCCGCTCCTCGTGTCCGATGCCCGCCTCCATGTATTGCCCGCCGGGTCAAAGTTCGATCTGATGAAGAGAGCACTCATCGCGGCTCCGTCCCGGGTCGACCCGGCTGAGGCGGAGGAGCTCAAGGTGGCCGGTGCCGACCTGCGTCAACTGGCGACAGACATCGCCGCGGAGGGTGTCGGGCCGTCGAACCTGCGTCGTCGACGAGCGCGCAAGCGAGCTGACCGGGAGGACGGACCTGATGACTGAGGCAACCACGAGCGTCGACGCGACGCCAGGTCCGTCGCCTGAGCTTGCCATCGTGCAGACCCAGATCTACCGCGGCGGAAACATCTGGTCCTACGAGAAGGCCATCCATCTCGTGGTGGACCTCGGCGTCCTCGAGGACTGGCCGACTGACCGCATCGAAGGCTTCACCGAAAGGCTCCTCGAACACCTGCCGGGCCTGCGCGAGCACTCCTGCTCCCGGGGCCGTCGGGGCGGATTCGTCGAGCGACTTGTCGAGGGCACCTGGCTCGGCCATGTCAGCGAGCACGTCGCCTTGCAGCTACAGCAAGAGGTCGGACACGACCTGCGTCGCGGCAAGACGCGTCAGGTCCCGGGCGAGCGCGGCCGCTACAACGTCATCTACGGGTATGTCGACGAGACCGTCGGCATCGCCGCAGGTCGACTCGCCATTCGCCTGATCAACCATCTCGTCACTGCAGAGCCAGACTTTGACTTCGAGGACGAGCGCGAGCGCTTCATCGTGCGTGCGGAAAGGTCGGCGTTCGGACCGTCCACACAGGCGATCATCGACGAGGCGGAGTCGCGTGACATTCCCTGGATCCGGCTCAACCAGCACTCGCTGGTCCAGCTGGGGCAGGGCGTGCACCAGAAGCGGATCCGGGCGACCATGACGTCCAGCACGTCAGCGATCGCGGTCGACGTGGCCAGTGACAAGGACCTGACCGGCCGACTGCTCAGCGCCGCCGGCCTCCCAGTGCCGAAGGCTGAGTCGCTCCGCACCGCGGACCAGGCGGTGACCGTGGCCAACCGGATCGGTTACCCGGTCGTGTGCAAGCCGCTGGACGGCAACCACGGGCGCGGTGTCTGCCTCGACCTGCGAAGTGAAGACGACGTACGTGAGGCTTTCCCGATCGCTGAGGACCAGTCGCGTCGCGGCTGGGTGATCGTCGAGTCGTTCGTCACCGGCAAGGACTACCGGTGTCTCGTCATCGACGGCAAAATCGCCGCGATCGCCGAGCGGGTGCCCGCCCATGTGGTCGGCGACGGCACGCAGACGATCGCCGAACTGGTCGATGCCACCAACGCCGACCCCCGGCGGGGCGTCGGTCACGAGAAGGTCCTGACGCGCATCAAGATCGATGACGCGGCCATTGAGCTCGTGCGTGCGCAGGGCTATGAGCTGCACGACGTACCCCCGGCCCAGGAGACGATCAAGCTGACATTGACGGGCAACATGAGCACCGGCGGCATCTCGATCGACCGCACGTTCGAGGCACATCCTGAGAACGTCGAAATCGCCGAGGAGGCGGCTCGCGTGATCGGCCTCGACATCGCCGGCATCGACTTCATCTGCCCCGACATCACCGAGCCGGTCCGTGAGACAGGTGGCGCGATCTGCGAGGTCAACGCCGCGCCAGGCTTCCGGATGCACACCCACCCGACCATCGGCGACCCCCAGTTCATCTCCAAGTCCGTCGTCGACATGCTCTTCCCGCCCGGAGCGCCGAGCCGGATCCCGATCGTCGCCGTCAGCGGCACCAACGGCAAGACCACGACATCCAGGATGATCGCGCACATCTTCAAGGGGATGGGTCGCAAGGTTGGTATGACGTCGACCGATGGCGTGGTGATCGACGAGCGGCTGGTGATCCGCGCCGACGCCTCAGGCCCCAAGTCCGCCCGGATGGTCCTGCAGAACCCACGCGTGGACTTCGCCGTGTTCGAGGTCGCCCGCGGCGGCATCCTGCGTGAAGGCCTCGGCTACGAGCGCAATGACGTCGCCGTCGTGCTCAACGTGCAGTCCGACCACCTGGGTCTGCGCGGCATCAACACCGTCGAGCAGCTCGCCGACGTCAAGGCCGTCCCGGTCGAGGCCGTGCCGCGGCACGGCCATGCCGTTCTCAACGCCGACGACCCGCTCGTCCGGGCGATGCGTCGGCGATGCTCCGGTGACGTCGTCTGGTTCAGCATGGAGCCGCGTGGGTCGGAGGTGCGTGACTTCGTCGACGCACAGTGCCGACGTGGCGGCAAGGCGGTGGTGCTCGAGACCAGCGAGCGCGGCGACATGATCGTGGTAAAGCACGGTGCGCGTGAGATGCAGCTCGCCTGGACCCACCTGCTCCCGGCGACCTTCGACGGTCGGGCTCGGATGAACGTGCAGAACTCGCTCGCCGCCGCCGCTGCGGCCTTCGCTGCCGGAGCGCCGCTGCATGACATCCGACAGGGCCTGCGGACATTCTCCACGAGTTACTACCTCTCCCCCGGCCGACTCAACGAGATCGAGGTCGAGGGTGTCCACGTGGTCATCGACTACTGCCACAATGCCCCGGGCATGCGGATGCTCGGCGACTTCGTCGACCGGCTCGGCGAGAGCCTGCTCGCGACGAGCGAGCTCGGGAAGCCGTCGCGGATGGGTGTGATCGCCACTGCCGGCGACCGTCGCGACGACGACTTGGTCGAGCTGGGTCGGGTCGCAGCCGACCACTTCGACGTGCTTGTCGTGCGTGAGGATGCGGCCCTGCGTGGTCGCGAACGCGGCGCCACTGCTGCGCTCGTCGCGCAAGGGGTCAGGGAACGCTCGCAGCAGGGCGCCCGCTGCAAGCAAGTAGAGGTAGTGCTCGACGAGATCGACGCGACCCGGCACGCGATGTCGCGCGCGAACGCCGGCGACCTCGTCGTCCTGTGCGTCGACCAGCACGCAGCCGTGCTGGCTGAGCTCGAGTCGTGGTCCAACCGCGCCCAGGCCGGCGCCAACGCGTCAGAAACTGAGCTGATCAGCGACCCCGACTTCGCGGCAACCAGCGGCGCCACCACGCCCGAGTGACGTTTCCGGTGATCGGCGTGATCGACGTGATCCGGTGATCGGCGTAATCCGGTGATCGGCGTAGCCCGGTGATCGAGCCCGTCGAGATCACGGGTCTCGACAAGCTCGACCGGCGATGATGGGTCTCGACAAGCTCGACCGACGATGATGGGTCTCGACAGGCTCGACCAAGGTGGTCCGGCGATCGAACTTGTCGAGATCACAGGTCTCGACAAGCTCGACCGGCGTGGTTGAGAAACTGGTCGGTGTCGATGTCGTGAACAGCGCCTCGTCGTTCGTAGTACAGGTTAGAAGGACGCCGACGGTGTCCCCGAGCCGAAGGAGAGCGCGATGCGCTACGTGATGATGATCTGCGGCGATGAAAACGCCTGGGACGACACCCCGGCCGAGGTGCTCGAGGCCGCCACGAAGGAGACCTACGCCTGGTTCGAGAAGTGGGGTGGCGCAGGCAAGGTTGTCGAGGGTGGGGCCGAGCTGCAGCACTCGCGGACCGCGAAGAACGTACACGCCGGACCCAACGGCGTCACGATCAGCGACGGGCCGTTCATGGAGACGAAGGAAGGCGTCGGCGGGTTCGTCCTGCTGGAGTGCGACACCATGGATGAGGCGCTGGAGGTTGCCGCAACCTGGCCAGGACTGTCCTACCCCTCCGTCACCATCGAGGTGCGACCGATCGTCGAGCACTAACCCCGTTCGAGGCGCCGGGCCAGCAGGTCGCGCTCTGCCACGTTGGTGGCGAGCGAAAGAGCGGCCTCCTGCGCCCGGGCGGCCTCATCCGTTCGCCCTAACGCGTCCAGCAACGCCGCGCGAGTGGCATGAAGGAGCCGGTAGTCCCGCAGGGCGTCGGCGAGCGCGTCGACCTCGGCGAGGGCTACGGCAGGACCTTCGACGTGCCAGGTCGCGATCGCCCGGTTGAGTCGCGCCACCGGGTTGTCCTGCCAGCTGAGCAATCCGTCATACAGCACCTGGATCTGTGGCCAGTCGGTTTCGTCGTACGTGGTCGCCTCCGCGTGGAGGACCGCGATGGCCGCATGCAACTGGTAGGGGCCGGGCCGTCGCCGTGCGAGCGCCTGGCGCAACCTGCTCGACGCTTCGTCGATGAGCTGGCGGTCCCAGCGGGAGCGGTCCTGGTCACGCAGCAGAACCAGGCGCCCCTCGCTGTCGAACCGGGTGTGGGCGCGGGCCTCATGCAGGTACAGCAGGGCGAGCAAGGCTGCTGCTTCGGGCTCCGTCGGCATCAGCCGGTCGACCAGGCCAGCAAGGACGACGGCGTCGGTGCGCAGCTCCCGCCGCTGGGGTACTTCGGCGGCGCTGGACAGGTAGCCCTCGTTGTAGACGAGGTAGATGACCGCCAGCACGGCCGCAAGCCGCTCGCCCAGCTCGTCGGGGTCCGGGATCTCGAAGACGATCGATCGCTCTTTCAGCAGCCGCTTCGACCGGGTGAGCCGCTGCGCCAAGGTGGCCTCGGAAACGAGGAAAGCGGCGGCGATCTCGGCCGTCGTCAATCCACAGACTGCTTTGAGCGTCAACGCAACCTGCGATTCGACGGGCAGCTGCGGGTCGCAGCATCCGAACACCAGCGCCAGCCGGTCCTCGTCGGTCGCCGGTTCGGCGGGACGACTGGCGAGCTGAGTGAGCTTGCTGCGACCGGTCTCCTCGCGGCGGGCGCGGTCGACCGCCTTGCGCAGGGCAGTCGTCATCAGCCAGCCCCCGGGGTTGGGGGGAGGCCCCGCCACCGCCCAGTGCTCGAGTGCTTCGAGCCAGGCGTCGTGCGCGAGATCCTCGGCCAGCTCGAAGGATCCGGTACGTCGTACGAGCGCGGCCTGCAGTGCAGGCAGCTCACGCCGGTAGAGGACCTCGAGGTCCGCCGAAGCCGTCACCGGTCAGTCCGGGCGTGGCGCGTCGGCCGGATCCTGGGTGGCAAGCACCTTGTCGCGCAGGGTCGACGGGCTGTCGACCGAGGCACCCTGCTCACGCAGCCAGGCATCAACCAGCTCGCGGTCCTGATGGCACATGACGGCGATGGCGTCGCCTCTGTGTGCCCGGGCGGCCAGCGCCTGCAACCCGGCGAGCTCGGAGTCGTAGGACGGCACCTCGGTGACGTTGACGTTCGCCGCGCCCTCGCGATAGAGCGCATCCAGCTCCTCGCTGCTGCGGCCACGCAGGTACTGCTGCTTGTGCACGATGACCATGACGTCGGCATCCCTGGCACCGATCTCGCCGAGGCTACGGACAAGGTCGTCGGTGCGGTCTCCGGCCGTGCCCAGGGCAAGCATGGTCCGCCCGCCGCGCCCGCAGACACCACTCATCACTTCCACCAGCGCGTCCAGTCCCGCCTCGTTGTGGGCGAGGTCGACAATGACGGTGAAGTCTTTGAGCGAGTAGACGTTCATCCGGCCGGGATTGAGGTCGGGGCCCGGCGTAAACGTCCGCAGCCCTTCGACCACCGCCTCGCGTGCCAGCCCGACTCCGAGGGCAGCGCTGGCCGCGGCCATCGCGTTCTCCAAGTTGAAACGGCTGAGGCCTGCCAATGTCATCGGGATGTCGACGACCTTCACGAGCGGGTCAGGATCGGCGTCAGGCGCGAGCACGCAGACCCAGCCGTCGATAACGGTTGTGGCGCGGCCGTCCTGGCCGACCGCCGCGCGCAGGCTGGGCGAGTCGGGATCCCGCGAGAACACCCAGGGTCGAGCTTTGATGATGGTGCGCATCGCGAACACCCGCGGGTCGTCGCCGTTGAGGACAGCCCACCCGGTCGGCTTGGTGATCTGGGCGACGACCGCCTTCACCTCGGCAAGCTGGTCGACCGTGTCGATCCCGTGCATGCCGAGGTGGTCAGCGCTCACGTTGGTCACGACGGAGACGTCGTTGTGGCGTACGCCTATGCCCCGGAGCAGGATGCCCCCGCGGGCGGTCTCGGTGACGGCGAGCTGCACTTGTTCGTGGGCGAGGACGCGTCCGGCACCGGCGGGGCCGGAGTAGTCGCCTGCTTCTACGAGCTCCCCGTCGATGTAGATGCCGTCAGTTGACGACCACCCGACGTGCAGCCCTGCGACCCGGCCGATGTGCCCGATCATCCGCGACGTGGTCGTCTTGCCGTTGGTGCCGGTCACGGCGATGACCGGCACCGTTGGTGTCAGTGTGGCGGGCCGCGCCCCGAGCTCTGCACGACGTACCTCTCCCGCGACCTCGCTCACGGTGGCGTCGATGTCGGCGCCGGGCAGCACGTCCAGCACCTTGGCGACCCCGCGGCCAAGCGCAACGGCCCGGTCGCGATGCCGCCAGGGGTAGACGACGACCAGCCGATGTACGTCGTTGGTGGGTCGGACGCGCACCGCGAGCCGGTGGGTCCCCGCCTCTGCCGCGATCTGGCGCACCAGCCTCGCCACGGCGCGGGCGGCGAAGCGCTGCCGGAATCCCGAGCTGGCGGTGCCAGGCCGGACGTTGGTGAGACCGATACGTCGAGCGAACTTCAGCGCAGTGTCGTCGCTCACCTCGAGCAGCGGAGTGAGGTCGAGCGTGAGCTTCACCGCGGCCCGGGGGAAGTAGAGGTTCGGGCCGTCGAGAACTCGAAGCTCGATGAGCGCCGACGTCACTCGGTCAGGCGCCCATCGCGTGGTAGCCACCGTCGACGTGCACGATCTCTCCCGTGGTCTTCGGCATGAAGTCGCTCAGCAGCGCAACGATCGTGAGGGCAGTGGGCTCGAGGTCGCCCATGTCCCAGCTCAGGGGCGCGCGCTTGTCCCACTCGTCTTCGAAGCGCTCGAATCCGGGGATCGCCTTGGCGGCCAACGTCTTCAGCGCTCCCGCCGAGATCAGGTTTGAACGGATGCCCTTCGGTCCGAGGTCGCGCGCCAGGTATCGGTTGCACGACTCCAGCGCGCCTTTGGCGAAGCCCATCCAGTCGTATCCCGGCCAGGCCACGGAAGCGTCGAACGTGCATCCGACGATGCTGCCTCCGGGCTTCATCAGCGGCAGGCAGGCCATCGCCAGCGACTGGTAGGAGTACGCCGAGACGCGGACGGCATGGGCCACGTCATCCCAGGGACCACCGAGGAAGTTGCCACCCAGGATCGTTGCCGGGTTGCCGTAGGCAATGGCATGGACAACTCCGTCGAGCCCGTCGACGTGTTCGCGCAGTTGGCCCTCGAGCCTCGCCAGGTGCTCGTCGTCGCTGACATCGAGCTCGATCACCGGCGGCTCGGTCGGCAGCCGACTCGCGATCCGCTTCGTGATCGACAGCGCGCGGCCGAAGTTGGAGATGATCACGGTCGCGCCCTGCTCCTGCGCGGCCTTTGCCGTGGCGAAGCCGATCGAGGAGTCGATGGTGACGCCGGCGACGAGGATGCGCTTACCGTCGAGGATTCCCATGGGTGGAGCCTTTCGTCATACGAAGTGGACGTGTCGTCGGCAACCTACGTCTAGTGGCCCATGCCGAGGCCGCCGTCGACGGGGATGACGGCGCCGGTGACGTAGCCAGCCTCGTCTGAGGCCAGCCAGCGCACGACGCCAGCGATCTCTTCACTGGTGGTGAACCGACCAAGCGGGATGGCGTTCAGATACTCGGTGCGCTTCTCGGTGGACAGTGTTGCCGTCATGTCTGTGTCGACGAAGCCGGGGGCGACGACGTTCGCGGTGATGGAGCGGGAGCCGAGCTCTCGCGCGATCGAGCGCGCCATGCCGACCAGCCCGGCTTTGCTGGACGCGTAGTTGACCTGCCCTGCCGAGCCGAGTAGACCGACGACCGACGAGATCAGCACGATCCGGCCGCGCTTCAGCCGGAGCATTCCCTTGGCAGCGCGCTTGACCACCCGGAACGAGCCGGTGAGGTTGGTGTCGATCACGGAGGTCCAGTCGTCGTCCGACATCCGTAGCAGCAACGTGTCGCGCGTGATGCCTGCGTTTGCGACCAGCACCTCGACCGGGCCGTGCTCCTCCTCGATCGACGTGAACGCCGCCTCGACCGCCTCGGCATCGGTGACGTCGCACTGGACACCGAAGAAGCCGTCAGGCGGTTCACCGGTGCGGTAGGTGACGGCCACCTGGTCGCCTGCATCGACGAAGGCCTGGGCGATTGAGCGCCCGATCCCGCGGTTACCGCCGGTCACCAACACAGATCTGGCCACATCGTCTCCTCGTCAGGCGTCGGCGACCGACGCTACCGCTAACCGCACGGTACGACGAACGCGGCTCGAGGCGTACGGTGGAGTGGAAGGAGCGCCCATCGTGAACCAGCACGCCGACCAGCCGGTCAGCATCACCTCTGCCAAGGTCAGTCACAGCGACGACCTCCGCCGGCGGCAGATGCGTTACCTGTTCTCGATGGGGGTGCGCACGGTGTGCTTCGTGCTCGCCATCGTGACGGACGGTCCGCTGCGCTGGTCACTCGTCGCTGCAGCAGTCTTCCTGCCGTACGTCGCCGTGGTGGTGGCCAACGCCACCGACCGCCGCACCGTGACAGGCCCCGCGCCTGTCACAGCACCACACGTTCCAGCTCTCGAGCCTGGCGACAAGCCACCCGAGGATTCCGACAATCGGTAGACCGACCGACGGCGCCATGGAACACTGACGCCAGGCGATCCGTTTCCCCCGTCGGAGAGCCCACTTGTGATGCCGGGCAGCCTCCCCCCGTGGCTGCCCGGCATCGCTGTGTGGGGGCGATCTCGTCGCCAAAGTGACCAGGAGGGACCCATGACCAACCCCGACGGCTTGATTTGCTCTGCGAAGGACTGCCGACAAGCCGCGACCGTCCAGCTGCTCTGGAACAACCCGAAGCTGCACACGCCCGACCGCCGCAAGGTGTGGCTGGCCTGCGCCGACCACGAGCAGTCGCTCAAAGACTTCCTCGCCGCGCGCGGCTTCTTCCGCGACACCGCCCCCGTCGACTGATCCCTTCCTCCGCAGACGTTTGCCTTGTGAACAAGGCAGATGCACTGTTCACAAGGCACAGCTGCCTAGTTCACAGGGGAAGCGCCTTGTGAACTAGGCAGACGCGGCGGCGACCGCGCGGATCGCGTGGCTCACGACTACCTACGTCGCGGTCGCCAACCGGTACACCGACACATGCGACGTTGACTCCGCGGTGAACTCAGCCCCTGCCCAGTCCGCATGCCTGTCCTCCAGCTCGAAGCCGGCAAGCTGTGCCATCAGGTCGAGCTCGGCCGGCCAGATGTAGCGGTGCGGGCTCCGCGAGAGGCGCGCCTGCTTGGTGTCGTCGAAATGGAAGTGGTGCGAGACGACCTGCTGGTGCAGGACGTCGTACGTGTCGAGCAGGATGTAGCCCGGCTCGGACTGCCCCACCGTGGCCTGGGATCCCGGTGGAAGCCTGCGCAGCTCGGGCACCCACAGCTCGATGACGAAGCGGCCGCCGGCGCCGAGGTGGCGGGCCGCGTTTCGAAAGCAAGTGACCTGCTCGACCTGGGTCAGCAGGTTCGAGATCGTGTTGAAGACGAGGTAGACCAGCGCGAACTCGCCTTCTGCGCGCGCCGTGGCCATGTCGCCGACGACCACCGGGATCCGCTCTTCGTCGACCTTCGCGCGGAGGCGGTCGATCATCGGACCAGACAGCTCGATGCCCGTGACGCTGACGCCACGCTCGGCCAGCGGGATGGCAACGCGTCCGGTTCCGATGGCGAACTCGAGCGCTCGGCCGTCTCCGGCAAGCTCGGCAAGACGGTCGACCGCCGGTCCCAGCACCTCCGGCGCGAACATGCCACTGCCCGGTGTGTCGTAGCGTTCAGCAGCATCGACATCCCAAGGCTCTTCCCGGCGCATGGCGACAATCCTTCCCAGGGATTCGGTACGACGTCCACCGGCTTTCGCGAGCGCCCTGCCCTGCAGAGGGTCAAACCACCGACGAAATTAGCACCTCCTCGCGGGCACAAAACGTCGCTAGGGTCGATGCATGACCGATGGTTACCTGCGCTACCCCCATGTCCGTGGAGATCTCCTCACCTTCGTTGCCGAGGACGATGTCTGGCTCGCCGACACCGGTGGAGGGAGGGCCTATCGGCTCAGCGCCGACCACTCTCCCGCCATGACGCCGCGGATCTCACCCAAGGGCTCCCTCGTCGCCTGGGCAGCTCGACGCGACGGGGCAAGCGAGGTCTACGTCGCCCCGACCGATGGTGGTGTCTCCCGACGACTCACCTACTGGGGTCAGCCGGGGACAAAGGTCACCGGCTGGGTGTCGGAGGACGAAGTCATGGTGCTCAGCAGCACGGGCGAGGGCCATGTGGTGCGGATGTTCGCCCATGCCGTGCCGGTGGATGGCGGACCGAGCCGCCGGCTGCCGTACGGCTGGACCGGCGACGTCGCCGTCGGGCCAGATGGCGGTGTGCTGCTGTCGTCGTTCTTCTGGACCGAGCCGGCGCGGTGGAAGCGCTACCGCGGTGGTACCGCCAGCCAGCTGTGGCTCGATCTGGAGGGATCGGGCACCTTCAAGCGGGTCTTCGCGGACCTGCCGTCCAGCCTGGCGTTCCCGGTGTGGACGACCGGGGCCGACGGCCGGCAACGGATCGCCTTCTGCTCCGACCACGAAGGTCGCGGCCAGTTGTACAGCGCGGTTGTCGGAGCACGGGCGCCGACGACGTCGCGCTTGGAGTGCCGCACCGACAGCGACTTCTACGTCAGGCACGCCAGCAGCGACGGCCAGCCAGGTCGTCTACTGCGCCGGCGGTGACGTGTTCTTGATGGAGTCGCTCGACGACGGGGTGGAGCCGCATCGAGTAGACCTCCGCATCGGTGGCGCGCGGACGTCGCTGCGCCCCCAGCGGGTCAAGGCCACCAGCCACCTCGGCACGATCAGCCCGGACCGTACTGGCCGCGCGTCGGCGATCGAGTCCCGCGGGACGGTCAGCTGGGTGAGCCACCGTGGCGGGCCGGCGCGTGTCCTGGCGACGGGATCGGACGTACGTCGCCGACTGCCCGTCGTGCTCGACGACGCCCGCGTCGCTGTGGGTGACGGACGTCGACGGCGATGACGCTCTCGAAGCTGCTCGACCTGGATGCGCCCGACGCGTCGCCGCAGACGCTTGGTCGCGGCAGGCCGGATCGGGCGGGTTCTCGAGATGGCCGCGTCACCGGACGGTCGTCGGATCGCGCTCAGCACCCACGACGGAAGACTCCTGACCTGTGCCGTGCCTGCGGGAGAGGTCAGCCGGGCCGTGGCAGTCAAGCAGATCGACTCGGCCATCGGCGACATGTCTGGACTCGTGTTCTCACCGGACTCCCGGTGGCTGGCCTGGTCCGCGTCAGGGCCCGGGCCGTGGGAGGATCGCGGCGCCTCGGCCGCTACGGCAGATCAAGATCGCCGACCTCAATCGAGGCAGGGTCATCGACGTGACGTCGCTGCGGTTCACCGACACGGAGCCGGTGTTCACGCTCGACGGGAAGTACCTCGCGTTCCTGTCCATCCGCAGCCTCGACCCGGTCTACGACACGTTCTCCTTCGACTTGTCCTTCCCCGCCGGCTGCCGGCCACACCTGGTTGCTCTCACCGCCGACACCCCTTCTCCGTTCGACCCGATCGTCGGGGGCCGGTCACTCGAGCCACCCGAGCCCGAGCAGGCTGGCCCAGGAAGCGGTCGCCGAAGCGTGCCGGCAGAGGCAGGTGAGGGTGACGCGCCGGAGTCCGACGCCGGCTCGTGCACGACCCGCTCCACCGAAGACCGCCGTCGACGTCGAGGGTCTGGAGCACCGCATCGTGGCCGTGCCCGTGGAGGCCGGGCGCTACTCCGGCCTTGCGGCTGCCAAGCACGGACTGGTCTGGTTGCGTGAACCGCTGCTCGGCGAGCTCGGGGACAACCGGGCAACGGTCGACGCGGAGCCCGAGCGGGCGCGAGGTGGAGCACTTCGACCTGCGCACGTCGACGCTGTCCACCGTGGTCGAAGCGGCCGACCGGTGTCGAGATCACCGGGGACGGCAGCCGGCTGCTCGTCGTCGACAAGGACCGCTTGAGCGTCGTCCCCGCCGGCAAGGCGGCTCTCCAAGGAGGACGACGGCGAGAGTCGTGCAGCGCGTCGACCTCGACCAGCTGCGGGTCGAGGTCGACCCGCCGGTGGAGTGGCGGCAGATGCTCGACGAGACGTGGCGACTGATGCGCGACCACTTCTGGCGCGAGGACATGGGCGGTGTCGACTGGCGGGCTGCGCGCGGCAGGTATGAGCCGCATGCTCGACCGCTTGGGTTCGCACGACGACCTGATCGACGTCATCTGGGAGATGCACGGCGAGCTCGGCAGCTAGCACGCGTACGCCATTCCGCCGCAGCCTAGCCCGGACGACAGCGACGTCGTCAGGGCCTGCTCGGTGCCGACCTCGAATACAGCGGCGACGCCTGGCGGATCAGCCGGATCGTGCCCGGCGACGCGTCCGACCGCGAACGCACGGTCCCCTCTACTGGCGCCGGGTGTCGATGCTCGTGCCGGTGACGTATCGTGGCGGTCAACGGCCAGCGCACGAGCCGCGACGGTAAGCCCGCTGTCGCTGCTGGTCGGTACTGCCGGCAAGCCGGTGGAGCTCACCTTGCGGCCGCGCGCGGCGCGCGGACGTGCGGCGCGCCGTCGTCGTCCCTCTGGCCGACGAGTTCCCACTGCGCTACCAGGACTGGGTCGCGGACCGACGCGCCTTCGTGCATGCCCGACCGACGGCAAGGTCGGCTACCTGCACGTGCCCGACATGATGTCGGTGGGATGGGCACAGCTCCATCGCGACCTGCGCACCGAAATGCCCAGGGACGCTCTCATCGTCGACGTCCGCAGCAACGGCGGCGGCCACACCTCACAACTGGTCCTCGAGAAGCTCGCCCGGAGGATCATCGGGTGGGATCTTGTCCGCGGTTACGCTCCCGGCTCCTACCCCAGCGACGCGCGTCGCGGGCCCATGGTGACGATCGCCGACATGTACGCCGGCTCGGACGGCGACATCATCACTGCCGCGATCCAGTCGCCACGGGCTGGGCCCGATGGTCGGGACAAGGACCTGGGGCGGGGTCATCGGCATCGACGGCCGCTACTCGCTCGTCGACGGCACGATGGTGACGCAGCCGCGATACTCGTTCTGGTTCGAGAAGTTCGGTTGGGGCGTAGAGAACTACGGAGTCGACCCCGACATCGAGGTGCCGGTGAGCCCCACAGGACCGGGTCGCCGGCAAGGACGTGCAGCTGGAGCGAGCCTTGGTCGAGGTCGCGCGGCTACTGCGACGCAACCCACCGGCGCAGCCACCCGCGATACCCGCCCTCCAGTCGAAGGAGTCGTGAGAACGAGCGGCTGTCCGGAAGGTCAGATCATCCAGCGGCGGGCGAGACCGGTCGGAGCTGCTGGTCGGCGGTAAGCCGGCTACGGAAGCGGTACCGGTCGCCTCGGTACGAGATACAGCCGGAGACGATCAGCCGTCCGCCGGTGTCGTATGCGCGCGACTCGGCGACCAGCAAGGGTGCGCCGACGTCGGTGGAAAGCAGAGATGCGCAGCGCTCGTCCGCGGGCAGAGCCTCAACCGAGTAGTCGGCTGCGACCGGCGTGTGACCTGCTGCCGAGAGTGTGGCGTACAGCGACGCCGTCGCCCAGTCGAGCTCCAGCAGCGTTGGTTCGAGGGCCATCGGCATGAGGGTCAGGTCGATGGCAACGGGCAGACCGTCCAACGTGCGGAGGCGTTCCAGCATCACCAGGTCGGCGCCCGGTGCGATCTCGAAGTCCTCCGCCTCGGTAATGGTCGCGGCTCGC
Organism: uncultured Actinomycetota bacterium; assembly: GCA_963811585.1. Taxonomy (GTDB): domain Bacteria; phylum Actinomycetota; class Actinomycetes; order Propionibacteriales; family Nocardioidaceae; genus JACDHG01. Next base: position 298,835 of record CAWERR010000006.1, read on the forward strand.
ACGTCGGTCTCGATCACCTTCGCACCCACCACCACCTTGTCTCCGGCGGCGAGGTCGTGGAAGCTCAGGAGCACGTTCGGCGGCTCGCCCAGAGGTTCCGAGGCGACGAAACTGCCGCGGCCCTGGATGGCGTAGATCAGGCCGGCCGTGTTGAGCGCTGCCAGCGCCCGTCGCACTGTCACCCGGCTCACGCCGAAGCTCTCGCTCAGCTCGCGCTCGGTCGGGAGCTGCTCTCCAGAAGCGAGCTCTCCGGACGTGATCCGAGCGGCGAGCTGGTCACGAACTTTTCGTGTCAGGGCGCCCGCAGTCCGGTCTATTGTCGTCACGAATACGGACGCTACCGTCATACACCATGGCTTGTCGTCCGATCGTTGTCTTATCCGCGGTCTGGTTGTAGTGTGCGAATCTCCCGGCGGGACCAGACCACAACGGTGCCGTACCCGCCCCTTACGGAAGAGATCACATGAGCAGACTTCGTCGAATCGCGTCGCTCCTGGCCCCCCTATCGCTCCTGGCCGTTGCGGCATGTACGACGCCCGGCTCGGACAGTCAGGCCCCCGAGGACACCTCGCCTGTCGAGATGGATGTGGCAAGCCTTCCCGACACGACGCTGAGCGTGTGGACTTCAGAAGGCGGCGCCAGGCTCGAGATCCTCAAGGGCCTGACCGCCAAGTTCGAGGAGAAGTATCCGAACATCTCGGTGAAGTGGACGGTGCGCGACTTCGGGGCCTACCCCGCTCAGATCAAGCTCGCCCTCAGCTCCGACGATGGGCCGGACGTGTGCATCGGCAACCTCGGCTGGGCGCTCGACGGGCCGCTCATCAAGGCCGGGCTGCTACGACCGCTCGACGACTACGCCGAGGCGTACGGCTGGGACACGCGCTACCCCGAGGTCGGCCTGAGGCAGCTGAAGTTCAGCGAAGACGGCACGGAGTACGGCGAGGGCCCGATCTACGGCACGCCGTACGCCTCTGACGTCATCGGCTGGTTCTACAACACGGACCTGCTCGGAGACCTCGACATGGAAGTACCAACCACCATGGACGAGATGGACGCGCTGCTCGAGGCGTCGAAGGACGCGGGCCAGCAGCCCATCCTGATCGGCAACAAGGACGGTTGGCCGGTCTGGCATCTGCTGTACAACGTGATCGACCAGTACGCCACTGCGGAAGAGATCTCAGGCGTCGTCTACGCCGACGAGGGAGCGTCCTACACTTCCGAAGGGATCCAGCAGGGCACCGACAAGGTCGTTGAGTGGAACGAGGCCGGCTACCTTCCACCCGACGTCAACGCCATCGCGCAAGCTGACGCGGGTGCGGACTTCAGGAAAGGCGAAGCGCTGTTGTTCCCTGCGGGCTCTTGGGAGGCCGCAAACATGCCAGACAACGTGGGGTTCTTCCTCACTCCTCCGCTGGAGGCTGGTGACCCGTCCAAGGCCACCGGGTCATTCGGATACTCGCACCACATCGCCGCCAACAGCGATGCGGTCGCCGCGAGCGCAGCCTTCCTGGACTGGATGGCGAACGAGGACGCAGCAAAGGCCTTCTTCGCCGCTGGCGACATCGCACCGCTGCCAGTCGAAGACCCGGAACTCAAGTCAGGCCCGCTGTTTACGGACATCTACGACGCCTGGACATCGGTACTCGACAACAACGTGTTGATGCCGTACCTCGAGTTCGCCACTCCGACGGCACCCGAGGTGCAGTACCCCGTGATGCAGCAGGGTTCTGGCCGGCGAGATGTCGAGCACGGACGCCCTCGAGGAGATCGAGGCGGACCGCAAGGCGTTCGTCGAGGAGAACAGTGGCGGCTGACCGGCTGACCGCAGCCTCCGGGCTTACGCGCCAAGACGCACCGTCCCAGCATCCATCCGAGCTGAGGACGGCGCGTCGGCGGGTACGCCGACGACGGGCTTTGGTGCCCTACCTCTATGTCGCGCCGGCACTCGTGGCCTTCATCACTTTTCCGGACTGCCGTTCCTCCACTCCGTTTGGCTGTCGTTCTTCAAGTGGGACGGCATCACGATCGGCACCTGGATCGGGATCGAGAACTACTCCACCATCATCACGGACCCTGTCATCAGCCAGTCATTCGTGCACGCTGGTGTGCTCGTGATCTTCTTCACGACCATCCCGATCGCCGTCGGGCTGCTCATCGCCTCACTGTTCCGGACCATCGCCAAGCGCGGTGGCACAACGTTCAGAGTGCTGATCTTCATGCCAGTGGTGCTCTCCTCAGTCGTCGTCGGCGTGATCTGGACCTGGATCTATGCATCCGACGGCCCCTTGAACGAGTTCCTGCGGTCGATCGGCCTCGGTGCCTTGACCCGATCCTGGCTCGGCGACTTCACGTGGGCGCTGCCAGCCATCGGCATGGTCGGCGCGTGGACGGGGATTGGCATGGCAATGGTGCTTGTTTGTTGCAGGCATCCAGCAGATCGACGGGACGTTGTACGACGCCGCTCGGGTCGACGGCGCCGGCCGGTTCCGTGAGTTCTTGGCCGTGACCTTGCCAGCGCTGCGTCTCGAGTTGGGTATCGCCACGACCCTCGGCGTGGTGGGCGCTATCAACACGTTCGACACCGTCTTCGTGATGACGCGAGGCGGCCCGGGCACCGAGACACAGGTGCCGGGCCTACAGCTCTACAACCGCGCGTTCCTCGATGGCCGGGTCGGCCAGGCATGCGCCATCGGGGTGGTGCTCGCGGTGCTGAGCCTCATCATCACCGTCGGCATCGACCGATTCGCCGCGAGGGGGCAGGAGTGACCACCCGCACCGAACGGCTGTTCGCGTACGCGTTCCTGGTCCTGTTCTCGGTGATCGCCATGTACCCAGTTATCGGTGCTCTGCTGCTGTCTCTCCATCCGCGCGAGGCCCCGGTGTCGGGATTCAGCATTCCCAGCCCCCTGCATCCAGAGACGTTCTCGGAGGCATGGGAAATCGCGCAGCTCTCGACCTATATGCGGTCGAGCTTCATCGTCTCAACGCTGGTGGTCGGCGGCGCCACGGTGCTGTCGGTCCTCAGCGGTTACGCATTCGGCACGATGCGATTCCGGGGCAGCACGTGGCTGTTCTACCTGCTGATCAGCGGCATGATGCTTCCCCTCGAGGCCGCCATCATCCCGCTCTACTATGACTTCCGCGCCCTCGGCCTGACGAACACCTACGCCGCCTTGGTGCTCCCTCAGCTCGGCATGTACGTCTGCTTCGGCACTTTCTGGATGCGCGCCTATTTCCGATCCGTGCCGAAGGCAGTGCTGGAGGCGGCTCAGCTCGATGGGGCCGGAAGCCTGCGAACACTGTTCCGGGTCGCCCTTCCTCCCGGTAGGCCGGCCGTGCTCACGCTCGCCCTGCTGATTTTCATGTGGTCCTGGAACCAGTTCTTGCTGCCTCTGGTGATGGTGACCGATGAGAACCTGCGCACCGCGCCGCTGGGCTTGGCATTCTTCACCGCTCAGCACTCGACCGACCGGGTCGGCATGGCCGCGGCCGCGATGATCGTCTCTGCGCCGATCATCGTGCTGTTCATCCTGTTCCAGAGATCGTTCATCAGTGGCATCGCCACTGGATCAGTGAAGCTCTAGGCCGCCGCGATGCCACACATCGATCTCGGCCGCTGGGTCAAGAGTCCACTCCGCCAGGACAAGGCTGTCTCGTGCGCTTCAGCCAGACTGGTGGTCATACAACGAGGAGACCTCCGATGACGACCGACGTCACCACTCAATTGACCGACGAGGAAGTACAGCGCTACCACGAGCAGGGATTCCTGGTGGTCGATGCCATCACCACCGAGGAAGAGGTCGTAGCGCTACAGGGCGTCTACGACCGGCTCTTCGACCCCGAGGCCAATATCACCGATCGCGACCGAATCGAGCTCGCAGGCGATGCCGACGCGCCGCCCGTCTTGCCACAGATCCTCAATCCTGACCACTACGCCCCGGAACTGCTCGAGACGACCGCCTACCGCAACGCCGGAGTGATCGCCCGTTCGTTGCTGGGGGACGAGGTGTTCCCGACCGGCATGCACGCGATCCGGAAACCTCCACACGACGGCGTTGAGACGCCCTGGCACCAGGATGAGGCCTACTGGGACCCGGCGGCCAAGTCCTTTGCCATCAGCATCTGGATGCCCCTGCAGCCCGCCACACTCGACAACGGCTGCATGCAGTTCGTGCCAGGAAGCCACTTGGCCGAAGTGCAGGATCACCGGCTCATCAACCCCGAGTCGCACGGCCTGGTCTTGATCGACGAGAGCGTGGTGACTGACCCGGTTGCTTGTCCGATTCCACCCGGGGCGGCCACCGTTCACTCGGGACGCACCATGCACTACACGGGACCAATACCACCGACGAGCCACGGCGCGCGTTGATCATGTCATTCGCTCTCGTGGCGCAACCTCTCGCTCAGGCCAGAGACTTCCATTGGCAGCGATCCGAGTGGTCGCAGTAAGGCCTGCCACGCCCTCCCCGACCAGACAAGGATCATTCATGACCATGCGACTCGGATTGCTGGGACTCGGCAGCGTGTCCTCTGGACCCTATGCCCAACTGATTGCGAAGCTCGCGACCGAGGGACGCGTCGAGGTCACAGCGGCGTACGACGTCGACCCCGACAAGCGGAAGGCCGCTGCCGAGCGATTCGGCACGGATCCATCGGTAGACAGCCCACAAGCCGTCATCGACAACGACAACGTCGATGCCGTGCTCGTCTTGACGAGCATGAACGAGCACGGGCCGCTGGCTCTGGCAGGACTGGCTGCAGGCAAACACGTGCTCGTCGAGAAGCCGATGGCCACTTCCCTGTCGCAGGCCGCTGAACTGATCGAGGCATCACGTGACGCTCCAGGCGTGCTCGTGTGCGCACCGCACATCGTGCTGTCGAAGACCTATCGCGCCATGCACTCACGGGTGCAGGCCGACGAAATCGGTCGCCTGCTGCTGGGACGCGCGCGGTACGGGTGGTCAGGGCCGTGGTGGGGCCGGTGGTTCTACCAGCCAGGCGGCGGGGCGTTGTTCGACCTCGGCGTCTACAACCTGACGAGCCTGTGTGGATTCTTCGGGTCGGTCCAGCGCGTGACCGCCATGGTCGGCGTCGCGATCCCCGAGCGCATGGTCGACGGCGAGATGATGAAGGTCGAAGCCGACGACAACGCGCACATCGTGCTCGACTTCGGCGAGGGACGCTTCGCCTCCATCGCCACCGGGTTCACCATGCAGAAGTACCGCTCTCCCGCGCTCGAGCTGTATGGCTCGGACGGGGTGATGCAGATGCTGGGTGACGACTGGGCACCCGAAGGCTTCGAGCAGTGGACCAACGATCGCGGGTCCTGGGAAATCGTGCCCGAGTCCGACCCGCAGTGGCCGTGGACCGATGGACTTCGCCACTTGGTCGATGCTGTGGACAGCGGACGGCCCACCGTGACTCGCCCGGAACACTCCTACCACGCGCTCGAGGTGATGCTGGCCGCGAAGCGCTCGGCTTCTGAAGGCCGTGTGATGGAGATCGAGAGCGAGTTCCCTGCGCTCGACTACAGCGCGTGGGATACCCAATCTGACGACGGCCGTGCCAAACACGACCCGAGGTCGAGTTGAGAACCACGACGGACAGCGACATCATCGCGGCCGCGAGTAGCCGCCGGTAGGCGTCACCTCACGTCAAAGCCGAGCCTCTGAAGGCTGATCTTGCCCGGCACGCCGTCGGCATCGGAACCCTTGAAACCGCATCGGCGTTGCCAGGAGGCGTACGCGTCCTGCGTGATCGGGCCGAAGATGCCGTCGATAGCCATCTCCTTGGTTGCCTTGGGCACGCGCCGCTTGAGTGCCCGCTGCACCTGGCGCACGTCGTCGCGCGGATCTGGCAGCACCCTCTTGAGCCGCACCGTGGTCTTCGCCCCGCCGCCGCCCTGCGTTTGCACCCCGGTCGTGTCAAAGACACGCACGCCGTTGACGTCCTCCGCCCACCCTTGAAACTCGATGTTGAACCTGACGGTCAGCTCGTCGATGTTGACCTTCGCGACAACACCCGCTCCGGCGGCGTCGGTGCTCCAGCAATTGCCATTGCCGGTCCCGATCGCGATGTGCCCGAACCCTTGGCTCCCACCAGTCCAGTACACCGGCGCACCGCGCGGCACCTGGACCCCCGACTTGACTGGATGCTTGAACTTTGCCCCGGTCCACGCCTCAGACGCCGAGAGGAATGCCGGCTCTACGCCGTAGGCCGTGCGGACGTACCGCAGGCAGAATCCGGGCTCACAGGTGCGGTTCCTTTTGGCAAACGTGATGGCCTGGCGCGGGGTTTTCACACTCATTGTGGCTCCCCGTCTTGCTGTTCGACCTCCTGGTAGCTCCCCGTTACTGGCGACAGTTCGTCGCTATCGCGGTCCGGATCGTCATACAAGTCTGGCTCTAGCTCAAGATCTTCACGTGGTTTCCTTGGCATGATCCCACCCTCCTTTGAAGAGCGATTGTGCCACCGAGTGCGGGGCTTGGGGAGTCGTACGACGTCACCGTGATTGTGTGGAATCGGCAAGCTACTCGGCGTAACTTTCGAGTTGCCTCAAGGACCCAAGGGGCACAGAGTGGTCGCCATGGAGAAGCGCAGACTTGGACGTCTCGAACACCAGAGTTCGGTGCTCATCTACGGCGCCGCGGCCCTCGGCGATGTGTCGCAGGATGTGGCGGATCGCTCTGTCCAGGAAGCCCTCGACGGGGGCATCAACCACTTCGACGTGGCGGCGAGTTACGGGGACGCTGAGCTGCGGCTCGGGCCATGGATGTCGGAGATCCGAGACCAGATCTTCCTGGCGACGAAGACCGGTCACCGCGACCAGGAGTCGGCATGGCGGGAGATTCATGCCTCCCTGGACCGGCTGCAGACCGACCGCGTCGACCTGCTCCAGCTGCACGCCATCGGTGACCTGGGTGAGCTCGACGCGGCCACAGGTCCTGACGGCGCGCTCGAGGCGGCGACGCGCGCTCTGGAGCAGGGGCTGGTCGGCGCCGTCGGCATTACTGGACACGGTCACGATGCGCCCGTGACCCACCTCGAGGCCTTGCGCCGCTACCCCTTCGCGACGGTCCTGACGCCGCTCAACCCGGTGCTCTGGCGCGACGAGTCCTACCAGGCCGACTACCGGGCGCTCGTTGAGGAGATCCGCCGCCAGGACGCGGGGCTGATGACGATCAAGACGGTGTCCCGACGCAACTGGCCAGCCGCCGCCGACCAGTCGTACACGACGTGGTACGAGCCGTACGACAACCAGTCTCGCATCAATGCGGCGGTCTCCTGGGTGCTCTCGCACGAGGAGGTAACCGGAATCCCGACTGCCGGCGACGTTCGACTGCTGGGCATGCAGTTGGAGGCTGAGCGCGAGCCGTATGTCGCCCGCCGACGCCGAACAGCAACTGGCGAATGACGATGACTACTCATCGCCGTTCATCGCGATGCCGTTCTGACCCGACGGGCTGATTGGCAACGGCGACATGGCCGTCGCAAGGGTCTAGCCTGCCGATGGCCACTGCGGGCAGGTCACCTGGTAAGGCCGGCTGGGGAAGAACTGACTCCACTCGTCCCGTGTCAGGTTGCGTCCGGCGATCCTGCACGCGCGTTCCAGCCACGTGCTCATGCGGGTGTCCACCGTGAAGATCCGTCCGTCGGCCGATGCCACCAGGAGGCCCTTGCTGTCGGGCAGGTAGGCGATGGTCATGCCGGGTCCGAGGCTGGCAGTCGACCACACGCCCGTGGCAGGAAGGTTCGGGAGCGGGATGCTCGCCTGGTAGGCACCGGTCCGGCCGTCCCAGATCCTGATCCGGTCCGGTTGCACCGACGCGAACTGGCTGCCGTCGGGTGCGTAGACGACGTCGAACCCTTCCCTCAGCGACGGGTCCTCAGCCCACGCCAACGTTTCGGCGTCGATGAGCCGCACGTATCCGGAAGAGTCGACGGCTGCAAGGACCGACCCGTTCGGCGAGATCGCAGCCAGCCTGTCCTGCGTCGTCAGTAGCTCCCGCGTGGACTGCAGGATCTCCCCGTTCGCGGGGTCGACCCAGGCGATCGACCCGAACTCCTTGAGCACCAGGAGCGTCTCGCCGTGGGGATCAGGCAGCAGGGAAACGGCGTCGTGGGCAAAGGCGACAGGTTCGCGGACCGGCTGCAGCGTCGCCCGAGCCAGCGATTCCAGGTGTCCAGCTCGGTCATCGACGTAGACCGTTTTGCCATCGGCGCCGAACGCCGCCAGCACTCGCACCCCTGGCCGGTAGCTGCGCTGCTCGACCAGGCGGCCAGTCTCCGCGTCCCTCAGCGACAGCACGCCTGGTCCTATGGTCAGGCGCCAGCGGGAGTTCGGTGACCAGACGTGGTTCGACAGCTGTTTGCGCATGGAGACCGGCCTAGTTTCCTGACCGGTCCGGTAGTCGACGAACCACACGCGGTCGTCCTGGATACGCGCGACGCTTTGGCCGTCGGGCCCTGCAAGCGACACGCCGATCTTCCCCTCGCCGGTGCTGCCGACTTCACCGACGGACAGGAAATCGCCGTGACCGGTCACGTCCCAGGCCATCAGCTCGAACGCTGAGGGCTCGGACGTCGCGACGCCGGGCTCCGAGCGGCTGTCAGGCCCTGAGCTGGTGTATACGGTGCGGTCATCCCGGCTGAATCCGGCGCCCCAGATCTGGTCCTTGTGGGCCGCGAACCTGCCGAGCTGCACACCCGAGTCGGCGTCCCAGACGAGCGTGGTCCTGTCCACCGACGTCGACAGCAGCATCGAACCGTCGTGGGAGTACTCGATGTCCGTGACTTCGGCTGTGTGTCCTCGAAGCGCCTTACCTTTCGTCTCGAGGGCCTTGGTGTCAAAGCGGAGGATCCGGTTGCCGGTCGCGACTGCCAGGCTGGACCCGTCCGGGCTGACGTCCACAGCGCCTTTCAGGGGTTGTTTGATGAGGCCGGACCCGGTCCACTTGAGCAGGCGGCCGGAGTCAACATCGAAAACGCGGACCGAGCGGGGACCGATCGTCGCGGTGTAGACGAGCCGGCCGTCGGGACTCAACGCGGCCTGGGGCAGGTCAGGCAAGTTCACCTTGAACACCGGCTTGGACGGGTCAGCCACGTCCCACACCAGCACGGCCGCGAGAAGTGGTCCGTCTGGACCGAGGTACCTGTTGATGCCCGCCACCAGCCGGTTGCCGTCATGGCTGAAAGCCAGCGAGTACTCGACGTTGGCGCCGCTCGGCCACCCGCCGGGCTGCCGGGCAGACAGCTCGCCACTGGGGACGTCGTACAGGTGCACCGGATGCGCGAAGATGCGGGGGGTCGGTCCGCCCGTCCATTGGTTGACGGCGGCCGCCATCAGCTTGCCGTCCGGGGAGAATGTGATGGCGCTGGTGGGCGTATCATCGCCGAACTCGATCGGGGCCAGCGTGGTTGCGTCGAAGAGCTGCAAGCCCGCGTCGGGATTGCCCAGCGCCACCAGCGCGCCGTCGCCGCTCACCGCGAGCGAGACTGACGCGCCGTCGGTCTCCTGGATCCGTTGCAGTGATCCCAGCCTGGTCAGCGTGGTGGCCAGGTTCTCCCATTCCTGCGGGGAATCGTCAACCTGCAGGGCTGCTAGCTCGAGCAGGAGAGAAACCGCCGCGATGTCCTGATTGAGAGCCTGCGCTCCAGCCCCCCGGGCCTCGGCTAGCCGGGCAGCGGCTTCGGAGCTGGCCTGGTTTTGTTGGGCCTGGTCCGCGGATCGGAGCGCCAGGACACCGGCGACCAGGGCCAGCACGAGGAGTACACCGACTCCGGCCAGCGCACTCCGTAGACGGCGGTTTACCTTGCGTTCGCGGGCGGCCCTGGTCTGAGCGGCGTGCAGCTCGGCCATGGACAGTGCGACCGAGGCGTCGAGGAAGGCGGTCTCGGCGTCGTTCAGGTCGGGCGTGGTGCGCTCCCGCCATTCCAGGGTCCGGCTCAGCCGGGTGCCTCGGTAGAGCTCGCTGTCCGGACGCCCCATGGCTTCCCAGGCGTCGGCGGCTCCGGCCAGGTGGCGGAACAGCCGCTGGCCGTCGATGTCGTCGTCGAGCCAGCCGCGCAGTCGCGGCCAAACCCGCACGAGTGCCTCGTGGGCGATCTGGAGGGTGTCGCCGTCGATGCTGACCAGCCGGGCCTCGACCAGCAGCTCGACAAGTCGTTGGTGGCCGGCGTCGGCGGCGACCTTGGCCCTGGGGACGCGGGCCCGGACTGGGTCGCCGTCCTCGGTGGGCATGACCAGCCGGAGCAGCAAGCTGCGGAGCTGGGTGCGTTCGGCAGGGTCCATGGCGTCGTACAAGGACTCGGCGGACTGGGAGACGGCCTGCCGGATCCCGCCGGTAGCCCGGTACCCGGCAACGGTCAGCGTCGGTCCTTCACGGCGTTCCCAGGTCTCGCGCAGCACGTGGGAGAGCAGCGGCAGCGCGGCGGGCTCGCCCTCTACGTCGCGAACCAGCAGGTCGACGAGACCTGGTTCGAGCCGCAGCCCGGCGCGGCGGGCCGGACCCTCGATCGCGCTCCGCAGCCCAGGCTCGCCCATCGGGCCGAGCAGATACATGCCGTCCTCCAGGACCCGGGCGATCTCCGGGTATGGCGCGAGATCGCCGAGGTGGTCGGCTCGGAGAGCCAGCACGAGCGGGCCGCCGGCGCCCACGTGCAGCGCGAGTGCCGCGAAGTAGCGCGCCCGTTCGGCCGCGTCGGCGCAGAGTGTGACGGCCTCCTCGGCCTGGTCCACCACCAGGGTCTGGCGCCCACGCGGCTTCAACTCGACTAGCGAGTCCATGGGGTGCTCACCAGGTGAGGTGACGAGCACAGGGGTCCCGCTGCGGGAAAGCGAGGCCACGACGCCGGCTCGGACGAGGGAGGACTTGCCCACTCCGGACGGACCGATCACCGCGAGCACGCTCGTGTCACGCAGCCGGCGTACGCAGGCGGCAACGTCGTCCTCGCGGCCGAAGAACGTGTCTGCGTCAGCGGCGTCGAAGGGCAGCAGGCCGCGGTAGGGACAGGTGGCACTGACCTCCGCTGAGGTCACCGGAAAGAGTGACGGGTCCTGCCGCAGCAGCATGGCTTCGAGCTCGACCAGATCGCGTCCCGGATCGAGTCCGAGCTCGTCGACAAGCATCTCGCGGGCGCGTTTGATCGCGCCGAGAGCCTCCGCCTGCCGCCCCGCCTGGTGCAACGCGGTCGCGAGCAGGGCCCAACGGCGTTCACGGAAGGGCGCTTTGGCGACCAGCGTCCGGGCCTGCTCCAGCACTGCCTCGACGTGGCCGGCCCGGATCTCGGCTTGTATGCGCAGCTCTTCGGCGTCCATCCGCATGCCCTCGAGACGCCCGGCCTCCACTTCGCCCGGCTCCCACTCCTCGAGATCGGTCAGCGCCCGCCCACGCCACAGGTCCAGGGCGTCCTTCACCAGGTACGACGCCCGCGCCGGGTCGCCGCCTGACAGGGCCTCCCGCGCTCGCTCGACGAGCCGCTCGAAAAGCCGGTGGTCCAACTCGTCATCGTTCAACGTCAGGCGGTAGCCGGACGACCCCGACTCGATGGCAGCCACACCGAGCCGCTTCCGCAGCCGAACGACACTGCCCTGCACCACCTTGGTCCATGTCGCGGGCGGGGTGTCGCCCCACAGCGCGTCCGCCAGGGTCTCGGTGCTGACCGGGTCGCCGGCGCGCACCACCAGCGCCGAGAGAACGACCCGGTCTCTCGGGCTGAGTCCGTTCTCCTGGCCATCGACCTGGAGCGGACCGAGCACGGCGATACCCACGGTGTCGACTGTCGCCCTCTTCTTGGGCGGCGTCAACGCGGCCGTTACCGAGTTGACACCGGTCCGGCGACGGGCTGACACCGCCTCAACCGAGAACGGAGTGTCTGCACTCCCGACTCTCCTGAGGAGCCCATCATGACCAGACGCTTGAACCGAGGCATCTTGCCGCTCCTGGCGGCCGCGTCGCTGCTGCTCACCGCATGCAGCGATAACACGTCAGACACGACTCAGGCGGAGTCGTCCACCACGCCCTCGTCCGACGCGACGGACGGCGCCACGGACGCACAGCCGCCCTGGACGCTCCTCTCCGACGAGCCCGACCACACTCAGCTCGCCGCCGGAGCTTACGGGCTCACCGCCAACGGCGTGTCCACCCACGTCGCGGTGATCCAGGCTCCCGAGGGCTACCAGAGCTTCGGCGGCTGGACGTTCCTCACCGGGGAGCCGTTCCATGCGATGGGCTTCCACACAGCAGAACTGGTCCCCCCCGACCCATGCGGCTCCAAGGGGGGCGACAAGTTCAAAGCGGCCGTGGACCCTGGACCTTCGGTGAAGGATCTGGCCGAGGCCCTGGTCGCCCAGAAGGGGGCCACGACCTCTGAGCCCGTCCCGGTCACGGTGGACGGTCATCGGGGCCTGTACTTGACCTACCAGGTCGCGAAGGGCATCGACGTACTGCGGTGCGAGGAGCGCGCCTTCGACGGCTTCAGCACCGGTCCCGACGGCGTGTGGTACCTCGAGGCGGCGCGTGAACGCGCCGCCATCTGGATCCTCGACGTCGACGGCGAGCGCCTCGTCCTGGCCTGGGTCGCCGAGCCCGGTGTCAGCTGGGCGCAGATGCGGGAGATGACCCGCATGGTCGAGTCGGCCCGCTTCGTCGAGCAGTAGGTCGGCCATGTTGCACGCTCTGCCGCGCCTTGCCCAGTTGGTTGCCGGGCTGGGCACCGTAGTCCTGGCCACGGCGGCCATCGCCTGCAGCAGAACTGACGGCCAGGTGACGGTCGTGCCGCCGCCATCCTCGATCCGCGTGGCGGACAGAGCGGACGACCACTCATCTCCGCCACCAGGCCCGCGGGGCACAGTCAGCCTGGCCTTCGCCGGTGACGTCCACTTCCAGCTCAATCTCGCGGCAATGCTCGACCTCCCGCGCGGCGCGCTCGGGCCGATCACACAGACACTGAAGGCGGCGGACCTGACGATGGTCAACCTGGAGTCGTCCATCACTGACCGTGGTACCCCGGAGGCCAAGGAGCTCGAGGTCGCCAGCGAGCGCTACTACTACCGCACCTCTCCCGCCGCACTCGAACTCCTTGCCGCAGCGGGTATCGACGTGGTCACGATGGCGAACAACCACGGCGCCGACTACGGGCCAATCGGCCTCAAGGACACCCTCGCTGCGATCCGCACCAGCCCGATCCCGGTTATCGGAATCGGCGGTAACCGCCTCTCGGCCTTCGCGCCGTACCGGGTACTGATCCGAGGGACCGATATTGCGTTCCTCGCCGCTGACCGGTTCCATGCGCGAGGGCTCGAGCAGCGTCTGGGCCGCCGGGTCGACCACGCCCGGCATCGCCGCCGCCCACGCCGACAAGCCTCGTGCCCTCCTCGCCGCCGTCCGAGCGGCTAGCAGCAGCAACGACGTCGTGGTCTTCTACATGCACTGGGGAGCCGAGCTCCGGGGCTGCCCGACTGCCCAGCAGCAAACCACCGCCAAAGCCCTCGCCGAGGAGGGCGCCGACGTCATGTCGGCAGCCACGCCCACGTGCTGCTCGGCTCCGGGTGGCTTGGCGACACGTACGTCTACTACGGCCTCGGCAACTTCCTCTGGTATCACAACCACGAACCCGAGATTGGCGTCCTCCGGGTCACCATCCGCGACGGACAGGTGGTCGGCGACTCGTGGATCCCGGCGCGAATCCAGACCTACGGGCGACCGCTCCCGTTGCGGGGCGCGGACCAAGCCGACGCGATCGCCGACTGGCGTCGACTGCACCGCTGCACTGGCCTCCAACCATAGATGTACGCGAGGCAGATGCACGGTGCCCAAGGCACAACTGCCTTGTTCACAGGGAGGCTGCCTTGTGAACAAGGCAAACGCGGCGCGGGGGCAGCGGCGAGTTAGCCGCCGATGGAGCTCATTGGGCGCACCGGCTGGAGGAATGACTCGTCGTCGATGCCGTGACCGGGACGCTTCGACCACATCGCCGTCCGCCATCGTTGCGCGATCTCCTCGTCGGAGGCTCCTGCGCGCAGCGCGGTGCGGAGGTCCGACTCCTCCCGGGCGAACAAACAGTTGCGCACTTGGCCGTCAGCAGTCAGCCGCACCCGGTCGCAGTCGCCGCAGAACGGCCGCGTCACCGATGCGATCACGCCCACCGTCGCCGGGCCGCCGTCGACGACGAACAGCTCGGCAGGGGCACTCCCCCGTTCGTCGGGGTGCGCAGTCAGCTCGAACTCCGACTCCAAGGACGCGAGGATCTCCTCGGCCGTTACCATCAGCTCGCGGCTCCAGCCGTGCTGGGCGTCGAGTGGCATCTGCTCGATGAACCTCAGGTCGTAGCCCTGCTCGATGCACCATCGCAACAGCTCCGGCGCCTGATCGTCATTGTGACCGCGCAGCAGTACGGCGTTGACCTTGACGGGGGTCAGCCCAGCCTCGGCGGCGGCGGCGAGGCCCTTCACGACGTCGTCGAACCGGTCGCGTCGGGTGATGGCGTGGAACGTCTCACGACGTACGGTGTCGAGGCTGACGTTGACCCGGTCGAGGCCTGCGGCGGCGAGGGCGCCTGCCACCTTGTCGAGGCCTAGGCCGTTCGTGGTCACGGCCATCAGCGGTCGGGGGTCGAGCTTGGCTGTGCGGGCGACGATGTCGGTGAACCCGCGGCGGATCAACGGCTCGCCACCCGTGAATCTCACCTCGTTGACTCCGAGGTGCGCAACAGCGACCTCGATCAGCCGGACGACCTCGTCGTCGGTGAGCACTTCGGGGGTGGGCAGCCAGTCGAGCCCCTCGGCGGGCATGCAATACGAGCACCGCAGGTTGCAGCGGTCGGTCAGCGAGACACGCAGGTCTGTCGCGACTCGGCCATAGCGGTCGAGCAGCGGTCCTTGGTCGTGCTGCTGGCTGTCCACGAGGCCTAGCCTACGGGGTGGCCGAGGCACCGGCTCACGGCCGCCGCGGACTACGCTCAACCCTGCTGTGCTGCGATTTCTGCTGTCCCGACGCTGGCTCGGGCTCCTCCTCGTCGTCATCGTCGTCGGCGTGGCCTGCATCGAGCTTGGCCGCTGGCAGTTCCGGCGGTATGACGAGCGCCGCCAAGAGAATGTGACCACGGAGCGCAACCTCGAGGCTGCACCCGTTTCCGCCGACCAAGTCCTCAGCACCGAGCACCCGCCTGCGGACGACGACCAGTGGCGGGTCGTTGCCGCCGTCGGCACGTATGACGTCGAGCACCAGCTGCTGGTGTCCTACCGGACCCGCGACGGCGCGCCCGGCGTCGACGTGGTCGTGCCGCTCGTCACGGAGTCCGGGGACGCGTTGCTCGTCGACCGCGGCTGGGTGCAGACGATCGCCAACGCCAACCAGACACCCGACGTGCCGGCGCCGCCGAGCGGCACCGTGAGCGTCACCGGCTGGGTGCGGCTCAACGCGACCGGAAGCGACCAGCAGGTGACACCCAACGACGGCACCGTCCGGGCGATCTCGTCGGATGCGATCGCACCCACCCTCCCCTATCCCGTCTATGACGGGTTCGTGGACCTGACGTCCGAGGATCCGACGACCGATCCGGCCCCGCAGCTGGCTGAGCCGCCCGATCTTGGATCCGGCCCGCACTTCTTCTACGGGCTCCAGTGGTGGTTCTTTGCCCTACTGGCGTTCGGGTTCTGGTGCTACTTCGCCTGGGTGGAGTACAAGGAGCTGTCGCGGCCGCGCCCGTCGTCGCAACCGTCGGTCACAGCGCGCGGGTGAGACCCCCGTCGACCGGCAGCATGGCTCCGGTGATGTAGCCCGACGACGGCGACAGCAAGAATGCGGCCGCCCGGCCGAACTCCTCCGGCTGGCCATAGCGTCGCAGGGGTATGCCGGCGAGGTGCTGCCGCTTGGTCGCCTCAGGGTCGTCGCTCATCGCGTCGAGCTCCTGAACCCGCTCCGTCTCCACCCGGCCCGGCAGCAGGCCATTGACCCGGATTCCGCGTGGTCCGACCTCGTCGGCAAGCGTCTTCGCTGCCATCGCGAGCCCCGGGCGCAGCCCGTTGGAGATTGCCAGCCCACCGATCGGCTGCTTCACCGAGGTCGACAGCACCAGCGCAATCGAGCCACCGTCTCCCAGCGAGTCGGCGATCGTGGTCGCGAGCCGCATGGCACCCAGGAAGACGGTGTCGAAGGCGCTACGCCAGTTGTCGTCGGTGATGTCGAGGACGCCGCCCGTGGCGGGGCCGCCGACACTGATCAGCGCACCGTCGAGGCGACCGTATGTGTCCTGTGCGGCAGCGACGAGCCTCGCCGGCGTACCGGGGTCGGCGTTGTCTGCCGCGATCCCAGTCGCGCTGCCGGGTCCGAGCTCGGCGATGGCACGCTCGACGCTCTCACTGCTTCGCGACGACAGCACGACATGGGCGCCTTCGTCGACGAGCACTCGGGCGGTGGCCTGCCCGAGTCCGCGGCTGGCGCCGGTCACGATGTACACGCGGTCCTTCAAACCCAGATCCATGCGCGCCATTCTGCCCTCCCGGCGGTCGAGCTTGTCGAGACCCCAGCCGTCGGTCGAGCTTGTCGAGACCCTGGATCTCGACAAGCTCGATCAGCGGGAAATCAGATCAGGGGACGGTGACGGGCTCGTCGTGGTCGTCGTCAGCGAACTGGGTGCGGTAGAGGTCGCTGTAGAGCCCGTTGGCGGCGAGCAGAGCACGGTGTGTACCGCGCTCGACGATGCGCCCTTCGTCGATCACGAGGATCTGGTCGGCGTTGCGGACGGTCGAGAGCCGGTGGGCAATGACGAGAGCGGTGCGGCCTTCGAGTGCGGTGTCCAGGGCGCGTTGGACGGCGTACTCGGACTCACTGTCGAGGTGGGCGGTCGCCTCATCGAGCACAATGATGCGCGGAGCCTTGAGCAGCAGCCTGGCGATCGCGAGGCGCTGCCGCTCCCCGCCGCTGAGGCGGTAGCCGCGGTCTCCGACGACGGTGTCGAGGCCATCGGGCAGAGACGCGACGAGTCTCCCCACTTGTGCCGCCTCGAGCGCGACCATGAGCTCGCCATCGGTCGCGTCCGGCTTGGCGTACGTCAGGTTGGCACGGATCGAGTCATGGAACATGTGCGCGTCCTGGGTGACGTAGCCGACCATCCCGTGCAGGTCGGCCGACGCGACATTGCGCACGTCCCTACCCCCGACACGCACCGTGCCGCCGGTGACGTCGTACAGCCTTGCCACCAAGTGGGTGAGGGTGGTTTTGCCCGCACCGGAGGGGCCGACGAGAGCCACCATCTCCCCCACGCCGACGTCGAGGCTTACGTCGTGCAGGACGTCCTGGGTGACCTTCCCCTCAGGCTGCGCGATCACCTCGAGGCTGGCTAGGGATACCTCGTCGGCAGTCGGATACCGGAACGTGACGTTTTCGAACTGCACCGTCGCTCGCGACGTGTCAAGCGCCTCCGGGTCAGCAGGCTCGCGGATCATCGGCTCGAGGTCGAGGACTTCAAACACCCGCTCGAAGGAGACGAGCGCGGTCATGACGTCGATCCTGACGTTCGACAGGGACGTAAGTGGCCCGTAGAGCCGCCCCATCAGAGCGGCGAGCGCGAGGAGTGTCCCGACCGTCAGCTGGTCGCGGATGACGAGGTGGCCGCCGACCCCGAAGACGAGAGCCGTGGCGAGCGCAGCGACGAGTGCCAGGGCGCTGTAGAAGATGCGGCCGATCATGGCGATCTTGACACCAAGGTCGCGCACGGTCTCGGCCTGACCGGAGAACTCCGCCTGCTCGTCGTGGCGACGACCGAACAGGGACACGAGCATCGCGCCGCCGACGTTGAAGCGCTCGGTCATCATCCCCGACATCTCCGCGTTGGTCTGCATCTGCTCGCGGGTGAGACCGGAGAGCTTGCGCCCGGCCCACTTCGCCGGCAGCAGGAAGACCGGCAGCATGAGCAGTGCCAACAGCGTGATCTGCCAGGCAAGCGCCAGCATCGCAATCGTCACGATCAGCAAGCCGACGATGTTGCCGACGACGCCGGACAGCACGGACGTGAACGCCCGCTGTGCACCGACGACGTCACTGTTCAGTCGCGACACGAGCGAGCCGGTGTTGGTACGTGAGAAGAACGCGATCGGCATCCGCTGCACATGGCCGAAGACCTTCGTGCGGAGGTCGTAGATCAAGCCCTCACCGATGCGGGACGAGTACCAGCGCTGGATCAGCGACAGCCCGACTTCCGCCACGGCGAGCCCGGCCATGCCGAGTGCCAGCATGGTCACGAGACCGCTGTCGCCAGTGGGGATCGCGTCGTCCACGATCTTCTTGATGAGGAGCGGGGTGGCGATCACCAGAGCGGAGTCGACTACGACGAGCGCGAGGAACGCGAGGATCTGGCGGGTGTAGGGCTTGGCGAAAGCCATGACGCGTCGCGTCGTCCCGGGGGCGAGCCGCTCGCGGCCCTCGGTGGGGTCCTGGCGACTCATCTGGTACATCATCCGCATCGGACTGGGACTACTCATCGTGTGGACTCCAACGCCGTCTTTGGGTGAGATGTTCCCCTATGCAGCGGGTTCAGCGCTCTCCGCGCGGCAGAAAGCGTTCGAGATGGCGCATCCGCTGCACCTGCGCGAGCCGTTCGGCGAGGAGCTGATCGTCATACGTGCGCCGGGCAGCGCCCTGCAGAAGCTCCTTCGTCGCGGTCACCGCCTCATGCATCGGCGCGGTCAGTGCGGCACACAGGTCGGCCACGGTGGCGTCGAGCTGCTCACGAGGTACGACGATCGTCGCCAGACCCAGCTGGCTCGCCTCGTCGGCCTCGACGAACCGGCCGGTCACGCAGATCTCCAGGGCCCGCGAGTAGCCCACCAGCGACACCAGCGGATGGGTGCCGCCCAGGTCTGGCACGAGGCCGAGGCTTGTCTCCCGCATCGCGAACCGTACGTCGTCTGCGCACACCCGCAGGTCACACGCGAGGGCCAGCTGGAAGCCCGCGCCGATCGCGTGGCCTTGGACGGCCGCGATCGTGACGAGGTCAGCGCGCCGCCACCACGAGAAGCCCTCCTGGAACTCGGCGATCTGGTCGACAACCGCCTCGTCATCCAGCGCCATCATGTCCCTGAGGGTCATGTCGCCAGAGCCGTCTCCGGGACTGAGCATCGCCAGGTCGAGGCCAGCACTGAACGACTTGCCCTCGGCACGGATCACGGCGACCCGGATGTCGTCACCAAGGCTCGCCCCGATGCTCGCGATCTCCCGCCAGAGGCGCGGGGTCTGGGCATTGCGCTTCTCCGGCCGGCACAAGGTGATGGTGGCGACCGCCCCTGCGGTTTCCAGCCTGACTACGCTGTCGGGGCTCATGCGAGCTCGATCAGGTCGGCGTACTCGGCGTTCCAGAGGTCCTCGACGCCGTCAGGCAGGATCAGCACCCGGTCAGGGGCGAGTGCCTCCACGGCTCCCTCGTCGTGCGTGACGAGCACGATGGCACCGCGGTAGCTGCGGATCGCATTGAGCACCTCTTGTCGGCTGGCCGGGTCGAGGTTGTTGGTGGGCTCATCGAGCAGCAGCACGTTGGCAGCCGACACGACGAGGGTGGCGAGCGCCAGCCGGGTCTTCTCGCCGCCGGACAGCACGCTGGCCGGCTTGTCGGCGTCGTCCCCGGAGAACAAGAACGCGCCGAGCACGCTCCGGGCTTGTGTCTGGGTCAGAGCGGGCGCTGACGACTGGAGATTCTGTACGACGCTGCGCTCGAGGTCGAGCGTCTCGTGCTCCTGCGCGTAGTAGCCAAGCCGCAGGCCATGGCCCGGCTCAACCTTGCCCGTGTCGGGCTCGTCGATGCCGGCAAGGATCCGCAGCAACGTCGTCTTCCCAGCACCGTTGAGGCCGAGGATGACGACCCTGCTGCCCTTATCGACCGCCAAGTCGACGTCGGTGAAGACCTCGAGCGAGCCATACGACTTCGACAGCTCGTGTGCCATCAGCGGTGTCTTGCCGCATGGCGCGGGTGTCGGGAAGTCGATCTTCGCCACGCGGTCCTTGCGTCGGGTGGCCTCCAACCCGCCGAGGAGCCGCTCAGCGCGCTTGGCCATGTTCTGGGCAGCGGTCGCCTTCGTGGCCTTCGCACGCATCTTGTCGGCCTGGGCGAACAAGACGCCGGCCTTCTTCTCGGCGTTGGACCGCTCCCTGCGGCGGCGGCGCTCGTCTGTCTCGCGCTGCTGCAGATACTTCTTCCAACCCATGTTGTAGATGTCGACCTCAGCCCGGTTGGCGTCGAGGTGGAACACCTTCGTCACCGTCTGCTCCAGCAAGGCGACATCGTGGCTGATCACCACCAGGCCACCCCGGTGCGACTTGAGGAAGTCGCGCAGCCAGACGATCGAGTCTGCGTCGAGGTGGTTCGTCGGCTCGTCGAGCAGCAGTGTCTGCGCCTGCGAGAACAAGATCCGCGCCAGCTCCACCCGTCGCCGCTGCCCTCCGGAAAGCGTCTGCAGGGCCTGACCCAGCACGCGCTCGGGGAGACCGAGGCTGGCGGCGATCTGAGCAGCCTCCGCCTCAGCGGCGAACCCTCCGGCTGCGTGCAGCTCGGCATCGGCGACGGCATAGCGCCGCATGGCCTTCTCGGCGACGTGGGTGTCGTCGCTGCCCATCTGTTGCTCGGTCTGGCGCAACCGACGTACGACGTCATCGATCCCGCGGGCCGACAAGATGCGGTCTCGGGCCAGCATGCTGAGGTCACCGGTGCGGGGGTCCTGCGAGAGGTAGCCGACCGATCCGACGCGCAGGACATCGCCGCTGAACGGCGCAGCCTCACCGGCCAGGATCCGCGTCATGGTCGTCTTGCCGGCGCCGTTGCGTCCCACCAGGCCGACCTTGTCGCCAGGGCCGATCCGGAACGACACGTCATCCACCAGGATCTGCGCGCCCGCGCGCACGTGGAGCTTTCGGGCAGTGATCATGAGCGGACGATGACTTTCGGGACGCTGAGATGCCCGACGGACTCGGTGCGGGCATGATGCTTGCCTAGGCTACAGGCGCACCGCTCGGCACCTGAGATTCGCCGGAAGGCCCGGCCACACCGTGGAAGGACCCTCGATGAAGTTCAATCCGAAGGCGCGGCTCGACCGCAGTCAGGTGCGCAACCGAGGCGGCGGCCGCTCATCGTCGGGCTTCGGAGGCGGTGGACTCCCTCGCGGAATCCCCACCGGTGGCGGCATCGTGGGCGTCATCCTCACCATCGTGGTGTTCGTCGTCGTGACCCAGCTCAACGGAGGCGGCCTGCTGGGCGGGTCGGGCGGTACGGAGGGTGAGCCGACTGAGTGCCGGACCGGCGCCGACACCGACCAGCAGGAGTGCCGGATCCTGGCGACCGTCAACTCGGTGCAGGCGTTCTGGGCCACGGCCCTGCCCGAGCAGGCCAACACGGCCTACGAGGAGTCCCAGTGGCAGAACTTCACCGGGTCGACCCAGAGCGCGTGTGGGCAGGCGACCTCGTCGACCGGACCGTTCTACTGTCCAGCCGACAAGGAGGTCTACCTCGAGCTGTCGTTCTTCGACGCCATGCTCGAAGGTGAGCTCGGCGCTGAGGGTGGCGACTTTGCGGAGGCGTACGTCGTCGCCCACGAGTACGGCCACCATGTCCAGGACCTGCTCGGCACCCTGGCCGAACACCAGAGCCGAGAGACCGGGCCTACGAGCCCGTCGGTCCGGATCGAGCTCCAGGCCGACTGCTACGCCGGCGTGTGGGCACACGCAGCCACGACCACCACCGACGAGACCGGCGAGCCGTTCATCCTGGAGCTCACCGAGGATGACATCGCCGAGGCGATCGACGCCGCTACAGCTGTTGGAGACGACCGCATCCAAGAGCGGACCCAGGGAGGCGTCAACCCAGAGCAGTGGACGCACGGGTCGGCCGAGGAGCGCGTCGACTGGTTCATGACCGGTTATGAGTCGGGTCAGATGAGCGACTGCGACACGTTCGCGAGCAACGCCCTCTAGCCTTGCGTCCGTGCCCGCGAGCGCGATAGCGACCAGCTGCACGGACGCAAGAGACGCTTAGCCCTTGCGTCCGTGCCCGCGAGCGCCATAGCGACCAGCTGCACGGACGCAACGGGCGGTTGGCCGGGTCAGGGATCGGTGGGCGGATCTCGTGAGGCTGATCGTCACTGACCGCGCGGTGGCGACTGCCTGCTCCAGTACGTCGCGCCGGGGGTCCGCTACCCCACCGAGCCAGCGCTGTGGCCGTGTCGTCAGCGGGCGTAGTCGCGGTTGCGCCCACACCGCGTCCGCAGCCTGACGGTCGCCGGCGGAGATCACCAGGTCGAGCCGGCCAGCGTGTGGGAGCAGGATCTCCTCGACGTGGCCCGCCGCCGCGGCGAAGGCCACCTTGGCCTGGTTGTCACGCCGGTTTGCGAAGCGGTGCTGCGACCACCCGCCCGCCTTCGTCTTGCCCTGGACGTGGCGCTTCCCGACCTTCGACTCCACAATGTCGGCCCCCACGACGTACGCAACGGCGAAGCCTCCGCGGCGCACGAGGACGACCCCCAGCCGCCACGGCTTGCCGAGATGGGCGGCCACATCGCCCGGAGAGCTCAGAGTCGAGTCGTAGAACGGGATCGGCAGCGAGACACGGCTTCCGTCAGGGCTGTCGCCGTGGAGGACGCCGCCGTCGACCCACCATCGGGTGTCAGGGTGTCGCAGCTCGTAGCGCTCGAACCAGCCCGCGACACGTTCCCATGGCACGAGCACCTGACGTGGTGCCGTGGACTCCTCAGGCAGCGGACGACCTGCGGTAGCCCGGCACCAGTTCGTCGACGAGGGCGTCGGTCTCGGCCTCGGCGCCACGGGGCGAGCCGTGCTGGGCGATCGCGACGTACATGTCATCGGCAACGGCACGAACGTCGGCGCGCCCGGCGAACCTGCTCGTCAGGCGCAGTGCGTCCCGCCAGATCTCTTCGCAGGCCGGAGCAAGCCGCAGCCCGGCCTGGAGAGCGTTTCGCGCCTGCAATGGTTCACCCGCATCGGCCGACAGCGACGCCAAGCGGCGCGCCACGGCGACGACGGCCACCCGCACATCTGCCTCGATCGTCTCGTAGGCGAGCCAGCCGTAGCGGCCGGCGGGAAGCCCGCTCCACGCCGCGTCCTTCGCGAGCGTGAGCGCCTGCTCGAGGTCCGCGACCGGATCCTTCCCGGAGCCAGCGCGGTTGGCGAGGAGGCGGAAGACGTCCCAGTCGACGCGCACGCCTGCCGGCGTGAGAACCCAGCGACCCTCGGCGTCGATCCGAAGCCGTGGTGTCTCGCTGTCGTCGACACCAAGCCAGTGAGCGGCCTGCGCCAGCACCGAGTCACGAACTTCGTCGGACACGCCGCGCGGCCAGATAGCCGCGGCGAGCACGTTGGGGTGGATGCCTTCGGGATGCAGCGCCAAGTAGACGATCAGCTCCGTGAGAAGCGGACGCCGCGTTTCATCGAGCGTCACCCGGGCGCGTCGACCGCAACGTGGCCGAGCGTGGTGATCTCGACCGGCATCGGCTTGCTGAGGTCGAGGGCGTCGGGGTCGACGACGGGCAGCGAGACACGGATGCGGCGTCGGTTTGCCCACCGTGGACCGTGCGAACTCAGCGTCGAAGACGCTCAGCGCATCGCGGTAGGAGTCAGAGGAGATGCGGTGCGCGGCCACGTCGATCCCCAGCGGCCCGCACCACAGCCGTCCGTCGGACGACTGTGACAAGGCGCACCGGGAGCGGCAGGCACATCGCCGACCACGATGACCCCGATCGCGTTGCGGGGGTCGCGGGTGAGCTCTTGCAGCCGCTGCACGTCGGGATCGCTGGGCACGCCGGACAGGACCACGAACTCCGGTGCCCACATCCGGGCGTCGTTGTCGACGAGACGGGCGGCCCGGACCGAGTCGAAGCCACCTGCCGCGCAGGCGCTGTGTTGACGGCGTCGGGCTGCGTCGACGATCTCGAAGACTGCAGCGAGGTCGTCGTAGTGGCGGATGCTGTCAGGTGCGAGCGCCGAGAGGTCGTCGGCGAAACCGACGAACGTGACCCTCGGTCGGTCGGACCAGCGGTTAGTGGCGAGCCCGAGGCCGAGGCCGATCGCCACGTCGCGGGCAACCCCGAGGTCGCCGCTGACGCTTACGATCCCCGCAACCGACTCGATGTCGATCATGGTCTCGTACGTCGTGGGCGCCGAGGCCAAGCGCAACAACGCCCGGAAGGGGGCTCAGCTGGCCCCGCGGCACCGTGACCGACGTTGCCTGGGCGCGCTGCACCGACCAGGTGCGCCCACCTGGGTCGCCGCGCCACGGCGAGTCCAGCCGGACCCGGGAGTCGGCCGGGAATGTCAGGGCGAGCCCGTCGACGCCGAGCAGACCGGCGGTCGGGGCGGGCAAGGAGGCACCGGCAGGCGTTGCCGCCGCCAGGCCGCGGAGGATCGTGTCGAGGAAGACGGATGACGACTCGTCGGATGCCTTGCGGAGGTCGAACTCCTGGTCGAGAGGCTTGCCACCACGCGGATGTGGTCCACCGTCCCAGCCACGTCGGCGGCGAAGCTGGAACAGCAAGCCGGCGGCAAGCAGGGCCCCCACCGTGCTGAACCCTCCAACGCTCACGATGGAGGCGTCGTCGAGCGCCGTGGCTCCGGACCCGTCGGCCCCTGAGACCGCTTCACCGGCGCCGTCGGAGACGGGCGTATCCGGCCCGGCGCCGGGGCCTTGCTCGTCGCCGACGTTGCGCGGGCTGCTCGGGCTGCTGGTGCTCGGATCGTGGTCAGGAGTGCGCAGACCCGGGCCTTCGGCGTCGGCTGGCAGCTTCAGGATCCAGCCGGGGTAGATCAGGTCGGGATTCTGCAGCGTGGTCCCGTCGGGCTGCACGACACCCTGGTTGAGCTCCGCGACTTCCTTGTAACGCAGGCCGTCTCCGAGGTACCGCTCAGCGATGCCCCAAAGCGTGTCGTAGTTGCGCCCCTCAGGCGGCTGCACCTCGACGAACTTGTGCAGCACTCCGGCCTTCTGGTCGGTGAAGGCCGCGTGTGTGGCGCCGCCGTGCCCGGTGGCGCGGTCGGCAGTCGTCGCGGCCTTGCCCACTACCCCCGCCTCTTGAGCGGGCTGCGCGACAGAGGTCGCCCTCGCCTGGTCGGTCTCGTACGTCGTCAGGGCTGTCGCAGTGGGGATGGTCGCAGCCATACCGCCCGCCAGCAGGAGCACAGCGCCGACGAGCCTGCGCGCAATCGGCTGAGTGCCGATCGAGCCACCGGGCACACGTGGCGAGAGCCCGCGGCCCTTACGTTCGGCGAAGAACTCGACGATCAGACAAAGGACGAAGTGAGCCCAGCCGATCCAGACAACGCCGACGAGCACCGCAAGAACATCACGCGCATCGAAGTCGGCATACAGCCAGTCGGCGGTCGGCGTCTCGTCCGGCAATGGGCTCCCAAAACCGAGCCAGAGGGCGACGGGAACACCGATCGTGAACACGGCGATGGCGACGAGCGCGAGGAGCCCGCGGACGACCTCGCCCGCACGGCTGCCGCGCGGGTCATGACCGCCGGGCAGTCGGGTGTACGTCGCGGTGGGGGTGGCTACCACGAGATCCTCCTCATTCGTCCTCGTCGAGGAGCGCCAATGTCTGTACTTCGGCGACGGCCACCCGTTGCCTCACGGTGTAGCTGAAGTCACCGAGTCGCGCCAGCGAGTTACCGGCTGCGTCTTCGACCTGCACCCGCCAGGTGGCCTGTGCGCGCATCTGGGTCGTCAGGAGCTCTTCGTCCGCAGTGGAGTGCTCGTACATGGCCCAGCACTCGCTCTCCTGGTCGCCGCCCTCGCTGCGCGGGATGGGGTCGCGGGCCTCGTCGTCGAACTCGACATCGGCGACTCCGCAGTTGACGGGGTCGAGCCCATCGCCCGGCAGGATCGTCACGTTGGTCACCCAGGCATGGAGATACACCGTGCCCTGGGTGTTGGTCTGGTAGGCGACGCGGTACTCAGGCTCGGTGTCCTCGCTCGAGGTCAGTGCCTCGACCCAGGACGCCCAGAAATAGCTGTAGGTGCCGACGGTGAACGGTGTGGAGGGGCCGTAGTTGATCCGGGGCAGCGGGTAGAAGTGCTGGTCCTCGATGACGTCCCAGAACTGCTCCATGTAGGGCTCGGTCTCCGGGCGCACGCCGTCCCTCACCCATTGGGCGGCGATCTCGACCCGGATGTTGTTGCCGCCCCACTCTTCGCTCAGGTCGTAGCCGCTGAAGCACGCCTTCAGCATCCAGCGCCCGCCGTCGGGCGCCGGTGCGTTGATGACCATGCCGTCGGGAATCCCGAAGAACCGGCAGGGGTAGAACGTGCGACCGGCCAGCCACGCGGCGAGGCTCTGGGGCACCCCGCTGAGGCCACCGCTGGCGCACCAGCCACCGGCATACGAGCTGGAGGCGTAGAACGTGCAGCCGCCGACCTGGGCGAATCCCGACGTCGGGGCCGCCTGCGTCATCGGAGCCGGAGCCTTGGAAGCGATGAGCCCGCCGGCCGTCCACGAGCCCGCAGGTGCGGCCACGGTCACGGGTGCGGTTGCCTTGACGGGTGCGGACGCGCTGACGGGCGCGCTGGAAGTGGCTGTGGCCATATCGGACACGCCGATGAGGCCAGCGCATACCACGGCCACGCAGGCGGCGGTGCGCGCCACCAAGCTCTTCAGGATCATCTCAGTCCTCTGCACGACGAAGCGATGTCGACGTTCGGTTGCATTACTTTATCCACTTTCCAGGTCACGGCTTGACGGGCCATCGTCACGACCGCGCGCTGCCAGCGGTCGGGAACGTCTCCGTACGGCGAATCGCCGGTGACCATGTCGATGTATTCCGTCGATGGCAGGTGAAAGCAGACATCGAGCAGCGTCGTCCTCGCGGCTAGATCTCGCTGGCTCACCACCGCAACTCGGGGCTCTGCAGGCACGGTAAATCCGCTTTCGAGCGCATCCTGGAGCAGATTGCGCTGCCGTTCGTACTCGCGACCCGTGGTTGTCACTCTCAGTGAGCGAGTGGGGCCACTCTTCTGGAACGACTCGGTGCGCGCCTGGACGTATGCCGCGAACGCCCTGGTTTGGCGGCTCGCGGTCACCTCGAGGGTCAGCTCCACCCTGGCCCGGGGTTGGCCACCCGTCGTCGGCGGACTGGTGGACGAGGGGGTGTCGAGGCCGGGAATCGACTTCACCGGCGGCTCGCTGTCAACGTCTCCGCTGCAGCCCGCTGCGAAGACAGCCCCTGCCAACGTCACCGCGACGACGGCACTCCTCACGGCGTCTCCGGCAGCGGTGGGAAGGGCGGGACGCTCGTGGGGTGCGTGGAGAAGACCGTGGAGGTGATCGTGGTACCTGGTGGCGGTGGCGGCTCCTGGGTCGTCGTGGTGACGCCGCAGGTGAGGCCGACCGTCAGCGGCAGAGCAGTCGTAACGCCGCACAGCTCGGTCGTGTACTCGGTCGGGACTGGCGCAGACACCGAGGGTGTCCCTTCGGTCGTGGGGATGTCGACCGTCAACGTCGGGTAGTCAGGTGTCGGGGTGAACGGGTTGATGTTGAAGTCCTCACCGGGCGCGGCAACAGCCCGCACCGGTGACGCCTCGGCCGTCACGTCGACCCGGAGCTCGTTGACTCCGATGATGCCGAACAGCAGCGCGTCGACACTCATCGTGACCCGCACCGAAATGATGTCTGTGTGCTTGTTCGTGTCTCGGCCGAAGTCCTCGACCTCACACTCGTCGATGCGTTCGTCGTTCTCCATGGCGACCGCGCAGTAGGCCTCCACCGCCTCTGTCGCCAGGTCAGGATCGATCCTGGCTAGCTGCTCGCGCAGGTCGAGCATGGCTGCGCCGGCACGCGCCGCCTCCTCGGCCGTCGCCTCAGCAGCGAGCTTGGCGTTGAGCTGACGGCCGCCGTCTGTGACCAGGCCGCCGAGCAGCAGCAGACCGACGGCCATCACGATCACCGCAGGGGTGAGGGCTCCCCGCTCGTCGTCGCGTCGGCGCCTCCGCCGACTCTCAGTCGCCATCTCCAGTAGACCCCGATAGCTGGCCGGCATCGGGCTCGCGAACGTGCTCGTGAACGTGCTTCTGGCCGATGCCGATGAAGCTGAGGTCGGAGACGTCAACCTCGCAGGTCACCGTGACGGTGATGACGACGAGCCCGGAGGCGTCGCCGACGGGATCGACGTAGTAGGGGCTTGACGTCTCGAAGTCCGGCCGGTCGACGACGTCACCTCGTGCTCCGCCGGTGTCTCGGCACGCGCTCGGGCGCCGTGGCGAGGTCGGCCTCGATGACTGTCCTCGACGGCTTCCTTCGCTGAGTCGCCGTCGCGGGTGGCCGTGGCGGTGCGGGCTGCGTCACGGGCGGCCTGGTCGACGTACGACTGGACGTTGCGCGTGCCGTCCGAACGCGGCGACGAGCAGCATGATCGACAGCAGGACGGGCGCGAGCAGCACCAGCTCGAGCGAGGTGCTCCCCCGCTCGCCTCGGCGGGTCACGCACGGCGGTCCCAGGTCGGGCTGGAAGTCCTCGAGCAGCCCGGAGGCGGTGCCCCGACGACTGAGATCTCCAGCCGGGGATCAGGTCGATCACGCCGCCCTTCACGCGTGACCGTGACCCGCTGGGTGTCGGCGTCGTAGTCGGCCGTCGGCCTCCGGGGTCCTGCACGTCGCCGAGTCGCGGGTCGCGAACTGCTCGGCCGTAGCCTCGACCGTGCGCTCTCCCAGTTGCTCGGCGAGTCCGGTCGGGGTCGACCGTGCGGAGCTCGGACACCCCTTCGCGGGCGGCGGCGAGCGCGACGTCTCGCGCATGCATCCACAGAGCGACCTCGATGATGCGAAGATGAAGAGCAGGAACGACGGAGCGACGATCGCCATCTCAATGGCGCTCGCCCCCCGTCTCGCTCCCGACGACGTCGTCGTCGCGTCGTGACCCGCGCTGCTTCAGCTGCGCTGCGGTCGTCCTGGTGCGGGCGGTCAGCAACCGCCGTCGGACTCGTTGCACATGCTCGTCCTTCTTGTTTCGACGACGGCCTTGATGGTCACTGCCGATCAGCACGGCAGCGGCCACGACGATGGCGCGAGATGACGGCCCACTCGATCGCCGATGCGCCCCAGCTGGTTGTCCTTGCGGTAGCCGCAGCGCCTCGCGGCGTAGGGCGGCGTACGGCGAACAGATGCTGACGAGCACGAGAACTCTGCTGGCATGTGTGGGACCCCTCTCGTCGAGTCGTCCGGTACGGACAAGACGACTGGGTGCTGACGTATACGGCGAGTCCGACGGAACGGTTCTGCGGCGCATTCACGCGTCATGGTGAGTTGTCAGCTCCGTAATCGGCTCATCAGCTGTTGCAGGATCTGGACGGTGGCCGGGATAGGCAAGGAACAGCAGGAACGCGGCACAGATCAGCAGCTGGGCGACCAGCATCGACTGCGACCGCTCCCCCGCCTGGCCCTCGACGTCGGCGAGCTCCTTGCGGCGCATCGACTCGGCGCGGGCCATCAGCGAGTAGCCGGATCTTGGCGCCCTCGTCGCCGGCGAGTGCGAGCGCCGAAGCCAGGTCGCGCAGCTCGTCGACACCGAGCTCGCGACCGAGCCGGCTGACACCCTCCCAGGGCGTGATGCCGATGACGCGCGCGTTGCTCAGCGCCTGCCGGATGCGCGCCATCGCCCAGTGGTCACCAACGCTGGATGCCGCCATCAGCGCCTCGGGCAGACCGCGGCCACCGGCGAGGTTCATCGCGACCAGGTCGAGGAACGAGCCGACCACGTGGCGGAAGTCACGGCGGCGCGTCTTCCGCCTCCTTGCGCAACGCCAGGTCGGGGATGAAGAACGCGAACACGCCGCCTGCCAGGGTCAGCACGGTCGGGGCAGTCGTGCCGATGCTTCCACCGGCGAGCGTCAGCAGCCCATCATGGCGGGAGCCAGAGCAGCGCGCCGATCGCCAACAGGACCTTGGTGCCGAGGTGGACGGCGAACGGACGGTTCATGATCGCGAGGTCGCTGCCGGACTCTGTTCGAACTTCCAGCCGCGGACGGCCGACTCGGCCTCGAGTCGCGAGCCGATGCTGAGCCGTGCGCGGTCGATGCCGGCTCGAGTCCGAGCGTCGCTCGGCGGCACGGGGTCGACGATTGCCGCCCGCCGCGGCGGCCCGCGTCGAACCGGGCCAACGTCGCCGCCACTCCAGGTCGCGGGCTGGATGAACACTTCGCACCAGCAGGAACAGCCCGAGGCCGGCGAGCGCGCCGGCGAGCATGACAGCGATCATCGGCCTGGCACCCCCACCACGACGTCGAGCCGCTCGGACCCGCGGCGCTGGCTCTGCACGAGGAAGCGCTCGGGTACCTCGACGCCCGGCCAGCCGCCGCAGCCAGAAGACCCCGAGCGCGAACAGCAGCGATCGACGCCGACCAGGACGAGCTGGCCGGCGGCGCGTGTCGTACGGCTCAGGTAGTTCTGGTTGAACAGGACGAGCGCGCCCGAGACACGGCCAGCGTCACCCCGACGACGATCTGGACGCTGCGACGGGTGCTGCGTCGCGAGCCTTCGACCCGGCGACGGAGGTCGAGCTCCTCGCGGCCCGGACTCGGACAGGGCGCTCAGCACGTCGCGCAGACCCGGGCCCGCGCAGACGGGAGTTCAGGATGAGCGCCGCGATGATGAGGTCGGCCGACGGGTCGTCGAGGTCGTCGGCGAACTTCATCAGCGCGCTCGGCAGCGGCTCGCGGACGCGGAGCCGGTCGACGAGCAGGTTCAGCGACGGTCGGATGACGGGCGCGGCGTTGACGGCGGTGGCCGGGATCGCCTGCTCGAGGCCGACTGCTCCGGCGATGGTGTCGCGCAGCGCCTCCGTCCAGGCCGTCAGACCCTCGAGTCGGTCGATCGCCTTGCGCTCCTCGGCGGCGCCGCCGAAGATCCGCTTCCAGAAGACGACGAGCACGGCCAAGGCGATCGCGAGCACGATCCACCCCGTCGCCGCCATCACGCCAGCGAAGGCGAGCAGACCGAGGGCGAGCGCAGGAGCGTGCCCCGGAAGTCGAGGTCGCTGAGTCTTGAACGAGCGCTTCGGGCTTGATCTCGCCGGCTGCCCGGCTCGCTGCCCGACGAAGAACAGCACGAGCAGGAAGATGCCGCCCCCGATGGCCGCACCGAGCGTGAGGAACACCGCCAGGTAGTCGATGTGCATCAGGCCCATCTCCCGTGCACCAGCGGCTGGTAGCCGTGCTCCTCGAGCTCCTCGACACACTGGATCGGCGCATGCGGGATCGCGACGCCTGTGGACGAGTCGGGCGCGAACACCTCGCTCGACAGCACCCGCTCGTCGTGGCCGACGACCTCGCGGACGCTCTCCACCACGCGGAGCGAGGCTGCCACCTTCGGCGTAGTCGTTGCGTCTTGCGCAGGAACACCACGAAGTCGAGTGCCCCAGCGATCAGCATCTGCGTCGCCTCGATCGGGAGGCGCTCCTGGGACTGGATGGCATACGTGCTGATGCGGTTGAAGACCTCCATCGAGGAGTTGGCGTGGATCGTCGAGAGCGAGCCGTCATTGCCCTGGCTCATCGCGTTGAGCATCGTCACGATCTCGTCGCCCAGCACCTCACCGACGATGACGCGCGACGGGTTCATTCGAAGCGAACGACGGACGAGCTCGGCCATCGACACTCCGCCAAGGCCCTCGGAGTTGGGCAGCCGCTCCTCGAACGCGACGACGTTCGGGTGCAGGTCCTCGAACTCGCCGAGGCCAAGCTCGAGAGCACGCTCAACGGTGACGAGCCGTTCCCACGGAGGGATCTCGTTGGCGAGCGCGCGCAGCATGGTGGTTTTTCCGGCGTTGGTCGAACCGGCGATCATGATGTTCTTGCGCGCCGCTACGGCAGCCTTCAGGAATGACCCGAGCTCGGGAGTCACGGTCGCTGTTGGCGATCAGGTCGTCGAGGAAGACGCGACCCAGGCGGGCCTTGCGGATCGAAACCGACGGCCGGGAGCAGACGTTCATCACAGCCGACAGCCGGGAGCCGTCGGGGAGCCGCAGGTCGAGCTGCGGGTTGGCGGAGTCGAACGGTCGGCTCGCCAGGCCTGTGTGGGCAGCCAGCACCTGGATGAGCTCGACCAGCTCCTCGTCGGACTCGGCGACCTCCGCGTGCCTCTCTTCACGGCCGTCGCCGTACTGCACGAAGACGTGGTCGTAGCCGTTGATGTCGATGTTCTCGACCTCGGGGTCGTCGAGCAGCGGCTGAAGCCTGACCCACCCCGAAGAGGGCGGAGTGGATCGCCGAGGCCAGTCCGGCCTCGTCTTCGGGCGATCGGCGGCGTGCGGCCATCGGCGATCTCCATCCGGGCATGGTCTTCGAGGATCTGGATGATCAGCGAGCGGGAGTACTCCCGCTCGTCCTCGGCGGCACATCGGCACGGTGCCGTTCATCTGGTCGCGGCGCCGCTGTTCGTTGAGACGGTCGGCGACCTGCGACGCGGAGCTGCGCGGACGAGGTCGTGGTCGATCATCGGCCGACCATCCGAATCCGGGAACACCGGCAGCGTGTTCTCTCCCGGGCTACGGCCATCAGAGGCCCTTTGCTCTTCCGCAGCGCTGTGCTCATCAGAGGCGAAAGAGAAGTCACCCCATTCGGTGCTCCCGTCCTCAAGCTTGATGTCCGGCTCGTCGAGTGGCTCGAAGAACGGCTCCACCAAGGCTGCCGCCTGCGTCGGGTCGGCCTCACGTGCCGTGCGCACCAGCAGCGTCTTGTCGGCTCGCCCTACCAGCCGGCCCTTGAAGAAGCCTGCCCCTCGCGCGTCGAATGCGATGTGCCAGACGCCGACCAGGGGGACCTCAGTCCGCTGCAGTGTCTCCCGCACTTGCGAAACGGCGTCACGGGCCTTGGCGTCGGCGATCACTGCAATGGCGATCGGAGTCCCCACCGGCGAGGCCGGGTCGAGCTGGGCGGAAAGAGAGATCAGCCGCTCGCGCATATGGACGACGGCGCTCGGCTCGGTCGAGGCGACGAGGACGAGCAGCCGAGACGGCGCGGACAGCGCGTTCTGTGGCGTGGTGGCGCCGATCCGCCCGCAGTCGGCGAGACGTCGTACCCGGGTATGCCGTCGAGCGCTGGACCGAGCATCGGCCAGACGTTGGTCATGCCGGCCGCTTGCTCGGGAACCCGCGCGCCGGCCAGTACCTCGAGTGCCACCGATGACCTGCTGGCGTGTGCGTCGAGCACGAGGTGCGAGCTGCAGACCCTTGCGTCCGGCCGCAGCCAGGCTCAGCAGGCCGCGTTCGGGGTCGAGCACGCCGCCGTCTGAGGCGGGCATCCGCAGCGGGATGTCGGCGCCGGCGGAGTCACACTCGGCGACCAGCACCTGCCGTGGCCACAAGGCGCCCATCACGAGCGCAGTCGTCGTCGCCCCCGGCGAACCCTTCGCGGCGGCTAGCGTCACCAGCGCCATCAGGATCCCTGGGCGGGCCCGGTGCCCACCGACTGACACTCCACCGGCTTGGCGTCCGGGGAGATCTGCTGCAGGGTCACGTTGCTGCTGTTGGATCCGCCCGAGAACTCGGCGGCGCAGGCCGACGCGATCACCACGTCGATCTCCGCGCCGCTGCCTGTGTCTGCTGCCTGGATGAAGCGGACGACACCCGTCGTGCTGAGCACAGCCGCGCTGAGGTCGTCCGAACCGTCGAGCAGCAGCACGTTCACCTGGTCACCGACATGGAGACCGCGCGGGTACTGGTCGGGGCTGAGGTCGAGGCCGATCCGGCTCTCGTCTGCCGCCAGTTCAGGGGGCGTCGCCGTACATGCCCTCCGCGAGCACCGTGCCGTCGACGAGATCCGCCAGTGCGTAGGAATCGATGATTTCACTTGCCTGGTCGGACGGGATGAAGTCCACGCCCTCTTTCGGCAGCTCGATCCGGCCGAGGTCGGAGCCGCTCGATCTGCTCGCCCTCGAGGACCTCGTTGGTGATGATCAGGTAGGAGTCGGTCTGGCTCTGGCGCAGCGCCAGCCAACCGGCGAGCACTGCTCCCCCTGCGATAAGCACGACGGCCAACGCGGCCAGGGCCGGGCGTCTTTCGCGAGCTGAAGGGAGCCGGTTCGGCGTAGCGGTCTTTGCCGCTTTTTTGCGTCCGTTTCCCGAGGGCGGCTGGTTAGTGATGGTCATTGGGTGGTGCGTCCCCGTCTGTAGCTGTCGGTGCCGGTAAATGTACTTTCGCCTTGCAGAGGTACGAACTCGTACCAGAGCCTTGCTGCTGCTCTGTCGCGTTTCTCCTGGTCCCGTTGTCTTGTCTGATGCGCCTTCCACACCGCGAACGACGCCAGGATCACCGCCACCACGACGATGCCGGCGACGATCCCTGGCCAGATCCTGCGGTTGTCACGCCAGGTGCGGCTCGAGCCGTGCAGCAGCGCCGACCGCAGCTGTCGGCGACGCAGTGCGTCGGCCTCGAGTAGGTAGCGCTCAGCGTTCGGCGTGTTGCTCGCGTTGGGTGGCATCCACGGAGTCGGAGGCTGCGGATGCTCAGGCTCGTTGTAGGAAAGGGGTTGTGGCCCTGTCCCTGCGGTGAGGTCGGACCTGGTGGCGGAGGCGGCTCGTTGGCACTCATGTCAGTGCCGCTGCCGCTGAGAGCCAAGCGCCACCATGCCGGCGACGTCGATCATGGCCAGCCGAGTCGCCACGCTCACCTTGGACGGGTCGAACGCGTCCCCGTCGGCGAGCGTCTCCTCCGGCGGAACGGCAACGATGCGTGCACCCCTGGCATCGTCTCCCGCATTGCGCTGGACGACGCTGCGCAGCGTTGCTTCTCGCTGGCAGACCACGACGTAGATCGCCGAGTCGAGGAAGTACGGGTCGATCTCTGCGGCGCGCTCGGCCGCCACTCGTGCCCCGTCAACTGCCGTCGGGTCCGGCGCCGGTGACGATGACGACCTGGTCGGCACGGCTCAGGATGCTGTGCCCGGACTCGCTGGAGTCGTTGCCCACGTCGAACAGCGAGAACGTCGAGGCCTGGCCGAGCCGGTCGACGATCGCCGGTACGTCGCCGCGGCTGATCGGCGTACCCCACCGCGGGCCGTCGACCAGCTGCAGACCGTTGTTGAGCCTCAGCGGGGTGACCTCCATCTCGCTGCCGGGTCAGGTCGCGGGCGTTCGGCGCGGCGACACCTGCCATCGCGAGACCGAGCGACGGCGTGCCCGGGGCGCATCGACACCAGCGTTGTCGTGTCGTCGCGCAGAGCCGCCAGCACGCAGCCGACACCGATCGCCACCGACGTCGTGCCGACGCCACCCTTTCCGGCGAGGAAGACGACAGCTCTTGGGTCGGTCTGGCGGGCCCGGACTCGGTTGACCATCTCGCGTTCGCGGTCGGCGGCGTCGGCAGCGTCGGGCGTCAGCATGCCGAACGTGACGGCGCGGGCAAGCTGGCGACGCAGAGGCCTTGCGGCTGTCCGCTGGTTGGCTCGCGGCCGAGCAGGAACTCCAGCGGCACGCGCCCTGGTCTCGACGCTGGTGGCCTGACGTGATGGGCGGCGGCGTCCGGAGCCCACGCTGCACTGGTACCCGAAGCCGGGCAAGCTCGGGTCGGAGCGGACGACGCTCGGGTCGGCAGCTGCACGACGTTGGCGGCCGGCTCGCTGGCCGGCTCTTTCGGCTCGGGGGGCGCACTGTGCCCGGCTGAGGCCGAGCGCACGTGGGTCGATTCCCATCCGGGCGAGATCGGCGGCGGCCTTCTCTGCGGACGATCGTCGTGCGCGCGGCGTCCTGCTCGGCGGCCTGCTCCTCCGGTGTCAGGTCGTCGTTCATGGGGCGTGTACCTCCCGTCCGGTGCCTCGGGTGCTCATCAGTTCTTCACGTAGTCGTACAGGCCGACCGCTCCCATGGTGACGACGACGAGGTCGACGACCACGATGAACTCGACGACGTTCAGGATCCGCTTCGTGCGCGCCCGCGTGACGTCCGACAGCCTCAGGATGCTGATGGCGGTCGCGACGAGACCGATCGCCGCGATCGCAGCAAACAACCAGTTGGTCAACACCTCGTTGTCAGCGGCCAGCTGACGGACGCTGGCGAGGAGCACGAACACGCCAGCGATCCGCGGTGCCAGCATGAACTGGATCCGGCTGAAGACCCGGGACCGCAGCAGCAACGTCGCCGCCAGGCTCAGGCTGAGCACCCGGTCCCAGACGTCCTGTGTGTCGTCGAACCGGTTGCAGGCCCAGCCAGAAGCCGATGAGCGCCGACGAGCACAGACACACCGATCACAGCTGCCGAGCAGCAGGCCGCTGCTCTCCTGGAATCGCGCGTTCAGCAACGACTCGTCCATCCGACCGGCGTTGCGGACGCGATAGTCGGCGCTCGACAGGCCGCCCACCGCGATCGACAGCCTCGGCATCACGCCGATGCTCAGCACGGCCAGCGCAGCGACGACCCGGACTGCGATCGCCGATGTCCGGCTCCGAGCTCGTCGCGCGACCACGACCACGAGCTGCGCCGGCCAGTAAGACGACCGCGGCGGCGAGCAGCGGTGTCGCGCGGGGTGTCAGCAGCCGGGCAACGCCCGCCACCACAGCTGCCGCGCCGACTCCGACCGTGAGCGGCGATGGCGGTGTCTGTCGGTCTCCCGTGCAGCAAGCTCGGTGCCGGCGAGTGAATGCAAGAGCGCGGCAACACCCACGGAGACGTACGGCGTCCACCGCGCTGCCCACCGGGTCGCTGATCCAGGTTGCACCCAGGAGAAGCCCTGCTCCAACCCAGACGCTGGCGACTCGTTGTGCATCGACAGTGCCGGACTCGGAAAGCAGGACCTCGTCCGTGCACACGTCGAACCAGAGGTCGAGTAGCGGCCCGAGGAGAAGCAAGGCAAGAACTGCCGCACGTGGTGACGACCGAGAACGTCACGGTGGACTGCGACGTCCAGGCGCCGCCAGCCCCGTCGACCGAGTCTTCGATCGCGTCGCGGACGTCCTCGATGAACGCCGGCCGGCCCTTCCGCCGAGAAGGCGCGGAGCTCGATCACGTCGCCGTCGTGCACGCCGGCCTCGGCAAGACTTTGCGACGAGAGTCAGCGACTGTCCACCGACCCGCGCCAGAGTGAACTCGCTCGGGTCGTCGTCGGCGTTCTCAGCGGCGCGCAGAAGCGCAGCACCTGCGGGACGACGTCAGCCACCGGCAGCGCGCTCGGCAGCGCAAGGTCGACCCGCCGCGTCCCGCTGACGACGGTGACACGGCTGTACGACGTGAGCACGAGTGTCCTCCCGAGCGCACGGCTCTCCGGGTCACGGTGAACGTCGGTTGAGTGATGCTGATCCCAGGAAACAATCGTGACGTGGAGCATATCGGTTCGTAGACGGCCAGACCGCACAGAGACCGGGAGGCGCAGCAGTGACGACGACATTGGTGAAGCGGCCTGCCCGGATCGCGCCACCCGCGGTCCCCACCGACCAGATCACCATCGCGGACCCTCCGACCCAGGAGCAGACCCCCCCCGCCGCCGCCGGCGCGACGATGATCCTGATGCCGATCATGAGCGGCGCGGGTCACTGACCGTCTCCCTTTCCAACCCGGCAACCCGATGGTCGCGATCGGTGGCCTGATCTTCCTCGTCGGCTCGATCACCGTCGGCGCGATCATGATCATCTCCCAGCGGTCCGGCCCGAAGCGGCTGCTCCGCGAGGGGCGCGAGCGCTACCTGGACTACGTCGAGGACCTCCGCCACACCCTTCGGGAGACGATCTGCCGCGCAGAAGCAGAGCGCCGCCTGGCGGCACCCGATCCCCGGGCTGCTACCTGACATCGCCCGCACGAACGCCCGTCGGTGGGAACGCCGGCGCAGCGACTCCGACCACCTCGTCTACGGATGGGTATCGGGGACCAGCCCATCGCGGCCGCCCTGACGATGAGCGCGGACACCGGTCCGCTCAACCAGTTCGACCCCGTCTGCCTCGACGCCGCGTCGAACCTGCAGGACCCGGTACTCCGTCCTGCACGACCAGCCCGTGACCGTCGACCTGCGCCGGCTCAGCGTGCTCAGCGTCCTCGGAGACCGGTACGTCGGCAGCAGACTGGCGAGCGCGATGGCGCTCCAGCTCGTGACATTCCACTCGCCGTCCGACGTCGGCCTCGGCGTCGTCCGTGCTGACGAGCGACGGCCGCCCATGGGAATGGGTGAAGTGGCTGCCCGCACTGCCAGGCATCCGCGGCCATGGACGGCGACGTGCCGGCGCGACTCGATCACCACCTCGGTCTCCGCGATGGCCGAGCTGCTTGCCGACGGAGTTCGAGCGTCGGCTCAACGAGCGTGCGCGCATCGCGGGGTCGCGGGCCCGACCCACGCGACCGTCTCGTCATCATCGTCGACGGCGAAGGCCTCGGCACGATCTGGGGCCTCGAGTCACCCGACCCCACCGTGAGCCTTGCCGAGCTCGGGCATCCACGTCATCATGCTGCTTGCCGACCGGCGCGAGGAGCCCGAGACCGTCGACGACCGGATCGAGGTGCGCTCCGACCACGTCGCGACGCAGGCGTCTCGAGCGGCGACGTTCATCGTCGACCAGGTGCCTCGACGGCCTGCCCGTGCTCGTCGCCAGGCAGCTGTCGCCGCTGCGGATCTCCCTGGAGGACCGTGGCGGGGACGACTCACTGGAGGCGACCGTCGGGCTGCCCGAGATCCTCGGGTGTCGAGGACCCCGCGACACTCGACGCACGATCTCACCTGGCGCAAGCGGTCGCTGCGTGACCTGCTGCGGGTTCCGATCGGGATCGGCGCCAACGGCGGTGTCGTCCTGCTCGACCTGAAGGAGTCCGCACACGGCGGTATGGGCCCGCACGGCATGGTCGTCGGAGCCACCGGGTCGGGCAAGTCGGAGATGCTCCGCACTCTCGTGTCTTCGCTGGTCATCAGCCATGGCCCCGACCGGCTCGCGCTGATGCTCGTCGACTTCAAGGGCGGCGCGACGTTCGCCGCGATGGAGGACATCCCCCACATCGCGGGGATGATCACCAACCTGCAGGACGACCTGACTCTGGTCGACCGGATGCGAGACGCGCTGTTCGGCGAGATGCAGCGCCGGCAGGAGATCCTGAAAGCAGGCGGGCAACCTGCCGAACGTCACGGCGTACCAGGAATTGATCGACGCCGGCAAGACCGCTGGAGCCGTTGCCGCATCTGCTGGTGATCATCGACGAGTTCTCCGAGCTGCTGACGGCCAAGCCCGACTTCGCCGAGCTGTTCGTCGCCATCGGCCGGATCGGGCGCTCGATCGGCGTCCACCTGCTGCTGGCCACCCAGAAGCTCGAGATGGGCAAGATCCGCGGACTCGAGTCGCATCTCTCCTATCGGATCTCGCTGCGCACCTTCTCGGAGTCCGAGTCGCGGGATGCGATCGGCGTCCCGGATGCCTACCACCTGCCGCCCGAGCCAGGGTCGGGCTATCTCAAGGTCGACACGACGGTCTTCGAGCGGTTCAAGGCGGCGCTGGTCTCGTCGCCGTACACACCGCCCAGCGAAGGGCCCGAAGACAGAGGTGCCCGCGGTCCCGTACCTCGCCGTCAACGGACTCGGTGCCTGGATCGCCCAGCAGAACGCGGACGCCCAGGCAGCCGCCGCGGCAGATGACAACTCGGGTCGCTTGTCGGCGCGGAGCGAAAGATCGGTGCTCGACGTCGTGTGCGAGCGACTCGTAGCCCCGGGCGCTGCGAAGGTCCGGCCGGTCTGGCTCGACCCCCTGCCAGCCCAGCTGCCGCTCGACCGAGTCCTCGACCTCAGCCGACATCGGCGAGCCCGGCACTGTCAAGGCGATCGTCGGTCTCGTCGACGAGCCGGCCAAGCAGCGCCAGTTCCCGTTGGAGTGGGACTTTGCGGGTGCTGCGGGAAACGTCATGATGGTGGGCGCGCCGCAGTCCGGCAAGAGCGTGTTGCTGCGCAGCATGATCGCGTCGCTGTGTCTCGATACGCGCCGGGTGATGTCGTCTTCTACTGCCTCGACTTCGGCGGCGGCACCGTTGCGCGGGCTTGCCGACGTGCCGCACATCGCCACCGTCACGCCACGCACGGACGCCGAGCGCGATGCAGTCGCACCGTCAACGACGTCCTCACGCAGCTCGAGGGCCGGGACGCGCTGTTCCGTGAGCACGGAGTCTCGAGCATCGAGGAGTTCCGCCGAGCCAAGGCGACCGGTCGCATCGACGCCAGCCGCACCGAGCGACATCTTCCTCGTCGTCGACGGCTGGGGGTCATTCCGCGAGGAATACGACACGCTCGACTACACCGTCGCCGACATCGCTGCCCGCGGGCTGAACTACGGCGTCCACGTCGTCATCACCGTGACCCAGTCGATGGAGGTCCGGATGCGCATGCAGCCCGCCTTCGGCGGCCGCATCGAGCTCCGGCTCAACGACACGTTCGACACGGACTTCGGTCGCGCCGTCGCCGAGCAGATCACCAAGGAGACACCGGGCCGCGGAGCCGTCGAGCCCGGCCTGATCTTCCAGGGCGCGTTGCCGCGGATCGACTCGGTCGGGGACGGCGAGGACCTGTCCGAGGGCCAGCTGCGGCTCATCGAGGTCCTCACGCCAGAAGTGGCCAGACAGTGCGGTCGCCCGGGTGCAGCGTGCTGCCCGAGGTCGTGCTGCGCAGCGAGCTGCCGCCGGTGGAGCCGGCATACCCAGAGATCCCGGTCGGTGTCCTCGACCGCAACCTGCGGGCGGCTTCGGTCGACCTGTTGGCCGGCAGCTCGCCCCACCTGCTGGTCTTCGGCGACGGTGAGACCGGCAAGACCAACATGCTCAAGGTGCTGCTCAAGGGCTACATGGAGCTCAAGACTCCCGACGAGCTCGGCATCATCCTCGTCGACAACCGCCGTGGGCTCCTCGACGTCGTACCCGAGGAGTACCTGCTCGCCTACTCCACCGACAACGAGCAGACGCTTGCGGTGTCGTCGGAGATCGCCCAGTCGCTGCGCAAGCGGCTGCCTGGCAAGGACGTCACGTCACAGCAACTGCGCGACCGGAGCTGGTGGAAGGGGATCGAGGTGCTGTTCGTCGTCGATGACTACGATCTCGTCTCGACCTCGTCGGGCAACCCGCTGTCTCCGCTGATCGACTACTTTGCGCAGGGCTCCGACCTGGGCTTCCACTTCGTCCTGTCACGCCGGATGGGTGGCTTCGCCCGCGCGCAGTTCGAGCCGATGGTGCAGCGGCTGACTGACCTCAGCGTCCCCGGGTTCGTGTTCTCCGGCGACCGGATGGAGGGTCGAGTCATCGGTGGCGTCACGGCAACCCGCCTCCCGGTGGGTCGCGCCCTGTACGCCAACCGCAACGGTCTCGTCGGCCAGGTGCAGACCGCCCTCGACGACGACTAGTCACCGCCGACTGGTCACCTATGCCGCGCCCACTGGTCACGTATGCCGCCCGACTGGTCACGAATGCCGCGCCGACTGGTCACGAATGCCGCGCCGACTGGTCACCTATGCCGCGCCGACTGGTCACCTGTGCCGCGCCCACTGGTCACGTATGCCGCGCCGACTGGTCACCTATGCCGCGCCGAGCTCGACATTCGGAGTTGCAAACCGTGCTTGAGTACGGGTTTATCGTGGCCGTATGGAGAACCTCCTGACCACCGATGCGTGCACGTTGCCGACGGCCGAGAGGCCGTTGCGGTTGGCCGAGTTCGACGAGCTGTTTACGAGCGCTGTGCGTCGCGTCGAGAGACGGGGCGGCGGCGTACGACTGCACATGACCGGCGCCGATGGGCTGGTCGAGCAGGTCCGAGACCTCGCTGCCCGCGAAAGCTCGTGCTGCTCGTTCTTCACGTTCGAGATCTCGGGCGACGCCCAACAGCTTCGGCTTGATGTCGCGGTGCCTCCGGCGCGGCAGGAGATCCTGGACGCCCTCGCCGACCGAGCTGAGGAGCTGTCGACGCAGTTCCCCCGGTGATCGAGCGTGTCGAGATCCGGGGTCTCGACAAGCTCGACCAACGGCCGGGCATACGTGACCAGTCGGCACGGCAAACCTGACCAGTCGACACGGCAAACCTGACCACTCGCCACGGCAGACGTGACCACTCGGCGCGGCAAACGTGACCAGTCGGGGCGGCATACGTGACCAGTCGGGGCGGCATACGTGACCACTCGACGCAGCAAACATGACCAGTCGGCAAAAGGAGGGGGCGCGGCCTGATGGCCGCGCCCCCTCCTCAGCTGTTGGTCAGAGCTTTTGGTTGATGTCTCTCGCGAGTGTCTCCTGCTGGCCCAAGCTGGACCGCTGGACGCTGCTGGCCTCGTTGGTCCCCTCGGCGATGGCCACGCCGCCGTTCGCGGTGTTGGAGCCGAGAGCTCTCACGGCCTCAGGCAAGGCCATGTGGCCCTTCTGGTGCGTCTCGTGGAACGTCGACATCGCGGCTGAGACCAGCGGGTGGTGCACCGCTCCCGAAGCATCCATATACGAGTTGAGTACGCCCCGGACCGCGGTGGCCGCCTCAGGCTCGAGGTTGAAGACCCTCTTGCCCGCGGACTGCACCGCGTCGGTGTCCATGCCGTAGTAACTCATCGACTGCTCCTCGTGGCGGCGACGGTCAGCCGCGGTTGCCGAAGTACTTGGTCGCCTGCTGGGCGGCTGCCTGCTGGATCTCTTGGCTCTGCTGGTTGCCCTTCAGCATCTGGCCAGCCGAGTCGATGCTCGTCGTGTCGCGCTCGAACTGCGTCTTGGCGATTGTGGCGACCTGCTCCGAACCGGCGACGTCCTCACCGAGGGCAGCCTGGTTGGTCTTGTGCAGAGTCGAGCTGTTGTCGCGAGCCTCGGACAGGTGCCCGTGGTGCTTCGACGTCGAGCCGATGGTCTCTTCGCCTGCGGCGAAGTCGTGGCGAACTTTGTTTCCGCTCATGATGTGTCCTTATCTCGATCTCGGAGAGGTGTGATCAGGCTTCGATGGGCCGGTTGAGCTGGCTGAACGTGGACTCGGCGTCAGTCGCCGACGTCTTCTGCTGCTGGGCGCTGTCCACGGTGCCTTGTACGACGGACTTCTCACCGGTGGCAAAGTTCTGGCCGACCTCGGCGCCGTGCAAACCGGCGACTCCCGAAGCACCCGAGTGGGTGTCCATCACGTTGCGCATGAGGTCGCCTGCGGGACCGACCATGCGGCCGTGGGTGGCTTCCGAGACGCTCTGCAGGGTCTTGGCGGCCTGAACCCGACCGTCGGCGTTCTCCACCATGCCCTTGGCGGCCTGGGTGACACCACCAACTTGCTCTAGACCAACTGCATTGTTCGACATTTCTCCTCCAGGGAGTCTTCTCGAGGTTCCCGCCGACCTCTCGCCGACGACTTCAGGAACGCTACAACGGCCGAGGGTCACCGCCCGAAACCCGACTGCCGCAACCCCACGGCACCCCCTGGCCTGGGTCACGTTCCGGCTCGGTGAACCGGTGGTCCCCTAGAGTCCACCGAACTGTCTTGCACACGTCACACAGGAGAGAATGCGGTGTACAACTCACTGTTCCAGTACTACCAAGTCAGCGCCGGCCAGGTGCGCAGCGCGGCTGAGGACACCCGCTCCAAGGGCGATGCCGTTCATACCCTCGTCGGCCAGGTGGAGCAGGAACACCAGGGCGCCGTCCAGGCAGTCGAGGGGGCGCTCAACTACACGGTGATCAGCGCCCCGGAGCACGCCCGCGAAGCCGCTGAGGACGTCGCTCGCAAGACCGTCTGGGCCTCCTGCCAGCTCGAGGACTTCGCGGACGCCATCGACGTCTTCAACACGGGCAGCACAGAGCCCCCGTCGATCCAAGGGCTCAACACGCTCTATTACCAGGGGACCGTCAACAACTTCGGCGTGTCGGCCGTGGACTACCCGGACAACGCCACCGAGCAGCAGCGGTCGCAGGCCGACACGCGGCACAGCAATGACGTCAGCGGAGCCCGCGCCGCCCTGATCGCCGACCTGCAAGCGAAGTGGAGACAGCTCGACGCGAACCTCGACGCGGCTGCGACCCGGGTCGCCGGCAACCTCCAGCGCGAACCGACCGATGCGGAGATCGAAGCCGCATGGAAGGCGGGCAACCT
Source organism: uncultured Actinomycetota bacterium (assembly GCA_963811585.1). Taxonomy (GTDB): domain Bacteria; phylum Actinomycetota; class Actinomycetes; order Propionibacteriales; family Nocardioidaceae; genus JACDHG01. The sequence goes on from CAWERR010000006.1 coordinate 342,849, forward strand.
CCCGTTGTCGGCGATGCTTCTCTGGCCGAGCCTCAACCTGTCGGTCCACGACATCCCGGGTGGCCTACCTGCTGACCTGGCGCAGATGACCAACGAGGAGCTGGCGGACTACCTGCTGGCGCACCCGGACACCGACCCGAACATCATGCTCAACCTCAACAACACACGTCCTGGTGTCGTCGACCTGATGGGCGAAAAGCTCGCCCAACAGATCCGGGATGCCGAGGTCAATTGGAACACAGACCCGGAGGACCTTGCAGAGCTCGAGAACCTCCTCCAGACATGGCAGGACTCGAGCCTCGCTGTCACCGCTGCGCTGTATGAGTCGCTCGGCGCCCGCGACGGACTAGAACTGCTTGCGGCAGCGAGCAGCAACTTCCAAGGCGACGGCAACGGAGCCGCTGCAGTTTCCCTGGCCGCCGTGTTCCGCCGTGGCCTCGGTCTCGCCGATGCCATGTGGAGCGACGAAGAGGCAGCCCAGTACGGCCGCGACCTCGGTCAGGCGATCGAGGACAACCGGCGCGACTACCCACCGGTGGTGGGCATGGAAGGGGCGCTCGGCTACCTGCTCGAAGACCAGTACTACTCCGACGACCTCCTCAACCCGCTTGGTGACAAGCTCGTCGAGCTCGACTTCGGCCCGCGCGCCTGGGAGGTGGCCACATCGAACCTGCCCCATGAGTCGGACCTGATGTCGAGCTTGTTCAGCGCGTTCGCAAACAACGACGACGCCGGCAAGTACTTCTTCGGACAAGACGGTCGCGTTGATCAGTACTTCGACCGTGGTGACGATGCCGACCCGTCCTACTACAACAACCTGGGCAACGCGCTCGAGACCGCAACCACCGAGAACCCGGACCAGACGGCGGCAGACATCGTCGCGGACATCGTCGACTTCGTGGGCAGCAAGGACAACAACCAGGAGAACTTCTCCGATCATGACCTGATGAACCCGGAGCTCCGTGACGACATGGCCGGGATCATGAAGACGTGGATCGGCGACGTACACAACTCGATGATTCCCGGACAGCCCTTCGAAGGCCCGGGAACTGACGGCGACTGGGACCCCGTCACACCGGGTGTCCAGGAGTATGGCGTCAACTTCGACCAGCGCGAGCTCGCCTACTTCCTTGGCGACATCGGCAAGGACGACGCAGCCCATGACATCGTCGTCTCGGCCGAGCACACGTACAGCGCCGCGGCGTACGACCACTACATGTCCGATCCCGACCTCTCCCCCGAGCAGCGCGCGCTGCAGGCCGACCGCGTCGCGAACCCGACCGGCAGCGTGCTCGGCGCTCTCGACTTCGGAGCCGCCACCCAGGAGCACGAGACGACGCAGCAGAACGACCAGGCGCACAACGACCGAGTCGATTCCGCGTTCGCCGTGGCCGATGCGCTGGTCGGACTCGTCCCCACCGACAAGGTGCCGCTCGCGGGCGACCTCGTCGACGGGCTGATGGGCGCGTTCCAGGACTCCTTGCAGCAAGACACGTCCGGGGTTGGCAACTACGAGGCCGGCACGGTGTACGACGGAGGGCAGAACTCCGCCGAGGCAATCGCCCAGGCGGCGTACTACCGCACCACGCCGGACTCCGAGCTCCCCGTTGTGTTGCAGGGCCATCCGCCGGTGTCGCAGTGGACGCCGGACCAGCAGGCCGCGTACGTCGACTGGCTCGACGACACCGGGATGTCGCCCGCAGCCTCGAACTCGGTCACCAACAACGCCGGCAATTCCTACACCGACGGCTACACAGACGCCCAGAACCTCATCCAGGGAGGGTAGGCCCGCCAGGGGAATGTTCGCGTCTTGCGCTGATTTGGTGCTGCTGGCTCAGACGTTGAAGCCGAGCGCGCGGAGCATCTCCCGGCCGTCGTCGGTGATCTTGTCGGGGCCCCAGGGCGGCATCCAGACCCAGTTGATCTTGAAGTCGTTGACGAGCCCTTCGAGGGCGGTGCGCGTCTGGTCCTCGATCACATCGGTCAGCGGGCAGGCCGCCGAGGTGAGCGTCATGTCGATCGTGGCGATCGTGGCCTCGTCGACCGAGACGCCGTAGATCAGACCGAGGTCGACGACGTTGATCCCGAGCTCGGGGTCGACGACATCCTTCAATGCTTCGATCACATCGTCATCGGACACCGAAGACTCGTCCGTGGACAGGTCGACGTCAGGCAGGTCGGTGGTGTCGTTCGTCATCCCAGTCATTTCATACCTCCGCTTTGGCAACGGCCTGCGCCGTCGCGTCTTTCCAAGCCATCCAGCCGAGCAGCGCGCACTTGATCCGGGCGGGAAACTTCGCCACTCCCGCAAACGCGATGCCGTCCTCGAGCACGTCTTCGTCTGGTTCGACTGTGCCACGGCCCTGCATCAGCTCGACGAACTTGTCGTGGATGCCGCATCGCGTCGTCGACCTTCTTGCCGATGAGCAGATCAGTCAGCACCGAGGTCGACGCCTGCGAGATGGAGCAGCCCTCCGCGTCGTACGACACGTCCTCGATGACGCCGTCGGCGACGTGCACGCGCAACGTGACCTCGTCGCCACACGTCGGGTTGACGTGGTGCACCTCTGCCTCGAACGGCTCGCGCAGACCCGCGTGATGCGGCGCCTTGTAGTGGTCGAGGATGATCTCCTGGTACAGGCTCTGGAGGTCCATCAGCTGCGTCCCTCCGACCTTGAAGAAGCGCTGCGTCTGGTGCACGCCGTCGATGAGGGCGTCGACCTCGGCCGGGGTCGTGTAGAGGTAGAACGACGCGCGCGTGGAGGACTGGACGCCGAATCGCGCGTGGGCGGGCTTGGCGCAGTGGTGCCCGGCACGGACCGCGACGCCAAGCGAGTCGAGCACCTGGCTGACGTCGTGCGGGTGCACACCGTCGAGCTCGAAGCTGACGGCGCCACCGCGGTCGACGGCGTCTCGGTCGGCCCCAGGATCGTCACGCCCTGGATCTCCTGAAGCCGTTCGAGCGCGTACGACGTGATCGCGTGCTCGTGTGCTGCGATGTTCTCCATCCCGACCGCACACAGGTAGTCGAGGGCTGCGGCTAGGCCGACCGCCTGCACGATCGGCGGGGTGCCTGCCTCGAACTTGTGCGGGATGCCGGCGTATGTCGACCGCGCCATCGTGACGGTCTCGATCATCTCGCCGCCCCCGAGGAACGGCGGCAGCGCCTCGAGCACCTCGCTGCGACCCCACAGGACCCCGATGCCGGTCGGTCCGACCACCTTGTGGCCGGTGAACGCGACCAAGTCGGCGCCGACGGCGACGACGTCGACCGGCAGCTGCGGCACGGCCTGGGAGGCGTCGAGCACGACGAGCGCGCCGACCTCGTGCGCACGGCGGGCGATCTCTGCGACCGGGTTGACCGTGCCGAGCATGTTGGACACCCAGACCAGAGACACGACCTTGGTGCGCTCGTTGATCAGCTCGTCGATGTTCGACAGGTCGAGTCGTCCCTCGTCGGTCAGCCCGAACCAGCGCAGCGTCGCGCCGGTGCGCTGGGTCAGCAGCTGCCACGGCACGATGTTCGAGTGGTGCTCCATCTCGGTGATGACGACCTCGTCGCCCTCGCCGATAGCGAGCTCACCGCGCGCCCAGGCGAGCGAGTTGGCGACCAGGTTGAGCGACTCCGTCGAGTTCTTCGTGAAGATCACCTCGTCGCGCGACGGTGCGCCGATGAACGCGGCGACCGTGTCGCGGGCGCCTTCGAACGCGGCGGTCGACTCGGCTCCGAGCTGGTGCACGGCGCGAGCGACGTTCGCGTTGTGGCGTGCGTAGTGCTCGGCCATCGCGTCGATGACCTGCCGCGGCTTCTGTGACGTGTTGGCGCTGTCGAGGTAGACGAGCGGCCGGTCGTCGTCGAGCCGGCGCGACAGGATCGGGAAGTCGGCCCGGATCCGGTCAGTGTCGAGCAGACCGGCCGGCTGAGCGACAACGGGTGTAGTCACGCCCCAACTCCCTTCAGACAAACCGCAGGTCAAACCGCAGTCTTGATGTACTTGTCGTAGCCCGTGGCTTCCAGCTGCTCGGCGAGCTCGGGACCGCCCTGCTCGGCGATCCGGCCGCCGACGAACACGTGCACGAAGTCGGGCTGGATGTAGCGCAGGATGCGGGTGTAGTGGGTGATCAGCAAGACGCCGCGGTCACCCTGGCTGCGGAAACGGTTGACGCCCTCGGACACGACCTTGAGCGCGTCGATGTCGAGGCCGGAGTCGGTCTCGTCGAGGATCGCGAACTTCGGGTTGAGCAGCTCGAGCTGCATGATCTCGTGGCGCTTCTTCTCACCACCGGAGAAGCCTTCGTTGACGTTGCGCTGTGCGAACTCGCGGTCCATCGACACCTCGTCCATGGCGTCGTTGACGTCCTTGACCCAGGTGCGCAGCTTCGGCGCCTCGCCGTCGAGCGCGGTCTTCGCGGTGCGGAGGAAGTTCGACACCGAGACACCCGGCACCTCGACGGGGTACTGCATCGCGAGGAAGAGACCGGCGCGGGCGCGCTCGTCGACGGTCATGCTCAGCACGTCGACGCCGTCGAGGGTCACGGTGCCGCCGGTGATCTTGTACTTCGGGTGGCCGGCGATCGAGTAGGCCAGCGTCGACTTGCCGGAGCCGTTCGGCCCCATGATCGCGTGCGTCTCGCCCGACTTCACGGTCAGGTCGACGCCGCTCAGGATCGGCTTCTGCGCCGTCCTCGGTGTCGACCGCGACGTGCAGGTCCTTGATCTCCAGGGTGGCCATCGGTTCAGTTCTCCGTATCGGTGGTGAGTGGGTTGTCGACGTCGACGACGACGGCGTCGCCGTCGACCTTGCAGGGGTAGACGGGGACCGGCTCGTAGGCCGGGAGGCCGGTCGGCTTGCCGGTGCGCAGGTCGAACCGCGACCCGTGCAGCCAGCACTCGATCTCGCAGCCGTCGGCGTCGACGTCGCCCTCGCTGAGCGCGATCGCGGCATGCGAGCACTCGTCGCGGATCGCGAAGACCTCGTCGTCGGTGCGCACGATCGCGACCTCGACGCCCTCGACGTCGACGGCGAGACGCCGCCGACGGCGACGTCGGCGAGCGCGCAGGCGTCGATGAAACTGGTCATGCCGCACACCGCCGACGGCAGGGGCGCCGACGTGCTGCGGCGAGCTCGGCCTCGACCGCCGCCATCAGCCGGTGCTCGACCTCGGGCGACGCCGATCTTGCGGATGATGTCGGCGAAGAAGCCGTGCACGACCAGCCGGCGGGCCTCGTCCTCGGTGATGCCGCGCGACTGCAGGTAGAACAGCTGCTCGTCGTCGAACCGGCCGGTCGCGGACGCGTGTCCGGCGCCCGCGATCTCGCCGGTCTCGATCTCGAGGTTGGGGACCGAGTCGGCGCGGCAGCCGTCGGTGAGCACCAGGTTGCGGTTGGTCTCGAACGTCTCGATGCCCTCGGCGACCTTGCGGATCAGCACGTCGCCGACCCAGACCGAGTGCGCGCCATCGCCTTGCAGGGCGCCCTTGTAGACGGCGTTGCTCTTGGTGTGCGGGTGCGTTGTGGTCGACGAACAGCCGGTGCTCGATGTGCTGGCCGGCGTCGGCGAAGTAGAGGCCGAACACCTCGGCCTCGCCGCCGGGGCCGTCGTACTCGAAGTTCGCGTTGATGCGCACCAGCGTCGCCGCCGAGGCTGGCCTGGAACGTGCGGCAGTGTGCGTCGCGGCCGACCCGGACGCCGATCTGCGCCGAGGTGGACGGCGTCGTCGTCCCAGTCCTGCAGCGACACGAGGTCGAGCTCGGCGCCGTCGCCGACGATGACCGACGTGGTTGCGCTGTAGCGCGGCGCTGCCGGTGTGCTCGAACACGACGGTCGCCTTCGCGTGGTGCCCCAGCCGTACGACGATGTGACCCCGCACGAGGTCGTCGACGCCGGCGCCGGTCAAGCCGCACGAGCAGCGGCTCGGCGAGCTCGGTCTCGGCCGGGCACGTCGACGAGGATCGCTCCCCCGCCGTTGGCGACGGCAAGCGCCGACGGCGGTCGGCCGGCTTGGTCTCGCCGAGCGCTGCCGCCTCGTCGGTCGTGATCTCGCTGACGGCGACACCCTCGGGGACGTTGGCTTCCCACTTCAGCGTGGCCGTCGGACGGCTCGCCGTCGAGCAGGCCCCGCAGCCGCTTGAGCGGCGTGAACCGCCAGATCTCCTCGCGGCCGGTCGGCACCGGGTGGTCGTCGAGGTCGAACGACGGCACCGGGTGCAGGTGGCTCGCGACGCGGTCTGACGTCTCGACCGCGTCCTTCACATTACTAGTACTCAACGAAGTCCTACTCTCTAACAACCGAGTCGATACGAGCTCAGCGGCACCACCATGTCGAACGCCAGCCACCTACGGCAGGCGAAGGCGGCGAGCGGTCGGCCTGAGGCGCCCCGGCGCCGTCAGCCGACCGCGCCTTCCATTTGCAGCTCGATCAGCCGGTTGAGCTCGAGGGCGTACTCCATCGGGAGCTCGCGGGCGATCGGCTCGATGAAGCCGCGCACGATCATCGCCATCGCCTCGTCCTCGCCATGCCGCGGCTCATCAGGTAGAAGAGCTGGTCGTCGCTGACCTTCGAGACGGTGGCCTCGTGGCCCATCGACACGTCGTCCTCGCGGACGTCGACGTACGGGTAGGTGTCGCTGCGGCTGATCTGGTCGACGAGCAGCGCGTCGCAGCGCACCGTGCTGGCGCTGTGGTGCGCGCCGTCGGCGACCTGGACCAGACCGCGGTACGACGTCCGACCGCCACCGCGGGCGACCGACTTGGAGATGATCGAGCTCGACGTGTGCGGAGCGGCGTGCACCATCTTGGCGCCGGCGTCTTGGTGCTGGCCCTCGCCGGCGAACGCGATCGACAGCGTCTCGCCCTTGGCGTGCTCGCCGAGCAGGTAGATGGCGGGGTACTTCATCGTGACCTTGGAGCCGATGTTGCCGTCGACCCACTCCATGGTGGCGCCGGCCTCGCAGGTCGCCCGCTTGGTGACGAGGTTGTAGACGTTGTTGGACCAGTTCTGGATCGTCGTGTAGCGGCAGCGGCCGCCCTTCTTGACGATGATCTCGACGACGGCCGAGTGCAGCGAGTCGGAGCTGTAGATCGGCGCGGTGCAGCCCTCGACGTAGTGCACGTAGGCGTCTTCGTCGACGATGATCAGCGTGCGCTCGAACTGGCCCATGTTCTCGGTGTTGATCCGGAAGTAGGCCTGCAGCGGGATGTCGACGTGCACACCCTTCGGCACGTAGATGAACGAGCCGCCGGACCACACCGACGTGTTGAGCGCGGCGAACTTGTTGTCGCCGACCGGGATGACCGAGCCGAAGTACTCCTTGAAGATGTCCTCGTGCTCGCGCAGCGCGGTGTCGGTGTCGAGGAAGAGGACGCCCTGCTCCTCGAGGTCCTCGCGGATCTTGTGGTAGACGACCTCGGACTCGTACTGCGCGGCGACGCCGGCGACGAGGCGCTGCTTCTCGGCCTCGGGGATGCCGAGCCGGTCGTAGGTGTTCTTGATGTCCTCGGGCAGGTCCTCCCACGAGGTGGCCTGCTTCTCGGTCGACCGGACGAAGTACTTGATGTTGTCGAAGTCGATCGCGCTGAGGTCGGAGCCCCAGGTCGGCATCGGCTTGCGGTCGAAGAGCTTGAGGCCCTTCAGCCGCAGGTCGAGCATCCACTGCGGCTCGCTCTTGAGCGCCGGAGATGCCCCGCACGACGGACTCGTTGAGGCCGCGCTGCGCCGTGGCGCCGGCGAGGTCGGAGTCGGACCAGCCGTACTCGTAGCGGCCGATGCCCTCGAGCTCGGGGTTGAGCTGCTCGATCGATGTCATGAAGGGGTCCTCCCGGTCGGGGGTGGGTGTGGCGGGTCGTCTCGGTTGCGCTGGCCGCGTGGCCGCAGGCTGGGTCGGCGCGGCTGGCGGCGGGGACGTTGGTGGTGCAGACGCCGTCGCCGTGGGCGATGGTGGCGAGCCGCTGGACGTGGCGTCCGAGCAGGCGGGCGAAGACCTCGGTCTCGGCCTCGCACAGCTGCGGGAACTCGGCGGCGACGTGGGCGACCGGGCAGTGGTGCTGGCACAGCTGGTCGCCGACCGGCGCGCTGCGCACCGAGGCGGCGTAGCCGTCCTCGCTCAGCGCCTCGGCGAGCACCTCGGCGCGTCGTCGGGCTCGGCGGCGTCGAGCACGGTCGCGGTAGCGGTCCTCGAGCTCGGCGGTGCGGCGGCGGGCGAACTCGGCGACGGCTTCGGGGCCGCCCGACTCGCGCAGGAAGCGCAGCGCGCTGGCGGCCAGGTCGTCGTAGGCCTGGATGAACGTGTCGCGGCCGGAGTCGGTGAGCACGAAGACCTTGGCCGGGCGGCCGCGGCCGCGGGTGCCGTAGACGCGCGGCTCGCGCGCTTCGAGGGCGCCCTCGGCGACCAGGTGGTCGAGGTGGCGGCGAACGGCGGCAGGGGTGAGGTCGAGCCGTTCGGCCAGGGCGGCGGCGGTGGAGGGGCCGTTCTCGAGGATCGAGGTGGCCACCCGCTCGCGCGTGGGGGCGTCGTCGACCGAGCCAGCCGCCCATCGGGAGATGTCGCCAGCACCGAGTGCGTCCGTTGACGTCCCCAGCACGTTTTTCACAACACCATTGTGTCGTAATTGGCGGAGGCCCTCAAATAAGGTCGAACCTAAGCCAGTGTCGTGCGCGGTCCCAGCCGCGCGCGATCGGCCGAGCCGCATCCCGTAGACTTCACGGCGTGGCAGCCCCTGCGGTCGAGGTCAGCGACCTCGTCATGACGTACGGCGACAAGACCGCCGTCGACGGCCTGTCGCTGACCGTCGAGACCGGGTCGGTCACCGCCATCCTCGGCCCCAACGGCGCCGGCAAGACCACCACGTCGAGACCTGCGAGGGCTACCGCCGTCCACACGGCGGGCAGGTGCGGGTGCTGGGGCTCGACCCGGTCGACCACCACGCCGAGCTCGCGCCGCGCGTCGGCGTGATGCTGCAGTCCGGCGGCGCCTGGCCGGCAGTGCGCGCCGTCGAGATGCTCACGTACGTCGCCTCGCTGCATCCGCAACCCGCTCCCCGTCGACGCGCTCGTCGAGCGACTCGGGCCTGGCGTCGTGCGGTCGGACGCCGTACCGACGGCTCAGCGGTGGCCAGCAGCAGCGGCTCGGCCTGGCGATGGCCCTGGTCGGGCGGCCGGAGCTGGTGTTCCTCGACGAGCCGACGGCCGGGCTCGACCCGCAGGCGCGGCGGACGCACGTGGGAGCTGGTCGAGCAGCTTGCGGCCGACGGCGTCACGGTCGTGCTGACCACCCACTACATGGAGGAGGCCGAGCGGCTGGCGACGTAGGTCCACGTCGTCGACCACGGGCGGGTGGTCACGTCAGGGACGCCGCGCCAGCTGACGTCGACGCAGGCGCCAAGGACACGATCAGCTTCCGGCGCCAGGCCGGGTCTGGACACCGCACCACTCGAGGCCAGCGCTGCCTGAGACTGTCGGGTGACCGAGCGACCGCCAGGCACCTACCGGGTGGACGGCGTCGTCACGCCGCAGATGCTCGCCGCCGTCACGGCGTGGTGCGCGGATGCTGGACGTGATGCCCGAGCGACCTCGCGGTCGAGCGGCACACCCTCGAGGACGTGTTCCTCGAGCTCACCGGCCGGGACCTGCGCTGATGAGCCGCGCTGTCCTATGCGCCCGCCCCCGGTGCCGCGCCGCTGCCACGGATGGTGCTGCACGCATGCCCGGATGGAGACGCGGCTGCTGCTGCGCAACGGCGAGCAGCTCCTGCTCGCGCTGGTCATCCCGCTGCTGCTGCTGGTCGGCGGCGCCGAGTCCGACGGACGTGCGTCGACCTTGGGGCCGGGCGCCGCATCGACGTCCTCACGCCTGGCGTGATGGCGCTGGCCGTGATGTCGACGGCGTTCACGTCGCTGGCGATCGCGACCGCGTTCGAGCGTCGGTACGGCGTGCTGAAGCGGCTGGGCGCGACACCGCTGCCGCGCTCCGGCCTGCTGCTCGGCAAGGTGGTGTCGCTGCTCGCGGTCATCGCGCGTGCAGCTCGCGCTGATCGGTCGTCGTCGGCGCTCGCTCTCGGCTGGGAGCCGACGGGTGGCGTGGGGGCCGTCTTGCGGCACGGTGCTGCTGGTGGTGCTGGGCACTGCCGCGTTCGCGGCGCTCGGGCTGCTGTTGGCGGGCGCACTGCGCGCCGAGGCGACGCTGGCTGCCGCCAACCTGGTCTACGTCGTGCTGCTGGTGGGCGGCGCCGTGGTGCTGCCGGTGTCGTCATACCCCGACGCGATTGAGGGTTTGGTCACGCTGCTGCCGTCCGGCGCTCTCGCCGAAGGCTTGCGAGACGTGACGTCGGGCGAGGGTCTCTCGTTGCTGCATGTGTTGGTGCTCGTGGGCTGGTCGGTTGCTGCCGCGGCGGTGACGACGCGGACGTTCCGATGGGAGTGAGTGAGGCGCTGCCGCTCGCCCCGACCGCGGCGACTGCTGAAGCGGCTCGCGGTCGCGTCGCTGGTCGCCAACATCGGCATCGTGGTGACGGGCGGCGCGGTGCGGCTCACTGGGTCGGGGCTGGGCTGCCCGACCTGGCCGGGGTGCACGGAGTCGTCGGCAGTGCCGCACGGCGAGCTCGGGGTGCACGGCGTGATCGAGTTCGGCAACCGGATGCTGACGCTTCGTGCTGGCTGCTGGTGGCGATCGCCACGTTTGTCGTGGTGCTGAGGCATCGGCCGCGGCGGCGGTCGCTGGTGGTGCTGGCGGCCGTGCTGGGGCTGGGCGTGCCGGCGCAGGCGGTGCTGGGCGGTGTCACGGTGCTCACCGACCTCAACCCGTGGGTCGTGTCGGCGCACCTGATGTTCTCGCTGGCGATGATCGCTCGTCGCCGTGGTGTTCGTGCGGACGGGTCGACGAGCTGGATGACCCGCCTGTGATGGCGGTGCCGCGGCCGGCGGCAGTGTTGGCCCAGGCGATGTACGTCGTGTTGTGGGTGGTGCTTGTACGTCGGCACGATCGTCACCGGATCGGGGCCGCACGCGGGCGACGCCGACTCGCCTCGCAACGGGCTCGACCCGGCCTCGGTCAGCCAGCTGCATGCTGATGTGGTTTTCCTGCTGCTTGGTCTCACGGTGGGGACGGTGCTGGCGTTCCACGCTGTGGGCGCGCCGGCGGAGGCGCGTCGTGCCGTGGCTTGGCTGCTGGGGGCTGAGCTGGTCCAAGGCGTCATCGGGGTGACTCAGTACTTCACTGACCTGCCGGTCGTACTGGTTGGCATGCACGTCCTGGGGGCGGCACTCCTGACGGCGGTCGGGACCTGGGTGGTGCTCACCATCCACCACCGCGGGTCCCAACCAGCCTGACCCACCACGCCCTCGACCACCCCTCCCCCCGAAGTGGCCGACACCATGACGGCCGCAACCCGCCTCACGTCGGCCACTTGCCACTCAGCCCGGCCCACCACCTCGAAGTGGCCGACGCCATGACGGCCGCAGCCCTCGTCATGTCGGCCACTTGGGTGGATCCACAGGCCTAGGTGCGCCAGGCATAACCCACAGGTCGCCACGTCGGCCTGCGAAGTGGCCCGTGAGCGCGACACTGTCCCGGCATGTCGCGCCAACCAACCCTTACTCCCAGACAGCTGACCGCCACCGGAGAAGTGCTGCTCTCATCACGCGACGAGGGCACCCTCGACCCGCTCCGGTGCGGGGTGATCAGCTCCAGCATGGCGAGCGCGCTGTTCGGCCGGGCGGTGGTGGATGCCGAGGTCGCGGCTCGTCGGTGGACCCGGCCAGCACACGATGTCGTGGTACTGCACAACGGGCCACTCGACCCCCATCAACGCCTCTGGGTTGCACTCTTGGCCAGCCCGCCTGGGTCAGTGCTAGGAGGTCTCACCGCCTTGGAGCTCGAGGGCTTCCGCACGACTCAGCTCAGCAACGTGACGACCATCGGCCCACACCGAAGCCGTCGACCGGGGTGGTCCGAATGTGCCTTCTGGGTCTCCAGGCAGCTCGGCCCCGAGGACATCAACTCACTGCGCAGCCCGCCAAGGACGCGACCATCCCGGGCAGCCATCGACGTGGCAAGTCGAGCACCGACCGACGTCGTCTGTCGTGGCACGATCCTCGCGGTCGTCCAGCAGGGTGTCACGACGCCGCGGCAGCTCCGTGATGTCGTACGCCGATTCCCGACCCTGCCCCGCCGCCGGCTCATCCGGGAGTCGATCCTCGATGCTGATGGCGGCATCCAGTCCGTCCCGGAGCTGGAGTTCGACCAGATCCGCATCGCCCGCCACCTCCCCGCTCCATCGAGGCAGGTCGTCGTAAGACGAGACGACGGGCGCTACTACCTGGACGCCGAATGGGAGAAGTTCCAGGCCCGCTGCGAGATCCATGGCGCGCCGCACTTCTCCGTGGCCGGCTGGTCCGACGACATGGAACGGCAGAACAACATCGTCCTGACCCGCGGCAGCCTGTTGGTGTTCACGTCGTACTCCATCCGCCATCGCAAGCACGTCGTCGGCGACCAGGTGGCTGCCTTACTCCGCCGGGGTGGTTGGAGCGGATAGCTCGTCACCCCGAAGTGGGCGGCATCGTGAGGGCCCCAGCTCGCACCAGTCGGCCACTTCGCGAGGTGGGATAGGAAGTGGGCGACATCATGAGGGCCCCAGCCCGCATCAGGTCGGCCACTTCGCGAGGTGGGATAGGAAGCTGGGCGACATCATGAGGGCGCCAGCCCGCATCAGGTCGGCCACTTCGCGAGGTGGGATAGGAAGTGGGCGGCATCGTGAGGGTTCCAGCCTGCATCAGGTCGGCCACTTCGGAAAGAGGTGGAGCTAGGTCGGCCACTTCGCGAGAAGGTGGGGAGCTACTCGGCTTCGGCGGTGGGGTCTTTCAGCGAGGAGTCGAGTGCGATCGCGCGCAGCACGGCCTTGTCGCCTGCCAGTTCCTGGCCGGCATCTCTCAGGAGTAGTCCGAGGTTGAGCCAGGCCGCGGCATCCTTCTTGTCGACGGCCACGGCGCGCTTGTACAGCGAGATGGCCTCCTTGGGGTCGTTGCGCGCAGTGCGAAGGATCGCCAGGTTGAACAGCGCCGGCTCGTACTTGCCGTCGGCCTTCAAAGCTGCGCGGTAGTTCTCCTCGGCAAGCCCGTAGTTTCCGTTCGCCTCGTCGATCAGCGCCAGGTTGTAGAAAGCGAACTCGTTGGTCGCGTCGTACTTGAGCGCCTCGTTGTAGTCATCCACGGCATCGGTCAGGTCGCCATCGGCGTGGGCCTTGAGGCCCGCATTGAGAGCCGCCAGCGCTTTCTTCGCGTCAGGGGCAACCGTGGTCGGGCCGTCCGTGCCTGGGTCGGAGTCAGTACCGCTGCAGGCGGTGACGCCGAGCAGTAGGACGGAAGTGAGCGCCAGCGAGCGGACGAGAAGCGCGGCGCGCGGTGCAGTGCGTAGACCCTTATTCATGAGGTGCTCTCCAAGCGTTGGTTGGTCCGGACCGCGAATGCCGCGGACCGAGCCAGTTATCAGGTTATCCGCCAGTTGCGGTTGAAGTAGGCGAACGGTGCGATGAGGCAGCAAACGTGATGCGGGCCCGCCAAGTATCTGGCGGGCCCGCACCCGTGCTATTCTATGGGTTAGGACGCACATCGCGTAGGCCCGGTTAGCGGGAGTTGGTTCGTGAACGTCGCAGTCCACGAGGTGCGTTGCAGTCCACGTTGTCACTGCCACTCCACCGCTGGTCGAGGGGAACGTGCCCCTCGATGTCCTGCGCTGTACTCGAACCGCCGCCAGCCAAGGCGATCTTGCCTCCGGTGCAGGTCGCCGTGACCGTTGACGCTGTTGGTCTGACACGCTGCACGATCGCGGCGCCAGTGACTGCCGGAGGGACCTGCAGGACCAGTTGCTCCGGTAGCTCCAGTCGCGCCGGTTGCTCCCTGGATCCCTTGCGGACCCTGAGCTCCCTGCGCTCCATTCGCTCCGGTGGCTCCAGTAGCACCGTCCTCGCCATCCTCACCGTCTGCTCCGGCCTGACCTTGCGGCCCGATCGGTCCAGTCGCACCAGTTGCACCTGCGTTGCCGTCGGCACCATTGGCACCTGCGGCTCCGTCGGCTCCGTTGCGTCCGCGGCTCCGTGCTCCGGTGTCACCCTGCGGACCTTGCGGACCAACAGCACCAGTTTCACCCTGCGGACCTGCCGCACCTACGGCGCCAGTCTCACCCTGGATGCCCTGAGCACCGGTAGCACCGGTAGCGCCATCGTTGCCGTTGGTTCCATTGGTTCCGTTAGTACCGTCGGCTCCAGCGGCTCCGGTTGCACCAGTAGCTCCGGTCTCACCCTGGATGCCCTGCGGGCCAACAGCACCCGTTTCACCCTGGATGCCCTGAGCACCTGTGGCACCGGTCGCGCCGTCTTCGCCGTCGACACCGTTCGTGCCGTTGGTTCCGTCAGCACCAGCCGCGCCAGTTGCACCGGTCGCGCCGTCTTCGCCGTCGACACCGTTCGTGCCGTTGGTTCCGTCAGCACCAGCCGCGCCAGTTGCACCGGTCGCGCCAGTCGCGCCGTCAGCACCGTCGGCGCCGTCGGCTCCGTCCGCACCAGCCGCGCCAGTCGCACCGGTCGCGCCAGTCGCGCCGTCGGCACCGTCGGCGCCGTCGGCTCCGTCCGCACCAGCCGCGCCAGTTGCACCGGTCGCGCCATCTTCACCGTCGACACCGTTCGTGCCGTTGGTTCCGTCAGTACCAGCCGCGCCAGTTGCACCGGTCGCGCCATCAGCACCGTCTTCGCCGTCGACACCGTTCGTGCCGTTGGTTCCGTCAGCACCAGCCGCGCCAGTTGCACCGGTCGCACCGTCTTCGCCGTCGACACCGTTCGTGCCGTTGGTTCCATCAGCTCCAGCGGGACCAGCGGGACCCTGAGGACCAACCGCGCCGTCGGCACCGGCGGGACCCTGCGGTCCGACCGCACCGTCGGCACCGTTCGTGCCGTTGGTTCCGTCGACACCGTCAGCGCCGTCAGCGCCGTCAGCGCCATTGGCACCGTCAGCTCCGGCTGCACCGGTCGCACCGGTCGCGCCGTCGGCTCCGTCGGCGCCATCAGCACCGTTGGCTCCGGCGGCACCAGTCTCACCTTGGATCCCCTGAGGACCTTGCGGGCCAACAGCACCTGTCTCGCCTTGGATGCCCTGAGCACCGTCGGCACCGTTCGTGCCGTTGGTTCCGTCAGCACCGTCGGCTCCGTCAGCGCCCGCCGCACCAGTAGCACCGGTTGCACCGTCGGCACCGTTCGTGCCGTTGGTTCCGTCAGCACCGTCGGCTCCATCGGCTCCGTCAGCGCCCGCCGCACCAGTAGCACCGGTTGCACCGTCGGCACCGTTCGTGCCGTTGGTTCCGTCAGCACCGTCAGCGCCATCAGCACCGTCGGCTCCGTCGGCTCCGTCAGCGCCCGCCGCACCAGTAGCACCGGTTGCACCGTCGGCACCGTTCGTGCCGTTGGTTCCGTCAGCACCGTCAGCGCCATCAGCACCGCCGGACCGGCCGGACCCTGGGGACCCTGAGCTCCGTCGGCTCCGTCGACACCGTCAGCGCCGTTCGCACCGTCGACACCGTCAGCGCCGTTCGCACCGTCGACACCGTCAGCGCCGTTCGCACCGTCGACACCGTCAGCGCCGTCGCGCCGTCACGCCGTTGGTTCCGTCGGCACCGTCGGCGCCATCAGCGCCATCAGCACCAGCCGGACCCTGAATACCCATCGGACCCTGAGATCCATCGACACCGTCGAGGCCATCGGCTCCGTCAGCGCCATCAGCACCATCGGCTCCATCGAGACCGTTCGTGCCATCGGCACCGTCAGCTCGAGCCGGTCCATCAGCGCCATCGGCTCCGTCGACACCGTTCGTGCCGTCAGCGCCATCAGCACCGGCCGCGCCGTCAGCGCCATCAGCACCGGCCGCGCCGTCAGCACCGTCAGCACCGTCCGCGCCGTCAGCACCGTCAGCACCGTCAGTTCCGTTAACACCAGCAGGACCGGCTGGGCCCTGGGCGCCGGTAGCACCGGTAGAACCGGTTTCCCCGTTGGCTCCGTTGGTTCCGTTCGTGCCGTTGGTGCCGGCAGCGACCGACCGGACCCTGGGCACCCTGGGCGCCGGTAGCACCGGTAGCACCGGTGGCGCCGTTGGTTCCGTTCGTGCCGTTGGTGCCGTTCGTGCCGTCGGCTCCATCATCGCCGTCGAAGCCTCTGGGACCTCGAGGCCTTGGGGTCCTTGTGGCCCGATGGGGCCGCGTTCGTTCCAGGTGATCGTCCGCTCGGTGCCCTTACAGTTCGCGTTGGCCGCATCGATGATGCGGACAGCACCGCCAGTCTTGGCATAGCACGCAGTGATCACGCCGTTAGCAGATGGAATCGCGGCTTGCGCCCCGGTCATCGTCCCCATCAGGAGGAGCGTCGCGCCGCCAACGGCGAGGATCTTATTCCTCACCCGGGGGCGGCCTTTCTTGGGAATAACACGATTAGACACGAAACCCAGCTTCCGATCGCAGAAAGCGTCGGTTTCGCCACTAGCTCCCCGCCAGGCGGAAGGCGACCAGTTGCCTTGGCGGATCAAAGCTTCGCTACGGCCGCAAAGGGGCGACCGATGAGCAGACCTTGACAGGCACGGGGTGTTCCACCGCAGCCATATGGGGCTCTCACCCAAATGGACCACGGAATATCCCCCAAAGGGACTACTCGTCCGGTGACAACTTTTCCTTAATAACAACGCGAAGTGAGCATGCTTCTACAGTCAGTCAACTTCGAGGTTCTACGCCCGACCTCAAGCCGGTCAGAACGTCAGGACGTAAGCAGGGGGTCGATTGCGACGGCGAGGAAGAGCAGCGCGAGGTAGGCGTTCGAGCCGTGGAACAGCCGCATCGCCTTCAGCGCGACCGGGTCCTCGGTCGTACCGGGCCCGCCGCCACAGCGCGTGCGCCTCGACGACGAAACGCGGCACCCGAGAACGAGCGGCGACGACGGGTAGAGCCAGCCGGTCGACGCGACCGGCCACAGCAACAGCGAGGTCGCGACCGTCAGCCAGCTGTAGATGACGATCTGTCGCCCGACCATCGCACGCCGGTCGCGACCACGGGCAGCATCGGCACCGTCGGCGGCCGCGTAGTCGTCGCGGTAGCGGATCGCCAGCGACCAGAAGTGCGGCGGCGTCCAGAAGAACACCACCAGGAACAGCACGACCGGTGGCCAGGCGAGCGAGCCGGTCACGGCGGTCCAGCCGATCAGCGCCGGGAAGCAGCCGGCGGCTCCGCCCCAGACGATGTTCTGCGCCGTACGCCGCTTGAGCACCATCGTGTAGCCGAGCACGTAGAACACGTTGGCCGCGAGCGCGAGGCCGGCCGACAGCCAGTTGACGGCGAAGCCCGAGCAGCAGGGTCGCCGCGACGCCGAGCACCAGGCCGAAGACCAGGGCCGCCGCGGCTCGAGACCTGGTGCCGCGGCAGCGGGCGCCGCCGCGTGCGCTGCATCTGCTCGTCGATGTCGGGGTCGAAGACACAGTTGAGGGCGTTGGCGCTGCCGGCGGCCAGCGTGCCGCCGACGACGGTCGCGACGCACCAGCCACAGCGACGGCACGCCCCGCTCGGCCAGGAACATCACCGGCACCGTGGTCAGCAGGAGCAGCTCGACGATGCGCGGCTTGGTCAGCGCGACATAGGCGCTGACGACGTCCG
The DNA here is from genome assembly GCA_963811585.1 of uncultured Actinomycetota bacterium. Classification (GTDB taxonomy): domain Bacteria; phylum Actinomycetota; class Actinomycetes; order Propionibacteriales; family Nocardioidaceae; genus JACDHG01. The sequence goes on from CAWERR010000006.1 coordinate 360,522, forward strand.
CGAGCCGCGCGACACAGCGCCTGCCGGCGGGCGCTCGACCGGGTCGTCGGTGGTCGCCGAGGCCTGTCGCGAGCACGGGGGCTTGCGGGTCGACGGCCGTCACGGACACCTCGGAGCTGGAAGCGATCGGCTCGCCAATGCACTGGCTCGCCCGACTGCGCCCAGCGTCTAATCCCGAGCCTGACTCGTACTGCGCGACCGGGCTAGTCGGCCCGAGCGCCGAGCGTGTCATTTGCGACTGTCGCGGGCACGGTAGCGCGGTCGAGACGAGTACGGGCAGTAGGCTCGACCCGGGACGGCTGAGTGACCCGGGCGAGATCGCGACTCACGTCGGTACCACCGCACGACGTCGAACCACATTGACGCACGTCGAGGAAGGACCGCCGCTGTGACCAGCTCCACCCGCCAACAGGTACTCCAAGCTCGACTGGTCCGAGGTCGACGACCGGGCCGTCGACACGGTCCGCGTGCTGGCCATGGACGCCGTGCAGAAGGTCGGCAACGGCCACCCCGGCACCGCGATGAGCCTGGCCCCGGCGGCGTACCTGATCTTCCAGAAGCTGATGCGGCACAACCCCGCCGACCCGGACTGGGCGGGCCGCGACCGCTTCGTGCTGTCGTGCGGTCACTCCAGCCTCACCCTCTACATCCAGCTCTACCTCGCCGGCTACGGCCTCGAGCTCGACGACCTCAAGGCGCTGCGGGCCTGGGGCAGCCTGACACCCGGCCACCCCGAGCACGGCCACACCGCCGGCGTCGAGACGACCACCGGCCCGCTCGGCCAGGGCGTCGCCAACGCCGTCGGGATGGCGATGGCCGCCCGCCGCGAGCGCGGCCTCTTCGACCCGAAGCCGGCCGTCGGCGAGAGCCTCTTCGACCACGACGTCTACGCGATCGCCAGCGACGGCGACCTCGAGGAAGGCGTCAGCGGCGAGGCATCGTCGCTCGCCGGCCACCAGCAGCTCGGCAACCTGGTCCTGCTGTACGACGACAACCGGATCTCGATCGAGGACGACACCAACAGTCGCGTTCAGCGAGGACGTCGCCAAGCGCTACGAGGCCTACGGCTGGCACGTCCAGACCGTCGACTGGACCAACGACGGCAAGGAGTACGAGGAGAACGTCCAGGCGCTGTTCAAGGCGTACAAGGCCGCCAAGGCCGAGACCGGCCGGCCGAGCTTCATCCAGCTCCGCACGATCATCGCCTGGCCCGCCCCGACAGCTGCAGAACACCGGCAAGGCGCACGGCTCGGCCCTCGGCGAGGACGAGGTCGCGGCCACCAAGAAGGTCCTCGGCTTCGACCCCGACCAGACGTTCGACGTCGCCGACGAGGTCATCGAGCACACCCGCGAGGCCGTCGAGCGCGGCAAGGCCGACCAGGCCGCGTGGCAGGAGCGAGTTCGACGCCTGGGCCGCCAAGGCCGGCGACCGCAAGGAGCTGTTCGACCGGATGCAGACCCGCACCCTGCCCGACGGCTGGGCCGACGCGCTGCCGACGCTGGGACGCCGACGCGAAGGGCGTGGCGACCCGCAGTCGCGTCCGGCGACATCCTGACCGCGATCGCGCCCGGTCCTGCCCGAGCTGTGGGGCGGCTCGGCCGACCTGGCCGGCTCCAACAACACGACGCCCAAGGGCGAGCCGAGCTTCGTGCCGCCCGAGCACGCCACGCAAGATGTTCTCCGGCGACTGGTACGGCCGCGTCCTGCACTTCGGCATCCGCGAGCACGCCATGGGCTCGATCCTCAACGGCATCGCGCTGCACGGCGGCACCCGGCCGTACGGCGGCACGTTCCTCGTCTTCTCCGACTACATGCGCCCGGCGGTGCGGCTGGCCGCGCTGATGAAGCTGCCGGTCACCTACGTCTGGACCCACGACTCGATCGGCCTCGGCGAGGACGGCCCCACGCACCAGCCGATCGAGCACCTGTCGGCGCTGCGCGCCATCCCCGGCCTCGACGTCGTACGCCCGGCCGACGCCAACGAGACGGTCGCCGCCTGGCAGACGATCCTCGAGCACACCGACCGGCCGGCCGGCCTCGCGCTGACGCGGCAGAACGTCCCGACGTTCCCGCGCGGCACCGACGGGTACGCCGACACGTCCAACGTCGCGCAGCGGCGCCTACGTGCTGCTCGACGCCGACGGCGGCCAGCCCGACGTCGTCCTCATCGGCACCGGCTCCGAGGTCCAGATCGCCGTGGCTGCACGCGATCAGCTCGCCGAGGACGGCGTCCGGCCCGCGTCGTGTCGATGCCGTGCCGCGAGTGGTTCGACGACCAGGACAAGGCCTACCGCGACTCCGTCATCCCGCCCACCGTCAAGGCCCGGGTCTAGCGTCGAGGCCGCCGTCGCCGATGGGCTGGCGCGACATCGTCGGCGACTACGGCCGCATCGTCTCGCATCGAGCACTTCGGGGCCTCGGCCGACTACCAGCGGCTCTACAACGAGTTCGGCCTGACCGCCGAGACCGTCACGCCAGGCCGCCAACGACAGCATCGCCGCCGCCACGCCCGCGGCTGACTGACCAGCAAGACCACGGCAGCGAAAGGACCAGTCGATGAACGACCGACTGCAAGCACTCTCCGACCAGGGCGTGTCCGTCTGGCTCGACGACATCTCCCGGGAGCGCCTGAAGACCGGCAACCTCGCCGAAGCTGATCGCCGAACAGCCACGTCGTCGGCGTGACGTCCAACCCGACGATCTTCGCCAAGGCCGTCGCCGACGCCGACGACTACGCCGGCCAGGTGCAAGGACCTCGCCGCCCGCGGCGTCGACCTCGACGAGGCGGTCCGGGCGATCACGACGTTCGACGTGCGCTGGGCCTGCGACGTGATGCGCGACGTCTACGACCGCACCGACGGGCAGGACGGCCGGGTCAGCATCGAGGTCGACCCGCGGCTGGCCCACAACACCGACGCGACCATCGCCGAGGCCCGCGCACTGTGGTGGCTGGTCGACCGCGTCCAACGTGATGATCAAGATCCCCGCCACCGAGGAGGGGCTGGCCGCCATCACCGCCGCCACCGCCGAGGGCATCAGCGTCAACGTCACCCTGATCTTCAGCCTCGAGCGCTACCGCGCCGTGATGGACGCCTACCTCACCGGGCTCGAGCAGGCGAAGGCCGAACGGCATCGACCTGTCGACGATCCGCTCGGTCGCGTCGTTCTTCGTCAGCCGCGTCGACACCGAGGTCGACAAGCGGCTCGACGCGATCGGCACCGAGACGAGGCCAAGGCGCTGCGCAGCAAGGCCGCGGTCGCCAACGCCCGGCTCGCCTACCGGGCGTTCGAGGAGGTGTTCACCTCCGACCGCTGGACGGCGCTCGAAGGCAGACGGCGCCACAAGCAGCGCCCGCTGTGGGCATCGACGTCGGTCAAGGACCCCAACCTGCCCGACACGATGTACGTCACCGAGCTCGTCGCGCCCGACACCGTCAACACGATGCCGGAGGCGACCATCGAGGCGACGGCCGACCACGGCGAGATCACCGGCGACACAGGTCACCACGCAACTACGACGACGCCGCGCAGGTCCTCGACGGGCTCGAGAGGCTCGGCATCTCCTACGACGACGTGGTCAAGGTGATCGAGGACGAGGGCGTCGACAAGTTCGAGAAGTCGTGGCAGGAGCTGCTCGACACCGTCCAGGAGGCCCTCGACGGCAACCCCGACGTCGCCGGATCGCGGAAGTGAGGCCGCCGCTCACGGTCACGCGACCGCGGCGTACGACGACCTGGTCGCTGACCGCTGGTCGCCGACAAGGTCGCCAGCAGGCTCGCCGCCAAGGACGCCACGCTCTGGGGTCCGGACGCCGAGTCGGAGGCCTCGATCCGGCTGGGCTGGGTCGACCTGCCGCGGTCGTCGCGACCGCTGCTCGCCGAGATCGACGCGCTTGCGCGCCGAGCTGTGGTCGGAAGGGCATCGACCGGGTCGTGCTGTGCGGCATGGGCGGCTCGTCGCTGGCGCCCGAGGTGATCTCGCGCACGTACGACGTGCCGCTCGACGATCCTCGACTCGACCAACCCGAGCGTGGTCGAGCCGGGCGCTGTCGCGGCGACCTGTCCCGCACCGTCGTCGTCGTGTCGAGCAAGTCGGGCGGAACCCTCGAGACCGACAGCCAGCGGCGCGCGTTCGTCGCGGCGTTCGAGGCGGCCGGCATCGACGCCGGCGTCACGGATGGTCGTCGTCACCGACCCCGGCTCCGACCTGGAGAAGCTGGCGCGTCGAGCAGGGCTACCGCAAGGTCTTCCTCGCCGACCCGAACGTCGGCGGCCGCTACAGCGCGCTGACCGCCTTCGGGCTGGTGCCGACCGGGCTGGCCGGCGTCGACATCGCCGAGCTGCTCGACGAGGCCGAGGAGGTGATGGCCGCGCTCGCCGCCGACACCCCCGACAACCCCGGTCTGGTGCTGGCGGCGGCGATGGCCGGCGATCCCGGCCGCGACAAGCTCGCGATCGCCGACCTCGGCTCCGGCATCGTCGGCTTCGCCGACTGGGCCGAGCAGCTCGATCGCCGAGTCGACCGGCAAGCTCGGCAAGGGCGTGCTCCCCGTCGCCGTCGAGGGCCCGACGCCCCCGAGGTCCGCGTGGCCGGCCGCCGACGTCGTGGTCGGCGCGCTGGCCCCACCCGGAGGGCGACGACGTCAGTGGCGGCCAGCTCGGCGAGCCGTGGGTGACCGTCTCCGGCACGCTTGGCGCGCAGATGCTTGACGTGGGAGGTCGCCACCGCCGTCGCTGGCCGGGTGCTCGGCATCAACCCGTTCGACCAGCCCGACGTCGAGAGCGCCAAGACGGCCGCCCGCGGCCTGCTCGACGAGCAACCGGCCGAGGAGCCGGCCCAGATCACCGACGACGGCATCGAGGTACGCGGCTCGGCCGGTCTGCTCGACGGCGTCGACACGCTCGCCGGCGCGGTCGACGCGCTGCTTGTCGCAGTTGCAGCCGACGGCTACCTCGCGGTGATGGCGTACCTCGACTCCGAGCGCGACGCCGCCCTGCACGGCGGTCCGGCAAACTCTGTCGCTGCGCACCGAGCGGCCGACCACCTTCGGCTGGGGTCCCCGCTTCCTGCACTCGACCGGCCAGTACCACAAGGGCGGGCCGCCCCAGGGCGTCTTCCTGCAGATCACGTCGAGCGAGCAGACGACGTCGAGATCCCCGACCGACCGTTCACGTTCCGGACGCTGATCACCGCGCAGGCCGCCGGAGACGCCAACGTCCTCGCCGACCACGGCCGGCCCGTGCTGCGGCTGCACGTGAACGACCCGAGCTCCGCAGTCACCCGGCTGATCGAGCTGCTGCGATGACCGGAGGCGGCTGCGCCGACAACCCGCTGCGTGATCCTCAGGACCGGCGGCTCCCCCAGATCGCCGGCCCGTGCGGCCTGGTCATCTTCGGCGTCACCGGCGACCTGTCGCGCAAGAAGCTGATGCCGGCGATCTACGACCTCGCCAACCGAGGTCTGCTGCCGCCAGGCTTCTCGCTCGTCGGGTTCGCCCGTCGCGACTGGGCCGACCAGGACTTCGCGAAGGTCGTCCACGACGCAGTGCAGGGAGCACGCGCGGACACCGACTTCCGCGAGGAGGTCTGGAAGCAGCTGTCGCAAGGGCTTCCGCTTCGTGCCGGGCGACTTCTCCGACGACGTCGCGTTCAGCCAGCTCCGGGACACCATCGAGGAGCTCGACCGCGAGCGCGGCACGGCCGGCAACCACGCGTTCTACCTGTCGATCCCGCCGCGGTTCTTCCCCGACGTGATCGGTCAGCTCAAGGAGCACGGCCTCGCCGAGAACCAGCGCCGGGACTGCTGGCGCCGCGTCGTCGTCGAGAAGCCGTTCGGCCACGACCTCGAGAGCGCCCAGGAGCTCAACGCCATCGTCTCGGAGGTCTTCCCGTCCGAGTCGGTCTTCCGCATCGACCACTACCTCGGCAAGGAGACGGTGCAGAACATCATGGCGCTGCGCTTCGCCAACCAGCTCTTCGAGCCGATCTGGAACGCCAACTACGTCGACCACGTGCAGATCACGATGGCCGAGGACATCGGCATCGGCGGCCGGGCCGGCTACTACGACGGCATCGGCGCTGCCCGCGACGTGATCCAGAACCACCTGCTGCAGCTGATGGCGCTGATCGCGATGGAGGAGCCGGTCTCGTTCGAGGCGCAGAGCCTGCGGATCGAGAAGCAGAAGATCCTGCGATCGGTCCGACATCCCGAGCGACTCGACCTCCACACCTCCCGCGGGCAGTACGCCGCCGGCTGGGCGGGCGGCGAGAAGGTCAGGGGCTTCCTCGAGGAAGCAGGACATCCCCAAGTCGTCCTCGCACCGAGACGTTCGCCGCGATCAAGCTCGAGATCGACACCCGGCGCTGGGCGGGCGTGCCGTTCTACCTGCGTCACGGCAAGCGGCTCGGACGTCGCGTCACCGAGGTCGCCGTGGTCTTCAAGCGCGCCCCGCACCTGCCGTTCACCGAGACCGCGACCGAGGAGCTCGGCCAGAACGCCCTGGTGATCCGGGTTCAGCCCGACGAAGGCGTGACGGTCCGCTTCGGCTCGAAGGTGCCCGGCACCGCGATGGAGATCCGTGACGTCAACATGGACTTCGCCTATGGCGGGGCGTTCGTCGAGTCGAGCCCGGAGGCATACGAGCGACTGATCCTCGACGTACTCCTCGGCGACCCGCCGCTGTTCCCGCAGCACGAGGAGGTCGAGCTGTCGTGGCGGATCCTCGACCCGATCCTCGACTACTGGGCCGAGCAAGGCCGACCAGACTCGTATGCCGCCGGCACCTGGGGCCCGCCGTCGGCAGACGAGATGCTGGCCCGCGACGGCCGCACCTGGCGCAGGCCATAAGGAGCTTCCGATGGCCACCGAACTCAGCGCCACCAACGCATCGAAGATCGCCACCGCTCTCCTGACGGCCAGGCGCAAGGCGGGCTCGCCAGCGATGGGCATGGTGATGACGTTCGTCGTCGTCACCGACGAGGGTGACCACTACGACGCGATGCAAGCCGCGCGCGCGGTCTCCCGCGAGCATCCGTCCCGGATCCTCGGCGTGATCCGACGCTCGGCCCGGGGAGCGGCCAACCTCGACGCCGAGATCAGGATCGGCGAAGGCGGTTCCGGTGAGCAGGTGCTGCTCCGGATGTCGGGCGAGCTTGCCAAGCACCCCGAGAGCGTGGTGCTCCCCTTGCTTCTGCCGGACTCCCCCGTCGTCATCTGGTGGCCAGGCAAGGCGCCCGACGACCCTGCGACCGACGCGCTGGGATCGCTGGCACAGCGCCGGATCACCGACATGGCCGCGGTCTCGCGCGGCCGCGCTGCGGCGATGCTGATGCAGGCGCAGAACTATCAGCCGGGCAACACCGATCTGTCGTGGACCCGGCTGACCCCGTGGCGTGCACTGCTCGCGGCCGCGCTCGACCAGTATCCCGGCAAGATCCGCGGCGGCGAGGTGGCCGCCGAACGCTCGAACCCGAGCGCTGACCTGCTCTCGTCCTGGCTGTGTGACCGCCTCGGCGTCACCATCGAGCGCGCGATCTCCAAGGGACCAGGTATCACCCGAGTACGCCTCGACACGGGGGGTGGCAACATCGAGATCTCCCGCCCCGACGGCGCACTGGCCGACTTCTCCATCCCCAACGCGCCGAACCGTCCGGTCGCATTGAAACGACGTGAGCTCGCCGAACTGCTCGCCGAGGAACTCCGACGGCTCGACCCCGACGACGTGTACGCCGACACGGTCAAACGGCTCTGCCGTCTCTCCGAACCCGCCGCAAAGAAGAAGGCGACGCCCGCCAAGAAAGCGAAGACGTCCAAGGCACGCAAGGCCTCCAAGACCGCCAAGCGGTCCACGAGCTCGAAAGGATCGGGACGCTGATGTCCAGCCCAACCGTCCTGCTGCACTCCACTCCCGACGTCCTCGCAGAGACCGTGAGCGCCCGTCTCATCACGACGTTCGCCGACATCCAGTCAACCGGCCGGGTGCCTCGATGGGTGCTCACCGGCGGCTCCCTCGCCGACCAGATCCATCGCACCATCGCGGCCTCCCAGGCGCGCTATGCCGTCGACTGGTCGCGGGTCGAGTTCTGGTGGGGTGACGAGCGGTTCGTGCCACCGGACTCCGACGACCGCAACGAACGGCAGGCCCGCCTCGCCCTGCTCGACAGCGTTCGCACCGACCCCGCCCGCGTCCACCCGATGCCGGCCCTGACGTCGCCCGACGCCGATCCTGACGAGGCCGCCGAGAGATACGCTGACGAGCTGCGTCGCGCGTCGTCGCAGGAGGACCACGCCGCCGTCCCCCTCTTCGACGTCGTCATGCTCGGGGTCGGCCCTGATGGTCACGTCGCGTCTCTGTTCCCTGGCCGACCCGCGTTGTATGACGACCGGGCAGTCGTTGCCGTGCGTGGGTCGCCGAAGCCGCCACCGGTCCGCCTCTCGATGACGATGGCGTCGTTGTGCACCGCCCGCGAGGTCTGGTTCGTGGTCAGCGGTGCCGACAAGTCGCAGGCGGTGAGGCTGGCGTTGTCCGGCGCGGGACTCGTCCAGATTCCGGCCGCCGGTCCCGAGGGCCGCTCGCGGACGCTCTGGCTGCTCGACAAGGCGGCCGCCGCCGGACTGCCCCCCGGGCTCAGCCCGATCTCACTCCGGTGATCGAGCTTGTCGAGGTCACAGGTCTCGACAAGCTCGACCGGCGGAACGGGGGCTCGACCGGCGGAACGGGGGCTCGACCGACGAACCCGGGGTCGACCGACGAGGCCGGGGTCGACCGACGAGGCCGGGGTCGACCAGCAAGCTCCGCTCAGGCAGCCTGTTCGACCATGGCGACGTACGGTGCCAGCACCATGTCCCAGCCGGTCTCGTAGTGGTCGCGCTGTTTCGCCCCGGTGTCAGTGTTGGGCCAGCCTCGATGCTCGAGCACGACCCGGCAGCCCTCGGCAGTGGACAGCGAACGTGACCTCGACCTGGTTCGCTTCGGCGGGCGTGAACCCCGGATGCCAGCTGTGGACGAGCCGGTCGGACGGCTCCCAGACGGTGATCTCGCCCCAGGGAAGCTCGTCGCCGTTGCCGTTCGTCTCATAGATGCGGCCACCCAGGCGACACTCCATGACGAGCGAGACAAGGTCATCCTCGCTGATGCTGAACTGCGTCACCGGCCACCAGTCAGCCATCCGCGTTGTGTAAACGGTAAACGCGTGCTCGGCGCTGCAGCGCAGGTCCAACGTCTTGACGACCGGCTTGGCTGCTGTCGAAGTGTTCATCACTTTCCCTTTCTGACGGTTGCTGGCGCCTTGGCGCCGGTGTTCTCGGCGAGGAGAGCGAAACGTCGCAGTGCGACGTCCCACATCTCGTCGAGGTAGCTGCGGGCGGCTTCGATGCCGGCCACATCGAGGTGGTAGATCCGTCGGGTCCCGGCCGGCTCGACACCGACGACGTCGGCGTCCGTCAGGACCCGGAGGTGCTGCGAGACGGCAGGACGACTGATCGGCAGCCGGTCGGCGAGTTGCTGCACCGATGACGGGGCCGACGAGAGCATGGACACGATCTCGCGACGAGTCGGGTCGCCGAGGGCGTCGAGTACGCGTGCTGCGGATGCCATGGATCGATGGTAAGTCGAGGCTTACCGTAAGTCAAGAGTTACGAATGGTCTCGACAAGCTCGACGACGACCGTCCGCTGATCGAGCCTGTCGAGATCAAGGAGTCTCGACAAGCTCGACCGACGGGGTCTCGACAAGCTCGACCGACGACAGGTCAGAAGGCGGCGCCGATGGCGCCGGTGCGGGCGAGATCGGCGATGTCCGGCGTGGCGAACGGAGATTGGACCTCTGGTGGCGCGGGGTCGACCTCATGCGTCTCGAGCAGCGTGGCCGGGTCCAAGTCAGCGGGGAGCTGGTGGTAGTCGGACGTGATGGCGCGGTCGAGGTCGTAACCCTGCCGTGTCTCCCGCGCCTTCGTCATACGTCGAGAGTACTCCGCCGGCCAGGTCGCGACCGACGAAACGTCGCGCGACCGCTAGAACAGAATCTCGCCAGACTTGCGCTTCGCGCGCAGCATCTGCAGGGCCTCGTCGAGAATCTCCTTCGCCTCAGCGTCGGAGCGGCGCTCCTTCACGTAGGCCAGGTGTGTCTTGTACGGCTCGATCTTGGGCGGCGGCGGCGGGTTGTCGGAGTCGCGGTTGGCGGGCAGCCCGCAGCGCGGGCAGTCCCACGTGTCGGGGATCTGCGCCTCGACAGCGAACATCGGGGCTGTCTCATGCCCATTGGCACAGAAGTACGTGACCCGATGACGCGGCGCGGCGTCGCCACGCTCTGCCTCACCCATGGGTCCCGCGCCGACCCGGCTGCCTCGGATGGCACTGCCACCAGCCACTCGACTACTCCTCGTGTCGTGGGGTCACCGTGTCAGTCGACACGAGACGATTGCGATTGTACGTCCGAGAACTCAGCCAGTCTTGAGGAGCAGGCCGAGAGCGATGATGCAGGCGACCCAAATCACCGCGACGCCGACCGTGATGCGGTCGAGGTTCTTCTCCGCGACGGATGAACCACCGAGGCCGCTGGAGACGCCCCCACCGAACATGTCGGACAGGCCGCCGCCGCGGCCCTTGTGGAGCAGGATCATCACCACCAGCACTGCGCTGGTGAGCACGAGCAATAAGTTGAAAACGAGGACCACGAGAAGGGATCCTACCTTCCGTCAGTAGTTCAGAGGAGCGGCATGTCGTAGAAGCGGCAGATGCCGCCGAACTCGTCCACCTGCAGGCTTGCACCGCCGACCAGACAGCCGTCGACATCGGGCTGCTGCATGATGCCGGCGACGTTCGCTGCCTTGACCGAGCCGCCGTACAGGATTCTGGTGGCAGCCGCAGTGTCGTCGTCCGTGGACCTCCGCCACACGAGCCCGAATGGCGGCGCACACTTCCTGTGCATCCTCGGGCGTCGCGACCTCACCCGTGCCGATCGCCCACACCGGCTCGTAGGCGATGACGAGATCGGCTACCTGTTCGTCGGTGAAGCCGGCCAGCGATCCGTCGATCTGGCCGACGGTGTAGGCGACCTGCTCCCCCGCTTGCCGAACCTCGAGCCCTTCACCCACGCAGACGATCGGGACAATCCCAGCGGCAACGGCCTTGCGGGCTTTGGCGTTGACCAGCGCGTCGTCTTCGTCGTGATGCTCGCGGCGCTCGGAGTGGCCGACGACGACGTACGAACAGCCGAGCTTCGTGAGCATGCCGGTGGTGATCTCGCCGGTGTAGGCGCCCTCGTCGTGCACCGAGACGTCCTGCGCGCCGTACTTGATCTTGAGGCGGTCGCCGTCGACGAGCGTCTGCACGCTGCGCAGGTCGGTGTACGGCGGGCACACGACGACCTCGACCTGCGCGTAGTCGTGCTTCTTGTCCGCCAAGGTCCAGGCCAGCTTCTGGACCAGGACCACGGCCTCGTGATGGTTGAGGTTGGCCTTCCAGTTGCCGGCCATGAGTGGGACGCGCTGGTTGCTCGTCGATCGTGCCATCAGTTGTCCTCAAGTACGTCGAGACCGGGCAGGGTCTTGCCCTCGAGGTACTCGAGGCTGGCTCCCCCGCCGGTGGAGATGTGGCCGAACTGGTCGTCGTCGAAGCCGAGCTGGCGCACGGCTGCGGCGGAGTCTCCGCCACCGACGACCGACAGGCCGTCGATCTCGGTGAGCGCCTCCGCGACGGCCTTGGTGCCGGCGGCGAACGGCGCCATCTCGAAGACACCCATCGGGCCGTTCCAGAAGACAGTCTTCGCGTCGGACAAGGCCGCGGCGAACTGCTTGGCCGACTCGGGGCCGATGTCGAGGCCGAGCTGGTCGGCGGGCATGGCGTCGGCGGCCACGACCGTCGCCGGGGCGTCGGCCTCGACCTCCGGCGCCACCACGATGTCGGTCGGCAGCACGATCTCGACACCGGCCTTCTCCGCCTGGTCCAGATAGCCGCGTACGACGTCGAGCTGGTCGTCCTCGAGCAGGCTCTTGCCGACCTCGTGGCCCTGGGCCTTGAGGAACGTGAACACCATGCCGCCGCCGATGAGCAGCGGTCAGCCTTGGCGAGCAGGTTGTCGATCACGCCGAGCTTGTCCGACACCTTCGAGCCGCCGAGCACGACGACGTACGGGCGCTCCGGCTCCTCGGTGAGCCGGCGCAGCACCTCGACCTCGGCGAGGACGAGGCCGCCGGCGGCGTGCGGCAGGCGCTGGGCGACGTCGTAGACGCTGGCCTGCTTGCGGTGGACGACGCCGAAGCCGTCGCTGACGAAGGCGTCGCCCAAGGCGGCGAGCTGGTCGGCGAACGCACCGCGCTCGGCGTCGTCCTTGCTGGTCTCACCGGCGTTGAAGCGGACGTTCTCGAGCAGCACGACGTCGCCGTCGGCCATCGCCTCGACCGCCGACCTGCGCCGACTCGCCGACCGTGTCGGTCGCGTGGACGACCTCGGTGCCGAGCAGCTCGCCGAGCCGGCGCGCCACCGGCGCCAGCGAGTACGCCGGGTCGGGCTCGCCCTTCGGTCGGCCGAGGTGGGCCATCACGATGACCTTGGCGCCGCGCCCGCGCAGGTCGTCGATGGTCGGCGACGCTGGCCCTGATCCGGCCGTCGTCGGTGATCGTCGTACCGTCCAGCGGGACGTTGAGGTCGGAGCGGACGAGGACGCGCTTGCCCTGCAGGCCGCCGAGGGTCGTCGGCGAGCTGGTCGACCGTCGGCTGACCACGCGGTCGCTCAGAGGCGAGGAGCCGACGTAGTTGACCAGGTCGACGAGGCGGTTGGAGTAGCCCCACTCGTTGTCGTACCAGCCGACGACCTTGACCTGGTTGCCGATCACCTTGGTGAGGCCCGAGTCGAAGATGCACGAGTGCGGGTCGGTGACGATGTCGGACGAGACGATCGGGTCCTCGGTGTACTTGAGGAAGCCCTTGAGCTCGCCCTCGGCGGCCGCCTTGACGGCCGCGTTGACCTCCTCGACCGACGTCTCGCGGCCGGCCTCGAAGGTCAGGTCGGTGGCCGAGCCGGTCGGGACCGGGACGCGCAGCGCGTAGCCGTCGAGCTTGCCCTTGAGCTCGGGCAGCACGAGGCCGATCGCCTTGGCGGCGCCGGTGGAGGTCGGCACGATGTTGATCGCGGCCGCGCGCGCCCGACGCAGGTCCTTGTGCGGGCCGTCCTGGAGGTTCTGGTCCTGGGTGTAGGCGTGGATCGTCGTCATCAGGCCCTTGACGATGCCGAACTCGTCGTTGATCGCCTTGGCCATCGGCGCCAGGCAGTTCGTCGTGCACGAGGCGTTGGAGATGACGGTGTGCGCGCCCGGGTCGTAGTCGGTGTGGTTGACGCCCATCACGACCGTGACGTCTTCGTTCTTCGCCGGCGCGGAGATGATGACCTTCTTGGCGCCGGCGTCGATGTGCGCCTTGGCCTTGGTGGCGTCGGTGAAGAAGCCGGTCGACTCGATCACGATGTCGGCGCCGAGGTCACCCCACGGCAGTGCGCCCGGGTCGCGCTCCTCGAGTGCGGCGATCTTGCGGCCGCCGACGACGATCGCGTCGCTCGGTGACCTCGACGTCGGCGTCGAGCCGGCCGAGGATCGAGTCGTACTTGAGCAGGTGGGCCAGGGTCTTGTTGTCGGTCAGGTCGTTGGCGCCGACGATCTCGATGTCGGCGCCGGACGCGACGACGGCCCGGAAGAAGTTACGGCCGATCCGGCCGAAGCCGTTGATACCTACGCGGACAGTCACGCGAGGATCTCCCTCAAACATGTGGTGTGGTGGGCCTGAAGCTCGACCCTACCAACCACTGCGAAGGGCGAGAAATGACGTCTCAGGGAGCCTCGGTCAGCATCTCGGGGGTCAGGGACGCCTCGGTGTCGGGGATGCCGAGCTCCTGGGCCCGCTTGTCGGCCATCGCGAGCAGCCGGCGGATCCGGCCGGCGATCGCGTCCTTGGTCAGCGGCGGGTCGTGCAGCTGGCCGAGCTCCTCGAGGCTGGCCTGCTTGTGCTCGACGCGGAGCGTGCCGGCCAGCTTGAGGTGGTCGGGCACCTCGTCGCCGAGGATCTCCAGCGCCCGCTCGACCCGGGCACCGGCGGCGACCGCGGCACGCGCCGACCGGCGCAGGTTGGCGTCGTCGAAGTTGGCGAGCCGGTTGGCGGTGGCGCGCACCTCGCGGCGCAGCCGCCGCTCCTCCCAGGCGAGCAGGGACTCGTGCGCGCCGAGCCGGGTCAGCAGCGCGCTGATCGCGTCGCCGTCGCGGATGACGACGCGGTCGACGCCGCGGACCTCGCGCGCCTTCGCCGAGATGCCGATCCGACGGGCGGCGCCGACCAGCGCCAGCGCGGCCTCCGGGCCGGGGCAGGTGACCTCCAGCGCGGACGACCGGCCGGGCTCGGTGAGCGACCCGTGGGCGAGGAAGGCGCCACGCCAGGCGGCGACCGAGTCGCAGCCGGAGCCGCTGACGACCTGGGGCGGCAGGCCGCGGACCGGGCGGCCGCGGTTGTCGAGCAGACCGGTCTGGCGGGCCAGCGCCTCGCCGTCCTTGACCACGCGGACGACGTACCGGGTGCCCTTGCGAAGCCCACCGGCGGTGATGACGACGACATCGCTGGGGTGGCCGTAGATCTCGAGGATGTCCTTGCGGAGCCGGCGGGCGGCTGCGCCGGTGTCGAGCTCGGCCTCGACGACGATGCGGCCGCTCTGGATGTGCAGGCCGCCGGCGAACCGCAGCATCGACGACACCTCGGCCTTGCGGCAGCAGGACTTGGTGACAACGGTGCTGGCCAGCTCGGCCTTCACCTGCTGCGGTCATCGCCATGAGACCGATCCTGCCACGCCTCAGACCGGGGTTGTCGTCTGCACGCGCGACTCTGCGCTCCGCTGTCATCGCATGATCCCCGCGTATGCCGCAGCCAGGCTGCCGATGTCGTGTCGGGCCGACCCGTCTGCTGCGGCGATGTCCGCGAGCACCAACTCTGCACCTAATCCGTTCACTGTCTCCTCCAGCATCGGCATGATCCACCACCCCGCGTGGCGTCTGCCAGCACCACGTCGATCTGGAGGTCTGGAGCATGGACTGCCAATACTTCCAGATACGTACTCGATGAGAAACCCTCGGTCTCTCCCTGCTGCGGTGCAACGTTCAGTGTCACACAGCGCCGGGCCTGGGTTGACGTGAGAGTCGACCTGCAGCTCCGGCACCAGCAGGTGTGGCAAGACACTGGTGTACCACGATCCCGGCCCCAAGATCACCCAGTCGGCGGCCTCGATTGCCTTCGATCGCCTCCGCGCAGGCCGGCGGGTCGGCCGGGACGAGCTCGACCGACTCGACCATGCCCGGCGTGGTCGCCACCTCGACCTGGCCGCGCACCGTGGTGACGTCGTCGGGCCGTGCCGGGTCGGCGCCGCGCACCTGTGCCGCGATGTCGAGCGGCACCTCCGCCATCGGCAGCACCCGACCCTCGGCGCCGAGCAGCCGACCGACCCAGTCGAGACCCTCGACGTGACCGCGAGCAGCTCCCACAGCGCCACGATCAGCAGGTTGCCGACGGCGTGGCTGTGCAGCTCGCCGGCGCTCTCGAACCGGTGCTGCAGCACCTTCGCCCAGGTGCGGCCCCACTCGTCGTCGCGGCACAGCGCGGCCAGGGCCTCGCGCAGGTCACCCGGCGGCAGCACGCCGAGCTCGCGCCGCAGCCGGCCCGACGAGCCGCCGTTGTCGGCGACCGTCACGACGGCGGTGATGTCGTCGCAGAACGAGCCGCAGCGCCCGCAGGTTGGCCGCGAGCCCGTGGCCGCCGCCGAGGGCGACCACCCGTGAGCGACCGGCGCGACCGGGTCGGCGACCTCGGCCCACGGGTCGTCGTCAGGGGTTCTCGCGGGTCATTCGCGCCCCAGGTCGCGGTGCACGACGGACGTCTCGACGCCGCGCTCGGCCAGCCGTCGCCCGATCTCCTCGGCCATCGCGACGCTGCGGTGCTTGCCGCCGGTGCAGCCGACCGCGAGGTTGAGGTAGTGCTTGCGCTCGCGCATGAAGCCGCCGTACGACGGTCTCGAGCAGCGCCTCGAGCCGGTCGAGGAACTCCGCGGCCGCCGGCTGGCCCAGCACGTAGTCGCTGACCGTCGTCGTCGAGCCCGGTATCGGTCGCGAGCTCGGGCACCCAGTGCGGGTTGGGCAGGAAGCGCATGTCGACGACCATGTCGGCGTCGACCGGGATGCCGTACTTGAAGCCGAACGACACGACGGTCGCCCGCAGCACGGCGTCGTCGCCGTCGGCGAACGCAGCCTCGACCCTGGTCGGCCAGCTGGTGCACGTTGAGGTTGGACGTGTCGATCAGGACGTCGGCGTCGCCGCGCAGGTCGCGCACCATCTCGCGCTCGCGGGCGATGCCGTCGAGCAGCCGCGCGCCGCCCTGCAGCGGGTGCGGCCGGCGGGCCGCCTCCTGGCGCCGCACGAGCACGTCGTCGGACGCCTCGAGGAACAGCATCCGCGGGCTGCACGCCGCTGCTCGGTCAGCTCGCTCGAGCGCGCCGCGCAGATCGGCGAAGAAGCCGCGCGAGCGCACGTCGACGACGACCGCGATCTTGGTCGGAGCTGTCCTCCTCGTCGCCGATCAGCAGCTGAGCACGGTCTGGCAGCAGCTGCGGCGGCAGGTTGTCGATCACGAACCAGCCGAGGTCCTCGAGCGCCTTGGCCGCGGTGCTGCGGCCGGCGCCGGTCATGCCGGTGACGATGATCAGGTCACCAGGCGGGTCGGCTCATCGGTCGCTCCCGTCGGCACGCGTCTCGGCTGCTCGGCGACTGCGGCTCGGCGCGGTCGGTCGTCGTCGAGGATCTCACCGGTGGCATGTTGACGGCCGGGGCTGGCGTGCCGCGAGCTGACGCGTCCAGCGCCGTCGACGATCGCCGTCGCCGTACGCTGCCCGAAGCCCGGCAGCGCAGCGATGTCGTCGACGGACGCGGCGCGCAGCTTCTTCAGCGAGCCGAAGTGCCGCATCAGCACCTTGCGCCGCACCTCGCCGAGCCCGGGCACGTCGTCGAGCACGCTCTCGACCATGCTCTTGGAACGACGGTTGCGGTGATGGGTGATGGCGAACCGGTGCGCCTCGTCGCGGACCCGCTGCAGCAGGTAGAGCCCCTCGCTCGTGCGCGGCAGGATGACCGGGTCCTCCTGGCTCGGCACGCCAGACCTCCTCGAGCCGCTTGGCCAGACCGACGACCGGGATGTCGTCGATGCCGAGCTCGTCGAGCGCGCGCTGCGCGGCCGCGACCTGCGGCGGGCCGCCGTCGACGACGACGAGGCCCGGTGCGTAGGCGAACTTGCGCGGCCGTCCGGTGTCGGGGTCGATCAGGACCGGGCCGCGCTCCTCGTCGCCGTCGGTCTCGCCGAGGTCGAGCTCGGTGGACTCGGCCCGCTCGTCGAGCAGTCGCCGGAACCGGCGGGTGATCGTCTCGTGCATGGCGGCGACGTCGTTCTGCCCGTCGACGCCCCTGATCACGAACCGGCGGTAGTCGCTCTTGCGCGGCAGGCCGTCCTCGAAGACCACCATCGACGCGACGACCTCGGTGCCCTGCAGGTTGGACACGTCGTAGCACTCGATCCGCAGCGGCGCCTCCTCGAGCCCGAGCGCGTCCTGGATCTCCTCGAGCGCCTTGGTCCGGGTGGTGAAGTCGCTGGCCCGCTTGGTCTTGTGCGGTGGCGAGCGACTGGCCGGCGTTGCGGGCCACGGTCTCCATCAGGATGCGCTTGTCGCCGCGCTGCGGCACCCGGAGCGAGACCTTGCTGCCGCGCTTGTCGCTCAGCCAGGTCGGTCAGCGCAGCGAGGTCGTCGGGCGGCTGCGGGACGCAGCACCTCGCGCGGGATGCCGTCGGACGCCTCGGCGTCGTAGACCTGGATGAGGAACCGGCGCAGCAGCTCGGGCAGCTCGGCGTCGTCGACCCGGTCGGCGACCCAGCCGCGCTGCCCCCGGACGCGGCCGCCGCGCACGTAGAACACCTGGACGGCGATCTCGAGCGGGTCCTCGGCGACCGCGATCACGTCGGCGTCGGTGCCGTCGGCCAGCACGACGGCGTTCTGCTCCATCGCCCGCTTGAGGGCGCCGATGTCGTCGCGCAGCCGGGCGGCGCGCTCGTACTCCTGCTGCGTCGGAGGCCTGCCTGCATCTCGCCGCTCGAGCCGCTTGACGTGCTGGCTGGTCTGGCCGCCGATGAACGTGCAGAAGTCGTCGACGATCTCGCGGTGCTCCTCGGCCGTCACCCGCCCGACGCAGGGTGCCGAGCACTTGCCGATGTAGCCGAGCAGGCAGGGCCGGCCGATCTGGGCGCTGCGCTTGAAGACGCCCGGCCGAGCACGAGCGCATCGGGAAGACCCGCAGCAGCAGGTCGACGGTCTCGCGGATCGCCCAGGCGTGGGAGTAGGGCCCGAAGTAGCGGACGCCCTTCTTCTTCGGCGCCGCGGCCGACCATCACCCGCGGGATACTCCTCGTTGAGCGTGACGGCGAGCCAGGGGTAGGACTTGTCGTCGCGGTACTTGACGTTGAAGCGCGGGTCGAACTCCTTGATCCAGGAGTACTCCAGCTGCAGCGCCTCGACCTCGGTCTGCACGACCGTCCACTCGACCGATGCCGCCGTGGTGACCATCGTGCGCGGTGCGCTGGTGCAGGTTGGCGATGTCCTGGAAGTACGACGACACCCGCGACCGCAGCGACTTGGCCTTGCCGACGTAGATGACCCGGCCGCTCGGCGTCGCGGAAGCGGTAGACGCCGGGCGCGTCAGGGATCGACCCGGCGCCGGGCGGTAGGTCGACGGGTCGGCCACCCTCCAACCCTACGAGGCAGGCACAGCACCCCAGCCGAGACGGTCCCGCAAGCGTGGTAATCGGCACGCATTGGCTCGATACTCTGGATTGCGAACAGGCCGGGCACAGCGGTGCCAACGTATTAGTCGAGTGATCTTGTAGACTTAATGACTCGGCTGCTGAGGGAGGACCGCGCATGCGGGCCGTCGGACGACCGGTACGGGCTGCGCGCTGTCCACCTCCGCCGCAGCCGCCGCGCGCCTACAACCGTGGGCGTCGGCAGCTGCTGCGCGTGCAGGAGGGCGGCATCGAGCGGCGTCGCCGAGTCGATCACGCACGACCCGACGTTCGCCCTCGGCCATGCGGCCCTGGCGCTGCTCGGCCACGAGTACTGCGCGGCTGTCGACATCGAGGCCCGGCTCGACGCCGCGCCATCCACGCACTGCCGCGCGGCACCGAGCGCGAGCGCAGCCACGTGCTATGCCGTCGAGCCGCACATCGCCGGCGACTCCGCGCCGCTGATCCGGCACCTCCGAGACATGGCCGCGCGACGCGTTGCTGCTCAGCGTCGCGGTCCCGACCATCGCCTTCGCCGGCGTCACCACCGTCCCGAGGAGTCGTGGGCGATCGTCGAGCGGGCCGAGCCGGCGTACGGCGACGACTGGTGGTACGCCGGGTCTGCTGGCCTTCGTCCGGCAGGAGCAGGGCCGGTTCGACGAGGCGATGGCGCTGTCGTGCCGCTCGATCGAGCGTCGAGCCGGCAGCCGGCCACTCCGTCCACGCCCGCACCCACGTGCACTACGAGACCGGCGACCACGCGGCCGGCCGCGACTGGCTCGACGGCTGGATTCGCGGCCGCCGGCCAGACCGCCGACAACCTCGTCCACTACTCGTGGCACGCCGCGCTGCACGAGCTGTCGATGGGCGACTTCGACGCCGTCCGGGCCCGGTATGCCGCCGAGCTCGCGCCCCCGACCGTCGAGGGCTGTCGCGCGCTGGTCGACTCGTGCTCGCTGCTGTGGCGTTGGGCGATCACCCCGGCTGCGGCGACGTGCCCGACGATGCAGTCGGCGACTGCGGGCCATCGAGGCCGACCTGCTCGACGCTCCGCCGACGCCGTTCATGGCGCTGCACTCGGCGGTGACGCTGTGCGCGCTCGGCGAGGCCGACCGGCTCGAACGGCTGGACGCGATGGGCGGCCCGGCACGCCGACCCGACCTACCGCGACGTCGTGGCGCCGCTCTGTGCGGCGCTTGCGCGCGCTCGCGACGGCCGACCCGAGCGGCGGCCGACCGGCTGGCGGACTGCTCCGCAGGTCATGGCGCCTCGGCGGCAGCGACGCCCAGCGCGAGGTCGTCGAGGACACCCTGATCGCGCGCGTTGCTCGCGGCCGGGCGGTTCGACGAGGCGCGCCCGGTCGATCGACCGTCGGCCTCGACCGCCGCGATCCTCGTCGTCGCGACGAAACCTTCCGGCGGGTGGCGACGGCCGCCGGAGTCGACCCAGCGCAACTGACGTCACACGACTGACGTCAGGCGAGGGTGATGTTGTCGCCCTGCACCGTGACCGGCTTCTCGGCCAGCGGCGCGATCGACGCTCGGCGGCGTCGCCGTCTGGGTCCCTGCACCGGCGTGCCGTCCTCGATCGAGAACTGGCTGCCATGACAGATGCAGTTGATCGTGCCGTCGCTGACGTTGTCGAGCTGGCAGCTCTGATGGGTGCAGATAGTTGGTGAAGCCCTTGAACTCGCCCGCCGTCGGCTGGGTGACACGATGCCAGAGTCGGCGAGGATGATGCCGCCGCCCTCGGGGACGTCGCTGGTCGTGGCGATCGCCTCGGCCTCCACCGCCGTCATCCGCTGGATTCGCCGTGGGCTCGACGAGTCGTCCGGACTGGTCGGGTCGTCGCTCCCGGAAGACGTCGTCGTGCCGTCGCTCGACGGCTCGTCGTCACGACCGCACGCGGCCAGGATCGGCGCCGCGACGTCCGGCGATCACTGCCCCCCGCAGCAGCGTGCGCCGGGGTCGTGACGAGGTATCGGCTTCGGTCACTCGTGCTGTCGGGTCATAGACAGCCTCCTCGTCGTCGGGCGGGTCGTGTCGTGCACGCGAGCGTGTCCAGCCGGCGCTGCCGACGCAGATCCTGCAACAACGTGTCCATGGTCGTAGAACTTCGACGCTGGCTGGCAGGTCGTGGTCAGTCGCAGACTCACGCTGGCGGCGCGGACGGCTTGACGCGTCTTCTTGGCCGTGGTCTTCTTCGCCGCCGACTTCTTCGCCGCCGACTTCTTCGCGGTCGCCTTCTTGGCCGTCGCCTTCTTCGCCGCGGCCTTCTTGGCAGCTGCCTTCTTCGCGGTCGCCTTCTTGACGGCGCCTTCTTGGCCGACGCTTAGCGGCCGACTGTCTCAGCAGCCGGCCTGCGCGCTCGAGCCGCGGCAGCCTCGAGCCGCGCCTGGTCGCCGACGCTCGACGTGCGCGACCTTCGAGGATCGGCGTGAGGAATCGGCCGGTGTGGCTGGCTTCGACTACCGGCGACCTCCTCCGGCGTGCCTTCGGCGACGACCATGCCGCCCTTGTTGCCGCCCTCGGGTCCGAGGTCGATCAGCCAGTCGGCGGTCTTGATCACGTCGAGGTTGTGCTCGATCACGATCACCGAGTTGCCCTGGTCGACCAGCCGCTGACAGCACGCCGAGCAGCTTGCGGATGTCCTCGAAGTGCAGGCCAGTGGTCGGCTCGTCGAGCACGTAGACGGTCTTGCCGGTCGAGCGCTTCTGCAGCTCCGACGCGAGCTTGACCCGCTGCGCCTCGCCGCCGGACAGGGTCGGCGCCGGCTGGCCGAGCCGGACGTACCCGAGGCCGACGTCGACGAGGGTGCGCAGGTGCCGGGCGATGGCCGGGATCGCCTCGAAGAAGTCGACGGCCTCCTCGATCGGCATGTCGAGGACCTCGGCGATCGTCTTGCCCTTGTAGTGCACCTCGAGAGTCTCGCGGTTGTAGCGGGCGCCGTGGCAGACCTCGCACGGCACGTAGACGTCGGGGAGGAAGTTCATCTCGATCTTGATCGTGCCGTCGCCGGAGCACGCCTCGCAGCGGCCGCCCTTGACGTTGAACGAGAAGCGACCTTGCTGGTAGCCGCGCATCTTGGCCTCGGGCGTCTGCGCGAACAGCTTGCGGACGTGGTCGAAGACGCCGGTGTAGGTCGCCGGGTTGGACCGCGGCGTGCGCCCGATCGGCGACTGGTCGACGTGGATGACCTTGTCGACGAGGTCGTGCCCGGTGATGTCGCGGTGTCGGCCCGGGACCTCGCGCGCGTTGTAGATCCGCTTCGCGAGCGCGGCGTAGAGGATCGAGTTGACCAGCGTCGACTTGCCGGAGCCGGACACACCGGTCACGGCGAGGAAGCAGCCGAGCGGGAAGCTAACCGTGACGTCCTGCAGGTTGTGCTCGTGGGCGTCGTGCACGACGAGCTCGCGGCCGGGCGTCGGCGGACGACGTATGTCGGGGAGCGGGATCTCGGCGCCGGCCCGACAGGTAGTCGCCGGTCAGCGAGTCGGGGTGGTTGAGCAGGTCCTCGACCGGCCCGGAAACGACGATCTGGCCGCCGTGCTCACCTGCGCCCGGGCCGATGTCGACGGCCCAGTCGGCGGTGCGGATGGTGTCTTCGTCGTGCTCGACGACGATCAGGGTGTTGCCGAGGTCGCGGAGCCGGACCAGCGTCTCGATCAGCCGGTGGTTGTCGCGCTGGTGCAGGCCGATCGACGGCTCGTCGAGGACGTACAGGACACCGACCAGTCCGGCGCCGATCTGGGTGGCCAGCCGGATGCGCTGGGCCTCGCCGCCGGACAGCGATCCGGTCGGCCGGTTGAGCGAAAGGTAGTCGAGCCCGACGTCGAGCAGGAACCGGAGCCGCTCGTTGATCTCCTTGACCACCCGCTCGGCGATCTGCTTCTCGCGCGTCGACAGGTCGAGGTCGGCCGCGAGGAACGCTGCCGCCTCGTCGATCGGCAGCGCGCAGATCTCGGCGATGTTCTTGCCGCCGATCGTGACGGCGAGTGAGATCGGCTTGAGCCGGGCACCGTCGCAGGCAAGGCACGGCACCTCGCGCATGAAGCCCTCGAACCGCTCGCGGCTCGTGTCGCTCTCGGCCTCGCCGTGCCGCCGCTCGATGTAGGGGATCACGCCCTCGAACTGGGCGTAGTAGGAGCGCTCGCGGCCGTAGCGGTTCTTGTAGCGCACGTGCAGCTTGGTCGGGTGCCCCTGAGGACGGACTCCCGGGCCGCTCCGGCAGCTTCCCCCACGCCGTCTTGGTGGAGAAGCCGAGCTCGTCGGCAAGCGCGTCGAGCAGCCGGCTGAAGTAGTCGGCCACGTGCGCCGCCGACCACGGCGAGATCGCGCCGTCGCTGATCGACTTGCCTTCGTCGGGGATGACGAGCTCGGGGTCGACGATCATCCGGGTGCCGAGGCCGTGGCAGTCGGTGCAGGCACCGAACGGCGAGTTGAACGAGAACGACCGCGGCTCGAGCTCCTCGAACGAGAGGTCGTCGTAGAGGCAGGCCATGTGCTCGGAGAACACCCGCTCGCGATCGGGGTCTTCGGCGGGGAGGTCGACGAAGTCGAGCGTCACGAGGCCGCCGGCCAGCCCGAGCGCGGTCTCGACCGAGTCGGTGAGCCGGCGCTTGGCGGACTGCTTGACCGCCAGCCGGTCGATGACGACCTCGATCGTGTGCTTCTTCTGCTTGTCGAGCTTCGGGGGGTCGGTCAGCGGATGGGTCTCGCCGTCGACGCGGGCGCGCGAGAAGCCTTGCGCCTGCAGCTGGCGGAACAGGTCGACGTACTCGCCCTTGCGGCCGCGGATGACCGGCGCCAGAACCTGGAATCGCGCGCCCTCCTCGAGCTCGAGGACGCGGTCGACGATCTGCTGTGGCGTCTGCCGAGCGATCGGGCGGCCACAGACCGGGCAGTGCGGCCGACCCGCGCGGGCGAACAGCAGGCGGAGGTAGTCGTAGACCTCGGTGATCGTGCCGACGGTCGAGCGCGGGTTGCGTGACGTGGACTTCTGGTCGATCGACACCGCCGGGGAGAGGCCCTCGATGAAGTCGACGTCGGGCTTGTCCATCTGGCCGAGGAACTGGCGCGCGTACGCCGACAGCGACTCGACGTAGCGGCGCTGGCCCTCGGCGAAGATCGTGTCGAACGCCAGGCTGGACTTGCCCGATCCGGAGAGCCCGGTGAACACGATCATGGAGTCTCGCGGCAGGTCGAGCGACACATCCTTGAGGTTGTGCTCGCGCGCTCCGCGAATGATCAGTCGGTCGGTCACCAGTCACCCTCTACCACTGCACAGTCGTCGCCACCACAGAGCGCTGCCCATGATGGCATGGCGCTCCGACAGTCCCGAATCGACGAACATCGAGCGGTCGATTCGAACACACGTTCGCTATCCTAGCGACCCACTCAAGCCGCTGGGAACTCCGACCCGACGTCGTGTCGGAGGTATTTCCCCGCCCCCTTCCGCAGTGCTTTTCGCCGTGCCGAAACGATAGGTTCGAAGCATGGGTACCCCCACCAGACGGATCGACGCGCTGGTCGCGTCGACCGACTCACTTTTCCACTCCCTGACCGGCCTGACAGACGACGCCGTCCGCGACAAGTCGTTGCTGCCGGGTTGGTCACGCGGGCACGTCCTGACCCACCTCGCCCGCAATGCCGACGCGATGATGAACCTCGTGACCTGGGCGAAGACCGGCCAGGAAACCCCGATGTATGCCAGCCGAAAGGCTCGCAATGCGGCCATCGAGGAGGGCGCCGGGCGGCCGGCCACGGAGCTCGTCGCCGACGTACGCGCGACGCATGAGCGAATGTTGGCGGACCTGCAGGCGCTACCGGACGACGCCTGGTCGCAGGTCGTCCGCTGGGGCGCAGCCGAGAAGGAAGGCGGCGCCGACGTCATCCCGTTGTTGCGCCGCACCGAGGTAGAGATCCATCACGTCGATCTCGACCTCGACTACACCCTCGCTCATCTCCCGAGGACTTCGTCGAAGCGATGCTCGACGAGGTGACTGCGGACTACTCCAAGCGCGAAGACATGCCAGGTGTCGTCCTCATCGGCAACGACGACGAGGGGCGCTGGACCGTCGAGCCGGGTGGACCAGAGGTCGTCGGAGCTCCCCCGGCCTTGCTGGGCTGGCTCCTCGGCCGCACGGAAGGCATCGGGTTGCACGCCGAAGGCGGCCTGCCGAGTATTGGAGCATGGCGATGACCTATCGAGGCAAGGTGAAACCGGGCTCACCCGAGGTCCGCGACCTCCCACTGCTACGTATCACGAAGGCGTCGGTGGGCCCGATGGACAACAACGCCTACCTGTTGCAGTGCCGCGAGACCGATGAGCTCTTGCTCATCGATGCCGCTGCTGAGCCGGACACCCTTCTCGCCCTTCTCGGCGGGCAGCCGCTGGCTCGGATCGTCACAACGCATCGGCATCAGGACCACTGGTCCGCGCTCGCCGAGGTCGTGGACGCCACGAACGCGGAGACGATCGCCGGCGCTGACGACGTCGCCGGCATCCCCGTCCCGACCAGCCGCCCAGTTGCGGACGGCGACTCGATTGCGGTCGGCAACTGCGTACTGAGTGCCATCCACCTCGTCGGTCACACGCCGGGCTCGATCGCCTTGCTGTACGACGATCCGGCGGGGCCACCTCACCTGTTGACCGGCGACTGCCTCTTCCCTGGTGGCGTCGGCAACACGCACGGCAACGCCGGCAACTTCGCGTCCTTGATCGAAGACGTCGAGACGAAGATCTTCGACCGGCTCCCTGACGAGACCTGGTTCTACCCGGGTCACGGCGACGACTCGACCCTGGGTGCGGAGCGCCCGCACCTCGCGGAGTGGCGCGAGCGAGGCTGGTGACACCGCCCGTCCGCGCCTCGAGTGCGTTGCGTCCTTGCAAGGGGCCGCTCGGGCGCTCATCTGCACGGACGTAAGCGGAAAGCGAGGCTGGGTCAGAGCGGGGAGCCGATGCGCAGCAGGTTGCCGCTGCGATCCACGACGGCAAACTGGCGCAGGCCGTAGTCCTCGTCCTGCGGAGCGACGATGCGGCTACCCGTCGGCGGATCGGACTCTATGAGCTCCGCCCACTCTTCGTAGAGCGCCTGCGCATCATCGACGTAGCAGTAACAGCTGGCCGCCGTGGTGAGCGGATCGACATCCGGGTCCAAGTAGAAGTGGAACTCCAGCCCACCTCGGCCGATGATGATGTAGTTCCATACCTCCGGCGGCGCCCCACGGTTCGTGAAGCCGAGGCGCTCGTAGAACGCGAGTGTCTCGGCGAGGTCTCTGCTCGGCAGGATCGGAACGCTTCGTTCAGGCATTTCGGGAGGATACCCATGCCGGTAGGCTGCTGCCAGGCGAGGCGCCCCTCGACCCCAGAACTGCAAGAACGTGGTGGGTGATGACGACATCCGAGGACCCCAGCTCGCCCGCTTTGGACCAGGGCATCGAGAAGTCGCTGCGTCAGCACCGCGCCGAGCTGCGCGAGTCGATGGGCGCGCTCGAACAAGCGCTGGCTTCGCCAACACCCGGCGGCAGGGCCCGCTGGGTGCAGCGAGTCCATGTGGCGCTCGTGGAGCTCTTTGCTGACCTAGGCGAACACATCGACATCACCGAGGGGCCAGACGGTCTGTACGGCGAGCTGCTCCAGGCGGCACCGCGACTGTCCGATCCGGTAGCCCGCCTCACCCACGAGCACACGGTGATCAAGGACCTCCTCGAGATCCTCCTCACGCATGCCGCCGCGCCAGAGGTCGATGACGAGGTCGAGAGAGTCCGTGACCTCGGAACCGCGTTGCTCGGCAGGCTTGTGCGTCATCGGCAGCGTGGCGCCGACCTGGTGTGGGAGGCGTACGAGGTCGACATCGGCGGTGAGGCCTGAGGCAATGAAGGCCGCCGCCCGGCCCGCGTCGATCCCCGCCGCTTCCCTCCTAGGCGAGTGTGCCCGCCAAGACCTCCCCGAGTACCTCGACGCCTCGCAAGATCCGTTCTTCGTTGACGTTCCCGAAACCGATGACCAGCGCCGGGGGCACGTCCGCCTCGCCTGCCCGAGGAGCATCGACCCGGTAGCGCAACAGCCCGTAGACGCGGACGGCGCGGCGCAGTGCTGAGTGCACGACGTCATCCTCCGCCACGCCCTCCGGCAGCTCGAAGACGACATGGCATCCAGCCTCGAGACCTTCGAGGCGCAGGCCCGGCGCGTGCTCGGTCACGGCGTGGGTCAAGGTGTCGCGGCGCTCTACCTTGCCGTGACCGTGCTTCTCGCCGCCACCGTGCTGCGCGAGCCGTTCCGGCTCAGCCAGGGCCTAGGCCTGCTGGTGTGCGGCGTATCGGTCGGCCTCGTGGCCATGGGCTGATCGGGCCCGCGTTCGGGCCAGCCTCACGCACGTTGAACGGATGAACTCGACCCACACGAGCCTCCCAGGCATCGTGGGAGCCAGATGAGAGGGAGCACAAGATGAGGGACACGACACGACAGACTGCGGGCGGCAAGGTGCTGATGCACTTCTCGATGTCATTGGACGGGTTCGTAGCCGGACCCGGCCACGCGATGGACTGGATGGTGCAAGAGGCCACCAACCGACCGGGCCTTCTCGAGGAGTACGTCGAGACGACCGGTGCCGTGCTCGGCGGCCGCGACGGCTGGGACAGAGACCCGACGGCCCGCCCCTACGGTGGCGGCTGGCAGGGACCCATCTTCGTCCTCACGCACCACCCCGAGGATGCCCAGCCAGCCGAGGATGTGACCTTCCTCAGCTGCGACGTGGCGGAGGCCGCCCGCATCGGGCTCGCGGCCGCTGCCGGCAAGAACCTGGAGGTCCTCTCGCCCACGATCGGCCGCCAGCTCCTCGAGCTCGGACTCGTCGACGAGCTCGACCTGCACATCTCGCCGGTGCTCCTCGGCGCCGGGATCCGGCTGTTCGACAACCCCGGGGGCCCGCCCATCAGACTCGAGCTTGGGAACGGCGATGACCCCTTGGCCGAAGTCAACCTGCGCTATCGCCCGATCGCACGGACGTAGAAATCCTGTCGGTCACTGCGCACCATGGGTAGTGCGGACCAGCACCCCACCACCATTCACTGTGTT
The DNA here is from genome assembly GCA_963811585.1 of uncultured Actinomycetota bacterium. Classification (GTDB taxonomy): domain Bacteria; phylum Actinomycetota; class Actinomycetes; order Propionibacteriales; family Nocardioidaceae; genus JACDHG01. The sequence goes on from CAWERR010000006.1 coordinate 388,444, forward strand.
GCAGGTGTCGGCGTTCGCGCGACCCGAGGTGCTGGTCGAGATCGACGCGCTTGCCGTCGTGCCCACCTCTGGAACCTAGACGTAGATGTTGTCGTGTTCCTCGAAGAACGCCTGTAGCTCCTCCTGGCTCGGCTTCCAGCGCCCCTCGGCTATCTCGACGAGCCCTTCGAAGTAGGCCTCCCGCGGTGCACCGGGTGCGAAGAGGATGAGCAGCGAGGCCGGCTCACCGGACTCGTTGCGGAAACCGTGTAGCCCGCCCTCGGGCACGTAGTCGAAGTCGCCCGGCTTTACGTCGAACCAGCCGTTCCCGTCGAAGAGCTGCAGCTTGCCGGACAGCACGAAGAACGACTCGGTGAAAGTCCGGTGGTAGTGGGCGTTCGCACCCGCCGGTTCGGGCCCCATGTCCCAGCGGTAGAGCCCGAACCTGCCCTCCGTGGTCGCGCCGGTGGCGAGGTAGCTCGCGGCGCCACCACCGGGCCGAGGCAGCTCCGGAGGTGCGCTCACCGGGCGGTACCGCGCGGTGACCTCACCGGTAGTGCCGAAGTACTTGGGCTCGGGGTAGGACATGCGTCGAAACCTAGCCGCGCTCCTCGACCCGCGTCAGGTCCAGGTTGCGGAACGTCGGAGGGCCGTCACACAGTGCCCCCATCTTCTCTGCGAACTCTGAGGTCGCCGGGTCTTCCGAGTTCTTCATCGCCTCTTCATAGGACGCGAACTCGACGATGGTCACGTACGAGCCTTCGTTGTCACGGTCTGCAGCCACCAGGATGCGCGTCGGGCCCATGGTCGGGAACCGCTCCCGCCACTCATCGTTTACCTTCTCGATCTCGTCGATCTTGGAGGTCTTCCACTCGATAATCTGCACGAAGCCGGCCATGCGATCTTCCTTTCCGCTACTGGACGGGCGTCCAGGGATGACCAGGATCGAACTCCTGGTGCAGACACCTTGTCAAGAGATCCCGTCGCATAACCGCTGTTCAGCCAGTGGTTTAGCGACCGGTGGGCTATTTCTTCGGAAACGCGCAGAACTCGTTGCCCTCGGGGTCAGCGAGGACGGTCCACGGAGTCTTCATCTCCTGACGACGTACGACGCGTGCCCCTGCATCGAGCAAGGCGTCCAGGGACTTGGCCGACACGTCCCAGTGGATGCGGTTGGGCTCCGTCTTCGGCTCGGGCACCGGGACGAAGTCGAAGGCGACGCCGGGGAGCTTCTTGATGTCCTGCACGGTTGAGTAGCCCCTCCCGTGGTGCACGACTTCGCCCTTGAGCACATGACCCCACCAGGTCGCCTGGGACGTCGGGTTGGTGCAGTCGACAACCAGACCGTGGAGCCGGCTCTCCGGCATCTTGTCTCGGAGGAAGGCGCAGTACTCGCCTCCCTCGGGATCGGCCATGACCGTCCAGTGCCGGTCATCGCCGGCGGGAAGCAGAACGGTGCTGCCGAGCGCCTCGAGCTCTGCGAGTGATCTCGTGTAGATGTCGAGGTGGACACGGTGCTTGACGGCCTTCGCTTGCGGCACCTTGTTGAACCAGATCGTGACCCGGCCACCCTCGTTGACGAGTCCGGCCTCACCCCTGTCGTCGGCCTCGACCCGCTGGCGTAGCGCCGCCCCCCAGAACTTCGCCAGACCCACTGGCTCGACGGAGTCGACACAGATCTTCTTGAAGCGAGCGAGAGCCATACCGGCACCTAACCACGGCCACGCCGATCCCGCGCCACAAGGTCCATTTTTGGACTACCGCGTATCAGCGGGATGTGTAGCCCCCTCCTCGTCGGCGACCTACACACACCAGCAAGGAGCCACCATGAATTCCCTGCCCACCAAGATCGCCGCCACTCTCGGAGCCAGCGCCCTGCTGGTGATGGGTGTCGACGCCGCTAGCTACGCCGCCACCGGCAACAGCCTCATTCTCGGCCACATCAACCAGGCCAACCAGACCACTACCGTGAAGAAAGTGGGCCCGGGTGCGGCACTGCGCCTCGTCACCGGCCCGTCGTCTCCACCGCTCGCGGTGACCTCCAAGAGGCGCGTCGACAACCTCAACGCCGACAAGGTTGACGGCTTCGATGGTCAGCAGCTCAGGACCAAGCCCACCATCTACCGCGACGTCGATGGCACCACCAACCACGGCGGCCTGGACTTCTGGCCGATCGCCCTGTCCAAGGGCACCCACCAGATCTCGTGGTCAGCCGCGCTGAACCCCACCGCCGGTTCGGTCGCATCGCCGACCACCACGGTGTGCGGGATCATCCAAAACGGCAACTACCGCGGCCTCGACATGGCTCCGTACATCGGCAACTTCGGGCAGATGTTCCTCAGCGGCAGTGACACCGTCAGCCTGGCGTCCGCCGGCAGCGTGAACTTCTTCTGCCAGGTCACCCAGGGCAGCTACACCCTGGACCAGGGCATCCGCGTCAACGTTGTCAAGACGAACGGCGCTGCGCCCGCGAACCTGACCAGCAAGGCGAAGACAGTGAACGCCTCGCCGCTGGGTCGCTGACAACACAGCACACAGCAATCTCGACAGCCCGTCCCGCCAGGGGCGGGCTGTCGCATGTCCGCTCCATCCCTGACCCTCGCACTAGGCTTGCCCGATGCCACGACAAGCCCTCGAAGACTTCCTTGGCAAGCTGCCGGGCGAGGGAGTCTTCTCGCTCTGGTGTGCGCCACTGGGAGGGGACCCATGGCTCGCGCACCAAGACCGTCGACAGCACTACGCCGCCAGCACCATGAAGCTCCCGCTCGTCATCGCCGCCTACCGGTTGGCGGACGCGGGCACGCTCGACCTCGACGCCAAGATCGCTGTCCATGACGAGTTCACCTCTGTCACCGGGACCGCGCACTTCTCGATGAACCGCGCTGACGACAGCGACCCCGAGATCTGGGGACGACTCGGCTCGACAGTCGCCCTGCGCTGGCTCTGCTACCGGTCCATCGTGCGCTCCAGCAACCTCGCGACAAACCTCGTGCTGGAGCAGGTTGGCCTCCAGGCGGTGGCCGAGACGTTGAGCTCGCTCGGCACCACCGACTCCGTGGTGGCGCGAGGCATCGAGGACGCGCCCGGTCGCGAAGCAGGTCACGACAATCTCGTCACCGCGGCCGACTTGGGCGTCACCCTGCAGGCACTCGCCGCCCACGAAGCTGCGTCTCCGGCCGCCTGCCAGGAGATCATGGCAGTCCTCGGCGCCCAGCAGATCAACGATGCGATCCCTGTCAGACTTCCGCCCGGCACCTTGGTCCGGCACAAGTCGGGATGGGTCAACGGCATCAGCCACGACGCCGGCATCGTCGAGCCTCCAGAAGGGGACCCGTTCGTCTTCGTTATGTGTACGACGTCTGACCTCGACGAGCAGTCCGGCCTCGACCTGATCGCGGCGGGCGCTGCGGCGGCGTATGAGGACCGTAGAGTGCTGCCGTGACCGTGACCGATGTGCGTTGCCGACGCCTCACCGTGGCACTCCATTCGCCGTTCGTGACTGCACTCCGCACCACGAGCACGATCGAGTCGCTGGTCGTCGAGGTGGTCGACTCCGAGGGCATCCACGGTTACGGCGAGGCCCCACAAGTGTGGCGCGTGACCGGTGAGTCGCTCGCCGGCGCCGAGGCCTGCGTGATGGGACCGCTCCGCGATGCGATCAGCGGCCGCTCCGTCGACGACCTCGCTGACCTGCTCCGAACCTTGGACACGGCCGTCGTCGCAAACCACGGCGCCAAGGCAGCGATCGATGTCGCGTTGCACGACCTCACCGCCCGCCGCCTGGGGGTGTCGTTGCCGCGGCTGTTGGGCACCAGCCGACACGACGTACCGACCGATGTCACCGTTTCTGCTGGCGGGCAAGACCAGCTGACCGCGGCGGCCGCAGAACGTGTGAAGGAGGGCTTCACGGTCCTCAAGCTGAAGGTCGGCACCGATGCCGAGAGCGACGGAGCCAACGTCCGGGCAGTCCGCGACACCGTCGGGCCGGACGTCAGGATCCGGGTGGACGCCAACCAAGGCTGGACCGCACGCGAGGCCGTCCGCATCATCCGCGGATGGGAGGACGCGGGCCTCGACATCGAGTTCGTCGAGCAGCCGGTCCCGGCCCAGTCACTTGATGCGCTGGCCAGCGTGACGCAGCACGTGGACACACCCGTGATGGCCGATGAGTCGGTGTTCGGGCTCCGCGACCTCTCCGCGGTCATCGAACGCGGCGCCGCCGACCTCGTCAACGTGAAGCTGGCCAAGTGCGGCGGTTTGTCCAACGCCCGCACCATGCTGAGCTTTGCGGCCGCCCACGGGGTCGGCACGATCGTCGGCTCGATGATGGAAGGCCCGATCGGCGTCGGTGCCGCGGCCAGCCTCGTCGCTGCCAACCCGACCACTGCGGTGAGCGACCTCGACGCGGCGTGGTGGCTGTCTGCCTCCCCAGCCTTCGGAGGTCTCGTCTACGGCGCCGGCACGGTGACACTGCCGGACGCCCCCGGCCTGGGAATTGAGGGACTGGCATGACGCACGCCCACGTCGCCGTCGAGGTGGCCACGGTCTGGACATCGCCCGACGCGCCCCGGGACGTCGATGGGCTCGCGGTCGCCGACATGCCGGACGTCCCCGGGTGGCTCAGCGGGCTCGACGCCGAGCTGCGTCTCGGTCTCCACGGCCGCACCCTGACGCAGCTGTTGTCGGGCGAGCCGGTCGAGATCGTGGAGACGGCGGGCGACTGGGCCCGCATCGAAGCGCCGTGGCAGCCAGACCCGGGCAGCGGGAGCGCTGGGTACGTCGGATGGGTGCGACAAGCACACCTGAGCACCGGGGATCAACCGGACGAGCGGGACGGGCAGCCTGCCGGACCGGTGCCACCCGACCGGATCGCGGTGCTGGCGCAGGCCCGGCAGTTCCTCGGGCTGCGTTACCTGTGGGGCGGCCTGTCGCGGTACGGAATGGACTGCTCGGGGTTGGTGCACTACTCGTACCGGCAAGCGGGCGTGGTCGTGCCGCGCGACGCGTACGCGCAGGCGGCCGCGGTGAAGCCGGTCGAGCTGGGCAACGAGGAGCCCGGCGACCTCTACTTCTTCGCGCGCGAGGGCGGACGCGTCTTCCACGTCGGATTCGTGACGGGCGAGCGAGTGATGCTGCACGCCCCCGAGACGGGCGGACTGATCGAGGACGTCCCGATCGCGCCGGAGCGGCTGCCGACGCTCGTTTCGGCGGGTCGATTCCTCGGCTAGTCCGACTCGCGGTCGCGCCGCGAGGCGCCCGCGTCGGCGTCCGCCGACGAGCCGTTGTCGTCGTCCTCCGAGGAGCCGTTGTCGTCGTCCTCCGAGGGGCCGTTGTCGTCGGCGTCTGCGGCCGCGTTCAGCCCGGTGCCGCCGCTGGCGTTCCTGGCGATCTCGCGACCTCGTGGTGACAACAGGCTGGCAATGGCCGTGGTGGCCAGGATGCCGAAGATCACGAGGAGTGAGAGCCAGATCGGAATCTCCGGCGCCCAGGTGACATGTTCACCCCCGTTGATGAACGGCAGTTCGTTCGTGTGCAACGCCTCCAGCACGAGCTTGACGCCGATGAAGCCGAGGAGGACAGCCAAACCGTAGGACAAGTAGACAAGCCGTTGGAGCAGGCCACCGATAAGGAAGTACAGCTGCCGGAGTCCCATCAACGCGAACACGTTGGCGGTGAAGACGATGTACGGCTCGTCGGTGAGACCGTAGATCGCCGGGATCGAGTCGAGCGCGAACAGCAGGTCGGTGGTGCCGAGGGCGACGACCACGATGAACATCGGCGTGGCGAGGCGCTTGCCATTCTCCTTGATGAACAGTTTTGTCCCGTGGTACTCCTTCGTCGCCGGGAACCTGTGTTCGACCCAGCGAACGAGCCTGCTCTCCTCGAACTCCTCCTCGTTCTGGTTGCCCTCCTTGGCGAGCTTGACGGCGGTGTAGATGAGGAACGCGCCGAACACGTAGAAGATCCAGCTGAAGTTCTCGATCGCTGCAGCCCCGACCGCGATGAAGATGCCGCGCATCACCAGTGCCAGCACGATGCCGATGAGCAAGGCGGTCTGCTGGTACTTCCGCGGAACCGCGAACTTGTTGAGGATGATGATGAAGATGAAGAGGTTGTCGATCGAGAGGGAGTACTCCGTCAGCCAGCCTGCGTAGAACTCCGTGCCGTACTGCGGCCCGGCGAAGTAGAAGATTGCAGCCCCAAAGAGGATCGCTGCCCCAACGAAGAACGCCAGGTCACGTGAGACCTCCCGCATCGAGGGCTCGTGAGGCCGGCGGCCGATGACGACGACGTCGATGAGCAGGAAGCCGGTCGTGACGATGACCGTGGTCCACCAGAGCCAACTGGGGATGTCCATGAAGCACTCCTCCGGAGACTTTTGAGGCAGCCGTCATGACGGCTGGAACGCAGGGTTTCTCCGGAGGTCTCTTCCGCTCACTTTCGAGCCAGCGGCACCGGGACGGATAGCGCGATGCCATCCGGTCCGTGATGACGGCACCGCTGCGAAGGAATACTCCCCTCCAACGACACCATTGTGTCAGAGGAAGGGGGGTCGACCCAAAACGGCGACGGTCCGTGGACAGGTGCGGTCAGTCCGCCGGCCGATGCTTCTTCGGCAGCTTGGACACCACAGCTAGGTAGGAGTCGTCGACGGCCTCACGCAGCTCGTCGTCGTCGATGGATTTACCGAGGTCGAGAGAGTTCCAGCCCGAGCGACCGATGTAGGCGCTCGCGCGGGCGGCGTCGGGATGTCGGAGCAGCCACTCGTCTGCTTCGTCGCGGTTGGTCCCGCACTTGACGCCTACCGAGGCACTGTCCTCACTGCCCAGGAACGCGAAGATCTTGTCGTGCACCTTGACCACGAGGTCGCCCTCCCACGGCTCGTCGAGCCAGGCACCAGGCTTCGCGAGGCAGTAGTCGCGGAGCTCGGCGGGGGTCATCGAGCGCCGGCCTCCACCATCTGGCGCAGCTCCTTCTTGAGCTCGGAGATCTCGTCACGGATCCGCGCGGCAACTTCGAACTGAAGCTCGGCGGCAGCCGCGTGCATCTGGTCGGTGAGCTGCTGCACCAGGACCGCCAGGTCACTCGACGGCAGACCGGCCAGGTCGCGGGCATGCTTGCCTGCTGCCTTGCTCGACAAGCCGGGCACCGGTGCCTTGCCGCGCGACTGCTGTCGCCCGCCGCCACCCAGCAACTGCTCGGTGTCGGCGTCCTCGCGGGCCAGCATGTCGGTGATGTCGGCGATGCGCTTGCGCAGCGGCTGAGGGTCTACGCCCGCGGCCAGGTTGTAGGCGATCTGCTTGTCGCGGCGCCGGTTGGTCTCGTCGATGGCCTTCGCCATCGAGTCGGTGATCCGGTCGGCATACATGGTCACCTGGCCAGACACGTTTCGTGCGGCGCGCCCGATCGTCTGGATCAACGAGGTGCCCGAACGCAGGAAGCCCTCCTTGTCGGCATCGAGGATCGCCACCAGCGAGACCTCGGGCAGGTCGAGCCCTTCGCGGAGCAGGTTGATGCCGACGAGCACGTCGTACTGCCCGAGCCGAAGCTCACGCAACAGCTCGATTCGCCGCAGGGTGTCGACCTCGCTGTGGAGGTAGCGAGTGCGGATGCCGTTCTCCAGCAGGTAGTCGGTGAGGTCCTCGGACATCTTCTTTGTCAGCGTCGTCACGAGCACCCGCTCGTTGCGCTCGGTGCGTCCTTGGATGTCGCCGATGAGGTCGTCGATCTGGCCCTTGGTCGGCTTGACGACCACCTGCGGGTCGACCAACCCGGTAGGGCGGATGATCTGCTCGACGGTGCCGTCGACCTTCGACAGCTCGTAGGGTCCGGGAGTCGCCGAGAGGTAGACGGTCTGGCCGATCCGCTCGAGGAACTCCTCCCAGCGCAGTGGCCGGTTGTCCATCGCGCTCGGCAGCCGGAAGCCATGCTCTACCAGGGTGCGCTTGCGGGACATGTCGCCTTCGTACATGCCGCCGATCTGCGGGACGGTGACGTGGGACTCGTCGAGCACCAGCAGGAAGTCCTCGGGAAAGTAGTCGAGGAGGCAGTTGGGTGCGGAACCCGCAGACCGCCCGTCGGTGTGGCGGGAGTAGTTCTCGATCCCGGAGCAGGTGCCGATCTGCCGCATCATCTCGATGTCGTACGTCGTACGCATCCGCAGCCGCTGGGCCTCGAGCAGCTGACCCTGGCGCTCCAGCTCGGCGAGCCGCTCTCCCAGCTCCTCCTCGATGCTGTCGATCGCCCGCGCCATCCGCTCGGGAGCCGTGACGTAGTGGGTGGCGGCGCCGATGTAGGTCTCGGTCTCCTCGCTGATGACCTCACCCGTCACGGGATGCAGCGTCATCACCCGCTCGATCTCATCGCCGAAGAACTCCACCCGCACGGCGAGCTCCTGATAGACGGGGAACACCTCGAGCGTGTCGCCGCGCACACGGAACGTGCCCCGGGTGCCGGCGAGGTCGTTGCGGGAGTACTGCACCTGGACGAGCTTGCGGAGCAGCGAGTCGCGGTCGACCTCGGCGCCGACCTTCACGTGCACCATCCGGTTGAGGTACTCGTCGGCGGAGCCCAGGCCGTAGATGCACGACACGGTGGACACGACGATCACGTCGCGCCGCGTCAGCAACGACCAGGTGGCGGAGTGGCGGAGCCGCTCGACCTCCTCGTTGATCGAGGAGTCCTTCTCGATGTAGGTGTCGGTCTGCGGGACGTACGCCTCGGGTTGGTAGTAGTCGTAGTAGGAGACGAAGTACTCGATGGCGTTGTTGGGGAACAGCTCGCGCAGCTCGTTGGCGAACTGGGCGGCCAGCGTCTTGTTCGGCAGCATGACGAGAGTTGGGCGCTGGGTGCGCTCGACGAGCCACGCCACGGTGGCGGTCTTGCCGGTGCCCGTCGCGCCGAGCAGGACCATGTTCTGCTCGCCTGCGTTGACCCTGCGCTCCAGCTCGTCGATCGCTGCGGGCTGGTCACCGGACGGCGAGTAGTCGGAGACGACCTTGAACGGCGCCACGGTGCGGTGGAGATCTGCTGCTGGCCTCATGAGTTCGAGCCTACGGGTTCGCTCCGACACTCGGCCGTTTCGGTGATCGAGCTACCCGCTCTACGTGACCAGTCAGCGCGCTTGCACCCTGGGTGCGAGGGTAAGCGCGAGCGCCAGCACGGCTACCCCTACCAGGAGGCCGCCGAGTACGTCGCTGAGCCAGTGGTATCCGCTGAGCACGCTGCTTGCTCCAGCCAGCACCCCACCGCCAACACCGACCACGATCGCGACACCGCGCGCCCGACCACCCGCGTCGCCTAGTCCCGGCCGGAAGAGCGTCATCACGAGGAACGCCGTGAGACCGAGACACACGACCGAGGTGGCGGTGTGGCCCGACGGGAAGTAGCCCGGGTAGTCCTCGGCGGGCTCGACTCCCGGCGGTCCGGGGCGGCCGACAAGCACCTTGGTCACCAGGACGACAAGGCTCATCGTCGCCACGGCGCCAGCGGCGAGGAGCACCGGCCAGACCCGCCACAGCCGCTGCGCGCAGACCAGGGCGGCAATCACGACGAGTGTCCCTGAAACCCCGAAGCTGCCGATGTTGGCGAGCGCGGCCCAGCGCGACTCGTTCGCATCCGGACCGACCGACTCGGCCACCGTCTCGTCGAGCTTCGTGACGAGGCCACCCGCGACCACGTCGACAACCAGGAACCCGTACAGCACGCCGCAGCCGACGATCAGCAGCCGCATCAGCGTGGCAGGTGTCGCCGTGGCGGCATCCGCGGCCCACGACGAGGCCGACCCGGCAGCCGCGTCGTCACGACGTGCTGCACGCGATAGCGATGGGGACGGTCACGCTCGAGCAGCTGTTCCATCTCCTCGTCGGAGATCGCCGCTCCGGTCAGCGCCCAGCCGACATGGGTGGCGATGTGGTAGTCGCCGAAGCTCACGGCGTCGGCGTCGCCGTGGGCGCGCTGGCGGACTTCGGCCGCCGTCCAGACGCCGATTCCCGGCAGAGACGTCAGCCGTCGCTCGACCTCGTCGGACGGCATACCGACGGTGCGCTCGAGCGCGTCGGAAACCCTGGCCGCGCGCACGATTGGCTGCGACCGGGCGCCATCGATGTGACAGCGGAGCCACTCCCAGGACGGGATCTGCGTAAGTGCCTTGGGTGAGGGTGGGCAGCGCATCCGGCGCGACCCGCCGGGGCCGGGCGCCACCTGACCGAAGCGGCGCAACAGCAGGCGCCAACCCGTCCAGGCTTCCTCGCCGGTGACCTTCTGCTCGATGACGGCTGGCACCAACGCCTCGAGGACGCGCCGGGTGCGTACGACGCGCCAGTGCGGATTTCGATCCCATGCCGCCCGGACGCGAGGGTCGGCCGGCACGAAAGAGGTGACCTCGTCGGCCGCGCCGAGCAGCTCGGGTGCCTGTTCCAATGCCCAGGAGGCGCCACTCCCCCACGCCTCGAGCTCGATCGTCGCCAGTTGCGGTCGGGGCTGGATCCGCATCGTGGCAGGTCCATCAGGGGTGTGGCTGGCTCGCCACACCGTGCCGTCGGGGTCGCGCTGAAGCGCCGGATCACCCGCCCCGCGGCGCAGCGGCCGGAGTATGTCGAACGGGTCGCACGGCCAGTCCGGGCGCCACGTTCGGACTCCGGTGGTGGCGGGCGAGGTTGTCACCTCGTCAGGCTAGTGCGGGTGCGGTTGCAGTACGTCGTCGAGATCGCCCGCGTCGCACCGTCCAACCGTTGTAGTGGCGTCCAGCAACCCACCACACGCCAATACCGACCGCGAGCGACGAGAGCAGCGCCCCCAGCGGCCACACAAACTCCAGATGCGGGTAGACCTGCCAGTGAGTCAGGTAGATGAACAGCGACGCGGACGCGAGCACTCCCAGCGGCCCGACCAGAACGGCCGGCACGAGCACGTTGCCACACCACACCAGCAGCAGGAGTCCTCCGATCACGGCGCCGTCACGCGCCACGTCCCCGAAGAACCCAGGCACAGTCACGAGGACGAGCGCGGCCACGAGCAGCCGCTGACCGGCAGTCGCGGCCTTGGCGGCAGCCCAGCCGAGCGCGAACGCCCAGAAGACGTAGGCGACCGAGTGGATCCGGTCGGGACCCGAGCCCACGGAGACCACCTCGAATCGCAGCACGAGCGCGAATGCCACGAGACTGGTGGCGAACCAGAACGGTGCGGCTCGTTCGAGCCGGTGGATGCGTGGGATGGCCAGCAGGGCCGCCAGACCGACCAAGGTGATCACCAGCGCTTCGACGTACCAGTAGTGCCAGCCGTCGCTCCAGCCATCGGGACCCAACACAGTGTGGAGCAGTACGACGCTCAAGGGCCCGTAGTCGTCCGTCAGCAATACAACGAGACCGATCCACACCATGCTGGGCACGGCGATCCGGGCGACGCTCCTGGCCAGGTGCCTCAGCCGATCGACCCGGTCGTGATGGGCGAGGCTGAAGCGGGCGAAGTTGAAGCCGGCTACGCCCAGCAGCACGTGGGCACCACCCAGCACCATGAACAGGTTGGAGTGCGATCCCACGATCAGCACGATGGCCACCGCGCGCAACACTACGGTCATCTCGATCCGCTGCCACCGAATACCCCGCAGCCACCTGCGTCGTCCGGCTGTCTCCACGACGGGTGCACGGAGTTGCTCGAGGGCGCCGACCGACATCGTGTGCCAGCCGGCGGGTAGCCGACCGATCAGCTGCTCGAGCCGGATCGACACCTCGACGTACGACAGCGAGTCGCCGCCGAGGCTGACGAACGTGGCCTCGTCTGTCACAGCCTCACATGCGAGCAGTTGGGCGTAGAGGGCCTGCACGGTGCCGGGGTCCGCTCCGGTTGCTTCTGGCGCGGTCGCGACTTGCGATGACGGTGCCTCCGCTGCAGCCGCCAAGATCGCCACGTAGTCAGGCTTCCCGCTGGTCATTCGCGGCAGTGTGTCGAGGAGCTGCACCTGCACGCGGGAGTCGGGCAGCACCCGAAGCTCCCGGACCACCTGCCGGATGTCTCGCTCCGTTGTGGCGTCGGCCAAGCGACGCTCCATCGCCACCACGAGGCGTTCGTCTGTACCGGTGCACGCGACGGGGTGGCCGGCCGCCAGCAGGCTCGCCTCGATGTCGTGCAGGTCGATGCGCCGTCCGAAGACCTTCAGGAACCGTGTGCGCCTCCCGACCACTTCGAACAATCCGGCCCCGGTATGACGACCGAGGTCGCCGGTCCTGAGCCACTCGACCATACGACCGGCCGCGAGGTCAGCCGGCCCTTCGGCATACCCAAGCATGACGTTAGGCCCGGAGTAGACCAGCTCGCCGACCTCGGGGTCGGGGTGGCCGGGGACGGGCTCGAGGGCGAGTGATCCGCCGGGGATGGCGCGGCCCACGGCATGCGGATACTCGGCGGCCAGGTCGGGTGGCAGGTAGGCCATCCGCGCGGTCGCCTCTGTCTGGCCGTACATCACGTAGAAGTCCCACCCGCGGCTGCGGCCGAGCTGCGAGTAGTGACGCACCCGCTCGGGAGGGAGGCGTCCACCCGCCTGGGTCACGCGACGAAGGCTCGGCAGTTCCATCGCGTCGAAGCCGACGCGCTCGAGCAGCTCGAAGGTGTAGGGAACTCCGGCGAGCGAGGTCGGCTCGGCGCGACCTAACAGCTCCCAGAAGCAGGGGTCGACCACGGAGAGATCGGTGAGGACGAGTGAGGCACCGCTGAGGAGATGGCTGTTCACGACCGACAAGCCGTAGCAGTAGTGCAGCGGCAGCGTCGTGAGGGCGCGGTCGGTGTGAGTGAGCCCGAGGTATTCGGCGATTGCCTCGGCGTTGGACTGGAGGTTGTCGTGGGAAAGTCGGACCAGCTTCGGCGACCCGGTGGAGCCCGACGTCGTCAGCAGCAGCGCCAGCTCGGGGTGGAGCTCGTGGCGGCTGCCTGACCGGCGCTCGAGCAGGTGGGGACCGTCCGTCGTCGCGCCCGCGACCACGTCGGGGTCGTACGCCTCCACGAGCGCCGCGAGCGCCTCTGGGTGGTCACCAGGCGCAAGCAGGATGGGATGGCCGCTGGCCAGCGCGGCCAGGTAGGTGACGAGCGGGTCGACGTCGTTGGCTCCGACCAGCAGGACGAGGCGCCGCGTTGTGCCGAGCTCGGCAGATCGGGACTCCACTCGGGAGGCCAGGTCGGCATATGTGACCTGATCCGCTCCGACGAGCAGCGCTGTGCGATCGCCGTACGCCGCGAGGCTCGCTGCAAATGGGACCGCTGACCGCGTGGTCTGCGGTAGCGAGAGGATCGTCACGTGCGCACTTTATTAGGTTAGCCTTACCAAAGCCAGCCCAAGCCGTGTCTCGTTTGGCCGAGTCTTCTATGTATGGCGGGCCGCACGCCTGTCGGCGCGACCCGCCACACTGTGCGCATGCTGCTCCACGACGTCGTCGCGGTGAGCGAGGAGGTCGCGTCCACTCGCTCCCGGTTGGCCAAGCGGGCGGCGATCGCCGCGCTGCTGCGACGGGCCGAGCCCGACGACATCGAGATCGTGGTGGCCTACCTCGCCGGCGAGCTGCGCCAGCGCCGCACCGGTGTCGGTTGGGCGGGTCTCGGCTTCCTGCCCGATCCCGCCGCCGAGCCGACGTTGACAGTGCAGGAGGTCGACGCCGCGTTCGCCGCCATCGCTGCCCTCGCCGGCACTGGCTCGTCACTGTCCCGGCGCGAGGCGGTCGCCCAGCTCTTCGGGGCAGGCACCGAGCCCGAGCAACGGTTCCTGCGCGGATTGGTGTCGGGCGAGATCCGGCAGGGCGCGTTAGACGCGGTGATGCTCGACGCAATCGCTGAGGCGAGTGAGACTCCCGCCGCCGCCGTCCGACGGGCGGCCATGCTCCGCGGAGCGTCCGGTCCGGTAGCGCAAGCCGCACTCAGCGGCGGGGCTGACGCCCTCGCCGCGTTCACCCTCACAGTGGGGGTGCCGGTCCGTCCCATGCTGGCCGCGACCGCACCCGACGTGGCGCAGGCGTTCGACAAGGTCGACGGTGCCGAGTGCTCGGTCGACGTCAAGCTCGACGGCATCCGCATCCAGGTGCACCGTGATGACGCTGTGGTGTCGATCTACACCCGAAGCCTCGACGACATCACCGCCCGACTCCCCGGTCTCGTCGACCACGTCCGCACGTTCCCAGCCGAGCGCTTCATCCTCGACGGTGAAGCGATCCTCGTCGACGACGAGGGGCGGCCACGGCCGTTCCAGGAGACCGCGTCGCGGACGTCCACCCAGCAGGCCGGCGACTCTGCAGAGCACCGGGTCGTGGCCTACTTCTTCGACTGCCTGCACATCGACGGCGACGACCTCATCGACATACCCCTGTCCGAGCGACTAGCGCGTCTCGACGCGCTCGTGCCCACTGAGTCGCGCGTGGCACGACTGACCACGGCTGACCCGGCAACGGCGCAGCAGTTCTTCGCCGATGCGGTCGCGGCCGGACAGGAAGGCGTGGTCGTCAAGTCAGCGTCGACGCCGTATGCCGCTGGTCGCCGCGGCGCCGGCTGGATCAAGGTCAAGCCGCGCCACACTCTCGACCTCGTGGTGCTGGCCGTCGAGTGGGGCAGCGGACGACGCCGTGGCTGGCTCTCCAACATCCACCTCGGTGCCCGCGACGGCGACGGCGGGTTCGTGATGCTGGGCAAGACGTTCAAGGGGATGACCGACGAGATGCTCACCTGGCAGACGGAGCGGTTCCTCGAGCTGGAGGAGTCACGCGACGGGCACGTCGTCCACCTCCGGCCGGAGCAGGTCGTGGAGATCGCGTTCGACGGGCTGCAGCGGTCGAGGCGCTATCCGGGTGGAGTTGCGCTTCGCTTCGCCAGGGTGCTGCGCTACCGCGACGACAAATCCGCCGCCGAAGCCGACACGATCGACGACGTTCAGGCCCTCATGTAGGGCTGCGTCACTGGAAGAGGAGAACCACGCCGACGGTTCCCGTGTAGAGGTGAGCCCAGAAGGGCGGGTTGAACGGCCCCGCGAACCGGGTTGCCACCAGACCGGCGGCGAAGGCGAGTCCCCACGCGACGCCGGTCCAGCCGAGCCACGTCGGCAAGGCGTCCGAGACGAGTACGGCGATCCCGAGCACGGCGGACGCGGCGTACGCGCTGAGCATGTGGACGCAATACAGTGCTCCGGCCCACCGGTCGTAGGCAGCGAAGCTGTCAGGCACGTCCCCGATCGTGACCGTTTGCTCCGCCGCCCAAGGCACCACCGTGAGGCGGAAGGCCAGCGACGCGATCCAGCAGACCCCGCCGGACACGTACACCGCTGCCGCCATGGCCGTGAGAGCCGTGGCGGTGGGCTCATCCATGGTCACCGCGAGACCCGCCAAACCCGCGGGAGTTACGAGCATTGCGGCGATCATCCAGGTGTGGATCCAGGCCAAGCGACGGCGGTCCCGGTGGATGAGGGGCAGCGACTCGTGCATCGGGCGCTGGTACTCCAGTCGCCATGCGGTAGCACCGAGGAGGAAGATCCCGAGTCCGGCGGCGAGGACGCCCCCGACCAACAAGGAATCCTCCACATCGACATCGTGCCAGAACCGGCGGTTGCGGGGAGCCTCGCGGAAGTCCCACTCTCATGCCATGACAGGGCGCCGCCCGTGCTGGACGCGATTCCCAGCGGACGTGATTATGTGGGTTGACGTTCTGGGAGTGGTCGAAGAGAGGTGGCCATGGCGACACTGCGGTTCTGTGCCTACCAGTACCAGCATCTGCCCCTGGGCGTTCTCACGGAGCGCTGGCGTGAGGCAGAGCGGCTCGGCTTCGACGTGGTGTGGAACTGCGACACGGTGGTTGAGCCGGATCGGCCACGCCACATGATGTTCGACGGCCCGACGACCCTGGCCCTGATTGCGCGCGAGACCAGCGATATCCGGGTCGGCACCTTGGTCTCGAGCCTCTACTTCCGGCAACCGGTGACGCTCGCCAAGGCCACGATGACCCTGGACCACCTGACCGGTGGTCGCGTCGAGCTGGCGCTCGGCGTCGGTGACCCGGCGGCGGGCGGGCCATTGGCCGGGATCACTTGGTCCCCCGCTGAACAGGTGGCCCGCTTCCGCGAGTTCGTCGAACTGGTCGACCTCTTGCTGCGCCAGGAGGTCACGTCGTACGACGGCGATTACTACCGGTGCACGGAGGCTGAGGTCATCCCCCGCTCTGTCCAACGTCCCCGACCGCCGATCACGATCGCTGCCCACGGGCCGAAGATGTTGGCTATCGCGGCCCAGTTCGGGGATGGCTGGAGCTCGTGGGGCGGGTACGGCGTAGAGACCGAAGCCGACCTCTTCAAGGTCACCGCAGAGCGGTGCGAGCGTTTCGACGAGCTTGTTGAGGGGCAAGGGCGCAACCCTGAGACGATCAGGCACTCCCTGGTGTGCTTCCCGCCGTTGACTCCGTGGGAGTCGCCGGGCTACTTCACCGACATGGTCGGAAGGTTGGGCGCACTCGGGATCGACGAGTTCGTGCTCTATTGGCCTGGGACATGGCGCCCCGATGCCCGTCACGAGCGGGAGGTCTTCGAGCAGATCACCAGCGAGGTGATTCCAGCGCTCCGTGCTGAGCAGAAGACGGAAGTCATCGACGCCGGTACCTAGATGCCCACCCGCACACTGCGGCCCGCACATGCGGGGGTGAAGGCGCCAGTCCGGCGGGTGATCACGTGAAGCGCCAAGATGGTGGCATGACCAGTCAGATAGCGGTTATTGCCATCGACGCCGTGCAGCCGCGTGTGGTCGCCGACTTCTGGTGTGAGGTCCTCGGCTGGCAGGTCGTCGAGGAGGACGACCACATCATCAGCATCGCGCCGCCAGATGGATCATTGCCGGCGATCGACGTGGTGGCCGTGCCCGAGACCAAGACGATCAAGAACCGACTGCATTTCGACCTTCGCGCTGACGGGTCAGCCACAGCCGATGAGCTCGAGCGGCTCCTCAACTTGGGGGCACGGCCCACGGACGTAGGGCAGGGAGCCGATGCCACCTGGGTGGTGCTGTGCGATCCCGAAGAAAATGAGTTCTGTCTGCTGTCCAGATCCGTCCAAGAAGCCCAGGGTGACTAAGTAGGCGCGGAGATGCCCGACAGAAACGAGTAACCGAGGCTGACCGGGTGAGACAGTCACACCTGGGAGGGCTTGCTGTTCGCACCAGCGTGAAGGTACGGCGCAAGCAACTCACTCAGCTGCGGCGTCCCCCGGCGGGCGATCCCGGCCAGCAGATCAGCGACCTGCACCCGCGCGTCATCCCTCGAATCGACCTGCAGGAACGAGCGCAACGGCGGAGGTGCCGGAGACACTGCCTCGGCGAGGAACGTCCCCAGCCGTGCCACCCGCCCCCGGGTCAGCGCACTCTGCTCGTCATGAATCACAGCGACCGACCGTTCTCCAGCGCTCCAGAACAACACCGTCTCGGCGAGCGCGGGCACCAGCGGCTCCAGCGGAGGTGGGAACGCGCGATCGTCATCGATCAACCGGGCCATCACCTCCTCGACCCGCGCCCGAGTCACCTCCCGCAGTGCGGGCAGGTCGGCCGGCATCGTCGCAAAGAACCGATCGATCGCGTCGTGGCCAACCAAGCGGACCCGCTTCGTCCGGGTCAGGTCCACGAACGCGGCCAGGAATCCGGTCCGCTGCCGGAGTGCGAGCATGGCATCGGAGTGGTCTCTGCCCAGGCGGGTGCCCGCGCCGTACGACGGCTCCTCGGTGAACAACGCAAGCACCCGGGCGGCGACGTACCCGGTCTTGTCGATCACGTGGACGTGTGCACGCCCGCGTAGTGCACTGAGGAACCACTCGAGCGCCGGTCGCTGCTGGGGTCGCAGCAACTGATTGGACTTGTATTCGGAACGGTGGCGAAGCCGGGACTGCAGTATGGCGACGACCTCGGAGGCCTCCGATGTTGCGAGATCGACGCTGGCATGGGTGATCACCGGCGAGGCAGGGTCGAGGAGGTTGCTCCCGGAGAATCCGGACTCATCACACGCGATGTCGACCCACGACGACTGGATGGTCATCAGGACTGGATCGTCATTAGAAAGGAGCTCCAAGCTAAAGGACTGCACGGTACACGGCCCGTCGGTACGAGGACGGGGCGTGATCAGGCGGGGAACAGCGTGATCAGTGATCGGCAGCAGCTGGAGCAGACATGCGACTCATGATGACCCGGGTCAGCTCCAACCACCAGCGGTTTACCGGGCGACGGACCCCGCTTCGATCGGTCGCTGCACTTCGTATCGAGCCCACGTGCTCCCTTGGTCTCCTTGCACAAGGCCCTGTGGGCGGAGCGCTACAGGTGAGCCTCCTGGTGGCAGTGGTGCTCCGTCCACGAATGAAGGCGTGCCTAGGCCACCGACCAGAGCGGGGAATGTGATCACGTGGACCTCGTCGACGAGTCCGGCTCGCAACAGAGCGCCGTTGAGACTTCCACCTCCATCGGCAAGGACCGTGCTGGCACCCAGTGCAGTGGCTAGTCGGTCCAGGGCCTCGCGTAGGTCAACCGTCTCCTCGCCGACGACGAGGTAGCCAACGCCCAACTCCCGAAGACGTTTGAGGTACCCGGTCGGCGTCGCACGGCATACGAGGACCAGTAGAGCGTTCTCTTCGTCGCCGGTGAACGTCCAGTCGACGCGCCCCCGGCTGTCGACCACGACAAACCAACGGGGGCTGCGTCGTGGGAGGTGGTCGGTGTGGAACTGGTGCGTGTCTCCCTCAGAGCCTTCGGCCCACGGAGAGGTCGTGTCGCCAGCCACGAAGCTTCCGCTGCCGTTCAGAACAACCGTCGGTGCGTAGCGGTCCTCGATCCAGCGTTGACGTTGCTCGATCAGCTTTTCAACATCGGTCGGCCATGCGGCTTGCCATCTTTCGTAGACGCCGGGGTCTAGCAGTCGCTCGGACCGAGACAGCGTCACCCTGCTGTCGACGCTGGCGGTCGTGATCAAGACGACTCGGGGCCGTCGCAGCCGCACAGAAGTACTCATCACGTCAACGTATTAGCGGGTTCCGACACTCGTCCGCGGCCGTGCAGGGTCCCCTGCCGGAACACCCTCAGCGCCGATCAGCCGCCAGCCATCGCCCCGACGACCATGAACGGCTCCTCACCCTGGGCGACCCGGTCCGGAAGCGGCGTGTCCGGCTCCTCGTGGGACAGGTCCTCCTCGCAGGCGTAGAACCGCACGAATGCCCGTCGCTTGGCCGTCGCCCGGTCGCGGATCGTACCGAGCAACATCGGGAACTCCGCCTCCAGAGCGTCGAGCACCGACCGCTGCGTGACCTCGCCGGGGACATCGACGCGGACCTCACCCTGGACCTTCGCGATCGCGCGGAGGTGGGCCGGGAGGACCACCCGCACCGAGTCGCTCATGGCATCCTCACTGCAGCGTCTGCACGGCGACGGAGAGCACGGGCGGCAGATCGCGGACGATCGGCGACCATGAGTCGCCGGAGTCGTTCGACGCGTAAACCTGACCTCCGCTGGTGCCGACGTACAGCCCGCAGGACTCGTGCTGGTCGACGGCCATGGCGTCGCGCAGGACGTTGACGTAGCAGTTCTCCTGCGGCAGGCCGCTGGTCAACGCCTCCCACTGGTCACCTCCGGACCGGCTCCGGTAGACGCGCAGCTTGCCCTCGTGCGCGAAGTGCAGCGAGTCACTGGTGATCGGTACGACGTAGACGGTCTCGGGCTCGTGCGCGTGGACCGCGATCGTGAAGCCGAAGTCGGTGGGGAGGTCACCGCTGATCTCGTGCCAGAGGTCGCCTGCGTCATCGCTGCGCATGACGTCCCAGTGCTTCTGCATGTAGAGCACGTCGGGCTTGTCGGGGTGCATGTCGATGCGGTGGACGCAGTGACCGACCACGGAGTCCTCGTCGGGAATCTCGCTGGAGCGAAGACCCTTGTTGATCGGCTCCCAGGTGTCGCCGCCGTCGGAGGTACGGAACGCGCCGGCCGCGGAGATGGCGACGTACATCCGGTCTGCGTCGGTGGGGTGCTGGACGATCGTGTGCAGGCACAGACCGCCGGCGCCGGGCTGCCATTGCGGGCCGGTGTCGTGCTTGCGCAGGCCGGACAGCTCGGTCCACCCGGTGCCGCCGTCGGTGGACTTGAAGAGCGCGGCGTCCTCGACACCGGCGTAGACCGTCTCGGCGTCGTGCAACGAGGGCTCGAGGTGCCAGACCCGGGTGAAGTCCCAGGGCCGCAACGATCCGTCATACCACTGGTGCTCGCCAGGTACGCCGTCATACGTGAAGTCGTTGCCCACCGTCTCCCAGGAGGAGCCGCCATCGTCAGACCGCTGGATGACCTGACCGAACCAGCCGCTGGACTGCGAGGCGTAGATGCGGTCGGGGTTAACCGGGGACCCCTTGACGTGGTAGATCTCCCACCCCGGGAAATGCGGGCCGTCGACCTTCCAGTCCACTCGCTTCTCGTCCGAGGTGAGGACGAAGGCGCCCTTGCGGGTCCCGACCAGAACGCGTGTGCCACTCATTGGCTATCCCTCCGTGGTCTGCGACAGTGCCGCGACGTTACTCCTCCTCCGAGCTGACTGGAAGGAGCGGAACTCAGAGCACTGCGTCGAGGAACGTCTTGGTCTCGGGCGACCGCGGCGAGCTGACGATCTGCGAAGGGGGGCCCTCCTCGAGGATGGCTCCCTCGTGGAAGAAGCACATCCGGTCGGCTACCTCGCGGGCGAAACCCATCTCGTGGGTGACCACGATCATCGTCATGTGCATGTCGGTGGCCAGCGCCTTCATCACCCCGAGCACCTCCCCCGTCAGCTCGGGGTCGAGGGCGGAGGTGGGCTCGTCGAAGAGCATCACCTCCGGCTTCATCGCTAACGCACGTGCGATGGCGACCCGCTGCTGCTGGCCACCGGACAGCCGGATCGGATGCTCACCGGCCTTGTCCGACAGACCCACCTGGTCGAGCAGCTCCAGCGCAAGCTTCCGGGTTGAAGCCTTGTCGGAGCGTTTGGCGCACAGCGGCCCTTCCATGACGTTCTGGAGCACGGTCATGTGCGGGAACAGGTTGAACTGCTGGAAGACCATGCCGACGTGGAGCCGGAACTGCCTTATCTGCTCGCGCTTGCGCCGAGTCCGATAGCCACCGCCGAGCCGGAGACCGGAGACCTCGATAGTGCCCTCGGACGGATCCTCCAAGAAGTTGACGCACCTCAGCAAGGTCGACTTCCCCGACCCCGACCGTCCGAAGATGACAACGACCTCTCCCTTGCGCACATCCATGTCGATGCCCTTGAGCACCTCGAGCCGGCCGAAGCGCTTGTGCACGCCCTGGACCCGGACCGCAGTCTCTTGTTGGCTCACCAGATCGCCTCTCAATGCCCTTGCCCGGTTGTTCGCGGGGCTCGAGCGACGGCGTCTCGCACATAGCCGCGCGCCAGGCGTCCCTCCAGTCGGCGTTGGAAGAACGTGAAGACAGCCGTCAACGCCCAGTAGAGAGCAGCCGCGACGATGAGGGCCTCCAGGTTCTTGAAGTTCGACGTGCCGATGTACGAGGCCCGGCGGAACAGCTCAGCGGACGCCAGAGGGACGCCCAGGAAGGACACTAAGGCAGTGTCCTTCATCATCGCGATGAACTCATTGCCCGTGGGCGGGATGATCACGCGAAAAGCCTGGGGCAGGATCACCTTGCGCATCTTCTGCCGATAGGTCATGCCCAGTGCGTCCGCTGCTTCGGCCTGTCCACCGCCCACCGACTGGATACCAGCGCGGAAGATCTCCGTCATATACGCGCCATAGTTCAGGCCGAGAGCGAGCATGCCGGCCACCACGGCATCGAGCGTGAGGTAGTCGGCAACAGAGAGCGGAACACTCTCGTACTTGTCGACGAGGTTCTGCCCGATTTGAGGTAATGCCGAGTAGATCAAGAGCATCTGCACGATCAGCGGCGTACCTCGGAAGAAGGAGACGTAGAACCCCGAGATGCCGTAGGCAATGGGGTTGGAGGAGATCCGGCCCAGTGCTCCAAGGCCGGCCAGCACGACCGCGAGCACGATCCCGACCACGGCCATGTAGAGGGTGTACTTCAAGCCTTTGGCTATAAAGCTGAATTGGTCGCGCATGAACTGGGTGTCGAAGCCAGCGACTGCGAAGAACGCCCCGATCACAACGAAGATCAGGACCCAGACGACGCCGACTTTCAGGCGAAAGGGAATTCGGGCATTTGCCAGCGCCAGCCGTTCCCACCTTCCAGGCGGGTCTCCGAGCGGGGTGCCTTGCTCGCGACTGCTCACTTCACTACCCCGCCAGCCGTCACTGCTTGGCCGTCAGGTCCGTCCCGTCGTACCACTCCTTGGAGAGCCCAGCGAGCGTCCCGTCTGAATGCATCTCGCCGACGATCTTGTCGACAGCCTCCGCGAAGGAGGTTGGGTCAGCACTGGCACTCTTGTCGATCGCGGCTGACAACGGCTCGTAGAACACCGGGTTTCCCACGATCTTGACCGGCTTGTCGGCGTCAATGAAACCTTGCGCGGTTGTGAGCGACGTGATGACCGCGTCGAGCCTGGTGCCGTCCCCGAGGGCAAGGTCGTTGAGCGCACTGGTGTCGGTGTCGTATCCCACGGGCTCGGTGTCGTCAATAAAGAAGTCGAAGGTGAAACCCTTGATCGTCAGGCTCTTGTTGAGGAACTGCTCATAGGTGCAGCTACTGCACACACCAATCTTCTGGCCGTCGAGGTCACTCGTAAGGTCAGTGACACTGGTGTTGTCTTCGTGCACTACAACCACGGCAGGTGTGTAGTAGTAGGGCTGCGAGAACTCCAGCACCTCCTGGCGATCATTGGTGGGTGTCATTGAGCCGACGCTCAGGTCCCAGCGACCGTTCCAGCTGCCAGCGGTGATCGACTCCCACGCAGGCGTCTCCCATTCGGTTTCGACTCCGAGCCGCTTCGCGATCTCGCTTGCTACGTCAATGTCGAAGCCTTCGTACTCGCCGGTTTCCTCGTTGAGCGAGGACTGCGGTGGGTACTTCGGGTCGGTGGAGACGGTGAGCGTGCCCTCTTCGCAGATCTCAGCGAGCAGGTCACCCGTTGCGTCCGTGGTCGCACACACGGTGCCGCTCTTGGCAGCGGCCGGCTCTTTGTCGTCACTGTCACCGCATCCCGCGAGCGACAGGGCAAGAACTGCCAGGACTGGTAAAACCGCGCTCTTGATGCGCATGGGCGCCTCCTCGTTGACCTGCACGGTACCTATCCACTCCGCGGGATGTCACTACGACGCTCTGACCGACTCGCGTTTGTTACAGCTGGAAGTGCGGCGTCTGCACCGCGAGGCGCTAGTGCGTTTCCCATTCCCACGAGCGCAGCAGGTCATCAAACATGTCTCGGGTCGTCTCGTCGAATTCTTCCGGACTGCCACGCAACGTGATCACGTACTGGTGCGCGCCGTGTTCGGTGACTACTTCGACGTGCAGGTCCTTCGGCCGGTTGGGCGTGGTGAACAGAACGGCTGCTTCTCCGTCGATGGCCATGGTTTCTTGGGGACGGAGGTTCTCGTCGTCACGGACCGAATTACGGGTCCCAGGGGCGTTCTCCAAGTGGAAGACGACCACCTGCGCGGGAGCGTCACTGGGCGCCGTGTCGGTGAAGACGCGATCGATCGGAAGGTCCGGGTTGCCTCGTCCGACCTCTCGTGTGACGTCAACCCAGCCAGGCACCAGTCGCACCCGGTAGCCGCTTCCCTGTACCAGCCCTCGCGCGCCGATGTCGACAGGCTGCAGATCAACCGAAGCTGCTCGTGCCCTGTCGACCGCTCGGTTTGCGGCGAGCCGGGTACCAACGACCGCAGCGACCATAAGGGCGACGATCACGAACGCAGCGGTGACGCGCCGTTTGCCCAGCGAGAGGCCAGCAGTCCGCGTTCGCAGCCCGCGTCCAGCGGCGGCGAAGCTCGGCGCCGTGATGATGGTGGCGCTGAGTGCGCCAGCCAGGACGTAGGGCAGCAGGTCGCCAAGGAAACTGCCAGGAGAGAACGAGGGGCAGCGGGAGGTTGCATCGGGGTCGTTGGAGAACGGGACGACGTTCAACCAGCTGAGGCAGGATCGCGCCGGTCGCAGGAGCGCAAACACCGCGAACGCGAAGCCCGCGGCCGTGACGACCGCGATGCTCGCTCCGGCGAGCGCGCGACGCGGGAACATGGCCGCGGCGGCACCGGCCGCCAGGGCGCAGACAACCGGGGTTGCCGCGAACACCAAGAACACGTTCATGTCCAAGGAGAAGGGCAGGGGCCACCGCACATCGAGGGGCAATTCGCGTGCGTAGTAGACGCTGACGACGACCAGCACCGGAAGCGCGATCACCGCGAGCGATCCCGCCGCCGCCGCTCGACGGATCGCAGGCCAGCCAACGCCAGCGGCCACCCATGGCAGGCAGAGCACCGCGGCAAATGCCGCGATGTCCGGCCAGGACCACAAGACGCTGGGGTCGAGCATCGCGCGAGTCATTTCGAGCACATGCCCGCCGGTCTCGGACAGGTCGGAGCCGTCTGGGGGGGTCATGGCGAACAGGCGTACCTGGTACAGCCGGAAGAGCAGGTATCCAGTGGCCCACGCAACCAGCGCGAAGGCGACCAGGCATGGGATCACGAGTCGCTGCGAGGCAGTGGCCGCGGCTTGTTGCGCGTGACGCACGGTTGTTCCGGTCGCGCCCGACGCCATCCAAGACGCGATGGGCGCCACGAGAAGAGTCACGACTGCCGCCCACACCATGTGCCAGACCAGGCCTTGGGTAAGGCTCAGCCCGAAGGAGTCGCCGATGGCGTTGATCGAGAGCGTGGGTCCAAGGGCGAACCCAACCCCCAACCCCACTCCCAGCGGCCAGACCGGCCGCCGGACGACACCGGCAGCCGCCTCACGGTATCGCTGACGCCAGATGCCAAGGGTGAGGAAGCCGGCGACGAGCGGGGCTACGGGGATCGCAGCCCAGGCGGGGGTGCCGAAGGATGCCCCGGTGATGAGGCCGACCACGAACACCAGCTGTGGCATCGCCAGCGAGGCGACCAAGCCCACCGCCAATGCGTCAACAAAGGTCAGCCGGAACAACGGTGCCGGGTCGGCAAGGGCCTGTGCCCGTGCGTGCGGAGCCGGGTGCAACGCCAGTACGCGGGTTAGCCGCCGTTGCGGATGCTGCTCGGCGCGCCCGAGCACACTGGCCAGCGCATCGCCCGTGCTCCACTGGCGAGCACGCGCATCTGCGTATCGCTCCCGCGAACGGATCAGCGCGGCGAAGAGCAAGTAGACGATCAGCGTCAAGACGGCAAACCGCCACAGCATCGGCCAGACGGGCAGACCGCCGCGTAAGACGGCAGCGAACGGCAGCACTGCCACGAGCACGAACGCCGCGAACGTGGTTAGTGACACGTAGGTCTGATCGATGTCGTGGTTGCGAACGTGCCCGAGCTCGTGAAGAACGATCGCCTCGAACGAGGGACGGTCGGTGACAAGGAGGGTGACCAGACCGCCCCGCAACACCACTCGGCGACGTCCCGGCCGTCCGAACGTGAACGCAGAGGTCCGCGAATCGAAAGGATCGACGAAGAAGTTGATGCCAAGTGTTCCGGCCCGCGCTGCGAGAGCGCGGAGTGCACTGGCGATTTCCGGGCTTTCCTGGTCATCCACCAAGACGTACGTGTGTCGCCGAGAGCGCAGCCAAGGAATTGCGAAGAGGAAGCCGATCGAGACCACGGCCAACAAGGCGACACCGGCAAACATCCATCGCGCCTCCGATCGCTCGAACCCCTGACGACACAGGGAGGCTGAACCACGTGCGGCCGTGGATTCCCCCGGTACCTGGCCTTCAAGCGGATCGAGTCCGCATCGAACGTAGGTGTCGACGAACTCATCGACGTGAAAGGCGAGGAAAAGCATCTGGTAGGCGAACAGGCTGGTGCTCAAGATGGCGAGGAGGAGCAGGCCAAAGCGGAATGGGGTATCGGGCGGCAGCGCGAACGGGTCGACGCGTTGAACTGCGTGCTCTTCCCGGTTGCGTGAGAAGTCCTGCGGCTGGGTGATGTCTGTCGCGTTCACTTGTGGCTCGCAGTCCTGGCCTTGGCGGGTGCTAGGCAGCCACTACGTAGGCACCGCGAGGGCGGCGACAAGGGACTCGACCATGAGGCGCCGCTGCTCCTCTGTGAGCGGCAGGTGACTGGCACACTCGCGGCCCACCTTCCGGACGTACTGCAACTGTTCCGTGTTCAGAGTGGGGGTTGCCTCAGGGTCAGGCTCTTTCCCGGGCATGAATCGATCCCGTAGCCGGCGAAACACGGCAGCGACACCACCGGCCGTGGCGGTGGCCGCCTCCTTGGACACGGCTGTCCAGATCTGTTGGGCGAATTCGATGATGACGGGAGCCAGGAGGACGACCGTCTCGCCAGGTCCGAAGCCGAGGAGGTCGTCGCCTGACTGCTTTGCCTTGGAGGTGGCCGCTCCTGACTGACGCGCCCTGACGACAGCGGGATACAGAGGAACCTCAGCTGGGGCGATGTCGGTCAGGAGAACGCGGCCCAGTGCGGCGACCGCCAGGGGTTCCTGATCATCGACTGGGTTATTGGTGTCCACGAGCGCTCCCAGAAGGCAGGTCCCGGCTTCAATGCTTCGTCCCGTCTAGCGTGTTCAAACTAGCAGGTTCAGTACGACCCAAACGGGCTTCCCGGACGACGTCAGCGCTCGAGGATCGCGGTGACGCCTTGCCCGCCGGCCGCACAGATCGAGATGACGCCGCGCCCTTGGCCGCCCTTCTCCGCCAGCAGCTTCGCCAGCGTTGCGATGATCCGGCCTCCCGTTGCTGCGAACGGGTGACCCGCAGCCAGCGACGAGCCGGCGACGTTCAGCTTGTCGCGGTCGATCGCGCCGAGCGGCTGGTCGAGACCGAGCCGTGCCTTGCAGAAAATGGGGTCCTCCCAAGCCTTGAGGGTGGCGAGCACCTGTGACGCGAAGGCTTCGTGGATCTCGTAGAAGTCGAAGTCCCCGAGCGCCAGCCCTGCTCGGTCGAGCATCCGCGGCATCGCGTAGGCGGGTGCCATCAGCAGACCCTCAGCGCCGTACACGTAGTCGACTGCTGCGGTCTCATGGAAGGTGAGGTACGCGAACACGTCCAGGCCGCGCGCTCTCGCCCATTCCTCGCTCGCGAGCAGCACCACCGATGCGCCGTCGGTGAGCGGGGTGGAGTTGCCGGCCGTCATGGTGGCCGCACGACCAGTGCCGAACACCGGCGCGAGCGAGCCGAGCTTTTCGAGGGTTGTGTCGGGGCGCAGGTTCTGGTCACGCGTCAGTCCGAGGTACGGCGTGACGAGGTCGTCAAAGAACCCTCGCTCGTAGGCAGCCGCCAACCGCTGATGCGAAGCAAGCGCGAGCTCGTCCTGCGCCTCGCGGCTGATCTCCCACTCGAGTGCTGTCAGCGCCGCGTGTTCGCCCATCGAGAGTCGTGTGCGCGGTTCTGCGTTTCGCGGCGCGTCCGGCGCGAGATGACCCGGTCGTACCTTCACCAGGGCTGACAGCCGATCCGGCAACGACTTGGCTCGGTTGGTCTCGAGCAGGATCTGGCGAAGCGTTTCGTTGACTGCTAGCGGAGCATCGGACGTCGTGTCGACACCTCCAGCGATGCCGACGTCGATGACGCCGAGGGCGATCTTGTCTGCAACCGCGATCGCCGCCTGCACGCCGGTGTCGCACGCCTGCTGGATGTCGTGGGCCGGTGTCTCGGCTGACAGCTTGGAGCCGAGCACAGACTCACGGGCCAGGTTGAAATCCCTGCTGTGCTTGAGGACCGCGCCTGCGACGACTTCACCGACCCGCTCCCCTGCCAGGCCGTAGCGCTCCACGAGACCGTCGATCGCGGTGGTGAGCATGTCTTGGTTCGACGCCGTTGCGTACGCCGCGTTGCTCCGCGCAAACGGAATCCGGTTGCCGCCGACGACGGCGACCCGGCGGATGGACGAGGAGTTAGAGGGCATCACGACAAGTTACATTTGCCCGAAGCCGTTTGCCTACGGGGTCCATGAGACACCCCACGTTAGGCGCGGACACTGCAGCTTCGGAGGAGACGAATTGGCCGACCGCTACCAAGACCTGGCAACCACCCCGGTGGGAAGCTTCCTGGTCAAGAATCTCGGCCTGCCCGACCCGGTCCCGCTCCGGCGTCATACCCCTGGCGATCCGCCGCTATCAGGCCCGTTTCTCTGCGGTGGCTCAGGGAGGCTGTTGCCGACGGCCCTAGCCGCGATCACCGCGTCAGGCGCCGAGAGTCACACCGAGCGTGCCGAGAGCACCAAGTACGCCGGGCTCGTCTTCGATGCCTCGGGCATCGAGGCAAGTGCCGCCTTGTCCACGCTGCGCGAGTTCTTCACCCCGGTGCTGCGCTCACTGGCACCATGTCCGCACGTCGTGGTGCTCGGCTCTACTCCAGAACGCGCTGGATCAACGTCGGCCCGGATCGCACAGCGCGCACTCGAGGGCTTCACCCGCTCACTCGGGAAGGAGATCGGCCGCGGCGGCACTGTCCAGCTGGTTTACGCCGACCCCGATGCGAGCGCCGGTATCGCATCCACGGTGCTCTTCTTCCTCTCGTCCAAGTCGGCGTACGTCTCGGGGCAGGTCGTCCACGTGAGTACGTCGGTCCAGGCTCCGGACCAACCGACCGCAGACCCGGCAATGCCACTCGTCGGCAAGGTAGCCCTCGTCACCGGCGCCTCCCGAGGCATCGGCGAGTCCATCGCCCGCACCCTGCGCCGCGACGGCGCGACGATCGTCGGCGTCGACGTGCCCCAGGCTGCGGATGGGCTGCTGCGCCTGATGGAGGAGCTCGGCGGCGACTCCGTGACAATCGACATCACTGCGGTGGACGCACCGCAGCGGCTCGCTCGGGCACTCCGCGAGCGACACGATGGCGTCGATGTCGTCGTCCACAACGCCGGCATCACCCGCGACAGACGGTTGGCCAACATGGACGACGCCCGCTGGTCCTCCGTGATCGATGTCAACCTCACTGCACCTGAGCGGATCACCGCTGAGCTGCTCGACGACAAGGTCGTCCACCCGAACGGCCGGATCATCGCGGTCTCGTCGATCGCGGGGATCGCCGGCAACGTCGGCCAGACCAACTACGCGACGTCCAAGGCAGGGGTGATCGGCTTCGTCGACGCCATTGCCCCGGTTGCCGCCGCTCAGCAGGTCACCGTCAACGCGGTCGCGCCGGGCTTCATCGAAACCCAGATGACGGCAGCGATGCCGCTGGTGCTCCGCGAAGCGGGTCGCCGGATGAACTCCGTCAACCAGGGCGGCCTGCCCGTCGATGTTGCAGAAACTGTTGCCTGGTTCGCGAACCCGGACTCCTTCGGGGTGACGGGAAACGTCGTCCGAGTCTGCGGCCAGAGTCTGATCGGGGCTTGAGCAATGACCACCCAAGTGCTCGACGAGTCGCCATCGCTCGGATCGCTCTACCTCAAGGCCGCCCTCTCGAAGTCGTCGTCCGACCCACTGCCCGACACCCGCCTCGAGTTGCGGGACGTCGGGCTCGATCTCGACCATCTGCGCCGCTATCGCGAGATCTGCGGCTTCGACGGTATGACGCTCGTCCCCGCGACGTACCCCCACGTGCTGGCGTTCCCACTCCACCTGGCGTTGATGACGGCGCCTGACTTCCCGCTCGCCGTGATGGGTGCCGTGCACGTTGAGAACACCATCCGGCAGGCGCGACCGATCGGCCTCGACGAGACGATCGACCTAGCGGTGTGGGCGACCGAGCTACGCTCGCACCCGCGCGGCAGGACCGTGACGGTCGTGTCCGAGACCTCGGTCGCAGGTGAGGTGGTGTGGCGCGGGTCGAGCCTCTTCCTGAGCCGCGAAGAAGGCGCAGACTCTGCGGTGCGGCCGGCGCCCGCCGACGTACCGGACGAAGCTCCGGCAGGGCCGATCCGCTGGACCCTCGATTCCGGTCTTGGTCGCCGCTACGCCGCAGTCTCCGGCGATCGCAACCCGATCCACCTGTTTGGCCTGACGGCGAAGGCGTTCGGCTTTCGCACCCAGATCGCACATGGTATGTGGACGAAGGCGCGGTCGCTTGCCGCGCTGGCGCCGCGGCTGCCCGATGCGTTCACGGTCACGGTGGCGTTCAAGAAACCGGTGCCGCTGCCGAGCACGGTGACGTTCGGCGCCCGCAGCTCCGACGGCACCATCGACTTCGGCATGGTCTCAGCGCGCTCGGGCAAACCCCACCTGCTCGGCCGGGCGACCAATCCGTGGGAGGAGTCGACTGCCTAGCGGAGCTTGCCGAAGCGGATCGAGGAGCTCCTGTTTGCGGTCAACCGCTTGGTGAACGTGCTGGTCGCCGTGTCCCACACGCCGACATCGCTGATCGCGTCGTACCCCCAGTAGCCCACCACTGGCAGGGATGTGCGGGTGCCGAACAGCACGGACTTCTTCGCGCCTCCCGGCATCGACAAGGTGAACATCGTGGTCGCGGGATCGTAGACGCCGGGCTCGAACCGGCCGTCGCCGTCCCAGTCGCCGACGACCGGCAGGCTCGACACAGAGCCGAGGACCTTCGTGGAGTAGGTGCCGGTGGCACTGCGGAGGACGAACTTCGCCTTCGACGGTCGGAAGACGCCGACGTCGCTGCGGCCGTCGCCATCCCAGTCGCCGGCCACCGGCACGTCGGTGGCAAGGCCGAACTTGATCGTCGTACGTCGTCCGGCGGGCATGGACAAGGTAAATGTGCGCGTCATCCGGTTAAAGACGCCGGGGTCGGACTGGCCGTTGCCGTTCCAGTCGCCCACGATGGGTTCGCCGGTTGCCCTGCCAAACGAAGTGAGGAGCGAGGTTCCGTCGGGCAGGCGCTTGCGGAAGACACCGCCAGCCTCCTGCCGGCGAAACACCCCAAGGTCGCTCGTCCGGTCGCCGTTCCAGTCGCCGGTGATAGGCACGTCGACACAGTTCCGCGACGACAGCCAGGTGTTGTAGGCGAATCGGACTGCGTTGAAGACTGCGTGCTGGTCGTCCCTGTCCAGCCGCTGCTCGTAGTGGAGGTGCGCGCCACTCGAGCCGCCCGAGTTGCCGAGCAACGCAATCAGCTGTCCCTGGTCGACGCGCTGGCCAACGACGACGAACGACCTGAGCAGGTGAGCGTGCAGGGACGTCCAGCCTCCACCGTGGTCGACGACGACATACAGGCCGTAGCTGCTGTTGCCGAGGTTGATGACCGACGTGATGACACCGGAGGCGGAGGCGACGACCGGTGAGCCTTCGTCGCTCGAGTCACGGTTCCAGTCGATGGAGAGCGAGCTGGGGCTGTGGCTGGCGCGCGTCGATCCTTCCCATCGCTCGCCGCACGCGAAGGGCATCTGGAACTTTGGCTTGGCTGCCGCGGCGACGGGGCCAGCAAGTGCCACCAGCGTGAGGCAGGCGACGGCTACCACCAGCGGCCGGCGGGCCGTGCGACGGGCGGAACGCACAGCAGGTCACCTCCAGGGGGCGTTGGGGCCGAGGTCCGCGCAACACCGAACGCACCAAGAACATGCGTCACACGCGTCCCATACCAGCCCCGACCATAGCCCGCAGACTCCCCCGCTGTCTGCTCCTCGCGAAATCCGGCGGCTCCTGCGTGCGGGACCTGACCAGGGGAACTAGGGTCCGGGAATGCGCATTCTCTTCATCGGCGGCACGCGGTTCGTCGGCCGGGCAATGGCCGAGGCAGCCATCGACGGCCGGCCACGACGTGACCCTGCTGCACCGCGGTCCCGTCCACGATCCCGTCTTCGACGATGCCGAGCACCTGCACGCCGACCGCGACAAGGATCTCTCGGTCCTGGCCGGCCGCGAGTTCGACGCCACCGTCGACGTGTGCGCCTACGTTCCTCGCCAGGTTGACACCGTCGCCGAGGCACTCGGGGGCCGCGGGGGCCATCACGTCTTCGTGTCGACGATGTCGGTCTACGCCGAACCGACGAGCCCAGCTTCGGCGAGGACGCCACCCTGCTCAGGCTCGACGACCCGACCACCGAGGAGGTCACCGGCGAGACCTACGGCGGGCTCAAGGTGCTGTGCGAGGAGCAGGCCGAGTCGGCGTACGGGGAGACCGGGCTCGCGATCATCCGTCCGACGTACGTCATCGGGCCGCACGACCACACCGGCCGCTTCACCTGGTGGGTACGCCGGATCGCCCGCGGCGGTGAGGTGCTCGCGCCGGGCCCCACGACGCCCCGATGCAGGTGATCGACGCGCGCGACCAGGGCGAGTGGACGTCAAGTTGGCGAGGAGCGGACGGCGGGCATCTTCAACAGCGTCTCTCCGACCCCGCCGTTCGGCTTCGGCGACCTGCTCGACGCGACGGTCCGAGCGGTCGGGCCGCACGACACAGCCTGACCTGGGTCGACGACCCGGCCTGGCTCGCCGAGCAGGGCGAGACCGGCAGTCGCTGCCGCTGTGGACCGAAGGTGGCATACGAGGACCGCTCGCCGGCAGACCCGACCAAGGCGAACGCTTGCCGGCCTGCCTTCCGCCCGCTCACCGAGACCGATCTCCGACACGTGGGACTGGATCAAGAAGGACCAGCCCGAGCTGGTGCCAGGATGGGGCATCACCGCCGAGCGCGAGGCTCGAGCTGCTGGCCGCCTGGGCGGCTCGCTTAGACCAGCCGCTCTCGGTCAGCTTCGCGCGCGCGCCGATGGGCGGATCAGGCCCTCCTGCGCCACCGAGGCGATCAGCTTTCCCTCGCGGCTGAAGACCCTGCCGAGCGCAAAGCCGCGGCCGCCCGACGCCGACGGCGAGTGCTGGTCGTAGAGCATCCACTCGTCGGAGCGGAACGGTCGGTGGAACCACATCGAGTGGTCGAGCGAGGCCGGCTGCGATCTGGCGCGACGTGATGATCAGCCCGTGCGGGACGAGACTGACGCCGAGCAGGGTGAGGTCGCTGGCGTAGGTGAGCACGCAGGTGTTCGTGACCAGGTCGTCCGGCACCTTGTCGGACGCGCGGACCCAGATCTGGGTGCGGGCAGGCTCGGTCGGGCTCTCCAGCGCCCGCCCGGCCGGGAGTCGGCGGCATACCGCACATCGAGCGCCGCCCACTCGCGCTCCCAGGAACGGTCGTCGTCGCGGCCGGTGACGCGTCGGACCAGGTCGCCCATCGGACGGGCAGTCCTCTGGGTCGGGAACGTCCGGCATCGCGTCTTGATGGTCGAAGCCGATCTCGTCGATGTGGAACGACGCGGTCAGGTAGAAGATCGACTTGCCGTGCTGGCGGGCGACCACGCGGCGCGTCGAGAACGAGCGGCCGTCGCGGATCCGCTCGACGTCGTAGATGATCGGCACGGCGGTGTCGCCGGGGCGCAGGAAGTACGAGTGCAGGGAGTGCACAGCGAGGCCTTCGTCGACGGTGCGGCAGGTGGCGCGCAGCGCCTGCGCCGCAACTTGTCCGCCGAACACCCGCTGCATCGCGGTGTCAGGTTGGCGACCGCGGTAGAGGTCCTCTTCAAGCTGCTCGAGCTCGAGGAGGTCGAGCAGGGCAGGCACAGTGTTCGGCACCCGCCGATCATGCCATTCGCTACCCCTTACGTCCGTGCTAGCGGGCGCCCGGGCGGCCGCTAGCACGGACGCAAGGGCCGATCAGCGGTGGAGCCAGGCACCGAGGTCGGGCGGTCCGAGCGCCGCGACCCGCTGCTCGTAGTGGGCGGTCTCGTCGGCGCTGAGGAGATCGCGGCCGGCACCAGTCGTCCCCCGGCGGAAGAAGGCATTCACATCCTTGAGGACGGATACGCCCCCGCTGGGGACGAGCCTGTCGGCGTGCACGCGCATCTGCTCGAACGTCGCGGCCTCGACCAGCGACGGCCAGGTCTGCTCCTCCACGTCGATGGAAAGGACATGCGCCAGCCCACGCATCTGGGCTTCCAGGTCGGCGAGCAAGTCGCTGTAGTGGACCAGGACGACGTTGTGGTCGTTGCGACGCCTCCACGCGTCGGCCAGATGCCACATCACGCCGCGGATCGAGTCCATCTCCTCGTGAGGTGAGGAGTCGCGATCGATCCAAGCAAGCAGCGCCTCGTGGACGTCTGGTCGCACCCGCAGGGCGGCGCCTTCGGCGGGCGGTTCGCGCCCGAGCAGCCTGCGCATGACGTCGCGGTCGATGTTGTCGCTCTGGTGGTAGAGCGACACGTACATGTCGCGCGGGTCGCGCGCCACCACGATGTACGTCGCGCGGTCGTCAAGCGGCAGCCCATCGAGTGGGGTGTGGCTCTTGATGAACCGGCGGTGACGTTGCGCCTCGAGATGCGCGACGACCGCGTCGACTGGCCGTATCTTCCAGTCCAGCCACGGCGACAGCTCCGTCAACGGCGCCGGCAGGTCGGGTGTTTGGAAGACGAGGAGCGCGCAGATCATCTGCATCCACGTCGTACCACTCTTGGACCGAGTACTGATGACGATGTCGCCATCACGGAAGGGGAAACCGTCCCAACGAGCGCTGTCCTCGTCGTCGGACTGGTAGCGCACTCAGCCCTCCGGCGAGTCGTATGACCCTGGTGGTGGCAGCTCCTGCACGGTCCAGCTGTTGCCGTCGGGGTCGGTGAACGACGTGAACGAACCCCACTGGAGCACCTGAACCTCGGGCGCTTCGACCCCGCGCTCGACGAGGTGCCGACGTGCGGCCTCCGCGTCGGGGACGACAACCTGGATGCTGTTCTGAGTGCCGGGGGTCATGTCGGTGATCCCCTCGCCGAACGCGATAGAACACGCAGACGTGGGCGGCGTTACTTGCACGAACCGGGTGTTCTCGTCGACGCGGGCCTCCATGTCCAAGTTGAACCCAACCTTCTCGACGTAGAAGTCGATCGCCCTGTCGACATCGGTCACGGGGATGAAGATGAGCTCGATCTTGCACTCCATGGCTGCCTCCGTTTCGTCGCCGCCAGGCCGGGTGCCCACGACATGGCCACCATCCTGGCCGACACCACCGACACTGCCCGCAACCGGTCCGTCCCGGGTCAGTTCACGGGTTGCCCGCAGTCGTAGATTGGGTGAGTGAGCCACAGCGAGCAAGCAATCAGCAGCCCACCCCACATCACCACCCTCGGCCAGCTCCGCGCGACCGACCACGTGCACCGCACCGTCAAGGCAGAGATCCGCGACAACCTCACCAGGGCACTAGGCGCGGGACAGCCCACGTTTCCCGGCATCGTCGGCTTCGACGACACCGTGCTGCCCGAGGTCGAGACCTCGTTGCTCGCCGGGCACGACTTCGTCCTGCTCGGCGAGCGCGGCCAGGGCAAGACCCGGCTGATGCGCACGCTGGTCGGGCTCCTCGACGAGTGGACGCCCGTCGTCGCCGGCTGCGAGATCAACGACCATCCCTACGCACCGGTCTGCCTGCGCTGCCGCACCTGCTCGCCGAGCTCGGCGACGAGCTGCCGATCGGCTGGCGGCACCGCTCGCACCGGTACGGCGAGAAGCTCGCGACGCCCGACACCAGCGTCGGCGACCTGATCGGCGACGTCGACCCGACCAAGGTCGCCGAGGGCCGCACCCTCGGCGACCCGGAGACCGTCCACTACGGCCTGCTCCCCCGCGCCAACCGCGGCATCTTCGGGATCAACGAGCTGCCCGACCTCGCCGAGCGCATCCAGGTCGCGCTGTTCAACGTGCTGGAGGAGCGCGACATCCAGGTGCGTGGCTACGCGCTGCGGCTGCCGCTCGACCTGCTGCTCGTCGCCTCGGCCAACCCGGAGGACTACACCAACCGCGGCCGCATCATCACCCCGCTCAAGGACCGGTTCGGCGCCGAGATCCGCACGCACTACCCGCTCGACATCGCCGACGAGGTCGCGCTGATCGCCCAGGAGGCCGACCTGGTCGCCGAGGTGCCCGACCACCTGGTCGAGGTCGTCGCCCGCTTCACCGACGAGCTGCGCGGCTCGTCGGCGGTCGACCAGCGCTCTGGCGTCTCGGCCCGGTTCGCCGTCGCCGCCGTCGAAGGCAGCGGGTGCCGCCCTGCGCCGCGGCGCCCTGCGCGGTGAGGAGGCGCCCGTCGCCCGGGTCGGCGACCTGCCCGGCGTTCTCGTCACCCTGCGGGGCAAGATCGAGTTCGAGATGGGCGAGGAGGGTCGCGAGGACGAGGTGCTCGGGCACCTCTACCGGCTCGCGATCGCCGCGACCTACCGCGAGCGCCTCGCCGGCGTCGACCTGCACGGGTTCACCCAGCACTTCATCGAGGGCG
The DNA here is from genome assembly GCA_963811585.1 of uncultured Actinomycetota bacterium. Lineage (GTDB taxonomy): Bacteria > Actinomycetota > Actinomycetes > Propionibacteriales > Nocardioidaceae > JACDHG01. Next base: position 424,648 of record CAWERR010000006.1, read on the forward strand.
CCACGGTCGAGACCGGATCGCTCGTCCGTCGGAGGACCTGCTGCAGCCAGCTCGGCACCGTCCCCGGTCTGGCGCGGTGCTCGACGCGCTCGGTGTCAGCGAGGACAACGTCTCACCAGGCCAGGTGGCCGCCGCGGTCGAGTTCGTGCTCGAAGGGCTGCACCTGACCCGCCGGCTGTCGAAGGACAGCGTCGACGGCACCACGATCTACGGAAGCTGACCGTGTCCGCCTGGCCGACGCCGGCGCCGTCGGCACCGCGGCGACGGCTACCGGTACGGCGCCTGGCACGGCGGTCCCGATCCTCTCGCGGCGCCGTTCGACGTCCGCGCAGCCGTCGACGAGCTCGGCCGAGGACATGCTCGAGGGCCGCAGTGTGCGCGATGCACTGCGCGACCTGCTGCGCCGCGGGATCGACGGCGGCGCGGGCTCGGCGACCTGCGCCGCGACATCGACCGGCGCCGCCGCCAGCTGCAGCGCCGCGGCGACCTCGCCGGCACCCTCGACCGGGTGCGCCAGATGCTCGACCAGGTGCTGGCCGCCGAGCGGGAACAGCTGGCCGGTGAGGACAGCGACGAGCGCGCGGCTGGCCGAGATGACGCTCGACGGCCTGCCGGCCGACATCGGCCGGCGCAGTACGTGAGCTCTCCGACTACGACTGGCACTCCGACGAGGCTCGGGCGGGTTTCGAGCAGATCCAGCAGATGCTGCAGCGCGAGGTGCTCGACGCCCAGTTCGCCGGGATGAAGCAGGCGCTGAGCGGCGACGACCCCGAGGCGATGCAGCAGGTCAGCGACATGCTCGCCGACCTCAACGACCTGCTGGCCGGCCACGCGCGCGGCGACGACACGACCGAGCAGTTCGACGAGTTCATGGACAAGCACGGCGAGTTCTTCCCAGACAACCCGCGAGACATCGACGAGCTGATCGACTCGCTCGCCCGGCGCCAGGCGGCCGCGGAGCGGATGCTGCGCTCGCTGAGCCGCCAGCAGCGCGCCGAGCTGGCCGAGCTGATGTCGCAGGCGCTGGGCGACATGGACCTCGAGAGCCAGCTGGCCCAGCTGCAGCGACAACCTCGTCGGCGCTGCGGCCCGGGGCTGGGCGGCCGACAGCCGGTCGACATCGACGGTGACGAGCGGCTCGGGTACGGCGACGCAGTCGGCGCCGTTGCCGACCTGGCCGACCTCGAGGCGCTGGAGCGCCAGCTGTCCCAGGACTACCCCGGCGCGACCCTCGACGACGTCGACGTCGACGCGCTGGAGCGCCAGCTCGCCCCCGCCGACGTCGCCGATCTCGAGGCGCTGCGCGAGCTGGAGTCGGAGCTCGAGCGCCAGGGCTACGTACGCCGCGAGGCCGACGGGCTGCGCCTGACCCCGAAGGCGCTGCGCCGGCTCGGCGAGAGCGCCCTCAATCGGGTCTTCGCCCAGCTCGATGCCACCGGCGCGCGGCGACCACGACGACCAGCGCGTCGGCTCGGCCGACGAGCGCACCGGCGCCTTCCTGCCCTGGCGGTTCGGCGACGAGCGGCCGATCGATGCAGTCCGCACCGTCCACAACGCCGTGCTGCGTCGAGCGGTGGCGGGCCCCGTCGACCAGCCGGTGCTCGATGTCGAGGACTTCGTGGTGGCAGAGACCGAGCGGCGTACGACGGCCGCCGTCGCGCTCTGCGTCGACCTGTCGTTCTCGATGATCCAGGAGGACCGCTGGGAGCCGATGAAGCAGACCGCGCTCGCGCTCTCGCATCTGATCTCGACGCGGTACCGCAACGACGCCCTGCAGATCATCGGCTTCGACCGCACCGCCCGGCGGCTCACGCCGCTCCAGCTCGCCGAGGTCGAGCCGGAGTGGGTCCAGGGCACCAACCTGCAGCACGCGCTCAAGCTCGCCGGCCGCCACCTGCGCCGGCATCCCGAGGCCGAGCCGGTCGTGCTGATCGTGACCGACGGCGAGCCGACCGCTCACCTCGAGCCCGACGGCGATGCCGTTCTTCCACTGGCCGCCCGTCCCGGAGACGATGCGAGGCCACCGTGGCCGAGGTCGACGCGATGACCCGGCTCGGCGCCACCCTCAACTTCTTCCTGCTGGGCGACGACCCAGGGCTGGCGCGCTTCGTCGACGCGGTCGCCCGGCGTAACCGCGGCCGCGTCTTCACGCCTGAGCTCGACCGGCTCGGCGAGTACGTCGTCGCCGACTACCTCCGGGCCCGCCGCGGCCGACGTTGAAGTGGCCGACCTGAACCTGGTCGCGGCCGGCATGATGTCGGCCACTTCGAGGGTGGGGCGCTTGGTCAGCGTTGGGCCGCGGACTCCTCCTCCGCCCGCTGCCCGACCCGGCTGTGGCTGATGCCGTACAGGAAGTAGACGACGAATCCCAGCGCCATCCAGACGCCGAAGCGGACCCACGTCTCTCCCAAAAGGTTGAGCATCAGGTAGAGGCACGAGAGTACGGCGAGCACCGCGACGAGGGGCGCCGCCGGCACCCTGAACGCGCGAGGCAAGTCCGGTCGTGTCCTCCGCAGAATCACCACGCCGACACTGACGAGGATGAACGCGAACAACGTGCCGATGTTGACGAGATCGGCAAGCGTGGTGAGGTCGACGAGCCCTGCGATAATCGCAACCCCCACGCCAGTGATCAACGTGATCCGGTGCGGGGTCCCGAACTTCGGGTGCACCCTCGCCAAGCCGACCGGTAGCAGACCGTCGCGTGCCATGGCGAAGGCGACCCGGGACTGTCCGAGCATGAGGATCATCACGACCACGACGAGTCCGATACACGCGCCGACGGATATCAGGTCACCCATCCAGTCGACGCCGTTCACCTTGAATGCCGTGGCCAGCGGCGCGGCGTCCTCGGGATCGATGTCCTCATAGCTCTGCATCCCGGTGACAACGATGCTGACGGCCATGTAGAGGACGGTGACGATCGCGAGCGAACCCAAGATCCCTATCGGCACGTCTCGCTGCGGATTGCGGGCCTCCTCGGCCGTGGTGGCGACGACATCGAACCCGATGAATGCGAAGAACACGATGGCCGCGCCGCTGATGACGCCACCCCAGCCGTAGACGGCCGGTTCCATGCCGAAGATCGTCTGGATCAGGGGCAGGTCGAGCCAACTGTCGTCCCCAGCCGCTGGAGTGGCCGACGGTGGGATGAACGGCGAGTAGTTGTCGGCGGAGATGTAGCCGATGCCGCCGATGATGACCGCGGCGACGACTGTGAGCTTGATCGCCACGACTATTTGGTTGACCAAGCTCGACAGCTTGATGCCACCGATCAAGATCCCCATCACAACGAGTGCGATGAGCACAGCGGGCAGATTGAAAACCCCGTCGGGGTTGGCCGTGCTCGACACCGACTGCAGTGCCATCGGAAGCTCGAAGGCTGTCCCGTCAAGCAGGGTGTTGAGGTAGCCCGAGAAGCCGACCGAGAGCGCGGCCGACCCAAGGGTGAACTCGAGCACGAGGTCCCACCCGATGGTCCAGGCGATCAGCTCACCAAACGTCGCGTACGAGAACGTGTAGGCACTCCCCGCGACCGGGACCGTCGAGGCAAACTCGGCGTAGCACAGCGCCGCGAGCGCGCAGGCCACACCCGCGAACAGGAACGACAACGCCACCGCAGGGCCGGCGTTGGACGCGGCCGCCGTGCCGGTGAGGATGAAGATTCCGGCGCCGATGATGACGCCGACGCCGAAGATAACCAGATCGAGGGCGCCGAGGTTCTTCTTGAGTTGGTGTTCTGGTTCCTCGGTGTCGGCCATCGACTGCTCGACGCTCTTGGTGCGCATCACGCTCATCGGAGTCTCCTTCAGACGTCCAACCGTTTGTCGGCACGATAGCCCGAAGTGTGGGGTGCTGCAGATGGCGTCAGGTCGAGTCGGCGGCCTTGCGGTCCGGGCTGGTAGTTCTGTCGAGCGCGGCGACCCGGGCGGTGATCTCTCGCGCCAGCGGCTGCGCCGTCAGCCCGATCTCGTCCAGGATGGCCGCGCGCTTCCCGTGGGCGAGGAACTGCTGCGGTATGCCGAAGACCATCGTCGGCCTCTCGACGCCAGCGTCGGACAACGCTTGCACCAGCACGCTCCCGCAGCCTCCGACGCGGCCGCTGTCCTCGACGCTCACCACCATCCGGTGGCTACTCGACAACGCGACCAGGTCGTCGCTGACCGGCTTGACCCACAGCGGGTCGACCACGGTGACGCCGATCCCCTGCGCCTGCAGGCGTTGCGCGACATCGAGACACGTCGCGACCATCGGGCCGACTGCCACGATCAGCACGTCACGGTCGCCGGCTCGCGCCATCACGTCATACGACCCGACCCGCTCCAGCGCCTCGAGGTCGGGCTGCACGGCACCCTTCGGCACCCGCAGCACCGTCGGTGCGTCGTCCACCTGGACGGCCTCGCGCAGCTGCTCACGCAACCGGGTCCCGTCGCGCGGGGCGGCGAGCCGGAGCCCGGGCACCACCTGGAGGATCGACATGTCCCACATCCCGTGGTGGGACGCGCCGTCCTCGCCTGTGACGCCGGCCCGGTCGAGCATCAGCGTAATCCCACACTTGTGCAGAGCGGCATCCATCAGCACCTGGTCGAACGCCCGGCTGAGGAACGTCGAGTAGATCGCCACCACCGGATGGAGGCCGGCGAGCGCCATCCCGGCGGCCGACGTCACGGCGTGCTGCTCGGCGATCCCGACATCGAACGCGCGGTCCGGATAAGCGGCCGCGAAGTCATGCAAGCCTGTCGGGTAGGTCATCGCCGCCGTCACCGACACGATGTCGGGGCGTTCGGCGCCGAGCGCAACCATCTCCTCGCGGAACACGTCAGTCCAGATGGTGGCCGCGCTGGCGAGCAGCTCACCCGTCTCGGGGTCGAAGGCCCCCAGCGAGTGGAAGTTGTCTTCGTCATGGCTCTCTGCGGGCGTGTAGCCGAAGCCCTTGTGGGTGATGGCATGCACGATGACCGGACCACGGAAGTTCTTGGCCTGTCCGAGCGCCTGCTCCATTGCAGCGAGGTCGTGGCCGTCGACCGGGCCGACGTACTTGAGCCCGAGATCCTCGAACATTCCCTGTGGCGCCAGGGCATCCTTGAGCCCCTTCTTGATGGCATGCAGGGCGTCGTAGAGCGGCGGGCCGACGAGCTTGGTGCGGTTGAGCCCCGCCTTCACCTGCGCGAGAACCTTCTCGTAGCGCGGGTTGGTGCGCAGGCTCGCCAGATGGTCTGCAAGTCCGCCGACGGTGGGTGTGTAGGAGCGTCCGTTGTCGTTGACGATGATGACGAGCTGGCTGTCCTTGGCGGCGGCGATGTTGTTGAGTGCCTCCCACGTCATCCCGCCCGTCAACGCGCCGTCGCCGACGACCGCGACGACGTACCGGTCCTCTCCCTTGACGACATAGGCCTTGGCGAGACCGTCGGCATAAGACAGCGAGGTCGAGGCATGGGAGTTCTCGACGATGTCGTGGTAGGACTCGGCCTGGCTCGGGTATCCCGACAGCCCGCCTGCTTCGCGCAAGGTCTCGAAGCGCGCTGCCCGGCCAGTCAGGATCTTGTGCACGTAGGCCTGATGCCCCGTGTCGAAGACGACTCGGTCGCGCGGCGAGTCGAAGACGCGGTGGATGGCCATGGTCAGCTCGACGACCCCGAGGTTTGGTCCGAGATGGCCGCCGGTCTTGGAGACGCGGTCCACGAGGAACGTGCGGATCTCGGCAGCAAGCTCGGAGAGTTGCCCTGCGTCGAGCTCGCTCAGGTCATGCGGTCCCGTGATCTGGTCCAGCAGGCCCATCCGCTCCCTTTCGCCGTACGTCGGCGACGCCTCCCCGCAAGCAGACCGCCAGTGCCGAGTCTAGGGGCCGAGCCGCTCTGTGCTCGCCCGGCCTTCAGAGCCTGGCGCGGAACTCCTTGCCGCGAAAGGCCTCCTCGATGAGGCCGACTGCGCGCTGTACGCGCATCAGGCGGGCTCCCTCCCGCTCCCACATCGCGATCGCGCCCTCCACCGACTCAGTCGGAAGCACGTCGCGGAGGCTGGTCCGGGCTTCGGAGATGCCGCGTCGGGCGGCCTCGATACTTGCCTCGGTATGCAGGGCCGCGAACCGAGCGAGCACCACCGGATGTCGCCGCAACCCCTGGTACATCCGGTAGTCGGGCGGGCACTGGTCGAGCAGCCAACCGATCGCGGTCTCCTCCCACCACGGGACACCGGGCGGCCTCACCTGGTCGGGCCATCCGGGCGGGGCATACGCGGTGCTCACCAAAAAACAGTACCACTCAATCGAACACCTGTTCGACTGGCATCGGAGCCCGAACGATCCACTGTGCCCCCCTTACGAACCTCCGGAAGGTTTGGCATAGTCACGCCAATGACCTTGTCGCGCACCCGACTTGTCGGCATCTGCACCGTGCTCGCCGCAGCCCTCACGCTCCCGGTGACACCCCTTGCCCAGGCCCGGACGACAGCGCCCGCTGAGCGCGTCTCCGCCGCAGACCTCGCCGCCCCCACCGCTCAGCTCCACGACGGGAAGACAGCTCCCGTCTACTCCTACCCGAACGCCATCCGTGAGTCCGTCTGGGTCCTCGCCCCCGATCTGGACGCCAACGGCGAGGCCGACCGGATCGCAGTCGACATCATCCGTCCGCGCGAGCTCGACGGCACCTCCAAGCGGGTGCCGGTCGTGATGGACGCCAGCCCGTACTACTCCTGCTGCGGGCGCGGCAACGAGTCCGAGCTCAAGCAGTACGACGCCGACGGCAACCCCACGAAGTTCCCGCTCTTCTACGACAACTACTTCGTGCCGCGCGGCTACGCGTTCGCAGCTGTCGACATGGCAGGCACCAACCGCTCCACCGGCTGCGTCGACCAGGGCGCCGAGTCCGACATCCAGTCAGTGCGCGCCGTCGTCGACTGGATGAACGGTCGCGCGTCCGCCGTCGATGCCGACGGCAACGCAGTCCGTGCCGACTGGACCAACGGCAAGGTCGGCATGATCGGCAAGTCGTATGACGGGACGCTCGCCAACGGCGTCGCCGCCACCGGTGTCCGCGGTCTCGAGACGATCGTGCCGATCTCGGCCATCAGCTCGTGGTACGACTACGACCGCTACCAAGGGCTCCCATTCTCCTACGACTACCCGAGCTGGCTGTCGGGACTCGTCGCAGGCAACCGCAGCGAGCCGGTCGACTGCACCGCTATCAACCAGCGGATGGCTGCGGAAGACGGCGACGAATCCGGCGCCTACACACAGTTCTGGTCACGCCGCGACTACCGCAAGGGACCCACACCCGAGGCCTCGCGCGTGCGCGCCAGTGTGTTCATCACCCACGGTCTGCAGGACACCAACGTCAAGGGCGCCAACTTCTCCCGGTGGTGGCGCGATCTCGGCAAAGCACATGTCAGTCGCAAGATGTGGCTCAACCGGCTGGGGCATGTCGATCCGTTCGACTCCGACCGCGCGCGCTGGGTCGACACGCTGCATCGCTGGTTCGACAGCGAGCTGATGGGGATCAACAACGGCATCCTCCGCGAGCCCGCCGTCGAGGTCGAGGTGCGGCCGAACGTCTTCGTGCAGTCGCGCGGGTGGCCGATCCGCAACGGCCACAGCACCTTGCGGCCACGGGCTGACGGCACGCTGAGCGACCGTGGCGGGCATGCCAGGCACGGCAACACCACTCAGTCGTTCGTCAACAACCCGCAGCAGCGTGAGACCACTGCTGTGACCGAAGGGCCGAGCACCTCGCGGCTGCTCTACACCACGCGCCCGCTTGCCCGCGACACTCGGATCGGCGGGACGTCGGCGCTCGAGCTGCAGGTGACCACGCAGGTGCCGGTCGGCCAGGTCGGCGTCTTCTTGGTCGACTATGGCGAGGCCGAGCGGGTCCTGCGGACCGGCGACGGCGCGCAGACCCTGGCGACCGAGTCCTGCTACGGCGAGACAGTGGCCTACGACGACCCCTGCTACCGCGATGTCGTACGTCGTATCGGCGTGACTCCGCTGCAGACGTTGGCCCGCGGCTGGGCTCGTCTCGACGACGCGGGGCGGCACCGGGTGACGGTCGAGCTCACACCCGACGACAGCGTCGTCCGCGCCGGACACCGGCTCGGCCTTGTCATCGTGGCGGCGTCGCCAGACTGGCTGGAGACGGTCGACGAGACCGCGTCGACGTACACGGTCGATCTCCGCAGGACCGAGCTCGAGCTGCCGAGCCACGTCAGCTTCGCCAAGCCCGGCACACCGGCGTTCGTCCGCGGCGCCGACGTACCGACGCGCAGCGAGCTCGTGCCAGGCACGCTGCCTTCGCCGGATCGCCGCCAGCTGCCCCAGTGAGGTCCATCCCGCCGGTCGAGCGGCTCTTCGCCGGTCGAGCGACGTTTCCGCCGGTCGAGCTTGTCGAGACCTAGTGCAGCCGCTGCACAGCTGATGCGAACGTGCGTACGTCGCGCATCCGGTGCTCCCAGCTGACGCCGAGGAAGAGAAGCACTGCCCCCACGGTCGCGAACAAGACCCAGCGGGGCAGGGCTTCGGCGTACGGCGCGATGTTGACGAGCGCCAGCACGAGGACAACGCCCGACCCGAGCAGCAGCGGCGCCGCCCAGCGAAGTGCGGCGCCCGCGCCCAGCACGGCCAACGCTCCCAAGCCGAGCAGCAACGCGCGCAGCGACGTGGGCTCTGGGATTGCTGCCAGCAGGCTCGGCAGCATGGCCAAGGTGAGACCTGGCCCGAGGATCAACATGGTCTGACCGTCCGGTGTACGACGCATCCGCCAGACGCCCGCAGCGCATAGGGCGACAGCACTGGGCAGGGTGTACGCCTCGATGACGGTGACGTCCTGCGAGGCAAGCCGCACCCATGTGGCGGCAGCGAGGAAGACCGCGGCGGGTCTCAGGAGCAGTCGCCTGTCGTTGCTCAACAGGCCGGCCAGGGCGAGGCCGACACCGGTGAGCGTCAGCGTGACCGGCAGCACGACGTCGACGTACTCGACGGCAAGGCCCATCGCCACCACAAGCAGGACGGCGGCACCGACCTCGAACCCGAGGCGGGCTCTCATCGGTGCCCCCGCGCGACGCGTCTGCACTGCGGCGAGCACCCCGGCGCCGATGAGACCCAGGGTCACCGCGGTCACGTCTCGACCCCGGTCGGCCACAGCAAGCGCGGCGACGACGCCCAGACCTCCCATCACCACGGCGCTGCCCGCTACCAACTGGTTGACGTCGTCGTCCAACAACGGTCGGCCCACAAGTGCAAACAGCACTGCACTGATCGCGGCGGCGACCACGAGGGTGGTGACCTCGGATCCGAGCGAGCTGATCAGCGTGAGCACAATGCAGACCAGTGCAGCGAGGAACGCTGAGGTGCGCCGCGTGAAGGCGGCGACGACGACGCAGACCGCGGATAGTGCGGCCATGATCGCTACCGGCTGCCACATCGGCAGCGGCTGCCGGATCGTCACTGTGGCGATCGCAGAGCTGGTCACAATGACAGCCGAACCGATCGACGGGAGGCGCATCAGCGTCAGCAACCATGCGGTGAGAGCGACTGCCAGGATTGCCCCCAGGACAACGAAGGGGGTCACCGGCTCGAGATCGAACGAGAGCCCGTTCACGCGACTGTCGACGCTCAACTCCCAGAACCGATCGGCTGGCTCGAGGAGACGTGACAGAGTGTCGATCGGCCACGGCAGCGCCCACCCTGCAGCGACCAGGCCCGCGCCGGCGCTGGCGACGCCGATGCCGATGTGCCAGGGGCCGCGGACGACGACGTACGCGAACACGGCAGCCAGAGCAAGACCCACAGCGCCTGTCACGCTGAGGATGACGTCGGTGCTTGATCCCTCGAGCGGCCGCAAGGCGAGCAGCGTCACTCCGGTTGCGGCCATCGTCGCCGCGGCTGCGGCGACGAGGTTCGGGACCCGCCGTACGACGGTGGCGGCGGCCAGGACGGCGCAGCAGATCAGCCACCCCACGGCTTCGCCGGAGCCCCACAGCGAGTCCAGGTCGTCCGCCAGGACCACCCAGGCGAGCGACGCCACCCAGGCCACGGCGAATTGGATCGCCGCAAGCGCCACGCAGGCAAGAGCCAAAGGCTTCAGGGATAGGCGCGATGCCGCCCACGCCAGTCCACACGTCACGACGGTGAGCGCCAGCGCGACGTACTCCGTTCGCCACTCGAGCTGGTCGAAGGTCACCGCGCAGAGCCAGCCAAAACCGAGGGCCGCAACGATCTGCACGCCGATGAGCGTCTTGACCGCACTGCGTTGCGCGAACACCGCCCACCCGACGCCCGACGCGACCGCGAGCACTCCCCCGATGGTGCGCGCCGCGGAGAGGGAGAGGGACTCGACGCCGGCGAGATCACCGACCCATGCAGAGATGAAGTCGAGCACGACGAAGACCGCGAACAACGTGGAGAACGTCTCGGACGACCCGCGGAGACCGCGCTTGAGGCTGACTACACCGGCCGCTCCGATCAGCGCGGTGATCCCGAGCAGGATCGCGGCTTTGGCCGCGAGCGACAGGTCGGACCAGTTGACGGTGACGAAGACGATTGCGGCAACCAGGAAGCACAAGGCACCGAGGCCGAGCAAGATCATCGGCGTAGACACGGCTGGCAGGGTGCGCCCCCGGGTCTTCGGCTCCATCGGGGGAAGCAGCGGTGCGTACGGCGACATCGGCTCCATGGATGGACTGAGCGGCCGATCCGGCGCCACCGACGGGTGCGGGGCGCCCGGCGCGACCACGGCTGGGTCCGGCGCCCAGGCACTCGACCGACGCAGCCGCGCGAGCGTCACATCAGCCTGCTCGAGACGAGTGCGCAGGGTGTTGGCGTGGGGGCCTGTTTGCGGAAGCCCGCAGGCCGGGCAGACCGGTGACGCAGCAGGCAGCAGCGTCTGGCAGTCCAGACAGCGGCCAGGCGTCACATAGCGTCCCATGGGCGGATCATCCCAGCCAGCCGGGCCACCCGGGCCTTTAGTGACACAACCGACATCTATGTCGTGCCTCGTCAGTCCCCGGCGGTCGAGCTTGTCGAGACCCCCGCGGTTTCGCTCATGGTGAAGAGCGCAGCAACGCCGGAAGTCGCTCTGTTGGTTGCTGCTCGCTGGCGACTGCGGAACGCACATGCCGGTCGAGCTTGTCGAGACCCGGCGGTTTCGCTCGTGGTGAAAAGCGCAGCAACGCCGGAAGTCGCTCTGTTGGTTGCTGCTCGCTGGCGGCTGCAGAAAGCACACGCCGGTTGCGGAGATCTGATCTTGTCGATTTTGGCGGCCGGCGGTTTCGCTTGTTTTGAAGAGCGCAGCAACGCAGAGAGTTCCGCTGCTGATAGCGTCCCGCCGGCGACTGCGGAAAGCACACGCCGGATGCCGGAGATCACGTGTGGCGATCTTGCGTTGGCGGCCGGCGGTTTCGCTTGTTGTGAAGAGCGCAGCAACGCAGAGAGTTCCGCTGCTGGTAGCGTCGCGCCGGCGACTGCGGTCAGCACGGCGGTCGAGCTTGTCGAGACCCCGGCGATCTCGACACCCTCGAACACCGAAAGATCAGTTCAAGAAAGTCTCAAAACCGTTGTGCATAAGGGGATCTGAGCATCAGAACTGTCGGCGGTCGACGATAGATTCAGTCTCATGTTCGACACCGACCTCGACACCCTCGACGCCGACGCACTCCTCCCCCACATGCGCGAAATCCAAGCAGCCACCCACCAATCAGAAGTCCGGATGCTCCAAGCGCCGCCGCCTTCGCCGACCTCCACGGCGTCCTCGAACCGACCGAGTTTGCGCTGCCGGGAGTCGAACAGATGCTCCCGCTCGGCGGCGACGGCACCCCAGAGGTGTCCGAGTTCTGCCCCGCCGAAGTCGGCGCCGAACTCGCCATCTCCACCAACTCCGCCGCCATCCTGATCGGCAACGCCCTCGACCTCCGCCACCGCCTCCCCCAACTCTGGGCCCGGATCCAGGCCGGAGAGGTCAAACCATGGATCGGACGCCAGATCGCCACCGACACCCGCGACGTCTCCCTCGAAACAGTGACGGTGGTGGACCGGCGGGTCGCCAAATACGCCCACTCGCTGACCTGGGGACGCCTCGCCAAAGTAGTCCAGGCCGCCATCATCGACACCGACCCCGACTACGCCCGCCAACGCGAAGAATCCCACCGACGCAACCGGGGGGTCTGGCTCAACCCGGCCGACGAGACCGGCACCATCACCGGCGCCTTCGCCGCCGCCGGACCCGACGCCCTGACCTTCGACGCCGGACTCAACCGCACCGCCGACGCCCTCGCCGCCCTCGGCGATTCGGACACCAAAGAATCCGCCGATCCAAAGCCCTCGGCATCCTCGCCAACCCCCAACTCACCATGGACCTCTACGCCACCGCCACCGTGTCGCCGGTCGAGCCTGTCGAGACCCCGACGAGATGCTCGATCACCGAGCCGAGTGGGAACCCGACACCGTTCGTGCGCGGAGTCAGCATCAAGGTCGACCCCCGACCCAAAGCCGTCCTCTACGTCCACATGACCAAGGAGTCACTGGACTCCGGTGACGGGGTGGCTCGGGTGGAAGGGATCGGACCCGTCACCCTCGACCAAGCCAAACGATGGCTCGGCGACTGTGCGGTCACCCTCAAACCCGTCATCGACGTCGCCGGGATCGCACCCGTCGACGCCTACGAACTCCCCGACCAGATGCGCGAAGCCGTCCAGATCATGACGCCCGCTGACACCTTCCCGTACGCGTCGTGCCTCAGCCGCACAATGGACAACGACCACACCATCCCCTACCTGCCCATGGTCTCGACAAGCTCGACCGGCGGGGACTCGACAAGCTCGACCGCCGGGGACTCGACCAACGGAAGCGGCGGCGGACCACCCGGCCAAACCGGGATCGGGAAACTCGGACCCCTGACCCGACGACACCACCGAATCAAGACCCACAGCCGATGGCAAGTCAAACAACCCTTCCCCGGCATCTACCTATGGCGATCACCCCACGGCAGATACTGGCTCGTCGACCACACCGGCACCCACCGCCTCAGCGCCTGACACCGCGGGCTACACCAAATCGCTGCACCCCTAGCAGGCGGCTAGATTGGCGCGGTGACCGCTGACTGCTTGTTCTGCCAGATCGTGGCAGGCGAGAGGCCCGCACATGTGGTGCTCGAAACTCCAGACGTGGTGGGGTTCCTGGACTTCCGACCGGTATTCAAAGGTCATGTGCTGCTGGTCCCTCGCGACCACGTGGCGACGTACACCGATCTCCCAGCCGACCTGCTCGTGCCGTTCTTCGCGACCGGTCAGCGCGTCGCGGCCGCGATGACCGTACTTGGCGCGCAGGGGTCCTTCGTAGCCATGAACAACGTGGTGTCACAGTCCGTCCCTCACCTCCACCTACACGTGGTGCCGCGGACGAAGGGCGACGGCCTGCGCGGCTTCTTCTGGCCGCGCACCAACTACGAGGACGACGCCGAGGCCAAGGACTACGCGAGCCGGATCGGGGCAGCATTGGCGGACGAAGGACAGCCCTAGGCCAGTCGCGTCATCGGACCTCGATCGAGATGTCCGCGATCGGGACATCCAAGGCAGTCCCGACGGCAGTCGCTTGGTCGGACAGGTCGGACTCCGCCAAGGGGCGCATGCCAGGGAACATCCGGACCTCGATGCGCCGCGCGCCGTCACCGCCCACCAACCTCCACGACGCCACGAGCCTGCCGTCGCGGAGCACTGTCGACGAGAACCAGCCGTTGTCAGCCAGCCAGAAGTACTGCAGGTGGTCGGGATCGAGGAAGCGGTCACGGGTCTTCGGCGCATAGCCCACGACCACGGCGTCGAACTCCGGCAACAGGCGCACACCTGGGTCGGGGCTGCCTCCGGCGGGCGCGTGGACCAGGTCGTAGTACGTCTCCCCGTTCGGACCCTCCCGCTCGACCAGCTCGTCACGCAGAGTCTCTAGTGCGGAGTCCACGTGGCGGAGTCCCTCCCCCGACCACCAGGCGATGTCACGCCGGTTGGCGGGGCCGAATGCCGCCAGGTGCACCCGCGTCAGCGCGACGAGCGCTGCGTCGGGATCGTGGAGCAGCGGCGACGGCTCGATGCCGAGTACGTCGGATGCCACTCGGTAGCCGGGCGATGTCTGCCGGTCCCAGCCCCCGCTCATCGGACGCCGAATCAGCGCACTGTGCCCGTGTGCCATCGACCGCCCCACGCCCGACGTCCGGGCAGCCTCAGCGGCAGACTCGGACTCTGCGGTCTCCAGCCACTCCGCCAGGTGCGCGCGCAGCTCGTCAGGGGTGCGCCACACGCCGGTGCCGAACCGCTCCATCTCGGCGCGACACTCCTCGACACTGGCCCGGTCGAGTAGCAGGCTTCGCCGCCACAGATTGGCCAGCGTCCGTCGCGTGATCGAGTCGAGCAGCGGATGCTGGTCGCGCACGCAGGTGTGGACCGTCCCGCGCAGGTTGCTCCCGCGCACCAGGTCGAAGGTCTCGTACGCCGCGTTGATCTCCTTGTACGACGCGCCCGGCAGCCGGGACGACGCCGTCACGAACGGTGCTCGAGCGGCCTGCGACTGGATCGGCCCAACGCGACGTACGAGCTCCACAACGGCCGCCTGCTTGCGGCCACGAACCCTCGGGAACTGCCGCTGGAGGGTCGCTCGAGCCAGCTGCTCCCACGTGTATGGCCTGCTCACCGTCTCAACCTAGCGACCACGACTGACAACCCAGGGAAGGTCTCAGCCGGCCAGGTTTCTCACCACGAGCACCAACGCGGACAGACCGCACACGACGAGCACTCCGGCACGAATATGGGCCGGGTCCACCCGCCGTCGCAGCACCCGGGAGACCAGGAAGCCCACCACGAGGCTGGGCACCAGACCGGCGGCGAGCAGCAACTCCTGCAGTTCGAGAGCGCCAGCGATCCCGAGACCGATCAGGCTGAACACCGCACCTAAGAAGAAGTACACGGCGAGGGTGCAGCGGATCTGCCGCGGGTCACGGTGCTGGTAGAGCAAGGCGAGTGGTGGGCCGCCGATGGACGTTGCCGTTCCGGCAATACCCGAGGTGAACCCCGCTGCCACCAGGGAAGTACGCGTCATCGGGACCCGGACAGTCTTGATGGTGAGCACAACCGCAAGCAGCACCATGAGGCCGACAGCGATTCCGAGCTGTCGATCGCTGAACCAGGCCACCGTCGCCACCCCCAGCACAGTGCCCGGGATACGTGCAGGCACCGCCCAACCGAGCCCTCGCCAATCGATCGCGTCGCGCTCGCGCGCCAGCGTCACGACCGGCATCACAGCAGCTAGCCAGAGCAGCGTTCCGGGCATCAGGTCAGGCGCCAGCAGAGTCGTGACCGGTGCGGCCACGAGTCCGACACCGAGGCCGACGAGGCTCTGGACGATCGCACCGAGCACCACCGTGGCCGCCAAGATCGCCACCACGGAAGGGTCGAGGCTGCCAATCAGAGGAGTCCGCGCAGGACGTACTGCATGATGCCGCCGTGGCGGTAGTAGTTCGCCTCGCCCGGTGTGTCGATCCGGAGCACTGCGTCGAACTCCTTCTCCGCGGCGGTGACCTTGACGGTGCGCGGGGTCTCACCGTCGTTGAGCTCGGTGACGCCCACAACAGAGAACGTTTCCTCGCCCGTCAGGCCCAGCGACTCGGCGTTCTCACCCTCCGGGTACTGCAGCGGCAGCACCCCCATGCCGATCAGGTTCGAGCGGTGGATGCGTTCGTACGACTCAGCGATCACGGCCTTGACGCCCAGCAGCGCCGTGCCCTTCGCCGCCCAGTCACGTGACGACCCGGACCCGTACTCCTTGCCCGCCAGGATGACCAGTGGCGTGCCGGCCTCGGCGTAGGCAACCGACGCGTCGTAGATCGACGTCACCTCGCCATCGCTGTCGCCGTTCGAGAACGACCGCGTGAAGCCGCCCTCGGTCCCGGGGGCGAGCTGGTTGCGGAGCCGGATGTTGGCGAACGTGCCGCGAATCATCACCTCGTGGTTGCCGCGACGCGACCCGTAGGAGTTGAAGTCGCGCGGCGACACCCCGTGCTCGGAGAGGTACTCCCCCGCGGGTGAATTCTTCTTGATCGCGCCGGCCGGTGAGATGTGGTCGGTCGTTACCGAGTCACCGAGCATGGCGAGCACCCTGGCACCCGAGATGTCCTCGACATCTTCGGGCTCGGTCGGCATACCGTCGAAGTACGGCGGCTTCCGGACGTACGTCGACTCGTCGTCCCAGGCAAACGTGTCGCCCTCGGGTGTCGACAGCGAAGTCCAGCGCTCGTCGCCGGCGAAGACATCGGAGTAGCCCTTCGAGAACATCTCCGCCGTGATGGCGTTGCCGACGATCTCCTCGACCTCTGCCGGAGACGGCCAGATGTCCTTGAGGAACACGTCTGAGCCATCGGTGTCGGTGCCCAGCGGCTCGTTGAGCAGGTCGATGTCCATCGTCCCGGCAAGCGCGTAGGCCACCACGAGAGGAGGCGAGGCGAGGTAGTTCATCTTGATGTCGGGGTTGATGCGGCCCTCGAAGTTGCGGTTGCCCGAAAGCACCGACACGACAGCCAAGTCGGCTTCGTTGACGGCGGCACTCACCTCGGGGATCAGGGGACCTGAGTTTCCGATGCACGTGGTGCAGCCGTAGCCAACAAGGTTGAAGCCGAGCTTCTCGAGGTACGGCGTGAGGCCCGATCGCTCGAAGTAGTCCGTGACGACCTTGGAGCCGGGAGCCAGGCTCGTCTTGACCCAGGGCTTCTGTGCCAAACCCTTGTCGACCGCGTTCTTCGCGAGCAGCGCCGCACCGATCATCACCGACGGGTTGGAGGTGTTGGTGCATGACGTGATCGCCGCGATCGCGACAGCACCGTGGTCGAGCTCGAACGTTGGTCCGTCTTCGAGAGTCACCACCACACGCTTGCTCGGGCGACCCTCAGCCGTCGCCGCGGCCGACGCGACTACGTCGGCGGGCTCGGTGCCGTTCGCTCCGCTGTAGGAGGGGGCATCGCTGGCAGGGAACGACTCTGCGGCCGCCTCGTCATACCCCGACTCCTCGGCCTCGTGCTCGCCGACGTAGTCCGAGAGCACGCCGCGGAAGCTCGCCTTGGCGTCAGTCAGCGAGATGCGGTCCTGAGGGCGCTTGGGTCCTGCGATCGAGGGGACGATCGTCCCCAGGTCGAGCTCGAGGTACTCGGAGTAGCGGGGCTCGACTTCGGGGTCGTGCCACAGGCCCTGCTCCTTGGCGTACGTCTCGACGAGAGCGAGCTGCTGCTCGTCGCGGCCGGTCAGCGCAAGGTACTTGAGCGTCTCGTCGTCGACGGGGAACACCGCGATCGTGGAGCCGTACTCCGGTGACATGTTGCCGATGGTGGCGCGGTTGGCGAGCGGTACGGCGCCGACGCCAGGACCGTAGAACTCGACGAACTTCCCCACCACGCCGTGCTTGCGCAGCATCTCGGTGATGGTGAGCACCAGGTCGGTGGCGGTGGCGCCCTCCGGCATCTCGCCGGACAGCTTGAACCCCACCACGCGCGGGATCAGCATCGATACGGGCTGCCCGAGCATCGCCGCTTCGGCCTCGATGCCGCCGACCCCCCAGCCGACGACCCCGAGCCCGTTGACCATGGTGGTGTGGGAGTCGGTGCCCACGCAGGTGTCCGGGTAGGCGAACAGCTCGCCGTCGATCTCGCGGGTGAAGACGACCTTCGCCAGGTGCTCGATGTTGACCTGGTGCACGATGCCGGTGCCGGGCGGCACAACCTTGAAGTCGTCGAAGGCGCCCTGTCCCCAACGCAAGAACTGGTAGCGCTCGCGGTTGCGCTCGTACTCGAACTCGACGTTGCGTGCGAAGGCTGCGTTCGTGCCGAAGACATCGGCGATGACGGAGTGGTCGATCACCAGCTCGGCGGGGGCGAGTGGGTTGATGCGGGCCGGGTCTCCTCCGAGGTCCTGCATGGCCTCGCGCATCGTGGCCAGGTCGACGATCGCGGGCACCCCAGTGAAGTCCTGCATGATGACGCGGGCGGGGCTGTACTGGATCTCCTTGCTGGGGTCCGCTTCCGCGTCCCAGCTGCCCAGCGTGCGTACGTCGTCGGCCGTGATGTCCACACCGTCTTCGGTGCGGAGGAGGTTCTCCAGGAGGATCTTGAGGCTGTAGGGGAGGCTGGCGACGTCGATGCCGTCGCCTTCAACCGCGGACAACCGGAAGATCTCGTAGGACTTCTCCCCTACATCGAGGGTGCCCTTGGCGCCAAAGCTGTCCGAGCTGCTCATCGTCGTCTCCTTCGTCGCGGCCTGCCGTGACCGAGGCTTGCGAGTCTGCTTCATCAATCCTTGCCCAGTCCGCAGAGATCCACGCGGGTGGGTCGCTTGCAAAGTGTCTTGATGTCAAGATACACCAGTGAGCCCGCTCAGCCACCACCGGATGACGATTGCGTCAGGATGGCCACGCACTCGACGTGATGTGTCATCGGAAAGATGTCGAACGCGCGCAGCGACTCGAGGAGGTAGCCCTGCTTGGCGAATGTCGCGAGATCTCGGGCCAGAGTCGCGGGGTCGCAGGCGACGTACCCGACTGCGCGTGGACGACGGCGGGCAATGGCCGCGACCACATCGCGTCCGGCACCTGAGCGGGGCGGGTCGAGCACGACCAGGTCGAGGCCACCCTGCGCCGCACGCCCTCTCACATACCGGTCGACTCGCTGTTGCACGACCCGCACTCGGCGATGCTCGGCCAGGTTGGCACGGAGGTCCCCGACACTGCGACTGTGGGACTCCACCGCCACGACGCCACCTGTCTCCCCCACCCGGTCGGTGAGGGCGGCGGCGAAGAGGCCCACGCCGGCATACAGATCCCAGCACCTCTCCCCCGGTTGCGGTGCCAGCCCTTCGATGACTGCTGTGGTGAGAGCGTCTGCGGCGCCGGGATGGACCTGCCAGAAGTCACCAGCGTGCACCTGAAACGAGTGCCCTGCGGCTTGCTCGCGGACGAGAGGAGCCGCGGTCGGGTCAGTCACGACAGCGGTGTCTCCGGTGCCAGAGACCACCGTCTGAACCATGCTGTGGCCGGCCGCGACGGCCGGCCTTGCGTCAGGCAGCCCCAGATGGGCGATCTCGCACCTGTCGATTGCGATGACGTCCTCCGACCGGTGCTTGAGCAGGCCGGGTACGCCGTCCGAGGTTGCCCGGAACCGGACCCTGGTGCGCCAGCGCAGTCCGTCATGGTCACCAGGAACCGACTCAACGACCCCGTCCCACGTGATGCCGGCGAGCCGCTGGAGCTGTTCGGCGACGACCGCAGCAAGCATCGTGCGCTGGTGGGCCGGACTGATGTGCTGGAAGTCGCAGCCACCGCACAGGCCCGGGCCTGCGTGCGCGCACGGAGGTGCGACCCGGTGGGGCGACGGTGTGAGCACTTCGGTCGCATCCGCCCGGAGGAACCGCGACGTGCTTTCGCCCTCGGTCACCCTGACTCGGACGGTCTCGCCCGTGATGGCATGCCGCACGAAGATGACACGACCGTCGTGTCGGGCGACGTGGTGACCGCCATGTGCAACCGGCCCGACCTCGACGACAAGCTCTGTGCCGATGAGTGTGTCCGTTGAGGTCGTCATCCCTCATCAGACTAGTCCTGGGCGTCGACCGCGTTGTTCTTGATCACGTCACCGAACCAGAGGCCGGAGTCCTTGGGAGTTCGCTTGAGTGTCTCGTAGTCGACATGGACGATCCCGAAGCGTTGCGTGTAGCCCCACGCCCACTCGAAGTTGTCCATGAGGGACCACAAGTAGTAACCGCGTACGTCGACACCGGCCGCGATGGCGGCATGAACCGCTGCGAGATGCTCACGCAGGTAGTCGATACGTGCCTTGTCGTGGACCATTCCGTCAGTGTCGACGGTGTCCTCGTACGCGCAGCCATTCTCTGTGACGACGAGCGGGACCTCGGGATAGGCACCGTGCACGTCGAGCAGCAGACGAGTCAGTCCCTCAGGGGCGATCGGCCAGCCCATCGCGGTGTACGGCCCGGGCTGCGGCACTGAGAAGGCGCGGTCGGTGCCGGGCCAGGGCGACGGCCCCGGGTTGGATGCCGCGGGGTCGTTCGACCACCGCCGGCCGGCGTCCGGCCCCTCCAACGGCGCGGCCACGCGCGCGGGTGTGTAGTAGTTGATCCCGAGTACGTCAATCGGTGCGGAGATCTCGTTCAGGTCCCCATCGAGCACGAACGACCAGTCGGTGATGTGCCTGGTCTGCTCGAGGAGCAGCGCCGGGTATCTGCCGCGCAGGATCGGCTCGAGGAAGATGTTGTTGGCAATGTCCTCGACATGCTGGGCTGCGACGTGATCCTCGGCCTTGTCCGAGGCCGGGTCGACCTGCGCCAGGTTCAACGTGATCGACAGCTTGTTGTCAGCCGGAACCAGCGCTCGCAGCGCGGTCACCGCGCGGCCATGCGCGAGGTTGAGATGGTGCGCGGCTGTCAGGCCGGCTGCATTGTCCGTGAGTCCTGGCGCATGGACGCCCGACGCATACCCGAGAAAGGCCGAGCAGAACGGCTCGTTCAACGTCGTCATGGTCTTCACCCGGTCACCCAGCGAGCTGCCCACCAGTTCGGCGAGCTCCACGAAGTGGTCGACCGTCGCGCGGTCGGTCCAACCCCCGGTGTCTTGGAGGTACTGCGGGAGGTCCCAGTGGTAGAGCGTGAGCAGCGGGATGATGTCTCGTTCGAGCAGCCCGTCAACGAGGCGGTCGTAGAAGGCGAGACCGGCTGGGTTGGGCTTTCCCACCTCGGGCAGCACCCGCGGCCACGAGATCGAGAAGCGGTACGCCGGGATTCCGAGGGTGGCCATCAGGTCCAGGTCCTCGTTGTACCGATGGTAGTGGTCGCAGGCCACGTCACCCGTGTCGCCGTTCACCACGTTTCCTGCGCCTCGGCTGAACGTGTCCCAGATGCTGGGGACCCGTCCGTCCTCCGCGGCGGCGCCCTCGATCTGGTACGCCGCCGTCGCCGTACCCCAGACGAACCCGGCTGGGAACTTCAGTTGTCTAGTCATCCCTTGACCGCTCCTTGCATAATTCCGCCGACGATTTGCTTGCCGAGCAAGCCGAAAACGATGAGTACGGGCACGGTCCCGTAGAGGGTGCCGGCCATGATGATCGACTGTTGAGGTGCGTAACCGGTGGCCAGGCTCTGGAACGCCACCTGGACCGTGGGGTTTTGCGAGTTGAGCGCCAGGATGGGCCAGAAGAAGTCGTTCCATGTCGTCAGGAACGTCAGCATGGCGAGCACCGCCATCGCCGGCCGGACTGCCGGGACGACGATGGACATGAACACCCGGAATGTGCTGGCGCCGTCGACGTACCCGGCGTCGAGGAGCTCGTCCGGGCACCGCGCTGACGATGTACTGGCGCATGAAGAACACGCCGAACGCCGTCACCAGCGTCGGGAAGATCACCGCCGGCAGGTGCCCGGTCAACCCCCAATCGCGACATCATCATGTAGAGCGGGATGACGCCCATCTGCATCGGCACCATCATCGTGGCGATGCAGAGACCGAGGAGCAGGTTGCGCCCGCGGAAGTGCAGCTTGGCGAAGGCGAAGCCGGCCAGCGTGCAGAACGCCACCGTGCCGAGCGAGACGGCCCCCGAGACGATCAGCGAGTTGAGCAGGCCCAGGTTCAGGGCGCCAGGTCGAGGGCGAGCTTGAGGTTGTCGAAGAGGCTCGCGTTCGGGAGCAACGGCGGGTTCTCGGCGGCCATCTCGGCGTTGGTGTGCGAGGCCATCACGATCGTGTAGTAGAGCGGGAAGGCAGACACGAAGGTCAGCGCGATGACGATCAGGTAGACCCGCCAGCTGGTGTCGGTGTCGTCGGCGCAGCAACGGCTGCTCCGGATGCTCATGAGCGCGCCGTCCGCCGGCGGACGAAGAACGAGATTGACCAGCACCGCGACGATGATGATGACGAACATCGTCCAGGCGGTCGCCGAGGCCAGACCGAGCCGGTCGTTAGGTCCAACCCTGCTGGTACATGAGCAGCCCCAGGGTCTGGTACTGGTTGGACGACCCGCCGTTCGGCTGGCCCGTCGGGTCGTAGAGCAACGGCTCCCCGAACAGCTGGGCGGCTCCGATGGTCGAGACGACGATCGGTGAACAGGATCGTCGGTCGAAGACCCGGCAGCGTGACGTAGAGGAACTGCTTCCACCGGGAGGCACCGTCGATGGCTGCCGCCTCGTAGAGGGACGGAGTCGATCGACTGCATCCCGGCCAGGTAGATCAGGGCGTTGTAGCCGGTCCACCGCCAGGTGACGATCACGGAGACGGCGATCTGGCTCGGCCACTTCGAGCCCTGCCAGTCCACCGGCGTCCAACGTGCAGCACGTTCTCCAGGGCCCAGTTGATGATGCCCTGGTTGGCGAACAGCTCGACGAAGATGACCGTCGCCGCGGCCAGGCTGGTCGCGTACGGCATCAGCATCGCGACCCGGAAGAACGTTCGTCCTCGCAGCCGGTAGTTGAGTAGGTGCGCGATCCCCAGGGCCATGCACAGCTGCGGAACCGTGGAGATGATGCCGATCGTGATGCGTGTTTCTGAACGCGTTCCAGAAGAACTTGTTCGTGAACAGGTTCTGGTAGTTGCTCGAGGCCGACCCATTCCTTCTGCGTCGTACGTCGTCAAGCCGCACCTCGTGCAGCGAGACCCAGGCGGTGTCGAGCCACGGGTAGAGGCTGAACGCCAGGAAGATGATGAAGAACGGCGCGATGTAGAGCGTAGCCGGTCCGCGCACCCGGGCCGTCTCAGCCGCCGCGACGACGAGTCCCGGCGACGGGACTGGCGAGCCCACTGGTCGACATCGGGTCACCTTCGCAGCCGGGTCAGAGACGCCATGGTGCAGTCTCTCGAGCATCGGGCCGGCGGTGGGTGGCCAACCGCCGGCACGACGGCTGGAGAGTACGTCAGCAGGGGAGATTAGCCCTGACGCACCCCAGGTCATCCGGTGACCTGCTCGATCGCGTCCATCGCGTCGCTGAACGCGTCGTCCGGCGAGGTGCCCTTGGTCTCGACGTTGGTCAGCTGGGTCGTCGAGCGCGTTCTGGATCTGCGTGTCGTAGAGACCGATCGGCGGGATCTTCATCTGCTCCGCGATGCCGCCGAAGATCTCACCCACCGGCGCGTCGCTGAAGTAGGCACTCGTGGCGTTCTTGACCGCGGGTCCTCGGCGGCTTCCTGGTTGGACGGGAAGTGCCCGCCCTGCTCCTTCGATGTCCACATCGTGACCTGCTGGTCCTTGTCGGACAGCCACTTCACCAGGGCGATCGCTGCGGCCTTGTTCTGCGCCGCCTCCGGAACGCCGAGCCAGGAGCCGCCCCAGTTGGTCGCACCACCCGGAAGGACGGGCGCGACGTTCCACTTGCCGGCACCGTCCGGCCCGGCCTGACCCTGGATGTAGCCCATCATCCAGGTGGGGCAGGCGATCGCGGCGAAAGCGCCGCTCGAGAATGCCTTGTTCCATGGGTCGGAGAACTGCTGGAGCCCCGCCGTGATGCCGTCCTGGGCTGCCTGCGTGGCGTAACCCCAGGCCGTCTGCACGCCGTCGCTGCTCCTCGACGTTCGGCTCACCGTCTGCGTTGGCGTACGCCTCGTCGCCTTGGTAGACGGCGGTGGAGAAGATGCTGGCGGCGCTGTCAACGAACGCCTTGCCGGTGGCTTCCTGGGTGTAGTCGTTGCCGAAGGCGATGAAGTCGTCCCACGTGGTCCACTCGCTGGCCAGCTCGTCGGGCTCGGACGCATCCCGACGCCTCTCGAGCAGGTCCGAGCGGTAGCAGATCGCCTCGGGTCCGATGTCGGTGCCGAGACCGGCGGTGAACGAGCCGTCGGGCGTGCTGGCCTGCTGCCACTTCCAGTCGTAGAACTGCGCTCTTGATGTCCTCGGCGCCCGGACACGTCGTTCCAGTTCACGAACTGTTCGCTGTGGTTCTGGACGACGTCGGACGACGAAGCCGATCTCGATGGCCTGCACGTCGGCCAGGCCGCTGCCGGACGCGAGCCGGGTCTTCAGCCGGGTCCAGTAGTCGGCGGACATGCGTGACGACGTCTTCCTTGATGGTGATGTTGGGGCAGACCTTCTTGTACTGCGTCGTACAGGCCGTTCTCCTTGAACCCGAAGGTGCCGAACAGCCCGACGGTGACCGTGGTGGCCTCGGACGTCCCGCACGGTTCGTCGGAGGAGACGTCGTCGGAGGAGGCCCCGCCGCCGTCGTCGGACGAGCAGGCCGTGAGGCCGATGACACCGAGTGCCGTCGCGGCGATCGCGCTGGTCAGCCGGACAGTCGTTCGTGGGGATCGTCGCCGCATGATTCCTCCTGGAAGCGTGCGCTGTGAGAGCGCTCTCACGAGGAGCATGCTCGCCTGCGTTCACGGCCTGTCAAGGACCGACGGCGCGGCGAGCAAGAATTTGTCGACGATCAGCGACATGGCCGACGAGACGCGAGCGTCACGCGGTCTCGCGCCGGACGAGCTCGACCGGCAGCACGGTCGCCCTGGTCGGCTGCTCCCCGGCGATCCGCCGGAGCAGCACGTCGGCCATCATGCGGCCGATCTCGGCGGTCGGCTGCCGCACCGTCGTGAGCGCCGGGTAGCCGGTCCCCGTGTCGGCGAGTGTCGTCGAAACCGACCACGGCCACGTCGTCGAAGACCGTGCGGCCGCTGGCCTCGATCGCCCGCATCACGCCGAGCGCGGTGAGGTCGGACGCGGCGAACACGCCGTCGATGTCAGGCTGGTCGGCGAGCAGGCGCTTCATCGCGTCGTACCCCTGCGCGACGGTGAAGTTCCCCTCGGCGATCAGCTCCGGACGGACCGCGCGACCGCGGTCTGCGAGCGCGCTCGAGGTAGCCGGCGAGCCGGTCCTGGCCGGCGCACATGTCCTGCGGGCCGGTCACGGTGGCGACGACCTGGCGCCCGCTGTCGATGAGGTGCTCCGTCGCCCGGACCGCCCCGCCCACGTTGTCGGCGTCGACGTAGTACAGGTTCTTCGCCTTGCTCAGCGGGCGGCCACACAGCACCGTCGGGATCGCCGTGCTCCTCGAGGCGCTCCGGGAGCTCGTCCTTCCCGTGCAAGGAGATCAGGAGGACGCCGTCGACGTGCCCGCCGGCGGCGTAGTGGAGGAACCGCGCGTGGTCCTCCGGCGTCGACGCCACGCGTGAAGACCAGCTGCATGCCGGCCTCGGCGATCCCGGTCTGAGTGCTGCGCAGCACGCCGAGGAAGAACGGGTCGGAGAAGAAGCGGTCCTGGCTCTCGTCGACGTAGAACGCGACGGAGTCGCTGCGCCGGGTGACCAGCGAGCGTGCAGCCCGGTTGGGGCTGTAGGACAGCTCGCTGGCCGCGGCCTGGACCGAGGTGCGCGCATCGTCGCTCACGTTCGACGCACCCCGGAGGACCCGGCTGGCCGTCGCCCGGGAGACGCCTGCGCGCGCCGCCACAGCCTCCAGCGTGGGCGGTGCGTGCTGGTCGAGACGTCGCCTTCGTCACGAAGGGAGTGTGCCACGGACGTCAACCGCTGCGGGCAC
Organism: uncultured Actinomycetota bacterium; assembly: GCA_963811585.1. Taxonomy (GTDB): domain Bacteria; phylum Actinomycetota; class Actinomycetes; order Propionibacteriales; family Nocardioidaceae; genus JACDHG01. Next base: position 450,183 of record CAWERR010000006.1, read on the forward strand.
ACTCACAGCGCGCGGCGCTTCCGCGCCGGGGTCTCAACTGACGTCGTCGTCGTCGCCGTGACGTGTGCTCGACGTGCCTCGCCTGATCGCGCCCGGACCGCGGTCGTCGCGCTCGGCACGCTGCTCAGCAGCCGCGGATGACCGCAGCTGGAACGGCACCGACGTCACCATCACCCCGGGCGTGAACAGCAACCGACCCTTCAGCCTGAGCGCGCTTTGGTTGTGCAGTAACTGCTCCCACCAGCGGCCGACGACATACTCCGGGATGTAGACGGTGACGACATCGCGCGGACTCTTGCGGCGGATGTCACGCACGTAGTCGAGGATCGGCTTGGTGATCTCGCGGTACGGCGACGCCAGTACCTTGAGCGGGACGGGTAGGCGAGCCTCCTCCCACGCCTGCATCAGCGCCTGCGTCGATTCCTCGTAGACGTCAACGGTGACAGCCTCGAGAGTGTTCGGCCGGGACGCCCTGGCGTACGCGATCGCCCGCAGGGTGGGCTTGTGCACCTTGGAGACGAGCACGATCGCGTGGATGCGTGAGGGCAGCGATGCGTCCGCATCGGCAGCTGCGAGCTCGCGACCCACCAGGTCGTAATGGTGGTGGATCCCCTTCATGATGAAGAAGAGCACGACCATCGCCGTAATCGCGATCCATGCACCCGACAAAAACTTGGTCACGAGCACGATGACCAGGACGACGCCAGTCATGGCGAGCCCGAACATGTTGATCGCCCGCGACCGCTGCATCCGTCGTCGCTCCCCCGGATCCTGCTCTGTGCGCAAGTGCCGGGTCCAGTGCCGGACCATCCCCGTCTGACTCAGCGTGAACGACACGAAGACGCCGATGATGTAGAGCTGGATCAGCTGCGTGACTTCGGCATCGAACGCCAGGATCAAGACGATGGCAAACGCTGCCAGCACGACGATGCCGTTGCTGTAGGCAAGCCGGTCGCCGCGCGCGTAGAGCTGGTTCGGGGCGTACTTGTCGCGGGCCAGGATCGACGCCAGCACAGGGAATCCGTTGAAGGCAGTGTTGGCCGCGAGCACCAAGATCACGCCGGTCGCCGCGACCGTCAGGTAGAACATGAACGGCACCTGCTCGAAGACAGAGCGGGCCAGCTGGGCGATCACCGTGTGCTGGTCGTAGCCGTCCCCGACGGGCTCCCCGGTGTCGGGATCAATCAGCTGGTGCGCTGGGTCTTCGGCGTAGCGGATCTCAGTCTTGTCGGCGAGATAGATGACACCCATCAGCATGGTCACCGCGATCACGCCAAGCATCAGCAACGTCGAAGCGGCGTTGCGGCTCTTGGGTTTGCGGAACGCCGGCACGCCGTTGCTGATCGCCTCGACACCCGTCAGCGCCGCACATCCGGAGGAGAAGGCGCGCGCGAGCAGGAACGCCAGCGCGGCACCCGAGAGACTGCTCGATGCCGTCTCCGCCTGGATGTCCAGCCTGGCGCTTTCGGCGGCGGCGAGTGTCCCCGTTGACGCCTTGTAGGCGCCAAGCAGCGTCATCCCGATGATGCATGCCATGAAGCAGTACGTCGGGATGGCGAACGCCGTACCCGACTCCTTCACACCCCGCAGGTTGATCGCCATCAACAGCACGACCAACAGACTCGCCACTGTGGCCTCGTGCCCGGAGATGAAGTCGACAGCCGACGCAGCGTTCTGCACGCCCGACGAGATCGACACCGCAACTGTGAGCACATAGTCGACCAGCAGGGCAGCCGCCACCACGAGACCGGCGGTCTTGCCGAGGTTGACGGTGGCGACCTCGTAGTCCCCACCCCCGCTCGGGTAGGCGTGGACGTTCTGCCGGTATGACGCGATGACCGTCAGCATCACCACCGCGACCATGATCGCGATCTTCCACGACCATGCGTAGGCCGAGACACCGGCGATCGACAAGGTCAGCAGAATCTCGTCCGGCGCATAGGCAACGCTCGACAATGCGTCGCTCGCGAAGACGGGGAGGGCAATGCGCTTCGGCAGCAACGTCTCACCGAGCTGGGCGCTTCTTAACTTGCGGCCGACCAGCAGCCGCTTGCCGATATCGCCAATGCTCACGTCGCGATGCTAGTGGGGCCCTTCACACGCGTCCCGCAGGTGTCGCGTGTCGGGTCAGGTGTAGCGTCGCAGCGTGCATGTCGTCATCATGGGCTGCGGCCGCGTCGGCTCGACGCTGGCGCGAGCACTGGAGGAGCGCGGCCACAGCGTTTCGGTCATCGACGCCAGCGAGGACGCGTTCCGGCGACTCGGTCCCAACTTCAGTGGAGACAAGGTGACCGGGTACGGCTTCGACCAAGCCGTCCTGGAGGCCGCGGGGATCGGGAAGGCGGGTGCGTTCGCCGCCGTCAGCAGCGGCGACAACTCCAACATCATCTCGGCGCGCGTCGCGCGCGAGACGTTCGGCATCGACAACGTCGTGGCCAGGATCTACGACCCAGGTCGCGCCGAGGTCTACCAGCGGCTGGGCATTCCCACCGTGGCGACGGTCCGTTGGACAGCGGACCAGATCATGCGCCGGATGCTGCCCGACGGGTCCGAGCCGGAGTGGCGTGACCCGTCCAGTGCGATCCGAATCAGCGTGATCGAGGGGCCCGCCGCGTGGGTCGGACGCAAGCTGACCGAGCTCGAAGACACCGGAGCGCGGGTCGCGTTCTTCACCCGCCTTGGCGAGGGCAAGATGGCTCAACCTGACACCGTCCTCCAAGACGGCGACCGGCTCCATCTGGTGATGGCCGAGGCCGACGCGAACCGGATCATGGCGGCAATCGACGCTGGACCCGAGGAGCACGCATGAGAGTCGCGATAGCCGGAGCCGGCGCCGTCGGCCGCTCGGTGGCCGCCGAACTGCTTGAGAACGGGCACCAGGTCCTGCTCATCGACAAGGATCAACGCGCGATCAAGGCCGAAACCGTGCCGAAGGCCGAGTGGCTTCTCGCCGACGCCTGCGAGCTGTCGTCCCTCGACGAAGCCGAGTTGCAGCGCTGCGACGTCGTCATCGCGTCGACCGGCGACGACAAGGCCAACCTGGTCATCTCGCTGCTGGCGAAGACCGAGTTCGCGGTGCCGCGCACTGTCGGCCGCGTCAACCATCCCTCCAACGAATGGCTCTTTAACGAGGCATGGGGGGTCGACATCGCAGTGTCGACCCCGAGGATCATGTCGGCGCTGGTGGAGGAAGCTGTCACCGTCGGCGACGTCGTCAGGCTCTTCACGTTCCGCCAGAGCGACGCCAACATGGTCGAGCTCACCCTCCCGGACGACTCGCCGTACATCGGGTCGAAGATCCAGGAAGTCCCGTGGCCAGTCGACACGTCGCTTGTCGCGGTGCTGCGCGACGGCCATGTCCACACGCCAGATCCCGACGCGACGATCGAGGCTCACGACGAGCTACTGCTGGTGTCGACGACTGCCGCCGAGCACGAGATCGAGATGCTGCTGGCCCCGAACGACCACCAGTCCTGAGCCGGCGGATCAGGCGGGCGCGGCGTCGGACTTGCTGGTCGGCAGCGGCGTGTTGTCGCGGGTCAGCATCCACGCCATCAACGCGAGCGCGGCGATCTGGAGCGGCCAGCCCATCGCGATCTTGGCGATGCCGAGCCACCCCGCCTTTCCGGCCTGGTAGAGCGGGTACTGGACAATCACCCGGATGATGCACGGCGCGGCCAGGACCATCGTCAGCCGCGAGCAGAGCCCGACGAGGTGGCGGTCCTTGTGCCATTCGGTGGGCTCGCCGGTGACGCTGCCGATCATGAAACCCACCAGAGGCCAGCGCACCAGCACCGATCCGGTCAGCAAGGTGGCGTAGGCCGCGTTGTAAATCAGGCCAGGCAGGAATGCGTCTTCGGCACGTCCCGACTTCAGGGCGAAGATCGCGGCAATCCCGATCCCGAACATGGCGTTCAGGACGAACTGGACGGTCGAGCGCTGCACGAGCCGGATCAGCAGAGCGACGACGGCAAGCGCGCCGGAGACGATCAGCGAAAGCTGTAAGTGGTGGGTGGTGATCCAGGTGATCGTGAACCCGAGGGTCGGCACGGCGCCTTCGAGCATCCCGCGCTTGCCGCCGAGCGCCTTCGACAGCTGTGCGCGCACGAGAGCCTCGACGGTCGTCGGCGGTGCGTCGACACCGAGTGGCTGCGCTTGAGTCGGCGTCGTGTCAGGCAACGTCACGCCCGAAGCTCGTAGCGAGGGTTGTAGATCACTCGGACCGAGTCCTGGCACGAGACGCGACCGGTGGCCACCAGCTGGGCACCTGGCTTGATCCCGGCGATGGTACGTCGCCCGAGCCACACGAGGGTGACGGCGCCGGATCCGTCATACAAGACTGCCTCGAGCGTCGGCACGCCTGCTCGGGGCGCAAGCGACACGCTCTTCAGGTGGCCGTAGACGGAGACGAGCTCGCGGTCGCCGACAGCGGCGATCTGCTGGCAGCCGCTCGACTTCGACTCCGACTGCAGGTCATCCGCCTCCAGCTCGTCGGGGGTCGCCGAGAGCTTCTTCAACGCCCGGCGAAACCTGCCCGGGGCAGCTTGGGTGCTCATGCTGTCAGGGTACTTTGTCGGCGCCGGTCCGTTCACGACTCGGGTGAGTCGTCCTCCTGCTGGGACTTGACACTGTCTGGCATCTGGAGCGGGAGCATGGTGCGCGGTGCCATCGGCCCGTCGCCACGCACGACGATGACAGCCCGGAACGCGGCCTCCAATGCACCGTCCGGGTCTGCCTCGGCGGCGCTTTCGCCGAGGAATGTTCCGCGCAGCATCCAGCGCGGACCATCGACGCCGACGACCCTGCTCGCCTGTGTCGCCTGCCGGCCGTCGGCGGTCTTCACCGGAACCACGACCTTGAGCTCGGTGCCGTACTCGCCGTCGACCTCGGTTGCAGTCCCGCCACGCTTCGCCGCCTCGGCGGCGATGTCGGCTCGGACGTCTTCCCAGATGCCGTCGTGACGGGGTGCGGCAAAGCCCCGGATCTCCAGGCCGGACTTGGGCCCGGCGAGCAAGACCGAGGCAACGGTCTGCGTCTGCTCGTCGATCTGCAGTCGTAGCTCGAGCCCTTCGATGCCGCGGACCACAAGACCTCCGAGGTCGATGTAGTTGGGCTCGCCCTCGTCGGCGGTGGTCTCGCCGCGGTCCCACGGACCACGGGGCCGCGTCGACGTCAGCTCCGACAGTTCGTCATCGGCCGGGGAGGCCTCAACGGCCTCGGCCTTGTCGGTCGACTCCTGGTCTTCCTGCTTCGATCGACGGCGAAAGATCACGACACTGCCTCCTCTGGTGCTGCCGGGGCCGCGAAGCCCCCTGTGGAACCGTAACCGCCTGAGCTCCGGTCAGATCCCGGGAGCCGGTCGACCTCGACGAAGCGCGCCCGCTCGACCCGCTGGAAGACCAATTGGGCAATGCGGTCGCCACGACGTACGACGACGGCCTGGTCAGGATCAAGGTTGATCAGCAGCACCTTGACCTCCCCGCGGTAGCCGGCGTCGATAGTGCCCGGTGCGTTCACGATCGAGACGCCGCACCTCGCGGCGAGCCCCGAGCGGGGGTTGACGAAGGCCACAAAGCCATCGGGCAGCGCGATGCTGATGCCGGTCGGAACCATGGCCCGCTCTCCCGGCTGCAGCGTCAGGTCGACGGTGCTCTCTACGTCGGCTCCGGCGTCTCCCGCATGGGCGTATGACGGAAGGCTGGCGTCAGGGTCGACCCGTCTGATCAACACCTCGACCATTGCCGCCTGCCCTTTCGAAATGCCGCCTTGTCACGGCCTGCCCGGCCGGCTGCCACCCTACTCGGGACCCCGCGGGGCGACCGATGGCAGGCTGGCGGGGTGACCCGCACCGTTGCCGCCTACAGCGAGACCCTCCGGGTCCCCATCAGCTGGTGGCTGCTCGGGTTGGGTTTCGCCGTCAGCGTGGCCTGGGCTTTCCTCGTCGCTGTCACCTGGCAGGCCGCCACCGCCGCCGGTCTCCTCGCCGGTGCCCTCGTGACAGTGGGCCTGGTGCGATACGGCTCGCCACAGATCCTGGTGGACGAGGACGGCCTCCATGTCGGCCGGGCACACCTGCCGTGGCAACACCTGGGCACGGCGGCCGCCTTGGACGGCGCACAGACTCAGGCGGCGATCGGCGTCGATGCTGACGCTCGGGCATATCTCGTGCTGCGGGCCTACTGTCGAGGGTCGGTCACGGTGCAGGTGGCCGACGAGGCTGACCCGACGCCGTACTGGCTCGTCTCGACCCGTCGACCGGTCGAGCTCGCGCGCTGCCTGACAGCGAGGAGCGTGCAAGACTAGTTCTCCAGCCGATCAGCTTGCCGGAGGAGTTCACGTCGTGGCCAAAAAGTCCAAGGACGCCGCTGAAGAGAAGGCCAGGGAGAAGGGCAAGGCGACGTGGAAGATCATGGGCACCGCAGCGTCGCTGACCGCCGGGTTCGCCGCGACGAAGGCGTTGGACGCCACCTGGAAGACAGCCACCGGTCGCAAGCCGCCGACGTCGCCGGAGTCGCCTGAGATCGGCAACCGGGAGGCGCTCGCCTGGGCCGCGCTCACTGGGCTCTCGATGGGGGTGGCGAGGATGTACGCGACGCGGCGTGCTGCCAACTACTGGTACCGCTCGTTCGGGGTTCTGCCCCCTGGGATGAACAAGGCCGCGACGAAGAAGACAAGAGAAAAGGTGAAGTAGCCGGGGACGCAGGTCCGGGCTACTCCACCCGCAAACTGACGACGAGGTCGTGCCTCAGGCCGCGCAGTCGCGGCAGACGAGGATGCCGTTCTTGGCGGTGGCAAGCTGGCTTCGGTGGTGGACGAGGAAACAGCTCGAGCAGGTGAACTCGTCTTCCTGGCGCGGCAGCACTTGCACCGAGAGTTCCTCGTGGGAAAGGTCGGCTCCGGGCAGCTCGAATGACTCGGCCGCCTCGACCTCGTCCTCATCAACCTTGCCGGAGTTCTTGTCGTGGCGCCGAGCCTTGAGCTCTTCGATGGAGTCTTCGCTCAGCTCTTCGTCGGTCTTGCGGGGTGCGTCATAATCAGTTGCCATAGGTTGTCGCTCACTCGTCCTTCACTCGCTGTGGTGCGAGGGTTAACGCGGCAGCGCCGCGATTTGTGCCCGCCCCGGCGGCGCGATTGTGCCTGATTTCGCGCGATCACGCTACGTGATTCGAGTTTTGTCTCCCTGGTTGACGCCAAACCGTGCTCCGAGGGGTCTCCGAGAGTGGCGCAACACACACCATCCCGGGCTTTTGGCGCCCGGTCTCATGCCGTCAGATCAAGGTGACGGGGGCCACGTCCGGCAACGGCCAGGCGTCGAAACCGGCCGCCAGGAGCTCGGTATGGAACGCGTCGAACAGCCCCTCAGGAGCAGCGGCCACGACGAGTTCGGACGGTTCCTCACCATGCAGCCCCTCAACCCGGACGCCAGACTCTTCGGCGACGAGTCGGCCAGCGTCGAGGTCCCACGGCTTGAGGCCTCGCTCGACGTACGCGTCTAAACGCCCGGCGGCTACATAACAGAGGTCCAAGGCAGCAGAGCCCAATCGCCGTACGTCGCGGATGCGCGGCAGCAGCCGGGCCATCTCAGCGGCCTGATGGGTCCGAACCGCCGCGATGTAGTGGTAGCCGGTGCCGGTCAGGGCTTCGGCAGGGTCAGTGCACTTCGACGCGTGCAGGACCCTTCCGTCAAGCCACGCGCCACCGCCTCGCTCCGCGGTGAACGTCTCACCCGATGACGGGTCGTGGACGACGCCAACGACGGTGCCCTGCCCGTCCCGGGCGGCGAGGGACACCGCGAACTGCGCGATGCCGTAGAGAAAGTTCACGGTGCCATCGATGGGGTCGGCGACCCAGGTGATGCCGCTGCGACCGTGGAGATCGGCGCCCTCCTCCCCTACGAACCCGTCATCTGGACGTGCCTCGGCTATGCGGCTGCGGATGAGCCGCTCCGAGGCAAGGTCAACCTCGGTGACGACGTCAGTGGGGCTGCTCTTCGTGTCGGCGACTTCGATGCGACGCCGGCCGCCCTCGACGACGAGCACTCCTGCCTCCCGGGCCACCTCTTCCGCAAGTGCGAGCAGGCTCGCCTGGCTGGGTGGCATCATCCGGGGGCCTCGCAGAGGGCGGGGCGAGGCCCCCGCGGGTTTGGGCAACAGTCGGGACGGCACGCATCCCAGGTCGGGGCAAGCGAGCCGACGCTCTGGCGGGCTGCGTGACGACCCGACTCGACCGCGGCCCGCTCGACCAGCAGGTCGCGGATGACCGACACAAAGGCCGGGTGGACACCGGGTGCCGACGCCCGACGGAAGGCAAGGCCGAGCCGGTCGGCTGTCTGGGCCGCTTCGGTGTCGAGGTCGTAGATGACCTCCATGTGATCGGAGACGAAGCCGATGGGAACGACGACGACCGCCTCGACCCGGTCGCCCGCGAGCACTTCGAGATGGTCGTTGACATCCGGCTCCAACCAGGGGATCGAAGGCGGACCGGAGCGGCTGCAGAACGCAAGCTCGAAGCGATGCGGTCCACCCGTCCGCTCACGCACGCGATGGGCGATGGCCTCGGCCACCGCCCGATGCTGCGCGACGTAGGCGTGTCCCTGGGGACCGGCGCTCTGCGCCATCGCGGCAGGGATCGAATGAGTGACAAACACGAGTCGGGCCTCGGTCTGCAGGGCGTGCGGGAGATCAGCAAGCGCCGTGCTGGTGCTGTCGACGAACGCGTTGATGAAGCCGGGATGGTTGAAGTAGTGCCGGAGCTTGTCGATGCGAGGTGCGCCTGGGGTGGCGGCCACGGCGTCGTACAGGTCCTCCCGGTATTGGCGGCAGCCGGAGTACGACGCGTAGGCGCTCGTCACGAATGCGGCCGCCCTGCGAATGCCGTCGCCCCGCATCGCCGCGACCGCCTCGGTGAGGAAGGGATCCCAGTTGCGGTTGCCCCAGTAGACCGGCAGGTCGAGCTCGTGCTCGGCGAAGTCGACCCGGATCGCGGCCAGGAGGTCCCGGCACTGGTCGTTGATCGGGCTGCGCCCACCGACGGCGTCATAGTGTGCGGCGACCTCGACGAGGCGTTCGCGGGGCACGTCGCGGCCGCGGATGACGTTCTCGAGGAAGGGGATGACGTCGTCTGGCTTCTCGGGCCCGCCGAAGGACACCAGCAGCAGGGCGTCATACGGATCGGTGCTCGACGGTGCGGACATGCGCACGATCCTGCCACCACCGCGGCGCCGCTGTCGGCGCACCCCGCTAGCGTGCGTGACCTACTGACCAACCCCACGATTCAAGGAGCTTCTGGTGGCCACTCGTCTCAATCCCTACATCAACTATGCCGGCAACGCGCGGCAGGCAATGGAGTTCTACAACGGCGTCTTCGGCGGCACGTTGCACCTGAACACCTTTGGTGAGTACGGCGAGCAAGGCTCACCTCATGCCGACAAGATCATGCACGGCCATCTCGAGACCGACAATGGATTCCTGCTCATGGGTGCTGACACGCCTCCGGGGATGGAGCACCGCCCGGGCGAAAACTTCGCCGTGAGCCTGAGTGGTGCAGACGCCGCGGAGCTCCGCGGGTACTGGGACAAGCTGTCCGACGGCGGCACCGTGACCGTGCCTCTCGAGAAGCAGATGTGGGGCGACGAGTTCGGCATGTGCGTGGATCAGTTCGGCATTGCGTGGATGGTGAACATCAGCCAGCCGCAGGCCTGACCGGCACAGAGCCCGTCCTGCGCGTGCCTGGTCCCGACTGCTGGCTTACGTTGGGGGCATGACAACACAGATCGCGCACTACACGCTCAACGACGACACCACGGTCCCCGTGGTCGGCTTCGGTACGTCAGGGCTCAGAGGTGACGACGGCACCGAGGCCATGGTCCACGCTCTCGAGGCTGGCTACCGGCTCATCGACAGCGCCGTCAACTACAAGAACGAAGAGCAGGTCGGCGAAGCAGTGCGTCGATCAGGCCTGGACCGTGGCGACGTACAGGTGACGACCAAGATCCCCGGTCGCCACCACGAACACGCGCTGGCTGTCAGGTCTGTCGAGGACTCGCTCCGGCGATTCCAGTTCGACTACGTCGACATCTGCCTCATCCATTGGCCTAACCCGAGTGTGGGGAAGTATGTCGAAGCGTGGCGCGCACTGGTCGAGCTGCGCGAACGCGGCCTGGTGCGCTCTATCGGCGTCAGCAACTTCACCGAGAAACATCTCGCCGACATCATCGCCGACACCGGCGTCACCCCGTCGATCAACCAGATCGAGCTCCACCCCTACTTCCCTCAGCAGGAGATGCGGGCGGTGCACGACTCACTCGGGATCCGAACCGAGTCGTGGAGCCCGCTCGGCAAGTACCGAGCGCCCTTCGAGGAGAACCCCGTCAGCACAGCTGCCGAGGCCCACGGCGTGACGGCTCCCCAGGTTGTCTTGCGCTGGCAGCTCCAGCTGGGCACACTCCCCCTGCCTAAGTCCGAGCGAGCCGAGCGTCAGCGTGTCAACCTCGAGGTGTTCGACTTCGAGCTGAGCAACGCTGAAGTCGAGGCGATCACGGGGCTCGGGCGTCCGGATGGTCGCTTGTTCGGTGGCGACCCGAACGTGCACGAGGAGGACTGATCCGGCGACCCGACGCTCAGCTCCGCCACGCCTCGAGCACGGCATCACGCACGTCACCGGCCCCGTCTTCACCGTTGCACAGCACGATGAGGTTGGCGTCGTCCGCCGGGAACCGGTGCACCAGCACTTCGACCCCTGGGTCGCCGCCTCCGTGGCCGAACCGCCCGTCCGGGTAGTGCAGCACGCCGTACCCGTGGTGATAGCCGTCGCCGATGTCGACGTGCTGAGCCAGCACGGTTTCCTGCGCGCTCCCGAGAAGCGTCCCGTCGGCTTGCCGGTGCAGGAAAAGGTCAAGGTCGCCAGCCGTGCTGAATGCACCGCCGTCGGCCCCACCGATCACGGGCACGCGGTACACGTTCGTGCGCCACACGTCGTCGGATGACTCCCTCGGTAGATACCCGACCGCGACGTCGGGCCTGGCCTCATCCAGCCGGAAGAACCCGCTGGCCGTCATCCCAGCCCGGTCGAAAACCCGTTCCTGCACTACGTCGGTGTAGGGCCGGCTCGCGACCTCCTCGATGACCAACCCGAGCACGATGTAGGCCGCGTTGGAGTACTGCCAGCGCTCACCCGGCGGCCGGTAGGGCGCCAGGTCGCCGAACAGCGGCAAGAAGTCCGCCGGCCGAAGCATGCCGTAGCTGGGCAGGTCCTCCCACAGCGTGCCGTAGTCCTCGAGATAGGCCGGGGACTCATCGTCCTCTTCGCAGTAGTCCGCAATCCCCGACGTGTGCGTGAGCAAGTGGTGCACCGTCACGTCTGGCCGCAGCGTCGACGGCCGACGCTCTGGCGGCAGTATGTCGACGACCCGATCGTCAAAACCCAACCGCCCGGCTACGACAAGGTCTGCAATCGCAACGGCGGTGAACATCTTGGTGACCGACGCCAGCCCGAACCTGGTCCGCGGCGAGACCGGCACCCCGGCCGCCCTGTCGGCGAGGCCGTAGCAACCCTCGAAGAGAGTGGAGCCTGCCTGCGTTAGCAACACGCCACCCGACAGGTCACGCGTGCGCGACCACTCCTCCAACTGCGCCTCGAGAACTCCGAGTTCTGCACTGCCCATCGGATGATCGTAAAGCCGCGCGCTCGACGTACCAACGGCGTGTCGATCGCATGGACTTGCGGGACAGCGGGATCCTGGAATCGTGACCGACCTACCGTGGGCCAGCCATGATTGACGCGAAGCTGGAAGAGTCGCTGGCCGAAGAACTGCCAGGTGCGATCGCCACCCCGGCCAACCTCGCAGAGCTGGACTCCATCCCCCGTCTGGTCGACGAGGTCGAAGCACGGCTGGGACCGCTCGACGTACTGATGAACAACGCCGCCCACTGCGAGCACCCAGACACCTACGATTCGCTGACCGCCGGCGGGGCAGATCCTGCAAGTGGCCGGAGGGCACGCGCTGTAACAGTCGTTCCCTAGACTCCGAGCATGTTCGCCTCGTACCGCGATGTCCTGTCGCGGCCAGGGGCACTGGGGTTCTCGGCCGCGGCGTTCGTAGGCCGGATGCCCATCTCCATGGTGACTCTGGCGATCGTGCTGCTCGTCGAGGCGCGGTCAGACTCGTACGGCCTCGCCGGATCAGTCTCTGCGGCATACATGGTGGCGACGGCAGTCTCGTCGCCGGCGCTGGCCCGCCTCATCGACCAGTGGGGCCAGCGCCGCGTGCTGGTCCCTTGCTTCATCGGATTCTCCGCAGGTCTGGGGGCGATGGTGCTGTCGGTGGAGCTCGACTGGCCACTCCCGCTCCCACACCTGCTCGCAGCGGTGGCCGGTCTGAGCTTCCCGCCGATCGGTGCCTGCGTGCGATCACGGTGGACCTACCTGTTGGGGCAGGGACCTTCGTTGCACACGGCATTCTCAGTCGAGGCCGTCTTGGACGAGACGATCTTCATCCTCGGCCCCGTGCTCGTCACGGTGCTGGCGACCCGGATCGACCCGATGGCCGGGGTCGCCAGCGTCGCAGCGTTCGCCATCATCGGCGGGTTTTGGTTCACCTCACAACGGCGGACCGAGCCACCCGCCTCAACGACGAAGGGCACCGCGACCCGGCGCGAACCGTTCGACTGGGGCTGGCTGTTGCCCATGGTCGCGGTGGCTCTCTGTCTCGGCTCCCTGTTCGGAGCCATCGAGGTGGCAACGGTGGCCTTCGCCGAAGAGCAGGGCAAGCCGCGCCTGACCGGAGTGCTGCTTGCGGTGTATGCCGCCGGGAGCCTCATCGCCGGTCTGATCACGGGAATGCTGAGCGGTGACATCGCCTCGACGCGACGCCGCTACCGGCTCGGCGCCGTGGGGATGGCGGCGGCGATGATGCCGTTGCCGTTCGTCGACAACCTCGTCGTGCTTTCCGTCGTGCTGTTCCTCGGTGGTTTTGCGGTGAGCCCGACGCTGGTCTCGTTCGTCTCGCTGATCGAGGCGAACGTCCCACCGGCGCGGCTGACGGAAGGCATCACCTGGGTGCTGACCGGAGTCGGCCTCGGCATCGCTCCAGGTGCGGCACTCGCCGGAGTGCTCATCGACAGCAAAGGAGCGAGCGCTGCCTACTGGGTTTCAGCCGTCAGTGGAGTGCTCGCTGCGGTTCTGGCAGCGATGACCGGTGGTCGCGTAGCGGCCACCTCACCGGCCCTCGAGGGTGTGGAAGAACGGTAGTTCTGCCACCGGTTCGAGCGTTGGCCATCGCGGATCCGTTGTCGCATTTTGATGGCCATTCACATCAGGGGGGCTTCGCGGTGTTGAATAGCCTGATCGGCGGCGCGCTCGCTTCCTCCGGGGGCCACTTCGGGACACACTGAGCGCAGTTCTCACCGAGGACAAGTGCAGGAGGACATGGATGCGCAATCTCAGGCTCGTGGGGTTGAGCGCGGACGGCCGCCAGGTCGTCTTCGTCGACGACGCGGGTGCCGAGTTTGCCACCCCTGCAGACGACAGGTTGCGCGCAGCATTGCGTGGAGACCGCTCGCGACTCGGCCAGTTGGAGATAGAGATGGACAGCGCTTTGCGCCCACGTGACATTCAGGCCCGGATCCGCGCCGGCGAGACGCCCGAGGCGGTCGCGTTGATCGCCCAGGCACCGGTCGAACGGATCATGCCGTACTGCGTCCCGGTCCTCGCCGAGCGACAGCACGTCGCCGCCCTCGCACAGCGCAGCCACGTCCGGCGCAAGAACGTTGAGGGTCCGGCCCGGCGGCTGTCTGACGTGGTGGCGGAGCGACTGAGAAGCCGTGGTGTCGACACGAGCACCGCACAGTGGGACGCCTGGCGCCGCGACGACGGTCGCTGGTCGGTGCAGGCGACGTACCAGTCCGGGGAACGTGAACGGACAGCTCTGTTCGTCTTCGACGCCATCAGCCGGTTTGCCGTCGCCGACGACGACGAGGCCAGGTGGCTCACCGGCGAGCGGCAAAGCACCCGCAAGGGGCCGCAGCCTCGTGCCGGCACCGGCAAGCCGGACGCCAAGTCGCGGCGCCTCTCGTCGGTGCCGAGCGACGACGACCTGCTCAGCATCGATGCCGATGACGAGGCCGCCGACGACGACCTCACCGCGGTCGTGCGGGCGGTCAGCGACGACGCCGACCTGGACGAGCCGACCGCCTCCACCTCGACTGTCGACGAGTCCGAGGACGAGGACGAGGAGCAGGAGCAGCAGGACGACGAAGACTCCGCGGCTGCCAAGGCGAAGCCGGCCGCCGCAAAGAAGGACGAGGAGGCCGCGTCGACCGAGCCTGCCACCGGCCGCAAACGTCGGTCTGGTCGTAGGCCCAGCGTTCCGAGCTGGGACGAGATCATGTTCGGCAAGGGCAAGGACGACTGAGTCAGCCGATGGGCTACTTCGTAACTGGCGGAACCGGCTTCATCGGCCGGCATCTCGTCGAGGAGCTGCTCGCTCACCGACGTGGGCCGATACACGTCCTGGTGCGGGCGACATCGCTGGATCGCTTCGAACTGCTGCACCGCAGCCGCTGGCGGTCCTCCAAACGCATTCGTCCCGTCATCGGTGACCTCACCTCTCCCGTCCTCGGTATCGACCCCGCGTGGCTCGACGAGCACAGGGGCACCATCACCCACTTCTTCCATGTGGCCGCGCTGTACGACATGACCGAGCCGGCCGAACGCAACGACAGCCTCAATATCGGCGGCACCCGGTCCGCACTCGCTGCCGCAGAGGCAGTCGACGCCGGCACCTTGCACCACGTCTCCTCGGTGGCCGTCTCCGGTGACCACAAGGGCGACTTCGACGAGACCATGTTCGACGAGGGGCAGGACCTGCCGTCGCCGTACCACTGGACGAAGTTCGAGTCAGAGCAGATCGTGCGCAACGAGTCGACCGTGCCATGGCGCGTGTACCGGCCGTCGATGGTGGTAGGCCATTCAGAGACCGGGGCGATGGACAAGATTGACGGCCCCTACTACTTCTTCCCCCTCCTGAAGCGGCTTCGCGACTCGCTGCCTCAGTGGGCACCGCTGGTCGGACTCGACTTCGGTGACACCAACATCGTCCCCGTCGACTACGTTGCCAAGGCGATGAACCACCTGGCCCATGTCCGCGGTCTCGACAAGCACACGTTCCACCTCGTCAACCCCGACCCGCAGCCGACCATCGACGTCCTCAACACGTTCGCCCATACGGCGAAGGCGCCCCGGTTCGCGACGCCGGTGCAGCGTCGGCTCACGAACGCGCTGCCGCCCCACCTGACCCCGGTCAGCCTGCTCACGACGCTCCTGCGCACACCGGCCGCACAGGGGGTGCTCGACCAGACCATCGGCCGGCTCGGAGTTCCACCGGAGGTGCTGGGGCACATCTCGATGCCGTCGACATACTCCTCCCGGCACACCCAGCAGGCGATGGAGGGCTCCGGAATCACGGTCCCGGAGCTCGAGACGTACGCCGCCGAGCTCTGGGACTACTGGGAGCAGCACCTCGACCCGACGACTGCGCAGGATCCGGCGATGCGCGACGCGATGGTCGGGGCAGTCGTGGTGATCACCGGGGCGAGCTCCGGCATCGGCAGGGCCACCGCGTTGAAGGTCGCTCAGGCGGGTGGCATCCCGTTGCTGGTGGCACGCGGCAAGGATGCCCTGCTCGACACCCAGGCAGAGATCGAGTCAATCGGTGGCGTCGCGCATGTCTACCCGTGCGACCTCACCGATCTTGCGGCCATCGACAGGCTCACTGCCAGGATCACTCGCGAGCACCAACGCGTCGACTTCGTCGTCAACAACGCGGGACGCTCGATTCGTCGCTCGCTGAACCTTTCGGCCGACCGGTTCCACGATTTCGAGCGGACGATGGCGGTCAACTACTTCGGGGCCGTCCGGGTGCTGATGGGGCTGCTGCCGATGATGCGCGCGAGCGGGCGCGGGCACGTGGTCAACATCAGCTCGATCGGCGTACAGACCAACCCGCCGCGGTTCTCGGCCTACGTCGCGAGCAAGGCTGCACTCGACGCATGGAGCCGGGTGGTGAGCTCCGAGCTGGTCGGCGACGGGATCACGTTCACCACGATCCACATGCCGTTGGTGCGGACGCCGATGATCGCGCCGACGAAGATCTACGACGCGTTCCCGACGATCACCCCGGCCCAGGCGGCCGACTTCGTGATGACGGCCATGAAGGACAGGCCGCACGAGATCAACACGGCGCTCGGAACTGCCGGTGAGGTGGCGCACGCCTTGCTACCCAGGACGTCGTTCTGGATCCTGCACAAGGCGTTCAATGTCTTCCCCGACTCGGCTGCCGCACGCGGCGACGGCGGGGCCGAGAAGCTCACAGGACAACAGGCACTCCTGTCGCGGATCCTCAAGGGCGTGCACTGGTAACCCACCCCTTGCGTCCGTGCAGCTGGCCGCTCTAGCGCGCGGTGGCACGGACGCAAGCGGAGGCCACAGCGGGATGACAAGATGCAGCCACGATGGCTGAGCTCACCTTCTTCACCGGCACGATGGATTGCGGCAAGTCGACCCTCGCGCTGCAGATGGATCACAACCACGCGGCCCGCGGTCGCATCGGGCGCATCTTCACTAGCAAGGACAGGGCCGGCACCGCACGGCTGTCGAGCCGACTCGGGCTCACGGTCGACGCGATCGAA
Source organism: uncultured Actinomycetota bacterium (assembly GCA_963811585.1). Lineage (GTDB taxonomy): Bacteria > Actinomycetota > Actinomycetes > Propionibacteriales > Nocardioidaceae > JACDHG01. The sequence goes on from CAWERR010000006.1 coordinate 466,868, forward strand.
GTGCCGCCCGACTTCAACTTCTGGCGGTACGTCGTCGACAGCCTCACCAGCGGGAGCCGGATCGACTACCTCGTGTGCGACGAGGTGCAGTTCTACACGCCCGACCAGGTCAACCAGCTCGCCCGCCTCGTCGACGAGCTCCAGATCGATGTGTTCGCCTTCGGCATCCTGACCGACTTCCGTACCCAGCTGTTCCCGGGCTCAGCCCGCCTCGTCGAGCTCGCCGACAAGATGAACGTGCTGCAAGTCGAAGCGCTGTGCTGGTGTGGCCGGCGCGCCACCCACAACGCCCGCACCGAAGACGGCGAGATGGTCGTCGAGGGCGAGGTGATCGTCGTGGGCGACACCGAGGGGCGATCCGCCGATGCCATCGAGATCGGCTACGAAGTGCTGTGCCGGCAACACCATCGGCGGCGGATGACGGCGGCTCGCGCGAAGGCGGCGGCGCTGTCGCCCGACGTACTGCCGTTCTGACCAGACATAGCCACTACCGCTTGGGGTTCTCGTGGCCGCTCCGCCGGATCCAACTCGTCCGCAAGCAGGCGGCCTGGATCTCTCCGGCATCAATTGCGTCCTGCTCGTCGGCCTCACTCGTGTCCGCGAGGTCGGCGAAGAAGTAGGGCCGACGCTCGAACACCCGCCGCTCGAACCGCGCGTCCAGCTCCGTCAGCATCGCCTCACCGGTATGCAGGCATTCCTCACGCGCCCAGCCTGACAGGTAGTCATCCCACAGCTGCTGGGATGCCGACCACCCCGCCTGGTGGTGTGAGAGCCAGCCTGGGTGGGACTCGTCGGGCTCAGCAGGCAGCCGGGCGAAGCACCACCGGGCTGTCGGCTCGTCGAACCGCTCCCACTCCCACTCGACGATCACCAGCACCCCGCCCTCGACCAGCGCCGCTGACACTCGGGCAAGCACGTCACCAAGGTCGGCTACGTGATGGAGAGACGCGGACGCGACGATGGCGTCTACCGGCCGCTCGACGTCGTACTGCTCGAACTCGGTCTGGTGGTACTCAGACCCGTCCGGCGCCTCAGGGTCGACACCGACTGCGTCGTAGCCGTCCTGACGCAGCATCGGAACGAAGCCGCCGAGCTCACCGCAGCCGATCTCGACCACGGTGGCAGGGGCGTCTGGGAGCTGACTGCGCACGAACGGCCATGTCGACGTCAGCCAGGAGCTGTGGTCGTGTGTACTCATTCGACGCAAAACTCATTGCCCTCGGGATCGGTCATCACGACGAGGTCAGGACTCTCGTCTTGGACCGCTGCTCCGAGCTCGGTCAGCCGCTGGACCTCGTCGCCGATAGTCCCGGGTGCTCGCAGATCGAAGTGCATGCGGTTCTTGGCCGTCTTGGGCTCTGGTACGACCTGGAACCAGATGTTCGGGCCACCCCAACCCGGCGCTTCGACGAACGCTTTCTCCGACGTCGAGTCCTCGTCGACGTCGGAGCCGAGAGCCTCAGCCCAGAACTCTGCCAGCCGCAAGGCGTCGGCGCAGTCGAACGTGACGGACTTGATGAACGCTGCCATGAAACCACGCTAGTGCCAGCAGCTGACCAGTCAGCTGGGGGTGGCTTCGATCAATCCGTGCGTCGCCGCAGAGAGTGTGAATCCGTTGCCAGACAAGAGGTTTCGCCACTCATCTTCGGTGCGCTCCCGGCCGCCGAGAGCAACCAGCATGTGGAGGTCGAGAAGCTTGGCGTCGTCGGCTTGGTTTCCGGGCCCCATCACCGACTCGACCAGCAGCAACCGGCCAGGAGGCTCGATGGCCTCACGGACAGCCTGCAGGATGGAGGCTGCCGACGCATCGTCCCAGTCGTGAAGAATCCTCGACAGCACATAGACGTCGCCGCCTGCGGGCACCCTTTCGAAGAAGCTGCCCGCGACGAACGAACACCGATCAGCAAGACCCTCCGCCTCGATCGTCCGGATCGCGTCCTCACGCACGTGCGGCAGGTCGTAGACGATGCCGGTGAGGTTGGGATTCTCGTTCAGGATCGCAGCCAGCATCGCGCCACTCCCCCCACCTACGTCGACAACTGTCGACACGGCCGTCCAATCCCTCTCGAGCAGTCGCTGACGCTCACCTGCAGCCCGGCCAGTCATGGCCGCGTTGAACATCGCCGCCTCATCCGGATGGTCGCCCAACCAGTCGAAGAACGGCCTGCCATACACCCGGGAGAAGGCCGGCTGCCCGGTCTTGAACGTCTCGAACGAGTCTTCCCACGTCTTGTAGTGGAGCCCCGAGAACATCAACGCCTGCCCGGCAATGGACCGTGGAGCGTCGCGGCGCAACAACTCCGACATCTCCGTGTGGGCGATGATCCCGTCGGTCTCGATGAAGATCCCGAGGCTGCAGAGGGTCCGCAGGACGCGACGCAAGGCACCGGGGTCCGTGCCCAGGGCGGAGGCGAGGTCGCCCGACGACCGTGGCCGCTCGCTCACCAGCTCGGGAACGCCCAGCCGGATCACGGCTCCGATCGCCTGGGTGATCATGTAGCCGCTGACCAGTCCGAACAGCTTCGACCGCGGGTCCGACGTCACAGGGTGATGCTAGACGGGACCGGTGTCGATGAGTAGGGGGATCAGCATCTCGTCGGGCGTGAGCGACCCGTGCAGCCCGACGAGCTTCGCCTCACGAGGGAACCGGGTGGTGGACACGATCGCCAAATCTTGTCCGCTCGCGACCATCACGTCGCCGAGCCGAGGACGCACCTGCGCATCGACAGAGCCGAACCAGCCCTCGCCGATCGCTTCGTCGCGGGTGACGACCCATGCCGACGTACCCAGTCGCTCCCGCCACCGTGACGCCACGTCGTCCACCGCACCGCCATCGCAGTAGAGGTGGCGGAAGCGCGCCTCGCCACCGAACAGGCTGACACCGTCGAGGAGCTCCGGCTCCATGTCGACGTCGATGCGCTGCTCGTCGGGGACGTCGACCATGCCGTGGTCGGCGGTCACGACGAGGACGCACCCGGAAGGAAGTGACTCGCGGAGCAGCGCAGCAAAGGAGTCCGCCATCGCGAGCTGGTGCTGCCACGCCCACGATGACGCGCCTCGCTGGTGTCCGGTGGCGTCCAGCTCGCCTTCATAGACGTAGGTGACCGACCGCTCCTCGGCGGCCGCTCGCACGGTGGCGGAGATGCGCTCGCCAATCGTGTCCGCAGCCACGAAGAGTGCTCCCCGCTGGCTGGCAATCGTGAGGCCCGACCCGTCGAAGGCACGCCTGCTGACCGACGTCATCGCGACGCCATCCAGTCGCGCTCGGGCGAACACGGTCTCGTGCGGCTGCCACTCACGCGGGTCGATCGGCTGGTCCCACTTCAACGCGTCGAGCAGCCGGTCGGTGCCCGGCACCCGCGACGTGAAGCCGACGACGCCGTGCGCGCCCGGCGGCAGGCCGGTGCCGAGGCTTGTCAGGCTGGTGGCGGTCGTCGACGGGACACCGCAGGTGATGGGACTCTGGCCGTCTGCGAGCGAGTTCAGGTACGGCGCCGAGTCGGGGTGGCTACGCAGGAGGTTCCAGCCCAGCCCGTCGACGAGGAAGACGACGTACGACGATGCGGGGGGCAGCTCCAGGGAGTTGTGCCACCCGGGCCCTCCGACCGCGGCCACGGCTGCCGGGAGCACGTCCACGAGCGAACGCGAGAAGTAGTGCGGGAGGACAGCCGCAGTGGGGGCGGCGCTCAAGGCGCCACAGTGGCGGCGCTGAGCTGGCGGGCAAACTCCAGCAACGCCTCCACGGCGTCGGCACCCTCCGCGGTGGAGCTGATCCTGACGGCGAAGTCTTCCGCAGTCAGGACGCCGCTGTAGCCATGGTCGGCATCGCAGTCGGGATCGGCACAGCCGGCGGGTTCGAGGTCGACGCGCTGGACGGCGCCCCACCCCACGGTCAGCACAGCCTCGGCGACAGCACCACTGCCGGACGACGCCGGCTCACCGGCCGGGTTGGCCACCATCCGCGTGACCGCCACGCTTCCGATCCGGGCGAGCGGCACCGCCTCCGTCGACGTCGAGGCGTACGGCGCCGGCAACAGGTCGTCGGGCGGGTGCTCGTCGGTGTGGGCGACCAGCAGCCGCGAGTTCGTGAGCACCAGCACCGTGACATGCCGGCGCACCTCGTCACGGTCGAAGGTCGGCTCGTGATGGATGACGTAGCCGATCACGGACTCGCCAGCGACCGCCGACTCGACCGCCTCGGCCACCACGGCCGGGTAGTAGCCCACCCGGTCGATCGCAGCCCTCAGGTCGTCGGCCCGGTCCTGCACGGTCGTGTCACGCATTACGCCATCCTTGCACGAGGATGGCTGCCACATCGCAGTCCTCCACAACGCCCGCCCTCTGCGTACTGTGAGTCCTCATGAGCGCCCCGACGTCCAAAGCCGTCCTCATCACGGGTTGCTCGTCAGGTATCGGACACGCCACCGCCGCACGCCTCGCAGATGCTGGTTGGACGGTGTACGCCACTGCCCGGCGGGTGGACTCACTGGGCGACCTGGAGCGCCTAGGCTGTCGAACCCTGCCCCTCGACGTCACCGACGAGGAGTCGATGGCGACAGCGGTCCGCCAGGTCGAAGAAGCCGAAGGTGCGGTCGGTGTGCTCGTGAACAACGCCGGCTACAGCCAGTCCGGCGCCCTCGAGACACTACCCTTGGACAAGGTGCGGGCCCAGTTCGAGACGAACGTGTTCGGGCTGCTCCGGATGTGCCAGCTGGCGCTGCCCGGCATGCGTGCGCAGGGTTGGGGCAAGATCGTCAACCTGTCGTCGATGGGCGGCAAGCTCACATTTCCGGGCGGCGGCGCCTACCACGCCAGCAAGCATGCCGTGGAGGCTCTCTCGGACGCGCTCCGGTTCGAGGTGCGCGGTTTCGGGGTCGACGTCATCGTGATCGAGCCGGGGATCATCCGCTCAGAGTTCAGTGCGACGGCGGTGCAGGGGATCGAGGCGACCGACGACGATGACCCGTACGCCGCGTTCAACGTGGCGGTGGGGCTCTCGACCGCCAGCGTCTACGAGAAGGGCGTGGTTTCCCGGCTCGGTGGCCCTCCGGAGGCGGTCGCACGCGCGGTCGAGAAGGCCATCGGCGCACGCCGACCACGCGCCCGCTACACCGTCACCCCGTCGGCCAAGCTGCTCCTCGCCCAGCATGCCGCCCTCCCGGACTCCGCCTGGGACGCCGTGATGCGCACGCAGTACCCGCAACCTGGGCAGTGAGCACGGCACTAGGCCGGTCGACGGTCAGCCGTGGAGTGTGTCGTCGCTGGAGGTCGCGCCCGCCAACCGCCGGGTCAGCGCGTCGCCCCGGATGTCGGCAGGTGCCATCACCCGAGCTGCTGCGCGGAGCACCTGACACCCCTCGGTTCCGGCGAGCACCAAGCCCAGGTCGAGGCGTTCGACCGCGGGCAGGTCGTCCTTCAGCTGCGCGAGCCGCGCGATGACCTCCTCGATGCTGGCCACGTCAACCGGCTCCGAGCCCCGGTAGCCGAAGAACAGGGGCGCCGCTCGCACGTCGCGGACCAGGTCAGCCGCGTCCGACTCGGTCAGCGGTGGAATGCGGTAGGACACGTCACCGAGGAGCTCGGACGGCGTACCCGCCATCCCGAACGACACGATCGGGCCGAACAAGGCGTCTTCGAAGCTCCCGATCGACACCGGTATGCCGGGCGGTGCCATCACCTGGACGACGAACTCCGCGCGCTTGGGGTCGTCGATCAGATGGGTCAGGTTCCGCCAGGCCGCGGTCATGTCGTCTGCGTCGTCGATCGCGCGCCAGACATGGGACAGGTCAGGGCGCTGGCGCAGTCGCGCCGCCGTCGCCTTGAGCACCACACTCCAACCGAGCTGCTCCCCTGCCGCAAGCGCCTCGTCGAGCGTCGCGACCCGCACGTGGTGCTCCAACGCGATGCCGTAGTAGCCCAGCAGCTCGCGAAGACCGTCGTCGTCGAGCTCGATCCCCTCCGGCGCCTGCGTGACGAGTTTCGACACCATGATCCGCGCCGCATCCCGGTCGATGTCCTCGAAGACGGGCATTCCGGTCTGGGGTCGGTGGACCCATTGCCCGTAGGTCACGACGCGCGCCAGTGCCCGGACCGCAGACTCGGGGGCGGAGTATGACGGCACCGAGCCTCGTCCTGCCGCGCCGGCCAGGTCGGGCACCCGCAGCAGCTCCGGGATGCCCTCGCTGCCGAGGAAGGTCGACACCAGGGGCTTGTCAGACTGCTCCCCGACGGCCGCGAGGACGTTGGCCACCTGTGCACTCGACGTGTCGAGCACCGGGATGAAGACGGCCACCACCGCGTCGACCCGTGGGTTGTCGATCGCAGCGTCCAGCGCGTGTTCGAAGTCCTCAGGGGTTGCGTCGGCGCCGAGCGGCACCGACTGCTCCACGACGAGGCCGGCAGCCGTTGCGGAGTCGGCAGCGAGCAGCCCGAGGGCGTCGGAGTTGCCGACGACGGCGATCCGCGGCCCCATCGGCAACGGCTGGTGTGCGAGCAGCTGGGCAACGTCGAACATCTCGTCGAGCGAGTCGACCTGGATCACCCCGGCCTGGCGGAACATCGCGTCAACCGCGTGCTGCGGTGCCACCGTCGACCGCACGGTGTGCCCAACGGGGACGCCCTGCGTCGTACGCCCGGACTTCACCGCAACGACCGGCTTGGTGCGCCCCACCCGGCGCGCGATCCGGGAGAACTTGCGCGGGTTACCGATCGACTCGAGGTAGAGCAGCACGACTTCGGTGGCGTCGTCTTCTTCCCAGTACTGCAGCAGGTCGTTACCGGACACATCTGCGCGGTTGCCAGCCGACACGAACGTCGATAAGCCCAGCCCGCGCCGCGCCACCGTCTCCAGGATCGCTACGCCGAGTGCGCCCGACTGGCTGAAGAAACCCACCCGACCCCGTGGCGGCATCACGGGCGACAAGGAGGCGTTGAGCGACACCTCGGGGGCGGTGTTGATGACGCCGAGGCAGTTGGGGCCGACGAGGCGCAGCCCGTACGAGCGGGCGAGCCCGACCAGGCGGCGCTGGCGTAGCCGCCCTTCGTCACCGGTCTCCGCGAAGCCACTGGAAACCACGACCAGGCCATGCACGCGTTTGGCGGCGCAGTCGAGCACGACATTTTCGACTGCGTCCGCGGGCACGGCCACGATCGCCAGGTCGACGCTTCCGGGGATGTCCTGGACGCTCTTGTATGCCGGCAGGCCCGCCACCGCATCGGCCGCCGGGTTGACGACGTACACCCGCCCGGTGAAGTCACCCAGCACGAGGTTGCGGACGAGCGTGCTGCCGATGGTGTCCTGGCGGCGGCTCGCGCCGATGATGGCAACGCTCCCCGCCTCGAAGAACCGCGCCATCGACCGGGCCTCCGCACGATGCTCGCGCGACCTCATCACGCCGACCGACGTGTCCGTGGCGGCGACCGGGAAGACGAGGTGAAGGACGCCCTCGTCGTAGCCGTTGACGATCCGGTAGCCGGCGTCGCGGAACGTGTGGATCATCCGCACGTTGTCGGGCATTACCTCGGCGACGAACGCGTCGATGCCGCGCTCACGGGCGGCTTGGGCGAGGTGCTCGAGCAAGAGCTGAGCCAGGCCGCGGCCCTGATGGGCATCCTCGACGAGGAACGCGACCTCTGCCTCGTGCTCGTCGATCCGGTCGAAGCGGCCGACCGCGATCATCCGCTGGGCCACGGTCACCACGAACGCGACCCGGTCGTGGTGGTCGACGTGGGTGAACCGCTCGACGTCGCGGTCGGAGAGCGTCGGGTAGGGGGCGAAGAAGCGCAGGTACTTGGACTCGGGCGACACCCGGCTGTAGAACTCGACGAGCAGCTCGCCGTCGTCGGGCCTGATCGGTCGCAGCCGAGCCGCGCCACCGTCGAGCAGCAGGACGTCGGCCTCCCAGTGCGCGGGATAGGTGTGCTGCTCTTCGCTGGTGGCCACGGCGCGAATCTATCCCGTCCTGCGGGAACATCCGACGGTGACAAGATGGCGGACACGGACACCAAGCGTCACGTCGAGACTCCAGGAGCACCCCGATGGCGACCGACACCCCCACGCCCGACACCGCAGTCGACGCGACCCAGGAGTTCCGGCACGCGCGCGACTTCCTTCTGGCAAACCGCGAGGACTACCCGCGCGCCTACCGCGACTTCCGCTGGCCCGAGTTCGAGACCTTCAACTACGCCACCGACTGGATCGACGTCCTGGCCCTGGAGAGCGGCAACGTGCGGGCGTTGTGGATCATCGAAGAGGACGGCAGCGAGACCACACTGACGTTTTCCCAGGTGAGCGAGCTGTCGCAGCGGTTCGCCGGCTCCCTCCGGGGGGCCGGCATCGGCCCCGGAGACCGGGTGCTGCTCCTCCTCGGCAACTGCGCGCCCCTCTGGGTGGCGATGCTCGGTTGCATCCGCCTCGGCGCAGTGATCATCCCGGCCACCACCTTGCTCTCGGCCGACGACCTCGCAGACCGGCTGAGCCGCGGCCATGTCACCGGCGTGGTGGCGGGCTCCGGCGACACCGAGAAGTTCGGGCCGGACACCGAGTCCTTGGTGCGCGTCAGTGTTGGCCCCAGCGACGGATGGATGTCGTATGACGACGCGGTCGCCGACAAGGTCACGCCTCACGTGGGTGGTGGCACCGCAGCCAGCGACCCGATGCTGCTGTACTTCACGTCCGGCACCACCGCCCAGCCCAAGCTGGTCGAGCACACCCAGACGTCATACCCGATCGGCCACCTCTCCACGATGTACTGGATCGGGCTGCAGCCAGGCGACCTACACCTCAACATCTCGTCGCCAGGCTGGGCCAAACATGCCTGGTCGTGCTTCTTCGCGCCCTGGAACGCCGGCGCCACCACCGTCATCTACAACTACGCACGGTTTGACGCACCTGCGTTGCTCGACGTGATGGAACGCATCGGCGTGACGACGTTCTGCGCGCCACCCACGGTGTGGCGGATGATCACGCAGGCCGAGCTCGGCAGCCATCGGCTGGCGCTGCGCGAGTGTGTGGGGGCCGGGGAGCCGCTGAACCCCGAGGTCATCGAGCAGATTCGGCATGCATGGGAGTTGACCGTGCGCGACGGCTTCGGGCAGACCGAGACGACGGCGCTGATCGGCAATCCGCCAGGGCAGTCAATCAAGCTCGGCTCAATGGGTCGCCCGCTGCCGGGCTACACCGTCTCGCTGGTGGACCCGCTCACCGGCGAGGTCGGCGGCGACGGTGAGATCTGTCTCGAGCTGGCCCGGCGCCCCCTTGGCCTGATGGTCGGTTACCACGACGACGCCGAGCGCACGTCGGAGGCGATGCGCGACGGTTTCTACCACACGGGCGACGTCGCCTCTGTCGACGACGAGGGCTACGTCACGTATGTCGGCCGCTCCGACGACGTGTTCAAGGCGAGCGACTACCGGATCAGCCCGTTCGAGCTGGAGAGCGTGCTGATCGAGCACCCGGCGGTGGCGGAGGCGGCGGTCGTGCCGTCGCCCGACCCGGTGCGCCTCGCGGTGCCGAAGGCGTTTGTAGTGCTAGCGGCCGGCTACTCGCCCACGGCGGAGACGGCGTTCGAGATCTTGCGGTTTGCCCGCGAACACCTGGCGCCGTACAAGCGGATCCGCCTCCTCGAGTTCGCCGAGCTCCCGAAGACGATCAGCGGCAAGATCCGCCGGGTCGAGCTCCGGGCCGACGAAGCCGACGGGGTGGCGTCCGGCCAGCGCGGAGAGCACGCCTACACGGAGGACGACTTCCCCGCCCTCAAGACATGACCCGCGTGTGAAGCTGGTGCCGGCTGGCCACGTAGGCGATTACTCGCCGACAGCGCCGTCGGTGAGCTCGCGGACGATGTCGAGGTGGCCGGCATGGCGGGCGTACTCCTGCAGCACATGGAACAGCACCCGCTCGAGGGTCGCCGCCGGTTCGCCGTCCCAGCGCTCCCCCGGCGCACCCACCTCCGCCAGGTCGTGGGCCTCCACGATGGCGCGTGTCCGCTCACCGCCGGTCAGCAGTTGCTGCACCAGCTCGGGCAGCGTCTCGTCGTCGCCGACGTACCAACGGCCGTCGCGGTTGTCGCCCCAGGGTTCTTCGACGTCCTCCCCCTCGAAGCCCCACACGAACCACCGGACCTCGACATACGCCAGATGTTTGACCAGCTCGATCGGCGTCCAGCCCGACGGCAGCCGGCTTTGGCGAAGCGCGTGGTCGTTGAGCCCGTCGACCTTGGCCACAATGACGCTGCGGTAGTAGTCGAGGTACCCGAGGAACACCTCGGCGCGAGACGAGATCGGCACGCTCGGTGACGGAAAGGGCAGGGTCATGACGCGCCAGTATGCCGTCTAGGGTCAACTCCTCATTTGCTGCCACGCAGCCTGCGGGCGAGCCTCTGCGGCCCGGAGGATCCGCTCCGACAGAATGGGGCGTTGCCCGACCCAGGAGACTTGACCGAGACCGATGGCCCGACGTACCAAGACCGATCCGCTTCCCGACGACTTCGACGAGCACATCGTCGACATCGACGTCCGAGACGAGATGCGCTCGAGCTACCTCGAGTACGCCTACTCCGTCATCTACTCGCGCGCCCTGCCCGACGCCCGCGACGGGCTCAAGCCGGTGCAGCGCCGCATCCTCTACACGATGCACGACATGGGCGTGCGTCCCGACCGCGGCCACGTCAAGAGCGCCCGCGTCGTCGGGGAGGTAATGGGGCGGCTGCATCCCCACGGCGACACAGCGATCTACGACGCCTTGGTCCGGATGGTCCAGCCGTGGTCACTGCGACTCCCCCTCATCGACGGCCACGGCAACTTCGGTTCCCCCGACGACCCGCCAGCCGCGATGCGCTACTCCGAGTGCCGGATGGCCGCCGCCGCACTGCCGATGACGGCCGGGATCGACGAGGACACCGTCGACTTCAAGCCCAACTACGACAGCCGTGAGTTCGAGCCGGTCGTGCTCCCGGCGGCCTTTCCCAACCTGCTCGTCAACGGCGCATCCGGAATCGCCGTCGGGATGGCGACGAACCTGGCCCCGCACAACCTCGTCGAGGTCGTGCAGGCACTCCGCCACCTCATCGCCAACCCCAAGGCCGGGCTCGACGACCTGATGCGGTTCATCCCCGGTCCGGACCTTCCCACGGGCGGCAAGATCGTCGGCCTCGACGGCATTCGCGAGGCGTACGAGACCGGCCGCGGCTCCTTCCGGATGCGGGCAAGTGCGCGGATCGAGAGCGTGTCTCCACGCCGCAAGGGGATCGTCGTCACTGAGCTCCCGTACACCGTCGGTCCCGAGCGGGTTATCGAGCGGATCAAGGTCCTCGTGCAGACGAAGAAGCTGCTAGGCATCGCCGACGTCAAGGACCTCACCGACCGGACCAAGGGTCTCCAGCTCGTCATCGAGATCAAGAACGGCTTCCATCCCGAGGCGATCCTCGACCAGCTCTACCGACAGACGCCGATGGAGGACAGCTTCGGCATCAACGCCGTCGCCCTCGTCGACGGACAACCCCGCACGCTCGGGCTCAAGGAGATGCTGGAGGTCTACCTCAACCACCGGTTCGACGTGGTCCGGCGGAGGTCGGCGTTCCGGCGCGGCAAGGCGCAGGACCGGCTGCACCTCGTCGAGGGCCTGCTCGTGGCGATCCTCGACATCGACGAAGTCATCCAGCTGATCCGGTCGAGCGACAACGCCGAGCAGGCCAAATCCCGGCTGATCGACGTCTTCGACCTGTCGGAGGTCCAGGCGACGTACATCCTCGACATGCCTCTGCGTCGGCTCACCAAGTTCTCCAGGATCGAGCTCGAGACCGAGAAGGGTGAGCTGGAGAGGACGATCGAGGAGCTGAGCGCCATCCTCGATGACGAGCGGCTGCTGCGGAAGGTCGTCGGCGACGAGCTTGCCGACGTGGCCAAGCAGCTCGGCACCCCGCGACGTACCGTCTTGCTGGAGTCGGCCGGCCAGCCGGCAGTCTCGGCAGTGCCACTCGAGGTGGCCGACGACCCGTGCCGGGTCTTGCTGTCGTCGACCGGCCTGCTGGCGCGCAGCATCGGCGACCAGGCGTTCGGCACCGGCGGCCGGGCCAAGCACGACGCCGTCGTGGCGGTGGCGCGCACCACCGCGCGCGGCACGATCGGGCTCCTCACGTCGGCAGGTCGGCTCATGAAGCTGGACGTCCTCGACCTTCCCGCCCTGCCGTCGACGGCGACGGCGCCGCAGCTGCAGGGCGGCGCTCCGCTCAGCGAGTTCGTCGCGCTCGACCCCGGTGAGCGGGTGGTCGGGCTGACGTCCCTGTCACCCGACTCACTCGGCCTCGCCCTCGGTACGTCGTCCGGCGTGGTCAAGCGGGTGCAGCCAGAAGTGCTCAGCAACCGCGACTCGTGGGACGTCATCCGCCTCGAAGACGGCGACGAGGTCGTCGGCGGCTTCGAGCTGATGAGCGCCGGCGACGAGCTCGTCTTCGTGAGCAGCGACGCGCAGCTGTTGCACTTCCCCGCTGCCGGCGTCCGGCCGCAGGGCCGGTCCGGCGGAGGGATCGCTGGCATCCGACTGGCCAGCGGGACCCGGGTAGCGTACTTCGGGGCTCTCGACCCGCAGGGCAGACAACGTCGTGGTCACCGTGTCGGGCTCGAGCGACGCGCTGCCCGGCACCGAGCCAGGCAGCGTCAAGGTGACGCCGTTCTCGGAGTACCCGCCCAAGGGCCGCGGCACAGGCGGAGTCCGTTGTCATCGGTTCCTCAAGGGCGAGGACGTGATCATCGCCGCGTTCGCCGGGCCTGCCCCTGCTCGGGCGGCTGCCTCCAGCGGCTCACCCGTCGACCTGCCCGCGGAAGCCGGGAGGCGCGACGGTTCAGGCACCCCCGCCGCACAGCCGATCGCGGCGATCAGCGGGCAGCTCCGCGAGTGAGCGCGGCCGCGGCCTCATCGCATGGCAGGCTGTCACTGTGCCTCGAACGATGACCCGTCCCACCGTGCTGCTCGCCGCGGCTGCGTTTTTCGTCGTCACCGGTTGCGGGGGCGACGACTCGCCGACCAGCGACCTGACGCCCGACGAGCGGCTCGCCGAGGCCAGGGAGAGCTTCGACGCCGCCGAGTTCATCTCGTTCACCCTCTCCAGCGACGACCTGCCCGACGACATCGACGCCTTGATCAGCGCGACCGGAACCGGCAACCACGACCCGGCATTCGACGGAGAGATCAAGGTGCAGACCGCCTTCGACATCACGGCTCCCCTCATCGCGGTCGACGACGAGGTCTACGTCAAGCTGCCGTTCTCGGATTGGAGCACGATCGACCCGGCCAGCTACGGCGCCCCCGACCCGGCGCAGCTCCTTAACGACGAAGGCGGGATCTCGTCGCTGTTCACCGCAACCGAGGACCCCGAGGAGGGCGACGAGACACGCGACGGCGAGACCGTCCTCACCGACATCAACGGCACCATCCCCGGTGAGGCGATGAAGACCGTCTTCCCGTCGTCGGGTAACGACGCGTTCGACGTCACCTACACGCTGACGGATGACAACGACATCGACAGCTTGGAGATCGGCGGACCGTTCTACGGCGACTCCGAAGATGTCACCTACTCGATCACCTTGAACCTCGACGCCGACGAGGTCGACATCCAGGCCCCGATCTGATCCCTCCGGCCGTGAACGAGCAGTCAGCGCGCGTCGGCCTCGGGCCACGCGCACTGTTGGTCATCGCGGCAATCGCGGTCGGCTTCGCCGCAGCCGATACGTACGTCGTCGTGCTCGCGCTGCCCGACATGATGACGTCGGTCGGCCTCAACCTCGACGAGCTGCAGCGCGCTGCCCCGATCGTGTCCGGCTTCCTGCTCGGCTATATCGCGATGCTGCCGCTGATCGGCCGGATCGCCGACATCCGTGGGCGGGTGCCGGTGCTCATCGGGTCGCTCGTGGTGTTCTCGCTCGGGTCCCTCGTGACGGCGGCGCAGTACGACCTGGTGTCGATGGTGTTCGGTCGTTTCCTGCAAGGCGTTGGCGGTGGCGGGCTGGTCCCCGCCACCTTGGCTCTGGTTGCCGACATCTGGGTGGTTGAGCGCCGAGGGCTGCCTCTCGGCGTGGTCGGAGCCGTCCAGGAGCTGGGCAGCGTGATTGGGCCGTTGTACGGCGCAGTCGTGATCAGCTTCTCGACCTGGCAGACGATCTTCTGGATCAACTTCGCCGTCGGGCTGGTGCTTGCCGCCGCACTCCTCGTGTTGGCGCGGTCGGCTCCTCCCCCCGGAGGTGATCAGGCAGCGTCGAGCTCGCGCGGCATACCGGATGTCGTCGGGCTGGTGCTCGCCGCCGCTGCCACCGTCGCACTGGCCCTGGTGATGATCGAGCCCGACCGCCTGAAGTCCGGGATTACGACTGGGCTCGCGTTTATCCCGTATTTCGGCGACACCCGCTGGACGACGCCGGTCGCGGTCACGCTGTACGTCCTCGTCGCGCTGTTCGTCGCACGTGAGCTGACCGCTCGGCGGCCCCTGATCGACAGGCGCGGAATGCGTGACATTGGTCGGGCGGCCGACCTCCCCGGGGCGGGGCTGCTCGGGCTCGCCCTGGCCGGGATCGTGCTGGCGTTCGCGACCGCCGACCCGGAGGTCCAGGTCTTCTCGCCGCTCGGGCCGTGGTTCCTGCTGGGGAGCGCCGTGGCCGCTGGCTTGTTCGTGTGGCGGATGCGGGTGGCGGCCACCCCATTGATCCCTCCCGGTGCCTTGGCGCAGCGGGCCGCGTGGGGCTCGATCGCTGTGTCGTTCTTCGTCGGGGCGTCGCTCATCGCCGCGCTGGTCGACATCCCGATCTTTGCCCGGGTGACGACCTATCCCGATTCGCAGCTCGGGGCGGCGCTGGTGCTGGTGCGCCTGCTGGCTGCCCTTCCGGTGGGCGCGCTGCTCGGCGGCTACCTGATCCGTCGGCTGCCGGTCGGAGTGCTGTCGGCGGCCGGCATGCTGCTGGCCGCCGGTGGGTTTGTCTGGATGGCGACCTGGGGGCGGGAGAGTCTCGACCACGCCACGGCCACGATCCCGCTCGTGCTGTGCGGTCTTGGGTTCGGGCTCGCCATCGCCCCGGTCAACGCGGCGCTGCTGGCCGCCACCCGGGCCGACGTACACGGCCTTGCCTCTGCGCTCGTAGTCGTGGCCCGGATGGTCGGCATGCTGGTCGGGATCTCGGCCCTGACGACAATCGGCCTGCGAAGGTTCTACGCCGTGTCGGCCGACCAACCGAGCATCGACGAGGTCTGCGACACGCGGAGGGTCTGCGACGCGTACATCGACATCCTCAAGGATGCGGGGATCGCCCAGCTGCACGCGATCTTCGTGGGCGCGGCCGTCTGCGCGGTGGTGGCCGCCGTCCTCTCGATCCTGCTGCTTCGCGGCGCGCCCGCCTCACGCGAAAAGGGCATGGGCAGCCTCGCCCTCTGACCCTCCCGCCGAGTGGTCACGTATGCCGCGCCGACTGGTCACATATGCCGCGCCGACTGGTCACGTATGCCGCGCCGACTGGTCACGAATGCCGCGCCGACTGGTCACATATGCCGTTGGTCGAGCTTGTCGAGACCCTCGATCTCAACAGTGATGATGTGATCGTGCCGGGTGGGAATGACTCTGATCTCGACCGAGATGACAGAGTGACACTCCCGCGCAGCATGTGTCCTCGGTCACCCCGGCCGTGGGGAGCGCGGAACGTGCATGAAAGAGGGTGCTGTGGACTCGGACTTCGACGACCTGTTGGCGGCGAATGCGACGTACGCCGAGACGTTTGACCTGGCCGGCTTCGACGGCGTTGCCCACCGCGGTGTCGCGGTGGTGACGTGCATGGACTCGCGCATCGACCCGCTCCGGATGCTGGGCCTGGAGCCCGGCGACGCGAAGATCTTCCGCAACCCGGGTGGGCGGGTCACGAACGCAGCACTCGAAGCGCTCGTGCTGGGAGTGCACCTGCTTGGCGTCCAACGGATCCTCATCGTGCCGCACACCCGGTGCGCGATGGCGACGGCCACTGAGGCAGAGCTACGCGCGAAGGTCAGTGCGGCCAGCGGGAAGGACGCCGGCTGGACGTCGTGGGACGTTGTCACCGACCAACCCGCCGCCCTGCGCGACGACGTTGCCATGGTGCGCGCCCATCCGCTGATCCCGGAGCGGGTGCCCGTGGGCGGATTCCTGTACGACGTCGACACCGGCCTCCTCGACCGACTCCTCTGAGGCACAGAGTCGTGAGCCGCCTCATCCACCTCAACGGGCCGCCGGGGATAGGTAAGTCCACTCTCGCAAGACGCTATGTAGACGCACATCCGGGAGTGCTGAACTGTGACATCGACGTGCTCAGATCGCTCATCGGTGGATGGGAGGCTGACTTCCAAGGCGCGGGTGGGCTCATCAGGCCAGCGGCGCTGGCAATGATCCAGGCCTACCTCGCTAACGACCACGACGTCGTGCTGCCACAGATGTTGATCGATCGCACAGAGTTGGCGCGGTTTGAAGCTTGTGCCACCGGCGTCGGTGCGGAGTTCATCGAACGCGTCTTGATGGACACGCCGGCCGCCACGGTGGCACGGTTCCACCGTCGTGGGGCAGCTGCGGCAGAGGATCCCTGGCACGATCAGGTGCGGGCCATCGTGGCGGCGAGCGGCGGGGACGAGATGCTGACCCGGTGCCACACCGCTCTCGAACGCCTACTCACTGAGCGACCGAACGCGGTGGAGATCGTGAGCGCCGAGGGCGAGATCGACGAAACCTACCGCGCATTGATTGAGTCATTGAACTAACTCTCGTCGCCCCGCCCGATGTCCCCAGGTTTGGGTGTCCACAAGGCTGGTCCACAGGGGTCGAACACACGCTCGAATTGTCGTCGGTGGCTTCTATTCTTGGGGTATGTCGATCAGCTCCACGACCCTTCCGCCGCCCGCTGGTGGTGGCCTGCCGTCGGACCAGGTGGGGCAGTTGTTGGGTCGGCTCAACGACTGTTTCGACGAGTTCGCGGATCCGCCGGTGTGGTCGTTGGACGACCGGCGGCTCGGGGATCGGCTGGGTGAGGCGCTCGCTGTCCGCGCCCGCGCCGACGAGCTGATCGCGCGGTTGGTGGGGCAGGTCGACGACCGTGATTTGGGTCGGCAGAGTGGTGCGTCGTCGACGCGGGCGCACCTGGTCTCCAACTATCGGGTCTCGACCGGAGCCGCCGCCGGTCTGCTCGTCCAGGCCCGGTGCATGTCGGACCGGACCGAGTTGACCCGCCAGGCGTGGGCGACCGGACACGTGTCGGCTGAGCAGGCCGTGGTGATCGGTGGTGCGGTCAACCGGTTGTCGCCGCAGGTGCCGGCCGAAGCCGTCGAGGCGGGTGAGGCCGACCTGGTGTCGCATGCGCAGTCGTTGACGCATACCCAGTTGCAGGTGCTGGCGAACCATCTGGTCGAGGTGGTCGACCCCGAGGCTGCGGACCAGACCCTGGCGGAGCAGTTGGAAGCAGAAGAAGCGGAAGCGTTGCAACAGACCACGTTCCGTGGCCGCAGAGGGTGCCGACGGGATCGCCCGCTACTGCGGCAAGATGCCCAACCTGCAGTACGACATGCTCACCACCGCCCTCGAAGCCTTCGCATCACCCCGCCGAACCAGCGCCCCAGCGACTGCGCCGGCGACGGCCAGTGCCAGCGCCGAAACTGACCCGACCCAACTCAGCTACGGTCAACGGATGGGACGGGCGTTCGTCGAACTCCTCGAACACCTCCCCACCGACCAACTCCCCAAACACGGAGCCGCCAACGCGTCGATCGTGGTCACGATTGATGACGAGAAACTCAAGACGGCAGTCGGCGAAGCCACCCTCACCACCGGCACCACCATCTCGGCGGCACAAGCCCGCCGGCTGGCGTGCAACGCCGGCCTGCTGCCGATGGTGCTGGGAGGCGACTCGGCAATCCTCGACCTCGGCCTCACCCAACGCCTCTTCGACCGCTACCAACGCATCGCATTGGCCGTCCGCGACCAAGGCTGCATCTTCCCGGGCTGTGATCGCCCACCCGCCTGGACCGAAGCCCACCACATCGACTCCTGGCTCGACGGCGGACCCACCAACCTGCCCAACGGGTGCCTGCTCTGCCACTTCCACCACCACCTCATCCACCAAGGTGAATGGGCCGTCGTAATGGCCACCGACGGCATCCCCGAAATCATCCCGCCAACCCGGATCGACCCCGACCAACAACCGACCCGACACCAACGCTTCAAACAACGACGCGAGTAGAAGCCAGGTCAGAACAGGTCAGCGGGTCAAGCGTCGATGGAGTCGGGATCCAGCTCATAGGCCCCTTGCACGATGAACTCCTTGCGCGGGGCCACGTCGTTGCCCATCAGCATCTCGAAGACCTGCTCGGCGCCTTCGGCGTCGTCAATCGTGATCCGGCGCAGGGTGCGATGGCGCGGGTCCATCGTCGTCTCGGCGAGCTGGTTCGCGTCCATCTCCCCCAGCCCCTTGTAGCGCTGGACCGGGTCTTTCCACCGCACGCCCTTCTTGCTCAGCTCAGCGAGCTTTCGCTGTAGCTCGTCGTCGCTGTAGGTGTAGACGTACTTGTCCATCCCCTTCTTGGGGTTGAACAGCTCGATCCGGTGCAGTGGCGGAACAGCGGCGTACACCCGTCGCTCGATCAGAAGCTCGCGCATGTGCTTGTGGAACAGCGTTGCGAGCAGACACCGGATATGGGCGCCGTCGGTATCTGCGTCGGCCATGAAGATAATCTTGCCGTAGCGCGCCTGGGCGATATCGAACGTCCGGCCGCTGCCGGCGCCGACGACCTGGATGATGGCCGAGCACTCGGCGTTCTGGAGCATCTCCCCCGACGACTTCTTCTGGGTGTTGAGGATCTTCCCGCGGATCGGGAGCAACGCCTGGTACTCCGAGTCGCGGGCGAGCTTGGCCGTGCCGAGTGCGGAGTCTCCCTCGACGATGAACAGCTCGCTTCGGTCGACATCGCTGCTACGACAGTCGGCGAGCTTTGCTGGCAGGGCGCTCGACTCGAGGGCATTCTTGCGCCGCTGAGTGTCACGTTGCTGACGCGCTGCGACCCGGGTGCGCGCCGCGTTGACGGCCTTCTCCAGCACTGCCCTGGCCTGCGATTTGTGGGCCTTCTTCGTCGAGGTCAGGAATGACTTCAGCTCGGCCGCGACGATCTTCGCAACGATCCGGGACGCGGCCGGAGTGCCGAGCACGTCTTTCGTCTGTCCTTCGAACTGGGGCTCGGCCAGGCGCACCGTGACGACCGCGGTCATCCCCTCCAGGACGTCGTCCCGCATCAGATCGGCTTCACCGGCCTTCATCAACCCTCGGTTCTGGCGCACTACCTCGTTGAACGTCTTGGTCAACGCCCGCTCGAACCCGACAACGTGCGTGCCGCCCTTCGGCGTGGCGATCACGTTGACGAACGCTCGCATCTCCGAGTCGTAGCCGGTGCCCCACCTCAGCGCCACGTCGACACCGAGCTCGCGCTCGACGTCCTGCGGTGTCATGTGGCCCGCGTCGTCGAGCAGGGGGACGGTTTCGGTGAACTGGTCGGAGCCCTGGAGCCGCAGCACGTCGGTGACCTTCTCGTCCGTCGCGAGGAACTCGCAGAACTCCGCGATGCCGCCGTCGTGACGGAAGCTCTCCTCGCGCACCTCGTCGCCGCGTTCGTCACGGATGGAGATCTCGAGTCCGGGCACGATGAACGAAGTCTGACGTGCCCGGGTGACGAGCTCGTCATATGCGAACGCGGCGTCCTTGGTAAAGATCTGACGATCGGGCCAGAACCGGATCCGGCACCCGCTGACGCCCTTCTTGACCCGGCCCAGCTTGGTGAGCCCTGATCGCGGCTGAAACTTGCCGCCTGGCCCGGGCGCGGAGAACGAGCCGGCCACGCCGCGCTGGAACGACATCGCGTGGGTCGCCAGGCTCCGGTCGACCTCGACGTCGAGCCGCGCCGACAGCGCGTTGACGACCGAGGCGCCGACGCCGTGCAGACCGCCGGTGGCGACATACGACCCGCCGCCGAACTTGCCGCCCGCATGGAGCTTCGTGAAGATCACCTCGACGCCGGCGAGACCGGTCTTGGGCTCGGCGTCGACCGGGATGCCCCGGCCGTCGTCACGAACCTCGGCCGACCCGTCGGCATACAAAATGACCTTGATCGACTTGCAGGCGCCTGCGAGGGCCTCGTCGACGCCGTTGTCGATGATCTCCCACAGGCACTGCATGAGCCCGCGCGTGTCGGTCGACCCGATATACATGCCAGGCCGCTTGCGGACCGCCTCCAGACCCTCGAGGACAAGCAGGTGACGCGCGTTGTACGTCGCATCGACGGCAGATCCACGTGCTGACACAGAACTCCCTTGTACCGGTGAGGATGCGCCCGGTGACGTACTCTGGCGCAGTGTGACGAACGATACCCGCGGCCGTCGAGCAGACCGTTTCACACACGCCGCCAGGCCGACACGCGGTGACGATTTGGATACACGTCCCCCGAATGGCACCGTTGAGGGGCAACGATGCGTCATAAGGTTGAGTGGTGATCATCCCAACGGTTGAGGTAATCCCAAACGGGGAATCTTCGACCCTGGTTGGATGTTCACTAAGGCATGACACCGCACCACGACCACCGCCACGACGATGAGGGAGGCAAGCTGTGACCACAGCAGTTGCACCGAGCCCGCCGCTCACTGCTCTTGACCGCTGTGACCGCTGCGGCGCCCAGGCTTACGTCCGCGTCGAGCTGACCTCAGGTGGCGAGCTCCTCTTCTGCGCCCACCACGCCCGTGAGCACGCCGACAAGCTCCAGCAGATCGCGGCGACGATCCAGGACGAGACCGGCAGACTCTCGACCACCCCGACCATCGCGAGCGACAACGAAGTCTGACCCCTAGGAGCCTGTGCGCTCCAACCCAAACGCCCGAAGGCGGCCACCCTCAAGGGTTGCCGCCTTCGTCATGTCCGGCGCCGACCTGACCTGAACACAGCGCAGACGGCTACGGCACACTGTGCGCGTGGGCGCGTTAGGGACTGTCGTGGTCGGGCTGGCGATCCTCGTAGGGATCGTCGGGGTGGTCATTCCCGGCCTTCCCGGCGGCCTGCTCGTCGTCGTCGCCATCCTCGTCTGGGCAGGCGTGACAGGGACCACCAGCGCCTGGGTGACGTTTGCGGTCGCCACGAGCCTGGTCGCCGCCTCGCAGCTGCTGAAGTACCTGCTCCCGGGGCGCAGGATGCACGACGCCGGCATACCGTCGACCAGCCTGCTGGTGGGCGCCGGGCTCGGGATCGTGGGGTTCTTCGTCATACCGCTGGTCGGGCTGTTCGTGGGCTTCGTGCTCGGGGTGTATGTCGCCGAGCGCCAGCGCCTCCCCCGCGGAGAAGACGCGTGGCCGTCCACGCGACTAGCCCTTCGCGCCGTCGGCCTGTCCTTGATGATCGAGCTGGCCGGCACTCTGCTCGCCGCCGCGACGTGGCTAGTCGCCATCGGATTCGTCGTGTAACCCGACAGGTGTGCGGTGGCCGCGATGCGTGTGCTGGCTAAGCGACCGCCATGTGTATCCGCACGACCGTGCCGCTGGGGAAGACCCGGATCTGCACGAGGTCGCACAGCTGATTGACCATCCACAGGCCACGCTGGCCGTCGCTGTCGCGGTCCGGGAGCGTCCGCCCCACCAGCGGGTCGCTGATCTGCCCCTGGTCGCGTATCTCACAGATGACCGAGCCGTCGTCAACCCACACCCGCAGGACGCCTCCCCCGCCGCCGTGGAGGACGCTGTTGGTGGAGACCTCACCCACTGCCAGGGCGAAGTCGTGGGCCCGGTTGACACCCATCCGGACGCGCGACGCAATGCTCTCCACGAGCTGCCGGGCGGGGCGAAGCTCCCCGAACGTGAAGGTCAGCTCATGGAACGGCACCGTCGGCTCGGGAAGTGGTGAATCCAGGTGAGCCCCAGCCATCTGTTCCGGGTGGGACTCGCTGCTGGCGTAGAGCTGGCCGTCGCTGCGCAACTGCGGGTGGCTGTGCCGGGCCTCCTCGATGACTTCCTCAGGGAGGGCGGAGGTGTCGTAGGGGCAGAGCAGGCGCCACGAGCCCGAGCCGACGAAGGCGACGTTGAGCAGCGCCTCGTGCCGCTGGGCCTCGACGAGCTCAGCCGGCGATCGGCCCGCCCAGATCGGCTCACCCACGCCGCGGACGCCCGTGTTGCCGCTCCAGTCCAGAAACGCGCGCCACGCAGGGATGATGCGTGCTGGGTTGAGCCCCAGCACTTCCATGTCGACGAACTGGACGAGATCCGCGTCGTCGTCGAGCTCCTCTCGGAGGGCCTCGATCTTGGCGGGGCAAACCGCTACCAAGACGTGCTCGTCGGCTTCCAGGCCCTCGCGGATGAAGGCCGCGCTTCTACTGCTGAACTCGGCGGTGCCTGCGTACAGCAGCGCCTCGTGGCGGAAGTCGAGGGGAAGCTCGGGTGCCATCGGAAGCGAGTCCAGGGTCATGACGTGTCGACTTTAGACCGGTAGGGAGGTCAGTAGTCGATGTTTCTTCAATCATTGGTCGCTACAACAACTCAAGAAGTCCGCTTCGTCCGCCCGGCTCAGTAGCCCCCGCCACCTCCGCCACCACCCCCGCCGCCGTCCCCGCCGTACAGCACGGCGAGGACGACGACAGCAACCAGGGCGATCACGAGCACGCTGATCAGCAGGCTCTTGTTACGCGTCTCGACCACGTCCTCGTGCCCGGGTCTCGGGAGTTCAGCGTCCGGGAGTCCAGCCTATTTCGCTGAACGACGGGTCATACCGCGACGGCTTGAACCTCGTGGTCCACCCGGACCCTCTTGGTCCCCTTGTCGCTTTCGATGATGACGCTGACCTCTTCGACGGGGATGCGCTGCTGCCGCTTCGTGTCCCAGCAGTTCGTGGCGCGGCGGACGTACAGCGTCGCGGTGCCGTCGCGCTTGGCGACCAGCGTGCTGCGTACGTCGTCGGCCCGCGTGGTCACCTTCAGGCCCATCTCAGGCGGGTCGTAGGCATCGCCCTCGTCCTTGAGCTCGCTCAGGAACTCGTTCATGACCCCCACGACGGGCTTGGGCCGCCACGCGGACGTGGCTCCGGTGCCGACTGAGTACATCCCGAAGTTGCTTTCGATGTTGTTCTTGGAGCCGATGTCTGGGTCATCGAGAAGCTCGTACCAGGCGACCTTGCAGTCGCGGTCGACGGCCTCGAGAACGGCGGACGGTGCGTAGACAGCGCTCACGTCCTCGGGAACCGGCGGATGCCCGCTGCGTGACCCTGTCGCGTTGGTGTAGCCGGTCTCGGTCACCCAGGTGGGCTTCCCGTCCCAGTACTTGTCGATCCACGCGAGCCGCTCGTCGATCAGGTGGTCCGGGTAGCGGCCACCGTGGTAGCGGTGCAGCCCGGCATAGTCCATGTACTTCGTAAGGCCGGCGGCGCCGAGCGCCTTGTAGTCGCTCTCGGTCGCCGCAACGGCGTGCAGCGACGGTCCGACGATCTTGACATGCTTCAACCGTGGATTGCCCTTGACTGCGTCCCAGATGACCTTCTGGACGTGCACGGTGCGCGCGACCCAGTCACGCGGCGGTCGCCCGCCACTGCGCTCATGGTTCGGCTCGTTGACGCCCTCGACGTACAGGCAGATATCTGCGGCATTGTCAGCGATGTGGTTCACGCGGTCGCGAAGCTGCTGGTCCGACGTGCTCCAGTCCTCGGGGCAGATCGTCATACCCCACTTGATGCCGTGCCGGCGAGCGCCCTTGATCGTGGTCTTGGTTGCCTTGAGTCGGTGGGAGTACAACCCGCGGAAGTAGGTCGCGCCGGTGTCCGCGAGTGCCGACATCCAGTCCGTGGTGTTCTTGTAGACGGTCTTGCCGAAGTTGGGGTGGGAGCAGACGCCGAATGCCTCAGCGACTCGCTGGGACCAGAGGGGCTTGACTGCCGGCAGCGCTGAGCCGCTCGCGCCCGCCGGGAGGGCAGACCTGTGCTGGGCCGCGGTGCGGCCGCTCCTCTCCGCGGCAAGACGAGCGTCCGCAAGGCGAGGGACAGCGGCCACGGAAGCTCCAGCGGCGCTGGCAAGTAGAAATCGACGACGGGTGACTGATGTAGGTGCGTTTTCAGACATGGGCGGCGACGATAGCGGTCTACCCGGCGGTATTAGAAGTCGGGTCTCCGGGCCGAATCGGCGGATGCGGGCGCCAGCATCACCACTTGTCCGTGAAAGCCCGACTCACCAACTGGGCATTCTTGTCTCAAACCCCGATCCCCGTCGTATAAGCCCACGCCTACGAATGTGGCGCACCTCACAGTGAGGGATCGCACGGTTACACCGGGTAGTGGTGGTATGCCGCTTGCCTCAGTCGAGGTAATCGCGCAGGACTTGGGAGCGGGAGGGGTGGCGCAGCTTCGACATTGTCTTCGACTCGATCTGCCGGATCCGCTCGCGCGTGACGCCGTAGACCTTGCCGATCTCGTCGAGGGTCTTCGGCTGCCCGTCGGTAAGCCCGAAGCGCATCGAGACAACCCCCGCCTCGCGCTCTGAGAGCGTGTCGAGGACGGCGTGCAGCTGCTCTTGGAGCAGCGTGAACGAGACCGCGTCGGCCGGAACGATGGCCTCGGAGTCCTCGATCAGGTCGCCGAACTCGGAGTCGCCGTCTTCACCAAGCGGGGTGTGCAGCGAGATGGGCTCGCGACCGTACTTCTGGACCTCGACGACCTTCTCGGGCGTCATGTCGAGCTCCTTGGCGAGCTCTTCGGGCGTCGGCTCACGCCCGAGGTCCTGCAGCATCTGACGCTGCACGCGGGCCAGCTTGTTGATGACCTCGACCATGTGGACCGGGATACGGATCGTCCGCGCCTGGTCTGCCATCGCCCGGGTAATTGCCTGCCGGATCCACCAGGTGGCGTACGTCGAGAACTTGTAGCCCTTGGTGTAGTCGAACTTCTCGACCGCCCGGATCAGGCCGAGGTTGCCCTCCTGGATCAGGTCGAGGAACAGCATGCCGCGGCCGGTGTAGCGCTTAGCGAGCGAGACGACGAGACGCAGGTTCGCCTCAAGCAGGTGGTTCTTGGCGCGGCGGCCGTCCTCGGCGATCCAGCCGAGCTCGTCGAGCATCTTGGCGGAGATCTTGCCCTCGCGGGCGAGCTTCTCGTCGGAGAACAGGCCGGCCTCGATGCGCTTGGCGAGCTCGACCTCCATCTCCGCGTTGAGGAGGGGAACCTTGCCGATCTGCTTCAGGTAGTCCTTCACGGGGTCGGCAGTTGCTCCGGCCACCGTGACGGTCTGCTCGGGCTCGTCGGCCTCGTCGGCCTCGGAGAGCGTGAAGCCTTGCTTCTCGTCCTCCTTGAGCGTCGGGTCGGTCGCCAGGTCCTTCTCGAAGACGGTGTCGTCGATGTCGGCCAGCAGCTTCTTGCCGTCTGGGCCGACCGCGACCTTCGCAACGAGCGCCTCAGTGGCCGACGGGCCGGTTGACCCCTTGGCTGACCTCTTGGCTGCTGCCTTCTTCGCAGCGGGCTTGGCGGTCGAGGCTGCTGCCTTCTTGGCCGGTGGCGCGCTCTTAGCCTGCTTCTTGGGATCGACGGCCTTCACGGGAGAAGCCTTCTTGGCGGCAGGCTTCTTCGCTGCCTTCTTGTCGGGCGAGGCCGTGACGGTCGCTCGACGTGCGGCCGACGAGGCAGCGACGGTGGTCTTACTCGTCGGCGCGGACGGCGACGTGGGGACTTGCGACGGAGTGGATCCTGGCACAGTGCGGGGCGTGCTCGACGACACGAACAACCTCTCGTAGCTGGTCTCGGGCGCGGCGAAGCCCGGTCATGTCAAGAAGCCGCTCCTCTATTGTGACACGAGTTCGGGGTGGCTCAAGCCATGCCCCGCGCGTCGGCCGCGCCGCACACCTGCTCCTCGACCACGCTCAGAACCCGCTCGAGCTCCGCGTCGGTCACTCCCCCGAATCCGAGGACGAGCCCCTGTCGTGCAGACGAACGACAGTAGTCGGCCAGCGCCGGCAGCTCGAACCCGGCCTCCCGCGTCGCCGCCACAGTCCGCTGAGCGGCTCCGGCCGGCAGCTCGACCGTGACGTACATCCCCGCACGCGACAGCCGACCAGGTCCCATCACCGACCCCAACCGACGCGCGACCAGGGCGCTGCGTTCGGCATACACGCGGCGAGCGGCTCGCACCCTGCGGTCGAGGTAGCCCTCCCGAAGCATCGTCAGCAACGCCCGCTGCAGCGGCCAGCTCGGATGGTCGTGCGCTGCGCGCGCGGGTCGCGATGGTGCGCAGCAGAGCTCGCGTCCGCAGCGACCAGCCAGCCAAGGCGAAGGCCGGGTAGGAGCGTCTTGGAGGCAGTCCCGATGTAGACGACCCGCGTCGGACCAGCGAGGCGAGCGCGGGAAGCGGCGCGACGTCATAGCGGAACTCGGAGTCGTAGTCGTCCTCGACCACCACGGCACCGCGCCGCTCGGGCCTCGGCGATGAGGGCCATCCGACGCGCCGCCGACAGCGTGACGCCGAGCGGGTGCTGGTGGGCCGGCGTCACGTAGACGGCAGCGACGTCGTCGCGCGGAAGTCTCGACAGTGCCGCGACGTCGAGGCCGGCATCGTCGACCGGTACGTCGACGACGTCGCGCCCGGCATGCGCCGCCACGGCCACGGCCGCCCGGTAGCCCGGGTCCTCGATCGCCACGACTTCCCGGGCCGAGGCGCGTCGAGCAGCGAGCCGCCAGGCCGTGGGTCGTCCCCGCCGTGATCGAGCACTCGTCTGGGCCGCACGGACGACCCCGGCGCCGGGCGAGGTGGGCCGCCACCGCCTCCCGCAGCTCGGGCAGCCCCGCGGCCTCGGGATAGCCGCGCGGGCGGTCGCGCGACGGCCATCTCGCGCCAGGCCCGGCGCCATCCGGCGGTCGATCGCGGGGTCGACGCTACGGCGTCCCGGTGTCGAGCGCAGATGAGCGCCGGCGGCGTGTCGCGCGCCGGCGACGACGGACTGCTGCGCTCGGTGGCGCGTCGCTCGGGCGGGAACGTCCGCGACGAACGTGCCCGCACCGCGCCGGTCGTGACAGCCAGCCCTCCGCCTGCAGCTGGTCGAAGGCGCGCTCGACGACCGCGCGCGCGACTGCCAGCTCGGCGGCCAGCGCCCGGCGTGCTGGCGGAGCCGCGTGCCGGCCGTGAGGACGCCCGTGGTGACGCAGGTCGCGGACCTGCGCGGCGACAGCTGGACCGGCAGCGGCGCCGGCCGCTCCGCGGTTGAGACTGCACCGCGAGCGGGGTCTGGCTCTGGACCGCGCGGCATCGGGCCTCCCTCGAATTGGCTTGCAGAACAGCGACACGAATTGGCTCAGTTACACATGCCACTTATCGGCGAGGATGGGGACATGAGCGACTTGGATCGACCACGCTGTCCCCCACCCCGCGCACCCCGGTCCGGCGCCACTCGCGAGCGAGCGGTCAGCGATCGAGCCGGCCTGCTGCGCCGTCCTCGACCAAGCCCTCGTCTGCCACCTCGGCGTCGTGATGGACGGCCACCCGGTCGTCCTGCCCGATCGCGTTCGGCGTCGACCCCGACGGCCCGGACGAAGACGGCACGCTCTACCTGCACGGCTCGGTCGCCGCCGGTGCGCTGTCGCCGGCGCCCGACAGGACATCTGCGTCACCGTCACGCATGTCGACGGCCTGGTGCTGGCGCGGTCGGCGTTCCACCACTCGATGAACTATCGGTCGGCCGTCGTCATCGGCCGGGCCGCGCTCGTGTGACGACGAGGCGGAGAAGCGCCGCGCCCTCGACCTGGTCGTCGACCAGGTGGTGCCCGGCCGGTCGCGCGACACTGCGCGCCGCACACGCGCAAGGAGCTCGCGGCGACCGCCGTCGTCGCGCTGCCGCTGCACGAGGCGTCGGTGAAGCAGCGCTCCGGCGGGGCGGTCGACGACCAGGCCGACATCGACGCCGGGTCTGGGCGGGCGTGCTGCCGTTGCGGATGACAGCCGGACGACGGTGCGAGACGGCGGCAGACGCAGGTGCCATCGACACGCCCGACGACGTGACGCAGCGGTCAACCCAGCTGCGGTGGTGACCGACTAGCGTCAGGCCTTCGCCTTCAGCGCGCCTTGGCGGCGGCCTTCTGCTCCTTCTTGAAGCCGCGCACCTTCTCCAGCGACGCGGCGTCGCGGACGTCGGCGACCGACCGGTACGAACCCTCCTCGGCGTACAGCCCCGGCAGCCTGCCTCCCACCCGTCGGGCGGCACGTCCGAGCTGCTTGCCGAGCAGCGCGACGAAGATCTGCGCCTTCTGCTTGCCGAACCCGGGTAGCGCCGACAGGCGCTTGAACAGCTCGGCTGCCGGAGTCGGCCGTCGTCCCACAGCGCGGCGGCGTCGCCGTCGTAGCGTCGACGACGTGGCGCGGCGAGCTCCTGGAGCCGGGCCGCCATCGAGCCCGGGAACCGGTGCACGGCCGGCGGGACCGCGCAGATCTCGGCGAACTCCTCCGGCGGTGCCGTCGGCGATGGTGGCCGGGTCGAGCGTGCCGAAGCGGTCGAGGATCTTCGCCGGTCCGGCGAACGCCCGCTCCATCGGGAACTGCTGGTCGAGCATCATGCCCGACAGCAGCGCAAACGCGTTCGTCGACAAGACCTCGTCCGCCGGCCTTCGTCCTGGGCGATCATGCAAGGTCCCCGTCACTCTGCTGCCTTGACCGCCAGCACGGGGCACGGGGCGTCGAGCAGGATGCGTTGCGCGTTACTACCCAGGATCAGCTTGCCCACTGGGCTGCGTCGCCGCAGCCCGATCACGATGAAGTCGGCCGATACCTCGCCGGCGACGTTGATCAGGTCCTCGGCCGGGTCCATCCCGCGCACGAGCTGGCGGATCTCGTGCTCGACGCCGGCTTCCTTCAGCTGGCGGCCAACTTCTCGAGCTGTGCCTCCGACTCGACGGCGTCGTCTGTGTCGAACTCGCGGCCGCCGCGATGGGAGTTGACGACGACGAGGCTCGAGTTGCGGAGCTTCGCCTCCTCGGCGGCCAGCCGCAATGCGGCCTGGCCCTCTGGCTTCGGCACGTAGCCCACGACAATGACGCCCATGAGTTGCTCCTTCTGATCCCCGTGCTGGGCAGACGCTACCGGAGATGGCGACACGGGTCACCGCCGCGTGGAGTCGAACTACTCGTCGACCGGCCATTCGTGCACCGGGATGTTCTGGTGCATGTGCTCGGCGTAGCGGCGCACGACCTCGCGCAGCGCGTCGAAGCGATCCATCGTCGCCGGCGTCGAAGAGCTTGTGGAACGTCTGGGTCTGCCAGGTCGCAGCCGTTGCGGCCCGTCAGGCAGCGCTGCTCGATGATGTCGAGCAGCCGGTCGCGCTCGGCGGCGTCGACACCCCAGCGGCGAAGACCCTCGTGGGCCGTCGGCAGCAGTCGTCGCAGGACGAGCTCGGCCGCGCCGACTGCCGCCGATGCCGGGCCAGTAGACCTGGGCGTCGATGCCGTCGCGGGCACCGGCATGGAAGTTCTCCTCGGCTGCCGCGAACGACATCTGCGACCAGAGCGGCCGCTCGTCGTCGGCGAGCGAGCGCACCAGGCCGAAGTAGAAGGCGGCGTTCGCCATCATGTCGACGACGGTCGGACCGGCGGGGAGCACCCGGTTCTCCACCCGCAGGTGTGGGACGCCGCGCACGACGTCGTACACCGGCCGGTTCCACCGGTAGATGGTGCCGTTGTGCAGCCTGCAGCTCGGCAGCGCCGGGGTGTCGCCGCTCGTCGAGGACCGCGACCGGGATCCTCGTCATCGGTGATGGGGAGCAGGGCCGGGAAGTAGCGGACGTTCTCCTCGAACAGGTCGAAGATCGAGGTGATCCAGCGCTCGCCGAACCACACCCGTGGCCGGACACCCTGCGACTTCAGCTCCTCGCTGCGGGTGTCGGTGGCCTGCTCGAACAGCGCGATCCGGGTCTCGGCCCAGAGCTCCTTGCCGAACAGGAACGGGCGAGTTGGCGCCGAGCGCGAGCTGGATGCCGGCGATGGCCTGGGAGGCGTTCCAGTACGTCGGGAAGTCGTCGGGGCTCACCTGCAGGTGCAGCTGCATCGACGTGCACGCCGCCTCGGGCATGATCGAGTCGGCCGTGACCCGCAGCCGGTCGACGCCTCGGATCGCGATCTCGAGGTCTTCGCCCCGGGCGGCGAAGATCTGGTCGTTCAGCAGCCGGTAGCGCGGGTTCGCCGACAACGTGTCGGGGTGCATGTGCTGCGGTCGCAGAGTGGGAAGGATGCCGACCATCACCATGTGAGCGCCGACCTGCGGGCCTTCTCCTCGGCGGCGTTGAGGCTGTCGCGGACGTCGTTCTCGAACGCCGTGACGCCGCCGCCGGAGAGCCGCCGCGGCTGCGACGTTGATCTCGAGGTTGAACTGGCCGAGCTCGGTGACGAAGTCGGGGTCGGCGATCGCCTCGAGCACCTCGGCGTTCTTCATCGCTGGATCGCAGGCTGTCGTCGACGAGGTTGAGCTCGACCTCGATGCCGGTCATCGGGCTTCTCGACGTCGAAACGCGACTCGCGCAGCATCCGCGCGAACACGTCAAGGCAACGCCGGACCTTCTCGCGGTAGCGCGTGCGGTCCTCGCGGGTGAACTCCCTGCGCTCGACCTCTTGACCCATGGACGGTCGCTCCTCATGTGTGGGCCGGCCCGGAGCGAGACGGCCACTGTGCCAAGCCTGCCCTGCTCGCGTCGTTGCCGCCAGCCGCATGGGCATCCAAGATGGCGAAAGGCGTTGCGCGTCACCCGGCCAAGAAATCCTCTTCCGCCCAGTTGTCGGCGCACGCGTCCCAGTGCATCGGGTCGACTGCCGACTCGAGGAGCTGCATGATGAGCGTGGCCATCGAGTAGTCGGGCTGGACCTCGAGGACGCGCTCAGCGGCGTGCGACGCGAGCACACCGCGTCCCTTCAGCCATGCCGCGAACGCGGCGAGCGAACCGACCGGCGCCAGCAGGTCGTCGGGCGCAGCCCGCATCAGCTGTGCCCACAGAGCCAGATGTCGGTCGGCGGTGTCGCGCGACATCAGCAGCCAGGCCATGTCACGTGGGCCCAGTGCCTGGACTGACAGCATCAGCTGCAGCTGCCGGGAGACCTCGAGCTCCGCGGGCTCGCAGAGGGCCGCGTCTATTGCGTCGATGAGATCGGCCGCGTCCAACGGTGTGACGGTCGAAGCCTCTCGCGACCGGGCGACCATGTCTCGACGCGGTGGATCCGGCGCGAACTGGTCGCGCAGCGCGTCGCGACTCGGTCGCCGCTGCATGCCTGCCACGACGGCTTCAGCGGAGACCCGGGACGCCTCCGCGTCATACGTGGACCCCGACGGCGGGCAGCAGCGCGGGTTGTCACAGGTGTAGGACCACCAACGGGAGCCGTCGGCTCGCAACGCCTCATGCACCGCGACACCGTCGAGTCGCATTCGCTCGCAGACCCCCCGGACGACAGGGTCGGCACGCTCGGGCAGGTCGCTGAAGGCCACGAGAATCACTTCGGCGCACCCGAGATGAGCAACGAGAGTGGCGATGTAGGCGACCTGGGCGTCGGCGTTGTCAGGGTCGACGAGGTCGAGCCTGAAGCAAGGGCCGAACCGTTTGCGGGTGCCTTCGAGGCCGACCACGACCACACTCTCGACGGGGTCGAATCCCAACAGGTAGGGGATGATCGCAACGATGTCTGCTGGCTGCCGGATCTTCGTGACGGGGAGCTGCGGTCCCTCGGAGGACGGTGCCGCGGCTGCGCGGGCCTTCGCTCGCTGACGGCGCTTGTCTCGGTGACGGCGTGTGTTCGACATACCCGAAAGCCTCGTCAGCGAAGCGCACCATCAACACCCCCGATCGGCAATCTGTGGACAGCATGTGCGATGGGGCGAGTTGGATGGCAGCAACGGCGGCCGTTGGGCGCTTAGTTCGATCGCGCTGCCGCCGTCAGTTTCGTTTGCCGCCGTGTGTCGGAAGACGTCGAGCGCCCGCCAACACTGCAGCGGCCAGGCTGACCGCACCACACGACAAAGCCACGCCCTTGATTGCTGCGTCTAGCGTGCCGAGGAAGTCGATGTGGGGATGATGGGGCGGTGAGGACAACAGCGTCGATCCTGCACCTGGATCTCGATGCGTTCTTCGCGGCTGTGGAGCAGCGAGACAAGCCGTCACTGCGTGGGAAGCCGGTGATCGTCGGAGGGACCGGTGGTCGCGGAGTCGTCGCCACGGCGTCGTACGAAGCGCGGGTGTTCGGCGTGCGCTCTGCCATGTCGACGGCGGAGGCGAGATCCCGATGCCCCCACGGTGCGTTCCTCAGCGGCCGTTTCGACGCCTACCAACAGGCCAGCCGCGCGGTGATGCGTGAGCTGCGCGCGATCTCGCCACTGGTGGAGCCACTGTCGCTCGACGAGGCGTACGTCGATCTGGCCGCCCCAGGGCTCGACCTCGACCTCTCCGAGACCGGTGTCGCCGCGACAGCGGCACGGCTGAAACAGGCCGTCTACGAAGTCACGGGCGGCCTCACGGCTTCGGTGGGACTCGGCACGTCGAAACTGATCGCGAAGATCGCGAGCGAGCTCGACAAGCCCGACGGCACGGTGGTCGTGCCGCCCGGCACCGAGCTCGAACTGCTGTCAACCATGCAGGTGGCCGTGATTCCCGGTGTCGGGCCGGCGACCGCCGAGCGATTGCGTCAGATCGGGATCCAGACGGTCGAGCAGCTCCATCACGTGAGTGCCGAAGAGCTCGTCCGGGTGCTCGGCCAGGCGCATGGCACTGCGCTCTATGAGCTGTCGCGGGCCCGAGACGACCGGGTCGTGGTCGCATCCCGTGCCACGAAGTCGATCTCCGTCGAGGACACGTTCGAGACCGACCTCGTGGACCCAGTGCTGCTCGCCGCGATCGTCGACCGGCACGCCCGGTCGGTGTGCGAACGGCTCACGAAGGCACGACTGTCGGGCCGGACCGTGACGCTGAAGGTACGGCGGCACGACTTCTCGACCCTGACCCGGTCGGCGACGCTCCCCGGCCCTACCGACCGGCCTGCCCTCGTGAGCCGGATGGCGCGCGCCCTGCTCGACGAGCTTGACACGTCGGCGGGCGTGAGGCTGCTGGGAGTCGGCGTCTCCGGCCTCGCGGACTGGATTCAGGACGACCTGTTCGCCGAGGAGGAGGACGCCTCCGACGTACCCCTGATCTCCGAGGCGACCGCGGAGGCAGGCGTGCGGCCACGTCACGGCCGCGGCTGGGCACCGGGGATGGACGTCGAGCACCGCGAGCACGGACCCGGCTGGGTGTGGGGTTCCGGGCTGGGCAGGGTGACCGTGCGGTTCGAGACGGCAGAGACAGCGCCCGGACCGGTGCGGACGTTTGCCGCCGACGACCCCGACCTGACCCGGCGGCCGGTCACGATCGACGAGGAGGACGAGCCCGAGAACGGCGAAACCGCACCCGCGCCCCCGGCCGAAGCTGCGCACACAGCGCCAGCGCCGGAGGGTCGATGACGCCAACAACGGGATAGCCGCCGGTGACCGGGTGGTCCGCGAGGAACACCAGCGGCTGGCCGCTCGACGGCACCTGCACCGCTCCGTTGACAACCCCCTCACTCGGTAGCTCGTCGTCGATCTGACGCGCCAGCCGCCCGTCTGCACCGCCGTCGAGTCGGAGGCCGGTGCGGTTGGACTCGGGCGAGACGACGTACTCAGTCGCCAGCAGCCGGTCGAGCGCGGTAGGGGTGAACCACTCGTCGCGGGGCCCAAAGGTCAGGTCGAGCCACGACACGCCCTGGAGCGGCGCTGCCGCCGGTATGCCGTCCGCGGCGGTGCCCGGTGCCGGCAGCTCACCAAGCGGCAGCGTGTCTCCCTCGGCGACGGGCCGCGGCCCCAGCCCGCTGAACGTGTCGGTGGCCCGGCTTTCGAGCACAGGCCCCACAGTGATGCCGCCGGCGACTGCCAGCCAGGAACGCAAGGCTTCGGGCGCGGTGCCGATCTCGATCCGGTCGCCGGCACGGACGGACACCGCCTCGCCCCACGCCATCGCGCGGCCAGCCACCACCAGCGGCAGCTGCGCCCCGACCAGGGCAATCCGCGTCGACCGCTCCGCCACCAGGCGCACTCCCCCAAGCAACACCTCCAGCCCTGCCGCGCCCTCCTCGTTACCGACGAGGCGGTTGCCCAGCGCCAACGCCTCGCGGTCGAGCGCACCCGACAGGGGAACGCCGAGGTGCGCCGACCCGGCCCGGCCCTGGTCCTGAATGAGTAGCTGCGGACCGGTCGCCTCGACGCGGAGGCTCACGTCGCCCGCTCGAAGCGGACCCGGTCGCCGGGACTCAGAAGGGCCGGCTCATCGCGCGTGGGGTCGAACATGACCTCGCTCGGTCGTCCCGATCAGCTGCCAGCCGCCAGGCATCGCTCGTGGGTAGACACCGCAATAGGCACCCGCCAGGCCGACGGAACCGGCAGCGACCGAGGTGCGCGGGTCGTCGCGGCGCGGGACCGCCGGCAGAGCCGGGTCGCTGGTGCAGTAGGCGAAGCCCGGAGCGAACCCGCAAAACGCCACCGTGAACGACGTTTCCTGGTGCTGGCGCACCACGTCTTCGGGCGCGCACTCCCACGCCTCTGCGACCACCGCCAGGTCCGGCCCGTCGTAGTCGACGGTCAGGACGACGTCCTTTCCCGCGGGTGTCTCGGCGTCGCCCGCCTGGCCGTCGAGACCGCCCTCGATGGCGGCTCTCCAGCCGCCGACGTCGTCGATGCCGTCGACCAACACCGTCCTGGCGCCGGGCACGACATCGGCGGGAGGCTTCAAACCGGCGGGATCGGCAAGCCCCCGGATCACCGCGTATGCCGCTCGGACCTGACGGTCGTCGGCCAGCTCGACGAGCAGCGCGTGCCGCCCGGCGGGCAGGATGCGCACCGAACCGCTCATGGCCCCACCCTCACGGATGCGGCCTGGACTCGTCGAGCACCGTCCGGACAGCCCTCGCCAGCGCCAGCGCTCCCGGGGTGTCGCCATGGACGCAGATCGAGTCGGCTTCGACGTCGAGCGGCGCGCCGTCGATGGTGATCACGCTGCCGTCGTCGACGAACCGGCGGACCCGGGCCGTCACCTGGTCGGGGTCGTCGACGACGGCGCCGACGACGGTGCGGGGTACGAGATGGCCTCGAACGTCATACGCGCGGTCGGCGAAGAACTCGCGGCGGCAAGCAACGCCCGCGTCGGACGCCAGCCGGAGTGCGACCGAGCCCGGCAGGCACAGGAGGGGCAGGCCTGCCCGCCGGCATACGTCGGCGACCACGGCTGCCTGCTGCTCGTCCCAGACGACGCGGTTGTAGAGAGCGCCGTGCGGCTTCAGGTAGCCGACGCCGGTGCCGACCTCAGTGGCGATGGCCGTCAGTGCCGCCACCTGCTCGTCGAGGTCTGCGCGCAGGGTCTCGCTGTCGACGTCGAGGTCACGGCGTCCGAAGTGCTCTCTGTCGCGGTAGGACACCTGTGCGCCGACGTCGACGCCATGCTCGACGGCGAGGCGGCAGACCTCCCGCATCATGGCGGCGTCACCGGCATGGAAACCGCAGGCCACGTTGGCCTGGGTGACGACCTGCAACAGCTCGGCGTCGTACGGGAAGCCCTCCGCGACGTCGGCGTTCAGGTCGTACCAGGTGCGCATTACCCCATTCTGGCCCGCAGAAGTCCCAAAG
Source organism: uncultured Actinomycetota bacterium (assembly GCA_963811585.1). Taxonomy (GTDB): domain Bacteria; phylum Actinomycetota; class Actinomycetes; order Propionibacteriales; family Nocardioidaceae; genus JACDHG01. Next base: position 502,554 of record CAWERR010000006.1, read on the forward strand.
AAGCGCTTGACAGTGTGAGATGCGATGCCCGAAACTCTCAAACATGTCTTTGAAGGTCAGTGCGCGACTGCGCGCGGTCGCTCACCCGCTCCGGCTCCAGATTCTCTCGCTGCTCACCGGCGCCGAGCTCAGCGCCACCGAGGTGGCCCGAGAGCTCGACACGTCGCAGGCCAATGCGTCGTACCACCTCCGGGTGCTCGCCGCGGCCGGATTGCTGGTCGAGGCGGGCGAGGAGAAGATCCGGGGCGGGATCGCCAAGCGCTACCGCCACCCGTGGCGGGACGAGGGTGTGCGCGACTCCTACCGCGCTCCACCCGTGGGCGACCAACGGTTGTACCTCGAGGCGATGTGTCAGGAGCTCGTCCGCCGTCAGGCCTACGCCGGTGGCGGGCCGAACGTCTCCACGGACGCCGAGATGTGGGTGGAGCCGGAGGTCTGGGAGGAGGTCCTCAGCCTGACGAGACAGGCGGGCATGCTGATCCACGAGCGCGCCAAGCCGCCCCGCACCGAGGGCACCATCCATGTCAACCTCTCCACCGTTGCCTTCACCATGCAGGGCCGTGACCAGACCGGCGACGGGACTGCATGAGACTGCCTGACGCACTCTCGCCGCTGCGAGACGCGCGATTCGCCTGGTACTACTCCGGGCGGTTCATCTCGACGATGGGGTCGGTCATCGCCCCCGTTGCGCTCGTCTTCGCCGTCCTCGAGATCAGTGACTCGGCGACCGACCTCGGCATCGTGCTCGCCGCCGAGTCGATCCCGCTCGTCCTCTTCCTGCTTGTCGGTGGCGTGATCGCCGATCGGATGTCGAGGACGGTCGTGATGCAGCTGTCCCACATCTTGTCCGCGGCCACCCAGGGCGCGGTGGCGGTGCTCCTCCTCACGGGTGTCGCCGAGATCTGGATGATCGTCGTCCTGGCCGCGCTCAACGGCACGGTCCTGGCGTTCACCTTTCCGGCGATGCAAGGCGTTGTCCCGCAGGTCGTCCCAAAGAGCCACATCCAGCAGGCCAACGCCATGCTCGCGTTCTCCAAGAACGGGCTCGCCATGATCGGGCCGGCCATCGGCACCATGCTCGTCGTCACGGTCGGGCCCGGTTGGGCGGTTCTCGTCGACGCCTGCACGTGGCTGGTGGCGGCGGCCTTCATGGCGCAGGTCAAGCTGCCGCCCGCGCTGGCGAGAAGTCCGATCGAGGCACCCTCGATGTGGAGCGACCTGCGAGACGGCTGGTCGGCCTTCACGTCACTCACCTGGGTCTGGGTGGTCGTGCTGGCGTTCACGTTCCTCAACGCCATCCATGCCGGGGCCTGGCTCACCTTGGGGCCAGTCATCGCGAAGGACACGATCGGAATCAGGGCCTGGGGCTGGGTCCTCGGCGCCGAGGCGGCGGGGCTGCTGGTCATGACGGTCGTCATGATGAGATGGCGGCTTCGCTTTCCGCTGCGAGCGGGAATGCTCGGCATTACTGCCCTGGGCCCACCCGATCTTCGTGCTGGGCGCGCACCCGACGGTGCTGCTGCTCGTGGTGCTGGCCTTCGTCGGTGGGCTCGGGATCGAGATGTTCTCCATCGGCTGGCAGACGGCATACCACCATCACGTCCCGAACGAGCTGCTGTCGCGCGTTGCGTCGTACGACGCCCTCGGCTCCTTCATCGCGATCCCGATCGGCCAGCTGATGTTCGGTCCGCTCGCGGGGGTGTTCGGCGCGCAGGATCTGCTCGTCGTCGCCGCAGTCCTGTACGTCGTGATCGCCTTGCTCACCCTGGTGTCCTCGTCTGTCCGAAACCTTCCGGCTATGGACCACGTCCCCGAGCCCGAGCCCGCGCCCTCCTCATAGCTCCGACCACGGCGCCTCGCCGCCGAGAAATCCAGTCGGCCGAGTCGGGGTCGGAGGGATAGGGTCACGGCGTGACCGACCCCAGCAGCCAGCAGAGCACCACCGACACAACCGCCGCTCCGCAGCCTCCGGTCGCCGACAAGCGGCCGGTCGAGCGCAGCCACCACGGCGACACCTTCGTTGACGACTACGAGTGGCTCCGCGACAAGGAAAGTCCCGACACCGTCGCCTACCTCGAGGCGGAGAACGCCTACACCAAGGCAAGGACCGCGCACCTCGGCTCCCTGCGTGAAGCGATCTTCACCGAGATCAAGTCACGCACCCAGGAGACCGACCTGTCGGTGCCCAGCCGGACCGGCGACCACTGGTACTACCGGCGCACACTCGAGGGCATGCAGTACCCGTTGGTCTGCCGCACCAAGGCCGGCAGCGACGAATGGACTCCCCCGACGCTCGACGCCGGGCATCGACGTGCCCGGTGAGGAGGTCCTCGTCGACTGCAACGAGCTCGCCAGCGAGAGCGCAGACTACTTCTCCCTCGGCGCGTTCACCGTCACGATTGACGGCACCCTGCTGGCGTACTCGACAGACATGGTCGGTGACGAGCGCTACACGGTGTTCTTCCAGGACCTGCGCACCGGTGAGCTGCTGCCCGACGAGATCGAGAACACCCTGCATGGCGCCACCTGGTCCGCCGACCGGCAGCCACCTCTTCTACACGACGGTCAACGACGCCTGGCGGCCGTTCAAGGTGTGGCGGCACGCGCTCGGCACCGACACCTCAGACGACGTACTCGTGCACCACGAGGCCGATGACCGCTACATGACGGGCATCAGCCGTACGACGTCTGACCGCTTCCTCATCATCACCTCGGAGTCGAAGATCACGTCCGAGCAGCGACTCCTCGATGCCGGCGACCCGACCGGCGAATTCCGGGTCGTCATCCCCCGCGTCGACGGCGTCGAGTACTCGGTCGACCACGCCGTCGTCGGAGGCGAGGACCGGCTGCTTGTCCTCCACAACCGCGATGCGATCAACTTCACGCTGGGCTCCGGGCCTGTCGATCTGTCCTCCCTTGACCAGCTCGACACCGTCATCGCACCAAGCGACGAGGTGCGTATCAACGACATCGACGTTTCGGCGACCACGGTCGTCGTCAACCTGCGCGAGGGCAGCCTGGCGCAGGTCCGCGTGCTGCCGATCAGCGGCGACGGAATTGGCGAAGGGTCCAACATCGCGTTCGACGAGGAGCTGTTCGAGGCCATTGGCGCCGGGTTCTCCGACTGGCGGCAGCCGTTCGTCCGGGTCAGCTACAGCTCGTGGGTGACGCCGGCGACGGTCTACGAGTTCGACCCTGCGACCAGCGAGCTCCACCTACGCAAGCAGCAGCCAGTCCTCGGCGGCTACGACCCCACGGACTACATCCAGACCCGCGAGTGGGTCACCGCCCGCGACGGCGCACGGATCCCCGATCTCGATCGTGCGGCACAAGGACGTCGAGGCCCGCAGCGCTGCTCCACTGGTCTTGTACGGCTACGGCTCCTACGAGATCTGCTACGACCCGTTCATGAGCATCGCCCGGCTGTCGCTGCTCGACCGCGGCATGGTCTACGTCCTCGCCCACATCCGCGGCGGAGGAGAGATGGGCCGGCTCTGGTACGAGCACGGCAAGCTGCTGGAGAAGAAGAACACGTTCACCGACTACGTCGACGTGGCCGACCACCTGGTCGACACCGGCTGGACCACGACGCCGCAGCTTGTCGGGCTCGGCGGCAGCGCCGGTGGTCTGCTCATCGGCGTGGTCGCCAACCTCGCGCCCGAGCGGTTCGGCGGGCTCGTGGCGCAGGTGCCGTTCGTCGATGCGCTCACCACGATCCTCGACCCGGAGCTGCCGCTGACTGTCTTCGAGTGGGACGAGTGGGGCGACCCGCTGCACGACCCCGAGGTCTACGCGTACATGAAGTCCTACACGCCGTACGAGAACATCGAGGCCAGGCAGTATCCGGCCATCTACGCGCTGACGTCGATCAACGACACCCGGGTCTACTACGTCGAGCCGGCCAAGTGGATCGCCAAGCTCCGCGACACCCTGCCCAACCACAGCAACGTGATCTTCAAGTGTGAGATGTCCGCGGGGCATGGCGGCGCGAGCGGGCGCTACGACGCGTGGCGCGAGACGGCCGACTACTTCGCGTGGATCGTGGACACGGCTGGGGCGACGGCCACCCCGCGTTGAGGGTGTCGTGGTCGTTCCTGAACACCGGCTGAGGAGGCGTAAGAACTCCCTGAGAGGCGCAACTATCTGTCGGAGGTAGGGCGTTTACTCATTACCGCTGCGGAGACGTGGCGGTGAGATGACGGCACCCCGCCGGAATCTCCAGGTCAGCCGGTGCGTTGTAGGTGGTGTACGAGTCAACGACCTCGTGCCCAGTGAGCACACCGACAGAGAGGGACCCCCGTGGCAACTCGTCGTACTTCGACTCTCGAATCGCGCGATGGCGCCATCGAGGGCCGCGACAGCGTTGGGATGTATCTCGACGAGATCGCGCGTACGCCGCTGCTCGACGCGGCCACCGAAGTCGAGCTCTCGAAGGCGATCGAGGCAGGACTGCTTGCGCAGCATCTCCTCGACACGGGTCGAATCGCCCGCGCCAAGGGGGGTGCGCCCATGCGCGCCTCGCGTGAGGAGCTCGAATGGCTCGTCGAGGACGGTGCGCGTGCCGTCCAGCTGTTCATCCAGGCCAACCTGCGGTTGGTCGTCTCGATCGCACGCAAGTACGGGCGTTCGGCCATGCCGATGCTCGACCTGGTGCAGGAGGGCAACACCGGCCTGATCCGCGCGGTCGAGAAGTTCGACTACGCGAAGGGCTACAAGTTCTCGACCTACGCCACCTGGTGGGTGCGGCAGGCCATCACCCGTGGCATCGCCCAGCAGGCGCGGGTCGTGCGACTGCCGGTCCACGTCGTCGAGGAGCTCAACCAGATCGGCTCCGCCAGGCGCACGCTCGAGCGTCAGCTCGGCCGTGACCCCGAGCCGGAGGAGATCGCCGTCGAGCTCGACATGTCGCTCGGACGAGTCCTCGACCTGATGAACTGGGGTCGCGACCATGTCAGCCTCGACACCCCGGTCGACGACGATGGCGACACGTCCCTCGGCGACCTGGTCGCCCGCGAGACGACACCGGGGCCCGACTCTGCCTTCCTCGACGTGGAGTCGCGGCGGCGCCTCGACAAGCTCGTCGAGCTGCTCGATGAGCGCTCGGCCGACATCATCCGGTCGCGATATGGCCTCGTCGACGGCCGGCAAGAGAAGCTCGCCGAGATCGGTGCTCGTCACGGGGTGTCGGCCGAACGCGTGCGGCAGCTCGAGCGTGAGGCGCTCAGCCAGCTGCGCAAGCTCGCCGACCCTGACCTCGCCGCGTGACCAGCTGCGGTGATGACCAAGCTAGGCGCGTGAGCGCCTGAGGAGCTCCTCCCAGAGCTCGTCGACAGCGGCTCGTAGCTGCCCGGGTGACCCGTCATTGACGATGACATGGTCGGCGGCTGCGAGCCGCTGTCGCCTGTCTGCCTGGGCATCGATTCGCTCTCGCGCGTCTTCCGCGCTCATCGCGCGATCTCGGCTGAGCCGCTGCACCTGCTGTTCGGTCGGGGCGTCGACGACGACCACGACATCGAACTTGTCGGCCTGACCGGTCTCGACCAGCAGCGGTATGTCGTGCACCACCACGGCGTCATCGGCCGCCTCGGCTTCGATCTCCGCCGCCCTGGCACGCACCCGGGGATGGATGATCGACTCCAACCGGCTCCGCGCGCCGGCGTCACCGAAGACATGCCGACCCATCGCCGGCCGGTCGAGTTCGCCTTCCGCGGTCAGCACGTCGGGCCCGAATTCGGTGACCACCTCGGCCAGGCCGGGTGTGCCCGGGGCGACGACCTCACGAGCTAGGTCATCGGCGTCGACCACGACGGCGCCGTGTTCGCGCAGCAGGGCACTGACCGTCGACTTTCCGGCTGCGATTCCACCGGTGAGGCCCACACGCAGCATGGCGTGAGCCTTTCACGGCCAGGTAGCCCGCGGCTCAGCGGACCAGCCGCATCTCAGGGCTGCCGTCCTCGTTGAGCCCGCCGGTGTTGACGCACCGCACTGAGTCCTCGTCGCGATCCTCGACCACCTCCCGCACGCAGGCCTGCTGGGCACGCATGCCCCAGTAGTTCGGGTGCAGCGACTCCTGCACCTGCCACGGCACGAACGTGAAGTAGACCCGGTTCACCCACTCCAGCCGCTGCGCGGCGTGCTGGGTGCGCCATGATTCAAGGCCGCTCGCCGGGAATGTCGACACGCCTTGCTCACACAGGCGGTGGCCGTCGAAGGCTCTGGCGAGGTCGAGGCGGGTGACGTTTGCTCCGGTCAGGGACGCCGCTGCCTTCGACACGCTCGCATTGATGGTGGCCAGGGCAGTGTCGTTGGCCCAGTCGAGGTCGGCATCGAAGAACGGGCATCCGCCTGCGCGGTATCGATCGTTGTCGTCGCCGTAGCGAATCGCCTCGCTCGGCGGGAGGGGCGCCGGGTATGTCGTCACGACCAGCCGATAGTCGGACTGTTCGTAGCCTGCCCGCACCATCGCCTGCCGCACCCGCTCGAGCGATCGGGTGATCTCGGCGGTGACTGCTCGCGCGTTGGCGGCACTGAACACGCGTTGCAGGTCGGCATCGACGCCGCACTCGCTGCGCTCGACGCCGAACCCGATGAACCCGCTGGCGCATCGGGCGACGATCGACCCGTACTGGAAGTCGTTGCCGCCGATCGACACGATGACGTGGCTGACGTCGTGCGAAGCCGCAAAGCGCTGCAGCGCCAGGGCCTGGCCCCGGTAGCCCTGACCGTCCGCGTAGAAGTCGAGCCCGGGGGTGAACCGCTTTCCCACCTGCTCCGACCTGGTCGTTGCCCCCGAGCAGGCCAGGTTGAGCCCGCGTACGTCGTCAAGGCCAAGCGTGGCGACGGACTGCTCCGCTCGGTGGCAGCCCGGCTGGCTCTCCCCGCCAGGCCGGTCGTCGTACGCGTCAGGGCCGAGAGCGTCGACAGGGCGCGCGTTGCGGTTCGTGTTGCCCGCCCATCGCGCGCCCTCCCCGGAGATGTAGCTGTCGCCGACCGAGACGACCCACGACGTCGGTGGGGTCTCGGGTGCTGACGCGCTTGTGCTGCTGCTCTTCGGACGAGGGGTCAGCGTGTCGCCGTCGGTGGCCGACGTACAGCCGGCCACGACAGCGATGAGAAGGACGGCGACCCAGCGAAGCTGGCGCATGGACCCACCCGCTGACGACATTCGGCCAGCGTAGTCACGCAGGACAAGGCGATGGCCCCGCATCCACGAGGGATGCGGGGCCTTCCGATGTTGCTGGATGCCTTGGAGTTACTGACCGCCGGTGAGCTTCTCACGCAGTGCCTGCAGCGCCTCATCGGAAGCGAGCGAGCCTTCGTTCGGATCTTCGGGGGCTGGTGCTGCGGCGGGAGTTTCGCCGTCGCTAGTCGCCTCCTCCGCTTCGCTACCGCTGCTGTCGGAGGAGTACTGCGACGCCTCGACTGCCTCGACGTCTGCCTTGCCGGCCTCCTCGACCTGCGTCTTGTGGGCCTCCCAGCGGGCATGCGCCTTGGCGTACTGCTCTTCCCACGCGGCCTTCTGCTCGTCGTAGCCGTCGAGCCATTCGCCGGTCTCGGCGTCGAAGCCCTCGGGGTAGAGGTAGTTGCCTTCGGCGTCGTAGGTCGCCGCCATGCCGTAGAGCGTGGGGTCGAAGTCGTCGGCCGTGTGGTCGACACCTTCGTTGGCCTGCTTGAGCGACAGCGAGATGCGACGACGCTCGAGGTCGATGTCGATGATCTTGACCATGACGTCGTCGTTGACCTGGACGACCTGCTCGGGGATCTCCACATGGCGCTCGGCCAGCTCGGAGATGTGCACCAGTCCCTCGATGCCCTCGTCGACGCGCACGAACGCACCGAACGGCACGAGCTTGGTGACTTTGCCCGGCACGATCTGACCCATCTGGTGAGTCCTGGCGAACTGCTGCCACGGGTCTTCCTGCGTCGCCTTCAGGGACAGCGAGACACGCTCGCGGTCCATGTCGACGTCGAGCACCTCGACCGTCACCTCTTGGCCGACCTCGACAACCTCGCCCGGGTGGTCGATGTGCTTCCAGGACAGCTCGGAGACGTGCACGAGTCCGTCGACGCCGCCGAGGTCGACGAACGCTCCGAAGTTGACGATCGACGAGACGACGCCCGGCCGGACCTGGCCCTTCTGCAGCTGGGTCAGGAAGTTCTGGCGGACCTCGGACTGTGTCTGCTCGAGCCACGCACGACGCGAGAGCACGACGTTGTTGCGGTTCTTGTCGAGCTCGATGATCTTCGCCTCGAGCTCCTTGCCGACGTACGGCTGGAGGTCGCGCACACGACGCATCTCGACGAGCGACGCCGGGAGGAACCCGCGGAGGCCGATGTCGATGATCAGACCGCCCTTGACGACCTCGATCACGGAGCCGGTGACGACGCCGTCCTCTTCCTTGATCTTCTCGATCGTGCCCCAGGCGCGTTCGTACTGTGCGCGCTTCTTGGAGAGGATGAGCCGGCCTTCCTTGTCCTCCTTCTGGAGGACAAGGGCTTCGACCTTGTCGCCGACCGCGACTACGTCGCCTGGGTCGACGTCGTGCTTGATCGACAGCTCACGCGAAGGGATGACTCCCTCGGTCTTGTAGCCGATGTCGAGCAAGACCTCGTCTCGGTCGACCTTGACGATGATGCCGTCAACGATGTCGCCGTCGTTGAAGTACTTGATGGTGGCGTCGATTGCGGCGAGGAAGTCCTCCGCCGATCCGATGTCGTTGACCGCGACCTGTGGGGTCTCTTGTGCGGCCGGAGGAGCTTCGATGCTGGACGTCATGTAGTAGGAACTCCGATGGATGGTTAGGTTTGTCGAGCGTGTGCACTCAAGGCTGTTGGATCGCGGTCCGGCCGACTGACCCTGGCCATGGCGAGCCGGGGAAGGCAAGTGAGTTGTAGGACGGCGAGCACGAGCCTGCTCCGTCTGAGGTCATGCAAGCCCAAAGCGCACCATCTAGAGTACGGCGCCTGCGCCTACGGGGTCAACGCGAGGGGTGTCCCACGGCCAGGCGTGCAGATCTCCAGCGCGCGCCTGAGCAAGTAGCAGGGTCGACGCAAGCTCTCGGACGGGGTTCGATGGCATGCCACCGGCAAGCTCCACCAGTGCCCACAGGTCCACGGCTCGGCCATGCGTGAACGGGTCCTGAATATGGCCTGGCGCCCGGTCGACGAAGCTTGCCGTGATGGCGCGCACGAGTCGCTCGTCCCGCTCGAAGCGAGTGATGTTGCCGAAGTCTGTGTAGACCGACCCGGCGTGCGCGAACTCCCAGTCGAGGAGCGCGACCACGCTGTAGTCGTCGGGGTCGATGAGGATATTCTTCGGGTTGAAGTCGCTGTGCGCCAGCACAAAACGAGACGGGTTCTCACCGCTGGCGAGAGTGTCCTCGGCGACGTCGATCAGGCTCAGTAGGGCTAGCCAGTCAGGTTCGGGCCAGGCCGCAAGGCGGCCGCTATCGCGGTAGTGCTGTGCCCAGCCGGCGAGGTCTGGCATGCCTTCCGCAGAGATGCCTAGGTCCGGCCCCGCGAACATGCCCACACTCAGGAACGGCATGGCCGACAAGGAGCCAAGCACGTCGCCGAGGTGGTGGCCGAGCTTCTCCCGATCGAGCCCGGGGTCGTCTCGTTGGAGCACCTCGTCTAGTCGCTGGCCCTCGACGTACTCGGTGATGAGCACTGCCGGCTGGTCCGCTGTTGCCGGTCGCACCTCGAGAACCTTGGGTACGGGGATGATTCCTCGCACGAGGCGCAGCAGGCTGGCATCGATCGGCGCCCGCTCGGGCTGGCGTCGGTAGATCCGTGCGACCACTCTGTCGTCGCCGTCACCCACGACAAAGGTTTCCCCGCTGTAGCCGCCCGCGAGCGGCTCGAGGCTTGCGCCAAACCAGTCCGTCTCCACGGCACCATCATCCTGGGGCGGGATGGGTCAGCTGGCGGCGGCCTTGGCAGGCAGGGAGAACAGCGTCGCGAACCGCTTTCCGACTTGTCAGACGCTCGCCCGGCTCCGGCCGGGTGAGCGTCTGACAAGTCGTGGGCTACCCGGTAGGTCTCTGGTAGCGGCCCCGGCGATGCACGAGCGGGGCACGTTCATCCGCGAGTTCCACCTGCTCGAACACGGTGTTGACGAGCACTGACCAACCGACTTCTCGTGGCTCGTCATCGACCAGCCGTACGCCGGCCCAGGCACTGACACCGGTGAGCAGCGGACCCCACGCTGTGTCGGTCCACTCCCCCATCCGGAACACCCCGCCAGGTGCCGGCGCCTGTCCCGCGAAAGCATCTGCGAGATCACGGTGCCCCCACTCGAGCAGCTGCACGACGGCCACCCGTGTCTGCATGAACGTCTCGGCGAAGTCAGAGTCGGGGTCAAGGAGCGCGAGCAGGTGGTCGGGCTCGCCGCGCGCGATGACGAACGACGAGACGGGCAGCCCAGCCCGGGCACTACCGGAGCCGGTCGTCCAGAGCGAGACCGTCCCCCCCAGACGTCCCCGCAGCCGGCGGACGGGATCGCGCTCGGACTCAGGCTCGAGGAACGGGTGCTCCGAGTGGATGGTCACGCTCGCCAGCGTAGACGTGTACGGGCCGACGGGCGGCTCGCTCCATGACGTGGCGGCGACCAGCCTTCCCGAACTCACCGGTCTCACGTCGACCGGTCCTCAGGTGATTACGCAGTCGTCGACCCTGTCGCAGGAAGGCGGGCCGCCACGCGTGACGCACCAGAGCATCGCGGCAGGCACGCTCGTCCCCATCGGCACAGACATCGGGGTTGGCTTCCCCAGCACCTGATCGGCTCGACGGGTTGCCTCAGCCGGTCAGCTTCGGGAGCACATCGCGGCCGAAGACCTCCATCCACTCCGTCTGGTTGCGGCCGACGTTGTGGAGGTAGACCTGGGTGAACCCGAGGTCGAGGAACCGCTGGATCTCTGCCCGGTGGGCGTCGGGATCCGACGAGATGACCATCCGCCCGTCGAAGTCCTCCGGCCGCACGAGTGCGGCCATCTGCGCGAAGTCGTGTGGCGACCGCATATCCTGCTTGGGGAACTTCATGCCGCCGTTGGGCCACTCAGTCATCGCGTTCTCGAGGGCCTTCTCGTCGGTTGGCGCCCAGGAAAGATGGAGCTGCAGGAGCTTCGGCATCAGCGCCGGGTCCTTGCCCTGCGAGAGCGCACCTTCGTCGAACTTGGCCAACACGCCGGCGACCTTCTCCGTCGTCGCGCCGGGCGTGATGATGCCGTCGCAGCGGGCGCCCGTCTTCTTCGCGGTGATCGGACCGGCCGTCGCGACGATGATCGGCGGCGGCTTGTCGGCCATGGTCCACAGGCGGGTCGTGTGCAGCTTGAAGAACTCCCCTGATGCTTGACGTCCTTGCCCGTGAAGAGCTTCTGGATCAGCTCGATCGCGTCGAACATCATCCGGATGCGCTCCGCCGGCTCTGGCCAGTAGCCACCGAACATGTGCTCGTTGAGCGCCTCGCCGGAGCCGAGGCCGAGCCAGGTGCGCCCCGGGTACATCGCCTCCAGCGTCGCGGCCGCCTGCGCCACGATCGCCGGGTGGTGGCGGAACGTCGGACAGGTGACGCCCGGCCCGAGGTCGCCCGTGGTGCGCTGGCCGACTGCGCTCAACACGTTCCACACGTATGACGCCTGGCCCTGCTGCGGTACCCACGGCTGGAAGTGGTCGGCCGCCATCGTGCCGACGAAGCCGTGCTGCTCGGCCGTCTCACAAAGCTGGATCATCTCCTGCGGCGCGAACTGCTCGAGCGCTGCGGCGTACCCGATCTTGACCTCGCTCATAGCGCCATCCTTGCAGCACTCGTCACGGCGGCGGCGCGGTGATCTGCCATGCCAGGCCCGCCCGCCAGGTCGCAGGTAATCTCGAAGCACCATGAGCATCGTGCGCGACCCATCGCTGCGGAGGATCGCCATGCCAGCGGGTGAGGCACCGCCAGGCGGGCTCGAGCAACTCGTCGACTTCGTGGCAGAGCACCGCCGCCTGTTCGTGCTGACCGGGGCCGGTTGCAGCACGGCATCGGGGATTCCCGACTATCGGGATGCGAACGGTGACTGGAAACGTCAGCAACCGGTCCAGTTCCAGTCGTTCATGGGCGATCCGCTGATGCGAGCGCGCTACTGGGCGCGCAGCCTGATCGGTTGGCGCAGCTTCGGGAGCGCCGGGCCGAACGACGCGCACGTCGCTCTGGCAGAGCTCGAGCAGGTCGGCCGGGTCGGTTTGCTGGTGACGCAGAACGTCGACGGGCTGCACCAGGCAGCCGGCTCCCGGCGGGTCACGGACCTACACGGCCGCCTCGACCGGGTGGTCTGCTTGATGTGCCGCCAGACGTCGGGCCGGGCTGCCTGGCAACAGCTGCTCGTGTCGCGCAACGACGGGTGGGCAGGTCTCGACGCGCCGATCGCGCCCGACGGCGATGCCGATCTCGACGGGCTCGACTTCACCGGATTCGACGTGCCGCCGTGTCCTCGATGCGGCGGGGTCGTCAAGCCCGACGTGGTGTTCTTCGGAGAGAACGTCCCGCCGTGGCGTCATGCGCAGGCGAAAGCCGCCCTGTCGACGTCCGATGCGATGCTCGTCGTCGGCTCCTCGTTGATGGTTCACTCCGGCTACCGGTACGCCGTCGGTGCAGCTCGGATGGGCACACCGGTCATCGCCGTCAACCTCGGCCGCACGAGAGCCGACCACCTGTTGCGGTTCAAGGTGACCGCCCCCGCAGGTGAGACGCTGCGTCAGCTCTGCGACCGGTTGTTGCTGGTATGACGCAGGATCGGCCGGCCGAGTTCAGGGTGGTCAGTGACGCCGAAGCTCAGCGCGCCAATCGCTCGGACTGGGACGGCGAGGCAGACGAATACCAGCGAGAGCATGGCGAGTTTCTCGGTGACTCGGGGTTCATCTGGTCACCTGAGGGACTCGACGAGGCAGACCTGCAGCTGCTCGGGGAGGTCGCCGGGCAACGGGTGCTCGAGATCGGCTGCGGCGCAGGCCAGTGCTCGCGCTGGCTCGTCTCCCGTGGAGCCACCGCGGTGGGGGTCGACCTGTCGTACCGGCAGCTGCAGCACAGTCGGCGGCTCGACGGCGAGACCTCGATCGACGTACCCACCGCATGCGCGACCGCGAGCGCACTGCCGTTCACGGACGCGTCGTTCGACCTGGCGTGCTCGGCGTTCGGTGCCCTGCCGTTCCTCGTCAACATCGTCACTCCGCTGCGCGAGGTCTCGCGGGTGCTCCGACCAGGTGGTCGGTTCGTCTTCTCCGTCGTGCATCCGATGCGGCAGGTGCTGCCCGACGACCCGAGCGCGGGGATCGGACTGACGGTCACTCGGTCGTACTTCGACCGATCGTCGTACGTCGAGCTCGACGAAGCAGACACCCCGACGTACGTCGAGCCGCACCACACGCTCGGCGACTGGATCGGCGCGATCACCCTGGCCGGTTTGAGTGTCGACGGGCTGCTCGAGCCGGAGTGGCCAGCCGGGCTAACCCGCGTCTGGGGCGCCTGGGGGCCGGAGCGCGGACCCTATGTGCCTGGGACCGCGATCTTCACGACCAGTCGCCACTGACCGTCCGCTTGCGGCGAGGGCCGGCGTGCTAGTGACCAGCCTCATGCCAGGTGCGACCCACCCCGACTGAGACGTCGAGCGGGACCGCGAGGTCGGAGGCGGCGGCCATCTCGCGCCGAACCAGAGTCTCGAGGCTGTCACGCTCGCCAGGGGCCATTTCGAAGACGAGCTCGTCGTGGACCTGGAGCAACATCCGCGAAGACAGCCCTTCGGCGTCGAGGGCCGCATCGACCTTCAGCATGGCGACCTTGATGATGTCGGCGGCAGAGCCCTGGATCGGGGCGTTGAGCGCCATCCGCTCGGCCATCTCGCGCCGTTGCCGGTTGTCACTCGTCAGGTCGGGCAGGTAACGGCGGCGGCCGAACAGGGTCTCGGTGAAGCCGGTACGCCGCGCCTCGTCGACGACGCCGTGCAGGTATTCGCGGACGCCGCCAAACCGCAGGAAGTACTCATCCATCAACCCGCGTGCCTCCGCGGGCTCGATGCCGAGCTGCATCCCAAGCCCGTAGGCCGACAAGCCGTACGCGAGGCCATAGTTCATCGCCTTGATCTTCGACCGCTGCGCGACCGAGACCGAACCGGCGTCGACCTCAAACACCCGCGCCGCCATCACCGAGTGGAAGTCCTCGCCCGAGTGAAACGCCTCGATCAGACCGGCGTCTTCGGACACGTGCGCCATGATGCGCATCTCGATCTGGCTGTAGTCGGCGGTGAGCAGCGACTCGTTGCCCTCGCCGACGATGAACGCCTCCCTGATCCGACGCCCTTCCTCGGTGCGGATCGGGATGTTCTGCAAGTTGGGCTCAGTCGACGACAGTCGCCCAGTCGCCGCGATCATCTGGTTGAACGTCGTGTGGATGCGCGCATCGTCGGCGATCGTCTTGAGCAAGCCTTCGACGGTCTGGCGCAGCCGCGTCGCATCGCGGTGAATCAACAGCTGCTGCAGGAACGGGTGCTCGGTCTTGTCGAACAGCGTCTGAAGCGCCTCCGCGTCGGTGGTGTAACCCGTCTTGGTGCGCTTGGTCTTCGGCATACCGAGCTCGTCGAAAAGCACGACCTGCAGCTGCTTCGGTGAGCCGAGGTTGATCTGCTTGCCGATCACGGCAAAGGCCTCGTCGGCAGCCTCCTTGACGCGACCACCGAACTGGGCTTCGAGCGACATCAGATAGTCGTCGTCGACCGCAATGCCTGCCTGCTCCATCTTCGCCAGCACCTCGACAAGAGGGAGCTCGATCTCGGCAAGCAGTCGCGATCCGCCGCGTGACTCCAACTCTGTCGACAATGCCGCAGCGAGCTCGACGACGGCGTGGGCTCGCTGCATCGACTCGTTCGCCGCCGCCGAGTCACCGTCGAGATCGAACGCCAGCTGGTCAGTCGCAGCTGCCTCTCCCTTGAGCTCGCGGTGCAGGTAGCGCAGCGTCAGGTCGGCCAGGTCGTAGGAGCGTTGGTCGGGATGGGAGAGGTATGCCGACAGGGCAGTGTCTGCGGCCAACCCTTGCAATGGCCAGCCGCGGGCGGCCAGCATGAGCAGCGACGCCTTCGCGTCGTGGAGGGCCTTCGGCCGCGCCTTGTCGCCCAGCCAGGCGGCGAGCACCGTCTCGTTTTCCGGCGCGATCTCAGCTGCGTCGACCCAGGCCGCGTGACCGGACTCCGTGGCCAGCGAGAGAGACGTCACGCCGCCGGCCGCCTTGCTCCAGAGACCGTCGACGTGCATTCCGACCAGCGTGTCGGCGGCTGCGTGAGCCGCGAGCCAAGGCTCCAGCTCTCCGACGCCCAGACGGTGACCGTCGATGTGCGCGGCGTCCTCGATCTGCACCTCGTCGGCCGAGAGCGTCTCGAAGAGGCGGTCGCGAAGCACGCGGAACTCGAGCCCGTCGAAGATCTTGTGCACCTCGTCGCGGTCCCAGGGCCCTTGCAGCAGGTCGGGCGGCTTCACCGGCAGGTCGAGGTCGCGCACCAGCGCGTTGATGCGGCGGTTGCGGATGACGTCGGCGAGGTGGTCTCGCAGTGCCTGCCCGGCCTTGCCCGGAATCTCGTCGACGCGAGCGACGATCTCGTCGAGAGTCTCGAACTGGGCGATCCATTTCGCGGCGGTCTTGGGTCCGACACCCGGTACGCCAGGCAGGTTGTCGCTGGACTCACCGACCATCGCGGCGAGGTCGGGATAGCTCGCTGGCTGGACGGCGTACTTGTCGAACACCGAGGCAGGTGTCATCCGGGCGAGGTCCGAGACACCTCTGCGCGGGTAGAGGACGGTGACGCGGTCGCTCACGAGCTGGAAGACATCGCGGTCACCCGAGCAGATCAGCACGTCGTAGCCGGCGGCCTCAGCTTGGGTGGCAAGCGTGGCGATCACGTCGTCGGCTTCGAAGCCGTCCTTCTCCACCGAGACGACACGCAAGGCGTCGAGCACCTCTTTGACGAGCGACACCTGCCCTTTGAACTCGTCAGGGCTCTTGGATCGGTTCGCCTTGTATTCGGAGTACTCCTCCGAGCGAAAGGTCTTACGGGACACGTCGAACGCCACGGCGAGGTGGGTCGGGCTTTCGTCTCGCAGCACGTTGATGAGCATCGACGTGAAGCCGTAGACGGCGTTGGTCGGCTGCCCCGTGGTCGTCGAGAAGTTCTCGACGGGCAGAGCGAAGAATGCCCGGTAAGCGAGGGAATGACCGTCGAGCAACAGCAGGCGCGGTCGCTCGGCAGCAGTGGTGTCGGAGGGGGTCGTGTCGGTCGAAGCCACAGAGCGACTCTAGTGGTGGCCACCGACACCATCCGGAGGGCGTCTCCCGGGACGATCACTAGGCTGAGGAGCACGAATGTTGGTCGAAACTGGCAGCCGAGCGGAGACTCCATGACGTACCCCGAGAGTGTGACCGGCATGTGGCCCGACATGGGGACGACGATCCATGAGCGGATGGGCATCGAGATCACCGAAGCCACATCAGAACGGGTCGTCGGGACGATGCCGGTCGACGGCAACACCCAGCCGTTCGGGCTGCTCCACGGCGGAGCGTCGTGCGTGCTGGCCGAAAGCCTGGGCTCGATCGGCGCCACCTTGCACTCGCAGCCCGAGCAGGTCGCCGTCGGGGTCGACATCAACGCGACGCACCACCGGGCTGTTTCTGCGGGCACAGTGACGGGTGTCGCCACTCCAGTCCATCTCGGTCGCAGCGTTGCCTGCTACGAGATCGTCATCTCCGACGAGCAGGGCCGGCGTGTCTGCACTGCCCGGCTCACCTGCCAGCTCATCTCCGCGCCACCGACCTGACTCAACCTTTGAGGCCCTAACTCCGTACATACTGCGAGCGGGGAGAGGTGAGTTGTGCGGGGACGCCGGGAGTTCGAGGAGTTCGTCGATGCTGAGATGCCACGGCTGCTCGGCTACGCGCGGGCTCTCACCGGCAACGGGCATGACGCCTGGGATCTCGTGCAGGAGTGTCTCGTCAGAGTCGGGACGCGCTGGTCGCACATCGACGCAGGCGGCAACCCAGGCGCGTATGCCCGCACGACTCTCGTCCGGCTGAACGTCGACCGGTTGCGGCGGCTGAACCGGGAAGGCCCCTTCGGCGTCGTACCCACGGTTGCCGTGCTCGACCCGCACCGGCTGGGAATCGAGCCATGGCTGCTCGAGGCGCTCAAGGCCTTGTCGCCGCGGCAGCGCACTGCCCTCGTGCTCAAGTACGTCGACGATCTCGACCTGCGAGGGATCTCCGAGGCGATGGGTTGCAGCGTCGGTACGGCGAAGAGCCATGTGTCACGCGGCCTGCAACAGCTTCGCGAGCGGGCGCCTCAAGGCTCGTCGCTCGCCGGACTCAAGGTGGGAGACAACGATGTCTGACAAGGAGCTGCGCGACGCGTTGCGGAGCCTGGCCGAGCCGGTCGGTAGCCCTCCTGGTGGCCGGGAGGAGATCCTGGCGCGGGTGGCCCGTGTGCGCCGATGGAGGTTCGCCGGGAGCGGACTGGCCGTGGCAGCCAGCGTTGCCGCGATCGCGATGACTGCCAGTCTGCTGACCGGCAACGACACGTCGGATGGCAACAGTGCTGACGTCGCAACCGGCACGTGGAGCGAGATCGCGCCGTCGCCGTTGTCACCACGGAGTGGAGAGGTCGCAGTGTGGACCGGCACGGAGATGATCGTCGCCGGGGGCACCGATATGCCGCTCTGCCCGCCTGGGGCGGACTGCGCTGGACCGACGGACGCACAACGGTTGGCTGATGGTGGCGCCTATGATCCCGCCACGGACACCTGGCGACGGATCGCTGACGCCCCACAGTCCCTGACTTACGCCCAGGCGATCTGGACGGGCACCGAGATGCTGGTGCTCGCTCCGCGCCTTGACCCCCAGGCTGAGGGAGACAACGGGCAGGATGCCGCGACACTGTTGTACGACCCGGCGCGAGATTCCTGGCGCACTCTCGACCCAGCGCCGGTCACGCCGAATCAGCTGGGCTGGACCGGGCGCTACGCCGTCGTACCCCAGGGGTCCGAGGAGGGCCGTGACGTCGGCGACTGGCTGCTCGACCCGGCGAAGGGGCGCTGGCAGCGGCTGCCGGACGATCCGTTCCCGGCAACGTTCGATCGGGCGCTCACGTGGACGGGCGACGCGCTCGTACTCACGGGACTGCTCATTGATGAGCCAGACGCGGACAACAAGACGTTCGTGGTTGCCACGCTCGATCTCGACTCGATGCAGTGGGAGCGGGAGCCACGCTCACCCGTGCGGTTCTGGACGCAGGCGTGGTATTGGTTCGACGAGCGTGTCATCACGGCGATCCAGCGGAACTCCATGCCGGACGACAGCACCGTCGGCGCCAGCGGAGCTCTCGATCCACTGAGCGGCGAATGGGAGCCAGTCCCGCAGTCTCCACTCAGCGTTGACGAGGCTAAGAAAGGCTGTCCTCTGCCTGCCATCGGTCCCGCAGGCGATTGGTTGGCAGAGGGCGGCCCGATCCTGGTATCCCTCGAGGCTGCGACCACGCTGCGCACACCCCCATGTCCGCAACTGACCGAACCGCACGTCGGGGTCTGGACCGGTGACGCGCTCCTCGTGTGGGGCGGGAGTGACCGCGGCTACAAGGCGAACCTCGCGGTCGGTCTGATGTGGCAGCCGCCGAGTCCGGGCTGATCGAGGACTGGCCGTGGGATCAGCGTGATCCGCGGGAGCGACGCATCAGTCGGCGGGCTGCGACCACGTTGGTGGATATCGACTTCGTCGGCGCGGTAGTGAGTCGTGCGCGCAGAGCCGCGACTGTCGAGGCGCGTACGACGGCTGCCTGAGCCATCCCAAGGCGGGCGAGGAAGCGATTGGAGTCGCGGGCGCTGGCCGCGACCGACGCGACGATGTGCTTGGAGTCCTTCTCCTCTGCCCAGTCGGCAGCGGCGGCCATGAGCGACGTACCGACGCCACGTCGTCGCTGATCACGCAGCACGTGGAGGTTGCCCACGTGCACGGCATCCTCTTCGTGAATCGGTGAGATCGGAGCGCGGCGCAGGTGTGCGACGCCGACGACGACACTGTCGAGAATCGCGACAAGCAGCCGCTCTGCTGGGTCGGTTTCGAGGCGGGCAATGGCTCGCGTGGCGTCGTCGGCGGTAGCGGCCGCGCGGTTCGAACGGTCGGTCGTCGCACTGATGTCCTGCCAGATGCCGACCAACGCAGCTGCGTCGGAGATCACGGCATCACGCACGACCACGGATCCGCGGCCCATGGCTACCTCTGTTCTGGTCACTCCCCCGAGTGGCAGTGGGTTTGCACCACACGACTCGTTAGGCTGCACGAGCGGCGCTGGGGCGCGCACCAGACTACGGCTGCACACCACCGGCTGCCAGAGGTGGGTCGGACTTTCTCAGTTTCTGTTGCGACCACACCACGCAAGAAATAAAGGAGGCTTGAGGTGTTTCGCGGGTTCGGCACGGTCGTGAACGTGGCTGCTGTCTTGCTGGGTTCAGGAATCGGCGTGCTGGTCGGGCATCGGCTTCCGCAGCGCACGCGTGACGTCGTCACCGACGCGCTCGGACTCGTCACCCTGCTCGTTGCTGCGGTCTCGGCGATGGCGGTGACGAGCGCGGTCCTCGACGATGCAGTCGGGGACGCCGCGCCGGTGCTGATCGTGCTCGGGTCGCTGCTCATCGGCGGCATTGCTGGATCCTCGCTCCGCATCGAGTACCGCCTCGAGAACGTCGGCGGGTTTCTCCAGTCACGACTCACCAGAGGATCTGCCTCAGCTGACCGCCGCCACTTCATCGAGGGCTTCGTGGCTTCCTCAATCCTCTTCTGTGTCGGGCCGTTGACGATTCTCGGCTCACTGTCGGACGGTCTCGGCAACGGTGCCGACCAGCTCATCCTCAAGTCCGTGCTGGATGGCTTTGCGGCCATTGCTTTCGCAGCATCGTTTGGCTGGGGCGTGGCAGCGTCGGCAGTGGTCGTCCTCGTCGTGCAAGGGTCGCTGACGGTGTTGGGCGCCATGCTCGGCTCGTTCTTGCCCGACGCGCACATAGCGGCACTGACGGCCACCGGAGGGCTGCTACTGGTGGGCGTGGGGTTGCGACTGCTCCAGATCAAGCAGGTTCCGGTGGGTGACCTGTTGCCGGCGTTAGTGGTGGCTCCGCTGCTCACGCAGCTTGTCGTCGTACTGCGCTGACGAGAGCGTCGACTCCTGTGTCAGACGTCCCCACCGAGGTATGCGGCCTTGACCGAGGGGTCACCTTCGAGCTCTGCACCGGTCCCGGATCGGACGATCTCCCCGGTCTCCATGATGTGCGCGGTGTCGGCCCGCTTCAGCGCCTGAGCCGCGTTCTGCTCTACGAGCAGGACCGTCGTGCCCTGCTCGTTGATCTCCCCGATGATGGAGAAGATCTGCTGGATCAGCTTGGGAGCCAACCCCATCGAGGGTTCGTCGAGCAGGATTAGCCTCGGCTTTGCCATGAGCGCGCGGCCGATCGCGAGCATCTGCTGCTCGCCGCCCGACAAGGTGCCTGCGGATTGCGTGACGCGCTCTTCAAGGCGCGGAAAAAGTGTGAAGACGCGCTCGAGGTCCTTGGCCAATCCCGTGCCCTTGCGGTCCGTGCGGACGTAGGCCCCCATGTCGAGGTTCTCGCGAACGGTCATGCCCGGGAAGCAGCCACGACCTTCCGGGGACTGACTGATACCGAGTTTGACGCGCTCGTAGGACGGCACGTGGGTGATATCCGCGCCGTCGAACTTGATCGTCCCTGCGCGGACCTTTCGGAGACCGGAGATCGTCTTCAGCGTGGTCGTCTTCCCAGCGCCGTTGGCACCGATCAACGTGGCGATACTCCCCGCTTCGACGCCGAAGGAGATGTCGCGGATAGCCTCGATGTGCCCATAGTTGACGCACAGGCCCTCGACCTCAAGAAGCATCTTCGTCAACTCCCAGGTAGGCGGCGACAACTGCCGGATTTTCGCGGATCTCATGTGGGAGTCCCTCGGCGATCTTCCGGCCGAATTCCAGCACGACGATCCGGTCCGTGACGCCCATGACCAGGCGCATGTCGTGCTCGATGAGCAACACGGTGTAGCCGCTGTCGCGCACTCGTCGGATCAGGTCCATGAGCTTGCGCTTCTCAGCTGGGTTGAAGCCGGCGGCCGGCTCGTCGAGACAGAGCAGCTTGGGGTTGGTTGCCATTGCGCGTGCGATCTCGAGTCGCCGCTGGTGGCCGTAGGAGAGGTTTGCGGCAAGCACATCTGCCTGCTTCTCGATACCCATGAAGCGCAGCAGTTCCATCGCCTTGTCGTGTCCCTCGGACTCTTCTCGACGATGTCGAGGCGTCCTGAAGAGCGCGCCCAGCACACCAGTCTTGTGTTGGGCGTCCACTCCCACCAGGACGTTCTCGAGTGCGGTCATGACCTTGAACAGTCGGATGTTCTGGAACGTGCGCGCGATACCGAGCTGGGTGATCTTGTGCTTCTTGATTTCGTTGAGCGACTGACCTTGGAAACGCACCTGTCCGGTCGTCGGTCTGTAGACACCCGTCGTCACGTTGAAGCAGGTGGTCTTGCCGGCGCCGTTGGGGCCGATCAACCCAAGGATCTCGCCCTCGTCTATATGGAAGGTGACGTCGTCGAGTGCGGTCACCCCCCCGAACCTGAGGGTGAGGGCATCAACTTCGAGCATGTGCTCAGGCACGAGTTGTGTCCTCCTCCACGCCCTCTTCGAGCGCCTCGATCTCGTGTTCGAGCTGGCGGGCCTGGACGGTCCGCCGCGGTGGCAGGATGCCCTGCGGGCGGTACACGGCCAGCACCATGAGGACCAATCCGAAAACAAGCACGCGCCATTCCTCAAAGCCGCGGAACCGCTCGGGCAGGTAAGCCACGATGACTGCCCCGAGCATGACGCCCCACCTGTTGCCCTGGCCGCCGACCACGACGGCGGCGAGGAACAGGATCGATACCAGGATCGGGAACGACTGTGGGTTGATGAAGCCTGCCCCCTTGCCAGCGAACATCGCCCCCGCCAGCCCTCCCACGAAGGCCCCCATCGCGAACGCGAGCAGTTTGAACTTGAACGTCGGGACACCCATCAGCTCGGCCGCGTCCTCGTCCTCGCGGGTCGCCTCCCACGCCCGGCCGACACGGCTGTCCTTGATCATCTTGTCGGCGATCAGCACCAAGATGATCACCGTCAGCACAAACCAGTAGTACGGGGTTTGGTCGAGCACGCCGAATTTGATGAAGATCGTGGTGTTGTCGAGATCGACGAGCGGCACTCCCGACTCCCAGCTGATGTGTGGTATCTCGAAAAGCTCGACGCTCGGCGGCCGGTCGATCTTCGAGATGCCGGCCGACCCACCCAACCAGTCGGAGTTGACGGCGCTGAGCCGAATGATTTCGCCGAAGCCGAGCGTCACGATCGCGAGGTAGTCGCCCCTCACTCGGAGCGTGGGCGCACCAAGCAACACGCCGGAGACCATCGTGACGACGACCGCAATGGGGATGACCAACAGGAACGGGAGGCTGGCGTGCTCCGACGTCAGGACTCCCACGGTGTAGGCGCCCACGGCGTAGAAGCCGACGTAACCCAGGTCGAGCAGACCGGCATAGCCCACCACGATGTTCAGACCCAGCGCCGCCATCACGTAGACCGCGACAATGAACAGGACCCCCCCGAAGTCGGTGTCGGGGGTTGAGAGGAACGGCGGGTCGAGGATCGGGAGCGCATAGGCGAGCGCCGCGGCAAACACCATGAAGGAGATCCTGACCGACTTGGGTAGATCAGCCATCCGGTCGCGGAACCCCACCTTGACGTGAGATCGCTTCGTCGTGCTCGTCATGCGCGTGCCTTCCCGAGCGATTCGCCCAGCAGCCCCGTGGGCCGGAACAACAAGATCAGGATGAGGAGGACGAACGCAACAACATCCTTCCACTGCGTACCGATGAGGGCCGAACCCCAGTTCTCAGCGACGCCCAGGACGAGCCCGCCGAGGAGCGCGCCTCGCAGGTTGCCGATACCGCCCAACACAGCTGCGGTGAACGCCTTGATGCCGAGCCCGAAGCCGGTGTCGAACCGGGTCGCTCCGATGCGGATCATGTAAAGGGTGGCGGCCGCTCCGGCCATGATCCCGCCGAGGAGGAAGGTGAGCTGAACGGCGCGGGTGGAGTTGACGCCCATCAGAGCTGCCGACTCCGGGTCCTGGGCAACTGCTCGGATCCCGCGGCCGAGCCGGGAGCGGCGGACGAACTGGTCGAGCATCACCATCATGATCAACGCAGACCCGATCACCAAGATGTCGATCGTGGTCACCGCATAGTCGCCGATGGTAAAGACGTCCTTCCGGGTGATGTCCACGGGGAAGCCGGTGGTGTCACGAGATCGGCGAACGTAGCGTTGAACATTGTCGTCGAGCCCGAGGAACTTCGTGATCTCGCCACGCAGGCCCATCGCCTCAGCGAGGACGAACGAGGCGCCGATGCCTGAAATCAGGGTGACCAGTTTTGGTGCCCCACGTTTGAGCAGCGGCCGATAGGCAAAGCGTTCGAGGAGCAGAGCGATTGAGCCTGAAACCGCCATCGCGACGACGAGTGCGACGGCCAGCATGCCGATCACCGCGCCGGTGCTACTGCCGGGGGTGCCGCCCAGGAAGTAGAGCGTCCACACGACCGCGAAGGTGCCGTACATGAAAACTTCGGAGTGGGCGAAGTTGATCAGCTGCAGGACGCCGTACACCATCGTGTATCCCAAGGCGATCAGAGCGTAGACCGATCCGAGAGCAAGGCCAGTGATGGTTAGCTCGAAGAAGTTGTCGAAGAGGAAAGCGAAATCCACGTTTCTCCCTTGTCAGCCGACCTGGGACGACGCTGCGGCCGGGAGACTCCCCCCGGCCGCAGCGTCGCGCATGTCTGGATCAGTCGATTTCGAACGTCACACGATCTCCTGGTCGAGGACGATCTCGCCACCCTCGACGATGTAGGCGTAGATGACGACCTCGGCGATCTCTCCGGTGTCGTCGAACAAGATGTGCTTGGTCATCCCGTCCTCGTCGTAGCCGTTGACGAACTCGAGCAGGGACTCACGGTCTTCGTTGCCGTCCGCAATGCCATCCAGCAGAACCGTCGCGGCATCGTAGCCCTCGGCGGAGTAAGTGCCCACCTCGGCGCCGTCGTTGACCTCGGAGTACTTCGCGGTGAACGCCTCGTCTGCGGGTCCACAGGGGCACGTCAGCCGGGCGCCTTCGGCCGCGGCGACGCCGGCGTTCTCAACGAATCCGGGGTCCTTCGAACCGTCACCGGACACGAACATGCCAGCCCAGCCGCCCGCCTTGAGCTGCTTCGCGAGCAGCCCAGCCTCGGCGTAGTAGCCGGCAAACCAGAGCGCGTCAGCACCGGACGCTTTCACCTTCGTGACCGTCGCCGAGAAGTCCGTCTGCTTCTGCTGCACCGTGTCGGTGTCGATCACCAGGTCGCCGAGTTCGCTGTCGACAGCCTCGCCGATGTACTTGCCGTACTCCGATGCGTCGTCGACGACGAAGACCTTGGTCGCACCAAGGGTCTCGCTGATGTACTTCGCGGCAGCGGGTGCCTGGGTGGCGTCGTTGCCGAGCAGACGGTGGAACGTGTCCCAGCCGTTCTGCGACAGGTCGGGCTGGGTGGCCGACGCCGAGACCGTGACCAGGCCGGCCTCGCTGAAGCTTTCGCCGGTGGCCGCTGTCTCACCAGAGAATGTCGGGCCGATCACGCCGACGATCTGGTCGTCGTTGATGATCTCGGTCACCAGCGGGGTGGCCTTCTCAGGGTCACCCTGCGAGTCGAAAAGCTCGAGGCTGACATTGCATTCTGGGTTTCCCTCGTTGTACTCCTCAAGCGCGACGTTGGCGCCGTTGGAGATGTTGATGCCGAGGTTGGCGTAGTCGCCGGTTTGCGGGCCGAGGAAGGCGAGCTTGAGGTCGCAGGCCTCTCCGCCGCTTCCGTTGTCGCCGTCGTCGTCGTCAGTAGTGCCACACGCTGACAGCAGTAGACCTATGGCCGCCACTGTCGTCACTGCGCGCCAGGTTCGGGATGTGCGGGACATTGACCCTCCGTCATGAGCAAGAAACCGACCCGCGCCGTGCGGGGTCAGGTTGAGTGCTGGCGAATCTAGCAGTTGACCTGACCCGCATCGAGGATTTGACCAGGCAGAGAAGTCACGTCGTTGCCAATTCGTAACCAACGAGTGCACTCATTGCGACATGTTGGCGGTGGGGTTCTCCCGCTCTGGGCTTATCTGGTGACATCAAGGCCATGCGTCACCACACCCTCCGCGACCTGGCGCATCGACAGCCGCAGATCCATGGCGGTCTTCTGGATCCACCGGAACGCCTCGGGCTCACTGACGCCCAGGGCCTCCTGGATGATGCTCTTGGCACGGTCGACCAGTTTTCGGGTTTCGAGGCGCTCGGAGAGGTCGACGACCTCGGCCTCCAGCTGCTGCAGCTCGGCGAAACGCGAGCGTGCCATCTCGATCGCAGGCACGAGGTCGCCGGCGCTGAACGGCTTGACCAGGTAGGCCATGGCCCCGGCCTCACGGGCCCGCTCCACGAGCTCACGCTGGCTGAACGCCGTCAAGATAACGACGGCGGCCAGCCGTTGCTCGGCGATCCTTGCGGCCGCAGAGATGCCGTCGAGCTTTGGCATCTTGACGTCGAGGACTGCCAGGTCAGGACGCAGCTCCTCGACGAGCTCAACCGCTCGCAGGCCGTCGCTGGCTTGGCCTACGACGACGTACCCCTCCTCGGCCAGCATCTCCGCAAGGTCGAGCCTGATGAGCGCCTCGTCCTCCGCGATCACGACCCGCGGACCCGACGCGTCGCCTGGTGTGCTCACGGTTGGAAGGCTATCTGGCTCCCTATACTGTGGCGCGTTGGATGCTGGCCGCCCGTGGCCGGTAGACGACCC
This sequence comes from uncultured Actinomycetota bacterium, assembly GCA_963811585.1. GTDB lineage: Bacteria > Actinomycetota > Actinomycetes > Propionibacteriales > Nocardioidaceae > JACDHG01. The sequence continues at coordinate 528,508 of CAWERR010000006.1, forward strand.
TACGCCCTGGTAGTCCAACCGGCAGAGACAATGGTCTCAAACACCATCCAGTGTGGGTTCGAATCCCACCCAGGGCACCATCTACTCATTGCCAGGTCCGGTTGGAACATGGATGCAGTTTCAGCGCGCTATGTAGTGCAACTTTGTTCCAACTGGACTCACATCAGCAGGTCGGCAGCTGCTTCGCGGCCTGGTAGAGCCCCAGCTGTTGCTTTAGCCGCAGCACGCGCCCCACCGACTCATTGAGCCTTCTCGTAGTGATCCGGCCATCACGGACCGCCTCGACGATCCCCCGCACGGCTTCGCGTGGCTGCGGAGGCATGAGCAGCATGTCCACACCGGACTTGATCGCGCGTACCGCGATCGAGCGAGAGCTCCCCCAGCTCGTGATGCCACCCATGTTGAGCGCATCCGTGATGATGACGCCGTCGAAACCGAGACGATCACGAAGCAATTGCTGCGTGAGCCGCGGCGAGATGGTTGCCGGACGGCCACTGGGGTCGAGAGCGGGGAACGCCAGGTGCCCGGTCAGGATCAGGTCGACGCGGCTCTCCACTGCGCGGGCGAACGGCGGAAGATCGGTCTGCCGCCAGCCAGGGAGCGATGCGTGGATGACGGCGGTGCTGAGGTGGCTGTCTGTGCTCGTCGATCCGTGGCCCGGGAAATGTTTGGCCGCCGCTGCAACGCCGCCCTCGTGGTAGCCGCAGACCTGCGCTCGCACCAGCTTCGCTGCGACGTCCGGGTCCGTGGAGAAGGAGCGGCTGCCAATCACACCGCCCAGCCCCACCGTGTTCACGTCGGCGACAGGGGCGAGATCCACGTTGATGCCGACGTCGTCCAACGCCCGGCCTGTTGAGCTGGCGGTGCGGCGAGCCAGCTGCGCGTCGCCGCCGAACTCGGCGCCAGCGGGTACGTCGCTCGTGCCTGGCAGGCGGGTGACCAAGCCGCCCTCCTGGTCCGTCATGATCAGGAGAGGCTCTCCCCCGGCCCGCGCGAGGCGCTGCGCCTCCGCCGACATCTCCCGGATCTGGTCGGTGCTGGCCACGTTGGGCTCGAAGTAGATCAGGCCGCCCGGGCGCAAGGTCTCGATCAGCTGGCTGGGCGCAGTGGTGCCCGAGAACGCCACGACCAGGAGCTGACGCGCCCGGTCGCGCACCGTCATCGCGCGGACGCGCGCCGAGACAGCGTCACGACTTGAGGGGGGATTCGGGCTGGTGGGCGGACTGCTCGACTCGGTCGGAGAGCTGGCCGTCGAGGCTGGCGAGGTGGCAGCGCTGGTGCCTGCCGACTCTGAGTCCGTCGCCGGACCAGAGGTTTGGTCTGCGGAGGTGGGGTCGGCGGTCGCGGGAGCTGCTGCCTCGGGGCTGTCGGAGCACGCCACGGTCAGGGCAGCGACGAGGATCGCCGCAGCCAGCTTGTGCGGCATACCTCCCATGCAGCGAGTGTAGGCAGCCGCAGTCGTTACGGCGTCCGGCCGGAGCGGTAGGCGGGTGCGACGCCGTTGATGGCATCGCCCATCCGGTGGATGCGGAGCGCATTCGTCGAGCCCGGGATGCCCGGCGGGGACCCCGCCACGATCACGACGTTCTCACCCTCCTTGACCCGTCCGATGTCGAGCAGGGACCGGTCGACCTGCATGACCATCTCGTCGGTGTGGTCGACGCTCTCGCCGAGGAACGTCTCGATCCCCCACGTCATCGCGAGCTGCGACCTCACCACCGACTCCGGTGTGAAGCAGAGCACCGGCACCTCCGACCGGTAGCGCGACAGCCGGCGTGCGGTGTCGCCGGACTGGCTGAACGCGACGAGGTACTTGGCGTCGATGCGTTCGGCCACCTCGGCGGCCGCCTTCGCGATGATGCCGCCGCGCGTCCGCGGCTCCCAGTGGATCGCTGCCATCCGGGCCAGGCCATGGTTCTCGGTTGAGGCGATGATGCGGGCCATCGTCTCGACCGACTCGATCGGGTACTCCCCCACGCTCGTCTCCCCCGACAGCATCACGGCATCGGCACCGTCGAGCACCGCGTTCGCGACGTCGGACGCCTCCGCTCTGGTGGGGCGGGGGGCGTGGATCATCGACTCGAGCATCTGCGTCGCGACAACGACCGGCTTCGCGTTGCGCCGAGCGACTTCGACCACCCGCTTCTGCAGGAAGGGCACGTCCTCAAGGGGCATCTCGACGCCGAGATCGCCTCGGGCAACCATGACCCCGTCGAAGGCGCTGATGATCTCGTCGATGTGGTCGATCGCCTGGGGCTTCTCGATCTTCGCGATGACGGGAAGCCAGCGTTTCTCCTCGTCCATGATGCGACGTACGTCGATCACGTCATCAGCCGAGCGAACGAACGACAGCGCAATCATGTCGGCGCACAGGTTGAGCGCCCAGCGCAGGTCTTCGATGTCCTTGTCGCTCATCGCCGGGACGCTCACCAGAACGCCAGGCAGGTTGATGCCCTTGCCGTCACTGAGCCGGCCGCCAGCCTCGACTCTGGCCGTCACGTCGGTGTCGGTCACAGCAGTGGCGATGAGACGCACGTTGCCGTCGTCGATCAGGATCTCGTCACCGGGAGACACGTCGTCCGGCAAGCCGTCGTACGTCGTGCAACATGAGTCCTGGTCGCCGTCGACATCTCGGGTCGTGATGGTGAAGACGTCACCCCGCTGCAGCTGGATTGGCCCACTACTGAACTTGCCGAGTCGGATCTTCGGTCCCTGCAGATCGACGAGAATGCCGACGGCATGGCCGCTCTCGTCGGATGCCTGCCGCACCATCTGGTAGACGGCCTCGTGGTCGGCGTACGTGCCGTGGCTGAGGTTGAGCCGGGCGACGTTCATCCCGGCGTCTACCAGCTCTCGGATCTTCTCCTGGGTGGACGTGGCAGGCCCGAGGGTGCACACGATCTTCGCTCTCCGCACGTGACGAGCCTACCCAGCAGCAGCCGTCGCGGCGGTGTCCGTCCACCCGCTGGCTACGTCAGCCGAAAGGCTAGACGGCGAGGGGGCGAGCAGTGGGCGGGATCGGCGCGGGCAGCGTGGTCGACCCGGTGAGGTACGTGTCGACTGCTGCGGCCGTCGACCTGCCCTCGGCGATCGCCCAGACGATCAATGACTGCCCGCGGCCGGCGTCACCGGTCACGAACACGCCCGGCTCGGACGTCATGTAGCCGCGGTCGCGGGCGACGTTCCCCCGCTCGTCGATCGTCAGGTCGAGCTGGGCAACGACGGTGTCGCGCTCCGGGCCGGTGAAGCCCATCGCCAGCAGCACCAGCTGAGCTGGGATCTCTCGCTCGGCTGCCCTCGACAGGCTGGAACCGACCCTCGACCATCTCCACCTCGCTCAGCCGCAACGTCTGCACCTGGCCCGAGGCGTCGGCCACGAACTCGGTGGTCGACACGGCATACACGCGGTCACCACCCTCCTCGTGCGCTGCCGACACTCGGTAGATCATCGGGTACGTCGGCCAGGGGTGCGCTTCCGCCCGTTCGTCGCCGGGGCGGGCCATGATCTCCAGCTGTGTCACCGAAGCAGCACCCTGGCGGTGAGCCGTCCCGACGCAGTCGGCGCCGGTGTCGCCACCGCCGATGACGACGACGTGCTTGCCCGCCGCCGTGATCTGGTCGGCGACCTCGATCCCGTGCGCTGCCCGGTTGGCCTGCGGGAGGTACTCCATCGCCTGATGGATACCCCCGTGCTCACGTCCCGACACGGGCAGCTCACGCGCGACGGTCGCCCCGGTCGCGAGCACCATCGCGTCGAAACGCTCAAGCAGCTCAGGCCCGGTGATTTCGACACCGACGTGCACACCAGTGCGGAAGACCGTGCCTTCCCGGCGCATCTGGTCGAGCCTGCGGTCGACCTGCCGCTTCTCCATCTTGAACTCGGGGATGCCGTAGCGCAGCAGGCCGCCCGCCTTGTCGTCCCGCTCGTAGACCGCGACGGTGTGGCCGGCTCGAGTCAGTTGCTGGGCTGCTGCCAAGCCGGCAGGACCCGACCCGATCACCGCCACCGTCTTGCCGGTCAGCCAGTCGATGGGCTGCGGGTGGATGAGCCGTTCGTCCCAGGCCTTGTCGACGATGGCGACCTCGACGTTCTTGATGGTCACAGGCCCACCCGACGACTCGGCGTTGATCGCGAGCACGCAGGAGGTCTCACACGGTGCTGGGCACAGCCGGCCGGTGAACTCGGGGAAGTTGTTCGTGGCGTGCAGTCGCTCGATCGCACCTTCCCAGTCGTCGCGGTAGACGAGGTCGTTCCACTCCGGGATCAAGTTGCCGAGCGGGCAACCCTCGTGACAGAACGGGATGCCGCAGTCCATGCACCTGCCCGCCTGCTTGCTGATGATCGGCAGCAAGGTGCGGCCGACCTCGTCGGGATAGACCTCGTTCCAGTCCTGCACCCGCTCATCGACGGGCCGCCGCACAGGCAACTCGCGCGGCGTCGTCAAAAAGCCCCGGGGATCAGCCATGGAGAGCCCCCATCATCGCTGCGGTCGTGTCGTCCTCGTTGAGGCCGTCGCGTTCGGCCGCCGCCTTGGCCTCGAGCACCCGGCGGTAGTCGCGCGGCATCACTTCAGTGAACCTCCGGCGCGCGGACGCCCATTCGAGCGTGAGCGCCTCGGCCACGGGAGAGCCCGTCTCCTCGGCATGGCGCTGCACCCAACGGCGTACGACGACAGCCGCCTCGTCGGACAGCGGCCCTAGGTCGACGAGCTCGTGGTTGACCCGGCCCACATCGAGGTCGAGGACGTAGGCCACGCCGCCGCTCATACCGGCCGCGAAGTTTCGGCCAGTGGGGCCGAGCACGACGACTTCGCCACCCGTCATGTACTCGCAGCCATGGTCGCCGACGCCTTCGACGACGAGGGACGCACCGGAGTTGCGCACGGCGAAGCGTTCGCCCACCTGTCCGCGGATGAACACCTCACCACTTGTCGCGCCGTAGGCGATGACGTTCCCGGCGATGATCTGGTCCTCGGCGATGAAGGTGGCGTCGAGCTCGGGGCGCACGACGATGCGGCCACCCGACAAACCCTTGGCGACGTAGTCGTTGGCGTCGCCTTCGAGTCGCAACGTGATGCCACGTGGAAGGAACGCACCGAACGACTGGCCGGCCGAGCCGGTGAAGCTGAGGTCGATCAGCTCGTCGGCCAGGCCCTCCGGATGAGCCTTCGTCACCTCGTGGCCCAGCATCGTGCCAACCGTGCGGTTGACGTTGCGCACCGCCAGCCGGGCACGCACTGGCTCACCCGCGAAGATCGCCGGCTCGCACAGCCTGATGAGCTCGTTGTCGAGTGCCTTGGCAAGCCCGTGGTCCTGCGGCACGGTCTGGTGGCGCGCGGCCCCAGCTGGCAACGCCGGCACGTGCAGCACGGGCGCGAGGTCGAGGCCGGATGCCTTCCAGTGATCTACCGCAGCCCGCGTGTCGAGCACCTCGGCGTGACCGATGGCTTCGTCGAGCGAGCGGAACCCGAGCTCGGCGAGCAGCTCCCGCACCTCCTCGGCAATGAACTCGAAGAAGTTCACGACGTACTCCGCTTTGCCGCGGAAACGCGATCGCAGCACCGGGTTCTGGGTGGCGATGCCGACGGGACAAGTGTCGAGATGACAGACCCGCATCATGATGCAGCCGGACACGACCAATGGTGCGGTGGCGAAGCCGTACTCCTCGGCACCGAGCAGTGCGGCGATCATGACGTCGCGACCAGTCTTCAGCTGGCCGTCGCACTGGACGACGATCCGGTCGCGCAATCCGTTGAGCAGCAGGGTTTGCTGCGTCTCGGCAAGCCCGAGCTCCCACGGCCCACCGGCGTGCTTGAGCGATGTCAGCGGAGCCGCACCCGTCCCACCGTCGTGGCCGGAGATCAGTACGACGTCGGCGTGCGCCTTCGACACACCAGCGGCGACAGTTCCGACGCCGATCTCCGACACGAGCTTGACGTGGATGCGCGCGGACGGGTTGGCGTTCTTGAGATCGTGGATCAGCTGAGCCAGGTCTTCGATCGAGTAGATGTCGTGGTGCGGCGGCGGCGAGATGAGTCCGACGCCCGGCGTCGAGTGCCGGGTCTTCGCCACCCACGGGTAGACCTTGTTCCCGGGCAGCTGTCCGCCCTCGCCAGGCTTGGCACCCTGCGCCATCTTGATCTGGATGTCGTCGGCGTTCGTCAGGTACTCGCTCGTGACGCCGAACCGCCCCGATGCCACTTGCTTTATGGCGCTGCGCCGCTCGGGGTCGTGCAACCGTGCTGCGTCCTCGCCACCTTCGCCCGTGTTGGACTTCCCGCCCAGCAAATTCATGGCGATCGCAAGAGTCTCGTGTGCCTCCTGGCTGATCGAGCCGTACGACATGGCACCGGTGGAGAAGCGTTTGACGATCGCGGAGACCGGCTCGACCTCGTCGATCGGCACCGATGCGCGGCCGGCTGCGAAGCCGAGAAGCCCGCGCAACGTCATCAACTGGGCCGACTGGTCGTCGACGAGCTTCGTGTACTGCTTGAAGACGTCATAGCGACCGGACTGCGTCGAGTGCTGCAGCCGGAACACGGTCTGTGGGTCGAACAAATGCGGCTCGCCCTCACGGCGCCACTGGTACTCGCCGCCGATGTCGAGCTTGCGATGGGGCGGCGGGATGCCGTTCAGCGGGTAGGCGCCGCGGTGTCGGAGGGCGACCTCCTCGGCGAGCACGTCGAGCCCCACCCCACCGAGCTTCGACGTCGTACCCGTGAAGTAGCGGTCGACCACGTCGGCGGCCAGCCCGACAGCCTCGAAGATCTGAGCACCGGTATAGGACGCCACCGTGGAGACGCCCATTTTGCTCATCACCTTCAGCACGCCCTTGCCGAGCGCCTTCACCAGGTTGCGGACCGCCTGCGCGGGCTCCACGTCGGTGAGATGCACCCGCGACCGCGCCAAGTCCTCGACGGACTCCATCGCGAGGTAAGGGTTGACGGCCGCCGCGCCGAAGCCGATCAGGAGGGCGACGTGGTGGACCTCGCGGACGTCGCCGGCCTCGAGCACCAGCCCGACCTGGGTGCGCGTCTTCTCCCTGACCAGATGGTGGTGGACGGCTCCGGTCATGAGGAGTGAGGGGATCGGAGCGACATCGGCCGTCGAGTGGCGGTCGGACAGCACGATGATGCGCGCACCGTCGGCGATCGCGGCGGAGACTTCAGCGCAGATGGCATCGAGCCGGCTCGCCAGCGCGTCCGCGCCACCGACGACGTCGTACAACCCGTGTACGACGTACGTCGAGTAGCCCGGTAGGTCGCCGTCGCGGTTGATGTGGATGATCTTCGCGAGCTCGTCGTTGTCGATGACGGGGAAGGGTACGACGACCTGGCGGCATGACGCCGGGCCAGGCTGCAGCAGGTTGCCCTCCGGCCCCAGCGTGCCGGCGAGCGACGTCACGAGCTCCTCGCGGATCGCGTCGAGCGGTGGGTTGGTGACCTGGGCGAACAGCTGGCTGAAGTAGTCGAACAGCAGCCGCGGCCGCGCCGAGAGGGCGGCGATCGGGCTGTCGGTGCCCATCGACCCGATCGGCTCTGCCGCGACGCGCGCCATCGGCGCCAGCAGTATCCGCAGCTCCTCCTCGGTGTAGCCGAACACCTGCTGGCGCCGGGTCACGGAGCGATGGGTGTGCACGATGTGCTCGCGCGTCGGCAGGTCCTCAAGCTTCATCAACCCGGCGTGCAGCCACTCGTCGTACGGCGCCTCGGCCGCCAAGGTGTCCTTGAGCTCGTCGTCCTCGACGATGCGCAGCTCATTGAGGTCAACGAGGAACATCCGCCCCGGCTGCAGCCGACCCTTGCGGACGATCGAGCTCGGCTCGAGGTCGAGGACGCCAACCTCGGAGGCAAGCACAACGAGGCCGTCGTCGGTGACCCAGTAGCGCGAGGGCCGCAGTCCGTTGCGGTCGAGCACGGCGCCGATCTGCGTCCCATCGGTGAACACCACGCATGCCGGCCCGTCCCACGGCTCCATCAGGGTCGAGTGGAACTCGTAGAACGACCGACGACCCGGGGTCATCTCCGTGTGGTTCTCCCAGGCCTCGGGGATCATCATCAACACCGAGTGCGGCAACGAACGACCACCCAGGTGGAGGAGCTCGAGCACCTCGTCGAAGGATGCCGAGTCGGAGGCGTCGTCGGTGCAGATCGGGTAGACCCGGCCGAGTCCTTCACCCGGCGACCCCGCAGTCCCGTGCCCGAAGAGGTCGGACTTCAAGAGGGCTTCGCGGGCACGCATCCAGTTGCGGTTGCCTTTGACGGTGTTGATCTCGCCGTTGTGGGCGATGAACCGGTAGGGGTGCGCGAGTGGCCACGAGGGGAACGTGTTGGTCGAGAAGCGGGAGTGCACGACCGCCAGCGCCGACTCCATCCGCGGGTCGGTCAGGTCCGTGAAGAAGTTGTCCAGCTGGTCTGTGGTGAGCATCCCCTTGTAGCAAAGGGTTCGCGACGACAGCGACGGGAAGTACACGTTGGTGTCGTGCTCGGCACGCTTGCGCAGACAGAAGGCCATCCGCTCCAGCCCCATACCGACCACGCGGCTCGCCTCGCCGGTGACGAACAGCTGCTCGAACGCGGGCATGCACGCCTTCGAGAGGGAGCCCAGGAGGCTCGTGACGGTCGGCACCGGCCGCCAGCCGACGACCCGCAACCCCTCTTCGGCGGCCAAGTCCTCGATGTGGGCCTTCGTCTTCGCGATCTCGTCAGCGTCGCCTGGCAAGAAGGCGGTGCCGACGGCGTAGCTCGCTGCCGGCGGCAGCTCGAAGTCGCACACGTCGCGCAGGAACCGGTCGGGGACCTGCAGCAGGATGCCGGCGCCGTCGCCTGAGTCGGGCTCGGCGCCCGATGCGCCACGGTGGTCCAGGTTTCGCAGGGCGGTCAGGGCCTTCTCGACGATGTCATGGGAGGCGACGCCGGTCAGTGTCGCAACGAAGGCGACTCCGCAGGCATCGTGCTCGTGGCGTCCGTCATACAGCCCTTGGGGCGGGGGGACAGCTCGCATTGGCAGGTCTCCCGTCGTCGTCCATCGACGCGGCTCGTGGCCGGTGTGCGGATGGCCATTGTGATGATGGCCAGTGTGGAGGGGGGAACGGGACGACATTGGCCCTGATGATCGGTGAGACTACACGACCACACCCGTCGCAAGCAGCAACGCGGCCACGCCCCGAGATGGGGCAGCCAGCGCCAAAACGGCGTCATTCGAGGCTGCACCGACGAGGGCGCCGCGGCCTAACTGCTGGGGTCGGGCTTCGGTGGTGGGGAAGCGCGGGTCTGGTCGCTGTCGACGGGTGTGGTCGCGACAGCGTCCTCGTCGTCAGGCCCGGTGCCTGCTTCCGCGTCATCGTCGTCGTCCGCGTCCAGCTCGTCGTCCGTGCTCTCGTCGTCAGGCGGCGGCTCGACTTCGGTCTCTCGGCCTGGGTGGAGGCGCCCGACGATGACGAAGTACACCGCCGCGAGCACGAAGAGAAGGATCGACGTCCACACGTTGAGCCGGACAGCGAAGAACTCGTTGGCCTCGTCGACCCGGAGGTACTCGATCCACCCGCGACCTGCTGTGTAGGCCATCACATAGACCGCGAACGCTCGGCCGTACCCGAGCTTCAGGCGCCGGTCGAGATAGATCACCAGGCCAGCGACTCCGAAGTCCCAGAGGCACTCGTACAGGAACGTCGGGTGGAAGGTTCGCTCGTCGAGCGCGTCGGCTGGCCGGTGTGAGGGGTCGATCTCGAGTCCCCATGGCAGCGAGGTCGGCCGGCCGTACAGCTCCTGGTTGAACCAGTTGCCAAAGCGGCCAATGCCTTGGGCGATCGCGATGCCAGGGGCCAGCGCGTCTGCGAAGGCACCGAACTTGATGTTGCGCCGGCGGCAGCCGATGTAGGCGCCGAGCGCGCCGAAGGCGATCGCGCCCCAGATGCCAAGCCCGCCTCGCCAGATATACAACGCGGTGATGGGGTCCTGGCCGTCGCCGAAGTACAGCTGCGGATCAGTGAGGACGTGGTAGATCCGGCCACCGACGAGACCGAAAGGCACCATCCAGACCGCGACGTCGCCGACGGTGCCGGGACGTCCGCCGCGGGCAACCCAGCGACGGTCGCCGAGCCATACGGCGACGATGACACCGAGGATGATGCACAGGGCATAGCCACGGATCGGAAGGGGTCCGAGGTGCCAGACACCGTCGCTCGGGCTCGGGATAGAGGCTAGGTACATTGCGGGAGCAACCTACCCTGCCCATCGGCGCGAAGTCTCATGACACAGCCGTCACTGCGCGGCGAGTTTGGTGATGTCGGCGGCCATGTCTTCGACGGGAGTGCCCTCGGTCCAGAGAACCGGGGCAGCATCGCCCTTGAACCCGATCACCTGAGCGCCGTGGCCGACGTCATACCCACCGCTCGGAAGCTCTTGCTTACCCTCGATGGCGACGCCCATCTCGTCTGCAGCGCGGACGATCGTCTGCAACTCGCCGGTGAGTCCGACGAAGTCGTCGTCGTAGCGGTCGAGGTAGGTCCGCAGGACTTCTGGGGTGTCGCGGGCCGGGTCGGTCGTGATGAACACCATCTGCGTGTCATCTCGGACGTCGTCGGGAAGCTGGAGGAATGCCTGCGTGATGTCGCTCATCACCAGCATGCACACGTCCGGGCAGTGCGTGTAGCCGTAGAAGACGACCGTGACCGGGTAGGCCGTGTCGGTGACGAGGTTGAAGTCTCTGCCGTTGGTCGCAGTCAACGTCACGTCGGGCATCTCGTACTCGGTCGTGATTTCGGCTCCCCTGAACGTGTCGTTCTGCTCGACGTTCGAGATCTCCGCACCGCCGGGGTTGTCGGTGTGCTCAGAGTTTGCGTCGTCGCCGGTGCCACCACATGCGATCGTCAGAAGGCCGACGCCCAGCAACGACAAGGCGAAACGCAGGGAGGTCATCGCAAGTTCAACTTCACGGTGGCGCTCATAGTTCCCCGCGCACCCCCGTGCAAGCTCCTTCGTCAGGGCGGTCACGGCCCGGATGGCCTCCGGCAGCCCATCGGCGTCGAGGACGACCCGGACGATTGCGCTACCGACGATGACTGCATCGGCGTATGACGCGACCTCGGCCGCCTGTTCGCCAGACGACACGCCAAGTCCTACTCCGATTGGGAGGTCGGTGGTCTCGCGCGTACGTCGTACGAGCTCGGCGCCTGCGCTGCTGGTCTGCTCACGCGCCCCCGTCACCCCCATCACCGCTGTGGCATACACGAAGCCCCGGCAGTGTGCGCTCGCCAGCTTGAGGCGCTCCGTGCTCGACGAGGGGGCGACCAGGAACACCTTGTCGAGGTCATGGCGGTCCGCCGCCGCGATCCACTCGGCAGCTTCGTCGGGGATCAGGTCGGGCGTGATGAGACCCGCGCCTCCGGCGTCGGCGAGTGCGGCCGTGAACTTCTCGACGCCGTACCGCTCGACCGGGTTCCAGTAGGTCATCACGAGCGTCGGCACGCGCGCGGCGCTGGCCTCGACAACGGTGAAGACATCGGTCGTGCGTGCGCCAGCTTTGAGCGCAGCCTCGGCGGCGGCCTGGATGGTTGGGCCGTCCATCACCGGGTCGGAGTAAGGAAGGCCAACCTCGACCGCGTCGACACCGCCGGCGACCATCGCGTCGATCAGCTCGATCGAGCCGTCCACGGTCGGAAAGCCTGCCGGCAGGTAGCCGACGAGAGCAGCCCTCCCCTCTGCGCGTGCCGCGGCGATCGCCGGGCCGACACTCGTCATCGCTTGGCTTCGTCGATGAGACCAAACCAGCGCGCCGCGGTGTCCATGTCCTTGTCGCCGCGTCCCGACAGACAGACCACGAGCACCGAGTCTGGGCCGAGCTCCTGTGCAACGTCGTACGTGCCGGCCAGGGCATGCGCGCTCTCGATGGCAGGGATGATGCCTTCGGTCTTCGCCAGGGCGACCATGGCGTCCATGGCCCGGGCGTCACTGATCGGGGCGTACGTCGCCCGGCCGGTCTCGGCGAGCCACGCATGCTCAGGTCCGACGCCGGGGTAGTCCAGACCGGCGGAGATCGAGTGGGACTCGGTGGTCTGACCGTCCTCGTCCTGCAACAGATACGACCGGGTGCCGTGGAGCACACCCACCTGGCCGGCAGTGATGGTGGCTGCGTGGCGTCCCGTCTCGTAGCCGTCGCCGCCCGCTTCGAAGCCGTACAGCCGCACGTCCGCGTCGTCGACGAACCCGGTGAAGAGGCCGATCGCGTTCGACCCGCCGCCGACGCAGGCGATGGCGGCGTCCGGCAGGCGCCCGAGCAGGTCGAGACTCTGGGCACGGGCCTCGTCGCCGATCCCGCGGGTGAAGTCGCGAACCATCGCCGGGAACGGGTGCGCACCCGCCGCGGTTCCCAGCAGGTAGTGCGTCGTGTCGACGTTGGCGACCCAGTCGCGCAACGCCTCGTTGATCGCGTCCTTGAGGGTGCGGCTACCGCTGGTGACGGGCACGACCTCGGCGCCGAGCATCCTCATCCGGGCAACGTTGAGGGCCTGGCGCTCGGTGTCGACCTCCCCCATGTAGACCACACAGTCGAGCCCGAAGTAGGCGCAGGCGGTGGCGGTGGCGACGCCGTGCTGGCCCGCCCCGGTCTCGGCGATGACCCGCTTCTTGCCCATGCGCTGCGTCAACAGCGCTTGACCGAGGACGTTGCGCACCTTGTGGGCGCCCGTGTGGTTGAGGTCTTCTCGCTTGAGCAGGACTCGAGCACCGGCAACCTCGGAGAAGCGGCTGGCGTCGTACAGCAGGCTTGGCACCCCGCCGTACTCCGCGAGTAGTCGCTGGAAGTCCGACTTGAACTCGTCGTCAACCATGGCCGCACGCCAGTACTGCTCGAGCTCGTCGAGCGGCGCGATCAGCGCCTCGGGCATGAAACGTCCGCCGAAGCGACCGAAGTGGCCGGACGCGTCTGGCATCGGGTCAGTCATCGAGAGTTCTTTCGTCAGTGTCGTTGTCTCAGCGCCGGGTGTGCCCCGGCAGCTACCAGGTCGGACACCATGGTGCGGGGGTCTTTGCCGGTCACGAGCGTCTCGCCCACGAGCACGACGTCGGCGCCGGCTCGCGCGTAGTCGATCACGTCGTGCGGGCCACGCACACCGGACTCAGCCACCCGCACGACGCTGTCGGGGAGCAATGGTGCGATGCGGCCGAACGTGCTGCGGTCGACGTCGAGCGTCTTCAGGTTGCGGGCGTTGACACCGACGAGGTCGGCCCCCGCCTCGATGGCTCGTATCGTCTCCTCTTCGGAGTGGACCTCGACGAGCGGCGTCAAGCCGATCGACCTGGCGCGGTCGATGAGGCAGCCGAGCTCGTTGTCGTCGAGCGCCGCGACGATCAGTAGAGCCAGGTCGGCCCCAGCTGCTCGTGCTTCCCACAGCTGGTACGACGTCACGATGAAGTCCTTGCACAGCACGGGTATGTCGACGCAGGCCCGGACGGCACGCAGGTCCTCGAGCGTGCCGCCGAACCGACGCTCCTCTGTGAGAACGCTGATCGCTGCAGCGCCGCCGGCTGCGTATGCCGTGGCGAGTGCGGCGGGGTCGCTGATCGTGGCGAGCGGGCCGCGGCTCGGGCTGGAGCGCTTGACCTCGGCGATCACGGAGACACCGGCGGCGCGGTAGCCGGGCATCGGGTCGAGCGCTTGCCGTTGACGTACGGCCATGGCTTTGAGCTCGTCGAGGCTCACCACGGCCTGACGTGCGGCGAGGTCCTCACGCACGCCGACGATGATCTCCTCGAGCACAGACATCGCTACTGCGGTGCCATCGGCTCGAGCGCCTGAAGGGTCGAGTGCACGACTAGCGTCCGCCCATGCCCATGGCCTGCATGACCTTGCCCACGATGCCGGAGACGAGCAGCAGGGCGATGCCGACCCAGAAGACCGGCCAGTTGTCGACCACCAGCCCGACGGCGCCGACGCAGAAGCCGAGCAGGCAGACCGTGACCGCTGTCCACGCGGCGGCAGTGGATCCGTGACCGGCCATCAGAGGCTCCTTCCGCCTGCACCCGGGGTGCGGTTCTTCGACAGTGTGAGGTGGTACCAGTGTGACCTGCCCGGATCACGATTGTTGAGTCGGGTCACGACCTTCGTCGATCTCGCGCCATACATCGGCTTCACTCATGTCCTCCCCTGCCACCGACCCCGCCGAGGACCTTGAACTCTGCTTGCTGGTCGGAGCGTCGTACCTGCTGCCCATTGTCGCCCAACGGTGGCCGACGGCCGCGACAGCAGCCCCAGCCACGCCGCACAGGACGGCGGCGGCGAGCGTGACCCAACGCCAGGGGCGCGCCGAGGTCTCGTAGGGGCCACCTGCCCAACCGACAGCCGAGAGGCCCGACTCCACCTGGCCGGTGGCGTCCGGAAGGGCCAAGGTCGAGACGGCCACGACGACGGCACAGACGAGGATGAGCCCGCCGAGCGCGCGTCGAATCACGCCTCGGGTGGCGATGACGGCGCCGAACGCGGCGAGCATGACGAAGCCAAGAGCACCGGCCAGCGGCGCGATCTCCGCGCCGGTGACGGTCGTCTCGAGGTCCGGGAGGCCAGGCTGAGTCGCGGTGGCAGCTATCCACGGCCTGGCCAGCCCAACGACGGCACCCGTCGCGGCGGCCAGCCCGACAACCAGCGTGACGGCATACCCGCGAGCGCGTCGGTCAACCATCGCGCGGGTCGAAGCAGGATGCCGTGCCTGTATGGCAGGCCGGTCCGTGCTGGTCGACGGTCAGGAGCAGCGTGTCGCCGTCGCAGTCGGGGCGCAGGTCGCGCACCTGCTGGGTGTTGCCGGAGGTCTCGCCCTTCACCCAATACGTCTGGCGGCTGCGACTCCAGTATGTCGCCTGGCCCGTCGCGAGGGTGCGGCGTACTGCCTCGGCATCCATGTACGCCAGCATCAGCACGGCCTTCGTGGAGGCCTCCTGCACGATCGTCGGCACGAGACCCCGGTCGTCGAACCGCAGCTGGGTCAGTAGCGCCTCTGCGCCGGCAGCGGGCTGTTCGGGCGAAGGGGCATCCACGCCACCATTGTCTCGTA
This sequence comes from uncultured Actinomycetota bacterium, assembly GCA_963811585.1. Classification (GTDB taxonomy): domain Bacteria; phylum Actinomycetota; class Actinomycetes; order Propionibacteriales; family Nocardioidaceae; genus JACDHG01. The sequence continues at coordinate 543,554 of CAWERR010000006.1, forward strand.
CGTCGTTCGGCCTCTGCCCCAGCGGCCGATAGGCTGGCCTCGATGGCTGACGCACCCGACCTTCGTAACGCCTACTTCGACCCCGACTCAGCGACTGACCCGCCGGCGGTGTCGAAGGTAGAGCGGGCTCTGATCTGCGACACCCTCGAGCTCGCCGGACCGGTGGCGCCGACTCTGTCGGGCAAGTGGGATACCCATCACCTTGCGGCACACCTCGTGGTGCGCGAACGCAACCCGATCAGCTCCGTGCGGGCAGCGATTCCTGCTCTGGGCAATCCGCTCGTCGAGTCACTGGTGGCCGAAGGGGACTATGCCGGGCTCGTCGCGCGGATCAGGTCCGGCCCGCCACGACTGTCACCGTTCGGGCGGGCGGCAGGCGACCGAAATCTCAACACACTCGAGTTCTACATCCACCACGAGGACGTCCTTCGGGCTTCGTCAGGCTGGCTGCGGCGGCAGCTGCCCGTCTGGGCGGAGAACCAGATCTGGGCCCGCCTGCGCATCTTGGCAAAGCTGAGCATGCGGCGCTCCCCCGTGCCAGTCGCGCTGCAGCGCTCCGACAAGGATGGCGAGCCGCCGTCGACCGCATCCAAGGGTCCTGACCCCGTCGTGGTGCGAGGGCTGCCGAGCGAGCTCGCGCTCTACGCGTATGGACGCGGCCAGGTCGCGTCGTACGAGCTTGACGGCGGCGATGCCGCGGTCGAGAAGCTGCGCGCTTCTCACTTCGGTCGCTGAGCTCCGTCACCGCACGGGGTAGCCGGCTCCAGACAGGCTCGCCTTCACCTCGGCGATCGAGACCAGGCTGTCGTGAAAGACGCTGGCCGCCAGGACCGCGTCGGCCCCTGCCTTGACCGCGGGGGGGAAATGCTCAGCGGTGCCTGCCCCGCCGCTCGCGATCACGGGGATGGTGACGGCGGCACGCACGGCCGCAACGAGCTCTAAGTCGAAGCCGTCCTGGGTGCCATCAGCGTCCATGGCATTGAGCAGGATCTCCCCTGCACCCAGCTCTGCTCCACGATGCGCCCAGTCAACGGCGTCTATCCCCGTGCCGACACTGCCGCCGTGTGTCGTCACCTCGAACCCCGACTGCGTGCCCGGAGCGCGTCGTGCATCGACGCTGAGCACGAGGACCTGGCGGCCAAACCTGTCGGCTACCTCTGCGATGACCTCCGGCCGTTGGATGGCAGCAGTGTTGATCACGACCTTGTCGGCGCCTGCACGCAGCAACGTGTCGACGTCCGCGACCTCGCGGACTCCCCCGCCGACGGTCAACGGGATGAACACCTGCTCGGCGGTCTTGCGGACGACGTCGAGGAGGGTGGCGCGCTCGTCCTTGGAGGCGGTGATGTCGAGAAACGTGAGCTCGTCAGCGCCCTCGGCGTCATACCGGCGGGCGAGCTCGACCGGGTCACCAACGTCACGAAGTCCGGCGAAGTTGACGCCCTTGACTACCCGACCGTCGTCGACGTCGAGACAGGCGATGACGCGGATGGCAAGGGTCATCGCCCGGCGCGCGTGCCCTCGACCGCTGCGAGTGCGTCCTCGAGCGAGAACGCCCCGGTGTAGAGGGCCGTCCCGATGATCGCTCCCTCGACACCGGCGTCGACCAGGGTGGCGATCGCCAACAGGTCGTCAATCGTGGAGATGCCACCGGAGGCGATGACCGGGGCGTCGGTACGTCGGCAGACGTCGGCGAGCAGGTCGAGGTTCGGACCTTGCAACATGCCGTCCTTGTCGACGTCGGTGACGACGTACCGGGCACACCCGTCGGCGTCGAGACGTGCCAAGACGTCATACAGCTCGCCGCCGTCTTGGGTCCACCCGCGCGCCGCGAGCCTGGTGCCGCGTACGTCGAGGCCGATGGCCACGCGATCACCGTGCTCCTTGATGACGCGACTGCACCAGCCCGGGTCCTCGAGGGCGGCAGTGCCGATGTTGACGCGACGACAGCCCGTGCCTAGCGCTGCGGCAAGGCTCGCGTCGTCGCGAATGCCGCCGGACATCTCCACGTCGACGTCAAGGGCCTGTACGACGTCGGCCAAGATCTGCCGGTTGTCACCACGCCCGAAGGCCGCGTCGAGATCGACCAGGTGCAGCCATCGGGCGCCGGCCGACTGCCATCTCAGCGCCGCCTCGACCGGATCGCCGAACACCCGCTCGGATCCGGCGACACCTTGAACCAGCTGGACGGCACGCCCATCGGACACGTCGACGGCCGGCAGCAGCTCCAAGGTGGCCATAAGAGCCAGCCTAATGGGGACCCACAGAGTCGCCCGACGGTCGAGCTTCCCCGGCGGTCGAGCCGTACTCCGCCGATCGAGTCACGCCCACGCCGGTCGAGCCACGCCCACGCCGGTCGAGCTTGTCGAGACCCCGGCGGTCTCGCTCGTGGTGAAAGGCGCAGCAACGCCTGGAGTTTCGCTGTTGGTTGCGTCGCGCTGGCGGCCGGCGGCAGGTCCCACGGCGGTCGAGCTTGTCGACACCCCGGTGATCTCGACAAGCTCGATCACCGGAGACGAGGCAAGAAAGTCTCGAAAACCGTTGTGAATAAGGGCATCTGAGCCTCAGAACTGTCGGCGGCCACCGATAGATTCAGCCCCATGCTCGACACCAACACCGACCGCAGCCTCCTCGACGCAGACGCCACCCTGCGACACATCAGAGCAATGCAAGCATCGGCGCAACGTGCCGAGGTCGCGATCTTGGAAGACGCCGCCCACTGGGCCGACCTCCACGGCGTCCTCGAACCGACAGAGTTTGCGCTGCCCGGAGCCGAACAGATGCTCCCGCTCGGTGGCGACGGCACCCCCGAAGTATCCGAGTTCTGCCCCGCCGAACTCGGCGCCGAACTCGCCATCTCCACCAACTCCGCCGCCAGGCTCATCGGGGACGCCCTCGACCTCCGCCACCGCCTCCCCCAACTCTGGGCACGGATCCAAGCCGGAGAGGTCAAACCCTGGATCGGACGCCAGATCGCCACCGACACCCGCGACGTCTCCCAAGAGACCGCAGCCGTAGTGGACCGCGGAGTCGCCAAATACGCCCACAGCCTGACTTGGGGACGACTCGCCAAAGTCGTGCAGGCCGCGATCATCGACACCGACCCCGACTACGCCCGCGAACGCGAAGAGGCCCACCGCCGCAACCGCGGAGTCTGGCTCAACCCCGCCGACGCCACCGGCACCATCACCGGCGCCTTCGCCGCCGCCGGACCCGACGCCCTGACCTTCGACGCCGGACTCAACCGCACCGCCGACGCCCTCGCCGCCCTCGGCGACACCGACACCCAAGACATCCGCCGATCCAAAGCCCTCGGCATCCTCGCCAACCCCCAACTAACCTGGACCTCTACGCCACCGCCCAGACCACAGACCTACCCGCGTCGGTCGAGCCTGGTGGGAACCCGACACCGTTCGTGCGGGGAGTCAGCATCAAGGTCGACCCCCGACCCAAAGCCGTCCTCTACGTCCACCTGACGCAAGAAGCCCTGGACTCCGGCGACGGAGTCGCCCGGGTCGAAGGGATCGGACCCGTCACCCTCGACCAAGCCAAAGCCTGGCTCGGCGACTGCACCATCACGCATCAAACCCGTGATCGACGTCGCCGGCATCGCCCCCGTCGACGCCTACGAAATCCCCGACCAGATGCGCGAAGCCATCCACCTCATCACCCCGGCCGACACCTTCCCCTACGCGTCCTGCACCAGCCGCACAATGGACCTCGACCACACCATCCCCTACTGCCCATGGTCCCCAAGTCGACCGGCGGACCACCCGGCCAAACCGGGATCGGGAAACTCGGACCCCTGACCCGACGACACCACCGAATCAAGACCCACAGCCGATGGCAAGTCAAACAACCCTTCCCCGGCATCTACCTATGGCGATCACCCCACGGCAGATACTGGCTCGTCGACCACACCGGCACCCACCGCCTCAGCGCCTAACCCTCCGCAACAACAACACCCCGACCAGCCGCCAAACAAGCGGCCCGTCGGGGTGCAGTTGTGCGCCAGGTCGTGGGGCCCTCGTCAGGACGCCAGCACGGTCACGACAGGCAGCGCGAACAAGCTGACCACCAGCACTGCAACCCGCACTCCCCAGTCCGGGGTCGAGACCCAGCAGACGAACTGAACCAGGAAGAAGCCGACCGCCAGCAGTCCGAGCTGACGGCGCCGTTTCGCCGCCAGCAGCCCCGTTGCAGCAGGCCGCCGTGAGCGCCTGGGCAAGAAGCGCGTCACCGCGCCCTTGCGCGCCTGACGCCGGGCCACGACCTCGGTACGTCGAGCACGTGCAGCCGCGACCCGCGAGGCCTCAGCCTCGCGTTCGGCCCGCCGTCTCGCGCGCTCTTTGCTCACGCCACCTGGCTCAAGAAGTCTTCGAACACAGCAGGCTGGTCCACCCCGTCGATCGTGTCGTAGGTGCGGCTGCTGCCGTCGTCCCATTCGATCGTGACCCGATAGGTCTGCCGGTCGCAGCACTGGTCCTTGGGCATCGGCTTCAGGTCGGCGTTGATGAGGGCAGGGTCGGAGGCCGCTTCGAGCACGGCGTCGACCTGGGCCTCGGAGTGGCCGGCCGGCGCCGGCCGCTCCTGCGAGTACACGAGCAACTCGTCGACTGGCTTCAAGCCGCCGCTGCGCTGGAACTTGACGATGACGGCCTGTTTGGACTCCGACGAACCAGTCGTCTCCGACGACGTGGTGTTGTCCGGAGTACCCGGCCCATTATCGCCGGAATTGTCATCGTTCGAAGACTCGGCCCCGCAGCCCACGAGGGCGAGCGTGATCAGGGCGGATGCGAACAGTCCTACAAATCTCTTCATAGTTGTTGGACCCAGTTGGACAGCAGTTTGGCTCCCGCATCCCCCGACTTTTCTGGATGGAACTGGGTTGCCCACAGCGGGCCGTTCTCCACCGCCGCCACGAACACGTCGTTGTCGTGGCGCGTCCAGGCGACAATCGGCGGCCGAGTGCGGCCGTGCGTGACAAGCTCCCATCGACGTACAGCATAGGAGTGGACGAAGTAGAAACGTTCCTGCGCGACGCCGTCGAACATCACCGACTCAGCAGGTACGTCGACGGTGTTCCACCCGATGTGGGGCAGCACGGCCGCCCGGACCGACTCCACCGTCCCCGGCCATTCCGCGCAACCAGCGGTCTCGACGCCGTGCTCGACTCCCCGCTCGAACATCACCTGATGGCCGACGCAGATCCCGAGCACCGCCCGACCGCCAGCCAGCCGCCGCCCGATGACTTCTGGACCGCGGCGCTCGACCAGACCACTCATGCAGGTCGCGAACGCACCAACGCCCGGCACAACCAGTCCATCGGCAGCCAACGCCGACTCCGCGTCGCAGGTGACCTCGACCTCCGCGCCTGCCCGCACCAGGGCACGCTCGGCCGAGCGAAGGTTGCCCGAGCCGTAGTCGAACAACACGACGGCTGGGTTCACAAAGTTCCCTTTGTGCTGGGCACGGCGGTCTCCCGCGGGTCGATCGCGACGGCCGTCCGCAACGCCCGAGCCAGTGCCTTGAACTGAGCCTCAACCAGGTGATGAGGGTCGCGCCCTGCCAGCACCCGCACGTGCACGGCAATCGCCCCATGGGCAGAGATCGACTCAAACACGTGGCGAGTCAGCGACCCGGTGTACGACGTAGAGCCAATCGCGACGAACGCCTGAGCGTCGGGCTCGCCAGTGTGGACGCAGTACGGGCGACCGGACACATCGACCGCACACTGCACCAGGGCCTCGTCGAGCGGCACCAACGCGTCACCGAAGCGCTCGGATGCCGACCTTGTCGCCAAGGGCCGCCCGGAGCGCCTCTCCGAGCGCGATCGCGACGTCCTCGACCGTGTGGTGGGCGTCGACCTCGACGTCGCCGTTGGCCTCGATGACCAGGTCAATCAACGAGTGGCGCGACAGAGCTGACAGCATGTGGTCGTAGAACGGGACACCCGTCGACACGACAGCGCGACCTGTGCCATCGAGATCGACCTCGACGAGCACCTTCGACTCGTTCGTCGCGCGCTCGATCCTCGCTGTGCGGGCCATCGGTCCTTCACCTCCCCGAAGCACCTCAGTAGTGCCTGTCGGAACACCATCATCTCCTGCCGGGGTCCCGATCGACACCCGCAGCCACCCTTCGGGACCGGTCTCACGAATCAGCACGCCTTTGTCGACAACCCTGCCACACCCTGTGCCGGTCACTGAATGTCCCGAACAGCACGAAGTTGGCGTCGGACTCAGCGACCTGCAAACCCTGGCCGGCAAGCCAGGTGGCCGTTTCGTCGCGGCCGACGCGCAGCTCGTCGACCCGCCCGATCATCTCGTCGCGATGAGTCAGCGCCGACATCGCGACCGCCTGCGTCACGCTCGACAAGTGGTACGGGAGGCCGGACAACGCGCAGGGCGTCGACAAACGCCCGGCTCGAGGCCAGGTAGCCGAGCCGCCCACCTGCGAACGCGAACGCCTTCGACATCGTCCTGGTCACCGCGAGATGGGTGTAGTCGTCGAGGAGCACTAACGCCGAGGGTGTGCCCGCCCGCCGGAACTCGGCATACGCCTCGTCAATGACGACCACGCCGGGCGCGGCACGTCGCAGACCCGTTTGATCGTGTCGAGCCCGACGGCCGTGCCGGTCGGGTTGTTCGGCGACGCGATGACCACCACATCCGGCCGCCCGGCCTCGATCGCGGCCACGGCGGCCTCCGGGTCGATGGTGAAGTCATCAGCCCGGGCGACCTTGACGTAGCGGGTCGCGGTGTCGCGGGCGTACTCCGGGTACATCGAGTACGTCGGCCCGAACGACAAGAGCGACCTCCCCGGGACCGCCGAACGCCTGCAGCACCTGCTGCATCACCTCGTTGGAACCGTTGGCTGCCCACACCCGCTCGGTCTGCAAGCCATGGCCGAGGTACGCCGCCAGCGCCCCCCGCAGCCTGGTCGCCTCACGATCGGGGTAGCGGTTCAGCGAGCCCGCTGCCTCAAGCACAGCGTCCGCGATCGCCTGGGCAACCCGCGGCGACGGCGGGTAGGGGTTCTCGTTGACGTTGAGCAGCACGGGCACGTCCAGCTGAGGCGCACCGTAGGGCTCCACGCCAACAAGCTCGGCCCGCACCGGAAGCGCGCGTCCGCGGTCGTTCATCGCGGTTCCAGCCGCGCCCGGACGGCGTCACCGTGCGCGGGCAGGTCCTCCGCCTCCGACAGGGTCAACACGTGACCGGCGGCGTCGTCGAGGGCCGCCTGCGTGTAGTCGACCACCTGCACGGTCTTGAGAAAGGCGCGGACCGACAACCCCGAGGAGTGGCAGGCGCAGCCCGCCGTGGGGAGCACGTGGTTGGAGCCGGCGACAGTAGTCCCCGAGCGAAACCGGGGCGTAAGGGCCGACGAAGATCGCTCCCGCGTTGCGGATTCGCGGCACCCGCTGCAGCGGCGTCGACAGTGTGGATCTCGAGGTGCTCGGCGGCGTACGCGTTCACGACGTCCTCGCCTTGGTCGAGATCGTCGACCAGCACGATCGCCGACTGCTCGCCGTCCAACGCCGCCGTCACTCGTTCGACATGCTTGGTGCCGGCCAGCTGACGATCGAGCTCCACCACCACCGCATCGGCAAGCCGGGTGGAGTCGGTGACGAGCACGGCGGCTGCCAGGATGTCGTGCTCGGCCTGGCTGATCAGGTCGGCCGCGACGAACACCGCATCGGCGCCGTCATCGGCGAGGATGGCGATCTCGGTGGGGCCGGCTTCGGAGTCGATCCCGACAACTCCACGGAGCAGCCGTTTCGCAGCGACTCCGTAGATGTTCGCCGGGCCGGTGACAAGGTCGACGGGCGTGCAGTCACCGTCGTCGTGGGTGAAGCCGTACGCGAACATGGCCACCGCGGCAGCGCCCCCGGCGGCATACACCTCGTCGACTCCGAGCAGCGCACACGCAGCCAGGATCAGCGGATGAGGCAGTCCGTCGTACTCACGCTGGGCAGGGCTCGCCAGCGCCAACGACTGGACCCCCGCCACCTGGGCCGGTACGACGTTCATCAGCACCGACGACACGAGTGGCGCCTTGGCGGCGGGTACGTACAGACCGACCCGGTCGACCGGCACGTTTCGCTGGGTCACTGTCCCGCCTGGCGACACCTCGGTCACGGTGTCGCTGGGCAGTTCCGCCTGGCACGTCGTCCGCAGCCGGGCGATCGACTCCTCGAGGCTGGTCCGCAGGCCGGCATCGAGGCGGCCGAGGGCAGCGGCCAACTCCGACGCGGGCACGCGCACCCGGTCGATCTCGACGCCGTCATGGAGGGCAGCCTGCCGCAACAGCTCGGCATGGCCGTGCTCGCGAACGGCGTCGCAGATCGGCCGCACCTGCTCCATCGCGGCAGCTACGTCGAAGGCCGCCCGAGGCACCAGCGTCCGGTAGTCGACACGGGTCCCGGCAGCCCCGAGGCCACGCGCATCGATCTGGCGGATCATCAATCCAGTCTAAGTAAGCGCAGGGATGGCAGGCCGCTCGGTCTCAGCAAACGCTCCGGAGCGGCTAGGAGGTGGTGTTAGGTTCGAAGCGTGGGTGAGCCGCTACCTCTCTTCCCCCTGAACACGGTGCTGTTCCCCGGGATCGTGATGCCGCTCCACATCTTCGAGGACCGCTACCGACTCCTGGTCCGCGACCTGATCGCGCTCCCTCCTGACGCTGCCCGAGAGTTCGGTGTGGTCGCGATCAAGGTCGGCTACGAAGTCGGCGCCCGCGGGGTCCACACGATCCAGCGCACCGGATGCGCCGCTCTGGTGACCGAGGTAACCGCAAACCCCGACGGGACGTTCGAGATCGTCGTGGTAGGTCGGCGGCGCTTCCATGTCGAGAGCCTCGACCCGTCGCAGGAATACCTGCGCGCCGACGTCGAGTGGCTCCCCGACACCGATGGAGGCGAGTCGCCCGCCGACGCCGTAGAGGCGGCCGGCATCGCTCGGGCGCTCTTCGATGCTTACCGTGACGCCGTTGCCGGTCTGCGGGGCGAGGACGTCCTCGAGGGTGATACACCCTCCGACCCGGTCGACCTGTCATACACGCTGGCTGCCGCTCTGGTGCTCGGGCTCAACGATCGCCAGGCCATGCTGGAAGCACCCGATGTCGTAAGCCGGCTTCGCCTCGGCACCCAGTTCATGCGCTCCGAGCTGCGTGCGATTACGGCCATCCCGTCGCTGCCGGCGACGATGATGGCACGCACGCAGTGGTCACCCAACTGAGTTACTAGTCGTTGACCGACATCCGGAACGTCGTCACTGTGTAGTCGCCCTCGACTTCGAACGTGAAGCCGAACGCTTGGATCGGCGTCACGTTGTCGATTTCTTCGGATCCCATGCCGTCGTCCTGCATTGCCTGAACGACCTGATCCTCGATCGAGTCGAAGTTGAAGAACAGCACGAACTCCTTGCTCGCGCCGTCATCGACCACGGACTGGAAGGCGTCCGTGTCGCCGAGTGTGCCTTCCTCAGAGAGGGTGTCGGCATAGTCGTCGTTGGTCGCGACGACGAGCCCATCGTCGACGTCCTTCTTCGAAACCGGGAAGTCCTGACCGGTCTCGTCCTGCACGAGGGTCAACACCTTCTCGTACAGCTCGTTGAGCTTGTCAGGGTCGCTGGTGAAGCGCACTCCGGCGTTGATCTGGCTCGGGTCTCCCGAGGTCAGTCCTTCCGACGACAGCCCTTCGGAGTCCACAGCGAACAAGATGTTGTCGCCGAGCACGGTCGCAATGTCGTCAGGCAGTGACAGGCCGGTCTCCGCCTCGAACGCTGCCATCTGCTCCTCAACGTCCACGCCTTGCTTCCGCGCGGCCTCCACGACGGTCTCCCAGGTCTGGTCGACGCGTGTCTTGCCTCCGCTCTCGGACATGGCGAACGCCGTGGTGTCGGGCAGGTCGACGATCTTGTTGTCCTCGTGGTCGACTTCTTCGGTGTTTCCGAAGACGCTCGCGACCACTTCAACACTGTCACTCTCGAAACTGAACGTGGCTGCTGCGCGCTGGTAGCTCTCCACCAGCAAGTCGAGGTCTTCTGTCCCCAGCGCGGCAGGTGCGTAGCGGTTGATCGCGTCCTCGACGTCGACCCACATGGTGGCGAAACCGAGGTCACCCAGCGAGTCGAGGTCGGACGTGAAGTCGCCGTCGTCGGCGAGCGAACCTTCGGACAGGTCGTCGACGTATCCGTCTGCGATCTCCTGAGTCTCGGCAATCAATGCATAGCCATCGGCGAATGCGAGCCCGTAATCTGCGTCGCCGCCTCCACAGGAAGCCAGCTTGTCCAAGCCTTCTCTGGCGTCGCCTTCGTTGCTGACCTCCGCTGCGAACAAGAAGTCCGGCGAGCTGCTATCGCCACTCGCGGGCATCCCCGCGAATGCGAACTTGTAACCCAGCCAGGGCTGGATGTCGTCGTTGAAGTTCAGGTCGCATTCTGAGCTTTGCAGGGCCTCGTCGAACAGCGGCTCACGGATGTCGGACTCGGCGTCAGAGATGTCGACACTCTCCCGGAAGGCCGGGAAGTGGTCGAGGAACTGCACCGCCTTGACCTTCTGCCCAGCTGACGGATTGAGATCGACACCGACGTAGAACACCGCGTTCGCCGGGACCGCTTCGGCAGCCGCCGGCGAGCTGTCGGAGAACACGTTGAACGGGTCGACCTTGTAGACCGCGAACGCTCCGCCACCGAGTACGACGGCCACGACCAGCGAGATGATCAGCACCTTCACCCCACGGTGCTTGGGCGGTGCAGGCTGGTACGACGGCTCGCCCTGGCCGTACCCACCGGGACCGTACCCACCGGGACCGTAGCCACCAGGTCCGCCAGGTCCAGCAGGTCCACCCTGGCCGGGTCCACCGGGTCCACCAGGTCCGCCCTGCCACGGGCCGCCTTGCCACGGACCGGGCTGGCCAGGACCACCCGGGCCTGGGCCGTACTGTCCGGGGCCTGGACCTGGGCCGTAGCCGCCAGGACCGGGCGGCTGTCCGCCGCCGGACGGCCCGTACCCGCTTGGTGTGTGACCCGACATGTGATGACCCCTTATGTCAAGAAGATGAGTGCGGGCCGAGATTACTCGACGGAGGGGGCACTTCAGGCCGGTTCTGATGCTTCGGCCACGCAAAAACAGCAGCCAGCACCCCGATCAACCCACCGACTGGCCAGGCAAGATAGGCAATGTTGGTCCCGAGGGCCACTTCGGCCGTGATCGTGTCGCCGACGTCAGCCGTATCGAGCTGCGCCTGCACATCCGCCCCGAACAGGTGGTGGCCGAACTGGAACGTCAGCCAGCTGCCCACGACGCTGAGCACCAGCACCGCGAGTACGGTGCCCACGCCATAGCGATAGCCGCGCCACGCGACGACGAGACCGGACACGACGCCGAACGCCAACGTCACCACCATGAACCAGAACGTCACACCAGACTCCTGGTCGAGCTCGGCCTCACCGAAGAACACCCCCTCGGCGGTGAGCTGCGCCGACGGTGGGTTGGCGACCGCCACCCAAATCCAACCCGCCGCGAGCGCCAGCACCGCACCGGCAACCGCGCAGACCACGATGAGGACGACCATCGCGAGGATAGAAGTCAGCTCAGGATCAGGCTCGGGCACGGGGGGCGCGTGCCCGTGCCAGGGCGGTGGCGGACCCGAGGCGCCGGGATCCGTCACCGGTTGTTCGACAGACACGCCGGCCCCAACAACGCCTTGAGGTCGGCCATCAACGCAGGCGATGGGGTGACGCGGAAGCCCTGGTCGAGCCGCATCACCATCGTCCGACCCGCGGACTGCAGCTTAAGGTGCACCTCGGCGACACCGGGATGCGTCGACAACACGTCCTTGAGCTGGTCGACGACGGGTGGCGTCACCCGGACGGATGGCATCGAGATCACGATGGGGCCATCCGCCGCGCCCGTCGTAAGGTCGGGCACCGTGATGTCTGCGGCCTTGAGCTGCAGGGCGTCGTCTCGGCCCAGGGTCACGACGCCACGGACCGTCACAACAGCATCCTCGACGAGGATCGTCGACGACTGCTGGTACTGGCCAGGGAAGACCAGTACCTCGACGCTGCCCTCGAGATCCTCGAGGGTGATGACCGCATACTGCTCGCCGCGACGGGTGGTCTTGCGCACCACCGCAGTGACAAGGCCCGTCACGAGCACCTGGCTGCCTTCAGACTTGGCCTCGCCCGAGACAAGTGCGCCGATCGTGATGTCGCTGCTCTTCGACAGGACGTGCTCGAGACCGTTGAGGGGATGGTCGGAGACGTAGAGGCCGAGCATGTCGCGCTCGTAGGCCAGCAAGGCCCGCTTGTCCCACTCCTCGAGCCCCGGCACCTGGATGACGGTCCCGGAGAAGGCGTCGTCCTCCATCCCACCGAACAACGAGTCCTGACCGATCGCCTCGTTGCGCTTGAGGTCGATGTACTGGTCGGCGGCACCCTCATGGATGGCAACCAAGCCGCGCCGGGTGTAGCCCATGGAGTCGAACGCGCCGGCCTTGCAGAGCGACTCAAGCACCCGCTTGTTGCACACCGGGACGGGGACCTTAGACATGAAGTCGGCGAAGTCGGCGAAGCGGCCACCAGCCTCGCGGGCGGCGACCAGCCCCGCGACGACGTTGACGCCGACGTTGCGAATCGCCGACAGTCCGAAGCGGATGTCGGTGCCCACCGGAGTGAAGTTGGCGTCGGACTCGTTGACGTCGGGCGGCAGGACCTTGATGCCCATCCGACGGCATTCGTTGAGATAGACCGCTGACTTGTCCTTGTCATCGCGGGTGCTCGTCAGCAGCGCGGCCATGTACTCGGCGGGGTAGTTCGCCTTGAGGTAGCCGGTCCAGTAGGACACGACGGCGTACCCGGCTCCATGGCTCTTGTTGAAGCCGTAGTCACAGAACGGCAACAACGTGTCCCAGAGCGCCTTGACGGCTCCCTTGGAGTAGCCGCGCTCGGCCATCCCGCTGGAGAATGCTTCGTACTGCTGCTCCAGCTCGGCCTTCTTCTTCTTCCCCATCGCGCGCCGGAGCAGGTCGGCGCTGGCCAGGGAGTAGCCGGCGACGCGCTGCGCAATCGCCATCACCTGCTCCTGGTAGACGACCAGGCCATGCGTCTCGCCGAGCACCTCGGCGAGCGGCTCGGCGAGCTCGGGATGGATCGGCACGACCTGCTGGCGGTTGTTCTTGCGGTTTGCGTAGTCGTTGTGCGCATTGGTGGCCATCGGCCCGGGTCGGTACAGCGCGAGGACCGCGGTGATGTCATCGAAGCAGTCGGGCTTCATCCCACGCAGCAGCGAACGCATCGGACCACCGTCGAGCTGGAAGACACCGAGCGTGTCGCCGCGCCCCAGCAGCTCGTACGTCGCCGGGTCATCAAACGTCAGCGACTCGACGACTACGCTCTCGCCTCGGTTGGCCTTGATGTTCAGCAAGGCATCCTGGATAACCGTGAGGTTGCGCAGTCCGAGGAAGTCCATCTTGAGCAGTCCGAGCGCCTCACACGTCGGGTAGTCGAACTGCGTGATCGTGGCGCCGTCCTGCTCACGCCGCATGATCGGGATGTTGTCGATCAGCGGCTCGCTCGACATGATCATCGCGCAGGCGTGCACGCCCCACTGGCGCTTCAGGCCCTCGAGGCCGCGGGCCGTGTCGACGATCTTGCGGACCTCTTGGTCACTTTCGTACAGAGCCCTGAACTCGCCGGCCTCGGCGTATCGCTTGTGCTTCGGGTTGAAGATATCGTTGACCGGGATGTCCTTGCCCATCACGGATGCCGGCATCGCCTTGACGATGCGCTCACCCATGGCGAACGGATAGCCGAGCACACGCGACGAGTCCTTCACGGCCTGCTTGGCCTTGATGGTGCCGAACGTCACCACCTGAGCGACCCGGTCCTCGCCGTACTTCTCGTTGACGTAGCGGAGGACCTCACCACGGCCCCGCTCGTCGAAGTCGATGTCGATGTCGGGCATCGAGATGCGCTCAGGGTTGAGGAACCGCTCGAAGAGGAGTCCGTGCTCGATGGGGTCGAGCTCGGTGATCCCCATGGCGTAGGCCACCATCGATCCAGCGGCGGACCCGCGGCCCGGACCGACGCGGATGCCTTGCGACTTGGCCCAGCCGATGCAGTCGGCGGTGACGAGGAAGTAGCCCGGGAAGCCCATCTGCAAGATGACGCCGACCTCGAAGTCGGCGCGCTCGCGAATCTGGGCCGAGACGCCGCCGGGGTAGCGGCGGGTGAGGCCGACCTCGACCTCCTTCACGAACCAGCTGTCCTCGGTCTCGCCCTCGGGGACCTGGAAACGCGGCATCAGGTTGCGGCCCGTCGCGAACTTGACGTTGCAGCGCTCCGCAATCAGCAACGTGTTGTCGCAGGCCTCGGGGAGCTCGGAGAAGACCTCTCGCATCTGGGCCGGAGTCTTGAGGTAGTAGCCGTCGCCCTCGAACTGGAATCTGTTGGCGTCGTTCATCGTCGAACCGGACTGCACACACAGCAGGGCCTCGTGGCTCATTGCGTCCTCACGCCGCGTGTAGTGCAGGTCGTTGGTCGCCACCAAGGGGAGACTGAGCTCCTTGGCCAGCGTCAGCAGGTCCTCGCGCACCCGAGTCTCGATGCTGAGGCCGTGGTCCATCAGCTCGACGAAGTAGTTGTCGGGGCCGAAGATGTCGCGGAAGTCGGCTGCCGCCTGGAGGGCCTCGGCGTACTTGCCGAGCCGCAGCAGCACCTGCACCTCACCTGATGGGCACCCCGTTGTCGCGATGATGCCCTTGCCGTAGCGCTCGAGCAGCTCGCGGTCCATCCGCGGCTTGTAGAACTGGCCCTCGATGGACGCGAGCGAGGAGAGGCGGAAGAGGTTGTGCATGCCTTCCGTCGTCTCGGCGAGCATCGTGATGTGGGTGTAGGCGCCGCCGCCGGAGACATCGTCGGCTCCGCCGTTGCCCCACCGGACTCGACGCCGCTCGAAACGGCTGGTGCCGGGGGTCAGGTAGGCCTCGATGCCGAGGATCGGCTTCACACCGCGCGCCTTCGCCGCCTGGTAGAACTCGAAGGCGCCGAACATATTGCCGTGGTCGGTCATCGCCAACGCCGGCATCTGCAGCCGCGCGGTCTCCTCGAATAGCTCCCCCACCCTGGCGGCACCGTCGAGCATCGAGAACTCGGTGTGGACGTGCAGATGGACGAACGAGGAGGAGGCGGTCATCGGGCGCCTGATCCGCGGCTCGACATCGGGGTAGTGCCTCCTGCTGGTCGTCGCCTGCTGCGTGTCATCCAGGCGACTCCGGACGCGCCGAAGTGCCATTTGCGCGGTCCCGTGACCGCTCTCTGGGGAAGAGTCCACAGCCTACTTCGGCCCAGACTGCCGGCCTCTACCGACACTCGGGGGAGGCATCGAATCGACGGTCTCGTGCTGCTCGGCCAGCCTCAGCGCACCTCGACACCGTCAGTCGGCGTCACGAATCACCGCGAGGGCGTGGGCGAGGTCTTCGGGGTACGTCGAGGCGAACTCGACCCACTCCTCCGACTCTGGGTGGGTGAACCCCAGCCGCAGCGCGTGCAGCCACTGTCGGGTCAGGCCAACCCTGGCGGCCAGCGCTGGGTCGGCGCCGTACGTGAGGTCCCCGAGACAGGGGTGGTGGAGAGCGCTCATGTGAACGCGGATCTGGTGGGTGCGCCCCGTCTCAAGCGTGATCTCGAGCAACGACGCGAAGCGATGGGCCTCGAGCGTGTCGTAGTGGGTGATGCTGTGCCGACCGCCGTGGCCAACCGTGAACTTGTAGTCGTGCTTGGTGTGGCGCGCGATCGGTGCGTCGATCGTGCCGCGCAGCGGGTCGAGGTGTCCCTGCACGAGCGCGTGGTAGGTCTTGACGACCTCCCGCTGGCGGAAGGCGTTCTTGAGCCGCGAGTAGGCGTACTCCGACTTCGCGACCACCATCAGGCCGCTCGTCCCGACGTCGAGGCGCTGCACGATCCCCTGTCGCTCGGGTACGCCGGACGTCGCCACCCGATAGCCGGCTCCGGCCAGGTGTCCCAGCACCGTCGGGCCGGTCCAGCCGACGCTGGGATGGGCCGCAACTCCGACCGGCTTGTCGACAACGACGATGGCCGCATCGTCGTGGATGATACGCACGCCCTCGACGACCTCGGGGCGCACCTCCACCGGAGCCGCGGGGGCCGGAAGCGTCACCTCGAGAAGTGCCCCAGGCTCGACCCGGTCTGACTTCGCCGGCGCACTGCCGTCGACACTGACGTCGCCGGCCGCGACGAGCTCGGCTGCCTTGGTGCGGGACAAGCCGAAGAGTCGCGCGATAGCTGCGTCGACGCGCTCGCCGGCAAGCCCAGTCGGGACGTTCAGGACCTTGCGGGGTCCGGATGTGGTCACGAGCGGTCGTGGGTCCCGTCGAAGCGATGCCCCAACAGGCTGAGCACGACAAACATCCCCGCGGCGACGCAGATCGCCGCGTCGGCGATGTTGAACACCGGCCAGTGCGGCAGTTCCAGGAAGTCGACGACGTGACCGCGGAAAGGCGCCGGGTCACGGAAGATGCGGTCGGTCACGTTGCCGATGGCGCCACCGAGCAACAGTCCGAGCGCGATCTCCCACCACACGCTGCCCAGCCGACTGGCGAGCTTGATGCAGACGGCGATCACGGCAAGCGCGACGACGGTCAACACGATGGTGTACCCCGTGCCGATGCTGAAAGCCGCGCCGGGGTTGTGTGTCAGCCGGAGCTGGAGGATGTCACCGACCAGCTCGCGGGGCTGTCCGTCGGCCAGGGCGCGTTCTGCCCAAGCCTTGGTGGCCTGGTCGAGCACGACCGTGACGAGCGCGATAGACACCCACAGCGCCAGCCGGGACTTGTGTGGCGGGGTGGCGACAGCAGGTGGCTTTTCGTCGCTCAGCGACGTTCCTGGCGTTGTTTGCATTCCATGCACAGTGTCGCACGGGGGAACGCCTGCAGCCTCATCTTGCCGACGGGCTTGCCACAGGACTCACAGATGCCGTAGTTGCCCCGACTGATCCGCGCCAGGGCCCCCTCGACGAGCGACAAGCTCTCGCGGGCATTCTTCGCCATCGTCATCTCGTGGTCGCGCTCGAAGGTGTTGGATCCCACGTCGGCCTGGTCGTTGCCAGCGCCCTCGCCGCCCTCACGCAGCAGGTGGCCGATCTCTTCCTCGGTGGCGGAGATCTCAGCGATGAGCCGGTCGCGATCGTGCTCCAGCATCGTGCGGACTTTCTTGATCTCCCCCGGAGTCCAGGGCCGCTCACCTTCGCGGACAGCGAGCCGACCCCGCCGAGAACCCGAGGTCTTTGCGGGTGCTTGCTTCACGCTCGACGCTTTCTTCGCAACGGCCTTCTTCGGCCCCGACTTCTTGGCCGGTGCGGTCTGCTTTGCCGCTGGGGCCTTTTTGGCCGTTGCTTTCTTGGTTGCTGACTTCTTGGCTGTCGCCTTCTTCGCGGTCGCCTTCTTCGCGGTCGCCTTCTTCGCGGTCGCCTTCTTCGCGGTCGCCTTCTTCGCGGTCGCCTTCTTCGCGGTCGCCTTCTTCGCGGTCGCCTTCTTCGCGGTCGCCTTCTTGGCAGTCGCCTTCTTGGCAGTCGCCTTCTTGGCAGTCGCCTTCTTCGCAGTCGCCTTCTTCGCAGTCGCCTTCTTCGCGGTCTTCTTCACCGGCGTCGATTTCTTGGTGGTGGCCTTCTTTGCCGTCGACTTCTTGACCGGTGTGGCCTTCGTGGTCTTTTTCGCGGTCGCCTTCTTCGCCGTCGCCGACGTGGGCCGCCGGCTGGTGGCCTTGGCAACCGCTTGCTTCGCGGCCTTGATCGCAGACGACTTCTTGGCAGCCATCGGGCGCCTCTCCTCGATGTGACTTCCCCCGGATTGGGTGCCGTGAGGATAAACGGTGGCGGCCGATGCATCAAATAGGCACGCACGGCCAGCCATTGCGAAACTCCCGGAAACAGGCTCAGCGCCGCCTGCCTGGCACAAACCGAGTGTGACGCGCGGAGGGGATCGCCTACACTGACCGGCGTCGCACGACTGTGATGAGGCCATCACCTCGGAGTCGCCGGAAGAACGGTCAGCACGCTGACTCATTAGAACCGGCAGCGGCACGCCACGAGCGGGTCATGGCGGCGTCTCGGCGTCCGATGGCCAAGGAGGGTGGTACCGCGGACCTCGTCGACATCGGCGGGTTTCGTCCCTTCGGCACAGTGAGGCGCGCACCAGCAGCGTCCCGTGACGAAGGAAGGCATCGATGAACCCGCAGTATCGAGCCGTTCCCCCGCAGGTCGACCTGCCGCAGTTGGAGCGCGAGGTTCTCGATCTGTGGCGGGAGCGCGACCCGTTCGCCGCAACCCTGGCCCAGACGGCCGATGGGCCACCGTGGACGTTCTACGAAGGGCCGCCCACCGCCAACGGGAAGCCCGGCACCCATCATGTCGAGGCCCGGGTGTTCAAGGATGTGTTCCCGCGATTCAAGACCATGCAAGGTTTCCGGGTCGACCGGAGGGCCGGCTGGGACTGCCAAGGGCTGCATGTCGAGGTCGGTGTTGAGAAGGAGCTCGGCGTCTCCGGCAAGAAGCAGATCGAGGCCTACGGGATCGCCGAGTTCAACGCGAAGTGCCGCGAGTCGGTCCAACGCTCCACCGGGCTGTTCGAAGAGATGACGGAGCGGATGGGCTACTGGGTCGACATGGCCCAGGCATACCGCACGATGGACCCGTCGTACATCGAGAGTGTCTGGTGGTCCCTCAAGCAGATCTTCGACGCCGGGATGCTCTACGAGGCGTACCGCGTCTCGCCTTACTGCCCGCGGTGCGAGACGGCGCTGTCCGACCATGAGCTGGGTCAGCCGGGCGGCTACGAGACCGTCGTCGACCCGTCGGTCTATGTGCGGTTCCCGCTGGCGTCGGGACCACTCGCCGGGCAGGCCGCCCTGCTGATCTGGACCACCACACCGTGGACTTTGGTGTCGAACACGGCCGTGGCGGTCAACCCCGACGTCGAGTACGTCGTCGCCACCGACGGCAATGAAAGTCTGGTGGTCGCCGAGCCGCTCTTCGAGAGGGTCCTTGGCGACGGCTGGACTGTCTCAGCTCGATACTCCGGCCGTGACATGGAGTTCTGGGGTTACGAACGACCGCTCGACTTGGTTACCTTCCCGGAGGTGGCCACAGGCGGCCAACCGCCGCACATCGTCGTGCTCGGCGACTACGTCACCACCGATGACGGTTCCGGGCTCGTCCACCAGTCGCCCGCGTTCGGCGGCGAGGACATGGCCGTCTGCACGGCATACGGACTTCCCGTGGTCAACTCAGTGCGGCGCGACGGCCACTTCGAGGACGACGTGCGCCTCGTCGGCGGCCAGTTCTTCAAGCATGCCGACACCGACCTGGTGAAGGAGATCGAGCGGCGCGGTCTGATGTTTCGGCACGTCACCACCGAGCACTCCTACCCACACTGCTGGCGCTGCCACACACCGCTCATGTACTACGCGTTGCCCGCCTGGTACATCCGCACGACCGCCGTCAAGGACCAGTTGATCGCCGAGAACGACAAGACCAACTGGTATCCCGAAACGATCAAGCACGGACGCTTCGGGAACTGGCTCGACAACAACGTCGACTGGTCGCTGTCACGCACCCGCTACTGGGGGACGCCGCTGCCGGTGTGGCGGTGCGCAGACGAGCACCTCACGTGTGTCGGCTCGCTGGCCGAGCTCGGCGAGCTCGCCGGCGAGGACCTCAGCAACCTCGATCCGCATCGGCCGTTTGTCGACGATGTGGTTATCTCTTGTCGCAGCTGCGGCGAGCCTGCGCGACGGGTCACGGAGGTCATCGACGCCTGGTACGACTCGGGGTCGATGCCGTTCGCGCAGTGGGGCTACCCCTACCAGCCCGGGTCGGCGGACGCGTTTGAGGCGGCATACCCCGCTCAGTTCATCTGTGAGGCGATCGACCAGACCCGTGGGTGGTTCTACTCGCTGATGGCGATCGGCACGCTCGTCTTCGGTCGGACGTCATACGAAAACGTCGTCTGCCTTGGCCTGTTGTTGGCTGAGGACGGGCGAAAGATGTCAAAGCACCTCGGCAACATCCTCGAACCCATGCCTCTGATGGACGAGCACGGCGCCGATGCCGTGCGTTGGTTCATGGCGGCGTCGGGGTCACCGTGGGCTGCTCGGCGGGTTGGTCACAACACGTTGCAGGAGATCGTGCGCAAGGTGTTGTTGACCTACTGGAACACCGTCGCGTTCCACACTCTCTACGCACGAACGAACGGCTGGACGCCAGGCGAGGCACCACCGGTTGCCGAGCGGCCGGTGCTAGACCGCTGGCTCGTCTCGCAGCGGCACCAGCTCACCCGCGACGTGACTGCAGCCATGGAAGTCTTCGACACGCAGCGAGCAGGGAGTCTGCTCGCCGAGTTCATCGACGACCTGTCCAACTGGTACGTCCGCAGGTCGCGCCGGCGCTTCTGGGACGGCGACCCCGCGGCCCTCTCAACCCTGCACGAGACACTCGATGTCCTGACCCGGCTGATGGCGCCACTGACACCGTTCGTGACGGAGCGCGTCTGGCAGGATGTCGTCAAGTCAGTCGATTCGACGGCGCCAGAGTCAGTGCACCTCGCGTCCTGGCCGACGTACGACGCTGCGCTTGTCGACGACGAGCTCCAACGCGGCATGGCGCTCACCCGCCGGCTGGTTGAGCTCGGCCGGTCAGCCCGAGCCGAGGCGAAGGTCAAGACCCGCCAACCACTGCAACGGGCGCTGATCCCGTCTGGCGCTTTCGGTCAGCTTTCCGAGGAGCTCAAGGCCGAGATCGCCGCCGAGCTGAACGTCATGATGGTCGAGTCGCTGGGGTCGGCGGGAGATCTCGTCGACCACAGCGCCAAGGGCAACTTCCGCGAGCTGGGCAAGCGATTCGGCAAGCAGACTCCGCAGGTAGCTGCGGCCATCGCTGCGACAGACGCTGCAGCGCTGGCACAGACGCTTGCCGCCGACGGCTCGGTGACGCTCGACGTCAACGGAGGCGTCGATGTGACTTCAGCTGACGTCATCATCTCCGAGCGTCCGCGTGAGGGGTGGTCGGTCGTCAACGAGCACGGGGAAACCGTGGCCCTTGACCTCCACCTGACGCCCGAGCTGAAGCAGGCCGGGCTGGCGCGGGATGTGATTCGTCTGGTCCAGGAGGAACGCAAGACACAGGGGCTGGACGTCGCCGATCGGATCACGCTGCACTGGCATGGCGGACCGGACGTCGGCGCCGCCTTGCGGATGCACGCTGACCTGGTGGCTCAAGAGGTGTTAGCGCTCGAGGTCACCGAAGTGGCGCAGCCGAGCGATGCTTGGCGCCACGACAGCGAGCTTGGTCTGTCGTTCGTGCTGGCGAAGGCTTAATTGATCAGTGGTCTTGCTGCTCTTCACCGAGCAGCTCGCGCAGCCGACGCGGGGTCTCGCCGTCGGCCGACGGGGTCAGCGGCACGTCACCGTCGCCTTCTCCGTCAAGAGCCTCCAACTGGGCCTGGAAGTAGCCCTTAAGTCGGGTGCGGTACTCCCGCTCGAACGACCGCAAGTCTTCGAGCTCACGGGACAAGGTTTCCTTGTCTCGATCGAGCTCCCCAAACAACTGCTGCCGACGCTCGCCGGTCTCGGCGTCGAGCTTCTCAGCGCGGGTGCGAGCGTCGGACTCGAGCCGCTCGGACTTCGCCTTCGCGTCGGCTTCGAGACGCTCGGCCTTCGTTCGGGCCTCGCCCAGGAGTTTGTCAGCATCGCCTTGAGCCTCGTTGACGAGCTGGTCGGCGTTGTCGGCGGCGATTTGGAGCAGTCGAGCGGCGGCGGTCGACGCCTCAGGCACGGTGCTCACCGCCGGAAGGGCCAGCAGCGGAGGCGCGGGTGGCTCGGGAGCCTCCACCTCCTCGACCTCGGCCTCTGGCTCTGGCTCTTCTTCGGCCTCTGGCTCTGGCTCGGGCTCCTGCATGGTCTCGACGAAGGCCGGGACCGGGGGCGGCGAGGATGACGTGGACGCTGTCGACAGCTTGGAGCGCAGGTCGTCGTTCTCCTCGTGGAGGCGAGTGAGCTCGACCTCAACTTCGTCGAGGAATTGGTCAACCTCCCCCATGTCGTAGCCCTCCCGCAAACGGACGGGCGTGAACGTCTTCTTGTGGACGTCTTCGGGCGTCAACGGCATGAGTGGTCACCTCAGTTAGTTCCAATTGGACGGGCGCGTGGCTTCCAACGCTACCCCGTCTGTCCGCTTAGCGGACGATTACGCGGCAACGCCGTCAGCCGAACAACAGTATTCGGCGATTCAGATACTGCAGAACGTAGCAAATCAAGAGCACAAAAAGCAGGGAAAGATCCAGTGCCACGCCACCTATCCGCAATGGGGGCACGAATCTGCGAAAGAGCCGGATGGGCGGATCGGTTGTCGTGTACACGATCTCGAGCAGTACGAGGAGTGGGCCTCGGGGATTCCAAGAGCGTGCAAACATCTGCACCCAGTCGATCACGATGCGTGCCAAGATCAGCAGAATGTAGAACCACAGGACCAACTCGATGATGAAGCCAAGGGCGCGCACAAGCAGAGCCTAGAGGGTGTCAGACAACGAGCGAGCGACCCTAGCTCTGATTGAAGAACCCGCCTTCGGCGATTCGCTGCTTGTCCTCGGCCGCGACCGTGACGTTCGGTGGAGACAGCAGAAAGACTTTGCTCGTGACCCGCTCGATCGATCCGCGGGTCGCAAAGACGAGCCCGGCCGAGAAGTCGACGAGACGCTTCGCGTCGTTGTCATCCATCTCCGAGAGGTTCATGATCACCGGGATGCCGTCGCGGAAATGCTCGCCGATGGTGCGCGCTTCGTTGTAGTTGCGCGGATGCAGCGTGGTGATGCGGGACAGCTCAGCGACCGTCTGGGTCGGGCGACGCCTCTCGGACAGCGAGGCAACACCCGCAGGCCGGTCGTCCGACACGGCCGCAACCGGCCGTTGCTGCGCGGGATGACGGTCGATCGCCTCGTCGGCGTAGTAGTCATCTTCGTAGCGGTCCGCGTCTTCGAGCAGGCCCAGGTAGACCCCGACCTTGCGCATTGCACTCGCCATGACCTCGTAGCCTCCGTCGATGCCGTGCTGTTTGTGGGTGGCCGGCTGCCAGGCAGGCCGTCCGATCTGACATTACCCGAGCGAGGGCCGCCTACCGAGCACCGCGCTGCCGACACGCACGTGTGTCGCGCCGGCCATAACAGCGGCCTCGAGGTCGTCGCTCATGCCAGCCGAGATGGCCGTCGCATCGGGGTGCTGACTGGCCACCTGGCGACTGTGCTCGGCGAGTCGTGCGTATGCCGCAACTGCGTCACCGCCAAGGGGTGCGATCCCCATCACGCCCACCAGTCGCAGCCGTCCGCACTCGTCGATCGCCCTGGTCACCTCGAGCACCTGGTCGTCGTCGACACCACCACCGGCCTCGCCTGCGAGGTTGACCTGCACGAAGCAGTCGAGGCTGCCGTCGAAACGGTGGGCACCGGAATTGAGGCGTTGTGCTAGGCGGCTCGAGTCGACGGAATGGACGACGGCGGCATACGCAGGGATGCGGGCCGCCTTGTTGGACTGGATCTGACCGATGAAATGCCAGTTGATGTCGAGGTCGGAGAGCTCCGCGGCCTTCTCCTCGGCCTCCTGATGACGGTTCTCGCCGAAGTCGCGGACACCCAGATCGTGGAGGATGCGCAGGTCGCTCAGTGGCCAGGTCTTGGTGACGACAACAAGCGTCACACCTGTCGCGTCGCGTCCCGACTCGACAGCAGCGGCCTCGATCCGGCCACGCACCTGGTCGAGTCCACGCGCGATCTGGTCGCGTCGCTCGTCAGCCATCGGTCGCCGAGCGACGTACGACGATGCCGGCGAAACGCCCGGACGCAGCGCCGTCACGCCGATGGGAGTAAAGGTCGGGAGACTCGACGGTGCAACGGGTGCGGTCGTGCACAGTGCAGCCCGAGATCGCCAACTGGGTGTTGACGGCCGCTCCCAGGTCGACAGACGGCGTGCCCCAGGTGGTGCACGCATATGCCGACGGCACGACTGCACTGACGTCGTCGCGCATCGAGGCCGGCACCTCGTAGCAACCACCGCACACGTGTGGACCAACCCACGCTTCGACGTCCCCAGCACCAAGCTCTCGCATGGCCGCGACGGTCGCCGGCACCACGCCGGCCACCACACCATCTCTGCCGGCGTGGGCGACGCCGATGACACCGGCTGAGGCGTCAGCGAAGACGACGGGCACGCAGTCGCCGACTCGCACGCTGAGGGCGACGTCGGGAGCCGCGGTCACGAGGGCATCGCAGCCGTCAGGTACCAGCCCGACGTCGTCGACGACACGGACCTCGGTTCCATGGACCTGCCGCATCTGGGCGAATCCGGCCACCTCGAAGGCAACAGCGACGCGCGCCAGGTTTTCGGCGAGCTCGTCAGCACGGTCGGGACGAGACCTGCTCAGGTCAAGGCTCTCGAAAGGCGGCGAGCTGACGCCGCCATGGCGGTCAGTGAACGCGACGTCTACGACGGCCGAGGCCGCCGTAGCGCGGTCGCGGCTGGCGAACATTGACTACTTGAGGAAGTCAGGGACGTCGAGGTCTTCGTTGTCGTCGAACGGAATTGGCCGTGGCTGCTTCCCTGATGCAACTGGCTGCGGGGAGGGCATGGGCTTGCTCTCTTCTCGCGGTGGGCTGGCTTGCGCCGGGGCCGCAGTCGACACGTTCGGCTGACCAACGGGCGGGCGAGCCGTCGAGGTGTCGCGGCGAAGCGCGGGCTGCGACTGGTCGCGGCGTTTCGGCATACCGCCGTCGAAGCCGGCCGCGATCACGGTGACTCTGACCTCGTCGCCGAGGGCGTCGTCGATGACCGCACCGAAGATGATGTTGGCCTCTGCGTGGGCGGCCTGCGACACAAGGGCTGCTGCCTCGTTGATCTCGAACAGTCCGAGGTCGGAGCCACCTGAGATCGACAGCAGCACTCCGTGCGCTCCGTCGATGGAAGCTTCGAGAAGCGGGCTCGAGACAGCCATCTCGGCGGCGACGACGGCCCGGTCGTCACCGTTCGCACGACCGATGCCCATCAGTGCTGAGCCGGCGTTCGCCATCACTGACTTGACGTCGGCGAAGTCGAGGTTGATGAGTCCCGGTGTCGTGATCAGGTCGGTGATGCCGGAGACGCCCTGCAGCAGCACCTGGTCTGCCTGCTTGAACGCGTCGAGCACGCTGACGCTGCGATCGGAGATCGACAGCAGCCGGTCGTTGGGTATGACGATGAGGGTGTCGACCTCTTCGCGGAGGGCGGCGATGCCCTCCTCGGCCTGGTTGGCTCGACGACGACCCTCGAACGAGAACGGTCGCGTAACGACGCCGATGGTGAGCGCGCCAAGCGAGCGCGCCATCCGCGCGACGATGGGGGCGCCGCCGGTGCCGGTGCCGCCGCCTTCACCCGCAGTCACGAAGACCATGTCGGCGCCCTTGAGCACCTCTTCGATCTCTTCGCTGTGGTCGTTGGCCGCCTGTCCACCCACCTCTGGGTCGGCGCCGGCGCCGAGCCCACGGGTCAGTTCACGACCGATGTCCAACTTGACGTCGGCGTCGCTCATGAGCAGCGCCTGCGCGTCGGTGTTGATGGCGATGAACTCCACACCTCGGAGTCCGACTTCGATCATCCGGTTGACGGCATTGACTCCACCACCGCCGATACCTACAACCTTGATGACCGCGAGATAGTTCTGCGGTGCTGCCACGACGGGTGCCTCTCATGTGAGCTGACGACATGCGGATGTCCTGCGGTGGGGAAGACACGCGATAGGCACTTACCGTCAACCTCGAGTTGAGGGTTACGTTTGGGTCAACCTCGCGTGGTGTTCAACCTAAGTCACGCCCCCCGCCAACAGCAACCGACACGCCCGAGCGGCACGCGCGGGTCACAGATTGGTCAGCCGGGCGGACGCTTCGACGTGGTCGGCTGCGCCGGAACACTGACGTCGTAGACGGCTGCAGGGGTCTTCATGAGCAGGGCCAACACCTGAACCTTACGGTCAGACTCTGCCGAGCTTCCCCACATCACCACTTGTCCGCCGCGCAGCATCAGCCGGATCGAGTCCATCGAGGCGGCCTCGATGCGTTTCGTCTCGTCGCGGACAGCGGGCGGGAGCGCATTGATGACGGCGGACACCTCTCTGAGGGCCGTCCGGTCCGCCTCGCCGTGGAACTCGACGATGGCGAGCCCCGGGTCACGGACGTCGGCCTTGCGATACATCGCACCCTCGTGATCCATCAGCCACCAGGCCCCGCCGCGATGAATCGTGGCGACCGGGGTGCGTTCGGTGATGGTGATCGTGAGGGTGTCGGGCCAGGACCGGTGTACCGACACCGTGTCGACGACCGGGATGGCGGACACGCGCCGGTTGACGTCGTCGAGGTCGAGGCGGACAAGCGGCGTACCTGTCGGAACCTGGGCGGCCGCGATGACCTCGTCCGCCGAGATCGTGGTGGCACCGTTCACCTCGACGTGGTCGGTGTCGAGCCAGCTGGAGAAGAGCAGCGCCCAACCGGCAAACGCGATAACACCGCAGATGGCGATCGTCACGAGGGCCGGACGCAGCGTCTGCAGCCGCCGCTGCCAGTGCCGGCGGACGAACCGGGACGACGAGTCAAGCGCGCGCCTCACGACAGCTCCTGCTGTTTCAACAGGCCGAGCAGCAGAGGGCCGACGCTGGTCACGTCACCTGCTCCGAGGGTGATGACGACGTCGCCAGGTCGGGCCCGCGACGCGAGCTCGGGTGCGGCCGCCGACCAGACGGGCACGAACACAACGGCCGTCGCCGGCAACGGCACGGCGGAGGCAACCGTCTGGCCGCTAACCGTCGGATCGGGGTCTTCGCGCGATGCATAGACGTCCATCACGACGACTTCGTCGGCACGACCTAGTGCCTCACCCATCTGTGTGGCAAAGGTTTTCGTGCGACTGAACAGATGCGGCTGGAAGCAGACCAAGAGCCTTCCGTCGGTCAGGGTCCGGGCAGCCGAAAGGTCCGCGGCAATCTCGGCTGGATGATGGGCATAGCTGTCGAAGACGCGGACACCGCCGACTTCGCCCTTGAACTCCATGCGGCGACCACTGCCCTCGAACGACGCCAACCCCTGAGCCAGCACGTCGAAGTCGAAGCCCAGCTGCAGCCCCGCGGCCAGCGCCGCGACGGCGTCGATGACGTAGTGATGACCTGGCACTTGAAGCTCGACCGTGCCCAAGGCAACGCCGTTGTGGATCACCTCGAAGGCGGAGCCTCCCCCGCTGAACCGGAGGGACGTCGCCTGGAGGTCACACTCCTCGCCGAGCCCCGCTCTGACCACCGACAGGTCACGTTGCACAGCCCGCTGAGCGAGTGCCGCCGCACCAGGATCATCAACGCAGCACACGAGAAAGCCACCCGGCTGGATTCGCTCGATGAACTCCTCGAAGACCGCGGTGTAAGCCTCCACCGAGCCGAAGTGGTCGAGGTGGTCGACGTCGATGTTTGTCACGACTGCCCCGAGCGGTGTGTAGGTCAGGATCGCGGCATCACTCTCGTCACCTTCGGCCACGAAGATGTCGCCGCTGCCGTGTGCGGCGTTGAGACCGGAGGCGTTGAGTGTCGAGCCGATTGAGTACGACGGATCGGTCCCGGTCGCAAGTAGCGCCGTCGCGAGCATCGACGTTGTCGTGGTCTTCCCGTGGGTGCCTGTGACGACGACGGATCGCCGCCCGATCATCACCGACTGGACGGCAGCCGACCTAGGCCACAGGCGCAACCCGAGCTCTCGTGCTCGCACAATCTCGGGGTTGTCGTCACGTACGGCGGTCGACGCAACGACCGTGTCTGCATCCTCGACGTGCTCGGCGTCGTGGCCAACCCAGCACTGGATGCCCATACTGCGAAGGGAATCGAGCATCGCTGAGTCGGCCATGTCGCTGCCGGTCACCGTGACTCCGCGGTCAGCCATGACGCGCGCAATGCTCGACAGCGCGGCACCGCCAATGCCGACGAAGTGCACCCGGCCGAGCTCCTCGGCTGGGTAGACGTGATCGGGGACAGCCAGTTTCATCGCGACACCGCCGCCACGATCATGTCTGCGAGTCGGTCGTCTGCGTCGCGTCCGATGAGGCCGGTTGCCGCAGCGCTCATCTCGTGGAGTCGCGCGGTGTTGAGCAGCAGCGGCGGCAGGGTGCGTCGCACCCAGTCAGGGGTGAAGTCGGCGTCATCGACGAGGACGGCGCCGCCGGCCTCGACCACGGCAGCCGCGTTGCGAGCCTGCTCGCCGTTGCCGTGCGGCAGCGGAACGAACACCGACGGCAGCCCGATCGCGGCAGCCTCCGTCACGGAGTTGGCCCCCGCCCTTCCCACCATGGCGTCGGCCGCGGCATAGGCGAGCTCCATCCGGTCGACATAGTCCACGACGACGTACGGCACCTCCGCGTGTAGTCCTCCTGCCGTCAACGGCACGTCGCCCTTTACTCCCTTGACGTGCAGGACCTGAACACCCGCGGCTGCGAAGTCGTGGGCTGCGGCACCCATCGACTCGTTGATTCGTCGTGCACCCTGTGAGCCCCCCGTCACGAGCAAGGTCGGGGCATCCTGGTCGAGACCGAAGTGTTCGCGCGCCAGGGCCCGGAGCTCCGCCCGGTCGAGGGTCGAGATTGACCTTCGGATCGGCAAGCCGATGAACCGGGCATGCGGCAGCGCGGTGTCGGGGAACGACGTCGCGACCAAGTCGGTGCACAGCCTGGCGCCGAAACGGTTGGCGAGACCTGGCAAGGCGTTGCCCTCGTGGATGACGAGGGGGAGCTTCTTCTTGCGTGCAACGACATACACGGGCATGGAGACGTAGCCGCCGAAGCCGACAACGACGTCGGGTGCGACCCGTTCGACGAGTGCACGCGTGGCCGACACGGCCTGGCGCAGCCGACCTGGGACGCGGATGAGGTCAAGCGACACCGATCTCGGAAAGGGGACGGGAGGGATCAGCTCGAGCGTGTAGCCGGCTTCGGGAACTACCCGCGTCTCGAGACCTCGCTCCGTGCCAACACAGGTGATCTCGACGTCGGGCATCCGGCGGCGTAGCGCATCAGCCGTGGCGATGAGCGGCGACGTGTGGCCGGCCGAGCCACCGCCCGCAAGGAGAACGCGCACCGTCCGCGCCCTAACGAGAGACGCCGGCGCGGGTGGGGCGACGGCGTCGCGCACGCAGCGCTGCCTGTGCGCCGGGCTCGTGGCGCGCGAACGACGTGAGCAGACCAAGTGCGACCAGGGTCGGGAGGAGGGCCGATCCACCGTAGGAGATGAGCGGAAGCGGGATCCCGATCACCGGCAGCAGACCGAGCACCATCCCGATGTTGATCAACGCCTGTGCCAGGAGCCAGACGACAATGCCGGCCGATGCGTACTTGACGAACGGGTCTTTCGTGCGGGCCGCGATGCGGATGCCGACGTAGGCGAGCGCGGCGAACAATCCGAGGACGACGAGCGTTCCGAACAGTCCGAACTCCTCTCCGATGATCGCGAAGATGTAGTCGGTGTGTGCGGCCGGGAGACCACCCCACTTCTGGCTGCTGGCACCGATCCCGGTCCCCCACAATCCTCCGGTGGCAAGGGCGAAGAAGCCGTGGCTGGCCTGCCAGCCGTTGTCACCGTACTCGGAGATCGGATCCACGAAGCTGGTCAGCCGCGCGACGCGCTCGCGCTCTGTGGTGGCGATCGCGAACACCGCAACGGAGATGACCAGCAGGGCGCCGACGAACAGCCGGGCCGGCGCACCGACAACCCACAGCATTCCCAGCACGATGGCGACCAGGACGAGCGCGGTACCGAGGTCTCGCTGTCCGATGACGAGGCCCACCACGACGAGCGAGATCGGGACCATCGGCACGATCAGGTGCCGCCACTGGCGCAGCAGCCGTCCCTTGCGGGCGTACACGTCAGCGAGCCACAGCACCAGCGCGAGCTTCGCGAACTCCGAGGGCTGCACCTGAAACGGTCCCACGGAGATCCAGTTTCGGTTGCCGTTGACGAGCACCCCAAAGCCAGGGAAGTACGTCATGACGATCAAGCCACAGGAGACCATCAAAGCCGGCCAGGACAGGCCGCGGATGACCCGCTGCGGCAGCCGTGAGGCGACCCAGGCGATGGGCAGGCCGATGCCAACCCACATCGCCTGCCTGCCGAAGATGGCGTAGGAGCTGCCGTACTCGCGCAGAGACGAGACGCTGGATGCGCTCAGAACCATCAGCAACCCGAGACAGAGCAGCAACGCAGTCACGCCGACGATGAGGTGGTATGACGTCAACGGCCGGTCGAGGGTCCGCTTGAGTGCAGCGGCCAGTCCGTCACCCGACGCTTTCCGCGCCTCCGAGGTTTCGCTGGTCGTGGTCGCCACGTGTGCCCTTCTCGAGTGTCTCGCGCCGCGTCGGCGATCGGTCGGTCAGCGTGCGCGTAGCTCGTCCACGGCCGCTGAGAACGCGTCACCTCGGGCCGCGAAGCTCGCGAACAGATCCTGGGACGCGCAGCCCGGCGCGAGCAGCACCGTGTCGCCAGGGCGCGCAAGCGACGCAGCAGCGTGGACGACACGTTCCATGACTCCAGTGTCCGTGCCCGGCACTTCGATCACAGGCACATCCGGCGCGTGTCGCGAAAGCGCGGCCGAGATCACGCCGCGATCAGTGCCCAGGAGGACAACGGCGCGCAACCGATCGGCTGATTCCTGGACGAGCTCGTCGAACGTCGCACCCTTCGCAAGTCCCCCAGCGACCCAGACAACAGGGTCGAACGCCTGCAACGACGCTAGTGCAGCATGCGGATTGGTGGCTTTGGAGTCGTCGACGTACCGCACGTCGCCCACGACAGCGACCTCGGCGATCCGATGGCTGTCGAGCTGGTAGCCCTGAAGTCCCCGGCGGACGGCTCCGGGGGCTACACCGAACGATCGTGCGAGCGCCGCCGCGGCCAGCGCGTTGGCGACGTTGTGCGGCGCGGCCGTGGGGACGTCGACGACGCGGGCAAGCTCGGCGGCGTTCCGGTCACGTCCCTCGATGAATGCTCGATCCGCGATCACCTCGTCGACGATCCCAATCATCCCGACGGAGGGCACCCCCAGGGTGAAGCCGATCGCTCGACAGCCCTCGACTACCTCTGCCTCTTCGACCAGCGCGCGAGTGATCGGCGCATCGGCGTTGTAGACGGCAGAGATCTGGCAACGTTCGTACACGCGCGCCTTCGCGGCGGTGTAGCGCTCAAGGTCGCCGTGCCAGACGAGGTGGTCGGGGGCGACGTTGAGCACCGCGGCCGAATGCGCAGACAGCGAATGCAACCAGTGCAGCTGGTGGGATGAGAGCTCCACCGCAAGTACGTCGAACGGCTCCGGGTCCATCACCACCTCACACATCGGCACGCCGACGTTGCCGGCAGCAACGGACCGAAGGCCGTCTGCCCTCAGCATCGCGTCGAGCATCTGGACCGTCGTCGTCTTGCCGTTGGTTCCGGTGAGGCAGAGCCACGGTGCCGCGTGATCGGGGTCGCGAAGCCGCCAGGCCAGCTCGACGTCTCCCCAGATCGGCAGCCCGCGTGAGACCGCCTCGACCGACAGGGGCGCACCCGGCGGGATGCCCGGCGACATCACGACCAGGTCGACATCCGTCGGGAGATCGCGGACCGGGTCGCCGCCGAGCTGGACGTCGACGCCGAGGATCTGGAGCAAGGTCGCCTTCTCACGAGAGCTGTCGTCGACCGAGTCCGCAATGACGGTCACCCGGGCGCCGAGGTGCTGCAAGGCGTCTGCGGCTGCGAAGCCGGACATCCCAAGACCACCGACGGCGACGCGCAGCTGGTCCCAGGGCGAGAGGCGGTCGGCCGCTGCCAGCCACGGCAGCTCACGCGACGGGGTCATTCCGTCATACCCCGAGGACCCACTGGGCATAGAAGATCCCGAGACCGGTCGCCACACAGATCCCGCAGATGATCCAGAACCGGATAACGATCGTCACCTCGGCCCAGCCGAGCAGTTCGAAATGGTGTTGCAGCGGTGCCATCCGGAAGAGGCGCTTGCCCTTGGTGAGCTTGAAGTAGCCAACCTGCAGGATCACGGACAGCGTGATGATCGCGAAGAGGCCGCCCAGCACGATGAGCAGCAGCTCGGTGCGCGTCATCACCGCGAGCCCGGCCATCACCCCGCCGAGCGACAGCGAGCCTGTGTCACCCATGAAGATCCGGGCCGGCGACGCGTTCCACCACAGGAAACCGAAGCAGGCGCCGGTCATCGCCGCGGCCACGACGGCGAGATCGAGCGGATCGCGAACCTCGTTGTAGCACTGGGGTCCCTCGGTGATAGCACAGAACTGGTTGTTCTGCCAGATGCCGACGAGGGTGTAGGCACCGAACACCATGACCGAGCTACCAACGGCGAGCCCGTCGAGCCCGTCGCTCAGGTTCACCGCGTTGCTGGTGCCCGCGATGATGACCGTCACCCACAGGATCACCAAGATCGTGGGCAGCTCCCAGTCGACGACCCGGATAAAGGAGATTGCCGGCGACGCGGGGGCATTGCCTCGCGAGTCAGGAAACTGCAGGCTGAGCCAGCCGAACGCGACCGCGACGATCGCCTGTCCTCCAAACTTGGTCTTGCTGCGGAGACCGAGGCTGCGGTTCTTGACGATCTTGATGTAGTCGTCGAGGAAGCCGACCGTGCCCAACCCGACCAGGAGGAAGAGCAGCACCATTGCTGACGCGGTCGGAGTGTCAAGAGTCAGCAGCTTGGCACCGAAGTAGCCGAACAGCGTGGCCACGATGACCACGAGACCGCCCATGGTCGGGGTGCCGCGCTTGGTGTGGTGCGACGTCGGACCGTCGTCACGGATCAGCTGACCCCAACCATGCTTGTCCAGCCACGTGATCGCCAACCGGGTGCCCAGCAGCGTGCCGATGAGGCTCAGACCTCCAGCGAACAGGAGAGCCCTCATGCCTCCGCCTCCATCGCCGTGTCGAGACCTGCCTCGTCGAGCAAGGCGAGTGCCAACTGCTCGAGGCCTACCGCTCGCGATGCTTTCACGAGGACGACATCTCCTGGCCGCAACGCGCCACGGAGGAACGCGAGAGCCTCCTCAGCGTCGGCGCACGCAGTTGGCTCACCGCCCCAGGACGCCGACTCAGCCGCGGCAAAGTGGATCGACAGCGCGTCCGCCCCGACCGAGACGACGTGGGACACGTCGAGACGGGCGGCGAGACGCCCGATTGCTGCATGCTCGGCCGATGCGGTGTCACCCAGCTCCAACATCTCGCCGAGGACCGCGAAAGTGCGCGCACCCGGCCCCCGGCGGTGGCCGACGTCCGCAAGCGTCTTGAGGGCAGCCTGCATGCTGTCGGGATTGGCGTTGTAGGCATCGTTGATCACCGTCACGCCGTTCGACGTGGTCGCGATGTCCATCCGCCATTTCGACCGTGGCCGAGCCGACTGAAGGACCGCGACCGTAGCGTCAAGGTCGAGGCCCATCGCCGTCGCCAGGGCGAGGACCGCGGCCGCGTTACTCGCCTGGTGCTCCCCGACCAGCGGGAGCTCGAGCCGCCTGCTCTCCCCCGCGACCACGACCTCGAACCCGACGTGCCCGATGCCGTCGAGCCCGATGTTGCTTACGCGGACATCCACATCGTCGCCGGTCCCGAACGTGACCACGGTCGCCGCGGTGCGGTCGCGCATGAGCGCGACGCGGTGGTCATCGCCATTGAGCACAGCGACGCCGTCAGCCGGCAGCGCCTCGACAAGCTCCCCCTTCGCGACGGCGATGTCGTCCTGCGTCCCGAACTCCCCGAGGTGGGCGACACCGACATTCAGTACGACGGCAGCGTTCGGTGGCGTGATCGAGGTGAGGTAGGTGAGATGGCCACGTCCACGACTTCCCATCTCCACAACGAGAAAGCGGGTCGACTCAGACGCTCGCAGCGCCGTCAGCGGAACGCCGATCTCGTTGTTGAATGACTCCGTGGGCGCGACCGTCTCGCCCACCTGCTCCAAGACCTGGGCGATCAGGTCCTTGGTGCTGGTCTTGCCCTGCGACCCAGTGATCCCGACGACGTACAACGAAGGGAAGGCGGCGATGACGTGCCGAGCCAGCGTGCCCAATGCCTCGACTGTGTCGTCGACGACCACTGCACGACTGCCCACCTCACGCGTTGTCATTGCAGCGACCGCGCCGGCTTCGACGGCGGCAAGCGCAAAGTCGTGCCCGTCGACATGCTCGCCTTCGATCGCGACGAACAAGCCACCAGACACGGCTGCCCGCGAGTCGAGAAAGGCAGCACCGCTGACGACCTCGTCACCGGTTGCATCGACGACGCGTCCGCCAACGATGTCCGCGATCTCCCGCAGGGTCATGGCTTTCACGAGGAACCATCTTGTCCAGTGAGCGATTCGAGCGTCGCGGCGACCACGATGCGGTCGTCGAACGGATAGATCGACCCCCCGATCTCCTGGCCCGTCTCGTGTCCCTTTCCGGCGATGATGACCGTGTCGTCGGCTCGTGCGCCACGCAGCGCCGTCGTGATCGCGGTCGCCCGGTCACCAATCTCCATCACGCGGGCCGCGTACGGCACGTCAACAGTGCCGGCGATGATCTGGCGCCGGATCTCCGCCGGGTCTTCGGCTCGAGGGTTGTCGTCGGTCACCACGACGACATCAGCGAGTGCGGCTGCGACCTGACCCATGAGGGGTCGCTTGCCGACATCGCGGTTGCCGCCGGCACCGATCACGATGATGAGTCGCCCTTGTGTCACAGGCCGCATCGCCTCCAGGGCAGCCGTCATGGCGTCGGGCTTGTGGGCGTAGTCGACGATCACCTGGAAGTCCTGCCCTCGGTCGATCCGCTCCATTCGCCCGGCAACGCCTTCCAGCGCGGCAATCCCCCGGGCCGCAGTGCGGACGTCCCGACCGACCTCGCCGATCGCCGCCAGGGCAACCAGCGCGTTGGCCACGTTGAAGCTGCCCGGCAGGTTGACCGATCCGCGCACCTCGACGTCCGGCCCCGAGACGACCATCTGCGAGCCGTTGGCCGTCACGGTGATGTCGTGGGCAGTCCAGTCGGCATCCGCCCCCGACGTCGAGAATGTACGTACGGGGATCTCCGCCGCGTCGAGCAGTTGTATGACGGCGGGGTCGTCTGCGTTGAGGAGCCCACGTCTCGCCCGAGCCGGCGTGAAGAGGTCAGCCTTGGCGGCGAAGTAGTCGTCGACCGTCAGGTGGAAGTCGAGGTGGTCGCGGCCGAAGTTGGTGAACACGGCGAGGTCGAACACGACCCCGTCGACACGGCCGATGGCAAGGGCATGGCTCGACACCTCCATCGCGCACACCTCGACCCCTTCCTCGACCATCACGGCGAACATCGCGTGCAGGTCGGGCGCCTCGGGCGTGGTGAGGTCACTGGCAACCGGGCGTCCGCCGATGCTCGTGCCCATCGTTCCGATCACGGCCGCCTCGACCCCGGCGGCGGCGAGGCCCATTTCGATGAGGCGAGTGGCCGTCGTCTTGCCCTGGGTGCCGGTGACACCGATCACCGACAGGCGCTCGGCCGGATGGCCGTAGACGAGCGCGGCGGTGGACCCGAGGACCCGCCCAGGATTGTCGACGACCAGGAGTGGGAGTCGGGAGCTGGCGCCGATGCGTGCACCCTCCGGGTCGGTCATCCAGGCCACGGCGCCGGCGGCCTCTGCGTCGGCCAGGTAATGGGCTCCGTGGGTACGGCCGCCTGGCCGAGCGACGTACAGGTCGCCGGGGTGAACCCTGCCGGACGCCTGCGCCACGCCAGTGATCTGGACCGAGACGTCACCGGGCGAGCTGTCGGCCTGGACGTGGTCCGCGATGTCGGCCAGCGCGACCGGACGATGCGTCGACGGCCGCTGGGGGACGCTCTCCTTCGGCTCTTGGGAAGGCACAGCCGAACCCTAGTGGTCGGTGGAGATCACCAGTCGACGGGCAGCGCGGGTTGGCGATCGCCCGTGGGTGGGACCCCGAACTTTTGCAGGGTCGCCGCCATCAGGTCGTGGAAGACCGGGCCACCCGTCAGGCCGCCGCCATTGTCGTCGGTTGGCTCCTGGACGACGACGTACACCACGAACCGGGGATCGTCGGCGGGCGCGAAGCCGGCGAACGACACGGTGAAGCCCTGGTAGCAGCCGCACGAGGGGTCGACGCGTTGCGCGGTTCCGGTCTTGCCCGCGACGCGATAGCCGTTGATGTTCGCCAGCGGGGCGGTCCCGTCAGGCCCGGTGACTGCCTCCATCATCCGGGCGACGAGGGACGCCGTCCGGGCACTCACCACGCGGTGCCGATCCGGCTCAGCGGGTGGCGTGATCTCGCCGTCGCTGTCGACGTACCCCTGCACGAGCGACGGCTGGACATAGACACCGCCGTTGGCGACCGCAGC
This sequence comes from uncultured Actinomycetota bacterium, assembly GCA_963811585.1. GTDB lineage: Bacteria > Actinomycetota > Actinomycetes > Propionibacteriales > Nocardioidaceae > JACDHG01. Next base: position 580,021 of record CAWERR010000006.1, read on the forward strand.
GATCGCGGCAGCCATCTGTACTGCGTTCACCGACAGGCCCTGGCCGAACGCCACGGTGTCGCGGGTGATCGGCAGCCAGTTCTTCGGCCGCGGAAGCAGTCCGTCCGACTCACCCTGCAGACCGACATCGGTCTCCTCGCCGAGCCCGAAGGCGCGGAGGTAGCGGTAGAGCTCCGCCGGCGGCATCCGTTCGGTAGCGAGGACCGTGCCGATGTTGGAGGACTTGGCCACCACGCCGGTGGCGGTCAGCCGCAGAGTCGGGTGGGAGAAGTAGTCGTGGATGACGGTGTCGTCGCGTGGAAGCGTCGGCGGGACCTTGATCTTGGTGCGCGGGGTGATGTATCCGGCGTCGATGAGCGACGCGAAGGTCAGGACTTTCTCGACGCTCCCGGGCTCGTAGACGTCTTGCAGCGCGCGGCTGCCGTAGTCCTCAGGAGGCGCCAGCTTGCGCTTGTTCGGGTTGAACGTGGGAGTGTCCGCGAGGGCAAGCAGCTGCCCTGTCTTGACGTCCATGACGACTGCGTAGCCCGACGAGCCGCCGGACTCGCGGACGGCCTGCGCCAGTCGCCGCTGGGCCAGGAACTGCAGGTCCTGGTCGATGGTGAGGCGGATGCCGGTGCCTTCTCTTGGTGCCACCACGGTGCTGTCGGCCAGCGGCAGCTGCTGGCCGTCCGCCATCTCGAACGTCGCCGAGCCGTCCCGTCCGGCGAGCGTCGAGTCGAGCGAAGCCTCGAAGCCGGCTGCTCCGATCCCGTCGTCGGTGAGGAAGCCGACCAGGTTGGCGGCGACATCGTCGGCCGGATAGACGCGCAGGGTGTCCTTGTCCTCATACACGCCGGGCAGGCCAGCCTTGCGAAGCCGTTCGACGACGGCGGTTGCCAGCTCGGGGGGAACGTGACGAGCCAGTTCGACGTACCGCGTGCTGGTCTTGCGCAGCAGGGCGACCGTGTCGATGTAGTCGGCGCCGAGCCGGCGGTGCAAGATCGTCGCGATCTCGGTCGCGTACTCGTGTGCGTCGGTCGGGTCGGCCACGATCTTGGCGGCATCGACCGTCTCAGCCAAAGCGATGCCGTTACGGTCGTAGATGGGTGCGCGCGGCGCCTCGAGGGTGACCGTTTTCGCGCCCTTGTCGGCTGCCATGGCGGCGTAGTCGTTCTCGTCGATGCCCTGCAACTGGATCAGCCGGGCGGCGAACAGCGACAGGACGAAGGCCACGACGCAGAACGCGCTCCACAGCCGGGCCGTGCCGGTCGCCAGCCGGACCGTGCGCGGACGGCGCTTGAACCGCCTTCGCGTGCGGCCGCTCGGCGTGGGGCGAGCGCGGCCACGCGTGGTCGCGGCCGGACGGGATCGTGCTCGGGAGGCACGAGAGCGGCCCGCCCCCGCAGGTCCGCGCCGTCGCTGCGCCACTAACGCCCCTCTCCCACTGCTGCTGCCCGTGACGGATGTGACTGATGGTGCTGAATGACATCCGTGATGCTGTTGTTACTTTCTATCCCGGGCTCATCGCTCTCGACCGGAGATCGGCGCTGTGTCGTCGGACTTTGTCGGGTTGTTGGCCCGGCTACCAGGGCCTTCGGGGCGAACCGGACCCCCGTTTGCTCCTTGGTGCCGCTCCGCAGATATCGACGCAGTCGCGTGCTCCCCCGCAACCAGCGGAGTCACCTTCGCGGCCTGCCCGGCGGTTGTCACCGCCGTGTGCCCGATGTCGACCTTCTTCGCCGGCGCCCCCGGCACCGCCATGCCGACAACGGCTCCCGTCGACAGTGACAAGAAGGCCGGGCTGTCGTTCTGGACCATGCCGAGCCTCACCGCCTTCTCTGCCAGCCGTTGGGGCTGCTGGAGGTCGGCAACCTGCATTTGAAGGTTCTGCTGTTTGTTGGTGAGCCCCGCGGATGTCTGCTTGAGGTCCGTGAGCTCGTAGGCACCGCGCTGTAGAGCGGTGTTGAGGAGGAGCAACCCCACCAGTCCGACGGCGAGGACAGTCACGACGAGCAGCACGAACGGGATGCGCGGCGCCCGCCGCGCGATCTTCGGAACGATCGTCAGCCGCGGACGAGGCAGGTGCGCCATCGGCCGGAACGCTCGTGCGCGGGCGATCATCGGCGAGCTCATGCGACGTCCCGGACTCGTTCGGCGGCGCGCAGCTTGACCGATGCCGCTCGTGGGTTGTGCGCAATCTCATCGGTCGTCGCCACTTCGGCGCCACGGGTTAGCAGCCGAAGTTCGGGCTCATGGCCGGCCGGTACGAAGGGCAGGTCGACGGGTGCTGTGCTCTTCGCCCGGTCGGACAGCGCGCGCTTCGCGAGCCGGTCCTCGAGCGACTGGTAGGACATGACGACGATTCGTCCACCGACGGCCAAGGCGTCGATGGCGGCCGGTAGGGCCTGCTCGAGCACGGCCAACTCGTCGTTGACGGCGATCCGCAACGCCTGGAACGTGCGCTTGGCCGGGTTGCCGCCGGTACGTCGGGCGGCCGCCGGGATGGCGGACCGAATCAGGTCGACGAGACGCCCACTCGTCGAGAATGGCTCGCGCTCTCGCTCCCGCGTCACGGCCTGAGCGATCCTCCGGGCAAAGCGCTCCTCGCCATACCTGCTGAGGATCTGCGAAAGCTCTTGCACCGTCGCGGTGTTGAGCAGGTCGGCTGCCGTGATGCCCGACGCCTGGTCCATCCGCATGTCGAGCGGTGCATCGTGCGCATAGGCGAACCCGCGCTCCGCCTCGTCGAGCTGCATCGATGAGACCCCGAGGTCGAAGAGGACGCCTTGCACCCGCCGCATCCCGAGTCCGTCGAGCACGCTGGGGATCTCGTCATACACGGCGTGCACCAGGACGGTGCGCTCAGCGAAGGACTGCAACCGCTCCTCGGCAAGCTCGAGTGCGCGAGTGTCGCGGTCGAGCCCGACGACAGTGGCCGTCGGGCAAGCCGTCAGGATCGCCTCGGCATGGCCGCCGAGGCCAAGGGTGGCGTCGACGAGGACCGATGCAGGCTCGGACAGCGCCGGCGCCACCAGCGCGACTACCCGGTCGACGAGGACCGGGATGTGACGAGAGCCTGACATCGCGACGTCAACCGGCAAGTTTCGAGATGAGCAGGACTCCGACAGCCATCACCGAGGACGCAAGGGCCGAGCACGCAATGACGGCCATGCCGTCCTTCACCTCGTCGCGCACCCGGCGAACCGGTGACTCCGGTTCGGGGGTGGTGACTCCCCAACTCGCCATGTTCGACCCTTCGAGACGTGTGATGTGGCTGGTTCGCGGTGCCTGCCAGTTCGTACAGCCCAGGTCCCCGCCCGCTCCTTCGGGTGCTTCCGGCTGGCACCGGGGAAGTGGTGCCAGCTGGACTGAAGGGGCGGCTCGGAGACCTCGACGTACGACGCAGGGATGGAGGGACTGGACTCAGAGTGGGGAGCCGGGCAGCACCTCCTCTGACCAGTCAGCGAATGCCGGCTCCTGCTCGGTGCTGTAGGCATTCCATGCTTCGGCGTCCCAGATCTCGACCCGCGTGTAGGCCCCGATCACGACGCACTCGCGATCGAGCCCGGCGTAGTCACGCAGCATCGGTGGCAGTGTCACCCGCCCCTGCTTGTCCGCGGTCTCGGCCGAGGCGCCTGCAAACAGCATCCGCATGAAGTCGCGGCCGCGCTTGTTCGTCACCGGGGTCTCGCGCATCGTCTCGGTGAACCGGCGGAACTCAGCGCTCGGCCACACGTACAGGCAGCGCTCCTGTCCCCTCGTCACCACAAGCCCCTCCGACAACTCATCCCTGAACTTCGCGGGGAGGAAGATCCGACCTTTGTCGTCGAGGCGGGGCGTATGCGTTCCCAAGAACACTGCCGCCCCACCCCTTCGACTCGATCTCCTCCATTACGCTCCACTCTACTCCACAACCCTCCATCGTCAACCGATTCCCGCAAAGCCGCGCCGGTGTCGCTCCCCGGCCCCGGCCCTCGAGTTGAGCGGAGCGGTTTGCGTCCGTGCGAGCGGTCGCGATAGCGCGCGGCGGCACGGACGTTGTGGGGAGATGCGCTGAGCGAAACGGTTGCGTCCGTGGGAGCGGTCGCGATAGCGCGCGGTGTCACGGACGTTGTGAGGAGATGAGCCCGCCAGGGCGGACGGTGGGCTGGTCAGAGGGCATGGATTCGGCGTACCGATGAGGTAGGTTCGCCTCGGTGACTCGGAGCCGGCTCAGCGGGCTCGCGTCACCACATCGTTATGCATCGGGCGTCGCGCGGACGACCTGGACTTGCCAAGATCAAGGCCCCGGGTCGCAACGATCCGGTCGATGCATGTGGGACCGACATTCGACTTGATGACCAGCCGCAAAGGGACCTGATGAGCAGCTTCGACACCCTCGCCTCGGTGACGAGTCGGATCAGCACCAACATCGAGAAGGTCATCGAGGGAAAGCCGGACGTCGTCCACACCGCGATCACGGTGCTGCTCGCCGAAGGCCACCTGCTCATTGAAGACGTGCCCGGAGTCGGCAAGACGATGCTCGCCAAGTCACTGGCGCGCTCCATCGACGGCACCGTCAAGCGCATCCAGTTCACTCCCGACCTGCTCCCCTCTGACGTCACCGGGGTCTCCATCTACAACCGAGACACCCGCGACTTCGAGTTCCGCCCGGGAGGCGTTTTCGCGAACATCGTCGTCGGTGACGAGATCAACCGGGCCTCGCCCAAGACCCAGTCCGCGCTGCTCGAGTGCATGGAGGAGCGGCAGGTCACGGTGGACGGTACGACGTACGAGCTGCAAGTCCCGTTCATGGTCATCGCCACCCAGAACCCGATCGAGATGGAAGGCACCTACCCACTTCCCGAAGCGCAGCGCGACCGGTTCATGGCGCGCGTTTCGATGGGCTATCCCCTCCCCCGCGCCGAGCTCGCGATGCTCGACACGCACTCGACGGTCAACCCCCTCGACGACCTTGAGCCGGTGGCCGACGCCGCCGAAGTCGTCAAGCTGATCGACATCGTTCGTTCCGTGCATGTCTCAGAGCCCGTGAAGCAGTACGCGATCGACATCACATCGGCCACCCGACGCTCGCCGGAGTTGCGACTCGGTGCGTCACCACGTGCGTCGCTCCACCTGGTCCGGGCCGCACGCGCGCACGCAGCCCTCGAGTCCCGCGAGTACGTCATCCCCGACGACCTGCAGACGCTGGCCGTGCCGGTGCTCGCCCACCGGCTCATCACCAGCCTCGAGGCGCAGATGGGCGGCCGTGGCGCCGAGCAGATCGTGAGCTCACTGCTGCGCTCGATCCCGGTGCCCGAGGGCACCAGCGCGCCCGATCGCACGGCCTGAAGGTCGCATGCGGGCCGCGCTTTCGACACTGACGACCCGAGGGCGGGCGTTCCTGTCTGCGGGCATCACCTGCGGTGTCTGCGCGATCTTGCTCGGACAGAAGGATCTGCTCCGAGTCGGGATGCTCCTGGTCGCGCTGCCCGTCATCACAGCCCTGATCGCAGGCCGGGCGCGCTATCGGCTCTCATGCTCACGCGAGGTCACACCCTCTCGAGTCCCAGCTGGGCAGCCGGCGCAGGTCTCACTGCGACTCGAGAATCCCGGCCGGGCACCGACAGGCCTGATGCTTCTCGAGGACCAGGTGCCCTACGTGCTCGGAAGCCGCCCACGCTTCGTCCTCGACCAGCTGCGGCCTCGGTGGGAACGCACGGTCAGGTATGGCGTCCGCTCCGAGGTCCGCGGCCGCTACCCGATCGGCCCCCTCACGGTCCGCATCAGCGACCCGTTCGGGTTCGTCGAGCTGACCCGGGCGTTCACGTCGCGCGCCGTCATGGTCGTGACGCCCGTGGTCATCGACCTTCCCGCCGTACACCTGTCAGGTGACTGGTCCGGCAGCGGCGAGAACCGGCCGCGTGCGTTCGCCGCCGCGGGCACTGAGGACGTCACCGTCCGCGAGTACCGGCTCGGAGACGACCTTCGCCGCATCCACTGGGCCTCGACGGCGCGCACCGACGAGCTGATGGTGCGCCGTGAGGAGCAGCCGCATCAGAGCCGGGCGACGATCGTCCTCGACACCCGCGTTTCTGCACACCGCGGCTCGGGGCCTGCGTCGTCGTTCGAGTACGCCGTCTCGGCGTCGGCATCGATCGGCGCACACCTGGCCGGGCGGAACTTCACCGTGCGCCTCCTCACCGATGACGTCCGCGCTGCCGACGCCTCCTGGCACGACCGCGGCATCAGCGGCCCGATCGAAGTGCAGCTGCTGCTCGAGACCCTTGCAGTCATCGGCACGTCGAGCCGCACGGACTTCACCACCGGATCGGCAGACCGCAACAGCGCCGGCTTGCTGATCGCCATTCTGGGAGACTGCTCCGACGCCGACATCGCCTCGGTGTCGGGACTGCGGGTCGGCGCAAGCCGGTCGCTGGCCATCCTGCTCGACACCGCCGCCTGGTCGCGTGACAAAGCGCCCACCGGCCGCGGTGCCGCCGAGCAGGCACAGTCGCTGCGGGCGCACGGGTGGACGGTTGTCGTCGCTGGACCCTCCGACCGACTGCCCGACATCTGGCAAGACCTGAGTGCCACCGTGTCGCACGGACGGCTGGGTCGTGTCGCTGAGCCGACGGGACCGGTGGCATGAAGGAGTCCTTCGCGGAGAGCTCGAAGATCTCGTTCCTAGGCTGGCTTGCCACGGTGGGCACCTCGCTGTGTTTCCTCCCGACGACCACCAACCAGAGCTATGTGTTCACCGGGGCATTCGTGTCCGGGATCGTCGTGCTCGCGGGCGTGGGTCTGCGGTGGCTGCGCACCCCGGCGGTCGCCGTCATGGCGATCCAGCTCGTGCTCCTGGTCGAGGTACTGCTGCTCGGGTTTGGTGAGAATCTCAAGTTCGGCATCTTCCCCACCACGGCCACGTTTGCCGGCATCCGCGACATCATCGACTCCGGCATGGACGTGGCGTCGAGGTACGCCGCGCCGGCACCCGAGAGCGCGGGCCTCACCCTGCTGGTGGTGCTCACCATCGGAATCGTTGCCGTGCTCGTGGACTTCTTCGCGGCCGGCGTACGCCGGGTGCCCTTGACCGGTCTGCCACTCCTGACCATGTACACCGTGCCCGTCACCGCCCTCCCCGACGGCGTCCCCATCTACGGCTTCCTGCCTGGAGCGATCGCATTCGTGGCGCTGCTCCTCGCCGACGAGCGCGAACGACTTACCCACTGGGGACGACTCGTCACGCGGACCGCCAACCCGAACGAGCAGCCGACGATGGACACGTCGGGCCTGGTGGCGAGCGGCCGGCGCATCTCGTTCATCGCGGTCAGCTGCGCGGTGATCCTCCCGATCTTCATCCCGGCGTTCTCAGCCTCGCTGATCGACCAGGGTCGAGGCACCGGTCCCGGCGACGGTGATGGGCCGCAGCTCAGCTTCGACGACCCCATGGTCAGCCTGGCATCCAGCCTGAAACAGCCCGAACCTGTCGACCTTCTCAAGGTCTCGAGTCCCATCAGCCCCGACTACTTGCGCCTGGTGGTGCTCGACCAGCCCGGACCCAACGCCTGGACGGCAAAGACCCTCGACCTGGACGACACCATCGACATCGACAGCGTGCTCCCCGACCCCACTGGGGTGTCGGAGGGGATCGCGACCACTCAGCGCCAGATGGCGATCGAGGCACAGGATGCATTCCCCAAGAACTCCACCTGGCTCCCGGTTCCGTACTTCTCACAGTTCGTCGACATCGACAGCCCCTGGGGTTACGTGCCGCGCGATCAGACCGTGACGGCGACGACTGAGACGTCTGCCGCTTCGTTGGGCGGGTACGACGTCACGTTCTCTGAGAGCTTGCCGACCCCTGAGCAGCTGGCAAGCGCGGCATCGGCGCCTTCGGACATCCAGGCAGAGTTCGGCGTCGTACCGGACGGGATCCCGTCGGACATCGGAACAATCGCCCGCGCCGTCACCCTCGAAGCGCGCACCCCGTACGAGCAAGCGGTGCTCCTGCAGAACTACTTCCGGGACTCAGATCAGTTCGACTACGACCTGGATGCCGGCTACGGCTATGGCTACCAAGCAATGTCTGAGTTCCTCGACAAGCGGCGCGGCTTCTGCCAGCACTTCGCTGCCACGATGGCGATGATGGCTCGCACGCTCGGGATTCCGTCGCGGATCGTCGTCGGCTTCCTCAAGCCCGAGCGGACGGAGGACGACGGCAGGTATGTGCTGACGTCCCACAACGTGCACGCCTGGCCCGAGCTCTACTTCGACGGCGCCGGCTGGGTGCGGTTCGAGCCGACGCCCGGCGTCGGTGCCACCCTGCCGCCTTGGGCGAGCAGCACGCTCGGACCGGGCGGAGGCACGATCGACCCGACGCTGACGGTGCCGACCGACAGCCAGCTGACCGAGGACCCCCGGACAGAGCGGCCGAGCGGTGCGGCCGCGGATGACGCGGCGGGTGGAGGCGGCGGCGGTGGAACGCCTCCTTCACGGGTGTGGCCATTCGCGATTCTCATCCTGGCTCTCGTCTTCGTTCCCGCCGCGCTGCGACGAGGTATCCGCCGCTCACGCTTGAACCGCCCCGTCGATGAGTCGGCGGCGGCCGAGATGGCGTGGCTCGAGCTGCGAGACCACGTCCGTGACCTTCGGCTGCCCTGGACAGGGTCGATGACGCCACGAGCACGCGAACGGTCTGTCGCGCCACTCCTGATGGACGACGACGCAGCACTGGTGGCCTTGGGGAGGCTCGCGCTGAGCGTCGAGCGGTCTCGCTATGCCAGCACGCCCCTGGCTGGTTCGTCGCCAGGACAGGATGCGGCCACCGTCATGGAGGCGATCAACAAGGGTGCCGAGCGCGGACAGCGAGTCAGGGCGTTTCTGTGGCCACGCTCGTTGTGGCCCGACTTGCGGGCTGCCTGGGAAGCATTCACGCGTCGGCGCCAGGAACCTGAGCCCACAGCCGACTGACGTGCTGAGGGCACGAAGCTACGAGTGGGTCGGCAGGACGAGTCTTAGTACTCGTCGCGGCGGCGACGCCAGCGGTCTTCCATCCGATTCATGAAACCCGACGACCTGTCGGAAGATGCCTGGCCCTGCTTGGCGCGGGTGATCGGGTGCACGTTGTCGGGGAGGTCGGGGTCGGCGAGCTTGCGGGCGTTGGTCACGCCGGCGTATGCACAGCCGAGCATGATAATGAAGCCGCCGACGGCGAGGATCGTAAGAGTCAGCACCGCACCGGTCATCAACACGGCGACTCCGGCCAGGAACCCGAGGGCCGACAGGATGGTGAGGCGCTTGTGATGGCGACGCGACGATGCTCCTCGCAGGGCGGAGACAAACTGGGGATCCTCCGCGGCGAGCGCTTCTTCCATCTGCTCCAGCAGACGCTGCTCTTCTTCTGAGAGCGGCATCGTGTCCTCCAACCGACGAGGGTTTGTCGGGTCGTTCCCCCAGTCTAGGCGCGGTCAGGTGGGTGCGAAACCCCAGGCAACCAAATTGGTCCCTACCGCGTCTTGAGTGTAGGTGGGACGAGGGGACCCGTGCCGTGCTTTCCACAACTGTCCGGAAGAGTCCTCGATGTCCGACCGGCCAGGTACGTCTTACTCGACTCTCAGGCCCGAGGGTCGATTCATCAGGGGGGACACAGCCCGTGTTTAGCAAAGGAACGAACGTGAAGAAACTCATTGGTGCGCTCAGCGCAGTCGTCGTGGCGCTCAGCCTCGGCACCACGCCGGCCGCCGAGGCCGAAACCCTGCCAGCGTGCGGCGGGGACAGTCGCGGCGAGCTCGGCACCGCCCCAGCCGAGCTTTTCCATGCGCGACCAGTACGCCCGCGAGATCGTCCGCTACGGCCAGGCCGACCAGGGCGTCTACAGCATCGCCCATGTCCGCGAGCTGCAGTACCGGCTGCGCTGGGCTGGCACCTTCTCGGCCGGCATCACCGGCACGTTCGGGCCTATCACGAAGACTGCCGTAACGCGCTACCAGCGCCAGGAGGGTCTCAACCCGACCGGAGTCGCCAACCATGTGACGTGGGCACACCTGATTCGCGACACGATTCGGCACCGGGGCCAGATCCCGCGCATCTGCAACCCGTGCGGGCTGGCACGCCTGCTACGACCGGTCGATGCACCAGGTCGTCCTGCTGAGGAACGGCATCATGCGCAACAGCTGGCTGGTCCGCGGCGGCGGCACCAGCTATCCAGACCCGGATCGGCACCCACGCCGTCTACTACCGCGACATCGACCACGTGTCTGGCCTGTACGACAGCCCCATGCCGTACTCGCAGTTCTTCGACGGCGGTCAGGCGCTGCACGGCTCGGGCATCATGACCGACCCGTTCTCAGGCCACAGCCACGGCTGCATCAACATGTACATCGAAGACTCCCGGCAGCTGTGGAATCTGACGTCCAACAAGCGGCTCGTCGTCACCGTCTACGGCGCCTGGTCCTAGCGAGTGCGCCACGTCGCGTCAGGGACGGGAAGTGTGGAGGAGGGCTGCCGGTCGCACGGCGGAGCGGCCGAACCGGGTCACCGCAAGATCGGCAGCTTTCTCGGCGTCCTCCCACCCGTGCTCGCGCTCGCCCAACACCAGCTGCCGGGTCGCGGTGGCGGTGTCGATGAGGCCTTCGACCCGGACGCCGACCAGCCTGATCCGGGCGCGCTGCAACCCGAGGGCGGCGAACAGGTCGGTAGCGGTCGCATAGATCTGCTGGGTCCCGTCGGTGGCGTCGCGCAAGGTCCGGGACCGGGTGATCGTGGTGAAGTCGTGGAACCGTACCTTCAGCGTGACGGTGCGGCCGCTCACCCCCGCCGACCGCATCCGGAAGGCGACCTTCGCCGACTGCCGGAGCAGCTCACGGCGTACGACGGTCTGGTCGTCGGTATCACGGCCGAACGTCTCATCGGAACCGATGCTGCGGTCAGGCTCCTCCTGCGGTCCACGCCGCGGCGTCACCACCCGGTCGTCGTCTCCCCAGGCCATCGCGTGCAGCTGCCCACCGTGGTGCCGGCCCAGCGCCCGCTTGATGACGCCCACCGGCGTATGGGCGAGGTCGCCCACGGTGCACAGCCCGAGTCGACGCAGCTGGGTCGACGTCACTTCCCCGACCCCCCACAGCTCTTCAACGGCGAGTGGATGCAGGAACGCGGTCACGTCGTGCTTGGCTACGACGACAAGCCCGTCGGGCTTTGCGCGCCGCGAGGCGAGCTTCGCTACCCCAGCGGTGGGCGCGACGCCGACCGAACAGGTGATCTGCTGCTCGTCGAAGATGCGGGCTCGCAGGTAGTCACCGACCGCCGTGGCGGAGCCGAACCGGCGCAGCGACCCGGTGACGTCGAGGAACGCCTCGTCGATCGATATCACCTGGACCACCGACGTGACGCTTCGGAACGTCTCCATGATGGACGACGAGACGACGTCGACCTCGACGAAGTCGGGAGAGACGATCTGGGCGTCGGGACACAGCCGACGGGCCCGCGTCGTCGGCATCCCGGAGTGCACACCGAAAGCCCGGGCGGCATACGTCGCCGACATCACGACTCCCCGGTCGCCGCCGCCGACGATCACCGGCACGTCACGCAGCTCGGGTCGGTCGCGGATGGCCACCGAGGCGTAGAAAGCGTCCATGTCGACGTGGAGGATCGTGCAGCCGCGGTCGTCGGACGACCTCGACTCACGCATGGTCGACCGGGTGGTCGGCCGGGCTAAGGACAAGTGGCGAGGACGTGGAGCTGGGTCGCGATCGACATGAAGGCCGGGTCGGAGGCGACAGCCGCCTCGAGGTCACGCAGTGCGGTAGCCGCGTGGGGCTCGGTGTCGACCAGGGCTCCGCTGAGGTGGTCGGTGAAGACGCGGATACCTCGGGTCTCGCCGATGGTGAACCCCGCTGCCGTGAGCAGTGATGCCAGCTGGTGCTGGTCGAACCGGCGCGGCACCGGGTCGGTGCTCCCCCAGTTGCCGTCAGGATCGGCGAGGGCGGCCCGGGCGTCTCCCAGGTGGCCGGCCAGGGCACGGGCGAAGACGGCCGCGGAACGTTGGGCGACGAGCACACTGAGGCAGCCGTCGGCTGCGAGAGCAGCAGCCGCCGCCCGCAGCGCCTCGACCGGCTCGTCGACGAACTCGAGGACGCCGTGGCAGACGACGATGTCGGCGCTGTGGGCGTCGACGACGTCGAGCAAGGACGCCGCGTCTCCGAGCACCCCGCGCACCGAGTCGGTGACTCCGGACTCGGCGGCACGGCTCTCAAGGGACGCCAACGCATCGGGGCTGGGGTCGACGACGACGACGTCATGGCCGAGCCCCGCGATCCGGACCGCGAGCGCTCCGGTGCCGCCCCCGAGGTCGACGACCCGGAGTGGGCCGGTCGACCCGACGGCAGCGTGTCGAGCCTGCAGCACCGCCTGCAACGCATCCCACACGACCGCGCTGCGGATGGCGTTGCGTTGACGCTCCACCACGGGTGGCCTCCTCGGGGAACTGTTGGTTGCTCAACCCTAGGGCTTGCAGGCGGAGTCATCCGGCACTTCCCGGGCTGCGGTGCCACAGTCGTCGCGGCACGGACGCGGCATCCTCGCCGGGAGGACGGACGTCGGCGTACGGGGACTGCTTGAACCCGCTGGCATGCACCAGCACCCGTCGGCGACCCATGCCGCCGGCCTTCGTGGCCGGCTCTGCCCCGGGCTCGTCGGGCTGGCCGCCGTCGAACTGCGGCTGTGCCACCACCGGTCGAGAAGACCGGCTCTCGGCCGCGCCGTGGACAGCCTGCTCGCCGGCAAGGTGTTCGGCTCCGAAGCCGCGCGGCACCTCGCTCATGACGTCGAGCACTCCGTCAACCCCGCGGTGCTTCCAGACCTCGTGCAGGCTGGACAGCTCCCAGCAGCCGGTGGCACGGAGTGACACTCCGCGGGGCCCGGTACGACGCAGGACGCCTCGGACGACAAGCAGCCACGAGTGGAACAAGGTAGCGGCATACGGGCCTTGGGCATCTTCGAAGAACGTGGCGTCGACAGGCCCGCTGCCGTCGTCGAGGGTGAGGAACACCACCCGGCGACCCGACCGGATCGGCGGGGTCTGGGTGGCGACCTTGACGCCGGCGACCAACAGCTCCGACCTGCTACGCCGGTGCAGCAGGTCACGCGACCACGTCACCTGCAGCTGCTCGAGCATCGGGGCGTAGAAGTCGACCACGTGGTGGCTGACGTCGAGCCCGAGGATCTCGAGCTCGGCGCGGACCCGCTCGGCTCCCGACATCTCCGGGAGCCCGGATGCCTCGCTCAGCGCCGGTATGTCGTCGAGGTCGAGCGTCAGCTGGACGGCGTCGATCTCCCCCACCGGCGCTGCTGCCTGGGACTGGGCGGCGGCCAGGACGCGCGGGTCGGCGCCGGTCGCGGCAGCAGGCAACGGTTTGGGGCCGCGCGGCGATGCCCGGCGGACCGCCTTGTCGGTGGCCTTGCTCCACCGGTCGAGCTCGGCGACCTGGAGCAGCAGGTCGCGCCTGGTGACGTTGCCGCGGCGGCGGATCGGCACTGGGGAGCCGATGCCGTAGAGGGGGTCGAGCCCGCCGGCGAGTACGAGTCGCTCGGCGACCGGGCGCGACGGCCGGGCGCGCTGCCACAGGTCGGTGAGCGAGTGATAAGGCCGGGCGGCGATGATGCGGGCTACCTCGGCGTCGCTGATCCCCTTGACATCAGTCAGGCTCAACCTGATCCCGTATCCCCGGCCGAGCTGAGCGATGTCGACTCCCGGCGGTCGAGCTTGTCGAGACGCCACTCGTTTCGATCTCGACAGGCTCGATCAGCGAGGGCCCATTCTCGGTCAGGTAGGACCCGACCTTCTCGATGCGATAGACGTCGTCGGAGGCGTTGACGTCGAGCGGCAACACGGTGATCCCGAACTGGCGGGCGTCGTCGAGGATCAGCCGTTTGGGATACATGCCGGGGTCGTGGGTCAGCACCCCGGCGAGGAACGCCGCCGTGTGGTGGGTCTTCAGCCATGCCGACTGGTAGGTCGGGAGCGCGAACGCGGCGGCATGCGCCTTGCAGAACCCGAACGACGCGAACGCCTCGAGCACCTGCCAGCAGCGCTGCGCCACGAACGGGGAGTACCCAAGGCCGAGCACCCGCGGAAAGAACCAGGTCTTGATGTGCTGCTTGCCCTCGTGGTCGCCGAGCGCCCGGCGCGCCTCGTCGGCCTCGGCGAGGGTGCACCCGGTGAGGACCGCGATCATCTCGATCACCTGCTCGTGGAAGACGACCACGCCGCAGGTCTGGCCGAGCACCGGCTCGAGGTCGGGATGGAGGTACTCCGCGATGCTCCAGCCCTGCCGGGCACGCAGGAACGGCACCACCATGTCGCTCTTGACCGGCCCCGGCCGAAACAGCGAGATGTCGATGATGATGTCGTCGAACGTCTCGGGCGCGAACTTACCGACCAGCTCACGCTGACCTGGCGACTCGATCTGGAACATCCCGAGTGTCTTCGCGCTCTGGATCAAGGCGTATGTCGCCGGGTCGTCTCGCGGTGCCTGTGTCTCGTCGTCGATGTCGATCTCGACGCCGTCGACGCGGCGAACCTCGTCGATCGCGTGCGCCATCGCCGACTGCATCCGGATGCCAAGCACGTCGAGCTTGAGCAGCCCCAGATCCTCGACGTCGTCCTTGTCGAACTGGCTCATCGGGAACCCGATGAAGCTCGCCTCGACCGGTGTGCGGTCAAGCAGGGTCGCGTCGGACAACAACACCCCGCACGGGTGGACGGCGATGTGGCGTGGCAGCCCGTCGAGCTTCTCGACCAGCCCGAACAGCACCGACAGCCGATCCTCCCCGAGTCCGGATGCCCGGAGCTCAGGCAGCTCCCGCAGCGCGGCCCGGGCGTCCTTGGCCCGGATGTGCGGGAACGCCTTCGCGATCGAGTCGATCTCACCAAGCGGCATACCGAGGGCGGCGCCGACGTCGCGGATCGCGTGGCGGACGCGATAGGTGTCCATCATCGAGACGCAGGCGCAGCGGGTGCCGGTGTAGCGGTCGAGGATGCGCTCGTAGACCTCGGTACGGCGGGCCGACTCGACGTCGATGTCGATGTCGGGCAGCGCCTGGCGCAGCGGCGACAAGAACCGCTCCATCAGCAGGCCGTAGCGCAGCGGATCGACACCGGAGATCCCGAGCAGGTAGTTGACGAGGCTGCCCGCCCCCGAGCCGCGGGCGGCGACCCGGACATCCATGGAGAGGATCAAGTCGGTGACGTCGGCAACGGTGAGGAAGTACGACGCATAGCCGAGCTGGGCGATGACACCCAGCTCGTCGTCAAGTCGCGCGGCGACCGCCACATGCTGGTCGGGTGAGTACCGCCGCCCGATGCCGGCGTCACAGCGCGCCCGCAGCGCCGCGTCTCCCGGTGTGACACCGGCGGTCGAGCCTGTCGAGACCCCGGTGATCTCGAACTCAGGGAAGTGCACCTCTCCGAGCCCGAGGTCGACGCGGGGGTCGATCGCGCATCGGTCGGCGACGGTGCGGGTGCGTGCCAGCATCCGGGCGGCGTCGGCCTGGTCGAACCCGGCGTGGCGGCAGATCTCGTCGGCAATGTCGGCCATCTCCTTGCCTGACTTGAGGAAGCCCTCGGCGTTGACTCGGTCGACGTGGCGCAGGTCGAGCGGCACCAGTCGGCGTACGGCGTCGAGGATGTCAGCGGCGGGCGCATCGGAGCGGTCGGCGTAACGCACCGCGTTGGTGAGGACGACCTCGTGACCGAGACTCGCGGCCACTCCCGCCATCCGGGCCGCGTGGGCGCTGGATCCGGGACCAAACCCGGCGACCCGGTGGGAGACGACCTCGACGAGCAGGTTGACGGGGTCGACCACCGAACGCCAGCCACGCAGCACCGCGTGGGCGAGGTCGTCGCGGCGCCGGGTTGCCGCCCACCCCAGCTCCGACATCGGACCGAGCATGACGAGCATGTCGTGGTCGCCCGTCAGGGCGGCGAGATGCTCGGCCACCAGCTGCCGGGTGGTGACGGGAGTGCCGCGCTCTCCTCGCAGATGGGTCGCCGAGACGAGCCGGCACAACGCCGCCCAGCCGGCCTTGCTGCCGGCGAGCAGAGTGATCCGTGGCAGCGGTGGGTCCTGGTAGGCGCCGCCGCGAGCCGGTGACATCCGACGGCGCGCCTCACCTGCTCGTGATCCGGACCCTGTCGAGAGCAGCGCCGTCGGCTCGATCGCGAGGTCGACGCCCAGGACCGGCCGGATGCCCCCGCTCATGCAGGCCTTGGCGAACCGGACGGCGCCGTAGACCCCGTCGCGGTCGGTGAGGGCCAGCGTGTCCATCTCGGCGTCGACCGCCCGCTCGACGAGGCGACGAGGATGGGAGGCGCCGTACTTGAGGGAGAACCCCGAGGCGACATGCAGGTGGACGAACGGGTCCATCAGTCACACCCCCACTCGTCGGCCCATTTAGTCGACGCCCATTTAGTCGACACAGCAGACGAGGCGCCATTGCGCGTCGGACCAGTCGAAGGAGAGGTCGAAAACGCCGGCGTCGCGCGACATCCGGCCGCGGCCTGCCTCGACCCGCCACACGTCGCGCTCGCCGAGCAGGTCGGCGCCGAGGGGAGTCTCGCTCCCCGCCGTGCCAGTGCCAGTGCCAGTGCCAGTGCCAGTGCCGGTATCCACCGCGGCGCCTAGGAGCGCGGCCACCCCTGCCTGCTCCCACCAGGCCCCCGTCTCCACCCAGTGCGCAAGGATGTCGCGAACCATCCAGAGCCGGCCACGCCACAGGAACTGCTCCGGAGCTTCCTGCCCGGCGACCAGTCCGCGCTGCACTTCGATGGGCTCGTCATACTTCCGCATGCTGACCGTGCGCCTCCTGCTAACTCGACCCACTGGCCATCCGGCGGCCGCCCGGCAGCATGGGGGTCGAATCCATGCCGCCGAAGCGATCCGCCTCCGGGTGGGCCGCGAAACTCCACCCGGTGATGTGTTCGAACACATGTTCGAACACATGAACAGTAAACCCCGCCACCGACAAACCGTCAACCCCTTCCCAAGCCGCGTCGACTGGTCACGTATGCCGCGCCGACTGGTCACGTATGCCGCGCCGACTGGTCACGTATGCCGTTGGTCGAGCTTGTCGAGACCCCAGATCTCGACAAGCTCGATCACCGGAGAACTAGGGTCGACGTCATGACTGGCGAGGCGATCCACCCGAGCACCGAGCACGTCACGGCGCTGCTTCGCGCGGCCGGGTGGGACGGCACGGTTCGCACGTTCCCCGACGGCGTGAAGACTGCGAAAGCGGCTGCAGCAGCGCTCGGCTGCGAGGTCGGCGCGATCGCCAACTCCCTACTCTTCGACGCCGATGGCTCCCCCGTCCTCGTCCTCACGTCCGGCGCCCACCGCGTCGACCTCGCGATGGTCGCGGCGACGATCGGCGTCGGCTCGCTCGCCCGCGCGGAGCCAGACTTCGTGCGCGCTCACACCGGCCAGGTGATCGGTGGCGTTGCCCCGCTCGGCCACCCCGCTCCCGTGCCGACGTACCTCGACCGTGCCCTGCGTCAGCACTCAGTCATCTGGGCAGCCGCAGGCCACGCCAACACTGTGTTCGACACGACGTACGACGAGCTCCGCCTGCTCACCGGAGCGACCGAGATCGACGTCAACTGACCGCCACGCAACAAGGGGGCGTCGAGTCCGCGACTGACATTCGGGCACAACAATTGGATTGCTCCGCGTCTGACACGATAGGAGGGTCATTTACACCGACCCCACGCATCGATCTCCGGAGCCGACCCTGATGGACGAGAACACCTCCTGGCAGAAGCAGCTGCTGGTCGGTGTCGGCCTGCTCGTCGTCGTCGGACTCCTCGTGGGCGGCGTCATCGGCGTAGTCGCTCTCAAGGCCGCGGACGTGGCCGGTGTCGGTGAGACCCAGGGGCCAGAGACGGGACCCCCGCCCGGGCTCGGACCCACCACCCCTGGCCAGACCACCGAATCCACGGCGACGAACGACGCGGGCACGCAGCCCGGCACCACCACGACAAGCGAGACGAGCACCCGACGGCCCCCACAGCGGCAGATCGTCCTGACGGCATCACCCCAACAGGCGGCGACCTACCAGCGGGTCAACCTGAGCGGCACCTACCGCGCAGGTGAGGGCACGACCTTGCAAGTCCAGCGCGAGCAAGGCGGCACGTGGGCGGACTTCCCGACGAGCGCCTCGGTGAGCGGCGGCACGTTCGCGACGTACATCGAGACTGGGCAGACCGGCCCGAACCGCTTCCGCGTCATCGACACCTCGAGCGGACGTGCCTCCAACGTCGTCACGGTCAGGATCGGCTGACCAAGCCGACCCTGTCGCCGTGTCCTCTCAGGGCAGCGGGTGGGCCCGACCGTCCATGTGGTCCCTCGGGATATCCATCGCTCGGAGCAGCGTCGGCAGGATGTCGACCGAGCGGATCGCCGCCTTGGGCGTCGATCCAGGCTTGATCTCCGGGCCGGAGAAGACGATCGGGATCTCGCTGCACCGACTGCTGCGCGCCACCGTGGTCGCCTCGACGCCGTAGCTGGTGTTGTCGGCGAGCAGCCCGATGACGTCCGGGCCGTATGGCGCGGCCTCGGTGTTGACGATCTCCTGGGCATGGCGTTTGTACCACTGCCACTCACTGTCGATCCACTGGCGCGCGGTGCCTGCCAATGCAGCTGTGTAGTGGTTACCGTCGCGGTAGAAGCTGGCTCGGACGCCACCCAGGGTGGCCATCACGTCGGCGGCTGCTTGCTTCTTGGCGGCGTGACGGATCGGTGAGCCAGGTCCGGATCGCCGAGTCCTGCATGCTCGTCCGCACGTTGCCCGTCTCGTCGATGAGGCGCTGGATCTCGGGCTGCGGAGCAAGGTAGGTCTCGTCGGCGTCGGAGCCGTAGTACCAGTTGAAGTTGCCGCGCCCGGCCCCGGGGTGACCGAAGTAGTTGCTCGGCAGTGAGCTGGCGCGTGGTCGGTGGTCAGCACGATCAGGGTCTCGTCGAGCAGCCTGGTCGTCCTCAGCTGTCTATGACCGCGCCGACCTGGTCGTCGGCGCCTGGCCAGCGCGGCCATGTGGGTCGAGGCTTCAGCGCGCCGGCGGTAGGGCGGGACGTCGTTCAGGCCGCCCCACATGTGCCCGGCCTTGTCGATGCCACCGAGGGTCAGGAGCAGGCCGCTCCAGTCCTCGTTATCCATCACCGCGAGGGCGGCGTCGGTCGTCCAGACATCGCCGCCGTAGTGCGGTCGGGGTCGTTCCCGCCGGGACGTCGCGGTTGCCCTCGAGCGGGTACATGTCCGCCGGGCGGTGGTCCCAGTGCCATAGGTGTGGGCGCGATCGGAGTCGATGTAGAAGCGGCCGCACACCGTTCGGCGATGTAGGCCGGGACGTGGGCCGCAGAACCGGTCGGACCGCCGGACCGCGCCAGCTGTTGACGCCGTCTCCGTCGCAGTCGTAGTTGCGGCCGGAGTAGGTGATCCGCATGTCGGCGGACGGTCCGCCCATCGTGTACGTCGCGTAGGTCTTCTGGCCGATGGCAGCGACGATCGTGCCGGGGAACTTCTCATGCAGGTAGTCCGGCAGCTTCTCGTAGCCGCCGGTGGTTGATGAGCATGTCGAACTCGGCTCCGAACGACCCGTGACATACATGTTGTTCGGCGGCGCCGAGGACGCCGTCGATGTCGCGGTACCACTCGTCGGACCAGCCCATGTGCTTGGGCAGCATGCCGGTGGTCATCACGTTGTGCCTGACCACGGTCTCGGAACCCATGTGTCCGAGGTAGGCGTTGTGGAAGTTGGCACCACTCGGCCATCAGAGCCTTGACGTTGTCCATGTCGAAAGCGTCGATGAACTCCGGTCGCAGCTGGTCGACCACGATCATGACCACTCGGGTCGGCGTCTTCGCCTTGGCCTGCTGGGCAACCTCCGCGGCCGGCTGCGACGCCGGCGATGGCGTCGCTGACCCCGACAAGGCCAGGACGACGAGTGGGACCGCCAGACCTGCTGTCGCGCAGCGCGCGAACGTTGAACGTCGTACCCTCACCGGAACCTCCCCAGACAGTGGCGATGTCTGCGCAAACCCCCAGAGGTGTTCCGTATGCCGGAACACGTTGCGACGACTGCAACGGAGACTAGTGAAGTTCCGCGAAGCCGGTCAAGACCTGAGTGCCGGGGCATGCCGAAGGCCCGGCCTCCCCACCGAAAGCAGGGGGACCGGGCCTGGCTGCGGACCGAATCAGAGGTTCGAACCGGCCGCGATCAGCTCATCAGCGACCAGAGCGGACGCGGACGTCGTCAGCCTTGACGTACCCGAGGCGGTGGCCGACCCAGACCTGGTAGTAGCGCTCATCACCGCGGATCACCGTCTTGTCGCCCGGGATCGAGCCGTCGATCGACTTGGCGTAGTAGTAGTCGGTCGGCACGGACCGGTCGCCTATCACGTAGCGCTGCCCCGGCTTGAGCGTGATCGCGTCGAGGGTCGGTTGGCCCTGGTAGGGGACCGGGGTGCCTGCGTAGGCACTTGGCCTCGGGGTAGGCACGTGCGTAGACGGTCACCGGCGTCGTGCCGGCGGCCTCGACCACATCGCCCCGGGAGGGGACGACGACCGGGTCCTCGCCTTCGGGTTGTGCAGCCACGCGATCGCGCCGTCCCACCAGACCTGGAGCCAGTCGCCCTGACGGTCGGCGACGTAGAACTGGTGGCCGGCGGCGGCGCGGGGGTTCTTGTCGGAGACCGCGTTGGTCGCGCCACCCACGAGGGGCGCGGTCGTCGCTCGGCGCGGTCCGCAGGTTGACGAAGTTGGTGCCGAAGGTCGGGCACGGCTCACCGGCGGTGGTGCACCCGGTCATCGACTGCGGGTTGTCGTCGAACCCGGGCGGACGGTGACGATGCTGCTGTGTCCGCCCCCCTTGTCGGACCTGATCGGCTCGCCCAGCAGCCTCATGTAGTGCTCCCAGTCCCAGTACGGGCCCGGGTCCCACTTGTAGGTGGAGGTGCCGAACTGGTCGTGGCCGACCACGTGGGCACGGTCGATCTCGAAGCGGTACTTGTGGGCGAGATGCCTGCCGAGCTCGGCGGAGGCGCGGTAGAGCGCCTCGGTGTACCACTGGCCCGGCTGAGCGGCGAAGCCCTCGTGCTCGAAGCCGATGGAGTGCATGTTGAGGTACCAGTTGCCGGCATGCGCGGCGACGTTGCGGGTGGCGACATGCTGGGCGACGTGACCGTCGACCGAGCGGATCGTGTAGTGCCAGGAGACGAACCGGGTGGGCTCCGTCTCACCCTTGATCAGCTCGATGCAG
The DNA here is from genome assembly GCA_963811585.1 of uncultured Actinomycetota bacterium. GTDB lineage: Bacteria > Actinomycetota > Actinomycetes > Propionibacteriales > Nocardioidaceae > JACDHG01. The sequence goes on from CAWERR010000006.1 coordinate 601,293, forward strand.
CGGTCATAGGTGCACTCCGTGTTGTGCACGACCAGGTAGTCGATCGAGAGGTCACGCTCTCGGTTGGCGAGGTCGTAGTTGACGTACTGCGTGGGCGCGGGACCGGTCGAGCGGTACTGCGCTTCGATGATTTCGCAGTCCAGCCTGCGCGGGCAGTCCGCCTTGTCGATTCCGGGCTCGAGCACACCGGCGGACTCCACGGCCTGGCTGTCGACCGTGACCTGCGGCCGGGCGTCGAGCCTAACGGTGTCACCGGTGTCGGTCTTCGCGCTGGCACCGGTGCGCATCACGTCGAAGACCATGTCGGCGTACTGCAGGGCCTCCTTCTCAGCGGCGGTCCCGGCGTAAAGCGCCACCGCCTTGCTCCAGGCAGCGGGCTGCTGGGCAGTGGTAGATGGCTGGTAGGACGCGAGCACGGCGGCAGCGCCGCAGATGTTCGCGACGTGGTCGCGCTTGAGGCGGTCGGCCGAGAAGCCGGTCACGTCAGAGGCGACGATCAAGGTGCCGGCCCGCTCGGGCAGACCGCGGTTGGAGTCGCCCTTGGCGGGGCTGGATGCCGGCGTCACCGCACGCTCGGTCAGGTGCATGACGCCGTAGCCACCCGACGTGCTGGACACGCCGGCGTGCTGGCTCCAGCGCGAACTGAGGTAGCCGACGCCGAGCAGGACGTCCTCGGGGACGCCAGCGATTCGTGCGGCGCGCTCGAACACGGCCTGTGTATCACTGGATCCGCGAAGGCACTCGCTCCAATCCTGCGCGGCGGACTGCGGGGAACTGAGGGTGAGTCCGGCGAGGGCCAGTGCCGCGGTAGCAGCACCAGTTCCTAACTGCCGAAGAAGTCTTTTTTGGCGCGGCATGGGTTCTCCCTGCTGGGTGCGGAGCGGGACACAACCTTTCAAGCCAAACACAATCCCCTGGGCATCGCAACGCTCAACCCCGCCTCTGGTCCTTACCGAGGGAGGGCACGACGGGCTGACGTCGTAGGACTCTGGGGTGGCAGCGGCCTACAGTGACGTCGTGCTTGAACCGGCTCCCGACCTCGACGCGTGGGAGCGGCACCTCTGCACACCCGTGGCCGGGAAGCGCGTCATTGTCGCGTTCGAGCTCCTGACCGGGATGGCCTCGACCGTGACACAGCTGGCCCGTTGGGGAGCTGAGCGGCCTCTGCTGGTCGCCGACGGCCGGGGCACCGGACCCATCCCTGCCACAGACGAAGCCGACGTGTTGATGTTGGCCGATCAGCCGTTTGACTCGCTCACCGACCAGGTCCGGGCGCGCATGGAGGCCGAGGCAATGCTCAGCGCGGATGTGGTGACTGCGGTCGATGCGTATGACCCGGACGGCAATGCCGTCTGGTGGGTGAGCCCGGTCGGGTCGAACACCGCGTTGCTCGGTCGCGACGTCCTCGGTGGGCGCCCGCCTGAGCAGGCCGGGTTGGAGGACAAGCTGATCGTCGACGAGCTGCTCGACGCGGTTGGCGCCGAGCGGGGTCCGGCGGCGGCGGCCCGAGCGACGTACGAGGGGTTGATGTCGGCGACGCAGGAGGTGCTCGCGGGCTCGGACGGCGACCAGGTTGTCTGGTCGGGTGACACGCGCGACGGCACCAACGGCGGCGGCGACTACGTGCGCTGGATCCGCACGAATGCGCAAGCCCGCGATGCAGCTGACTTCTTCGCCAGCCGATGCGACCGAGTCCGCGTAACGGAGTTCCTCGAGGGTGTGCCGTGCAGCATCCATGGCATCTGTCTGCCCGACGGCGTCGTCGTGCTCCGCCCTGTCGAGCTGGCGACGCTGCGTGATCCAGTCGCCGGCCGATTCGTGCACGGCGGCCTGGGTACATCGTGGGACCCACCGCCGGCCGACGCGACGGAGATGCGCCGCGTGGCGCGGGCAATCGGCCAGCATCTCCAAGACACCAAGGGATATCGGGGTGCCTTCGGCATCGACGGCGTTGCGACCGCCAAGGGTTTCCGGGTCACGGAGCTGAACACGCGGTTCAGTGGCGGACTCACCCGGCTCAGTCGCGCCGCCCCTGAAGCGCACCTGGACCTGGTCCAGGTCAACGCACTCATCGGCCGAGACATCGCCAAACCCGCGGCCGAGCTGGAGATCCTGGCCCTTGGGCTGCTGGAGGACAACCGGTTCATCGACGTGAGGGGCTTGTCGTCGCGCCACGCCGTCGAGTCCGAGGTCTCCATCGCCGTACGCGCCGGAGGCCGGCGGCTCGAGCGGGCAGACATGTCTGAGCCCGACGTGGGCAGCGATACGCCCGCCGAGGTCAGGGCTGAGGTCGCTGCCGTCGTCGGCAGTGTGACGGCGGGACCCTCACCGCTCGGCACGTTCATCCGGCTTACTGCGGCTGACGGGATTGTCAGGGTCGGCGAACGGGTCGCGCCCTACAGCGTCTTGTTGCACGAGTTCGCCGACCGGATGTGGGACACAGGTTTCGGTTCCGTGCTGATGCCACCCGACGTCACGCGGCGGACAGACCGCGCCGGGGTGGTCTTGCCGGTCGCCTCCGATGGCTGACGTCGTCGTCGTCGGGGCGGGGTTCGGCGGACTCGCGGTTGCCGCTCGGCTGTCCAAGCTCGGTCACGCGGTCACCGTCTACGAGCGCAGCGATATCCCCGGCGGTGCCATGCGCACGGTCGAACAAGATGGCTTCCGTTGGGATGCCGGACCGTCGTCGATGGCACTGCCTGCGGTGGCGCGGGACATGTTCCGCAAGTCCGGCCGACCGATCGAGCGCTACCTCGAGCTCACAATGCGGCAGACCGCCCGCCGTCATGTCTTTCCCGACGACACAGCCGTCGACCTGCCGACCGGCTCCCGCGGCCAGCAGACCGAGGCGATCGAGACTGCGCTCGAACGTGGCACCGGCGCCAGCTGGACGGCATACGTCGATGCACAAGCGAACACCTGGGAGCTCTTACGAGACCACGTCCTCGAGGTGCCGGACGGCGGATCCGCCCTCGGCAATCGCGCGCTCGCGAGCAAGCTGCGCGCCAAGGTGAGCCTCGCGGCCCTGCACAAGAAGGCGTTCAAGGATGGCCGGCTGCGGCTGATGGCGGAGTACCCGTTCGTCATCGCGGGCTCCGAGCCTCGAAACGTGGCGTCGTACATGGCAGTGGAGGCGTACGTCGAGCGGTCGTTCGGCGTGTGGAGCGTGGACGGCGGGTTGGCGCGCCTCACCGAAGCCCTCGTGACGCGGCTCGGTGAGCGGGGTGTCGCGCTCCGGCTCGGCACCGAGGTGGTCCGGCTCGTTACTGACACAGGTCGTGTGACTGGTGTCGAGCTCTCCGACGGAAGTCGGGTGCCGGCTGACATCGTTGTGACCGATATCGACCCGCGTCGCGTGTTCGGCGAGATGCTGCCGACGTCGCTGCGGCTGCCTGGCCGGTCGGTTTTCGAGTCGGCGACCCCGGCCATCCCGGTGGGTGTGACCCACCTCGGGCTCTCGGGCGATGTCCCAGCGCTGCCAGAGGAGGTCGTGTTGTATGGCGAGCCGCTGCTGGTCGTCATCACAGATGGCCAGGCTCCGGCGGGACAACACGCCTGGACGGTCCTGCGCCGTGGCTCGGCCCAGGAGGACGTGCTGATCACGCTCGTAAGACGCGGGATCGACATCCGCAAGAACGTCGTCACTCGGCTCGACCGCACGCCGATCGACCTCCTCCACGAGACGGGTGGATCGTCGTACGGCCTTGCGTGGGCAGGCTTCCGCACCCAGGTGCACCGTGCCGCCCAGTCGAATCCGCTGCCGGGCCTCTATCTGCTGGGTGCGTCGATGCATCCGGGCTCGTCGTTGCCGTACGTCGGGTGGGGGGCTGCCCACGTGGCAGCGCGAATCGGCAAAGCCTGATGCTTGAGTTCGTTTGCCGACGTGTGTCGGAAGCCGACGCTCAAACGGCCGCCCAGCCAGCAGTCTGCCGACGAATGTCGGAAGACGACGCTCAAACGGCCGCCCTGGCAGCCATCTGCCGTCGTATGTCGGAAGACGCCACGCCCCCGGCCAGTGCAGCAGCGGCCAGGTTGACCGCACCACGAGACAAGGCCACGCCCTTGATTGCTGCCCCCAACGCCGCCACGCACCCAAGCTGCACGCGCGGTCAACCATCTATTCGTGGCGGATCGCGCCGTAGATCTCCCTGGTCGCCTTGGAGCGGTTGAGTGTGTAGAAGTGGAGGCCCGGCGCGCCCTGGCCGAGCAGCTCGTCGCACATCTCGATGGCGATGTCGACGCCGATCCGACGTACGTCGGGTGGCTCACTGACCCCGTCGAAGCGCGCGACCACTTCGGGGGGAACGGCGCGGCCCGACAGCTCGGCGAAGCGCTGGATCTGGCGCAGGTTCGTGATCGGCATGATGCCCGGGATGATCGGCATGGTTGACCCGGCGCGGCTCGACCGTTCGACGAGGGCGAAGTAGTCGGCCGGGCGAAAGAACAGCTCGGTGATGGCGAAGTCGGCCCCCGCCCGGCACTTCTCGACCATCACCCGCGCGTCGTCGTCGACCGAGACCGCTTCGCGATGACCCTCGGGGAAGGCCGCCACACCGACGTCGAAGTCCCCCAGCTCCCGCACGAGGGCGACCAGCTCGCTGGCGTAGGTGAGGCCACCCGGTGTCGGCGTCCACGGCATACCTGGCCCGCCGGGAGGGTCGCCGCGCAACGCGAGCACCGTCCGGACGCCCGAAGCGGCGTAGTGCCCCACGACCCGCCGAATCTCGTCCTTGGTGTGGCCGACGCAGGTGAGATGGGCGACCGGGGTCAGCGTGGTCTCGCTGGCGATTCGCTCGGTCACCCGGATCGTGCGATCCCGGGTCGAACCTCCAGCGCCGTACGTCACCGACACGAACGTCGGCCGGAGCGGTTCGAGCTCGCGGATCGCCTGCCACAACCGCCGTTCACCCTCATCGTCCTTGGGCGGAAAGAACTCGAACGAGAAGGAGCGGCTGCTGCCTGCGATCACGTCGCGGAGCCGGTCCGGCGCATGACTACCGAGAGGTGCGTCTGGTTGAGCCATGACGGCAGCCTAGACAGGACACGGATCTCGGCCCGCACGGCTCCTCCCGCGCGGACCGCGGCGGGGTCTCGACAGGCTCGACCGACGGTGCGGCGCGGCCTCGGTAGGCTCGCGGGCGTGAGCACGCTCGAGGTCGAACCGATGCCCGCCGAGCTCACCGACGCGGTTTCCGCGACGCTCGAGGCGTTCGTCGACGACAAGCAGGCCCAGCTGGCTCCCGTGGGGGCCGAGCTTCGCTCGCTGATCGACGCCGCGCGCCAAGCCGTCACCGGGGGAAAGCGGTTGCGCCCCGCTTTCGCGTACTGGGGCTGGCGTGCCGCCGGCGGATCAGAGGCCAAGACCGCCGCCATCGTCACGGCGGCCGCAGCAATCGAGCTCGTCCATGCCAGCGCGCTGACCCACGACGACGTGATGGACGACTCCGCCACCCGGCGCGGCCAGCCCTCCGCCCACCGCGCGTTCACCCGCCTCCTCCCCCGGCGCAGACGCCAAACCCGCCGATGCAGAGCGGTTCGGCCGATCGGCGGCGATGCTGCTGGGCGACCTGCTCTTGTCATGGTCCGACGAGCTCCTCGGCCGCAGCGGCTTCAAGCCGAAGGCAGTGGCGCGTGGCCGGGTCTACTTCGACAAGCTCCGGACTGAGGTCGTCGCGGGTCAATACCTCGACGTGCTGGCGCAGGCGCGCAACACGAACAGCGCCGCTGATGCGTTGCGGGTCGTGCGCTACAAGTCGGCGAAGTACACCGTCGAGCGGCCACTGCAGTTCGGGGCAGCCCTCGCAAAGGGCGAGCCAGCGTTGCTGTCGGCCCTGTCGTCATACGGTGTGCCGCTTGGGGAGGCGTTCCAGCTCCGCGACGACATCCTCGGAATATTCGGCGAGTCGACCGTCACCGGCAAACCCAGCGGCGACGACATCCGCGAGGGCAAGCGCACGCTGCTGGTGGCACGCGCGTTCGACAAGGCCGATCCTCGGCAACGCGCCGTCCTCGACCGTCACTTCGCAAACCCTCGAGCTGACTCCACCGGCATCGCCGCCGTCCAGGACATCATCCGGGCGACCGGCGCGCTCGCGGCCGTCGAGACCGTGATCGTCGAGCTGACGGCCGCCGCGCTGGCGTCGCTGGACCGTGCGCCCATCGCCGACGCCGACTCACGCGCAGCGCTCGGCGTGCTGACCGATCGCGTCACCAACCGGAGCGTATGACGGCCTCTGCCCGAACGATGCGACTCTGACGTTGCCCTGGCGACGTGACAGTCGGACCCTTTCGCCGGGTCAGACGATCGCTTGTGCCCGACGACGTACCTCGCGGCCGCGATCTTCCCGCAACGCGTCGATGGGCCGCCCAGGCAATGAGTCGTCGGCGGTGAACAGCCACTCGACCGACTCGTCAGCGGTGAGGCCGTGGTCGGCCAGCACGGTCAGCGTGCCGCCGAGGCCCTTGACGACCTGGCCGTCCTGGACGAATGCCGCGGGAACGGACAGCTCGCGGCTGCCGGGCGGCCGCATCGCGACCAGCTGGTGCTCACGCGACAGCTGGCGGATCTTGTTGGGGGTCAGGCCGAGCAGGTCGGCGGCTTCAGCCAGGGTCAGCCACTCGTCTACCCGGAGGTCGACTCCGGCACGGTCGTCAAGATCGCTCATCGCCTAAGCCTGACACGGACGCGAAAGGACGCAACCGCTGGCTCGGGACCGCGCGGGGCGAGACGGCGAGGCACCCCGGCCTGGGCAGGCACGATACGTAAACTCGGCTCCGTGGACCGATCCGCGATATCCGATCCACTCGTCGGGCGACTGCTCGACGGGCGCTATCGCGTGGGCGCGAAGATTGCCCGCGGCGGGATGGCGACCGTCTACGAAGCAACCGACCTGCGCCTCGATCGCCTCGTCGCGATCAAGGTGATGCCGCACGCCCTCGCTGACGACGAGGAGTTCAGCCAGCGGTTCGTGCGCGAGGCGCGGGCGGCGGCGCGGCTCGACGCACCCCAACGTCGTCGCGGTCTACGACCAAGGCGATGACGACGGCACCGTCTTCCTGGCGATGGAGTACATCGCCGGGCGCCATCACCCTGCGCGACGTGATCCGCGACGAGGCCCCGCTTCCGCCGCGGCGAAGGCGCTCACCTTGCTCGAGGAGATCCTCAAGGCGATCGCGGCCGCCCACGAGTCCGGGATCATCCACCGCGACGTCAAGCCTGAGAACGTCCTGATCGACCCCCGTGGCCAGGTCAAGGTCGCCGACTTCGGTCTGGCCCGGGCGATCGCGTCGGCCACCACGGCGACCGCCACCGGCGGCGTGCTGATGGGAACCGTCTCTTACCTGCCGCCCGAGCTGGTGACCGAAGGCACGCGCCGATGCGCGGTCCGATGTCTACGCTCTCGGCGTGCTCTGTTCGAGCTGCTCACCGGGGTCAAGCCGCACCAGGGCGACAGTCCCGATCCAGGTCGCCTACAAGCACGTCCACGACGACGTACCGCCGCCGTCGCTGCTCGTCGAAGGCATCCCGCCCTACCTCGACGCATTCGTGGCCCGGGCCACGTCCCGCGCACGCGACCTCGGCCGGCCGACGCGCACGTGATGCTCCAGCAGCTGCGACGGGTGCGCCACGCGCTCGACCACGGCGTGCTTCGACGACCAGGAGCTCACCGACGACCTCACCCCGACGGTGGCGGTCGTTCGCGTCACCGGATGCGAGTCTTCGACAGGCGTTCGACGATCGACGTCGTCGGAGCCCGTGTCAGCTGACCTTCCGACCGCCGACGAGGTCTTCGACTTTGCGGCGTACGACGACTTCGGCCACCCGTCCGCTGACCCCGGCATCGTGGGCAGGCCCGACTTCGTGCGCGCCGATTCCGACAGGACTCAGGTCGTCGGCGGCCGGTCGACGTACTCGACGGCGGAGCACCGACACCCTCGAGGCCCGCGGTCGATGGCGGCGAGAAATGCGGCGCCTGGTGCGGTGGCGACCCGCGCCGCCGCCTCGCCGGCCGCGAGCGCAAGAAGGGTGGCTGGATCGCGTTCTTCGTGGTGCTGCTGCTCGCGGCCGGGGCAGCCCTCGCTGGGCTGGTGGCTACGGCGTCGGTCGCTTCAGGACACGCCTAACGTCATCCGGCTGACCCAGGATGCAGCGCGTGACGCGGTCGAGGATGCGGGGCTGAGTTCAAGGTCGGCGGGGCGGCGTACTCGGAGTCGGTGCCCGACGGGGCACGTCATCGCGACCGACCCCGACCCTGGCGACAACGTCCTCGGGGGCGGCATCGTCGAGGCTGTCATGTCGAAGGGACCTGAACGGCACGACGTCCCCGACCTGAAGGGGATGAGCGAGTCGGAGGCGATCGAGGCGATCACCGACAACGCGCTCACGGTCGGCACCGAGCGCTCTGGAGCGAGACCGTGCCCGAGGGCGACGTCATCAGCTTCTCCCCCAAGGCCGGCACCGAGCTCAAGCGCGACGACGCCGTGCACCTGGTGGTCAGCAAGGGGCCTCGGCCGATCAAGATCACCGACTACGACGGCGAGCCCGGCCGACGAGGCCGAGGAGGAGCTGCGAGCGGCCGGCTTCAAGGTCCGGCGCATCGAGAAATACCACGACGACATCGACGAGGGCGTGGTGATGCGGCAGACGCCCGCGGAAAGGCACCGGGTATGCCGGCGACCGAGATCACCCTGGTCGTCAGCCTCGGACCACACCTCGTCGAGGTGCCCGACGTCGACTCGTTCGGCGTCGAGGCGGCCCAGGATGCCTTGGCCGAGGCGGGTTCGAGGTCACGGTGACCAATTACGAGCCCTACTTCGGGCTCGGCTTCGTGGTCGGCCAGAGCCCGGATGGCGGCGACATGGCGCCCTTCGGCTCGACCGTCGAGATCACCATCGTCTGACCGCCGACCCGTCAGTTAGTTGCGGCCGAGCCGTCAAATAGTTGCGCCGCCTAGAGTCTTGCAGTGACCGGAGCCCGCGGGAACGCGTCTGCCCACCCTCGCATTGCTGGCGGTGACGGCCACCTGGGGCTCGACGTTCTTCCTGATCAAGGACCTCCTCCACGAGGTCTCCGTGCTCGACTTCCTGTCGATCAGGTTCGCGATCGCGGCGGCACTGCTGTGCTCTCGTCGCTCGCTCGCAGCGGTCTGTGACGGCTGTCACGCGATGAGCTGCGTCGCGGCGCTGATCCTCGGCGGTGTGTACGGCGTCGCGCAGGTGCTCCAGACGCTCGGCCTCGAGCGACGCCGGCGAGCGTGTCGGGCTTCGTCACCGGGATGTACGTCGTCGCGACGCCGATCTTCGCCGCGCTGCTGCTCAACGAGCGCATCCGCCGCATCGTCTGGGTGGCGGTCGTGATCGCCACCGATCGGGCTCGGCTTCCTTTCCCTGCAAGGGTTTGTCGGTGTCGTTCGGCGTCGCGCTCATCTTCGCGTCGGCCATGCTGTATGCGTTGCACATCATCGGCCTCGGTCGGTGGTCGACACGTCCAACGCGTTCGGCCTGGCCGTCGTGCAGATGGTCGGTGATCGCCGCGATCTGCACGATCGTCAGGCGCCCAACGGAATCGGAGCGCCGGACACTCAGGCGGCTGGTCGTCCCTGCTCTACATGGCGTCGTGGCCGGCGCGATGGCCATGCTCGGGCAGACGTGGGCGCAGGCCCACATGTCATCCGCTCGGGCGGCGATCATCATGACGATGGAGCCGGTGTTCGCGGCGTTCTTCGCCGTGCTCTTCGGCGGCGAGAGCCTGACCGGCCGGATGCTGGTCGGTGGCGCGTTCGTGCTCGCCGCCATGTACATCGTCGAGCTCGCCCCGCGCCGAAAAGTGGAGGCGGAGGTCACACACCTGCGGGTTCTGAACTCCTCAGGTCAGGGCGTGGCGGAGGACCTCGGCAGCGGCCTTCGCCTGCTGCGCGACACGTCGAGGTGCGTCACCACCCGTACGACGTCAGGGCCCACGGCCGACCAGCACGCCCTCGGCCCGGCAACGCGCGACCAGGCCCGCCGCGTCGGAGGTCGGGACCACCACGATGTTGGTGTCGACATCTGCACGGATCGACGCCGGCGGCCTCGGCGATCAGCCGGGCGTTGTCGTGGTCGTCGGCGAGCCGGTCGACGTGATGGTCGACGGCATAAAGTCCGGCCGCGGCAAGGACCCCCGCCTGCCGCCAGCCGCCGCCGAGGCGCTTGCGCCACACGCGCGCTTCGGCGACCTGGTCGGCCGAGCCCAGCATCAGCGAGCCGACCGGTGCCCCCAGCCCCTTCGACAGGCAGACCCCCGCCGTGTCGGCGACCGACCGCGAGCTCGCGCAAGCGACGCACCGGTGGCGACGTGGGCGTTCCAGATCCGCGCCCCGTCGAGGTGGACACGCAGCCCCGTACGTCGGCCAGGCTGCGCAGGCCGCGCAGCCCGTCGGGCGGCTGGACGCTGCCGCCGGCGAAGTTGTGGGTGTTCTCGACCGAGACCGCCTTGGTGGTGACGAAGAACGGCCCGAGGTCGGGGGCGACCAGCGCTTCGATGGCATCGAGGTCGGCGTGCCCGCGAGGGTCGTGTCCACGTGCGCATAGTCAGCCCGGTCAGTGCCCCGTGTGCGCCCGAGCTCTGCGCGAGCGATGTGGGCGGACGACTCGCACAGGACCTCCTCGCCGACTCCGACGAGGGCGCGGACGGCCAGCAGGTTGGCCAGCGATCCGGTGACGGTGAACAGGGCAGCCTCGAAGCCGAACAGCTCCGCGACCCGCTCCTCGAGCCGGCGCACAGTCGGGTCTTCGCCGTACACGTCGTCGCCGACCTCGGCCGACACCATCGCCGCCCGCATCGGCTCGCTCGGCTGCGTGACCGTGTCACTGCGCAGGTCGATCATCACGCCCACGTCATCGGCTGGCGCGCAGCATCTCGGCCACGAGGAAGGCGAGCTCGAGAGACTGGGTGCGGTTGAGCCGTGGGTCGCACACCGACTCGTACCGGTGCTGAAGGCCTGCCTCGTCGAGAGCTTCGCCGCCACCGAGGCACTCGGTGACGTCACCGCCGGTGAGCTCGACATGCATGCCACCCGGCCAGGTGCCGAGCCCATGGTGCACCTCGAAGAAGCCCCGCACCTCGTCGATCACGTCGTCGAAGTTGCGGGTCTTGTAACCCGTCGAGGTCTCGAAACGTGTTGCCGTGCATCGGGATCGGAGACCCACGCGACCTCGATGCCTGCGGCAGTCACCTTCTCGACCAGGTTCGGCAGCACGTCGCGGATCCGGCCGGCGCCCATCCGCGTGATGAACGTCAGCCGCCCGGCTTCGTTGTCGGGGTTGAGCTTCTCGGCGTAGCTCGACGGCTTGGTCGGACGTCGTGGTCGGGTCCGAGCTTCACGCCGATCGGGTTGCGCACCTTCGACAGCAGCTCCACGTGTGCCCCGTCGAGCTGTCGGGTGCGTTCGCCGATCCAGAGGAAGTGGCCGCTGACGTCGTAGGGCAGCTGGGTCCGCGAGTCGATCCGGGTCAGTGGCGTGCTCGTACTCGAGGATCAGGGCCTCGTGGCTGGAGTGGAAGTCGACTCGGTGGAGCTGCTCCGACTCGGCGCCGATCGCCTTCATGAAGTCCAGCGCGCGGTCGATCTCGGCGGCCATCTTCTCGTACTGCGCGCCGACCGGGCTGGTGCGGACGAAGTCGGTGTTCCATGCGTGCATCTGACGAAGGTCGGCGTAGCCGCCCTGGAGGAACGCCCGCGACAGGTTCAGCGTCGCCGCCGACGGATGGTAGACCTGCACAAGCCGGTCGGGGTCGTGCAGACGACTCTCGGGCGTGAACGGGTAGCCGTTGACGGCGTCGCCGCGGTAGGCGGGCAGGGTCACGCCATCGCGGGTCTCGGTGTCGCTGGTCCGCGGCTTCGCGTACTGCCCGGCGATCCGGCCAAGCTTGACGACCGGGACCGAGGCGGCGTACGTCAGCACCACCGCCATCTGCAGCAGCACCTGCAGCTTGGCGCGGACGTTCTCCGCAGTCAGCGTCTCGAACGTCTCCGCGCAGTCGCCGCCCTGCAACAGGAACGCCCGCCCGCCGGCCACTTCGGCGAGGTGCGCCTTCAGGTCGTCGCACTCACCGGCGAACACGAGAGGCGGCATCGACCGCAGTTTCGCGACGGCGCGGTCGACCGCCGGCTGCTCAGGCCAGCTCGGCTGCTGGGCCGCTCCACGGGCCTTCAGCTCGTCGAGACTGGGGATGCTCACGCACCAAGCCTAGATGTACGACGTCTGCCGCCGCGCAAAGGATCAACTCAGCGTGGGGGCTCAGCCGAAGAGGAGCTCTGCCTCGGCGTAGTCAGCAGGGCTGACCGTCTTGAGCTCACCCGTGCCCTCGATCAGGTCGACCCGCACGATGTCCGTGCCCCGCAGCGCCACCATCTTGCCGAAGTCGCCGTCGGCGACCGCCTTGATGGCATGCAGCCCGAACCGGGTGGCGAGCCAGCGGTCGAACGCCGTCGGCGTACCGCCTCGCAGGGTGTGGCCGAGCACGACCGTCCGTGCTTCCTTGCCCGTGCGCGCCTCGATCTCGCGTGCGACCCGGTCGCCCATCCCACCAAATCGCGGATGGCCGAACGCGTCGAGTTCCTCGTTCACCACCGCCATCGTGCCTTCGGCGGGCATCGCGCCCTCGGCCACGACGATGATCGGCGCATACTGCAGCTGGAAGCGCCGCTCGACAAGCGCGCACACCTTCTCGATGTCGAACGGGTGCTCCGGGATCAGGATGATGTTGGCGCCGCCGGCGAGGCCACTGTGCAGTGCGATCCATCCCGCATGCCGACCCATCACCTCGATCACGAGCACGCGATGGTGGGACTCGGCGGTGGTGTGAAGTCGGTCGATCGCCTCGGTCGCAGTGTTGACGGCGGTGTCGAACCCGAAGGTGAAGTCGGTGCCGCTGAGGTCGTTGTCGATCGTCTTCGGGACGCCGACGACGTTGACATCCAGCTCGGCCAGCTTGGTGGCCACGCCGAGCGTGTCCTCGCCGCCGATCGCGATCAGGGCGTCGACGCCGTTGGACTTGAGGTTTGCCGTGATCTGCTCAACGCCACCCTCGACGCTGAACGGGTTGGTGCGCGACGAGCCGAGGATCGTCCCCCCACGGGGCAGGATCCCGCGCACCTGCGGGATGCCAAGCTCGCACGTGACGTTCTCCAACGGGCCGCGCCAGCCGTCGCGGAACCCCAAGAACTCGAAGCCGAACTCGCTCACCCCCCTGCGGACCACGGCACGAATGACGGCATTGAGACCGGGGCAGTCGCCGCCGCCGGTCAGTACTCCAACGCGCATGTTGTCGGTCTCCCGGGTATGTCGAGGGGTGGTCGGGCTGGGTCTTGCCGACGTACGGCGGAGCCGTAACAGCCACAAGACCCCGTCGGAAACCCTAGCCGAGCCGCCGACTGGTCACCTATGCACGGTCGACTGGTCACCTATGCCGGGTCCACTGGTCACGTATGCCGGGTCCACTGGTCACATATGCCGGGTCCACTGGTCACCTATGCCGGGTCGACTGGTCACCTATGCCGGGTCGACTGGTCACGTATGCCGCGTCTTTCCGGCAAACCTGACCACTCGGCACGGCAAACCTGACCACTCGGCACGGCAAACCTGACCAGTCGGCAGGAGGGTCAGGTCTGGTCGTCGCCCTGTGCTTCAGTCGTGGCGTCGGCTTTGGCGTCCGCCTTCGCCTGGGCGGCGGCTTCCTTCGCCTCCCGCTGCGCGTCCTCCTTGGCCTTGGACGCATACGTGTCGACGTACTCCTGGCCGGACAGCAACATGATCTCGTACATGATCTCGTCGGTGATAGAGCGCAGCACGTACCGGTCCTCCTCCAACCCCTCGTAGCGCGAGAAGTCGAGCGGCTTGCCGAAACGCACTCCGGGGTGGGCGTAAGTGCCGTAGATCTTGCCGGGCGGCGCGACGACGTTCGTGCCGATCACCGCAAGTGGGATCACCGGCACCTTGGCCTCCAGCGCCATCCGCGCGATGCCGGTCTTGCCACGGTAGAGACGCCCGTCGTGCGACCGGGTGCCCTCCGGATAGATGCCGAACAGCTCGCCGCTGCCGAGGATACGCAGGCCGGTCGCGATGGCGCCCGCAGCCGCCGTGCCGCTCGAACGGTCGATCGGCACCTGGCCCGCCCCAGAGAAGAACGCCTTCTGCAGCCGCCCCTTCACCCCCGGAGTCGTGAAGTACTCCGCCTTCGCCACGAAGGTAACCCGCCGCGGGATCGTCAGCGGCATGAACAGCCAGTCGGAGAACGACAGATGGTTGCTCGCCAGGATCGCTGCGCCCTCTTCGGGGACGTGCTCGGTCCCCTCCGCCCACGGCCGGAAGATCAGCTTGAGCAGTGGACCGATGAGGACCCACTTGAGCAGCCAATAGAACACGCGCGACCTCCCTTTGGCTGCTCACACTAGTGTCCTGCGGCGGAAGGTTGCGCGCTCGCCGCGGCGCCTGATCGTACGTCGTCGGAGCGCCCTGCCCGGCTGCAACCGCCCACCGGATGCTGCGCCGACGCGACCCGCCCGTCGGACCCTCTCGTAAACCCCCTAACGGCGTGACACGATGATCTCGACACCCATGCACCACCTCGAGGAGCCCGCCGTGCCGCTCAACCCAGCCGACGAGCCCTTCAGCGCGCCCGGAGGCCGCACCGGGGTGCTACTCATCCACGGCTTCACCGGCTCGCCGGCGTCGATGCGCCCATGGGGTGAATACCTGGCCGCCGAGGGGTTCGCGGTCGAGGTTCCTCGGCTCCCCGGGCACGGCACGACCTGGCAGGAGCTCAACCAGACGCACTGGACCGACTGGTATGCCGCGGCATCGTGCGCCCTCGATTCGCTGCTCGAGAAATGCGACGAGGTGTTCGTCGCCGGACTGTCCATGGGTGGCGGCCTCGCCTTGCGGCTGGCAGAGGAGCGCCCTGACGATGTCGCCGGCCTGACGCTCGTCAACCCGTCGGTGGCGATGGCCGACAAGCGCCTGCTGGCGACGCCGCTGGTCAAGCGCGTGCGCGGCTCTGTCAAGGGCATCAAGAGCGACATCAAGAAGCCTGGCGTTGAGGAGCCCGGCTATGACCGGGTCCCGCTCAAGGCCCTCGACTCGCTGCGGGCGTTGTGGAAGGTGACCCGTGACGACCTGCCCAAGGTGACCGCCCCCATGGCCTTGTTCCGGTCGGTCGAGGACCACGTGGTCAAGCCCCTGTCGGTCCAGCTGATCATGCAGCGGGTGTCGTCTCGCGACGTGACCGAGCGAGTGCTGGACAACAGCTACCACGTCGCGGTGCTCGACTACGACGCGCCGAGCATCTTCAGCCAGTCGGCCGAGTTCATCAACAAGCACCGCAGCGTGGGCCCTCCCGATGCGGTCTAACGGACTCACCGCGGCGTCATACAGCCCCGTCGCCGACCTCGACCCGCGGGTCGCCGACGCATTCTTGCTGGAGCTCAAGGAGCAAGGCATTGCGGCGTACACGCGGCCGGTCGAGTCGTCGTCGATGTCGGGGTTCGATCGGCCGGAGTTCCGCGAGGGCGCGCTCGATCGGCTGTACGTCGATGCGGCCGCCTCCCAGCAGGTCCGCGCGCAGCTCGACGACAAGCAGCCCGGCTTGGCGTCGGCGAACGACGACCTGACCTGGGCACAGATCGTTGCGGGCTTCGACCAGCCCATGACGACCCCGGTGGCGCCCTGGCCGGCCAACGAGGACATCGACGACGAGGCCGAGAAACCCGAGCCCGACCCGGTGGCCGAACGCGAGGCCTGGCTGCGCAGCACGCGGGTGCGTGCCGACAGTCTCAACGCGCTGCCCGGCGACGACGATCAGTCAGACGACGACGCGTGGGCCGCGCCTGTGCGAGCCGCCGACGACGAGGAGGACAGGTTCGTGCCGCCGACTCCCCCGCCGCTGCCGAGACTCGAGCCTTACAAGCAACTGGCCTGGGTCGGCGTCCTCGGTGGGCCGCTGCTGTTGCTGCTTGCGGTGCTGTTCGGCATCGGCCTGCCGACGTACGTCGCCGTGCTCGCGGTGGGTGGGTTCGTCGGCGGGTTCGTGACGCTGGTCGCCACGATGGACGACCGCGACGACGTTGACCCCGGCAACGGCGCTGTCGTCTGACCCTCCGTCAAGTCACCGGCTGAAGGCCGAAAGGTTCACTGTGCTGCCTGCGCTCCAGATCCTCCTCGTCGCTCTCGCGGCGACGGCGTCGCTGCTGGCGCTGGTCGCGGTGGTGCGCAACGAGCTTCCCGGTTGGTGGCTGGTGTCCGTGCTAGCCGCATTGGAGCTCGGGCTCGTTGTGCAGTGCGTGGTGGGGCTCGCCCAGCTCGCGGGCGGCGACCATGACGTGACCGCGTCGACGTTTGTGGTCTACCTCGTCGGCATCCTGCTCGTCATCCCGGCCGCCCTGCTCTGGGTGTTGGCCGAGCGCACCCGGTGGGGCACAGCGGTGCTCGTCGCCGCAGGTGTCGTGATCATCGCGCTCATCGGCCGACTGCAGCAGATCTGGTCGGCGTGAGGTGAACGACGAGCCACGCGACCGGCGCAGCTCGACCGCCACCGGACCCGGTCGCCTCTTGATCGCCGTCTACGCCGTGTTCGCGGTCGCGGCCACCGGGCGGTCGGCAGTCCAGCTCAGCTTGCATGCCGAAGACGCCCCGGTGCCCTACGCCTTGTCGGCCGTCGCCGCCCTCATCTACGTCGTAGCGACGGTGGCCCTGGTGCGCGGCGGCCCGCGCTGGCGGCCGGTCGCCTGGATTGCCTGTGGCATCGAGCTTGTCGGCGTCCTCGTGGTCGGCACCGTCAGCCTGCTGGTGTCGTTTCCCGATGCGACGGTATGGAGCGCGTACGGCGCCGGCTACGGCTTCGTACCACTCGTGCTGCCAGTCCTAGGTCTGTGGTGGCTGGCCACCACGCGCGAACCCCAACGTCCGTACACCCGGTCGCCATAGCGGCCAGCCCTACGGACGCAACCAACCGCCCGCCGCCATTCGCCGGCCCTGACCCCCTAACCTGTGGCCATGACCGAGCAGTCGACCGAAACCGTCGAGATCAATGGCCACCTGATGGACAGCGGAATCTTGTCTCGCGTCCTCAACGACATCCGCGAGTACGGCGGCGACCACGTCATCGAGCGGTTCGATCTCGGCCACGACTCGGGCGACGCGTCATACGCCCGCATCCACGTAACCGCAGAGGATGACGAGTCCCTGCAGCGAATGCTGATGCGTCTCCAGACGCACGGCGTCAACATGGTCGACCCGGGGGAAGCGTCGATCGAGCCCGCCGACACTGATGGAGTGTTCCCCGATGGGTTCTACTCGACCACCAACCTCGAGACTCGGGTGCGGATCGGTGGCCGCTGGCTCCGCGTCGAGAACCCCGAGATGGATTGTGGCCTCATCGTCGACCAGAGCAGCACCCCACCGCGGGTCTACACCCTGCCGATGTCGGACGTCGAGGTCGGCATGCAGGTCGTCTGCGGCGCCGCCGGCATCAAGGTCACGACGCCGATCCCGGCGGGTGGGACTGAGCATGGGGTATTCGGGTTCATGGAGTCTGCCGTTTCCAGTGAGAAACCGCAGGCGCTGCTCGTCCGGCAGGTTGCCGAAGGCATGCGGGAGGCGAAGGCCGCAGGCAAGAAGCTGCTGTGGGTCGGAGGCCCTGGCGTTGTACATACCGGCGCGGCACCTGCCATGGTTGCGATGGTCAATGCGGGATACGTCGACATCCTGTTCGCCGGCAACGCCCTTGCTACCCATGACATTGAGTCGTCGCTTTACGGTACGTCGCTCGGTGTGGACCTGGCCCAAGGGCGCGGCGTCGAGCACGGCCACGAGCACCACATCCGCGCTCTCAACACGATCCGGAAGGCCGGTTCCATCGCGGCGGCCGTCGAACAGGGCGTGTTGACCGGCGGCATCATGCACGCGCTGGTCACGCAGAACAAACCGTTCGTCCTCGTCGGGTCGGTGCGCGACGATGGGCCGCTGCCCGACGTGTACACGGACGTCATCGAGGGGCAGCGCGCGATGCGAGCAGGACTCGACGGCGTGGGATTCTGCCTGATGGTGGCCACGATGCTCCACTCGGTGGCTACCGGGAACATCCTCCCGGCGTCGGTGCCGCTCGTCTGTGTCGACATCAACTCGGCCACTGTCACGAAGCTGGCCGACCGAGGGTCGTCTCAGGCCAAGGGCATCGTGACCGACGTCGGCCTTTTCCTGGAGCAGCTCGCCCAGGAGCTCCTCCCCGACTACAAGCGCCGCCGCTGAGGGCTCAGCGGTACAGCTCGGGCGGGTCGATCTCCTCGATCACCACTCTGCGCCCGGAGTGCAGAGCCTCGACGCCGGCGGTTGCCGCGACGTTGGCGAGGTGGCCGTCCCAGGCGGTCGGCCCGGTGATGCTCCCGCGTCGTACGTCGTTGGCCCAGGCCGCCAGCTCGATTCGGTAGGCGTCCCGGAACCGGTAGAAGAAGTCTTTCGACACCACGACCCCGTCGCCGCCATCACGGCGAACCCGCAGCCCGGTCGGCGCCGCGAGCCTGGCCGTGCCTTCCGTGCCGACAACTTCACACGTGACGTCGTAGCCGTAACGGGCGTTGACGAACACCTCGACAGTCACGACGACGCCGCTGGCTGTCTCGAGCAAGGCAATCTGAGCATCCTGGAAACCACCGTCAAGCGCCGGCGCGGCCACCACGGTCACAGCGGCCAGGCGTTCGTCGAGCAACCACGGCAGGATGTCGAGCTCGTGGATCATCGAGTTGAAGATGACTCCCTCCGACGTCGCTGACGAGTGTGCCCAAGGATTGCGATGCACGCAGTGGACAAGGCGCGGCGTCCCGATCGACCCGTCGGCGACTGCAGTGCGGAGATCGACGTAGCTCGGGTCGAAGCGGCGCATGAAACCGACCTGGATCAGCCGGCGTCCGGTCGCTGTCTCCGCGTCGATGATCCGCCGCGAGCCCTCGGCGCTGGCGGCAAGCGGCTTCTCGCAGAGGGTTGGCTTGCCCGCGGCCAGGCAAGACAGCGCGAGCTCCTCATGGATGGGGTCTGGCGCGGCGATGACAACGGCGTCGACGTTTGGTGACTCGATCAGCGCCTCGGCGGAGGGTGCCACGTCGGCTCCCACCTCGGAGCCGACCTCGGCTGCCCGGGCTGTGTCGGCGTCATACACGCACGCCAGCTCGAGGCCCGGCACCCACTGGGCGAGGGTGCGTACGTGCGCGGTTCCCATCGCGCCCGTCCCGATGACCCCGACCCGCACGGCTCCGCTCATGGCTTGACCCATCGCCGTTCCTCGAACGACCTGCCCATGGCCTCGACCAGTCTGGCTGCCCACAGCGCGTCGTCGATCGTGGCACCGACGGGCTTGCCCTCGGCGATTGACCGCACCAGGCGCTCGGCCTCGATGACCTTCAGGTCGTCGAATCCCATCGGAACTCCCGGACCGGGCTGGAATGCCGCCAGCTCGCCGTTGCCCGGCCCGACGTGACGGACTTGCCAGGCAACGTCTTGGTAGCCCTGATCGGCGCAGACCCGCAGCTCGCCCATCCTGCGGAAGTCCCACGCGACAGCACCTTGCGTGCCGCGGACCTCGAAGCCATAGGCGCACTGCTCACCCACCGCGACGCGGGAGCACTCGACCACGCCGCGCGCCCCCGAGTCGAAGCGCAGCAGTGCGCTGACATGGTCCTCGTTTCCGACTGGGCCGAGCTTCCCGCCCGGTGCCGTCGCGAAGTGCGACACAGCGCCAACTGCTTCCGGTCGTTGCGGGATAAATGTCGCCTGGTCGGCCACGACATCGACGACCTCGCCGGTCTGCTGCCCGACGACGTACCGGGCCAGGTCGAGTCCGTGGCTTGCCAGGTCGCCGAGGACTCCGTTGCCGGCGTAGGCCCGGTCGAACCGCCAGGACAGCGCGCCGTCGGGATGCGCCGCGTAGTCGCTGAACAAGCGCACCCACGCCGTCTCGATCTCACCGATCCGACCTGACCCGACGATCTCGCGGGCCAGCTCGACTGCCGGCGCATTGCGATAGTTGAAGCCGACCGCCGCCTGGACCCCGGCGGACCGGACGGCGTCCGCGATCTCCATGGTGTCGGCGAGGTGGCGCCCGGCCGGTTTCTCCACCCAGAGATGCTTGCCGGCCTGCGCTGCCGCGACGGCGACATCTCGGTGCAGGAAGTTCGGCCCGCACACGCTGACGACGTCCACGTCGTCACGGGCCACCACGTCCTGCCACTCGGTCGCCGCTTCGCCGATGCTGTACGACGATCGGGCCGTCTCGTGCCGCGACTCCTCCGGGTCAGCAACGGCGACCAGCAGCGGTCGTAGCGGTGCGTCCGGGTAGTGCTGCCACAGGCGCGCATAGGACCGGGCGTGGACCTGTCCCATCCAGCCGAATCCGACAATGGCGACCCCGAGCACGCCGCGGTCGTCACCGCGACGGGCCACGTCCTTCACTGAGGCTTCACCTCGGGCTGCGTCTCCTTGGTCGCCGGCGCGTCGGGGAGGGTCCTCTCGAGCTCCTCATGTAGTGCGTCGAGCTCTGAGCCGCCGGCCATCATCCGGACGAGCTCGTCGAGCGTCATCTCGGCCTTGGGGAAGTCGCCCATGCTCCGGCCGCGGCGCAAGATGATGAACCTGTCACCGACCGGGTAGGCATGGTGTGGGTTGTGGGTGATGAACACGACGCCGAGGCCTCGGTCGCGTGCCTTCGCGATGTACTTCAGCACCACGCCTGACTGACGGACACCGAGGGCCGCTGTCGGCTCGTCGAGGATCAGTACCCGGGCACCGAAGTACACGGCTCGGGCAATCGCCACACACTGCCGCTCGCCACCCGACAGTGTCCCGATCGGTTGCTCGACATCCCTCAGGTCGATGCCCATGGCCAGCATCTCGGTCTTGGTGATCTTCTTCATCGCGTCGATATCGAGGCGCTTGAACGGAGGCAAGCCCTTCGTCAGCTCGGATCCGAGGAAGAAGTTGCGCCACACCGGCATCAGCGGCACGACGGCAAGATCCTGGAACACCGTGGCGATGCCGAGGGCGAGCGCGGCACGCGGGCTGCTCATGTTGCGACTGATGCCGTCGACGACGAACGTACCCTCGCTGTGTTCGTGGGCGCCCGCAAGGATCTTGATGAGCGTGGACTTCCCGGCGCCGTTGTCACCCAGCACGCAGGTGACCTCGCCCGCTCGCACGGAGGTCGTGACCTCACGCAAGGCGATGACGCTGCCGTAGGACTTGCCGATCTCCTTGACCTCGATGATCGCAGTGCCCGGCGGCGGCAGTTCAGGAGCGGAGTCGGCCGGGGTTCCATGGATCTCGGCCGCTCCCTCCTCGGTCGCAGAAACGACCTCTGGCAGGGGCCTTTCCTCGGTTGTCATCTCACGGCCTCCGCTCGAGCCTTGACCCAGTTGTTGACTATCACTGCACCCAGCAACATCACGCCGAGGAACGTGAACAGCCAGTCGTTGTCCCAGCGCGCGTAGACGATGCCTTCCTTGACCATGCCGTAGATGAGGGCGCCAAGTGCTGCGCCGACAGCCGACCCGTAGCCGCCGGTCAGCAGACACCCGCCGACCACGGCGCAGATGATGAAGATGAACTCCTGCCCGACTCCGGTCACGCTTTGCACAGTCGTCGTCTTGAAGAGCGACAGCATGCCAACCAGCCACCCGGCGACGGCTGTCGTCATGAACAGCCCGACCTTGGTCCGAAACACTGGCACGCCGACCTGGCGGGCGCTCGTCTGCGCACCTCCGACGGCGAAGATCCAGTTGCCCGCACGCATCCGCAGGAGCACCCAGGTGGCCGCGAGCGTCACAGCTATCCACCAGAACGTCACAGCGTAGAGAGTCAAGTATGGCGAGTTGTCCTCAGTGACCCACGGCAGCCAACCAAGGTTGATCTTGACGGTGGAGCCGAAGAACTGCTCGCCGGACGTGAAGCCCTCAGCGTTGCGGAATCCCGTCACCGAGACCTTCCCGATCAAGATCTTGGTCACGGCAAGGTTGACTCCCTGAAGGACGAAGAACGTGCCAAGCGTGACGATGAAGCTCGGCAGCCCGGTTCGCATCACGAGTACGCCGTTGAGCGCCCCGATGATGACGGCTAACAGCAGCGAGGCCCCGATGGCCAGCCAGATGTTGATCTCATACTCGGTCACCAAGATCGCGGTTGTCAGTCCCGTTGTGCCGATCATGGCGCCGGCAGACAGGTCGAACTCGCCGCCGATCATCAGCAGTGCCACCGCTACCGCCATGATGCCGAAGGCTGACGACGTAAAGATCCACGTACTAGCGCCCGCCGGCAGCTTGAACGACTCGGTGGTCAGGGCGAAGAACAAGAAGATCAGCAGAGCCGCGGCGGCAGCTCCGATCTCAGGCCGGCGGAGGATACGTGCCAGCCGGTGAGAGCCACTGAGTCGTTCGTCGGTGTCCGGACGAGATTGCGGCGCGTCCGCCGGCGCCGGTGCAGTAGTGGTCATGCGTTACTCCCTTGGTTTCGGCCAACCGCTTCTTTGCGGGAGGGGTCCCGGTCGCCCGGGACCCCTCGTCATCCGCGGCGCTAGCGGGTCCCTTCTTCGGCGTAGTCGAGGACAGCCTCGGCGTTCTCTGCCGTGATGATGGCGGGGCCTGAGTTGATCGGCTGGCCACCACCGACGTCGTTGCCGTTGATCAACTTCAGGTAGATGCCGGTCACACCGAGATAGCCCTGGACGTACGGCTGCTGGTCGATCGCGAAGAGCAGCTTGCCGTCGAGGACGTCCTGGGCAACGGTGGCGTTGACGTCGAACGTGCCGATCGTGATGTCGCGACCGGATGCTTCGGCGGCAGCAACGGCCGCGCCGGCCATGTCGCCGCCCAGGGAGAGGATGCCGTCGACGCTGTCGTCGGCGGTGAGCTCGGACTCGATGGTCGACTGTGAGCCCGCGAGATCGGTGTTGTCGGTCTGCAGGTTCTTCATCTCGCCGTCGAACGTCTCAGACGCCGCCCGGCAGCGCTCCTCGAGGGCAATGTTCCCAGGCTCTTGGATCACGCAGATCGCGTTGGCGACCCCGGCCTCGTTCAACTGCTCGCCGGCCGCTTCGCCGGCGATCGTCTCGCTCTGACCGACGTGGGTGATGGCTCCGAAGTCCTGCCAGTTGTCAATGCCGGAGTTGATCGTGATGACGGGCACCCCCGCCTCGATGGCAGCCCTGATGCTGTTCTCGAGTCCCTCTGGGTCGGCCATCGAGATGACGAGACCGTCGGTGTCGTCGGCGACGGCGTTGTCGATGAGCGTGCTCTGAGCACCGGGGTCAGGATCGCCCTGGTAGTTCATCTCGACGCCGAGGTCTTCGCCGGCGCGTTCGGCCCCCGACTTGACCACGTCCCAGAAGCTGTCGCCCGGTGCGGCGTGGGTGACTACGTCGATGCGGATGTCGCCGGCGTCGGCACCGCCGCCGCCGCCGCCTCCCCCACCGTCATCGTCGCCGTCGTCGTCGCTCGTACTGCACGCAGAGAGCAGCAGTGCGCCCGTGGCGAGGACCGCCAAGAGCATCCGTCGAACCTTCATACTTGTTCCCTCCTGACTAGCCGCCGTCTGGCGGACTGCTCTCTCCCGCGGGTCATTGTGCCGTGGGAAAGTTGATCTGAGCGAGTGACTCCTCGCTGATGTGCGGCCAGCGGCTCGTGACCACCTTGGCCTGGGTGTAGAACCTCACTCCTTCGGGTCCGTGAATGTGATGGTCGCCGAACAACGAGTCCTTCCAGCCCCCGAAGGAGTGGAAGGCCATCGGCACCGGAACAGGCACGTTGATGCCGATCATCCCGACCGTGACCCGTCGTTGGAAAGTCCTGGCGACCTCACCCGACGACGTGAACACGGCGGTGCCGTTGCCATAGGGATTCGCGTTGACGAGCTCGATCGCCGCGTCCAGAGTCGGAACCCGAACCACTGAGAGGACCGGCCCGAAGATCTCGTCGGTGTAGACCGACATCTCCGGGGTGACGGCGTCGAGCAGCGTCGGGCCCACAAAGAATCCGTCGTCGTGCCCGTCGACCACCAGACCCCGGCCGTCAACCACCACGTCGGCACCGTCGGACTCGCCCTGGCCGATGTAGCCGAGCACGCGTTCCTTGGCGGCGGCCGTGACGACCGGCCCCATCTCCGACCCCTTCTCGGAGCCGGGGCCGACGACGATGTCGCGGGTGCGCTGGCGCACCTTCTCGACGAGAGTGTCCGCGGCCGCCCCAACAGCCACGACGGCGGAGATCGACATACAGCGTTGACCGGCAGAGCCGTAGCCGGCGGCGACCAGGTGGTCGGCGGCGAAGTCGAGGTCCGCGTCAGGCATCACGACGGCGTGGTTCTTGGCACCTCCTAGTGCCTGCACGCGCTTGCCCGACTTCGAGGCCTGCGCGTGCACGTACTTGGCGATCGGGGTGGAGCCGACGAAGGATACGGCGGCGATGTCGGGGTGGTCCAGGATGGCGTCGACGGCAACCTTGTCGCCGTGTACGACGTTGAACACGCCGTCCGGCAGACCCGCCTCGGCATACAGCCGGGCAACCACATCAGAAACGCCCGGGTCCCGCTCACTCGGCTTGAGCACAAACGTGTTGCCACAGGCGATCGCGACCGGGTGCATCCACAGCGGCACCATGATGGGGAAGTTGAACGGCGTGATGCCGGCCGTGACTCCGAGTGGTTGGCGGAACGAGTGCGAGTCGACTCCCGTGGAGACCTGGTCGGAGTACTCACCCTTCAGCAGCTGCGGAATACCGCAGGCGAACTCCACGACCTCGCGGCCGCGGACGACCTCTCCATGCGCATCGTCGAGTGTCTTGCCGTGCTCGGAGGAGATCACCTTGGCGAGCTCGTCTTCGTGTTGGACCAACAACTCGCGGAAGGCGAACATGATCCGGGCGCGGCTGGTGACCGAGGTCTGGCTCCACGACTCGAAGGCGTCGCGTGCGGCCTGCACCGCGGCGTCGACCTCGTCAGGAGAGGCAAGACAGACCCGTGCCTGCGGTGCACCGACGGCAGGGTCATAGACATCTCCCAATCGTCCTCCGGGTGCGCCGACGTGCTTGCCGCCGATCCAGTGCTCGATGGTTCTCATGAGGGTCGCTTCATTTCTTGGGTAGGTCTGATTGATTGTCGGGCGGAGAGAGGTGGCTGCGCTGCCCCCTCTTTGAGGACTCATAGTCGGCGCGTGCGGATCGCGTGCTGTCGAGCGCGGAAACCTCGGCAACGGGCACGTCCCACCACGCGGGACTGTCCGGAGCAGGCACGAGGGGGTCGGTCTCAACCTGGATCACCGTGGTGACGTCGGTCGCCTGTGCTTGGGCGACCGCCTTCTCGAACTCGGCCAGGTCACCGGCACGCACGACGTCCGCTCCGAGACTGGCCGCGTTGGCTGCCAGGTCGACCGGGAGCATCCCGCCGTCTAGGCCGGTTTCAGTGCGGTAGCGGTAGCGGGTCCCGAAACGTTGCGACCCGAGCGACTCCGACAGGGCACCGATCGAGGCGAACCCGTGGTTCTGCACGAGTACGACGATCAGCTTGATGCCCTCCTGCACAGCGGTGACGAGCTCCTGGGCCATCATCAGATAGGAGCCGTCACCGACCATCACGAAGACATCGCGGTCGTCGCCTGCGATGTCGCGCACCGCCATCTTGACGCCGAGGCCACCGGCGATCTCGTAGCCCATGCACGAGTAGCCGTACTCGACGTGGTAGCCCTTCGGGTCACGAGTGCGCCACAGCTTGTGCAGGTCGCCGGGCATGGAGCCGGCAGCGCACACGACGACATCACGGGGCGCAGACAGCCGGTTGACCACGCCCACAACTTCCGACTGAGCCGGCAGCGGTTGGTGCCCGGCGTCATACGACTGCTGGACGGTGTTGTCCCATCCGCGGGCGAGGCCGGTGGCACGCTCCTGGTATCCCGGATCGGCCGTCCAGTCAGTGAGTTTCTCGTGGAGCTGCTCGAGACCGCGGCGGGCGTCCGCCACGAGGGCCGTGGCGGAGAGCTTGTGGGCGTCGAAGGACGCGATGTTGAGGTTGACGAAGCGCACACCGGGGGCGGCGAACACGGTGCGCGAGGCGGTGGTGAAGTCGCTGTAGCGGCAGCCAATCCCGAGGATGACGTCGGCTTGGTTGGCCAGCAGGTTGGCGGCGGTCGTGCCAGTCGCGCCGATGGCACCCACGGACTGCGGATGGTCGTAGGGCAAGGAACCCTTACCTGCTTGCGTTTCCGCAACCGGGACACCGGTTGACTCGGCGAAACTGCGCAGCGCCTCAGTGGCCTGCGAGTAGATGACTCCGCCACCTGCGACGATCAATGGCCGCCACGACCCACGCAACACGTCGGCGGCGCGATCAAGGGCAGACTCGTCGGCGGCCGGGCGGCCAACGTGCCAGACCCGCTTGTCGAACATCTCCTCGGGCCAGTCATACGCCTCGGCCTGCACGTCCTGCGGCAGCGATAAGGTCACAGCGCCTGTCTCAGCCGGATCGGTGAGCACGCGCATCGCGGCGAGCAGAGCCGCAGGCAGCTGCTCCGGCCGGTTGATCCGGTCCCAGTAGCGCGACACGGGTTTGAACACGTCGTTGACGCTGACATCGAGGGAGCCGGGGTCCTCGAGCTCCTGCAGCACCGGGTTGGCAGCCCTCGTGGCGAAGACGTCGCCGGGCAGGAGCAGCACCGGGATCCGGTTGATGGTCGCCAGGGCCGCACCCGTCACCATGTTGGTGGCGCCTGGCCCGACCGACGCAGTGCACGCGAACGTCGCCATCCGGTCGCGCATTCGTGCGTACCCGACCGACGCGTGCACCATCGCCTGCTCGTTGCGGGCCTGGAAGTACCGCAGCGTCGGCTCACCGGTGTCGTTGGTATGACGCTCGCGCTCGAGCAGAGCCTGGCCGACGCCGGCGACGTTTCCGTGTCCGAAGATGCCCCAGCAGCCGGCGAAGAAGGCGTTCTCGGCACCGTCACGCTCGACGTACTGCTGCTCGAGGAACTGCACCAGTGCCTGCGCGACAGTCAGTCTTGTGGTCGTCATCGAACCGCTCCGACGATCCCGGCGGCGGCTCCGGAGAAGGGCAGGCGAGGATCGACCGCCTGCTCGGCCCAGGTGTCACGCACCCAGCTGTGCGCCGGGTCGTCACAGATGAGCCAAGCGCGCACGCTCGCCGGGCCGGCCATCACGTTGAGGTAGTAGAGGTCGTAACCGGGGACGGCCATCGACGGTCCGTGCCAGCCGTGCGGGATCATCACGACATCACCCGACCGCACCTCGGCGAGCACGTCAATCTCGGCGCTCGCGTGGCCGTAGACCCGTTGGTAGCCCATGCCCGGGCCGGCCGGCCCCTCGGCGACCTCGAAGTAGTAGATCTCCTCCAGCTCACTCTCGCCGTCACGTTCCTCATCGTGCTTGTGCGGTGGGTATGAGGACCAGTTTCCCCCTGGCGTCAGCACTTCACACGCAATCAGCTTGTCGGTCTCGAACGCCTCCGGCGTGCAGAAGTTGTTGACCTGCCGGCTTGCCTGCCCGGCCCCGCGGAGCTCGACGGGCACGTCCGTGCCGGCGCCGTACCGAAACGGGAGCTCCCGCTCACACACGGCTGAGGGCAAGGCGAACCGGCCGCCTTGCCGGGTGTGTACGACCGCCGAAGATCCACGGGGGAGGTAAACGAAGTCGCTGATTCCGTCAAAGACACCGGTGCGTCCCTCGACAGTGAGCATCTCGCCGTTGCACGTCACGTCGCACGAGCCTTGCGAGCGACAGGAGGATCATCTCCGAGCCCTCGGTTTCCAGGGTTGCTGACTCCCCTGCGCCGAGGCTGAGCACCGACAGTCCCGTGTAGGTCCAGCCGGCGGAGTCGGGTGTCACGACGACGTCGTACGGCGCCCGGGTGGTCTGGCCGGCAGCAACGTGGAAGTTCCGACTGCTCATGTCACATCATCTCTACCGTGGCATCGACAGCCGCCGCGACATCCCCGTCGGGTGGGTAGAGAAGTGTCCGCCCCACCACCATGCCCTGGACCTGTGGGGATGCCAGCACCCGGGACCACTGCGCAAACTGTGCAAACTGGTCGGCGCCGACTTCGCCTCCGAGGAGCAGGACCGGAAGCGTGGTCGCGGCCAGCACACGATCCATGCCCTCGACGACCGGAAGCTTCAGCCAGGTGTGGGCAGAGGTCCAGCCGAGCCCAGACGCGACGGTGGCCGACCTGATGACGGCCTCGGGATTCAGATCGTTGCGGACCCGCCCATCGACCCGGTGCGCGATGAACGGCTCGACCATCGCCATCAGCGAGCGTTCGGCGAGCCCGTTGACGGCTTCGGCGCAGCTCGCGAGTGTCGGCGCAGTCGCTGAGTCGTCAGGGTCGATGCGGAGCAGCATCTTCCCGCCCTGAAAGCCACGTCTGCTGATCGCGTCGGCGTGATAGCCCGTGAAACGGTCGTCGATCTCGAAGGATGTCCCGGCCAGGCCGCCCCGGTTCATCGAGCCGATGACCACCTTGTCTTCGAGAGCACCCATGAGCAACAGGTCCTCGAGGATGTCGGCCGTGCCGAGGACGCCGTCCACGCCTGGCCGCTCGAGGGCGATGGACAGTCTGCGCAACAACTCCCACCGGTCGGCCATCGCCATCGGCTCCGCGCCGGCGCGCAGGGCTCCGCGGGCGGGGTGGTCGGCTGCGACCAGCATCAGCCGACCCGTCTGGCCCACCAACGAGTCCGGCCGTTTGCGTTGGTCTGCCAGCTCCGCGATCAGCTCAGGTGTGCGGACCCGGGCGGCGACGAGCTCGGCCAGTTTGTCGATGCTCATGTCCTGCTCCCGAGGAGCTCGTCGACCTCAGCCGTCGTGGGCATCGCGGTCGAACACTCCAGCCGACTTGCCACGATCGCGCCGGCGGCGTTGGCAAAGCGCAGCATCGGCTCGAGTTCCCAGCCCGAGAGCAAGCCATGACAGAGTGCGCCACCGAAGGCATCGCCGGCGCCGAGTCCGTTGACGACGTCGACGTCCACGGGAGGTACGACGACGGACTCGCTGGCACGAGCCCCCAACACACCGTCAGGCCCCTGTTTGACCACGGCCAGGCCTACTCCGGCGGCCATGAGTGCGTGTGCCGCCGCCTTGGGGTCGCTCTCTCCGATCGCCACCTCACACTCCTCGAGGTTGCCGACCGCCACATCGGCGAGGGGCACCGCAGCCCGGATAGTGCGGTGTGCCTCGTCGCGCGAACTCCAGAACATAGGGCGGTAGTCGAGGTCGAGGATCGTGATGCCGTGGTCTGCCCGTGCCTCGAGAGCCGCCATCGTGGCGGACCGCGACGGCTCGGCGCTGAGCCCGGTCCCGGTGACCCAGAAGATGTCACTGGCGGCGACCGCGGCGAGATCTAGCTCCTCGGTGAAGATCTCGAGGTCCGGCGCCTTGGGGAAGCGGTAGAAGTACAGCGGAAAGTCGTCGGGCGGGAAGATCTCGCAGAACGTGACCGGCGTGGGGAAGTCCCGGCACATCGCTCACGAACCGATCATCAACCCCGAACTCCTCGAGCGCACGGTGCAGGAACCGGCCGAACGGGTCAGCTCCCGTCCGCGTGATGATGGCCGAATGCCGGCCGTGCCTGGCCGCTGCAACGGTGACATTGGCCGCACTGCCGCCAAGCGTCTTGCTGAACGACGTGACGTCTTCGAGACCGACGCCCACCTGCTCCGGGTACACGTCGACTCCGATGCGCCCCATCGTGAGCACCTCGAAGCGGTGGCCGGAATCTGCTGCCGGCGACGTCACGAGACCACCTCGCGCAAGAAGTCGAGGCTCTGCTGAACGTTGGCCGCAGGGCCGACGTCGTCAGGCTCGCGATCGAGCATCACGTCCTGCTCCAGGACATACCAACCTTGATAGGCCGCAGCCTCGAGTGCCAACACCAGTGCAGCGATGTCGACATCCCCCTGGCCGAGGGGACAGAAGACGCCGGCACGCACGGCGTCAGTAAACGTAAGCTCACCCGACGCCACCGAACGTGCCAGGCCTGCGTCGACGTCCTTGAGGTGAACGTGCGTGACACGGTCGCCGTACGTCGTCGCGATCGACACTGGATCCGCGCCACCGATGGCTAGGTGTCCCGTATCGAGGCAGAGACCGATCCGCGAGCCGGCGAGCGTGCGCTCGACCTCGGGCAGCTGCTCGACCATCGTGCCGACGTGCGGGTGCAGGGATGCGGTGATGCCTCGCGCTTCAGCGTGGTCGGCAATCCGGTCCAAGTTGCTGAACATCGTTTTCCACCCCAGCTCATCGAGGGCTGGCCGCTCGTCGTACCCGACGGATCCGGTGGCCGCCGCGAGCACCATGCAGCTCGCCTCCGAGGCCAGGCAGGTGTCGATGTATGCGTCGACGGCGTGACGCGGGTCGTGCTCGGGGTCGTGGAGGAGGATCGGCACGAAGCCGCCAACCGCGGTGATGTCGTACGACCGGAGCTGTGCAGTCCTGTCAGCCGGATCGTCAGCCAGGAAACCGATCGGGCCGAACTCGCAAGCGGCCAGACCCAACCCGTGCATCTCAGCCAGAACGCGCTCTGGGCGAAGCTGATAACCCCAGCCGGGCACCTCGCTCACCCCCCAGGAGATGGGTGCGCCAGCCAGCCGATCACCGATCGTGCTGCGGCCTGCTGCTCGGTCAGGTCCGTCGTACATACATCCTCGCCTCGTTTGTGCGGCATCACCCGAGACACATTCTGACCATGGGCGGTTGACCTGTCAATGATTTGTAATGACATATTGACGTCGATACATTCGGGCTCCTGAGCGATATAGTGGTCACCGCAGCAGTCGCAGAGCCGGAGGCAGTCATACCCACACATCCCCCGCTGACCGTCGACCGGTCGAGTCCCGTCCCGCTGTACTTCCAGATCGCGGAACAGCTCGAGCGGATGATCGCGGACGGCACGCTGGCGCCTGGGGATCGTATAGCCAATGAAGTCGCCCTGGCCGGACAGCTCGGACTCTCGCGCCCGACCATGCGTCAGGCCATCCAAACCCTTGTAGACAAGGGGATGCTGGTACGCAAGCGTGGTGTCGGCACCCAGGTCGTGCACTCGCAGATCCGGCGGGCGGTAGATCTGACCAGCCTCAACGACGACCTGGTGCGCGCTAGCGAGCGACCGTCCACCAGAGTGCTCACGCTGGAAGCCATCGAGTCCGACGACGGCATCGCCGAGAAGCTCAAGCTCGCGCCCTCAACGCCGGTCTGGAACCTCGAACGCGTCCGCCTAGTCGGCGATGAGCCGTTGGCGCTGCTGCACAACTACATTCCCCTGGGCACGATCGACCTGGCAGCCGTCGACCTCGAGACGACCGGCCTCTATGAACACTTGCGGAGGTCAGGAATCCACATCCGAGTTGCACACCAGAGCATCGGAGCCCGCCGAGCCGACGCCCGGGAGGCGAAGCTGCTCGGTGGACGAAAGGGCGACCCGCTGCTGACCATGCAGCGAACGGCATACGACGACGGCGGGCAGGCGGTCGAGTTCGGCTCGCACCTCTATCGACCAGACCTGTACTCGTTCGAGACCACTCTCGTCGGCCGCTGACCACCCGCTGATCGAGCTTGTCGACATCACCGGGTCTCGACAAGCTCGACCGCCGTAGTCGCGCTACGACGGGCCACCCGGACCGACATCCCTCGACGCGGCTCTGGACTCTCTGGACGCGAGTCGCTGCTCCTGCCACGTCATGGCCAGGCTCCGGCGTGGCCTGCCTTCTGCGGCGCGGCGAGTTCCCGAGCGCCTGCGCCGCCGGCGAGCCGCCGTCCGGGCCAGATCTGCGGCTCCGACCAGTCCCGCCTCGTTACCGAGGTGTGCCCGCACGATACGAGCCTCGGGCCGGTAACCCCGGCCGGTCAGAGTCCGACGATATGCCTGCACGGCTGGAGCGATCAGCAGCTCACGGGCGTCCGAGACCCCGCCACCGATCACGAACGTGCCGGGGTCGAGCGCCGCGGCCAGGTTGGCGATCCCCACACCAAGCCAGTCACCCATGTCGGCGAGCAGTTCGATCGCTGTGGTGTCGCCGGACAGGGCTACCTCGGTCACCATCATGCCGGTGATGAGGTCTGGGTCGCCGTCCACGCGATCCAGCAGCGCCTGCGCCCGCGGCGATCTGGCGTGCATGATCTCCTTGGCGTCGCGCACCAGCGCGTTGGCGCTGGCGTACTGCTCCCAGCAGCCGCGATTGCCGCACTCACACCAGTGGCCGTCCTTGACGACTTGCATGTGGCCGAACTCCCCGCCGACCCCGCTACTGCCGCGGTGTAACTGACCGCCGAAGACCATGCCACCACCGATACCGGTGCCCAGCGTGATGCAGACGAGGTCGCTCTCGTTCTGGCCGGCACCGAAGCGCCACTCCGCCCACGCCGCGGCGTTCGCGTCGTTCTCGACCAACGTGGAGAACCCCACTCGGCGATGGACGGCGTCGCGCAGCGGTTCGTGCCGCCAGGCCAGATGTGGCGCAAACAGCACCGTGGAGCGCGTCGCATCGACGAACCCGGCCGCCCCGATGCCAACCGCCATGACCACGTGCCGCGCCGCCAGGTCCCTGACCAGGACCGCGATCGTGTCTTCGACGTCGCTGGGGCTGGTCCACGGGGTGTCTGTGATGGCCCGTTCGAGGACGACGCCGTCTTCGTCGACAACACCGGCCTTGACCTTTGTGCCGCCGATGTCGATACCGATCGCGAGTCGCTGGAGCATCAGCGACCCACTCGCGCCAGGTCCGCCGCGCCGATCATGCCCGCGGTGTTTCCCAATGTGGCAAGGCGAAGCGAGAGCATCGGGCGGTTACTCGCGACGGGCAGGGTCTCAGCGATCGCCTTCTGGGTCGGCACCAAGAGCAGGTCCCCAGCCTCCGACACCCCGCCACCGACGACGACCACACCCGGGTCGAGTACCGCCGCCAAGCTGGCGATGCCTTCGCCCAGCCATCGGCCGAGGTCGCTCAGCAGGTCGACACAGAACGGGTCGCCCTCCAGCGCGAGCGTGGTGACCATCGGCCCCGTGATCTGCTCGACGTCGCCGGACGCGGTCTTGAGCAACGCCTCCGCCTCGGGGGTGTCGGGCGCGCGATGTCGTGCGTCTCGCACCAAAGCTGTCCCACTGGCGTACTGCTCGAGACAGCCGCTCTGACCGCACCCGCAGCGGTGCCCGTCCGGTACGACGCGGAGGTGGCCGATCTCGGCCGCCACGCCGAACGTGCCGCGGACCAGGTCACCCTTGATGACGATCCCACCGCCGACGCCAGTCCCGACCGTTACCAGCAGCAGATCGTCGGCGTCCGCGCCCGCACCGAACCGAAACTCGCCCCAGGCCGCGGCGTTGGCGTCGTTCTCCACGACGACAGGCACATCGACCGCGGACTCAATCTCGCTTCGCAACGGCTCATCACGCCACGCAAGATTGGGTGCGAAGAGCACCGTGGCTCGGTCAGCACCGACATACCCGGCGGCACCGATGCCGACCGCCTCGATCTCATGGCGCTGGCGGAGCTTGCCCACGAGGTCGATGATCACCGCCTCGGTGGCTTCGACGTTGTCTGCGGGTGTCTCGTTGCGGAGCTCGTCGACGATGGCGCCATCCTCCGTCACCACGCCGGCGGCGATCTTCGTCCCGCCGACGTCGACGCCGATCGTCAATGACATCTGCTCAGTCTTCCGCTAGGTCGATCTTCTGGAGCGGCGACTCGCGCGCAGCTCGCTCGGCGCGCTGACTCGGCGGTTCGAGCAGACCCTGGAGTGCCAACGCGAACGATGTCGCCGCGCTTGTCAGGTGCTCTCGCACCTCGGGGCTCGTCGCCTTTGCCGCACGCATGAGCTGGCACAGCGGGCACCAGCGGCATTCAGGCGAGAGCGGGTCGTGTGCTTCGTGGCCATTTTCCTTCGGGTAGGTCGACGCGGACGCCCCTGCCGGACCCTCGTCCGGCCCTCCGCCGGCCGCGGCCTTGGCCTCGCCGCCCTCGTCCGACGTACCAGCGCCGGCCGAGGCAGGCGCAGGGTGCTCGCTCGCCCACCCCTGCAGCACCGCAAGGAGCTTGGCGGCCTCCTGGGTGAGGGAGCCGACAGGTTCAGTACTCATGGGTGGCCATTCTGTCCGATGCGGTCACAAGGCGAACGCAGGAGGTATGACGTCTGCGTCCTCCGCATCAGCCACCGGCTCAAAAGTCACCATGAGCGAGCCCTCCGCCAACGCGGCACTCACCACCCGGCAGGTCCGCAGCGCCACGGGCAGCGCGAGGATCCGTCGGTGGGAGCCAACAGTGACAACGAGCTCGTCACCATGGCGGGCCAGGTCGACGTCACCACGGGTTGCGAACGGCAGCGCCAGCCGCAGGCTCAGCACCCCGCCTCCCGAGCGCCCTACCTCCACCGGACCTGGGCCTGCGGGCACGGCCAACGGGTCTACCGACGATGACGAGTAGAGCTCTGCCGCGAAGGCGGCCAGCTCGCTCAAGCCGACCGGCTCACACGACCGGTACGCCGAACGGCATACCTCCAAGGGCGCGAAGGACGACGCGACCTCCTCGAGGATCTCGGCCTGCGCCGCGACCCACTGCCGCCGCCACGGGTCGGCCCCTCCCGACGGGAAGATCCGGTTCGCCACCACGCCGTCAACCCGGTAGCCATACAGGGACAGCGAGGTGAGCGAGCGCCTGGCCTCCGCGACGACGACCGACTCGGGCGTCAGCACGACCCGCACTGATGCGTCGGGTCCGGTCAGGAGCTCCTGCACCTCGGACAGGTCGGCATGCAGCCGCTCGAGTGCATCGAAGACCGAGTCGCGCGGCATCGGCACGCCTGCGGCCCGCGTCAGCACCGGCTTCAGCACCTTGACCAGCCGACGCTCCATCGGCAGCACCCGCTCCATGTACCAGCCAAGCGCCCCGGGCAGAGCCAACAATCGGAGCGTTTCGGCGGTCGGTGCACAGTCGACGATGATCGCATCCCAGCGCCCCGACCTCGCCTGGTCGCGCACCTCGAGCAGTGCGAGCACCTCCTCGGCTCCCGGCAGGACCGTCAACTCCTCGGCCGCGATCGGGTCGACGCCGACGCTGTCCAGCACTGACAGGAGGTAGGACGAGATGTCTCCCCACGACCGTTCGAAGCGGGCCTGCACGTCGACCTGTTGCACGAAAAGCCGGGTGTCGACTTCGGTCGGCTCTCCCCCGACGGACACATCGAACGCGTCGGCTAGCGAGTGCGCAGCGTCCGTGCTGAGGACCAGGGTGCGTAAACCGCGCACCGCCGCCAAGGTTGCCGTGCCTGCGGCGACGGTCGTCTTGCCGACCCCACCCTTGCCTGTGAAAAGTATGACGCGCATGTCCGCATCCGAAGCGCGGCCGTCAGGCCTGCGACTCGACCCGCTGCTTGAGCCCTTTGAGAGCGGTGTCGATGATGACCTTCTCCCCCTTGCGCTTCAGCATCCCAATCATCGGGATCGACAGGTCGACCGTCAGTCGGTAGGTCACCTCGGTCTGGCCTCCGACCGGCTCGAGGACGTACGCCCCCTCCATCGACTTGAGCATCTTCGCCTTGACGAGAGACCACGTGACCTGGTGGTCGCCGTCCCACTCGTAGGTCAGGGTGTACTCGTCTCGGATCGGGGCGGCGTCGAGGACAAACGCCACTTCGCCTGCGCGCCCGTCGTCGTACTCGGTCAGCACCTCAGCCGACTTCACGCCCTTGGCCCAGTGGGGGTAGCTGTCGAAGTCGGCGATCACCGCCATTACGGCTGCGGGATCGGCGGCGATCTCGATACTCGAGGTCGTCAGATCTGCCATCGTGCTGCCCTTCACCCCTGGACTGGTATCCGGCGACCCTACTCGCTCGACCTGCGGCACCCGTGGCGTCCCTAGCTCGCGGCCGACCTCCAGCTCCTGCTTGACCTCGAGCAGGTGCCGGCATGAGACACGCTTGGTCACCCGGAGGTAACCTGCGCGCGAGACTAGTCGCCAGGCGGCGACGAGACGAGACGAGCCTGGGAGTTCTTGCGTGCGCGAGTTTTCGGCCCCACCGACGTACACCGTGCCCGTGACCGGCAACCTCACAGACGATCTCCTCACCAACGCGCGCAGCAACGGCGACAACGTCGCGCTCAGCCGGCGGGTCGACGGCACCTGGCGCGATGTCACGGCCGCCGAGTTCCTGGCTGAGGTGCAAGCGACCGCCAAGGGGCTGGTCAGCGCAGGTGTCGAGGCCGGCGACAGGGTCGCGCTGGTCTCCAAGACTCGCTACGAGTGGACGCTTCTCGACTACGCGATCTGGTATGCCGGCGCGATCTCCGTGCCGATCTACGAGACCTCGTCGCCGGAGCAGATCGGGTGGATCTTGTCCGACTCCGGCGCGGCTGCGGCGGTCGTGGAGACGGCCGCGCACGCAGCAAGGATCGATGGGGCCCGCTCCGCCGGGCAGGACCTGGCTTCCCTTCAGAGGGTGATCTGCATCGACGATGGAGACCTCAAAGGGCTCGTCGCCGACGGCGCCGACGTGTCGGATGACCTTCTCGAACGCCGCCGGACCACCGCCACCCCAGACTCCCCCGCGACGCTGATCTACACATCCGGTACGACAGGCAGACCCAAAGGGTGTGTGCTCTCGCACGGCAACTTCATGTTCGAGCTCGGCGTCGCCACCCAGATCCTGGACGATCTCTTCGACACCGAGGGCGCCAGCACGCTGCTCTTTCTGCCACTTGCCCACGTCTTCGCGCGCATCATCCAGATCGGCACGATCAAGCGCGGCGTCCGCCTTGGGCACACCGCCGACATCAGGAACCTTGTCGACGACCTCGCCGAGTTCCGGCCCACCTTCATCCTCGCTGTGCCGCGGGTGTTCGAGAAGGTCTTCAACGCCGCGAGCCAGGGGGCGGTCTCCGACGGTCGTGGCCGGATCTTCGACACCGCCGTCAAGACAGCTATCTCCTACAGCCAGGCAACGGATCGCAGCGGTCCGGGCCCGCTGCTCCGGGCTCGTCACCGGCTGTTCGACCGGCTCGTCTACGCCAAGCTGCGCGCCGCCCTTGGCGGCCGGACACAGTTCGCCGTGTCCGGGGGCGCGCCTCTCGGCGAGCGCCTGGCTCACTTCTTCCGCGGCATCGGGCTCCCCGTGCTGGAGGGCTACGGGCTCACCGAGACCACAGCCGCCGTAACCGTAAACCTCCCGGACGCGCAGCGGATCGGCACCGTCGGCAGGCCGCTGCCGGGTACGTCGGTGCGCGTTGCCGACAACGGGGAGCTGCTGTTCGCGGGCGGCCAGGTGTTCGTTGGCTACTGGCACGACGACGCTGCCACCGCTGAAGCCTTCGACGACGATGCCCGGTGGTTCCGCACAGGCGACCTCGGCGAGATCGACGAGGACGGGTTCGTGCGAGTCACCGGCCGCAAGAAGGAGATTCTGGTCACGGCCGGTGGGAAGAACGTCGCACCAGCGGTCCTCGAGGACAGGATCAGAGCTCACCGGCTGGTAAGCCAATGCCTCGTCGTTGGCGACGGAAAACCGTTCGTTGCCGCGCTGGTCACTATCGACCCTGAAGTGCTGCCCGCCTGGATGACTGCACATGGCAAGTCCGGCGGCATCCGGTCGCTGCAGCGCGACCCCGATCTGCTCGCCGAAGTCCAAGGAGCGGTCGACGAGGCCAACTCCGCGGTCTCACGCGCCGAGGCGATCCGGAAGTTCGCGATCTTGCCCGTCGACTGGACCGAGGAGTCCGGTGAGCTCACCCCGACGCTCAAGCTGAAACGGGCGGTCGTCATGCGGCGGTTCCACAGCGAAGTGGAGTCGCTCTACATCTAGCGCAGCGAACAACTGGCAATGACTAGCACTTCACCGTTTCTGGGGTGCCGTTAACCACCTCTTAACGATGGTATGGGAAGTTCCTCCATCACCCGTTCGGGCCATGCCGCCGTCGACAGACAGGCCATTTCAGTAGCAGAAAGTTACGTTCTGCCTACACGGCGCATCCGGAGGACATAGTTTTCTAGGCGGAGTCACTGTGCTTAGTGCTCTATTCCATCTGGGGAAGCGGTGTCATGGCTGCAGCATGCATTCTCTTGCGGGGACCTCGGTCCGCCCGGCCACTCCGCGCGCCCGCACTTGCGACTTCCCGGACTGCCCCAACCCCCCATCTCGCCAGGGCCTCCCACTCTCGCCTCTCCTGACCCTGCGCAACATCAGCACGACCACACAGAAAGTACTCACTCATGGGACGCAGAAGCATCCTCCTCATCGTCGCTGTAGTCATTGCAGCGCTCGGGGCGACAATGGTCTTCCTCTACGTACAGAACGTCGACGCCGACGCGGCTGAGGCCAACGAAAGCGTCGAGGTCCTTGCAGCCACCAAGCAGGTCGAGGTCGGTGAGACGATCGAAGACGCCCAGGCCGCCGGCAAGCTCGGCATGGTTTCGGTGCCACGCAAGAACGTCGTACCGGGTGCGCTCACCGACACCTCCGCACTGGATGGCCAGATCGCGTTGTCGACGGTGTACGTCGGCGAGCAGATCCTCCCCGGGATGTTCGGACAAGTGGGAACTCAACAGACCATCAACATCCCCGAGGGCACGATGGCGATCTCGGTCCAGCTCGATGACCCTGCCCGCGTCGCGGGCTTCGTCACCCCAGGTGCTTCGGTAGCTGTCTTCATGTCGGGAGAAAAGCTCGGAAAGGGCGTCGACGCCGGGTTGCTCCCCTTCACCCGCCTGCTGCTTCCCAAGGTCGAGGTCATCGGTGTCGGTGACACAACCCTGCTCAGCACCACCAAGACCGATGCCGCAGGCCTGGAGACGACCGAGGCGATCCCCAAGACGATCCTGACGCTCTCACTCACTCAAGCACAGGCCGAGAGGGTCGTTTACGCCTCTCGCAATGGCTCTTTGACCTTTGGGTTGCTCAACGAGAAGTCAAACGTTAAATCAGGTCCCGGCGTCTTCGAGCAGAATCTCTTCAGCTGAGGGCCTGCAATGACCGTCATCGTTGAACTCGACCCGTCGTCTGCAGAGGCACTGCAGTCGGCTGTCGGCTCGGCAACCACGATCGTGCCGGGTCTGGAACAGCTGCGGCGACACCTCGAGGTTCATGCAGGAGAGTACGCAGTCATCCTGGGCCCTTCGGTGGACCTGTCCGCGGCGGTCGCTCTTGCCGATGGACTCCGGGTGAGCAAGCCAGCGCTCGGTGTCGTCTTGGTGCGCAGGCGCATCGACACCACCGTCCTCGCCGAAGCGTTGCGCGCAGGCATGCGAGAGGTCGTGGAAGACCGAGATCTGACGGGGCTGAACGAAGCCGTCGCCCGGGTCTATGCCCTGCACACGGCGTTGACCGCAGGGTCAGAGGAGCTGCAAGGCAGCTCTGCCCACGGCAAGCTCATCACCGTCTTCTCCGCCAAGGGTGGAGTCGGTAAGACCACGCTGTCGACAAACCTCGCCACCTGCTTCGCGACACACCTCAAGAAGTCCACCTGCATCGTCGATCTCGACCTGGCCTTTGGCGACGTCTCGATCGTCCTGCAGCTCTTCCCCGTGCACACCATCGCCGATGCCGCCGGAATGGATCGCAAGCTTGACCCCAGCGCCGTCGAAGCCCTCCTGACCGATCACCCCTCCGGACTCAAGGCGCTTGCCGCGCCGGTTCAGCCGGAGGCCAAGGACAGGATCAACGGCGAGATGGTGGGCAAGCTGTTGCGGATCCTGAAGCAGATGTTCGAAGTGGTCGTGGTGGACAGCCCGCCGGCGTTCGACGAGGTCGTGTTGCAGGCGTTCGACGAATCTGACCTGATCTTGCTGCTCGGCACACTCGACGTTCCCTCCTTGAAGAGCCTGAAGATCTCCGCGGAGACGTTGTCCTTGCTCAACCACCCGAAAGAGCACTGGAGGCTGGTGCTCAACCGCGCCGACATGAAGGTCGGGTTGACTCCGCAGGAAGTCGAGAAAACCCTCAACCTCCCGATCGCGGCTCAGATCCCCCAGTCCAACGACGTTCCCACCTCGATCAACCAGGGCAAGCCGATCGTGCTCGAAAGCCCCAAGCACCCCGTATCAATGGCGATCAAGCGGCTGGCAGAGGACTGCCTGACCGCCACTGCGCCACAACCTCTTGGGGCCGACAGCGTTCCCGACGAAGCCACTCAAGTTCGCTCGCACGCCGAGCCGCGCCGGAGTGGCATGCTGCGACGAAGGAGCACCACATGAGCCTTGCCGACCGCCTCGCTCAGGCGCAGATCGACCGCGGGACCCCAGCCCCAACCAATGGCGCCACCAACGAGGACGGGCAGCGCAAAAGAGTTCACTCGGCCGAGGATCCCTTCGCCGAAGTGAAACGCTCCGTCCACCAGCGACTGGTCACCTCCATCGGGCCCAAGCTGTACGACGCCGACAAGACCCAGGCCGACCTCGAGCAGCAGGTGCGCGCAACCCTGCAAGAGGTGATCGCCACCCAAGAGACTCCGCTGACCATGAACGACCGGGTTCGGATCTCTCAGGAAGTCGCCGACGACATCCTTGGCTATGGCCCTATTGAGCCGTTCCTCCGCGACTCCGACGTCACGGAGGTCATGGTCAACGGTCCCTTCGACATCTGGATTGAGAAGGGCGGCCGCATCGCACGGGCCAACGGCCGGTTCAACGACGAGGCCCACCTTCGCCGCACGATCGAGAAGATCGTGGCGAAGGTCGGTCGACGTATCGACGAGTCAAGCCCCATGTGTGACGCCCGCCTGCCTGACGGCAGCCGTGTCAACGCCGTAGTTCCACCCTTGGCGCTCGACGGCTCCGTGCTCACCATCCGTAAGTTCGCTGCCGACCCGTACACCGTCGACGACCTCGTCGTCTTCGGGAGCATGACCCAGGCAGTGGCGGACATGCTCAACGACTGCGTCCGTGGTCGTCTGAATATCTTGGTCTCCGGCGGTACCGGTGCCGGCAAGACAACCACCCTCAACGTCTTGTCGTCGTTCATCCCCGCCGACGAGCGCATCATCACGATCGAGGATGCAGCCGAGCTCCGCTTGCACCAAGACCACGTGCTGCGACTTGAGTCAAGGCCGGCGAACATCGAAGGCAAGGGTGAGGTCACGATCCGCGACCTCGTCCGCAACTCACTGCGTATGCGGCCCGACCGAATCGTGGTCGGCGAGATCCGCGACGCTGCTGCCCTCGACATGCTCCAAGCCATGAACACGGGCCACGACGGCTCGATCTCGACGCTCCACGCCAACACCCCGCGTGACGCCCTGGCCCGTCTCGAGACGATGGTGCTGATGGCAGGTATGGACCTGCCAGTGCGCGCCATCCGCGAGCAGGTGGCGAGCGCCGTCGACTTGATCGTCCAGCAGACACGCCTCAAGGACGGCAGCCGCCGCATCACCTACGTGACCGAGGTCGCCGGCATGGAGGGCGACATCATCACGCTGCAGGACCTGTTCGTGTTCGACTTCAGCGCCGGCTGGGACGAAGATGGCAAGACCCTCGGCAGCCTGCGCGCCAAGGGCCTACGTCCCAAGTTCGTCGACAAGCTGGCTAACCACGGCGTTACGCCCGACCCGCGCATGTTCATGCTGGACAGACCGGCCCGATGACTCCCTTTCTCCGCCGCTACGGTGCCGTCTTGGTGTTGGCGCCTTTCCTCGCGCTCGCAGTCGCTGCGCCCGCCCTTGCCGAGTCCACGGGAAGCATCGATCACGTCGAGGTGACCGACGGTGAGGTGCAGATTCTCTACTCCGTGACCGACCTTCCCGAGGATGTCACGCCCGATCCCGACAGCGTCTCAGCCACGGTCAACGACAAGGATGTCGAGGCCGTTGCAACCAACGTCGCCGGAGACCCCGGCTCCATCACTCGAACCGCCGTCCTGGCCATCGACGTCAGCAAGAGCATGGAGGGCGAACGCTTCGAAGCGGCCAAGCAGGCTGCGCTCGCGTATGTCGACGCCGCACCTTCAGACGTCAACGTCGCACTGGTGGCGTTTGCCAATGAGGTCGAGACAGTCGAGGCACCCACGCAGGACAAGGCCGCACTGGTCGCGGCCATCGGCTCGCTCGAACTGACCAAGGAGACCCATCTGTACGACGGGATCCTCCAAGCGCTCAACGTCGCCGGCGAAAATGGCGCCCGAACGATCTTGGTGCTGTCAGACGGCGCGGACACGAGCACGACCCCGTTGAGCACAGTCACCCAGGCCGCCTCCAACGCTGGCGTGCGCATCGATGTCGTCGCCCTCAACCAGGAGATCAGCGAAGGCTCTCCCCTGGCAAGGATTTCCGAAGCGTCAAACGGTCAGGTCGCATCCGTGTCGAACCTCGATGAGCTCGAGGCGTTGTTCATCAAGGAGGCCAACGCGCTCGCCAAGCAGCTGTTGGTGTCGTTCCCTGTTCCGGACGGCCTCGTGGTCGACGAGGGAAATGTTGCAGTCTCGGTGGAGGCTGGCGGAACGTCGTACACAGCCGAGGCATTCGTGTCGCTCGACGACGGCGCCACTTCAGACGCGGGCTCGCGGTCTGGTCCTAACTACGAGACGGTCGACAAGGCGTCACTGGGCATCAGCAAGCCCGTGGTGCTGGTTGCGATCGGGTTGACGTTCGTCGGCTTCGGCGGTCTTCTCGCCTTTGGCATGACGAAGATGCTGCCCGCTCCGTCCACCCCGATGCAGCAGCAGCTCTCTCTGTACACCGCCGACGGCATGCGCGGGTCAAAGCGACCGACGGCGCCCGAAGCTGGCGCCCAGATCAAGGACTCGGCCGTCAGGTTGGCGGAAGGAATCGTCAGCCAGCGCGACTTCGAGGCAAACCTGTCGGCGAAGCTCGATCGCGCCGGAATGAGCTTCAAAGCAGCTGAGTGGCTTCTTCTCCACGCCGGCATCGCAATAGGTCTCGGTTTGGGAACCTTTGTGCTGACCAGCGGCAACCTCCTCTTCGCGGGAATTGGCTTCGCGGTTGGCGCTGTGTTCCCGTGGCTGTACCTGTCGTTCAAGGCATCTCGGCGGATCAAGAACTTCAACGGAGCGCTCGCCCAGACTCTGCAGATCATTGCCGGTGCCCTCCAGGCCGGACTGTCTCTTCCCCAGGCAGTCGACACCGTTGTCCAAGAAGGTGATGAGGTCGTCGCTAGCGAGTTCAAGCGGGCAATGATCGAGCAACGCTTGGGTGTCGACATCGAGGACTCTCTCGACAGCGTGGCGGACCGGATGGGCAGCAACGACTTCAAGTGGGTTGTGATGGCCGTCCGGATCCAACGCGAGGTCGGCGGTAACCTCGCCGAGCTCCTGCTCACAGTGGCGGCGACGCTCCGTGAGAGAGAGTATCTCCGCCGACAGGTCCAGGTGCTCAGCGCCGAGGGCCGGATGTCGGCCTACATCCTCGGCGGCCTGCCGCCCTTCTTCACCATGTACCTCCTGATGGTGCAACCGAACTACCTCGATCCGATGATCCACACGACGATGGGACTGATGATGCTCGGCGTGGCAACCGTCATGATGGTGGTCGGCATGTTCTGGATGAAGAAGACCGTGAAGGTCGAGGTGTAGTCATGCTGGAAATTCCGTCCACATTGCTACTCACGCTCGGTATCGGCGGCATCTTTGCAAGCCTGACCATCGCACTCACCGTGATCGGGGTGACCACCCAGGAGCGCAAGTCGGTGGGGCGCTCACTCGCAGCGCTGGAGGCACTCACCTCAGCGCCGGACGAGATGAAGCAAGAGCTCGACAAGCCGTTCCGCGAGCGGGTGATCGAGCCCACGCTTGCTCGCTTCAGTGCGCTGGGACGTCGCTTTACTCCCTCGGACAAGGGCGAGCGGATCCAGCATCGCCTCGACCTCGCCGGTAACCCCGAGGGCTGGACCGTCGACAGAATCGTCGGTTTCAAGTTCGTCGGATTCGGTGCGATGCTGGTCGGCAGCCTCATCGTCACGACAGTCATGGACCTGTCCACGATGATGACCCTCGTTGTCTGCGTTGGCGCCAGTCTCATCGGGTATGTCGGCGTGAACCTCTACATCTACCAGCAGGGCGCGGACCGCTCCGAACAGATGCAGAAGGACCTGCCAGACGCGTTGGACCTGCTGACGATCTCTGTGGAGGCCGGCCTGGCCTTCGACTCGGCTCTTTCGCGCGTGTCCAAGAGCACTGACGGGCCGCTCGCCGGCGAGTTCGCTCGCGTCCTCCAAGAGATGAACATCGGGACCGGACGCACCAACGCGATGCGGGCCCTGGGCGCACGCACGAACGTCCCAGAGCTCAAGTCATTTGTGACCGCAATGGTCCAGGCCGATGCCTTCGGAATTCCGATTGGCACCGTACTGCGCATCCAGTCGACGGAAATGCGCGTCAAGCGTCGTCAGCGAGCCGAGGAAAAGGCCCAGAAAGTGCCAGTGAAAATCCTCATCCCGCTGATCTTCTGCATCCTGCCCTGCCTATTCATCATCGTCTTGGGGCCAGGCGTCATCTCGATCATGGATTCGTTCAAGGACCTGTAGGCG
The DNA here is from genome assembly GCA_963811585.1 of uncultured Actinomycetota bacterium. GTDB lineage: Bacteria > Actinomycetota > Actinomycetes > Propionibacteriales > Nocardioidaceae > JACDHG01. The sequence goes on from CAWERR010000006.1 coordinate 645,820, forward strand.
ATTACGCACCGCAACCTTGTGACTACTCCAAGTAGCCCATCCGGGCTATTTTCAAGGGAACCAACCGTACTAGTCATTACAGATTGAGACACTTTTTGTCATGTGGAACACCTGGCAGGCAGCGAACCTCAAGCAGGCTCGCATCGATCTTTGGATGCGCGTCGCCTGCTTAGTCATCGCTATTGTCCTGTCGATCGCGGTCTCGACTTTCTACGAGTCGCTCGGAACACTCTTCCTGCTCTCCGCGCTGGCGCTCGCGATGATGGTGTTCGCCCTGCGGATGACACCGGGAAGCCGCGAGTACAACGTTGCGCTCGTGGCCGAGGGCATCATCGCGTGCGCCGTCGTCCTGTTGGGGACACAGTCCTCCGATCTCTACATCGTCTACTTGGCTGCCCCCGCGTTCCTGGCGGGCCTTCGACGAGGGCTGCTCCCCGGCATCTGCGTGGTCGTGGGCCAGCTGCTGGCGGCCGTCGGTGCACAGGCCCAGCTCAAAGACACCCGCCCAGACCTCATCGGACTCTGGGGCCCATGGCTCTTCATGGCCCTCACCCTGGCTCTCTTGGGTGCATGGATCAGGGAGCTCCACCTGTTCCAGCGAGACACCCGCTCCTCCCCCTACGCTTCCGCCCATCACCTGCTCGGCCAACTGCGCACCGTGACCCGAGAGCTCTCCGGCGGGCTCGACATCGAAGTAGTCTCCGAAACCGTCCTGTCCAACGCCACCAGCACTCTCGGTGGCAGCCGAGCTGCCCTGCTGCTGAGGAGTGAGTCAGGCGAGCTCACCGTCGTATCCCACCAGGGTGAGGATGCGTTCACAACGACGCTCGACAACGATCCCGTCGTCAGGCACGTACTCGAGAGCCACCGAGCAGAACAGCAGGCAGAGCCACACGGACAGGCCAGGAACAGGTTCCGGACCTGCCTGCCACTCACCGTCGGCACCCGCGTCATCGGCGTGGTGGTCGTGGACGGTCCGATCGGACTGGCCTCCGAAGAGCTCACCGCCGTCCAAGAGACGCTGGATGACGATGCCCTGCGCTTGGAGTCCGCCGTCCTCTTCGGAGACGTCCGTGCACTCGCGACGGTCGAGGAACGCCGCCGGCTCGCGCGCGAGATCCACGACGGGATCGCCCAGGAAATAGCATCACTCGGCTATCTCGTTGACGACCTCGCCCGCACGGAATGCAACCAGCGACACCAGGACGGACTCATCGACCTACGCGACGAGCTTAGTCGCATCGTCACCGAGCTGCGGCTGTCCATCTTCGACCTCCGCAGCGGAGTTTCCTCCAACGACGGGCTCGGCTCAGTGCTCGGCGACTATGTCCGCGAAGTCGGCAAGAGCTCCGGCATGACTGTTCACCTCTCCCTCGAGGAAAGCCCTCGACGACTGCGCCTCGATGTTGAAACCGAGCTGTTGCGCATCGCCCAAGAAGCCGTCACCAACGCTCGCAAGCACTCACGCGCGGCCAACCTGTGGGTGACGTGTCGGGTAGAACCTCCGTTCGCCGAAATTCGGATCGAAGACGATGGTCGTGGGTCCGTAGCTGCCCGCGACGACCACTACGGACTTCACATAATGAAAGAACGAGCAACTCGCATCAATGCCGTCCTCACCTTTGCCGACCGGCTAGGTGGCGGCACCGTTGTTTCCGCTGTACTGCTTCCAGCAGACTCCGCGGTCATCCCCGAGACTGGAGACCCAGATGTCCTACACCGTTTTGTTGGTTGACGACCACGACCTGATCCGGCAGGGGCTTCGCCGGGCGTTCGACCGTCATCCCGACTTCACCGTCGTCGCGGAGGCATCTTCAGTCGCTGCTGCGCTCAAAGCGGCTGCCGAGAAGCAGCCAGACGTCGTGGTCTGCGACATCCGGCTTCCCGACGGCAGCGGGCTCGAGGCCGTTCGCGCCCTACGTGGCAAGCGGCCCGAGATCGGGCTGGTTGTTCTCACGATGTATGCCGGTGACGAGCACCTGTTCGCCGCCTTGGAGGCTGGCGCGTCTGCGTTTGTCCCGAAGGACGCGCCCAGCGATGACGTCGTCGCCGCTGCACGCCACGCTGCGGTCTCGCCACGCTCGTTTACTGCCCCCGACCTCGCCAGTGCCATGCGCCGGCGGATGACGCCGACTGGGCCGCGCCTGTCCCCTCGCGAGACCGAGGTGCTAGGTCTGCTGGCTGAGGGCTTCGGCGTGGGCCCCATCGCACGCCGGCTGTTCATCAGCGAGTCCACCACAAAGACCCACATTTCCAAGATCTACGACAAGCTGGGGGCGGCAAACCGCGCTCAGGCGATCATGAAAGCCATTCAGGCAGGTCTGATTACGCCTGAAGCGATGGCAAAGTCCGACTGAGAGCTGCCGCCTGCGCAGCGCGCAAGTATCAACCGTTCGGCCGATGTGATATGGCCGCACACCCGATACCGCGAATGCTTCCCAGCCGACAAGATTGTCTCTAGCTGGAAATCCCGTCCAGCACCATACAACCCGTCTGGGAGGACCAGAAATGTACGCAATGATCCGCACACTTGAAATGATCCGCACCATTGCCAACCCCAAGCGTCGCAACGAAGAAGGCGCGTCAGCCGTCGAGTACGGTCTGCTTGTTGCCCTCATCGCCGCCGTGATCGTCGTGGCCGTGACTCTGCTCGGTGACACCTTGACCGGCATCTTCGAGGGCGTCGAGGCCTCGATCAAGTAAATCAGTCTCCCAGTTCGCTGGGCTGAACCTGAAACATTGAAGGCCGTGAGATGCAAATGCATCTCACGGCCATCACATCTCAATAACCGTCACGACAGGTCGAGGAAAATGGAGCGATGACAAATCCCCTGGTGCACCGCTCCGAAGACGGAGCCTCCTCGGTCGAATACGGGCTCCTTATCGCTCTGATCGCCGCAGTCATCGTGATCTCCGTCGGCCTCTTCGGCACCGCCGTGAGTGGCCAGTTCGACAAGACTTGCGAGAGCTTCCGCGACGACGGCGGCATCGCCACCGCCTGCTAGCTCGAGACGCGGGCCTCCGGGCCCAACCTGCGCCGGGTGAGCATGAGACAGATCCCCCGCGCCACCTCGACTGGGTCAGCCGGATCCTCCACCACCACACTTGGATAGCCCTGCGCCGCCTCTCGCGCACCGCCGGACTCCCCCACCACCAGCGGCAGCCCACTCGCCCCGGCCTCCTGGAATGCGATCCCAAACGCTTCCGGCTCCAACCCCCACAGCCGCGTCCGGCACGGCAGCGCAAACACATCCGCCATGGCATAGAGCCCGGGCATGTCGCCCCAAGGCACGGCGGGGACAAATCGCACGCAGTCCTCGAGCTGTCGCCGCCGCGCCATTCGCGCCAGGCGGCCCTGTGACGGCCCATCGCCCACAATCACCAGCACAGCCCCAGGTTCAGACCTCAGCACGCCTGGCCAGGCCCTCACGAGCGTGTCGTGACCCTTGCGGCGTACGAGCCTCGCGGCTGACAGCACTACTGGCCTATTGGGCTCGATATCCAGGCTCCGTCTCCACGTCGATCCGTCCAGGCCGGGTCTGAACCGTGTTGGGTCAACGAGTGGCGACAGCGGTTCCATCCGCGCCGCAGCAGACTCCGAGAGCGCCTTCGAGATCTTCTGCCTGCAAAATTCGCTGACGTAAGTAAGAACATCCACATCGTCACCGATCCGCCGCAGCAGTTGCCGCGTGACCGGCACCGTGGCCCACCACACCTCATGACCGTGGCTGAGCGCCCGGATGAACGTCACTCCGGCATGTCGCCGCAGCCCCCGCGCCAGCAAGCCCAGCGGTGCTGCCGCCCCGAACATGACCTGGTCACAACCGTGCGCATCCGCCGCGGCCCGCACCTGACGTCCAAGCCTCCGGGTGGGGAGAAGCATGCCTGCCCGGTCCCTGATGACGGGGTACGGCACCGCTGAGTCGATACTCTCCCACCCAGGCATGCGGGCCGTGTAGACAACCACCCCGTCGGGCGGCATGGCGTTGCACAGCGAGAAGACGAACGACTCGATACCGCCTCGGCGAGGAGGGAAGTCGTTCGTGATGACGAGCGTCCTGTGCGGTTCCGCTGTCACGCAAGCCTCCGCAGATACGCGCGCCAGGCAACCGTGAACTGCTGCTCCGACGTCCCGAGACGGTCGAACGCACCGGCGAGGTCGTCCGGTCGCCGTACCACCTGGGTGTAAAACCGCAGGAGCGCGGCCTCACCGTAGCGCTGGGCAATCAACCGGCTGGCCAGCCATGCCTGCTCGTAAGCGACCTCGACGTCGGCCGAGGAGGCCGCGAAGTCCTGCGAGGTCGGGAGAGAATCCGGAGTGCCTTGCTGGCGGACGTCTTGGATCACCGCGCGAGCAGACACCGAGATGGGTACGTCGACCGACCCGACGCCGACGTAGTCAGCAAAGCCTTCGACAACCCACAACGGTGCGCCAACGCTGGCAGCGCCCGTAGCCGCATGAGTGGATTCGTGAGTGATGACTACCTGAGCCCCGATCGGGCCCAAGTTGCTGAACACCGAGGCATTGACGACGATCGCGACCGGCGCTGCCTGCCGCTGAGAGCCGTCGACGGTGGTGGTGACGGCAGCGACGTTGTCGTAGCTGCCCGGTGCCGCAGCAAGCACGGCCTCCAGCTGGTGAGCACCACTCGGTACAAAGGCGACGAGGGTGCCGTCCCACGAGGGCACGACGGCCTCGATGTCCGACACCGCCGCCCGCAGCAGGCGGCCGATTCGAGCCGCGACCGGGGGCAGCTCGGCGGCTACCAGTGTTCGCTCCGACCGCAGGACCGCAAGCGGGCCGAAAACCCAGATAGGCGCGCGTTCGCCTCCTTGGGCTCTTGCGTCGAGGATGTAGGCCCGGCCGCCGCGCTGGACGAACGTGTAGGTGACCATCATTCTCGCCGGCAACGCGTCGTATCCGCGGAGCGTGTAGGAGACCTCGACGTCGCCCTCCCAGGCGACCCCACCCAAGCGGCGCTGCTTCGCCAGGCTCAGCGTGGTGGCAGCAGCGACATACCGGCTCGAGAGGGTGTCGATGCCGAGCGCGCGGAGGTTTTGGTAGGTCGTCTGGGCGCGTTGTTGCGACCGCACGGTCGTGTCGTCCCAGACGTCGAGGTAGCTGGCTTGGCTGCCTTGGCTGAGCGCCCTAGCCTGCCTGGCTAGAGCTGCCGCTGCCAAGGCATCGCGATGGCCTGCCGGGTCGACGTCCTCACTCGTACGCGTCGTCGCGGGAGCCTCGCTGATCAGCTTGTCAGCGCTGTCACCCGAGGTCGCCCACACGACGGCGCCACCCGCCACCACGACGAGGGCCAGGGCCACAGCAACGCGAGTCCGGATCGGATTCCGCTGCTGTGGCTGCTGCCCGTCGGCTGGTTCACCTGTGGCGGGCACCTCTCCATCGTAGACAGCGTGACCCGAACCTCCGTCGGCCGTGGCGGGCTGCCGGCCGGCCGAGCATCGTCCATTCGGTCAGTGTTCGTCCGTTCCGGCAGCACCGCCACGAGCCACTGCATATCGTCCAGACTGGTTAGTTGCGCCCACTTTGGAGGAACTGTGCACGTTCGGTCGTTCTGTCGTGTGCTCGTCGTGGCTCTGGTCGCGGGAGCGCTTCAACTCATGAACCTGTCTTCACCAGCCACCGCAGCGCCGACCGCACCTGGTGGTCTCACGCCCTCCAATGTGTCCACGTCGGGCCAGCCAGTCCTGGCCTGGACCCGCGTCTCCGGCGCGGCGTCGTACGACGTCGAGCTGTCTACGGACAGCGGTTTCTCCACGGTGACGTATGCCGACGCCACCACCAACAGGCGGGCAACTCCCACCATCAACCTGCCTCAGGTCGAGATCTTCTGGCGAGTGCGCGGTGTGACCGCCGCCGGCGTCCGCGGCGCTTGGGGCTCCACGTCGTTCACCGGGTCCGGGATTGCCGGGCCTGAGCTGACGTCGCCAGCCGAAGGTGCCGCCCTGCAACAGCCAGACGACCCCGCTCTCCTTAGCTGGAGCCCGGTCGCCAAGGCGACCAGCTACACCATCGAGATCGACGATGACAGCGAGTTCGTGCAGTCGACCCTGTTCACCTCGAAGACCACGTCGTACCTGCTCCAAGATCCAGGCCCCGAGGTCACCTACTACTGGCGCGTGAAGGCGAACTTCACCGGGGGCTACAACACCCTGTGGTCAGAAGCCCACAGCTTCGAGATCGTCAGTCTCGTCGCGCCCGTGCTGCGTTATCCCGACAACAGCGCCGACACGCAGCTCGGGGACGCAGTCCTCGACTGGGAGCCGGTTGCCGGCGCGGTTGAGTACGAAGTGAGAGTGAGCACGGACGACCAGTTCCAAGTCGCCCTCGTGGACACCAGGATCGTCAAGGCCACGCGCTACGCGCGGCCGATCACCTACAACAACGACCAGTACTGGTGGCAGGTCCGCGCGATCGACGTCAACGACAACCTGTCGCCCTGGAGCAGTGCCCTGAACGCCTTCCAGCGCCACTGGCCAGACAAACCTCAGCTCATCCATCCCGTACAGGGGCAGGCGACCGGCCGACCTTTCTACTACGAGTGGTCCCCGATTGCGCATGCCAGCCAGTACGAGCTGCAGGTCGGCACTGACCCGAACTTCTCGCCAGACACATTCCGGACCTGCTTCACGAAGGCAACGACCTACACTCCAGGTTTCCAGCGCGACGAATGCCACCCGGATCCGGGCAACCTCTACTACTGGCGCGTTCGTGGGCTCGACTCCCCTGCCAACCCCGTGATCAACGGCATCTTCTCGTCGATCGGGTCATTCAGCTACAGCCCGGGCAGGTCGCGCTGTTGTCGCCGAGCAACGGGGCCACTGTGGCTGTGCCGACGATGACCTGGTCCCCCTACGGCGAAGCACAGCGCTACAAGGTCACCCTCAAGAAGGCGTCAGGCGTCACCGCCACTACCGTCGTCACCTACTCGACCAGCTGGACCCCCACCGGTACGTCGGCGCTCGTTCCCGAAGATGGCCCGTTCCACTGGACGGTGCAGGCTGTGGACCGCGACAACAGAACCACACTGGCCCCACTCTTCGGGTTTGACCGGACCTTCAGCCTGAGCGGCACACCCGCTGACACCGCCGCAGCCCCATTGACTCCACTCGCACCGTCCGCAAGCGGGGCACATGAGAAGTTCCCCACGCTCAAGTGGGAGCCTTGGAATGAAGGCGACCCAGCCCGCTACTACAAGGTTTTTGTAGGCGCAGCGAGCGGCTCGGCAGTCTTCGAGATCGCCGACAACTTTCCCTACCCGCGGCTACCGATGAGGCCAGCCAGTTCCTGGTTCCGGGCACTTACCGCTGGTTCGTTCGCGCCTACGCAGCGAACGGCTCACTCCTTGGCACCGGCTCTGAGTCCCAGTTCACGATCAGGAACCTTAACGCGACGGCCGGACAACGGCTCTCGCTGACGGGACAAGGATTCTCCCAGTCCACGAAGACCTGTCTGCGACAGCTCGGTGACCCGAACGAGATCTGCAACAACCTGCGGCAATCGCCGGTGCTGCGTTGGGATCCTGTCCCGTGGGCTTCCTACTACATGATCTACCTGTCCAGGGACCGCGAGCTCACCAACCTGGTCTACAACCCGGTCTCCAACGACGCCGCCCAGACTGTCAACACGATGTGGACGCCGAGGGGAGCTCTGGCGGACAGCCAGGCGGGCGCTGCCTACTACTGGGTCATCAGACCGTGCAAGACGGACGGAATCTGCGCGCCCGACCCCACGACCGCCACGAACGCCTTCGACAAGCGATCCGACCTGTGTCGGGTCTCATCGAGCGCGAGCACGACTCCGACACCGTGCTGCCGCCGAACGCGCCCACGTTCGCGGACGAAGTCGTGCTCTCGTGGACGCCCTACCTGACCACGAACCAGGCCAGCACCGGGAGCGACTTTGCGGGTATGCCGGCGACCATGGAAGCCAAGCACTACCGGCTTCAGATCAGCACGGACCTAACTTCGCAGCCGGCTTCCGGTACATCTCACCGCTCATCGACCAGACCACCTTTACGCCGTACGACAAGCTGCTGCCTGAGGGCCTGCTCTACTGGCGAGTCCAAGCGGTCGATGGCTCCAACAACTCGTTGTCGTGGAGCTTGTCGCGCAACATCGGCGGCGGCACCGAGACCATCGAGAAGCGGTCACCGCAACCCTCGTTGACGCTCCCGGCTGCGAACTCCTCGGTAGCAGGGACCCCGGCTTTCGCTTGGACGCCGCTGGACTATGCAGCGAAGTACGCGATCGAGGTCTACAAGAACAACGACGTGACTTTCTCGACCGCCAACCGCGTGATTGGTACGACGACCGTGCAGGCCGCGTACGCAGCAATCGACAAGGTGCTGCCGTCAACCGGGTCACCGTACCTCTGGCGGGTGCGACGCCTCGACCAGGACGGCAACCCCGGGGCCTGGAGCACCGCGCGAAGGTTCACGGTCAAGGGTGACGCACCCTTGCAGGTCGCACCCTCGGCCGGCGTCTACATCAGCAATCGCGACAGCTACTTCACCTGGGCGCCGGTGGACGGCGCGGCGACCTACCGTTTCGAACGGCGCCCAGCGGGCTCAACCCGCGATGATGAATCCGTCTCCACGGTCGGTCTCACGTGGGCACCCACGGAGATCCTCGCGGACGCTTCGTACGAGTGGCGCACTTCCGCGTACGACGCCGGTGGCGGCTTGCTCGGCTCCTCGCCCTGGCGCGCGTTCAAGGTCGATGCCACCGCACCTGTACTCGTCAGCAAGTCACCGACCGGCAAAGCACTGCGGACGGCGAACTTCGTCGCGAAGTTCAGCGAGCCCATCCTCGGGGTCAACACGACCCGGATGGCGCTGTTGATCAAGGGGAATGTGCACCGACTGTCCGCCACGGTCACGCTGAGCGCCAACGGCAAGACAGCCACCCTCAACCCGAAGGCCAACCTTCGAGTCGGCAAGGTCTACACGGTCAGGCTGCTCACCGGCATGACGGACCGGGCACTGAACCCGCTTAGGGCACAGTCCTGGACGGTCACCGCGAAGTAGCACACGACGCGAAATCCCCCGCTGCCCAGGATCTGCATCGGGGGATTTCGTCGTGACAGGTCAGGCGATACGAACGGCCATGTTGACCGGCATCATGTACATCGACACGACCTCGACTGGCCTGGAGGGGTTGGCCGCATGGACGATCATGCCGTTGCCGATATACATCGCCGCATGCGAGATCGGTGAGTAGTAGAAGACCAGGTCTCCGGGTTGCAGGGACGACAGTGACACGGGGGTGCCGGCACTCGGCTGAGCGCTGGAGGAGTGCGGGATGCTGACCCCCGCAGCCGCCCAGGCGTACATCGTCAGACCGGAGCAGTCGAATGCGTCGGGGCCGGCTGCGCCATAGACATACGGGTCGCCGACTTGATCCAGGGCGGTCTTCACGGCCACCTGCGCGCGTTCGGAGGCGGGTACGTCGGTGACCCGCGGTGCCGCGCGGCTCGTCTGGACCTCGGGCGCCGCCGCGGCCTGCAGACGGGCCAGCCTGGCGCGCTCAGCAGCCTCTAGCTCGCCGAGGAGGTCCTCAGCAGACTCGGTTCTGGCGTCCAGCACGGCCTGGTGCTTGGCGGCATCTTTCTTCTCGTCGGCGAGGGCAGCGAGTGCCTCCTCGGCCTGCTGCTCCTGGATGCCTAGCTGCTTCTGCTGCTGACCAAGCCTGATGAGCAGACCGGCCTGCTGCTCCTCGATCAACGCGTCCGTCGCCATGGTCTCGAGGAACTGACCGGCATCGTCGGACGTGAAGAAGGCGGCGGTCGAGGACATCGACGACGTGTTCTGGAAGTTCGTGACCGCAGTGCCGACCAACTGGTCACGCAAGGTGTCGACACGATCGCGCTGACGGTCGACGTCGGCCTGCAAAGTGTCGAGGCGCGTCTGAGCGGCGCTCATCTCGACGCGCACCGTGTTGAGGCTCTCGGAGGCGATCTCAGCCTGGCGGTTCAGGACCTCGAGGCGGTGCTTGACGTCGCTGATCGTCGGCCGGTCTGCCGGGTCACTCGGCTGGTTCGGATCGGCGGACCCCTGCGGGGCCAGCACCAAGCTCGCGACGAGGACGGCAGAACATGCGACTGCAGCACGACGTACGGATGAGGGCAGGTGGAGTGTGTGGCCGTTCGACACGGGTCGACGGTCTCCCATCTGGGTAGCGAACAGGGCGCAGGAGGGACTCCTGCTTCGGTGCGGCCTCTGCTGCGAACGACGAGGGACGCGGCGGGGCGAAGCCAGTGACACACACTACAGATGGCGGCGCCAGGCGGCTACTTGAGGCCGGAGTTTCTCAGGCTTTGCTCGAATGAGGCCGACAGCCCACGACCAACACGCAGATCAACCACCGCATAGGTCGCACATCCGTCACTCCAAGACAGAGAGTACGGAGGAGTAGTCATCGGTCCAGACGACTGAGGGAGCAGCTGGCAGGGGCCGCCAGTCGGGCAGGGACAACATCGAGTCGACGCTCGCCCGGTCACGGCTGAGCGCGACCCAGGTACTGGCCGCCTGTTCACCTTGCGTGACGTCGCTGGTCCCGACCGCGCCGCTCCACCGCTGCGACGCGGCCGCCGAAGCGAGGACTGGTTTGAGATCGAACACCCGATTGCTGACGTGAACCACCAGCACGCCGTCGGCTGTCAGCTTGCTCGCGTAGACCGCCATGGCTTCACGCGTCAGCAGGTGCACGGGGATGGCATCAGAGCTGAAGGCATCCAGGACGATCAGGTCGAAGGAGCCCTCAGGCTCTTGGGCTATCAGCAACCGGCCATCGCCCGCCTCAACGGAGATGGCTGCCGATGAGTCCCGCAGGTAGGTGAACAGGGTGGCATCCTCCGCCATATCGACGACGAGCGGATCCAGCTCATAGAAGGCCATTGATTGACCGACGCGCCCGTATGCCGCGATCGTTCCCGCGCCCAGCCCGACGACTCCTACTCGGTCGAACCTGTCATCCAACCGCTGGAAGACATCCCCGAGCGGACCCTTTCGGCTGTAGTAACTCGTCGGAACTGCCGACTTGTCCGGATCAAGGAACTGCGTGCCGTGCACCGTCGTGCCGTGCACGAGTGTGTGCACGCCGTCGGACGACGCCACCCGATAGCTGCCGTAGAAGCTCCGCTCACGTTCGATGACTCCGCGGCCTTGCACGGTGCTGCCCACGATGGCAACGGCGACCAGGGCGATCAGGAGCGCATTCAGCCGATGGCTCATCAGCCACCCGGCGAGCGACACCGCCACCACCGCCGCAGCCAGTGTCACAGCGCCTTGATCGACGATGGTGACGACAATGGCCAGGCAGACCGCCATGGCAAACAGCACCCCACCGCCTTCGAGGACCCGCGCAGCTGGTGCTGGGAAGCGTGCGAGTACGCGTCTGGTCGGCTGCGCCACCAATCCCAACAACAAGAGTGGGATGAGGAGCAGATCCAGCTGGTACTCGAGGACGCGATCGAACACCAAGGGAGCGACCAATCCGTTGAGCAGGCCGCCGAGAGCCCCACCGATGGAGATCACGACGTAGAACTGTGTCAACCGGGTCGGCTCGGGACGGTCGGCCGCGAGCCGAGCGTGGGCTGCGTAGCCGACAAACCACAGCAGAGCCAGGTCGAGGACGATGGATACCGATACCGGAGCCGTGCCGGGGGCGACGGCCAGCAGCGCGGCGGGTACGGCAAGAGCGACCGCCACGCGTACTGCCCAGACGCAGGGCTTCCGGGTCTGGCGAGCGAACGCGGCCACGAACGTCGCGAGGTAGATCGCCAGCGGTACGACCCAGAGGAGTGGAATCGCCGCCACATCGGTGGACAGGTGTGCGGTCACCCCGAGCATCAGGGTCGAGGGCAGGAACGCCAGAGCCAGCCAGACCGCGATGCGTCGACCTCGAACTGGCGGGGATGACGGGGTCTCGCGCGGAATGTCACTGGGTACGACGGCAGCCCTGCTGCCGCGGAGCGCCGCAATCCCACATACCCCCGTGAGGAGAAGGAATGCGAGGCAGCCGGCCGACCACCAGGCCCGCTGCTCACCGAGCGTCAGGTGCGGCTCGATCACGAGGGGGTAGGCGAGTAAGCCAGCGAAGCTTCCCAGGTTGCTGCCAGCGAACAGGAAGTAAGGGTCATGGGCTCGAGGGTGATCTGTCCACGAAAACCACCGCTGCAAGAGGGGGCCGGTCGTCGCCAGCACCGCGAAGGGTAGGCCGACGCACAGGACGAGCGCGCGCAGGAGCCACCAGATCGGGTGGGATTCACCCGGGCCGGCGTGCCCAGGCAGTGCCAGCGGAAGGGCAAGGAGGGGAATGCAGAGGACGAGAAAGTGAACGCGTGGCTGCCAGCGTGGACCCAACAGCTTGGTCGACCAGTGCGCGTACAGGTAGGCCATCAACAGCACGATCTGGAAGAAGAGCGAGCTCGTGCTCCAGACCGTCGCGGAGCCCCCATAGTCGGGGAGCAAGAGCTTGGCGACGAGCGGCTCTACGGCAAAGAGCAGCGATGCTCCCAGCATTGCGGTGACTGTGAAGAGCGCGGCCAGCCACTGGTTGCGGCCAGGCTTTTGCTGACCCGTGCGGGACTGCACCGGTGTCCCGCGGGATTCTGCTCCGGTGCCGGCTTCGACGATTGTCGCCATGACACCCTCTCAACGTCGTATGGGCACGACGCTAGGCGTCTGAGGCCGCCAGGAGGCAGAAACGGGCTATAACTCAGCCAAACGGCTGATCTCGCCACCGCCTGTCGTCTGCTGAGGGCTTCGCCAGCTCAGGCGAGCCCACGGCCTCGCAAGACGTTACGGAGCCTCCTGATGGCGCTGCTCGACCGCCTGGACCATACGCAGAGGCGGCACGAGACCAGCATCGGCGAGTACGTCGAGGGCGTGGCGCTCGGAATCGTCGAGCTCTACGCCGTACGGCGGCCCGCCGAGCAGCACCGTGACGACACAGTCGCCGCAGCCGATCCCGCGCATCGTGCAGCGATCACAGTCGATCACCATCGGGTCGTCACCAGGAGGCCCGACCGGGATCCGGCTCCCGAACCTCGCCAGTCCAGACCCGGGCTCCGACGCGTCGACGGGCAACGGCGGCGCGGGACTGGGACGGTGTGCCTCTGCTGCCATGTCGACCTCCGACGAGGGGGAACTACGTGTCAGCAACGACGCTAGACCGCTCCGCCGACAGTCCTGGAAGCACGGACAGGTCAGACGGGCTGGAGTGGCGTGTGTGGGTGGATCGGGAGCTCGACCCGGATCGAGTCGTCGATGCGCACGACTCCCCCACTCAGCACCACCCCCATCACGCCAGCTTTGCGCACCAAGGATCCGTCGTCTGCGCGGTCCAGCGTGGCCCGCATCAAACCGGGCCGGAAAGCGTCGAGCTGGGTGCATGGGTTGCGAAGTCCAGTAACCCGGATCGTGGCGTCAGCCCCGACATGCAGCACGGCGCCTGTCGGTAGGGCAAGGAGATCGAGCCCACGGGTCGTGATGTTCTCGCCGATGTCACCTGGCTCGACCCGAAAACCCAAGGCGTTCAGCTCGTCGTGCAACTCGGCGGGCACCAGGTGGACCTGGCGCAGGTTGGGCTGGGAGGGGTCGCGGCGGACCCGTGACCGGTGCTGCACGGTCACCCCAGCGTGCGCGTCACCAACGACACCGAAGTCCGCGACCAACGTGATGCTGTCGACGCGTGTCTTGCTGAAGGAGTGTCGGGCATCTGCGCTGACTGAGACGACCGAGGCCCTGGCTATGGGAACCACTAGATCCCCATCGCCGAGACGAGAGCTTGTGACGAGACCGAGCGGGCACCCATCTTCGTCACGCTCTCGGCGAGCTCGCGATCGGTGGAGACCACGATCACGGGGCGGCCGAGCGGCTCGGCGGTGACCAGTTGCCGGATCGTGTCATCAGCGATGACGCCCGGCGGGCTGAAGAGCACGCGGATGCCGCGCGGATGGCTGACCGTGGGCGGATGTTTGAGATCGGCACCGTCGAACACGAGCGTTGTCTCGATCCCCTTGCCCGCGACCAGTGCAGCCACCTTGCTGGCGAGGCGGGTGCGCTGCTCGTCGAGCGGGGCGGTCGGCCACGCCGATTTGGACACGTTGTAGCCGTCCACGACGAGGTGGGCGCGCGGCAGCTCGAGCAGTCGCCTGAGCAGTTGTGGGTCGTCGCTGAGCAGCGACCGCCCGACACCCGCTCCACCTGGGTCGAGGTCTGGGGCGATCGCGCGCACGGTGTCGGCCGGCATCATCTCGCTCGGCGGAAGCGCGAGCTCGCGTCGGAGGCCGGCCGCGCTGTCCATCACGGTGTCGAGCAGCAGCCGCAGGCGCATCGTCTCGGCGTCGCGGTCGTCGCGGGCAGAGCGTCGCATCGACGTACTCTGTGCCTCCAGCCGGTCGAGCTTTGATCGCAGCCGACGGCTCTCGGCCTCCGCTTCACGGATGGCGATGTCGCCTTCGCGTCGGGCGGACTCGACCAAGTCGTCCACAACGGCGGCGGCTTCCTGCGCCTGTTTCAGCTGCTGTCGGGTCTGACCCAAGGTCCGTCGCAGGGTCGCATTGTCGGCCTTGAGCTCATCAACCTGCGCCCGAAACTTGTCGCGAACTGCCTTTACCTCGCCGCGAGCCGCGACCAAATCGGCCTGCAACTTCTCGACGGTGGACGCCAGGTTGCCGCCCGGGCTCTCCCGCAGGTCGTCCTCCGCGTCGATCGCTCGTTGTACGACGGACTCCCAGCCGTCGGTGCGCACGAGGAACGCGACGGCACCCGTCTCGGCCAGTGTCTCGAGCGCTACCGGTGGAGTGCCTGACTCGAGAGACGTGACAGCTGTCGGCACGATGGCGCGGACCTGCGTGGCGAGGTGCTCGCGAAACTCCACATCGTCATCGAGAGCTGCTGCGATCTGACCGCCCACGAGCTTGGCGCGCTTGGCGGGAGCGAACGTTGCCGACTTCCGGAGCGACGCTGGCACGTGAGCGGACGGCACCCGGCTGAGGCCCTGGGAGGCCAGCGCGACCACGCGCGCACGCAGCCGAGGCGGCAGGTCTCGCACCGCGAGCGTGACAGGGTCGGGCATGGCGGCCTGCTCTTCGGCGGTCACCCGGGACTCGCTCCCGGTCGCTCAATCACTTCGATGGCGTCATCGCGCCCACACCATCGACACGAGACAGACGCCACCCGCTCGGACAGGGTGTCGGAGTCCTCGACAGTCGGCTGGCCGCCAAGGTCGAGGTGCCAGTACTCGCGTGTCTTGGCCTCACGTACGACGTCGAAGCGCGTTACGTTTCCGCACCCCCCGCAGCGCCACCGATGCTGCTCGTCGGGGACAGCGGCCGCACCGGACCCGGCCGTCGCATCCTGGGCGGCGAGGCGGGTGGTGTCGGCCGGCTGGCTCATCGCTGGCCTTTCCTGGTCATTGCGCCGTCGCTGGCTGAGCGGCGTGTGTACTTTCAAGGGTAGTGGCGGTGTCATGAGACTCTCGTCGTTTTTTCGACGGCACGGCGTCGATTCCGCCAGATGTCGTGGCATCAGCCGTTCGGCTGATCCTGGTAGTCCCTTCGGTCCGAATCCGCCTCGAGGACTGCCTGCCCGGGTTTGGCGCTCCTAGTCTGAGTTGTGTTCGGATTTGAGGAGCAGCGCATGCACCAGCACCCACAGGGCGCGGCTGATGCTTCTCCGGCAGCCTTTCCGGTAGCACCGGACGTCTGCGCGATCATCCCGATGTACAACGAAGCCGAAGTCATCGGCGACGTCGTCGCTGGGCTTCGTCACGTGTTCCCCCACGTCATCTGCGTCGACGACGGCAGTGCAGACAACTCAGTAGAGCTCGCGTCAGCAGCCGGCGCTCTCGTCGTACGCCATCCGGCCAACCTCGGTCAAGGGGCGGCGCTGCAGACCGGCATCGAGTTCGCACTCGCCAGGACTGAGAACTTCCAGTACTTCGTCACGTTCGACGCCGACGGTCAGCATCGTGTCGAGGATGCCGTCACGATGGTCGAGGAAGCCCGCCGGGGTGAGGTCGACGTGGTGCTCGGAT
The DNA here is from genome assembly GCA_963811585.1 of uncultured Actinomycetota bacterium. GTDB lineage: Bacteria > Actinomycetota > Actinomycetes > Propionibacteriales > Nocardioidaceae > JACDHG01. Next base: position 661,882 of record CAWERR010000006.1, read on the forward strand.
CACGATTCCTCGGATCGGTTCAACACATGCCGACGAGTCGTCGGCTACTCCTCGGCGCAGCAGTTGCCTTCACCCGTGTCACCACGGGACTGGCCCTCACCGACGCCCACAACGGGCTCCGTGTGTTCAATCGTGAGGCCGCGTCCGGCCTGCGACTGCGACTCAGCGGCATGGCCCACGCAAGCGAGGTGCTGCACGTGATCGCGAAGGAGAAGTTCTCGTTCAGGGAGCTGCCCATCGACGTCCTCTACACCGACTACTCCCGTGCCAAGGGCCAATCCTCAATCAACGCCGTCAACATCATCTTCGACCTGATGATGCACAGGCTGCGCTTCGCACGATGATCAAGGCGATTCTGGTCCTCGGGCTCCTGGCGTTCACGGTCTTCGAGCTGCGCGGCAAGTCATCCGCCGGTCACCTGGCTCTGCGGCGTGTCGTCGCCGGCGTCATCTTGTGCCTGGGAATCATCGGCGTCGTCTTTCCTGACTCCGTGACCCAGCTGGCGAACAGTGTGGGTGTCGGCCGAGGTGCCGACCTCGTCCTGTACGCCCTGGTCATCGGGTTCCTGTTCAGCACGATGGGGCTCTACCAACAGCTGAAGAAACTGGAAGATCGGTACGTCGAGCTCTCTCGTCGCATCGCGATCGACGAAGCCCTGCGGTCGCAGGGCGTCACCTCCGACCGCGACGCCCGCGGAGTCGAAGGTCCGGTGCAAGCGGGGACACGGCCCGAAGGAACTCTGTGAGACGTGGAACGTGGAGGCTGCCAGCACTACTCCTCCTCGGAACCCTCCTCATGCAGACGGCATGGATTCTCACGCTTCCGCCATTTCGCGGGCTTGACGAGTTCGACCATGCCTATCGTGCGGCTGCGGTTGCCCATGGTGAGTGGCTACCGGATCCGGTCAGTGCTGCGAACGGGAGAGGCGAGCTCGTCACAGTCCCCCGCACCCTGGTCGAGGCTGCGGGTCCCGTCTGCAACTCGTACGACTACACCGGCCCTGAGAACTGCGCCCCCGTCACGGATGCCGGAGACGGCATGGTCACGGTGGCGAGCGGAGCTGCCAGGTACAACCCGGCCTTCTACTGGGTGATGGGAACCGCGGCCCGTCCGTTCGAAGGTAGCGAGGCGCTGTATGTCATGCGCCTGACGGCCGCCTTGCTGTGCGCGGCCTTCATCGCGCTCGCTGGTTGGTCCGTGTCGCTGTGGTCGAGGACTCGCTGGCCGATGGTTGCCATCCTTGTCGCTCTGTCTCCCGTCGCTGTCTACAGCACCGCCCTCGCCGCCCCGAACGGGATCGAGATGTCTGCCGGGTTGGCTCTCTGGACGACCTTGCTCGGATTGTCCCGCCCTGGGTTATCCCCGAAGGTTCAGCGTGCGCTGATCCTGGCGGCGGTCCCGTGCGCAGTGGTGCTCTCGACGGTGAGGCTGCTCGGGGTGATGTGGCTCGGGCTCATCGTGCTGTGCGCCGCTGCCCTGATCGGACTCAAGGGTGCTCGAGCGCTTTGGGCCCGGCAGCGACGAAGCTTGCTGGTCGCCGTCGGCATTGTGACGTCGGCCGTGCTGACAAGCCTGCTATGGCTGGTGGTCTCGTCTCAGAACACACGTGGTCAAGGGGGCGTCGACCATGCTGATCCGATCACCAACAGCCTCAAGGCAATCCCTGTGTGGTTCATCCAGTCGATCGCGGCGTTCCCCGCTCTGAACGAGCTTGCACCCGTCCCTGTGTACGTCATCGGGACAACCGTCTTCCTCGGCATCCTCTACCTCGGCCTTCGGCTCGGGAGCGGTCGCCAGCGTGTTGTGCTGCTCTCCGTGGTGGCCCTTGCTGTAGCGATTCCCGTTGCCGCAACGGTCGCCACCTACACCACCTCAGGACTCGTCTGGCAGGGCCGCTACGGGCTGCCCCTTGCGTTCGGCATCGTGCTCCTCGTGGGGCTGGTTCTCGAGACTCGGCTGTTTGCACATCCCCTCACGCGACCACACCTGCTCGTTGGTGTGGTGGCCTTGGCTGTCGAGCAGACCATCGGAATTGTTCACGTGCTGGGGCAGGAACGTCGCGAGAGCCCGCTGAGCGGGGATCCCGCATGGTTGATGCCGTCACCTTGGCTGGTTGGCGCCCTCATGGTTGGCGGTTGGTTGGTGTGTGTGGCCGCCGCAAGGGCACAGCCGGTCTCCACATCATCGAAGAAGTCAGCCAACCTTGCCGCGCCGCGCTTGGCCAAGGCCGGCTCAGGCTGAGCCCACCACGGTCACGCTGACGCCGGTCGCGGTTGACCGGCACCTCGCTCGCGCGTGATGAACCAGGCGTGCACGGCAAGCCCGACCAGAGGTCCGACGCAGAGCGCGTACACGCAGCGGTCGACCACAGGCAGCGGCAGGAGCAGTGTGACAACGGTCGCCACTGTCGCGGCAACCCATCCAGTGGTGTACGCGTGAAGGCGCCCAAGGGCTAACAGGGCAATCCCGGTGAGAGTGAGCAGCACCAGGGCGACAGCGGCCGCGACGAGCACGGCCAGCAGCCTTCCGGAGGCGTCGAACTCACTGCCGAGAAGTGCCTCCATCACCGGCGGTCCGGCGACGTACGCCAGGCCGGAGGCAACGCAGCCTGCCACCGACGTACGAATGAGAATCTGGAACAGCCGCTTGCGTAGGTCGTCTCGCTTGCGGACGAAGTATGTCAGGATCGCCAGCTGATAACCGTTGAGAGGCAGCATCAGCGGGGTGCGGGTGATGAGCACTGCGGCGAACAACACTCCGACGGAGGCGTCCAGAGGCTCGTCGGCCGTCAGGCTGACCAGGAAGGGAAAACCCGCAACCAAGAGGGCGCTGCAGCCCGTCGCGATCATCGCGTGGACCGACGCCACCAACGTGCCGCTCAGCGAGTCACGATCGCCTCGAGCGCGCAAGGTCGCGCGTACGGTCGGCAACGCCAGCAGCGGGATCCAGACGAGCCAGCCGCTGACGATTCCCCACGTGAGCCCCACCAACGAGCCTCCCCACACGCAAACTCCGGCCACGACGGCAAGCCGGATGGCGGAGTCGGCTCCCCCGAGCGCCGCAAACGTGCCCCACCGGCTCAGTGCTGCCAGCACACCCCGGAGGACGAGAAAACCCGTCACGGCGAGCAGCCCGGCGCCAAGGGCCACAGCGATGTCAAACCAGTCATGCCCCAGCACAGAAGGGCCCCAGGCGAACGATGTCGCGATGACCGCCGTGCTCGCGACGATTCCGATCAAGAGACCGCCGACGACCGGTAGTGGTCGCTGCCACCGGCCAGTTGGTTCTAGGTGACTCGCATCCTGAATCGCCGTGCTCACAGCCCGGGAGGTCTCCTGTTGAACTCCTGAGAGGGTCCCCGCGAGAGCGTAGGCGAGCCCCCAGAGCACCGCGAACTGTGCGTACTCGTGCGGTCCACGAGTTCTAGCAACGATGACAAGTACCAGCCACCCCGCGGCTGCGGTTGCGATGGTGGCCAGACCCACGCTGGCCATTCCTCGCCAGGGCGCCTTGGTCCCGATCAGGGTGGGCGGGGACGCATCCTGATTCTGGGGGATCATGAGGCGCTCCCTTCCGGCAGCGGTAGCAGGCGTTTCGCGACACTGTTAGTCAGCGCCCACTCCGCTCTTTCCTGAATCCTTGACCGCCACCACCAACAATGCCTTTGAGATCCACCAGAACGAAGGGAACCGACGCAGCATCGACATCCCGACGCGGTAGTGGATCGGAGTCCCGGCCTTCGTGCCTGCAGGGTCAGCGGGCAGCACGAGGCGCCAGGAGAGCTCTGGATGGGCGGACAGAACTCGTCTCAATGACCGCACCGACGGTGCATAGCTCGCGTCGGTGTAGTCCGTGCCACGCCCGGACCAACGGAGGTACTTGTTGGCCCAGTGCAACGGAAGGTAGCTCAGGAACGGGAGTCGATAGTGGGCTTCAATCGGCCACAGCCGGTTGGGGACGAGGAGGTACACCACGCCGCCGGTGCGCAGGCAGTCGCTGATGACGCGGATGGCGTTGTCATGATCGGGGAGGTGCTCGTAGACGTTGTCGAGCACGACGAGATCGTAGGCATCCTTGTCGAGCAGGTCGTCGATTCCCTCGCAGCGGAAGGACAGTTGCGCGTCAACGCCTTCGGCTACGAGCCGTTGAGCGCTCTCATACAGCGTCCGAGCCGGCTCGATTCCGACAGCAGATGCACAACGCCGGGCAAGCTCCAGCGTGGTGTGGCCATAGCCGGAGCCAACGTCGAGCACGTCGATCTGGTCAACAGGCTTGCTAAGCCATGGTCGGGTCGTCTCTATGGCCTGATTAGCAGACCAGATCGCCAGCGGTGGCCGGGCATCCGCCATTTTGGTGAAGTCGACGTACGCCGGCTGGTGGTCGTGCTCATATGTGCTCACTCGATCGGCCGGGTGAAGACAGCCGTGTGCGCGAGCGTCGGCTTGGACGGGGCAAAGCCGCGTACGACGCGCCGAGGCCAGTCGACCAGGTCGAAGGCGTCGCGGTATCTCTTGCGATCGGCATCATCAAGGAGCAGGGACCCGCCGGGCTTGACCTTGGCCACGGCGCGAGCAAAGCACCGCACCCGCTCGCGACCGTCAACGACCACGAGGTCGAAGCTGTCGTCGGGGAATGCGTCGATCGACCCGACGTACATTTCATAGTCATCAGCCGACGAGCGATAAAGCAGTGTCACGTTCGAGGTGCCACCCAGTCGTGACTCCAGCATCGAGAACCACTCACGGTGATGCTCGACCGTTGTCACGCGACCGAACCGGTCGGCGAACCATGCGGTAGAGCCGCCGCCCCCGAACTCGAACACAGCCGACTTTTTGGTCGCGGCCGCACCCAGCTCGTCGGTCAGCGCGAATGGGAGCCAGGCCTGACGCAGATCCAGCGTCGCCTTCCCCAAGGTGCGCAGCATCCGCGAGAAGTCTCGGGCGTACGCCGGCCGGCGAACAAGCCACACGCACGTGAGCACGCCACTCCTCAGGACCGCCAAGACGCCCGTCAGAGGGGGTCTACGCATGCCGTGCCAGCTCAGGCTCGGCGGGCAGCCCCGCGATCAGTGCCGGCCGGCCTATCGAGACGTAGGTCCATCCGTGCATGCTCCACGACTCACCATGCAGGGCGTTTCGACCGTCGAGGATGACCGGCGTGCGGACGAGTCGCGTCAGTTTTGCGATGTCCAGCTTCCGGTACTCCTCCCACTCGGTGAGGTGGAGCAGGATGTCAGCACCGCGGCAGGCTTCCTCGACGTTCTCCTCGTAGCGGAGGTGCGGGTATGCCAGGCGGGCCGCGTCAAGAGCGCGCGGATCATGCACGGTCACAGTGGCACCCTCGCGCAGCGCCCTCATCGCCACCTCGAGCGAGGGCGACTCGCGCAGGTCATCGCTGTTCGGCTTGAAGGCTGCCCCGAGAATTGCGACTGCCTTGCCCCGCAAGCTGCCTGAGCAGTAGGTGCGAGCAAGATCCAGCATCTTTGTCTGACGGCTCTCGTTGATGGCGTTCACATGGCTCAGCAGTGTCACGCAGGCATCCGCGCCCAGCTCTTCGGATCGCGCAGCAAGCGCGCGGACATCCTTCGGCAGGCATCCCCCGCCATATCCCAGTCCCGCCCCCAGGAACTTCGGACCGATGCGATCATCGAGGCCGAGCGCCTGGGCCAGCTGGACGACGTCGGCTCCTGCCACGTCGCAGAGGTCGGCCATGCTGTTGATGAACGAGATCTTGGTGGCGAGGAAGGCGTTGGCGGCAACCTTGACGAGCTCGGCCGTCTCAAAGTCGGTGACCAGCCGGGGGACGCCAAGTGCCAACGCGGGCGCGTAGATCTCGTCAAGGAGCTCGATGTCTTGCTCGGCCGAGTCAGGGTGTACGCCGTACACAAGTCGGCTTGGACGCAGCGTGTCGTCGATGGCCGTGCCTTCGCGGAGGAACTCGGGGTTCCAGGCAAGCCGGACCTCACCGGGCGTCGGCGCGGTTGCTCTGAGCCGGGTCAGGATCGCATCGGCCGTGCCGACCGGCACCGTCGACTTGCCCACCACAAGTGCGCCTGGGCGAAGTCGGCTGGCAAGCGACTCAACAGCACTGAACACGTACGACGTGTCGGCCGTACGTCCGTCGCTGCTCTGCGGTGTTCCGACGCAGATGAAGTGCACGTCCGCTTCGGCGATGTCGTCGTAGTCACAGGTGAACCGAAGGCGCCCGGTCGACAACACCCGGGCGAGCAGCGCGTCGAGACCAGGCTCGAAGAACGGAGCCGAGCCGGCGGCGAGAGCCTCGACTCGTTGTCGGTCGACGTCAACGGCAACCACGTCGTGGCCGAGCTCTGCCATGCAGGCGGCATGGACTGCCCCCAGGTACCCAGTACCGATGACAGAGATAGTGCGGGTCACATTGCCACTCTAAGTGTTCGACCATGAGCCAACGGTGATCTTGGGCCAACTCGTCGCGTGGTTAGTCCGGGCGGTGGGCATGGAAGAGACGCCGATAGATCCGTCGCATCAGCCCCGCCGGCAGCAGCCTGAACAGCGAGCGGACCGCCAGGTTCGCGATCATGCGAGGACGTCCGATGAGCCCGTAGGACCTCAGCCGCTGCTGCAAAGTGAGCTCACATCGGAACATCGCGGCACTTCGGCGGCGACGAAACATCGCGGGGTCGGCCCGGAACAGCACCAGCGGCTCGGCGAGGTTGTGCATGCGAGCGCCTGCGACGAGCATTCTGGCGAAGAAGTCGTAGTCCTGCATGAAGCGCATCGACTGATAACCCCCAGCCGCGATCGCCATCTCGCGGCGGTAGACCGCGGTGGGGTGGTTGATGGGGTTGTTCATCCTCATGTACCGCGCGATGTCGCGGTGCTCGGAAGGTAGCTGTCGGACCCCGATGACGTTGTCCTCGTCGCCCTCGAACTCCAGCATCGCCGCACCCACGAGGTCGTACTTCTCGGTTCGAAGAGCTTCCACCTGGAACTCGAAGCGAGCAGGGACGGCGATGTCATCCGCATCCATCTTGGCGATCCACGGCGCCGATGCGTGGTTAAGTCCGGCTTGGTTGGCCACGGCCGCGCCCTGGTTCTCGGACAAGGTCAGGCGGTGTAGTGGCGGCGTCGATCCGGCAAACGCCTCGAGCACGTCATGGTGATCGGGCGACAGTGGACCGTCTTCGACGAGCACGATCTCCTGCGGGAGGAGGCTTTGGTCGTAGACGCTTGTGAGGGCCCGACGAAGGTGGGCGGGGTCGACTCCCGCGTGAACCGGGAGCACGACCGAGAGGGCATAAGGATCGTTCAGGGTCGCCTCCAACTCTGGCGATGAGGCCAGCGGTGTCCGTCGCCGAACGATACCCGGCCGGGTGCCGGGCGGGCGCGTCGTGGCGGTTTCGTCGGTGGGCAGGCCTACCGTTCGAAACATGAGCACCTTGCTCGATGCGCCCACCCCGTCGTCGGCTCCGACGACGTACACCGCGGTGCAGCAGACGTTTGACGAGCTGGGGACTGCGCTGCGCGACGTCACGTTCGTCGTGGTCGACCTCGAGACGACGGGTGGCTCAGCCACCGCCGGCTCGTCGATCACGGAGATCGGTGCGGTCAAGGTGTGTCAGGGAGAGGTGCTCGGCGAGTTCCAGACGTTGGTGCGGCCGAGTGAGCCGATCCCGCCGTTCATCTCGGTGCTGACCGGGATCACCAACTCGATGGTGGCCGATGCGCCGCGCATCGAGTCGTCCCTGCCGGCGTTCCTCGAGTTTGCGCGCGGCTGTGTGCTGGTGGCCCACAATGCGCCGTTCGACGTTGGCTTCCTGCGCCACTACTCCGAGCTGCTCGGGCTGGGTTGGCCGCGCTTCGACGTGCTCGACACCGCGAAGCTGGCTCGCCGTGTTGTCACCCGCGATGACGCGCCCAACTGCAAGCTGTCGTCGCTCGCGCGGCTCTTCAAGGCATCGACCATGCCCAACCACCGCGCCCTGTCCGACGCCCGCGCCACCGTCGACGTGCTGCACGGCCTGATGGAGCGGCTCGGCAACCTCGGTGTCCATACCCTCGAAGAGCTGCAGACGTTTTCCTCGCGGGTGTCGACCGCGCAGCGCAAGAAGCGCTACCTCGCCGAGCAGCTGCCACACTCCCCCGGCGTCTACCTGTTCCGAGACGGCCGAGGCAGGGTGCTGTACGTCGGCACATCCAAGGATCTGCGCTCCCGCGTGCGCACCTACTTCACCGCCAGTGAGACCCGCTCCCGGATGGGCGAGATGGTAGGCCTCGCGGAATCCGTCGAGGGCATCTGCTGCGCCACGCCGCTGGAGGCGGAGGTGCGCGAGCTACGCCTCATCGCCGAGCACAAGCCGCGCTACAACCGGCGGTCGAAGTTCCCCGAGCGGGTTAGCTGGGTCAAGCTCACCGTCGAGCCGTGGCCACGGCTGTCGCTCGTGCGCCAGGTGCTCGACGACGACGCCGACTACCTCGGGCCGTTCCGCTCCCGCAAGCAGGCCGAGGCGGCCGTGGCCGCCCTGCACGAGAGCTTCCCGATCCGCCAGTGCAGTGGCCGGATGCCGCTGCGGCCCAGTCGGAGCGCCTGCATCCTTGCCGAGATGGGCCGCTGCCTTGCGCCGTGCGACGGCACCGCCAGCGCCGACGACTACCTCATCACGGTCGAGTCCGTACGCCGGAGCCTCGACGCATCACCGGCGCGGGTGACGGAGGCCATCCGCCACCGGATGGAGCTGCTCGCCGAGGCCGAGCGATTCGAAGAGGCGGCCACTCACCGCCACCGGATGACCAGCTTCGTGCGGGCGGCCGCCCGGACACAGCGGTTGAAGGCACTGACGTCATGCGCCGAGATCGTGGCGGCCAGGCGCTCCGACGATGGGCTGTGGTTGGTGCATGTGATCCGCCACGGCAGGTTGGCCGGGGCAGGCGTCATACCTGCTGGGGTGTCCGCGCGGGACTGGACCGAGGAATTGCGGGCCGGCGCAGACACCGTTGTCCCTGGTCCAGGACCGGCGCCCGCAGCGACACCCGAGGAGTCCGAGAAGGTGCTGCGCTGGCTCGAGCAGCCGGCGGTTCGCCTTGTTCACGTGGTCGGCACGTGGTCGTGCCCCGTCGACGGGGCCGAGTCGCAGCGCGAGTTCCTCGACACCATCGACGCGTCGCGCGAGACGCTCACGCCGTTCGACAACCCGCGCCTGTCGTCGACACTGTCGCGCCCCGCCCGTTGACCCCGACGCACCAACGAATTCGCCTGAGGTTTCGTCGGGCTGGTCAGCCGCGACCGCATCGTAGGACTAGGTGTCCGATACGGGTGTTTTGGCCACCCGCCGGTATCAGCCGTTCGGCTGGTTCTCTCGTCATACCAGCGTCATCGCCTTATTACTGTCCGTAGCATCGGGGACATGATCATTGGGACACGCTGGCTGCGTGGTGCTGCTACACGCCGAGCCGACCGTCAGCGCGGGGACCGCGGCGCTGTAGCCGTCGAGGCCGCCCTGATCACGCCCATTCTCATCCTGCTCGTCTTCGGAATCATCGAGTTCGGCCTTGTCTTCAAGGACCAGCTCGGCCTGACCTCGTCCGTGCGCGCGGGCGCCAGGATCGCCAGCGCCGAGCCGCGCAAGGCCACTTTTGCTCAAGACGCCGCCGACCAGGTCGCCCGCGAAGGTGGGGCCCTGAGGATGGCCTCAGTCAAAGAGTTGTGGGTCTACAAGGCAGACCCGGCATTCCTGACAACAAGAGGCACTCCCGTAGGCGGCTCAGGCACGTTCACCACCTGCACGGTTTGTGTCAAGTTCACTTGGAACGCCTCCCAGAACAAGTTCTTGCCGTCCTCCACTACCTGGACCTCTCTTCAGCAGAACGCCTGTCAGGGCGATGTCAACCGCGAGAGCGTCGGCGTCTACCTCAAGTTTGACCACGACGCGGTCACCGGACTGCTCTTCAACAGCCTGATGCTCGACTCGCACACCGTGATGAGCCTCGAGCCCATGCCCACGTCTGGTCCCTGCAAGCCATGAGATCGGGGTCGTTCATGACGCCACGGCAACGCCGACTGGACCAAGGCGGCTACGTCTCCGTCTTCGTGGCTGGGATATTCGTGGTTCTGTGTGCCATCGCCGCCTTCTGTGTCGATGTCGGTAACTGGTACGTCACCGGCCAAGAGGCGCAGCGAGCGGCAGACGCGGCCGCGCTCGCAGGAGTCCCGCAGCTCCCGAGCAACCAAGCTGCTGCTTTCGCCCGGGCCAAGGTGCTCGCGGCGGCCAACGGTTACGACATCAACAACGCCCGCGTCACCGTCGTACCGTCCATCGACGGCCAGCCAACTCGTCTCCGCGTCACGGTCTCGAAGCGGGTCGACAACACCTTCGGCGGCCTGCTCGGCATCTCGTCCACGACGATTACGCGCAGCGCGGTCGCCGACTACGCCGGACCTGTCCCCATGGGAAGCCCTTGCAACGAGTTCGGAAACGACCCGGACATCGCCGGTCACCGTGGTACCACGTGCGCGGGGGTCAGCGGTCAGTTCTGGGCCAGCGTCAACTCGCCCGCGAGCGCCAAGGCGAATGGCGACGCGTACCAGTCCACGGTCTGCGCTTCTGGCGTCGATGGGTGCACCAGCGGTGTCAACACCGACTACGCGACGGATGGTTACTTCTACACAGTCCATGTGCCCTACGCGGTTCAAAACCTGCAGATCCAAGCTTTCGATCCGGCGTTCACCGACGTCGGCCTCTTGTGCGCCGACAACTTCGGCAGCGGAACCACGGAGGCACGCGACGCTCTCAATGACTACGTCACCAATGAGGCCACTCGTTACGTGTCAGGCACCGCCTCGCCGTTCTGCACAGGAGACAACACCTATAGCGGCTCCGGCACGATGAAGACGCAGTTCACGGTGCGCTCACCCAACGCCGCCTCCCCTTGGGCCTCCACAAGCTTCCCCATCGTGCCCGGCTGCCAGAAGACGTACAACGGTCAGCGAGGCGCCCTCTTCCCGGTCCTTAACAAGGCAAGCACCTCGACCTACCGCGACGAGATCGCCAAGAGCTTCCGCAGATGGGACACCGTCTGCACCATCCCCAATGCTGTCGCCGGGGACTACCTGGTGCAGGTGAAGACGAACGGTCTCACCACGGACACTCTGGATCAGGGAAACCGGTTCTCGCTCCGTGCCTGGAGCAGCACCGACACCACGGCGCAGAACTCGATCTCCGTCTCCGGCCGCGAAAAAATGGCCATCTACTCCAACGCACCGAGTGCGACGACGGAGTTCTACCTCGCCAGAGTCGTGAGCGGCGCAGCCGGCCAGGTCTTGGAGATCAAGCTGTTCGATGTCGGAGACTCCAGCCAGGCCGGCACCATCCAGCTGATCGCCCCACCGGACTCAGGCGTGACATTCACCAACTGCGTGGCGTCCGGTCCGACGACAGGAACCCTTCCCAACTGCACGTTCACCGTCCAGAACACGACTCACCAGGGCAAGCGCGTATCTGTGCAGATCCCGATCCCGGCCGCGTACACCTGCGCTGACGCCGACCAGACCAAGTGCTGGATCCGGCTGCGCTACGTCTACGGTGCCGGGCAGTCCCGACAGACGTGACTTCATGGTCGGCGAACATCTTCGGTGACCCAGTCCGTCTGGTCGAGTAGCACCGATTCGCTTCCCATTCGCTGAACCGATTCGCCTGGTCGTCCCATTTGACGGCCACGTCAGAATGCATGGTTGACGCTCACTGGGCGCGGGTCTAATTTCACTTCCACGACGTTGTCAGGGAACCCTCGCGTGCTCGGCAGCAGTGGAGCCCTCACGAGGTCGGCCATGTGGTGCGACCCGGTCACTTTCAGGGGGCCAAGATGAAGTTGTTTCAGGCGATGCGCTTGCCCAAGCTGCACTCGACTCGGCAACCCGCCGCGCCAGCGGTAGACGCCGAAGGCATGATAAGTCCGACCAGTTATCGGTCGAGCTTGCCCTGGCGAGTCTTCAACCACGCCTCCACCTGGGCGGACCGCAAGTGGGGCTGGGATCGGCTCCCGGTGCCGGTGAGCCTGGTCGTGCTGATCGGCGTACGCAACGAACTGCGCCGCAAGAACCTCTACGACACCGATACATTGTCTGCCGCAAACGTTCCACCAGTCAGCCCGCCAACAGCAGACGACACCGTGCGCACCTTCGACGGCACCTACAACGACCTGAAGTCGCCGCAGATGGGCATGGCGGGAGCCCGGTTCGGTCGCAACGTGCCACTGTCGAGCGTCGACGCCGACCCGGACGCCACGATCCTGGAGCCGAACCCGCGCGAGGTCAGCCGGCGCCTGCTCACCCGCACCGAGTTCCAGCCGGCCACGACCGTCAACGTGCTGGTCGTCCGCCTGGCTCCAGTTCATGATCAAGGACTGGTTCAGCCACGGTCACGGGCGACGAAGGACCGCGCGTATCGAGGTGCCGCTGTCGGCCGACGACGACTGTGGCCGCAGCGACCCGATGCTGGTCCCGCGGACGGTGGCCGACCCGACCGCGACCGGCGGATGCCGACGGGCCACCGAGCTTCGTCAACACCCTCACCCACTGGTGGGACCTGTCGTCGGTCTACGGCACGACTCGAGGAGGAGCAGCGGCAGTACCGCGCCGGCGAGGGCGGCAAGCTCCGGATGCTCCGGGCGACGGCGATCCCGCTGCCGCCGGACGACCCGCACCAAGGACCCGACGCGGGAGCCCGGGTTCTGGGTCGGGCTCGGCATGCTGGCCAGCCTGTTCGCCCTCGAGCACAACGCCATCTGCGACCGGCTCGCAGCGGAAGTACCCGGACCTGGTCGCGACGAAGAGCTCTTCCAGCGCGCCCGGCTGGTCAACGCCGCGCTCGTCGCCAAGATCCACACCGTCGAGTGGACCCCGGCCGTGATCGCCCATCCCACGACGAGGATCGCGATGCGCGCCAACTGGTTCGGCTTGGCCGGCGAGCGGCTCCACCGGCGCTTCGGCCGGCTCAGCGGCAGCGAGATCATCAGCGGCATCCCCGGCTCGGAGACGCAGCACTACGGCGTGCCGTTCTCGCTGACCGAGGAGTTCGCCGCGGTCTACCGGATGCACCCGCTGATCCCCGACGACTACGTCCTGCAAGTCGGCGGCGACCGGGCAGACCGCCCGCGAATGCGAGTTTCCGCGAGCTGGCCGGCCCGGCGAGCCGCGGCGGTCTTCGAGCAGATGCGCCTGGCGGACCTGTTCTACTCGTTCGGCACCGAGTACGCCGGCGCCATCGTGCTGCGCAACTTCCCGCGAGGCGCTGCAGCACTTCGTCCGCCCCGACGACGGCAAGCTCATGGACCTCGCTGCCATCGACATCCTGCGCACCCGCGAAGCGGGTGTCCCGCGCTACAACGAGTTCCGGCGACTGCTGCGACTGCAGCCTGCCCGCGACGTTCGACGACCTGACCGACGACAGCAGCCCTCGCGGCCGACATTGCGCGAGGTCTACGGCGGAGACATCGAGAAGGTCGACCTGATGATCGGGATGTTCGCCGAGCAGCGACCCAAGGGGTTCGCGTTTCAGCGACACCGCGTTCCGCATCTTCATCCTGATGGCGAGCCGCCGGCTCAACAGCGACCGGTTCTTCACCCGTGACTACGACGCGCGCGTCTACTCGGAAGCCGGGGTGGAATGGATCAACGAGGCAACGATGAGCGCTGTACTGCTCAGACACTGCCCGGCACTGGCGCCGCGCCTCAACGCCAAGGCCAATGCGTTCGTGCCGTGGTCGTCTCGGTGACCTAGCTGTTCGAGAATCGCCGCCTAGTCTTGAGGCATGGGCGACATCGAGATCAGCAACCTCCCTGAACGCCGCCGATACGAGGCTCACCTCGACGGTGAGCTTGTCGGCTACTCCACCTACGAGCTCTCGGGCCGCGTCATCTCGTTCGTACACGCCCGGGTGTACTCCGACTTCGGTGGCCGCGGGATCGCCTCCGAGATGGCGCGCGTCTCGCTCGATGACGCCCGCGCCGCCGGGGATCTCCATGTCAGCCCGGTGTGCTCGTTCTACCGCTGGTACATCGAGCAGCACCCCGAGTACGCCGCCCTGGTCGCCACCTGACGGCCGCGTGGCGAGCGTCAAAGAGGCTTCGGGCGCGGGGCACTAGGCTCACGTCATACCCAGAGACATCGCGAGGAGCGCCATGATCACCGCCATCGTGTTCATCAAGGCCGACGTGGCCCAGATCCCCGAGGTTGCGCAGCAGATCGCCTCGCTCGACGGCGTGAGCGAGGTCTACTCCGTGACCGGGGGCATCGACCTGATCGCGATGCTGCGGGTGCGCGACCACGAGGACGTGGCCGCCCTGGTGCCCGACAAGATCAACAAGGTGCCGGGCGTGCAGTCGACGGAGACGCACATCGCGTTCCGCACCTACTCGAGCCATGACCTCGAGGCCGCGTTCTCCCTCGGCGCTGAGGAGTAGCCGCCGCAGCGACCCACAGCCTCCCGCCTGTCTCGAAGCGCCGCCCGTCGAGAAGCCCCGCCCGGTCGAGAAGCCCCGCCGGTCGAGCTTGTCGAGACCAAACCAACTGACGGCTCGACCGCACCTAACTGACGGCTCGACCGCACCTAACTGACGGCTCGACCGCACCTAACTGACGGCTCGACCGCAACTAACTGACGGTTCGGCGGCAGGCGGCGAGCCAGGCGGCGAGCTTTTCGCGGGCGGCGCCCGTGTCAACAGCGTCGGCCGCACGAGACAGGCCCGCCTTGAGGCGGTCGACGAGCGGAGCCTCCGACACGTCGTACGCCGCGATGCCGGCGGCGGCATTGAGGAGTACGGCGTCACGCACCGGACCCGGCTCACCAGCCAGCACCCTGTGGACCACGGCCACGTTGAACTCCACATCTCCGCCACGCAGGCTCTCCGGCTGTGCGGCCGCCAAGCCGAACTCGGCCGGGTCGAGCTCATGCTCGGTCACGGCTCCGCTCACGATCGACCACACCTGTGAGGTGGTCGTGGTGGTGAGCTCGTCGAGTCCGTCGTTGCCGCGGAAGACGAACCCGTCGACGCGACGCCGCGCCAGCACCCCCGCAATGATCGCGGCCAGCCGCGGATCAGCCACTCCGACCGCCTGGGCTGCCGGACGTGCTGGGTTTGCCAGCGGCCCCAGGAAGTTGAACGTCGTCGCCACGCCGAGCTCGCGCCGCGGCACGGCCGAGTGACGCAGCCCCGCGTGGAAGACCGGCGCAAAGCAGAACGTCAGCCCGACCTCACGGGCAATCTCCCCCACCCGCTCCGGCGACAGGTTCAGCGGGATGCCGAGCCCTTCCAGTACGTCGGCGGACCCACACGACGATGACGCCGCGCGGTTGCCGTGCTTGATGACCGGCACGCCCGCCCCCGCCGTCACGAGCGCCGCCATGGTCGAGATGTTGACCGTGTGGGCGCGGTCGCCGCCGGTGCCGACGATGTCGACGGCCCGATCGTCATACGTGAGCGGAGGGGCGAACTCGTACATCGTGGCGACCAGACCCTCGACCTCCTCGACGGTCTCACCCTTCGCCCGCAGCGCCACCGCGAAGCCGGCGATCTGCGACGGCGTGGCATCGCCCGCGAGGATCTCGCGCATCGCCCAGCCAGTCTGGTCGGCGGACAGGTCCGCGCGGGAGATCAGCCGGGAGAGGACGTCCGGCCAGGTGAATTCGGGGCTCGCCATCAGGGCAGCTCAGCCCGCGGTCAGGCCGGCACGCGGCCGCAGCAGTGCGATCACTTGCTCCACGAGCGCCAGCGGGTCGATCGGGTGGGAGACCACAGCGTCAGCACGCGACCAAGTGGCCAGCCACCCGTCTTCACGCCGGCCGATGATCACCATGATCGGCGGACACTGGTAGATCTCGTCCTTCAGCTGTCGGCAGATGCCGATGCCGCCGGCAGGGACCGCCTCTCCGTCGAGGATTGCCAGGTCGACCCCGCCCGCGTCCATGGTGGCGATCACGACCGGCTCGGTGGCGCATTCGACGTACTCGACGTCAGGCAGGTCAGGGTGCGGCCGCTTCCCGAGGGCGAGCAGGATCTGGCTCCGGGTGTTGGAGTCATCGCTGTAGACCAGCACCTTCATGGCCGTGACCTGCCTCGAGACGGGGGTTGACTGCTGTGCGCGATGCTACCCGCAGCGGCCGCCTCGGCTTCCTCGGCGTCGAGGCGGCGATCTTCTCGCGCTGCCTCCCGTTGGCTCTGTCGCACCCACTGCGCGAACAGCACACCGAAGAACACCAGCCCGATGAGGTCGCCCGACGCCCACAAGATGCCGCCGGCGAGGTACTGGTCGTCGGCGACGGACGGTGGCCAGTCGCGCTCGAACGACGTGTACCAGTCGCCGCCGATCAGCGTGTCCATCGTCATGATCGTGACGCCGAGGAAGGCGTGGAAGGGCAGCGTCGCGAACACGGTCAGCATCCGGAAGGGGTATGCCACCCGGCCCGGCACCGGGTCGACGCCGAGCAGTGGCCAGAAGAACAGACACCCCACGGCCACGAAGTGCAGGTGCATCAGGTCGTGCAGGGCGCCCGACTCGAGCGTCGCGTCATACCACCCCGAGAAGTACAGCACCCAGGGAGTGAAGACGAACAGCGCGAATGCGACCGGCGGGAACGCCAGCACCGCCGCCAGCCGGCTGTGCAGCGCCGCCAAGAGCCACCCACGCGGCCGCCGCGGCAGGGTCCTGAGCGCCAGGGTCACGGGCGCTCCCAGGGCGAGGAAGACAGGCGCCACCATCGACATCAGCATGTGCTGAACCATGTGCATGCTCAGCAGCACCGTGTCGTATGCCGCCAGGGACGAGCTGGTGGCAACCACCAACACGCCCAGCCCGCCGACGAAGCTCAACGTCCGCCCCCACGACCAGTGATCCCCCCGCCGAGCCAGCACCCGCACTCCGGCGACGTACAGGCCGAGGGCCACGAGGATGCACGCCAGCGGCAGCGGCTCGAAGACCCACGTCGAGAACACTCGCTCCAGCGTCAGCGGGGGCACCGCATCACCGGTATCGGCGTGCGCGAGATAGCTCACGCGCCCAGCGTAGGGCGTGTCTTTGGCCTGCGAAGCCGCGGAGTGAAGGCTGACCAATCCATTCAGCCCGACCCGGCCTCGCCGAACCCCACGAGATGCTCGCCGACCTCGGGGGGTCGCTGTCCCTTCTGGCGATCGTCAGGACATAATGGCGGCGTGGCGACTACGACGGCAGTCCCGGCCTCCCGACTGCACGGGCAGCATGATCGGCCGAGCATGGTCAGCGTCGGCACAATCGTCTGGTTGGCGAGCGAGCTCATGTTCTTCGCCGCCCTGTTCGCCGCCTACTTCACGCTACGCAGCGCCACTCCCGACACGGTCGCCCTCTGGGCGCAGGAGACGGAGAAGCTCAACATCCCGTTTGCCTCGGTCAACACGACAATCCTGGTGCTGAGCTCCGTCACCTGCCAGCTGGGCGTGTTCGCGGCGGAGAAGGGGGCTGTCGGCCGCTCCGGATCGCTCCTGCAGGTCGGCAAGTGGGGATTGCGCGAGTGGTTCGTCGTCACCTACATCATGGGTGCGATCTTCATCGCCGGGCAGGTGCTCGAGTACGCCGCGCTGGTCAGCGAGAACGTCACGATCCCGTCGTCGGCATACGGGTCGATCTTCTATCTGACCACGGGCTTCCACGGGCTCCACGTGACCGGCGGTTTGATCGCGTTCCTGTTCGTGCTCGGCCGGACCTACATGGCCCGCACGTTCACCCACGAGCAAGCCGTGACGGCCATCGTCGTGTCGTACTACTGGCACTTCGTCGACGTCGTCTGGATTGGTCTGTTCGCCACGATCTACCTGCTTCAGTGATGGCCGTAGAAGACTGCTTCACCGTCAGAGACTGCTTCAACAGCACCGACTGCTCCAACAGCACAGACTGCTTCGACAGCATAGGGAGGGCTCAGTGAAGTTCCTGTCGAGTCGCCGCCGGCATCCGCTCGCTGGGCTCCTGGTCGTGCTGTTCGGCCTCATCACGGTAGGCGTGTGCTACGCGGCGTTCCGCCCGGCAGTCGCCGACGCGCCCACGAAGGCCGATGACGAACTGATCGCCCAGGGCCGGGAGCTCTTCGTCGTCGGCTGCTCTTCCTGCCACGGGCTCAATGCCGAGGGCATCGTGACGAAGTCGGGCAACAACAACGGCCCGCCGCTGATCGGCGTCGGCGCGGCGGCAGTCGACTTCCAGGTCGGGACCGGCCGGATGCCGGCACAGCGGCCCGACGTGCAGATGCCCGAGAAGCACCAGGTGTATGACGAGCAGGAGGTCGAGGCGCTGGCCGCCTACATCGCTTCCCTCGGCCCGGGCCCGGCGATCCCCGACGAGTCGGCCTACGACACCAGTGACGTCAGCCTCGAGGACCTCGTGCAGGGAGGTGCCCTGTGGCGGACCAACTGCACCGCCTGCCACAACTACACAGCGTCCGGCGGAGCGCTCCCCGACGGCAAGTATGCGCCCAGCCTTCTCGATGCCGAGCCGAGGTACATCTACGAGGCGATGATCACTGGGCCGCAGCAGATGCCCGTGTTCTCCGACGACGTCATCACGCCGGAGGAGAAGCGCCAGATCATCGCGTACATCGAGATGCTGCAGACCCAGCCGGCATACGGCGGAGCTGACCTCGGTGGCCTCGGGCCGGTCGGCGAAGGGCTGTGGCTCTGGCTCGTTGGCATCGGGTCCCTGGTGCTGGTCACCGTGTGGATCGCCAACAACGGCGCTCGAGCGAAGAAGTCCTGATGAGCGACCAAGGAAAGTGGCGCAGCGACGAGGTCGCACGCTCGAAGGCGGGCAAGCACAACCCGGAGGACTTCGACGAAGTCGGTCCCCACACAGCGCGTGCGGCAGAGCCGATCCCCGATCCCGGACTGCCGGAGCACCGCGACCGTCCTACTGACGTCGACCCAAGCCTGGAGCGCCGCGCTGAGCGACAGATCTCGTTGTTCTTCATCGCCGCGGGCGTGCTCTCGGTGCTCTTCTGCGTCGCGTTCTTCAGCTTCGACCCGAGCATCGACGGCGAGACCATCTTCGGGATGGGCGCATCCAACCTGACACTCGGCCTCAGCCTCGGGCTCGCCTTGACGTTCGTCGGCATCGGTGCGATCCAGTGGGCACGCAAGCTGATGACCGACGAAGAGATCATCGAGTACCGACACAGCGCCGCGTCGAGCGACGAGGACCGCGAGGAAACTCTCGCGGCGTTCCGGACCGGCGCCAAGGAGTCAGGGTTCGGCCGTCGCAAACTGGTCCGCAACAGTCTGCTCGGCAGTCTCGCGCTGCTCGGGTTACCTGCCGTGGTGCTGCTCCGCGACCTGGGCCCGCTTCCTGGCACGAAGCTCGAGCAGACGGTGTGGAGGCGCGGCGTGCGGGTGGTCAACGACGTCACCGGGATGCCGCTGCGGCCGCAAGACATCAAGACCGGAGCCCTGGTCAACGCCGAGCCCAGCGTGTTCTTCCCCGAGACCGACGCCGACGGCGAGGAAATTCCAGCCGAGTACGAAGGCGCGGAGCTGCTCGTCGAGAAGGCCAAGGCCGCCATCATCTTGGTCCGGATGCTGCCGGAGGACATCACCCCAGTCGAGGGCCGAGAGAACTGGGGCATTGACGGGATCCTCTGCTTCTCGAAGATCTGCACGCACGTCGGCTGTCCCATCAGCCTGTGGGAGCAGCAGACCCACAACTTGCTGTGCCCCTGCCACCAGTCGACATTCGACCTCGCCGACAACGGACGAGTTCTGTTCGGTCCTGCGGCCCGCAACCTTCCGCAGCTGCCTCTCATGCTTGACGACGAGGGGTACATCGTGGCGAGTGACGGCTTCCAGGAGCCCGTCGGACCAAGTTTCTGGGAACGAGGGTGATCTCGCGATGAGCACATCGACAGGCGCCGGAGGTACGTCGTCGCAGGCACGGCCCGGCGGGACTGCCAAGAAGGCTGGCGGCCCCGTCGCGTGGATCGACGACCGCATCGGGCTCGCCACGTTGGCCAAGAAGCAGGTACGCAAGGTCTTCCCCGACCACTGGTCGTTCATGCTCGGCGAAGTGGCGCTGTGGAGCTTCGTCATCTTGCTGCTCACCGGCACCTTCTTGTCCTTGTGGTTCAAGCCGAGCATGGCCGAAGTCGAGTACATGGGTTCCTACGCCCAGCTGCGAGGCCTCCACATGTCGGAGGCTTACGCGTCAACTCTCGAGCTGTCCTTCGACGTACGCGGCGGGCTCCTCATGCGGCAGATGCACCACTGGTCGGCCAACCTGTTCCTCGCGGCAATGACGATCCACATGTTGCGGACGTTCTTCACCGGGGCCTTCCGCAAGCCCCGCGAGCTCAACTGGCTCATCGGCCTCGGCCTGCTGCAGCTGGGCATCATCGAGGGGTTCGCAGGTTACTCACTGCCTGACGACCTGCTGTCGGGCACGGGGCTGCGTATCGCCGAAGGCTTGATGCTCTCGATCCCGGTCGTCGGCACGTACATCACATTCTTCATCTTCGGCGGCGAGTTCCCCGGCGACGACTTCATCCCCCGGCTCTACACCGTCCACGTGCTGCTGATCCCGGGCATCCTGCTCGCCCTGATCGCGGCTCACATGCTGCTGCTCGTCTACCACAAGCACACGCAGTGGCCCGGCCCTGGCCGCACGAACGACAACGTCGTCGGCTACCCGCTCCTGCCGGTCTACACGGCCAAGGCAGGCGGCTTCTTCTTCATCGTGTTCGGCGTCACCGCCTTAATGGGCGGGCTGATGCAGATCAACCCGATCTGGCAATACGGGCCATACGACCCCTCTCAAGTCACCGCGGGATCACAGCCTGACTGGTATATGGGCTGGCTTGAGGGCGGCCTGCGCATCATGCCGAACTGGGAGACGCGGGCATTCGGGTTCACCTTGTCGTGGAACGTGCTGATCCCGGGCCTTGCTCTGATGGGGATCTTGTTCACGATCCTCGCGTTGTACCCGTTCATCGAGGCCTGGCTGACCGGCGACGACCGCGAGCACCACCTGCTCGACCGGCCCCGCAACCAGCCGACCCGGACCGCCTTCGGCGCCGCCGGCATCACGGCATACGGCGTCCTGTGGCTAGCAGGAGGAAACGACATCGTCGGGCCGTTGTTCGATGTGTCGATCAAGTCGATCATCTGGTTTGCCCGGATCGGGATCTTCGTGCTGCCTGTGTTGGCGTTCATCATCACCAAACGATGGTGTCTGTCGCTGCAGCGCCACGACCGCGAGACCGTGCTGCACGGCTACGAGACCGGGGTGATCGTGCGGTCGCCCGAGGGCGCGTATGACGAGATCCACGTCCCGCTCGAGACCGAGCACGCCTACACGCTGACCACGCATGACCGGCGGATACCCATCGAGGTCCCACCGGACGAAGACTCAGGTGGGGTTGCGGCCCGCATGCAGGCCGTGCAGAAGGTCCGTGCCCGGCTGGCCCATTTCTGGTTCGGCGACGAGGTGGCCAAGCCGACCACGGAGGAACTCGAGGACGCGCAGCACCACAACGGGGCACCTCATGTAGACGGCGACCGCCACGTCGGGATCGAGACCGGTGGGCAGGTCGGTGGCGACGACTTCGAGCTAGAAGAGCCCCACCGCTAAGTGCCGAAACGATCCGACTTTCACGTGCTCATGGCAGGTGAGAGTCGGATCGTTTCGCGGTTGAGTGAGGTCAGAGGGCTGAGCCCTGCTTGTACTCGGCGAAGGAGATGTTCCAGTCGGTCCATCCGTTGCCGTCTTCGAGGCCACGGTTGGTCCCGGTCACCTCGACCGGGTCGCCGCGATGCGTGACGGAGTAAAGCCAGGCGCCGTTCTCTGTGCTCATTCCGACACAGCCGTGTGACACGTTGGTCGATCCCTGGTCGCCCACCGACCACGGGGCCGCGTGGAGGAACTCGCCGGTGAACGTGACGCGCTGGGCGTACTCGACCTCGGGGATGTTGTAGTACTCCGGGTCGCCGGGCTCGATGCCCACCGTGGCGGCGTCCATCCGCTTGGACTCGAACTTCTCGACGATGAGCTTGGTCCCGCTGCGGGTCTCCCAGCCTGGCTTGCCGCCAGTGATCGGGATGTTGCGGGCGAGAGCGCCGTTGATGAAGACACCCATCTGGTTGGTCTGCAAGTTGGCTCGCATCACGACGGACTGGCCGATCGTGAAGCTCATGCTGCGGTCCATCTGACCGTAGACGCCCCGGCCGGCGTTGATGCTGTTGACCGTGAGGTCGACGTCGACCTTCGTGCCGGGCTGCCAGTACTTCGCCGGGCGCCAGTGCGCCTCGTTGTCACTCATCCACCGCCAGCTGCCGCGCTGAGCCGGTTTGGAGGTCACCTTCATCTGCTTCTGGAACGCCGCGTGGTTCTTGACCGGTACGTCGAACTGGACGATGACCGGCATCCCCACCCCGACGGTCTCTTCCTCGAGCGGCGTGATGTTGGCGTAGGTCTGCTCGGCCAGCGTGAGGTCGTCGGTCTTGAACGGCGTCCGGGAGCGGGCGACGAGACCCTCACTGTCCTTCGCGGAGCTGGACACGACGTAGGTCATGCCGGGCTCGAGAAGAGTGTCGGCAGTCCACTCGGTCTTGGAGTCGTTGAAGGACCCGGGCAGCTTTTTGCCCTTCAACACGCGCAATCCCACCGACTCGAAAGTGCCGTCGGTCACCGCAATCGTGACGGGCGTGTCGACAGCAACCTCGCCCTTAGCGGTCACATTTGAACTGATTTGGGCAACGGAATGCTTGGGCGCCTCGGGCGCCTGGTCCTCGCTGCCGGGGTCGCCGGCAGCCTGGTTGTTGCTGTCGCGCTTACTCGGCTGGTTCTGCGTGCCGCTACAGCCCGCCAGGGCAAGGCTCAGCACGAGCACCGCGGACACGGTCACGGGCAGCCTCAAACGGGTCCCCCATGCAGACATACAGACTCCTCAGAAGTGGTTGCGACCGGCCCCAGGGTAACAACGATGCATTACCACAAGAAATTCTCGGGCGGTGACACGCCTCACCCGGCCCCCGGTGATCGAGCCGAGTCCCCGGTCATCGAGAAGATTCTCCCGTGATCGAGCCAACTCCGGTGATCGAGCCTGTCGAGATCAACGAGTCTCGACAAGCTCGACCGGCGTAGGGGGCTCAACCGGCGGAGCCCGCTCGACCCGGTCGTGGCGGGCTCGACCGGCGTGGCGTCAGTGAGCGTGCTCTCCGCGGTAGAACTCGAACACCCACCCGATGAGCGCGATCGCTGCCCGCGCCGACACCGATGATGAAGAGCCACCATCCGAACACCACGCCGAGCACGCAGATCGCCAGCGAGCAGGCGCACCACAGCGGCCACCAGGAGTACGGCGGGAAGAACCCGAGCTCGCCCGCACCGTCGACGACCTCGGCCTCCTTGAGGTCCTCGGGCCGCGGGTCCATCTTGTTGGCGTGGAACGCGAGGTAGAACGTCACCAGACGCGCCAGGCCGTCGTCATCACCAGCGCCGACGTACCGGTCGGGTCCTCGGTGAAGAACCAGTACGCCGGGGTGACGAGCAGCGAAGAAGAGCGCGTTGATCCCGAAGATCCAGGCTTCGATCTTCACCGCGTGGTCCCCCGTCGTCGACGTCAGCGCGGCGAGCTCGATTGGCCTCGATCTGTTCCTCGAGATGGCCTCGACGGCCGGTCATCTCCCCGGTGTCGGCGACCTGCTCCCTCGACGTTGAGCTGGTCGGTTCTCCTCCAGCTCCAGCAATGCGACCTCGGGGTGGTGCAGGTCGAAGGCCGGGCTCTCGGAACGGATCCGGGGCAGCTCGAGCGAAGTTGTGGCGCGGCGGCGGGCTCGACGTGGCCCACTCGAGCGACCGGCCCCAGCCCCACGGGTCGTCGAGCCCGACCAGGGGCTTCTGGCGCGACTTCCACACGTTGTAGAGGAACGGCAGCGTCGAGGCGCCGAGCACGAACGCGAAGATGCTGCGAGAACTCGTTGAGGGTGGTGAAGCCGTCGGCCGGCTTGTAGTCGGCGTAGCGGCGCGGGAAGCCCTCGACGCCGAGCCAGTGCTGGACGAGGAACGTCGCCGTGGAAGCCGATGAACAGCAGCCAGAAGTGGATCTTGCCCAGTCGCTCGTCGAGCATCCGGCCGGTGATCTTCGGCCACCAGAAGTAGAAGCCCGCGAACATCGCGAACACGACGGTGCCGAACACCACGTAGTGGAAGTGCGCCACCACGAAGTACGAGTCGGACAGCTGGAAGTCGAGCGGCGGCGAGGCGAGGATGACGCCGGTCAGCCCGCCGAACAGGAACGTGGTGAGGAAGCCGACCGCCCAGAGCATCGGGGTGTCGAAGGACAGAGATCCCGCCCCACATCGTGCCGATCCAGTTGAAGAACTTCACCCCCGTCGGCACCGCGATCAAGAACGTCATGAACGAGAAGAACGGCAGATCGACCGCGCCGGTGACGAACATGTGGTGCGCCCAGACGGCGACCGAGAGTGCCGCGATGCCGAGCGTCGCGCCGACCAGGCCGATGTAGCCGAAGATCGGCTTGCGGGAGAACACCGGCAGGATCTCGGTGATGATGCCGAAGAACGGCAGCGCGATGATGTAGACCTCCGGATGGCCGAAGAACCAGAACAGGTGCTGCCACAGGATCGGCCCGCCGTTGGCGGCGTCGAAGATGTGTGGCCCCGAGCAGTCGGTCGGCCTCGAGCGCGAGCAGCGCGCCGGCCAGGATCGGGAACGCGATCAGCACGAGCAGCGACGTCACCAGGATGTTCCAGGTGAAGATCGGCATCCGGAACATCGTCATACCCGGCGCCCGCATGCAGAAGATCGTGGTGACGAAGTTGACCGCACCCAAGATCGTGCCCAGACCGGCCATCCAGAGACCCATCACCCACAGGTCGCCACCGACGCCCGGCGAGCGGATCGCGTTGGACAGCGGCGAGTAGGCGAACCAGCCGAAGCTCGGCGGCGCCACCCGGGACCAGGAAGCCGGAGACGGTGATCAGGCCACCGAACAGGAACAGCCAGTAGCTGAACATGTTGAGCCGCGGGAACGCGACGTCGGGAGCGCCGATCTGCAGCGGCATGATGCAGTTGGCGAAGCCGACGAACAGCGGCGTCGCGAACAGCAGCAGCATGATCGTGCCGTGCATCGTGAACAGCTGGTTGTAGACCTCGTCGTCGACGATCTGCTGCCCGGGCTGGGCGAGCTCGGCGCGGATGACCATCGCCATCAGGCCGCCGAGGATGAAGAAGACGAACGACGTGACGAGGTAGAGGTTGCCGATCACCTTGTGGTCGGTCGTCGTGATGTACTTGACGAGGATCTGGCCCTTGGTCTGCGGCCGCGCGACGGTCGACCGGGGCGCTGGCCGGGTCGATCGCGGTCATTGTTCTCAGCCGTCCCTCGGTCCTGGACCTCCTGCGTGACCTTCCTGCTCGAGGCCGGCGATCTCCTCGGAGTTCTCGCCGCCGCGCGGCGCGCCGATCTGGCCGGCGTCGTCCAGCTCCTGGATGTGTTCGTCGAACTCGTCTTGGCTGACGACTTCACCTTGAACAGCATCCGAGAGTGCTGGGCAGCCGCAGAGCTCGGCGCACCGGCCGGCGAACGTGCCCTCGGCCGTCGGCGTCATCGAGAACTGCTCGTCGCGGCCAGGAATGACGTCCTGCTTGAAGTAGAACGACGGCACCCAGAAGTCGTGGATGACATCCGGGCGAGTGCAGGGTGAACGTCACCGACTGGTCCTTGACCAGCCAGAGCTCGGGCAGCGTCGGCCGCCGTGCCGGACTCGTAGACGTCGTCGCCGTTGGCCGCATCCTCGTTCAGGTAGCTGAACGTCCAGGACCACTGCTGCGCCGTGACCAGGACCTCGTGGTCGGGGTTGTCGACCTCGTCTTCGAGGATCTTGTTCTGCTTCTCGACGGTGAAGAAGAACAGCACCGCGACCGCGATCACCGGGTGCGATCGTGTAGAGCACCTCGATCGGGAGGTTGTAGCGCACCTGCGACGGCAGCTCGTCGTCGCTGCGTCGGCAGTAGCGAACGATCAGCCCAGCCGATCAGGCCCCAGACGAACACGCCGATGATGCCGGCGGCGATCCAGGAGCCGATCCAGAGGTCCTCCATGTAGGGAGACCGGTCACTGGCCGGCGGCGGAAGGCCGAGCCGCTTCCACTGGTCCTCGGTCTCCTGCGAGCAGCCGGTCAGCGCCAGCAGCAGCGCTACACCGGTGACAACGACGGCCGTGCGACGCCAGCGCGGCCTGCGCGGCTGGCCTGCTCGGTGGTGGTCCGACTCACGTGGCGCCTTCCTGGTGGTGGTAACCGCGGACGATGTCAGCGCACACTACTGGAACCGCTCCCGCTGGGCGGTGGATGGTGCTCAAGGTCCCGTGTGTCAGCCACGAACCCTACGGCACTGCCGGCAGCCGGGCATTGACGAGCCGAGGTCGTGTCGTGCGGCGTCAGCGCCGAATATCTGATGAGCGTCCCGCGGTATGCGCGGGGCTTCGAGTACGCGTCAGGGCAGCAGCAGCCGGCGGCGTCCTCGGCGGCCTCGTCGCCGTACCCTCCGCGCATCCGGCGCAGGAACTCGTCGTGGGTGAAGGAGTACTCCTGGGTGCCGACCTGCTCGACGACGTACGCCGCCAGGACGCAGCCGATCTGCGCGGCGCTCGAGCAGCGACAGGCCCGCGACGACGGCACCCAGGAACCCGGAGCGGAACGCGTCGCCGACGCCGGTCGGCTCGACCGCCGACACGCCGGGCAGCGCCTCGACGACGATCGGCTCCTCGCCCTTGCGCTCGATCCGCACCCCGGCTGGGCCCAGGGTGACCACGCGGGTGCCGACCCGGTCGAGGATCTCCTCGGCCGTCCAGCCGGTCTTCTGCTCGGTGAGCGCGGCCTCGTACTCGTTGGACAGCAGGTAGGTCGCGCCGTCGATCATCCGGCGGATCGGCGTCGCCGTCGGACCAGGCGAGCTGCTGCGACGGGTCGGCGGCGAACGCGTAGCCGCGCTCGCGGCACTCCTCGGTGTGCCGCAGCATCGCCTCGGGGTCGTTGGGCGAGACGATCGACCAGGTCGAGCTCGCCGACGCGGTCGCTCGACGGGCGCCAGCTCGATCTGCGCGCGCTTCGCGACATCGCGCCGGCGTAGAACGACGCGATCTGCGCGTGCGACCTGTCGGTCGTGCAGATGAACCGGGCGGTGTGGCGCGTCTCGGAGTAGTGCAGGGAGCCGCAGTCGACGCCGTGGCGCTCGAGCCAGGAGCGGTAGTCGGCGAAGTCCTCGCCGACGGCGGCGACCAGCACCGGCTTCGACTCCGATGGCGGCCAGCCCGAAGGCGATGTTGGCCGCGCAGCCGCCGCGGCGTACCTCGAGGTCGTCGACAAGGAACGACAGCGCGACCTTGTCGAGCTGGTCGACGACGATCGAGTCGGCGAAGAGGCCGGGAAAGGACATGAGGTGGTCGGTCGCAACCGACCCGGTGACGGCGATAGGCACGTACGGCAAAGCCTACCGCCCCGTCGCCGGCAGCATGCGCCGGACGGGGCGTTCGTCGCCTGAACGCGTGCGTCCAGGCGAGCGTCGGCTGTCGGAGTGGCCGCCCGACGTTGCTCAGTGGAACGAGTCGCCGCAGGCGCAGGAGCCGTCGGCGTTGGGGTTGTCGATCGTGAAGCCCTGCTTCTCGATGGTGTCGACGAAGTCGATGGTGGCGCCGTGCAGGTACGGGGTGCTCATCCGGTCGACGACGACGTTGACGCCGCCGAAGTCGTGGACCGTGTCGCCGTCGAGGTTGCGCTCGTCGAAGAACAGCTGGTAGCGCAGACCCGAGCAACCGCCCGGCTGGACCGAGACCCGCAGCTGCAGGTCGTCGCGGCCCTCCTGGTCGAGCAGTGCCTTGACCTTGAGGCGGCGGTGTCGGTCAACAGGACGCCGACTGCGGCAGCGGCCTGCTCAGTCGTCGCAGTGCGTGGTCTCGTCCTGAATCGTCATATCGGATGCTCCATCCGTGGCTGGTTGCGCCGGTGCGGCGCTCTGCAGATCAGTCAACAGCCCGTGCGTCAAGCCTCAACCGCGTCGATACCGCCGGTCATTCCCATGTGTGACACACGACCCCGCACCGATCGTTAGCGCTGACCGCGTCAGAGTGGTTACCGCGTCACGCCGACGCTCCGCAGGTCAGCGCGACCAGGTGCGGGCGACTCGCTCGGCCAGACGGCTCAGGCTCTCGCGCCGGCTCGGCGAACGCCGCCTCCTCGCCGACCAGGTCGACCATCGCGTAGGCCGACTCGATCCCGAGTGCCCGCATCTCCCGCGACCCGACCAGCACCTGGCCGGCCAGCGCGATGCAGGGCCGGATCGCCTCGCCGCGATCTGCGCGACGCCGTACGGCACCTTGCCCGACCGGGACTGGAAGTCGAACGCGCCCTCCCCGGTGACGACGAGTCGCCGATCGGAGCCGAGGTCGACCAGCCCGACGGCGTCAGCGACCACGCCGAGCTCCGTCGACCCGGCGGCCCCCGAGCGAGCCAGCAGGCGAACCCGAGCCCTCCCGCGGCGCCCGCCCCTTGGCGTCGGCGAGCCGCCGGTCGGTTGCCTCGGCCAGCCGCTCGCAGCTGGGCGTCGACATGCAGGGTCCGGTCGTCGGCGACGCCCTTCTGCGCGCCGTAGACGTTGGTGGCGCCGCGCAGTCCGAGCAGCGGGTTGTCGACGTCGGAGGCGATGACGATCTCGACGCCGGCGCACGCGCTCCGCGCAGGCGCCGACAGGTCGACCGCGGTGAGCAGCTCAAGGGCGTGCGGGCCGCCGACCAGCGCCTCGTGCGGCTCGGCGGTGGCGCCGAGGGCGGCCAGCAGGCCGGCGCCGCCGTCGTTGGTCGCCAGTCCCGCCGAGCCCGACGACGACGCGGCGCGCGCCGTCGTCGATGGCTGCGGCGACCAGCTGGCCGACGCCGTACGTCGTCGCGCGCTCGGGGTCGCGCCGCTCGGACAGGTGCAGCCCGCACGCCTGTGCCGACTCGACATACGCGGTGTCCTCGACCATCAGGACGGCCGCGGGCGTCTCGTCGCCGTAGAGGTCGAGCACCGTGACGGACAGGAGCTCGCCGCCGAGCGACGCATGCAGCACGTCGACGAAGCCGGGGCCGCCGTCGGACATCGGCGCCAGCACGAGCTCGTCGTCCGGGGCGCGGCGGTGCCAGCCCGTCGCGATGGCCTCGGCCGCCTCGACCGCGGTCAGGGTGCCGCCGAACGAGTCAGGGGCGACGAGCACACGCATGCGCCCATGCTGTCAAGCCACCACCGTGCGCTTCTCGCTGGGTGCGGCCACTATCGCCGGTCGAGCCTGTCGACCGCAGACACTCCGGCGGTCGATCACCGGAAAGCGGATGTCGATCGCCGTATCCCCGCTGCTTGGGTCACCACTTAGGCTGGGGTGGACGCGCTGGTCGGTAGATGCCAGCGGTGGGGAGGGTGCGAATCACGTGGCAGACATCATCGACGCGTCCAACGGTCGCGACCAGCAATCGCCAACGGGTGCCGCACCTCGCAGATCGCGCACCTGGCTGTGGTGGATCTTCGGTGCTGTGGCGACGATCCTCGTCGGGTTGTACGTCGCCGGCTGGTTCTTCACCGGCGACCGTGTCCCCAACGGCACCACGGTCGCCGGTATCGACATCGGTGGCTTGCGCACCGAGGCGGCACGCGACCGGCTGGAGGAGGGCCTGGCCGATGACGCTGCCGCGAGCGTGCGGTTCCGCCACGACGGCGAGACCTACCTGCTCGAGCCCGCCGAGAGCGGCCTCAGCTCGACGTCGAGGCGACCCTTGTCGACGCAGGTGGTGGCCGATCCTGGAACCCCGTTCGGATGGTCGACCTGCTGTTCGGCTCGGGCAACGACGTGAAGCTGGTCGCAGCCGTCGACAGCGACGCCCTCGCCGCAGCCATCGGCGAGATCTCAGCCGAAGTCGAGGGGGAACCGGTTGAGCCAGAGGTCTCGTTCACCCCGGCCGGCAAGCCACAGCTGGTCGAGCCGGTGGTCGGCGTCGAGGTCGACGAGGAGACGGCGGCGGAGCTCGCCGCCGACCGTTATCTCCAGTCGCAGACCCCGATCCTGCTGCCCGTGAGCACGACCGACCCGAGCCTCACCCCGGCCGAGTTCGCCGACGCGCGACGCGAGGTGGTCGAGCCCGCCGTGTCCGCACCTATCACTCTTCGGCTGCCTGACCGCTCAATGAGCCTGCCCGTGCGCACCTACGCCCCCGCCCTCGTCATGGAGCCCAAGGCAGGCCAGCTGGACGTTTCCATCGACGTCGCCGTGCTTGACAAGCGGCTCGGCCCGATCAGCAAACAGCTCGCGGCCCGTCCGCGGCCCGCTCGGGTGGTCCTCCGCGGGACCACGCCGGTCGTCATACCCGACCGGAGAGGTGTCGCGCTCGAAGCACAGGAGGTGGCCGACGCGATCCTCCCCGTGGTCACGAAGTCGGGTGAGGCGCGATCAGCCGCGGTTGGGACGGCGATCGCACGCGCCGAGTTCACGACGCGTGACGCACGAGCGCTCGGCATCCGCGAGCAGGTCAGCGAGTGCGTGACCTACTTCCCCTACGCGGAGTACCGCAACATCAACCAGGGCAGGGCTGCGGAGCTGATCAACGGCACCGTGATCCAGCCGGGCGAGACGTTCTCCTTCAACGACACCGTCGGAGAGCGCACCGAGGCGAACGGCTTCGTCAAGGGCTTCATCATCTCCAACGGCGTCTTCGCCGAGGAGCTCGGCGGCGGCGTCTCGCAGGTGGTCACGACGACCTACAACGCCGCCTTCTTCGCCGGCATGGACGACGTCGAGCACAAGCCGCACAGCTTCTACATCGACCGCTACCCGATGGGCCGCGAGGCGACGGTGGCGTGGCCGTCGGTCGACCTCAAGTTCCGGAACAGCACGCCGTACGGCGTGCTGATCAAGGCCTGCGTCGTGCCGTCGACGACCGTGTCGTCGGGCGAGATGCACGTCGAGATGTGCAGCACGAAGTACTGGGACATCACGGCCGGCGTGTCCGATCAGTACAACTTCACCGCCACAACACGCGCTACGACCCGAGCGACACGTGCGTCGACAACGCCGGGTACGGCGGGTTCGAGGTCGACGTCTACCGCACCTTCCGCCGGGCGGGGTCTGACGAGCTGGTCAGGCGGGAGTCCGACCACGTGGTCTACACCCCGTCCGACACCGTGATCTGCTCCGCTCCCCCGCGCTGACCCTTGGCGGTGGCAAGTCGGGTGAGCCAGCGAGCAGGCCTCGCGGGCCGGGGCATTAGGGTCGGCCGGATGGAGATCCGCGCGATGACCCACGACGACGTACCGGTCGTCGAACGCATCACCGACGCGGCCTTTCACGAACTCGATGTCCGCACCAATCCTGCAGACTGGCCTGCGCCCGAGCCCCGGTCACCGGAGCGAGCCGTGCTCTGGCTGACCAGGCTTCGCCATCTCGTCACGCACGATGGCCCCGGCTGCTGGGTCGCGGAGGACGAGAGCGGCGAAGTCGTCGGCGCGGTCGCTGCCCTGCGGCGCGAAGGCTTGTGGGGCTTGTCGACGTATGCCGTCCGGCCAGGTCTGCAGGCGCGAGGTGTCGGGAAGGCTCTCCTTGATGCGGCTCTCGGCTATGGACCTAGGGACGCCTTGGGGATCATCTGCTCTTCCCACGACCCGCGCGCAGTTCGGCGCTACCGCCTCGCCGGTTTCGACCTGCACCCGACGATGCTCATGTACGGCAAGGTCAACCGTGCTGCCCTGCCTCGCGTGGCGGGCGTGCGCGACGGAGGTGTCGATGACATCCCGCTGCTCGACGAGATCGACCGGGCAACGAGAGGTGCCGGCCACGGCGTCGACCACGAAGTGATGGTCGAGCAGTACCCGCTCGTGATCGCGGACCAGGCAGGGCGTCGCGGCTATGCGTACCTGTACTCGAC
The DNA here is from genome assembly GCA_963811585.1 of uncultured Actinomycetota bacterium. GTDB lineage: Bacteria > Actinomycetota > Actinomycetes > Propionibacteriales > Nocardioidaceae > JACDHG01. The sequence goes on from CAWERR010000006.1 coordinate 693,828, forward strand.
CGGCGCGCCCTACCTCCTGGCTGCCCTCGATCCCGCCAGCGCCGAGGCGCTCCTGTGGGCCGCGCTCGCCACGACCGATCCCACCGAAGAGGTCGACTTCGGTCACCTGACCAGTCAGCACGGATGGGCGATCGACATCGGCCTTCAGGTCGGGCTCGAGCTCCACAGCCGCGGTTACCTCGGGCTCCGCTCGATGGATCCGGTGCCGACGTACATCCCGTCGGGGCACTTCCTGTGAGGCAACAGCCTGTGAGGCAACTGAGGCAACAGCCTGTGAGGCAACAGCCTGTGAGGCAACAGCCTGTGAGGCAACAGCCTGTGAGGCAACAGCCTGTGAGGCAACAGCCTGTGAGGCAACAGCCTGTGAGGCAACAGCCTGTGAGGCAACAGCCTGTGAGGCGATGGCCTGTGAGGTCAGGGCGGTGAGGTCAGGGTGGTGACGGTCAGGGTGGACGAGATGCGTACGTCGCGGCTGCTGATGCGGCGATGGCGCGACGCCGACCGGGAGCCGTTTGCGGCGATGAACGCCGACTTCGAGGTGATGCGCTACTTCCCCGCCGTGATGTCGCGAGACGCGAGCGACGCCTTCGTCGACCGGATCGAGTCAGGCCTTGAGGCGCGCGGGTTCGGGCTGTGGGCCCTCGAGGTCGTCGAAACTGGTGAGTTCATCGGTTACACGGGTCTCAACCCGATGCCCGCCGACGTACCGGGTGCTGGTGGTTGGGAGGTGGGTTGGCGGTTGACCCGCTCCGCCTGGGGCCACGGCTTCGCGACCGAGGCCGGGCGGGCGGCGCTCGAGGTGGGGTTCGAACAAGGCCAGCTCGACGAGGTGTGGTCCCTCACGGCTGTGCTCAACGTGCCGTCCATCGCAGTGATGCGGCGGCTGGGTATGACGCAGGTGACCACCGCCGACCACCCGCAGCTGTCCGACGACAGCCCGCTGCGGCCGCACGTCTTCTACCGGATCACTCGAGCGGAGTTCAAGCCGGAGGCGTAGGCCGACTGCCCAAGGCAGACTCACTGTTCCCGTGGCAAATTTCCCTTGTTCACAAGGGACCCGCCTTGTGAACAAGGCAAACGCTGGCGGGTCAGAGGCCGGGGGCGCCCCAGACGGCCATCCACCGGCCGAGTTCGGGCTCGATGCGCATGTCGTTGGCGAGCGCGCCCCGGATCTGTAGCTCGAGGGCGTTGTCGCGCTGCTCGCCGCCCTTCGGGGCGAACGGGTAGAACGTCCCCTGCTTGTACAGGTAGACCAGCCCGAGCTTGCCGCCCCGCCGAGTCGTCGAACGCCACGAGTGAGCAGAGCAGCGACGGGCCGAAGCCGGCGTTCTCGAGAGCCGAGTTGACGGCGTGCAGCTCGGTGACGAGCTCGGACAGCTGAGTCGGGTCGTGGCGGCAGGACAGCCAGGTGAAGCCGAAGTCGTCGGTTGAGCGCTCGACCTTGGGCCCCCCGTCAGCGTCGAGCAGCGCCTGTACGTCGTCCTGTGCCGTCGCGAACGCCCCACCTTCGGCCTCGCGATAGCACACCGACGCGACACCCGTCGGCCCTGAAGCCAGCCGCCGCCTCGAGCGTGATGGCCGCCGAAGGCACCGCGAACAGGTTGTCGAGGTTGGCCTTCGGCGGCTCGCTGCGGCCGAAGACGTTCTTGAAGATCCCCACGTCCGGTCGAGCTGACTCAGTTGGTCGGCCGGGACAGGTCGCCGGAGATCTTCGCCAGCTGCTCCAGCCGCTGCTCGAGCGGCGGGATGGGTCGAGAAAAGCGAGCTGGAACGAGTCGCGGTGTAAGGCCGGCGCGAACAGGAACGCGTTGAACGCCTGGGCCTCGCGCAGGTCGCGAGTCGGGATGCGGGCCATGTCGCCGGAGATCTTCGTCAGCGCCGAGGCCAGCGCCGACGGCTTGCCGGTCAGGTAGGCGCCCGAGCGGTCTGCGCGACAGCTCGCGGTAGCGGCTCAGCACCCGGGTCAGCAGGAAGGAGACGGAGTAGACGACGATGCTGCCGAGCCAGATGACGATGAACGGCAGCGTTGTTGTTGTCGCCGTCCACCGCCACCGCCGAAGAACATTCCCCAGCGCATCACGAGCCCGCCGCGACGCCGAGGAACCCGGCGATCGTCATCACCAGCACGTCGCGGTGGGCCACGTGGGACAGCTCGTGGGACAGCACGCCCTCGAGCTCCTCAGCGTCGAGGCGGCGCAGGATGCCGGTGGTCACGCAGACGACGGAGTGCTGCGGGCTGCGGCCGGTCGCGAACGCGTTGGGCACGTCGGTGTCGGCGATCGCGACCCGCGGCTTCGGCATGTCCGCCAGCGCGCAGAGCCGGTCGATCATCCCGTGCAGCTCAGGTGCTTCCTCCGGGCTGACCTCGCGGGCGCGCATGGCCGCCATCGCGAGCTTGTCGGAGAAGTACCACTGGCCGACGCCCGAACGCGATCGGCGAGGAACAGCACGACCACCGGGATCGACGCATTCGTGAACGCGATGACCGCACGCCAACACGGTGACGTAGAGACCGCCGAGCAGCAGCATGACCAGCGCCCATGCGGGCGGTCAGGCCTGCGTCACTGCGGAATCGGGTGCTGCCATCGACTGCTGACGCCTCGTCTTCTCGATCTGTGTTGCCTGAAGGTTTCTCGCCTGTACGACGCCTGCGGGTCTCTCGTTTACGTTGCTCGATGCCCCTTCCGTCCGTGCCAGCGGCTCGCGATAGCGCGCGGCGGCACGGACGCAAGGCGTGCGTTGCGGAGCTCAGCCGGGGATGAGGCCGTCGCCGCTGAGCAGGTCCTTGACCTCGGCGAGGCTCGCCGACTCGTGCGGGAGCACCAGCTCTGACGGCACCAGGGCGTCGATCGCCACCGGCAGCCCCGCAGCGCGGACCTGGTCGAGCAGCGCACCGAGGGCGGACCCGAAGGTCGGCCTCGTCGCCGGCCTCGACCGCGGCCTCGAGCTTGGCGTCGAGCTCGTTGAGCGACGTCGAGCTGATCGTCGGGCACGTCGAACTGGCCCTCGCTGAGAATCCGGATGATCATGCCTTGCTCCTCCTGTGCCGGCGTGGCGCTCTGGCCCTCGATCTGCGCCGGCTGCAGCTCCCGCCACCGAGCTGAGCCTTCATCTTGGCGAGCTCTGCCTCGACGTCGCCGGTTGCCGCCATCTGCTCGAGCTCACGGGTGATGTCGTCCTTGCCACCGGAGACGTGGTCGCTCAGCGCGCCCGACGCGATCAGCTCGTCGACAGCGCCGGCGCGCGCCTGCATCTGGGCGGTCTTGTCCTCGGCGCGCTCGACGCCATACCGACGTCGCCCATCTCCTCGGAGATGCCGGAGAACGCCTCGTTGATCTTCGTCTGCGCCTCAGCGGCGGTGTACGTCGCCTTGAGGGTCTCCTTCTGGTGCGGAACGCCTCGATCTTGGCCTGCAGCCGCTGGGATGCCGAGCGTCAGCTTCTCTTCCTCGGCCTGCAGGTTGGCGTGCTGCGTCGCCAGGTCGGCATGCTGCTGCTGCAGGGCCGAGCGCCGGGTCAGCGCCTCACGCGCGAGGTCTTCGCGGCCGGCCGCCAGCGCCTGCTGGGCCTGGGCCTGCAGCTTGGTCGACTGCTGGTCGAGCTGCTGCATCTGGAGCTCGAGCCGTTTGCGGCTGGTGGCGACGTCGGCGAGCCCGCGGCGTACCTTTTGCAGCAGCTCCTGCTGCTTGGTGTAGCTGTAGTCGAGCGTCTCGCGCGGGTCCTCGGCCGTGTCGAGCGCCTTGTTGGCCTTGGACTTGAAGATCAGCGAGATCCGCTGCATGATGCTGGCCATCGAGTAGTCCTACCCCTCCGTGGTTCACTCCGGCACACAGGCGGTGCGCGCCGTTTCCCTCAACCCTACGGGGCGTCTCGACCGGCTGGCTACGCGGTGATGACGTCCCGTAGGCTGCCGATCCACAGGCGGCGTCCGCTGGTCCGGACGCGCAGACGACGTAGCGGGAAGTAAGGCACGTTTCGGTGTTGGGGCGACGCAAGGCGAAGACGGAACCTGAGGCGACGGTGGAGTTGCCGCCCAAGCCGGGCGGCAAGGGTCGGGCAACTCCGTCACGCAAGGAAGCCGAGGCCGCGCGCATGAAGCGGCTCACTCCTCCAAAGTCCCGCAAAGAGGCCAGCGCACTGCGGAAAGAGAAGGTCCGCGAGGCCCGCGCCAACGCGCGTCGTGGGCTTGAGACCGGCGAAGAGCGCTACCTCCCCGCGCGCGACCAGGGCCCGGTGAAACGCCTCATCCGCAACTACGTCGACTCGCGGCGGACCATCGGCGAGTTCATGCTGCCGATCTTCTTCCTCATCTTCATCCTGGTGTATGTCAACAGCGAATGGGCCGCCCGCTTCAGCAGTAGCGCGTTCCTGACCGTTATCTTGCTGCTGTTCATGGACTCAATCCGCATCACGCGTGGCGCCAAAGCCGTTGTCCGCGCGAGGTTCGGCGCCGACGAGACTAAGGGCGTCACGATGTACACGCTGCTCCGGGCCTGGCAGATGCGCCGGCTTCGGATGCCCAAGCCGCAGGTCAAAGCCGGCGACACGATCTGAGCGAGGCAGGTGCGCGTCACGCGCCCAGTCTCACGAGAGCCGCAGCGCGGGCAAGCGAGGCGACCTCCAGCGCAGTTTGTGCAGGATCATTCCCGCGGAACTCGACGGCTCGGTCGAGCTTCCGCAGCGGATTGCCGCCGGCATGGCCGAGGAATGCCGTCAACACCACCCGGGCCGCCGAGGCGATCTCCGCAGCATCGCCGACTCCGGCCTGCGCCAGGATCAAGGCGGTGAGCGCCAGGTCTTCGTCGGGATCGCCCTCGGCTGCGTTGCGCCAGTCGATCACCACAGGTCCTCTCCGCGTGACCATGACGTTGTCCGGGTGGAGGTCAAGGTGCAGGATCCGCACGTCGGGAGCAGGGCTCAGCCTTGCGGGCAGCGCGTGCAGCTTCGTGTGCAGATCGGCCAACATGGCACCGCCGACGGCGAGGTCGAGACGTCCGGAGAGCAGCGCCTCCGTCATGGTGGTGCCGTCGAGTCGCTCCATCACGAGGTCAGCGCCGTCCGTCTCGTAGACGGCCGGTGTGGGGTAGCCGAGCCCGCCGACGTAGCGCATGACTTCCGCCTCGACCGTGACGTCACCTCCGTCGCGGTAACGACGCAGGACCTTGTGCTCGCCAAGGGCGAAGACGTCCGCGTCACGTCCCGAGGCCAGCGGCCTTCCGTGGGTCACGCCGCGAACCCTAGCGGCGATATCGGGAGGATCGCTCCGCCGTCCTACTCCGACAGCGGCATCGGGCCGTAGACCTCACGTTCGTGCTCCATCAAGGTCGCCTGACCTGCTCCGCTCTCGGCAAGCTCTCGCCACACCTCGCCTAGCCACGACTCCGCGTCACTCTGCGACGGGAACTCCGGAACCTCCGACGTCATCGCCACCGGCTCACCGCCGCTTGTCTCGATCCGCCATGTCCAGCTCATCGGTTCCTCCGTCTCAGTCCCGGGCAGCCTAGTGAACAGGACCGTGATGTACGTCGTCTGCCTGGTCTTTGACTTCCCTGTCGGGCCGTGACACCGTTTCGAGCCGCCCGCCGTCGAAGGAGTGCCGGCGTGATCGTGTTCGACCGGGTCAGCGTGACGTACGACGACGCGCCTGGGCCGACCCTTGAGGGCGTGAGTGTAGAGATCCCCGAGGGCGACGCTCGTCCTTGTCGTCGGGCCGACTGGCTCCGGGAAGTCCACGCTGCTCAAGTGCATCAACGGCCAGGTCCCGCATCTCACTGGTGGGACGCTGCAAGGCGATGTCGTCGTCGACGGCCGGTCGACTCGCACGCATCGTCCGCAGGACCTTGTCGACGTCGTCGGCTTCGTCGGACAGGACCCAGTCGCAGGCTTCGTCACCGACTCCGTCGAGGACGAGCTAGCCCACGGCATGGAGTCGCTGGGCATGTCGCCGGCCACGATGCGTAAGCGGGTCGAGGAGACGCTCGACCTGCTCGGCCTCGCCGACCTGCGCAGCCGACCCCTCGCGACCCTCAGCGGCGGAGAGCAGCAGCGCGTCGCCATCGGCTCTGTCCTCACTACCCATCCGCGCATCCTCGTGCTCGACGAGCCGACGAGCGCGCTCGACCCACAGGCGGCAGAAGAGGTGCTGGCGACGATGCAGCGTCTCGTCCACGACCTCGGGATGACGGTGGTGGTCGCGGAGCACCGGCTCGAACGGGTTGTGCAGTATGCCGACCAGTTGCTCGTCGTACCGGGTGGCGCACGCCCCGTCCGGCTCGGCTCGCCCGCCGACCTCATGCGCGACTCATCCCTTGCTCCCCCGGTTGTCGAGCTCGGCCGAGCTGTCGGGTGGTCACCGCTGCCGCTGTCGGTGCGTGACGGCCGCAGGCATGCGGCAGGTCTACGTGAGCGGCTTGTCGACGCCGTGCCTCCATCCCGCCGGCAGCTGGACGGGCCGGTGCTGGGCTCGACTCGCCGGCTCGTCGTGGCATATGGCGCGACCCCGGCCATCCGCCACGTGACCTGGCGCGTTGCGGCAGGCGAGATCGTAGCCGTGATGGGCCGCAACGGCGCAGGCAAGTCCACGCTGCTGAAGGCGATGGTCGGGTTGGTCTCGCCGCACGCTGGGCGTGTTGAGGTGTCTGGCGTCGACCCGGTCAAGACTCCCGCCCCACGGCTGATCGGCGCCGTTGGCCTCGTGCCGCAGAACCCCAGCGACCTGCTCAAAGGCGAGTCGGCCGACGAGGAGTGTGCAGCGGCCGACCGCGAGGCTGAAGTCGCGGCCGGCACCGCGGCGGGGCTGTTGGCCGAGCTTGCCCCCGACCTGCCCCTCGACAGACACCCCAGCGACCTCTCCGAAGGGCAGCGCCTGCTGCTCGCCCTGGTTGTGGTGCTGACCGCCGCGCCACCGCTGCTGTTGCTCGACGAGCCCACCCGCGGCCTCGACTACGGTGCGAAGCGGCGGCTCGTCGACGTACTGCACCGACTTGTCGCCGCCGGCCACGGGGTCGCCCTCGCCACCCACGATGTCGAACTGGTGGCCGAAGTAGCGACCCGTGTGGTGGTGATGGCCGAGGGCGAGATCGTCACCGACGGTACGACGGCCGACGTGTTGGCGTCGTCGCCCGCCTTCGCACCGCAGGTGGCGAAGATTCTCGCGCCGGCAGCCTGGTTGACAGTCACCGACGTCGTGTCGGCCCTGGCGGCCCAGGAGCCGTCATAACCAGGTCAGGACTCGCGGACGCCCGGCGTGACGAACGGCGGCTTGGTCACGGTGAACGCTTCCCGCCGGCCGCGTACGTCGACGGACACCTCGTCGCCGTCGGCGATGCCGGCGTCGAGCAGGGCCAGCCCGACCCCTGCTTGCGGGTCGGCGAGAACGTGCCGGAGGTGATCTCGCCGACGTCGTGCGCCGTCGCTGTCGACACCGGCATGCTGCGGTCGCGGGATGCCCCGGCCGTCGGCGACCAGGCCGCGCAGCATGCCGCGCCGGCTTCGGCCTCCGCTCGGCGCGCAGCGCCGTCGTCGCCCCAGAAGCGCGTCCTTCTTCCAGCCGACCGCCCAGCCGAGCCGCGCCTGCACCGGCGTGATCGACGGCGAGATGTCCTGGCCGTGCAGCGGGTAGCCCATCTCGGTGCGCAGCGTGTCGCGGGCACCCAGGCCGGCGGGCACGATGCCGTGCTCGCCGCCGGCCGCCATCAGCGCGTCCCAGACCGACAGCGCTGCCGCGTTCGGGATCACGAGCTCGTAGCCGCGCTCGCCGGTGTAGCCGGTGCGGCAGACGATGACCGGCGACCCCGTCGTGCTCGACCTCGACGAACGACATGTAGTCGTGCCCGATCGGGAAGCCCGACCGCGTCGAGCACCTCGTCGCTCGCTCGGCCCCTGCACGGCCAGGATCGCGTAGTCGCGGTGCAGGTTCTCGACCTCGATGCCGTCGGGCGCGGCCTCGGCGAGCAGCCGTACGACCTCGGTGGTGTTGGCGGCGTTCGGGATCAGGAAGACCTCGTCGTCGGACGCGCAGGTAGGCGATCAGGTCGTCGACGACGCCGCCGTCGTCGGCGCAGCACAGCGTGTACTGCGCCTGCCCGGGCGCGATCTTGCCGCAGGTCGTTGGTGAGGCAGCGCGTTGACGTACGCCGCCGCGCCCGGGCCGCGGACGACCGCCTTGCCGAGGTGGCTCACGTCGAAGACGCCGACCGCCGCCGCGGACGGCGTTGTGCTCCTTGACCGCGCCGGTGTACTCCAGCGGCATCGACCAGCCGCCGAACTCGGCGAACTTGGCGCCGAGCGCGACGTGGCGCTCGTGCAGCGGCGAGGTGCAACAGTTCGATACGGTGCTCGCGTCAGCCATGATCGCCGAACATACCGCAGGCGGGTAGAGTGCCCGACGATCGTGACCTCCAGCCGCCGAAGGGCACCAACGTGACCACTGCATCGCTGCGCACCACCTCGCCGCGCACCATCAAGGCCGACGCCGTCGTGATCGGCGTCCAGTCGGCCGGGGACGACCTGGTCCCGTGCGCTCGGCGGCACCGACGTCGCCGACGCCTGGGGCAAGAGCTTCGCCCGCACGCTCGAAGGACCTGGGCGCCTCGGCCAAGGTCGGCGAGATCTGCAAGCTGCCCGGCGGCGGCGCCACCAAGGCGCCGCTGCTCGTCGTCGTCGGGCCTCGGCAAGGAGGGCGACGCCCGACCTCGAGACGCTGCGCAAGGCGGCCGGCGCCGCCGCCCGCGCGCTCGCCGGCAAGGCGACCGTCGCGCTCGCCCTGCCCGCCACCACCGACGACGAGATCCGGGCCGTCGCCGAGGGCGCGCTGCTGGGCGCCTACGCGCTACGACCGCTACCTCGCCAAGAAGCACGAGCCGATCGGCGAGATCGTCGTGCTCACCGAGCTCGCCCGGTCGCAAGGAGGCCAAGGCGCGCGCTCGCGACCGCCGACGACCATCGCCGACGCCGTCAACTTCTGCCGCGACCTCGTCAACATGCCGCCCAACGACCTCTACCCCGAGTCGTTCGCCGACGAGCTGAAGTCGCGGGCCAAGGGCACCGACGTCAAGGTCACGGTCACCGACGAGAAGGCGCTCGACGCCAAGGGCTACGGCGGCATCCTCGGCGTCGGCAAGGGCTCGGCCCGCGGCCGCCGCGGCTGGTCACGCTGACCTACAAGCCGGCCAAGCCGGTCGCCCACATCGCGCTTGGTCGGCAAGGGCATCACCTTCGACTCCGGCGGCCTGTCGATCAAGCCGGCCAACTCGATGGTCACGATGAAGTGCGACATGTCCGGGGCCGCCGCGGTCGCCGCCGCGACGTTCGCGATCGCCGAGCTCGGGCTGCCGGTCCGCGTGACGGCCTACGCCTGCCTCGCCGAGAACATGCCGTCGGGCAACGCGACCCGGCCCGGCGACGTGCTGACGATGTACGGCGGCAAGACCGTCGAGGTGCTCAACACCGACGCCGAGGGCCGGCTCGTCCTCGCCGACGGCATCACCACGGCCAACCAGGTCAAGCCCGACCTGATCGTCGACGTCGCGACGCTGACCGGCGCCTGCGTGGTCGCGCTCGGCACCAAGGTCTCCGGCGTCTTCAGCAACGACGACGACCTGCTGCAACGAGATCCCCGAGATCGCCGCCGGCGCCGGCGAGCAGATGTGGCCGCTGCCGATCCCCGACGAGATGAACGACAAGGTCCGCACCACCAAGATCGCCGACCTCAGCCAGCACAACCCCGACGCCTGGGGTGGCGCGCTCTACGCCGCGGCGTTCCTTCGCGAGTTCGTCGCCGAGGGCACCGCCTGGGCGCACCTCGACATCGCCGGTCCGGCGTTCAACGAGGGCGGCCCGTTCGGCTACACCCCCAAGGGCGGCACCGGCGCGGCCGTCGCACGCTGACGCTCGGCGAGCGTCGCGGCGCGGATGACGAGCGCCTGGGCGTCTGCAGCCGACGCGCGCGCGATGCCGGGCTCGATGCAGCAGCGCTCGGGACGCCGACAGACCCGGCGCGCTAGGGCCTCAGCGCTTGTTGCGCTTGTTGTACTCGCGCATCCGGTCGGGATAGCCGACGACGGCGGCGTCGTAGCTGGGGATGGCGTTCTTGTTGCAGAAGTTGTGCGCCCACTCGACCGACGGCACCCGGCGGCGGGTCCACTCGCCGTCGATCGCGACCAGCAGCATCGTGGTGTCGGTGACCGCGGTGCGCGGCTCGACGAAACCCTCGATGCCGCTGCGAGTCGTGACCCACTCCTTGAGGTAGGCCGCGTCGGCGGACTCCGCCTGCCGCAGGGTGCCGGGCTTTTGCCGGCTACGACGCCAGAACGCCATCGATGTAGTGCCTCTCGTTCGCTCGGTCGAGGAAGCATCCAGTATCGCCCATCGCGCCAAGGCGACCGGCGCGCAACCGCCTCGATCCGGACGGGTCGCGAGCGCAGACACCTGCTGCTCGGCGCCGGCTCGCGTGGTGCAAGGATGGCGAGACAACAGTCGGCCACGACAGGGCGGAGGACGCCGTGACCGAGACGCGCGGACGCACAACCCGAGACCAGCTTCGACGTCGTGATCCTCGGCGGCGGCAGCGGCGGCTACGCCTGCGCGCTGCGCGCGTCGCAGCTCGGCCTGCAGCGTCGCGCTGGTCGAGGAGGACAAGCTCGGCGGCACCTGCCTGCACCGCGGCTGCATCCCGACCAAGGCACTGCTGCACGCCGGCGAGGTCGCCGACTCGGTCCGCGAGGCCGCCCAGTTCGGCGTCGACGCGACGCTCGACGGGCGTCGACCTGGCCGGCGTCAACGCCTACAAGGACGGCGTCGTCAGCCGGCTCTACAAGGGTCTGCAGGGACTGGTCAAGAGCCGCGGGATCACCGTCGATCGACGGCCACGGCACCCTGGTCGCGCCGAACGCGGTCGAGGTCGACGGCGTGCGCTACGAGGGCCGCGCACGTCGTGCTCGCGTCCGGATCGGTACACCAAGTCGCTGCCCGGGCTGGAGATCGACGGCAAGCAGGTCATCAGCAGCTGGGAGGCGATGAACCTCGAGACCGCTGCCCGAGCGCGCGATCGTGCTCGGCGGCGGCGTGATCGGCGTCGAGTTCGCCTCGGCCTGGCGCTCGATGGGTGCCGAGGTCACGATCATCGAGGCGCTCCCCCGGCTCGTGCCGGCCGAGGACGCGGCGTCGTCGAAGGTGCTCGAGCGGGCGTTCCGCAAGCGCGGCATCGCCTTCAAGACCGGCGACCCCGTTCGCGTCCGTCGAGCGACACGACGCCGGCGTCACGCGTCACCGTCGAGTCCGGCGACACGTACGACGCCGACCTGCTGCTCGTCGCCGTCGGCCGCGGCCCGAACACCGCCGACCTCGGCTACGAGGCGCAGGGCATCGCGATGGAGCGCGGCTTCGTGCTCACCGACGAGCGGCTGCGGACCAACGTCGACGGCATCTACGCCGTCGGCGACATCGTGCCCGGCATGCAGCTCGCGCACCGCGGCTTCCAGCACGGCATCTTCGTCGCCGAGGAGATCGCCGGCCTCGAGCCCGGCGCCGATCGACGAGGACGGCATCCCGCGCGTGACGTACTCGCGAGCCCGAGGTCGCGTCGGTCGGGCTCAGCGAGGACAAGGCCAAGGAGCGCTACGGCGACGACGCGGTCGAGACGCTGACCTACGACCTCGGCGGCAACGGCAAGAGCCAGATCCTCAAGACGCAGGGCTTCGTGAAGCTCGTCCGACGCAAGGACGGCCCGGTCCTCGGCGTGCACATGGTCGGCGCCCGGGTCGGCGAGCTGATCGGCGAGGCGCAGCTGATCTACAACTGGGAGGCGTTCCCCGACGACGTCGCGTCCCTCGTCCACATGCACCCGACCCAGAACGAAGCGCTCGGCGAGGCGCACCTCGCGCTGGCCGGCAAACCGCTCCACGCGCACTCCTGACGACATTCGTCGTAGGCTGAGCCTGCGACTGCACCACTGCGACCGCTCCGACGAAACAAGAGGAACTCGACCCATGGCGACTGAAGTAAACCTCCCGGCCCTCGGCGAAACCGTCACCGAAGGCACCGTCACCCAATGGCTCAAGTCCGTCGGCGACGACGTCGCCGTCGACGAGCCGCTGCTCGAGGTCTCGACCGACAAGGTCGACACCGAGATCCCCTCCCCCGTCGCCGGGCAAGCTGCTCGAGATCAAGGCCGCCGAGGACGAGACCGTCGAGGTCGGCGCGGTGCTCGCGGTGATCGGCGAGGAGGGCGAGTCGCGCGGGTGACTCCGACGGCGATGCTCGGACCAGTCGACGAGTCGGCCGACGAGCGCCGAGCCAGCCGAGGAGTCCGCGAGTCGACCAGGAGGACCAGCCGTCGAGAGGCGCCGGCCAGGACGAGGCTGCGGACGAGGGCAGCACGAGCGAGCCACCGTCCGAGCAGGCGCCAGCCGCCGCAGGCCGACGCCGAGCAGTCCGGTGGTCGGCGGCGACTCGACCGACGTGACGCTGCCCGCGCTCGGCGAGAGCGTCACCGAGGGCACCGTCACCCAGTGGCTGAAGTCGGTCGGCGACGACGTCGCCGTCGACGAGCCGCTGCTCGAGGTCTCGACCGACAAGGTCGACACCGAGATCCCCTCCCCCGTCGCCGGGCAAGCTGCTCGAGATCAAGGCCGCCGAGGACGAGACCGTCGAGGTCGGCGCCGTGCTCGCCGTGATCGGCTCCGGGAGCGCCGTCGTCGACGGTGGCTCCGACGACGCCGGCCGAACGCCGCGAGCCCAAGCCGAGCCGAGCCCGAGCCGGAGCCCGAGCCCGAGCCGGAGCCCAAGCCGGAGCCCGAGCCGGAGCCCAAGCCGGAGCCCGAGCCGGAGCCCGCAGCCAAGGCGGAGCCCGAGCAGCCGAGCGCCGCGCCGAGCGAGCCCGCACCCGCAGCACAGCCAGCCGCAGCCACGCTCGGCGAGACGGCGAGTCCAAGAGCTACGTCACGCCGCTGGTCCGCAAGCTCGCCGCCCAGCACGACGTCGACCTGTCGAGCTGACCGGCACCGGCGTCGGCGGCCGGATCCGCAAGCAGGACGTGCTCGCCGCCGCCGAGGAGGCCAAGAAGGCCGCCGAGGCCCCCGCGGCAGCCGGCCGCTGCGCGCCGCCGCGGCGTCCGCCGCGCCGACGCCGAGCCCGCTGCGCGGCAAGACCGAGAAGCTCAGCCGGCTGCGCGCGGTGATCGCCAGCCCGGATGGTCGAGTCGCTGCAGGTCTCGGCCCAGCTCACCACCGTCGTCGAGGTCGACGTCACCGCGATCTCGCGGCTGCGCGACAAGCACAAGGCGGCCTTCGCCGAGCGCGAGGGCGTCAAGCTGTCGTTCCTGCCGTTCTTCGCCAAGGCCGCGATCGACGCGCTGAAGGCCTACCCGCAGGTCAACGCCTCGATCGACACCGAGGCCGGCACGGTCACCTACCACGACGGCGAGCACCTGGGCGTCGCCGTCGACACCGAGCGCGGCCTGCTCGTGCCCGGTGATCAGCGACGCCGGCGACCTCAACATCGCCGGCCTGGCCCGCAAGATCGCCGACCTCGCCGACCGCACCCGCGACAACAAGATCAAGCCCGACGAGCTGTCCGGCGGCACGTTCACGCTGACCAACACCGGCAGCCGCGGCGCGCTGTTCGACACCCCGATCATCAACCAGCCGCAGGTCGCCATCCTCGGCACCGGCACGGTCGTCAAGCGGCCGGTCGTGATCAGCGACCCCAACCTCGGCGAGACGATCGCGGTCCGGCAGATGGTCTACCTGGCGCTGACGTACGACCACCGCCTCGTCGACGGCGCCGACGCCGCGCGCTTCCTCACCGCGATCAAGCAGCGGCTCGAGGAGGCCAACTTCGAGGCCGAGCTGGCCTGAGCGCGACTCGGAGTCAGGCGAGGTCAGCTGGAGCTGGTCGAGGAACACGCCCTGGCCGCCGGCGAGCTCGAAGCCGAGCGGCAGCGGCTCCCAGCGGCACTCGAACGTCATGCCCGCGTCGTCGCCGTCGCCGGTGACTGGTGCTCCCACTCGCGTCCGGTCGTCGGTCGGCGCGGTGAGGTGCACGTACGTCGTCATCGACGGGCCGCCTGGATCGTCGAGCCCGAGCTCGACGCCGCCGAGCTGCGCGACGAAGGTCAGGCCGATCAGCCCGGTCTCCTCGTCGACCTCGCGCGACGCCGCGTCCTCGATGCCCTCGAAGGTGCAGCATCCCGCCGGCCGGGACCTGGATGCCCGACGGGTCGGTCGGGATCGTCGTCGCGATGCTCGAAGACGAGCAGCTGCTCGCCCTGCTCGGTCGTCCGCGTGACGTAGCAGGCGACGCGGCGGCGCACCCCGTAGATCGGCATGCGGACACCGTAGCGCCGACCGAGCGCCCGGCCGCGCAGACGGCGACGTCAGCCACAGGCAGGATGGCGGCATGCGGATCCTGATGGCCGGCGCCTCCGGCTTCCTCGGTACGGCGCTCCGCAGCCACCTCGCCGCAGCCGGCCACGACGTCACCCAGCTCGTCCGCGGCGAGCCGACGCCGCCAGACCAGGTGCGCTGGGACCCGTACCGCGGCGTGCTCGACCCCGCCGCTGGTCGCCTCCAGCGACGCCGTGATCAACCTCGCCGGCGCGCCGATCGCGCACTGGCCGTGGACGTCGGGCTACAAGCGAGAAGATCCTCGAGCAGCCGGCTCGAGCCACCGGCGCCCGATCGCGACGGCGATCGCCGCGCTCGACGAGCAGCCCGCGCTGGGTCAACGCCAGCGGCATCGGCTACTACGGTGACCGCGGCGACGAGGTCCTCGACGAAGGGACCGACCAACGGCTCCGGCTTCCTCGCCGAGGTCGTGCGGCAGTGGGAGGCGGCGACTCAGCCCGGCCGCCGAGCGCCGGGGCCCGGGTCTGCATGATCCGACCGCGGTCGTGCTGCACAGCGGGCGGGGCGCTCAAGCTGATGAAGCTGCCGTTCCAGCTCGGCGTCGGCGGCAGGCTCGGCGACGGCCGGCAGTGGTTCCCGACGATGTCGCTCGCCGACTACCTCGCGGCCGTCACTCGACTGACCACCGACGACACCTTGTCGGGTCCGTTCAATGTCGTGGCGCCTGTCCCCGCGACCAACGCGGAGTTCACCCGTGCCCTAGCCGGGTCGCTGCATCGTCCTTCGTCATGCCCGTGCCGGCCTTCGCCGTGAAGGCGCGGCGGGTGGTCGAGCTGTCGAGCTCTTGTGTTCGCCAGCATGCGGGCCGTCCCGCGGCGGCTCGATGGAGGCCGGCTTCGAGTTCACCCACCCCACGATCGACGAGCAGGTCGTGGCTGCGCTTCGGCAATCCGGCTGATCCGCCAGGCGTCTCCGCGGCGCACCAGGTCGATGACGTGGGTCGAGGGCCGATCGTCGGGGAGCAAGCGCTCGCGTCCGTCGGTGGTGGTCACCCGGGCCTGCCGGAGCTCGTCGACAACCCGAAGCCGAACGGAGGTGTCGGTACGTCGGAGGACGCCGAGCCGGTGAACATCCACTGTGACCCCCTCGACGCTCAACCCGCGATCGCGATAGGCGCGCAGCATCGCCCGGTCACGCCGAAGGGCGAGGCTTCCCTCGACATACACGTCGGCGAGCAGGCCTGGATCGCTTCGGCGCCATGCCCGCTCGCGGGCTGAGTCGAGATCGGCCAGGACGGCATACCAGGGTCGAGGGCGGTCGACTGGCTGTGGCCTCGGCGGGGAAGCCTGAGCAGCTATGACAGCCGCCACCTCGTCAGCACCAGCCGCAAGCCCGCCGTCCACCGATCCCGCACGCAGCCCCGGAACGGTGATCACGCCTACCACGACGGCTCCCGTGCACACCGCCGTGACTCCCACCACCGCCCAAGCCAACAGCCGTGGTCTTCGCCGGGCGCGGCGGTGTGCTGCCGGGCGGGGATGACGATGCGAGGTGGCCACAAACCAGCCTCTCGCAGGCGACGCCCCGCCCGCGGCCGTTGTCCACAGGCCTCCAACGACTGGCCACGTAGGCTGGGCGGGTGACGCACACCCGCTTCGTGCGTGTGGGCTTCGGCTCGGCCGCCGTCGACTACGCCACCGCCTGGCAACAGCAGCGCGAGCTCCACGCCCGCCGCGTGGCCGACGAGGTCGGCGACACGGTGCTGCTGCTCGAGCACACGTCCGTCTACACAGCGGGCAAACGCACAGACGCCACCGACCGCCCGGTCGACGGCATCCCCGTCGTCGAGGTCGACCGCGGCGGCAAGATCACCTGGCACGGTCCCGGCCAGCTCATTGGCTACCCGATCACGAAGCTACCCGCGCACGTCTATGTCGTCGATTACGTACGTCGCTTGGAGGAGGCCCTGATCCGGGTCTGCGCAGACCTCGGCCTCGTCACCGGGCGCGTCAAGGGCCGCAGCGGCGTCTGGCTTGCCGCCGACGCGACCAGACCCGAACGCAAGATCGCAGCCCTCGGCGTCCGGGTCTCGCAGAGTGTGACGATGCACGGGCTGGCCCTCAACTGCGACAACGAAATGGCCCCGTTCGACGCGATCGTGCCCTGCGGCATCAACGATGCCGGCGTCACCAGCCTGACCGAGGAGCTCGGCCACGTCGTCCCGGTCGCTGAGGCGCTGCCGCTCGTCGAGCGCCATCTCGACGACTTATTGTCGTGGACGGACTACGAGCGGTCGGCCGATCTGACTCCCGTCGACGACACGCTGATCCGCCTTGCGTGAGGCCGCGTTCACGAAGTCGTGAGATCAATTTGATCTCTGAGATCAACATTGATCACACCCGTCAGCATCACTGAGGCGGGCAGGGGTGTGAGTTTGCGACATTGCGTGTCATCCGGTCAAAGGGTGCTTCATCAACTATCGTTGCCCGACCGGCCGCATCGGGCAGAACGGGGGTGATGCTCATGAGCGACCTTGTCATTGAGACGACTGAGTTGCGCAAGGAGTACCGCAACCGGCGCGGGCGCTTCGTCGCGGTCAAGAGCCTCTCGCTGCACGTGCCAACGGGTGGAGTCCACGGATTCCTCGGTCCCAACGGCTCGGGCAAGACGACGACCATCCGGATGCTGCTGGGCCTTGCCCGCGCCTCGGGCGGCGAGATGCGCCTTTTCGGCAAAGAGGTGCCGCGCCTGCTCCCAGAGGTCATGGGACGAGTCGGGGCGATCGTCGAGCAGCCCAAGTTCATGCCCGGATTCACGGGCCGTCGCAATCTCACCCTGCTTGCCCGCACCCTCGGCACCGACACCCGCAAGGTGGACGAGGTCATCGAGACCGTCGGGCTCAAGGGTCGCGACCGTGACCGTTACAAGAGTTACTCCCTCGGGATGAAGCAGCGGCTTGCCATCGCCGGGGCGCTGCTCAAGACGCCGGAGCTGCTGATCCTCGACGAGCCGACAAACGGTCTCGACCCGGCCGGCATCCGCGAGATCCGAGAGACGATCCGCAGCCTGGGTGAGTCCGGAGTCACCGTGCTGCTCAGCTCACACATCCTCGCTGAGGTCCAGCAGGTCTGCGACGGGGTGTCGATCATCGGCCACGGCAGCCTCCTCGCGTCCGGCCCGGTGAGCGAGGTAGTAGGTTCCCGTGCCTCTAGTGGGGTCCGCCTTGGTGTGGGCGACCTCGACGCCGGCTTTGCCGCTCTCGAGGCTGGCGGGTACGACGTACGACGTGTTGACGGCCACCTCGCCGTCGATACCGCTGCCGACCCGGCCGCCCTCACCCAGCTGCTCGCTGCCCAGGGCCTGTACGTCAACGAGCTGACACCCATCCGGGTTGACCTGGAGACGGTCTTCCTGGAGCTCACGGCCGAGGACTCCGGGGTGCCGCTGTGAGGCTGCTGCTCGTCGAGTTGAGCCGACTTCGTTCGCGGCGAGCCATCGTGATGTTGGTGGGCGGCGCGCTCCTCGTCGGCGCGCTGGTGGCGACCGTGACCCTGTGGGAGCGCCGGCCGCTGGATGCCGCCACGATCGCAAGCGCCCAGCAGCAGGCGAACGAAGAGTCCCAGCGACGGTTCGTGCAGCGCGACTATCGCAGGTGCCTGGAGACCCCAGAAGAGTGGTTCGGCCCGGGCGCCACGGCGGCGGAGTGTGAAGAAGTCCTGCCTCAAGCAAGTTGGTTCTTACCGCGAGCCGAGCTCGACCCCGTTGACCTTGCCGACGAGATCCCGCTCCAGCTCGGGTTGTTCGTCGGGGTGATCGCCGTCCTCATCGGCGCCACCATGATCGGCGCGGAGTGGTCCGCAGGTTCGGTAGGGACGCAGCTGCTGTTCGAGCCGCGCCGCCCAAGAGTATGGGCCGCGAAGGCCGGCGCCATCGCGATCACCACGGCCGCGCTGGCGGGCGTCATTTTCGCGCTCGTGTGGGCAGTCATTCTCGTCGCCCATGCCAGTTGGACCGGCGGAGGCTTACCCGCAAGCTTCCTGAGCGATCTCTCCCTCACTGGCCTGAGGGTCGCTGCGTTCGCCGCCGTCGGCGGGTTGGCTGGGTATGCCGTGACGATGGCTGTGCGGCATACCGTGGTCGTCGTCGGCCTGATGCTCGCCTATGCGGTGATCGGCGAAGGGCTGCTTCGGTCCTTCTTTTCGGGCGTCGAGCGCTACCTGGTCTCCAACAACGCCTTGGCCCTGATCCAGAAGAGCCACACCGTCGAGATCTATCCCGAGGACGGCTGCTTCGACGAAGCCTCGTGCCAACCCTTCGAGATCCACTTCGACCTCGTCGACGCCACCACGTACTTCGGTGTGCTGGTCGCCGTCATGCTCGCCCTGTCGCTGTACATCTTCAACACCCGCGACGTCCCCTGACCCCCGCCCATCACCCCATCCGAACACCGCCTAACCCGCAAATCCGTGGCCGTGGAGGCGTGATGTTCGGTGATCGAGCTTGTCAAGATCACGTGTCTCGACAATCTCGACCGCCGTGATGCGGGCGTCGAGCGGCGACTTCGGCGCCTGCTCTCACACCGCGTAGGCTGGGCCGCGTGACGATTGCAGCCGAGGGACGGAAGATGCTGCGCCTCGAGGTGCGCAACGCCGAGACCCCGATCGAGAAGAAGCCCGCCTGGATCAAGACGCGGGCGACGATGGGTCCGGAGTACCAGCAGCTGCAGTCGCTGGTGAAGCGCGAAGGCCTGCACACCGTCTGCCAAGAGGCCGCCTGTCCCAACATCTTCGAGTGCTGGGAAGACCGGGAAGCGACCTTCCTCATCGGTGGCGACCAGTGCACGCGCCGCTGCGACTTCTGCCAGATCGACACCGGCAAGCCCGAGGAGCTCGACGTCGGTGAGCCGCTACGCGTCGCCGAGAGCGTCCAGCAGATGCAGCTGCGCTACGCGACCGTGACGGGTGTATGCCGCGACGACCTCGACGACGAGGGCGCCTGGCTGTACGCCGAGACGATCCGCAAGATCCACGAGCTCAACCCCGGCGTCGGGGTCGAGATGCTTGCCCCCGACTTCAGCGGCAACCCCGACTTCCTGACGCAGCTGTTCGACGCGGCGCCCGAGGTGTTCGCCCACAACATCGAGACGGTGCCTCGCATCTTCCGTCGGATCCGCCCCGGCTTCCGCTACGAGCGGTCGCTCGACGTGCTCGACCAGGCCCGCCAGGTCGGTCTCGTCACGAAGTCCAACCTCATCCTCGGGATGGGTGAGACCCGCGAGGAGATCACCGGCGCGCTCCACGACTTGCGCTCGGTCGGCACCGAGCTCATCACGATCACCCAGTACCTTCGGCCGTCACTGCGGCACCACCCGATCGAGCGCTGGGTCAAGCCCGAGGAGTTCCTCGAGCTCGAGGCCGAGGCGACCGCGCTCGGTTTCGCCGGCGTGATGAGCGGCCCGCTGGTGCGCTCGTCGTACCGTGCCGGCCGGCTGTACCAGCAGGCGCTAGATTCGCGAAGCGCTGGCGTCGCCGTCGGCTGACGTCGACTGCCAGTCAAGGGAAGTAGAGAGTTGATGGCCAAGAAGGAAAAAGACCCCAAGAAGCCGAAGAAGGAAGGCGGCCTCAGGCGGCTCCGCACCGCGTACAAGATGACCCGCGAGCACGATCCCGCCGTCGGCTGGATCAGCCTCGCCTGGTTCCTCGGGGTCGGGCTCGTCGTTGGCGGCCTGTTCTGGTACTTCCTGCACCCGATCGCCGGCATCATCACCGGCATTCCCGCGGGCATGCTGGCCTGGCTCGTCGTGTTCGGCCGCCGAGCTGAGCGGTCGGCATACGCTCGCATCGAAGGTCAGCCGGGCGCTGCCGCCGCCGCACTCGGAGTGCTCAAGCGGGGGTGGAAGGTCCAGCCGGCAGTCGCCGTCACCAAGAACCAGGACGTCATCCACCGCGTGGTCGGCCGCCCCGGCGTGATCCTGGTCGGCGAGGGCAATCCGCAGCGCGTCCGCAACCTGCTCGCCGTCGAGAAGAAGAAGCACGCCCGCGTCGTCCGCGAAGCCCCGATCTACGACATCTTGGTCGGCGCCGCGGGCAGTGACGAAGGCGTCCCGGTCAAGCAGCTCGCCAAGCATGTGCGGAAGCTCCCGCGCAACATCGCGCCGGCAGAGGTCACCGACCTCCTGCAGCGGCTGAAGGCGCTCGACGCGATGCGACCGCAGATGCCGATCCCGAAGGGCCCGATGCCGACCAACATGAAGCAGGCGCGCCAGAGCATGCGCGGCCGCTGAGTCGCAAGCCACCCTGTCAGCGACGCAACACGATCGAGTCGACGGCGAGGTCGTGCACCCCTTGCTGGTCCCGGTTGAAAATGAGCGGCGGGATCACCAGACAGATCAGCAGCGTCCGCAGCAGCGCCCGAGCGGGGTCGAGCGCCCCTCCCGACGTACGTCGCACGACCAACCGGGTGACGAGCTGTCCAGCCGAGCCTCCCAGCAACGCGGTGAAGATCCACACCTCGACGGCGAACACGGCCAGCGGCGCCCACTGACCGACGCCGCTCCCGCCCCACACGTCTTGACCGATGAACGCCGCGACCGTAAGCATGGACATGACCCAGTCGACGACGAGTGCGAGGATGCGCCGACCCCATCCCGCCACAGCTCCCGGGCCTTGCTCGGGAAGCCCAAAGCGGCGCCCCGGATAGTCGGTGTCGTCGGGCTCTGAATCCACGGGCGGCAACGTAACACGCACGAAACACGGGAGACATGGCAGGGAAATCGCCTGCTCCTACCGTGAGGGCGTCACCGGCAGCCAGACCAGGCTCGTCGGCCTGCAGGGACCTGTACACACGAAGGAGCTGGGATGTTCGCCGACCGCGAAGCGTTGTTGAAGTACGTCGAGGATGAGGGAGTCGAGTTCGTCGACGTCCGCTTCTGTGACCTGCCTGGTGTGATGCAGCACTTCACCGTGCCGGTGTCATCCTTCGGCCCGGACGTGTTTGACGAGGGCTTGATGTTCGACGGCTCCTCGATTCGGGGCTTCCAGGCGATCCACGAGTCCGACATGGCGCTGTTCCCCGACCCGACGACGGCATACCTCGACCCGTTCCGCACCGACAAGACGCTCGTGGTCAACTTCTTCATCCACGACCCGCTCACCGGCGAGGCGTACAGCCGAGACCCGCGCAACATCGCACGCAAGGCGCAGGAGTACCTGAAGAGCACCGGGATCGGCGACACCGCCTTCTTCGCTCCCGAGGCGGAGTTCTACGTGTTCGACGACGTCCGGTTCGAGACGAAGCAGAACACCGGGTACTACTCCATCGACTCCGTCGCCGGCGCCTGGAACTCCGGCCGCGAGGAGGACGGCGGCAACCGCGGCTACAAGGTGAAGTACAAGGGCGGCTACTTCCCGGTCCCGCCCTATGACCACTTCGCCGACCTCCGCGCCGAGATGTCGACGGAGCTCGAGAGCGCTGGCCTCATCGTGGAGCGGCAGCATCACGAGGTGGGCACCGCTGGGCAGGCCGAGATCAACTACCGGTTCGACGAGCTGATGACGGCTGCCGACAACGTGATGAAGTTCAAATACATCATCAAGAACGTCGCGTGGAAGAACGGCAAGACGGCGACGTTCATGCCGAAGCCGATCTTCGGCGACAACGGCTCAGGCATGCACTGCCACCAGTCGGTCTGGGCGGACGGCGAGCCGCTGTTCTACGACGAGTCTGGGTATGCCGGTCTTAGCGACACCGCCCGCTACTACATCGGCGGCCTGCTCGCCCACGCCCCGTCGCTGTTGGCCTTCACCAACCCGACGGTCAACTCCTACCACCGACTCGTCCCTGGGTTCGAGGCCCCGGTCAACCTCGTCTACAGCCAGCGCAACCGATCTGCCTGCATTCGGATCCCGATCACCGGCGCCAACCCGAAGGCGAAGCGGATCGAGTTCCGTTGCCCCGACCCGTCGGCCAACCCGTACCTGGCCTTCTCGGCGATGCTGCTGGCCGGCCTCGATGGCATTCGCAACAAGATCGAGCCACCTCAGCCCATCGACAAGGACCTCTACGAGCTGCCGCCCGACGAGCACAACGAAGTCCAGACCGTGCCCGCCACGTTGTCTGAGGTGCTCCTCGCCCTCGAGGCGGATCACGAGTTCCTGCTCGAGGGTGGCGTGTTCACACCCGACCTGATCGAGACCTGGATCGCCTACAAGCGCGAGTTTGAGGTACTGCCGATCTCACTGCGCCCGACCCCCCACGAGTTCGAGCTCTACTACGACATCTGATTCCGCGCGGATCTAGGTCCGCGAGTCGTCGAAACAGTGGCGTGGCCACGGGCTGCGGTAGTCGAGACCCGTCATCATCTCCTGGGAGCTTGCGTGGAGGGCCAGGACCCGTTGCCCATCAGGCGGTCGTGCCCGTCGGCGGTGCCCCCCGGCGACGGGTGACCCAACCACCCTTCGGGGTCCATGATGTCTCCAGCGACACGCAGTCCCGGTTCAGGTGTCAGCCTGAGCCGCCGGAGCCGAGGAGACCGCCATGACGACGACCACGACCGCCGACTCCGTCGTGAAGGGTAGCCGGTGGGCCTTCCTCACCGACGGACCACCGATCCGCAAGCCGGTGTTCTACTCGGCGGTGATCGGCGTTCTGGTCATGGCGACGTGGGCGATCTTCGCGCCCGACCAGGCCGAGCGGGTCATCGGCGACGCGGTCGCCCGAGTCGTGGACTGGTTCGGTTGGTTCTACGTCCTGCTGACCACGGCGGTGCTGGCTTTCGTGCTCTACCTGGCCATCTCTCGCTACGGCTCCATCAAGCTCGGTCCCGACCACTCCAAGCCGCAGTTCTCCACGTTCGCCTGGGCCTCGATGCTCTTCGCCGCCGGTATCGGCACTGACGTGATGTTCTACGCGGTGGCCGAGCCCGTCAGCCAGTACATGGTTCCGCCGACCGGCGACCCCGAGACCATCGCGGCCGCCCGCGAGGCGACGGTGTGGACCTTGTTCCACTACGGGATCTCAGGCTGGGGTCTCTACGCCTTGATGGGGATGGCGCTGGGCTACTTCACCTACCGGATGAACCTCCCGCTCGCGGTGCGCTCGGCGCTGTACCCGATCTTCGGGCGCCGCGTCGACGGCGGCCTCGGTCACTCCGTCGACACGGCCGCCGTGCTCGGCACCATCTTCGGGGTCGCAACCAGCCTGGGCATCGGGGTCGTGTTCCTCAACCAGGGACTCAACGTCCTGTTTGGTGTGCCCGTCGGCCTCGGGGCCCAGATCGGCCTCGTCGTCCTCGCCGTAGTGATGGCCGCCATCTCGGCCACCACGGGTGTCGACAAGGGCATTCGCTTCCTGTCCCAGCTCAACGTCATCCTGGCACTCGGCCTCGCCGCCTACGTCCTGCTGACGGGGCGTACGAGCTTCATCCTCAACGCCGTCGTCATGAACGTCGGCGACTACGCCCAGACCTTCCCCCGCAAGACGATGGAGACCTTCGCGTTCGAGGGCGCGGCCGAGTGGATGTCGCTGTGGACGCTGTTCTTCTGGGCCTGGTGGATCGCGTGGGCGTCCTTCGTGGGACTGTTCCTGGCCCGGATCTCCCGTGGCCGGACGATCCGGCAGTTCGTCGCCGGGACGATGATCATCCCCTTCACCTACATCGTCATGTGGATCTCGATCTTCGGCAACGCCGCCCTCGACCGGATCCGGGGAGGTGACGATGCGTTCGCCGACGCGGCGCTGGCTTCCCCCGAGGCGGGCTTCTACACGTTGCTGGAGGAATACCCCCTCTCCGGCGTCGTCATCGCCGTCTCGGTCTTCGTCGGTCTTCTCTTCTACGTCACCTCAGCCGACTCGGGTGCCCTGGTGATGGGCAACCTCTCTTCCGAACTGCGCTCGGTGCAGGACGACGCGGCGCCCTGGCTGCGCATCGTGTGGGCCTCGGCCACCGGACTCCTGACGATCGCCGTTCTGGCGGTGGGTGGCATCTACGCCCTTCAGTACGCCACGGTGATCTTCGGTTTGCCGTTTGCGTTCGTCATCGTGCTGGTCATGCTCGGCCTGCTCAAAGCACTGCGGGTCGAGGGCCGGCGCGCCGGGGCCGTGACACGCGCGCTGCCGATCATCGCGACGGGCCGCGACACGGACACCGACAGAGAAGGGCACGCCGAGTCGTCGTGGAAGGCTCGCCTTGCCCGTGCGGTCAACTTCGTCGACGTCGAGGCCGCAACGGCCTACCTCGACGCCGTGGTGCGACCCGCGCTCACCGAGGTCGCCCACGAACTGGAGGACCGGGGGGTGCCGACCCAGGTCACTCAGGCTGCGGGTGGCGGCGAGGACGACGAGGACGGCGGGTTGGCCTGGGTGGAGCTGCGCACCCTGGGAGGAGACGACCCGTTCGTCTACCGGGTGCAGGTCCACGAGTCACCGGTGCCGACGTACGGCGGCCGGATGATCGGCGACCGCGACCAGTACGCCCGCCTGGAAGTGCACACCGTTGGTGGTGGGCAGGACTACGACGTGATGGGCTACTCCACGACGCAGGTAATCCACGACTGCCTCGACCACTACGAAGGACACCTCGAGTTCCTTCGACTTGCGTGATCATGCGCACGCCAGCAGATCCGGTGATCCGGCGCCGTGAGGCGGCTACGAGACGATTCCGTCAGCGCCACACCAGGCGGTCACCCACGACTGTCGTGGACATGGTCCGTTCTACCGTGCCCGCCTGCGGTGTTCGACTCGGTGGTGTCGCCGGATGTTCGGCGGCGTCGTCGCCGATGCCTGGGTGTATTCGGTCCCCGGCCCGGCCGCCCTCCGAAGGATGAGCCCCGTGGCAACCGCAGCCGGCACCGTACGCTGCACCCATGCTCACCAGCGGCCGTCTCCGGTCGATGGTGGCAGTGCTGGCCGCTCTGGCCAGCACTGCCACCGGTTGTTCCAAGCCACTCGCGACCCAAGATCACATCGAGGGCACGGGTCAGCGGGCCGAACGACGTCTCAACCCGCTGCCTGGCCGCAACCTGGTGGTGGCGATCTCGGTTGACGGGCTCAAACCTGCCGCGCTGCGGCGCCTTGGCCCGGACAGGGCTCCGGCCTTTCACCGCTTGCTCCGTCACGGGGCGCGCACACTGAACGCCCGGACCCTGCGAGAGAAAACCCAGACCCTGCCCGACCACACCACCATGCTCACCGGCCGCACCGCCATCGGCGAAGAAGGGCATGGAGTCACGGTGAACTCCGACCCGGGCGGGACAGTGCACCAGGCGGCGGGCCACCACATCAGCAGCATGTTCACCGTGGTCCACGACCGCGGCGGCAGCACCGCCCTGTACGCCTCAAAGTCGAAATTCGCGCTGTTCGACCGGTCCTGGAACGCCCAAGCGGGCGGCCGCGATCGGGTCGGGGCGAACAACGGCCGGGACAAGATAGATCGCTACGCGCTCGCCTCCGAGGAGCAACTGGTCGACCGGCTGGTCAACAGCCTCCGACAGCACCCAGACCCGTTGAGCTTCCTGCACCTGGCGCTCCCTGACACGGTCGGACACCGCGACGGGTTCGGCTCGCCCCCATATCTGCGCGCCGTCCAGCGTGTTGACGCGCTGCTCGGGCGGATCCTGCGCACCATCGCAAATCGGCCCGCACTGCAGCGTCATGCCACCGTCATCCTCACCGCCGACCATGGCGGGAGCCTCAACGGCCACCAAGACCCCACCCGACGGGCACACTTCAGGATCCCGTTCCTGATCTGGGGTGCGGGTGTCGCGGACGGAGCCAACCTGTACCGGCTCAACCCCGGCCGGCGGGCGCCAGGAGATTCGCGCACCACGTACGACGGACCGCAGCCGATCCGCAACGGCGACCTGGCCAACCTCGCCACAGCTCTTCTCGGCCTGCCCGCCGTCCGGGGCAGCACCTTCAACCACAGCCAGGGACTGCGGGTGCGGCGCTGACGCCGGCGCGGGACGGACACGGCCTAAAATCAACAACAGTGTGGGCTCTGCCCTCGCTGAAAGGGTGGTCCTTGGCCCTTGCCCAGGCCACAGTCGAAGCCTGGCCAGCGACCGGACTGGAGGTGCCCTATGTGGGAAGCGGCACTGTGGGGGTTGATCGGTGGCTCGACGCTGGTGATCGGTGCGGCGCTCGGCCTGCGCTTCCACTGGTCACCGCAACTTATCGGGCTGATCATGGCCTTCGGCGCCGGCGTGCTGATCGCATCGGTCGCTTACGAGCTCGTCGACGACGCTGCACAGGTGGGGACGTTCCAGGCAACGGTGTGGGGTCTGGCCGCGGGCAGCGCGACCTTCTTCATCGGCGACCTCCTCATCGCCCGAGCCGGCGCGAAGGACCGCAAGCGTTCCGAGGTTTCCAACAGAGAGCCGGGCGGCAACAGCGCCAGCCTGGCCGCCGCCTCCGGTGCTGCCTTGGCGCTGGGAGCCCTGCTCGACGGCATTCCCGAGTCAGCCGCCATCGGGGTGACCATCCTGCAGGAGGGATCGCCCAGCGCTGCGTTCATCGCCGCCGTTGCCCTGTCCAATCTCCCCGAGGGACTGTCCTCAGCAACCGGGATGCGCGCGTCAGGTCGCAGCGTGCGACACATCATGGGGCTGTGGATCGGCATCGCGCTGCTCTCGAGTGTCGCGGCTGGCCTGGGATTCGTGTTCCTCAACGGGGCCTCCGACGGCACCATCGCGTTCGTGATGACGTTCGCCGCTGGTGCCATCCTGTGCATGCTCGCCTCGACGATGTTGCCCGAGGCCGCGAAGGACGGCGGTCCCGTCGTGGGTCTGGTTACCGCTGCTGGTTTCCTCGCCTCCGTCCTGTTGGACCGGCTCTGATCAGTCGGCAATCCGGGCCTGCGCCTTCTGGGGTCTGTCAACAATGGCTGCACTTCTGCATGCCAGGCGGGCAACCCGGCCGCCACTGAGGACCCTCTCAGGTCACGTGACCGGGCCGGCCAGCCCCGGAGTCCCGTGCTCGATCACCGCGATGGCAGCTGTGCGCACGGCACCGTCGCGACGCTTCACGATGCGGTTGACGACCCTGAAGTCAGCCTCGTACGTCTGCCGGGTGACGCGGCACCGGACGTAACCGCGCTGGCAGTTGATGTACTTCATGTGCGAGTTACCGGCGAGCAGGCGACGGGCAAAGTCGCTACGTCGCTCGCCATCCCCGCCGCTAGTCACCGAAGTGCCGATGAGCTCGGTGGCCACCACCGCTGAGCTGGGGTCGTTGAAGTCGTCCTTCAGGTTCAGCGCGACGTTGATGTGCTTGTCGCCGGTGATGACCACCAAATCGCGAGCTCCGGCGCGGACCGCGCCGCGCAGCACGCGGTCGCGGTTGGCCGAATACCCGTCCCACATATCCATGTTGAGCAGTTGCCCTTCGGAGGTGTCAAGGTCGTTCTGACCCATCGTCACCTGGTTGGCCAAGACGTCCCATCGAGCGGTGGAAGCAACGAGGCCGCGTTGCAGCCACGCCTCTTGCTCGGCTCCCATCACGCTACGGGCAGGGTTCAGCCGTTCATCGCAGTCCCTTTCGAGCTTCTTTGTGCAGGCCTGGTCATCGCGAAACTGTCGCGTGTCCAGCACATGAAAGGTAGCCAAGTCGCCGTAGCGGAGACGTCGAAAGATCTGCATGTCAGCACCCCTCGGGCGCTGCTGAGCCCTCAGCGGCAAGTGCTCGTACCAAGCCCGGAATGCAGCGGCCCGGCGCCGGAGAAAGGCCGGTGCGGTGTCACTGCCGGACCAGCCGTTGGCGACCTCGTGGTCATCGAGCGTCATCAGCCAAGGGAAGCGGCGATGAGCCTCTTGCAAGTCGGGGTCGGTTTTCGTCAGCGCGTACCGCAGGCGGTAGGCAGCGAGGTTGTCCGCATTCTCAGCGAAGTAGTCGGGCACGGTTTCGAGACGGCCGTTGGGATGTCTGGGGATCCCCTTCTCATAGATGTAGTCGCCGAGGTGAACCACGAGGTCGAGGTTGTCGTCGGCGAGATGGCGATACGCGGTGAAGTAGCCCCTTGACCACCCCTGACACGACACGAAAGCGAAGGCGAGCTGGCGTGCTCGACCAGACGGCGTCGTCCGGGTGCGTCCCACCGGTGAGATGTGTCCTCCGGTTCTGAACCGGTAGTAGTAGACCCTGTCGGCGTCCAGTCCCCTGATCTCCGGATGGATCGAGTGGGCAAGTGCGGGGGTCGCCTCGGCGCTGCCGCGGCGCACGATGTGCGTGAACCGGAGGTCGGTGGCGACCTCGTACCGCACGCGGACAATCTGTCTGGGCATGCCACCGCGCCCGCTCTGAGCCAGGGGGCGAGGTGCGAGGCGGGTCCAGAGCACGAAACCGCCTGGCCGCGGGTCCCCCGAGGCGACTCCAAGCGTGAACGGATAGGGCATCCGAGCCGGTTCAGAAGCACCGGTGCTCGACCACGCCCCCGTCCCCAGCATCATGGCCGTCCCTGTCAGACCCGACATGGTCAGGAAATGACGACGGTCCAGGTCTGACCAGCCTCGTGTCTCTGCTCGACGCGTCACCGGACCCGTCACGCCCCTCGTGCCGAAGGCGTCGAGTGGTTGACCAAGCGCATGCGTGCCACGCTCTCGACGCTAGGCCGGTTACCCGGGTTCTACAGCAGATTGACGTAATCAATCCACTACGACCAGTCATTTCTGCGGGCAACCACCGGAAGCCGGCCAGCGCCGGGATCCGCGCAAGTCTTGACAGGTCTAGACCACGGATTTTACGTTGGACCAAAGCCTCTGGCGCCCCCCACGAGGAGAAGACGCATGTCGAACGCACCCACCCACTCCCGTTTCGACGGGCAGTCGTTGCCCGTCGACCCTCACTCATCTACCACCTCAGCGGCAAGACGCAGGACGTTTGCTCTGCCCGCCCTGCTGAGCGCCATCGTCCTGTTGGCCTCGGCGTTAGCCAGCATGCCGGTCGAGGCCACCCCCCAACGGCATGCACAACCCCCTTCAGTTATTCCGGCACCGACATCCATCGTCGCCACGCCGGGTTCGTTCACGCTCAAGCACTCGACCCGGATCCACGTTGATTCGCACTCACACCGCGCAATTGGCGCGGCCAACGCCCTTGCCGAGGTCCTTCGGCCATCGACCGGCTACCCCATCCCCGTGAGCCGTCACGGGCATCCAGCAGCGAAGAGCATCGTCCTGAAGCTCGACCGGTCGCAAGGCCTCGGTGACGAGGGCTACCGACTCGATGTCACGCCGGGAGGCGTCACCATCCGCGCGAACACCGCAGCCGGCCTCTTCTACGGCGTGCAGACCCTGCGGCAGCTGTTCCCGAGCAAGGTCGAGAGCGACAGAGTCAAGCCCGGCCCGTGGACCGTGGGCGGTGTGCATATCACCGACACGCCACGGTTCGAGTGGCGCGGCGCGATGCTTGACGTTTCCCGACACTTCTTCCGCATCGGTGAGGTCAAGCGCTACATCGACCTGTTGGCGGCATACAAGGTGAACGTCCTGCACCTGCACCTTGCGGACGACCAGGGTTGGCGCATCGAGATCGACAGCTGGCCGCGGCTTGCCACCTACGGCGGCAGCACGGAGGTCGGCGGAGGCCCCGGCGGCTACTACACCAAGGAGCAGTACCGCCACCTGGTCAACTATGCGCAGCGCCACCACATCATGGTCGTGCCCGAGATCGATATGCCGGGCCACACGAACGCCGCGCTCGCGTCGTACGCGAGGCTGAACTGCGACGGCGTGGCGCCACCGCTCTACACCGGGACCGAAGTGGGTTTCAGCTCCCTGTGCATCAACAAGCGGATCACCTACCGGTTCATCAACGACGTCGTACGCGAGCTGTCCCGCATGACCCCGGGACCGTACATCCATATCGGCGGTGACGAAGCGCACTCGACGGATCATGCGGACTACGTCACCTTCGTCAACCGGGTGGAGCGGATCGTCGAGGCACACGGCAAGGACATGTCCGGGTGGGAGGAGATCACCGGCGCGGACGTGTCGTCCTCCTCCGTCGCGCAGCATTGGTGGGACGAGTCCGAGGCAGTGACCGCTGCCGACAAGGGCATGAAGGTCGTCATGTCGCCGGCCGAGAAGGCCTACATCGACATGAAGTACGACGAGAACACCGAGCTTGGCCTCGACTGGGCAGGTCTCACCAGCACCCAGGACTCCTACGAGTGGGATCCCGGCACTTGGGCTCCCGGTGTCCCGGAGTCATCCGTGTTAGGACCCGAAGCCCCACTGTGGAGCGAGACTCTCGAAGACATCAACGACATCGAGTTCATGGCCTTCCCGAGGATGGCCGGTATCGCCGAGCTCGGGTGGTCCGCGCAGGGACGCTCCTGGGACGAGTACAAGCAGCGACTCGGCGCTCATGGGCCGCGCTGGGACGAGATGTCGGTGAACTACTACCGTGATCCCGCCGTTCCCTGGCAGTAGCCAGCAGATCTGGTTGACCTGATCCTGCACGGAAACACGGTCGGACGTGAGCATCGCCATCGAGTTTTGCGGTGCCTGGGCTGAGGCATGATGTCGCAATGACAACCCGCCCGGGCACCGCAAAGCACGTCGCAGTCCGCGACCGCCTGCGCGAGATCGTCCTCGAGCTCGCGCCCGGAGACCCGTTGCCGGCAGAGCGTGCGCTTGCCGAGCAGATGGGCGTGGCCCGTATGACGGTGCGCCAAGCCGTCGCGGGCCTTGCCCGCGAGGGAATGGTGCGCAGCATCCATGGGCGAGGGAACCTCCGAGCCCCGGACCCGCTGCAGCTTCGAGTCCGGCTGGGCTCCTTCGCCGACGCCCTTCGTGAGCACGACCTGGAGCCGATGACGCGGACCTTGGAGTGCAGCCTCGACGACGACCCTCCTCAAGAAGTGGGCGAGTTTCTCCGGCTCGACGAAGACAACCGCGCTCTGCGGTTGCGCCGGATTCGGTTCGGCGACGGCCTCCCTCTCGCGCTGGAGCGCACCTGGCTGCCAGCGGCATTGGTGCCGGAGCTCACCGAGGAAGCCCTGACGGGGAGCCTCTACCACTTCCTCGAACCCCGGGGATTGTTACCGGACTCCGGTGAGGAATCCGTGGTGGCGGACCTTCCCGACCGGCACGAAGTGCAGCTGCTGCATATCGCGGCGAGCAGACCCGTACTCCGGTTGGTGCGCAAGGCTCTGCACGCAGGCGACCCCGTCGAGTACGCAGAAGCCGTCATCCCAGCCGATCGTTGTGAGCTGTGGTTTCCGGTGTCGCCAGTTTGAGACTTAACGCGCCTTCGGCGTTTCTGTGACGGTTTCAGCACGGATAGTCAGCTGCGCCCATTCCGGCGTCTTCGCATGCCCGAGGTAAACGCACTTGTTTGTCTCACAATGTCACTAGCTCCTCACCGGGTCTCCACCTAAGGGGGTTTGGGTCGCGGGCGACAGGGAACTGTTTTGGCAGGACGCCAATCAACGCTTCGAGACCATCTGAGGGCTGAGTGAGACGGTATTTTCTACCGATACTTGTTATTGGTATCGGCCTGCTGATTATCGGGATCAGTGCGCTGTGGCTGTCCGTATCGCGCGGATCGAGTCACCCTTCGCAACGCGCACCAGTCGGGCAGATCGCAATCGCCACCACGACGGCGACCACCACCACCCAACCCACCACCTCGACCACGACGGCGACGACGACGACGACTCAATCCAGCACGTCGACCACTCAGCCCACTACGTCGACCGCGACCACTGAACCCACCACGCCCACGGCAACTTCCACGTCTACCGAAACCGCCACGGCAACCTCCACATCCACGGAAACCATCACCACCTCCACGTCAACGCCGACCACCGCGACCATCGCGACCACCGAGACCCCGCAGCCCACGACGGTGACCAGCACCACCCAGGCCGAGGCCGCGAGCACCCACCCGGCCGCCCCCATCACCCAACCGAGCGTTCCGATCCCGACAACCGCGACCCCGCAACGCACCAGCACACCGCGGACGACGACAGAACGGACCAAGAGCAGCGACCCAACGATGCTTGCCGGGCCAGCTCACAACCCGGCGAGCACGGTGATGCCGACGGAAAGCACTCCGTCCGACGAGGCCACTCCTGCTGCCGACCCCGAGGCGACAGGTGCCCACACCACCACGTCAACCGCCGACGTCTCATTCACGATGATGGCCCTCGGCGCATTGGGAGGTTCAGCGGCGGTCATTGCCGGGACCTATGCCTTGCTGCGCCGCCCGGGCAAGCACAGGGCGTAGGGCGTCAGTTCTCCGGAAATGGCCCGTCAGGGCTATTGCGCCTGCCAGCCACCTGCCACCAGCCTGAAACGATCGACTGGGGAGTTGAGAACTAGTTATGTATGCATTGCGTGGGGTCCGAGTCAGAGTGTTACTCGCTGCGAGCGCTGCCATCGTGGTCGCAACGGCCCCGATCGCCTGGGCTGTCAACATCGATGGCACGCCGGATGACGACGTCCTGGTGGGGACAGGCGGGCACGATCGTATCCGGGGCGCTGGCGGTGCAGACGACATCCGCGGTCTTGGCGGCAACGACACGTTGCTCGGCCAGGACGGCGACGACACAATCTTCGGAGACGCCGGGCATGACACCATCCGCGGCGGGCCCGGCGCAGACAACGTGCACGGTGGGTTCGGACCCGACCTGATCGAAACAGTCGGTTCCGATACCGCCTTTGGAGATGGACAGAATGACACCGTCGTCGTCGGAACGGGAGATGGGACCGGTCGGGGCGGATCGGGCGACGACTTCATGGCTGCAGTCCAGAACGGCAACCAGAGTGTCTTCGGGCAGGCGGGTGACGACGACCTTTTCGTCGAGGGCGAGGGAACGAAGCTGCTCGCCGGTGGCGCCGGCAACGACGAGTTCACATCGATCACCGATGGACCTACCCTGCTCGGCGGTGACGGCGACGACCTCTTCTTCGCCAGCTTCGAGGGTCTGGTCTTCGCAGGCGCAGGCGACGACACAATCTTCACGTCGAGCCCGGACGACCTGATGCCGAAGACCGTCGAATGCGGTCCGGGGCTGGACTTCCTGAGTGCCGACCTCGTCACCACCTTCGGGGACGACTGCGAACTGATCCTGATGAACATCTGGGGAGACGCGGGCGACAACGTCATCGACGGCACCCACTTCGACGACCACATCCAGGGTTTCGAAGGGGCGGACACGATTGCCACCGACGGCGGCAACGACGAGATCTTTCCTGGCACAGGGTCCGACAACGTCGATGCCGGCGACGGCGCGGACGTCATCTCAGCCGATGACGGAGAACCGGACACCATCGCCTGTGGCGACGGTGACGACACCGCCGCCGTCGACGCCAGCGACACCGTGGCAGCCGACTGCGAGACCGTCAACCTGTGATTCCGGCTGGTGCTGGCCATGGACGAGACCAAACGTCAGCATGACGCTTGGTAAGCGAGAAATGACCCTTGGCTAAATTTCTCCTTATTGCCGAAAGTGACTTTTCGTGCACGCAAAGTAAGTCTTTCTATTCGCACTTTATCGGGCTGTCTCCGCCCCTACGCTTTTGCTCACAGCGGGCCGAGAGGTTTGTGCGCACGGGGCGCCTCCGCGTCTAAGGAGCACACGATGCATCGTTACTCTCGGCTGGGAATCGCCTCCCTCGCGAGCCTCTTGTTCGCCACGCTGACGATGTGCGTGCCCGAGATGGTGGTCGCATCTGACGACGTACACACCGGCGTCATCGGCGAAGATGCCGTGAGCTGGACTCCCCACCTCGCTCAGGTCGGCTCGGTGCGTCCGGTCGCGTACTCGATCAGCCAAGCCGGCGACCACATGGTGGTGGGTGGCCGATTTAGCGCAGTGCAGAACAGGAACCGCACGGTCCAGATGGATCGTCATAACCTTTTCGCGTTCGACGCGACGGACGGTGAGATCTCACCCTTCGCCCCGGTGGTGAACAAAGAAGTGTGGACGGTGCTGGGCAACGGCGACAGCGTCTACATCGGCGGGAACTTCAGCACCGTCAATGGCTCGACGCGACGGCTGCTCGCCAAGCTGAGCCTGTCGACCGGTCAGCTCGACCCCAAGTTCAAGCCCGTGGTTCCCGGTGGCCGAGTCACCGACCTCGAGCTGGTAGACGGCCGACTGATCGTCTCTGGCGCCTTCACCAAGAAGCTCGTGGCGCTGGACCCCCTGACCGGAAAGGACACCGGCTATCTCACGATCCCGGTCACCGATCCACTGCAGTACACCAACCGAACAGAAGTCTTCCGCTTCGACGTAAGCACCGATGGTGAGCATCTCGTGGGTGTCGGCAACTTCCGGACCGTCGGGGGCGCCACCCACTACCGAGCGTTCATGCTCGACCTCGGCGAGACGGCCACGGTCTCCCCCTGGCGCTACCGACCTCTGGAGCGGGACTGCCACGCAGCGACCAACCCCGTCTACCAGATGTATCTACGTGACGTTGACTTCTCCGCCGACGGATCGTACTTCGTGACGGCAGCGACTGGCGGACACCGGATCAACGGTGAAGGGCCCGGTCAGGTGCTCTGTGACTCCTCGGCCCGCTTCGAGACATCAAACCCGGCACCCACGGTGCCGACCTGGATCAACTACACCGGCGGCGACACGTTGCACTCGGTCGCCACCAGCGGCGCGGCCGTCTACGTTCAAGGCCACAGCCGTTGGCTGGACAACCCGCAAGGCGCGGACTTCCCCGGTCCCGGCGCCCTCGACCGGATGGGTGGAGGCGCGTTGAACCCGACGACGGGTAAGGCGCTGTCGTGGAACCCGGTGATGCCGCAGCAAATCGGGGGCTGGCAGATCCTCGTGACCGACGCCGGCGTGTGGTTCGCCACCGACGGGACGTATTTCGGGGGCAAGTACCACCGGGGCATCCGGTTCGTTCCCGCTCCCTGACGGCTGTCTTTATGGGGTTATGGTCACCCCGGGAACCGCCAAGCGCCGTTGATGACTCCGGTCTATCAATTCGGACGATGAGTCGGCTCTTGTGACGTATCGTGAGGGTTCGGTAACTCAGTGCTGCCCGGATGGGCAGAGCTGTCCCTGAGTTCCGCACTGCCCGCGACGTACCCAGGGGTGACCCAGCTGATGCTCTCGGAACGCTCCCGGTCGACCCGCGCGCTCGCGCACCCGAGTGGTCAGTCGCGCCACGACAGCCTGGCGTTGAAAGGCCTGTCAGCATCGCGGCTCGCGACGTGTTTCGTCAACGGCAGCGGCAACATTCTCGCAGCCAACTCAGCCCTGGAGCGTCTCACCGGCCATCCCGTCACACAGCTGGTCGGGATGCCGTATGTCGAACTGGTGACGCCAGCAGAGCGCGACCTGGTCGCGATGGCCCACACGCGCTGGCGTCGCGACGGCGCCACGAAGATTGAAACCCAACGCACCTTCGTCCGCGATGACGGGACGACCCTGGTCGTCCGTGTACACGTCACCCAACTGCCCGACGTTGGTGACGGTGCCCCCGGCTTGTTCCTGCAGATCGACGACATCACCGACGAGCGCGCGCTGCACGCCGCACTCGTGGCCAGCCAGGCTCAGCTGGAAGCTGTCGTCGACGCTTCCGTCGACGCCATCGTCGTCATGGACGAGCAAGGGGTCCTTCGCAGCGCGAACCCCGCCACCTTCGAGATTTTCGGCTGGGAGCCCGAGGCGTTGATCGGCAACCCCGTGACGATGCTGATGCCGCCCGCGATGCGTCCCCTGCACGAGCAGGGGCTGATGCGTTACCTCCGCACCGGCTCCGGCCGAATCGTCGACAGCCAGATGGTCGAGGTCGACGGCCTCCATCGCGATGGCACGTTGGTGCCGATCGAGCTGACCGTACGCGAGATCAGAGTGGCGTCGGGTCGTCTCTTCACCGGCACCCTGCGCGACCTACGGCCTCGTCGCGAATTCCTCCAACGCCTGCGCCACCTCGCATACGAGGACGCCTTGACCGGGTTGCCGAACAGCGCCGCACTCATCGAACAGCTCCATGGCGTCATCGAGGCAGACGGGCGCGGCAGCGTGCTCGTCTGCGACATCGACGGGCTCGCCTCGGTCAACAACAGTTTCGGACCCTCTGTCGGCGACGCGCTACTCGTCAAGGCTGCTGCGAGGATCCGGGAAGTGTGCGGCGCGGAGGCGTTCCTGGGCAGGTACCGAAGCGCCGAGTTCGTCGTCATCTGCGAAGGCCGCCCCGGCGCCGGCGCGGCCCTTGCGCGGAGGGTCGTCGACAGCTTCAGCGAGTCATTCGACATCGACGGACGCGAGATCACCGCCTCCGTGAGCGTCGGGGTCGCGCTGCTCGGACTTGCCCGGCTCCCCGGCCAGGACGAACCGGTCCAGCGACCCGAGACCGTGCTGCAGCGAGGTGAATGCGCGCTCCAAGCAGCCAAGCGGCAGGGACGCAACTCGATCAAGACCTTCGATGACGCGCTGGCAGCGACCCTGCACCGTCGCGCCGAGCTCGAGCAGCAGCTCAGGCTAGCGTTGACGCAGGATGCCCTCGAGGTGCACTTCCAACCAATCGGGGTCGTGCCGCTCGTGGCCGGGAGCGCCCTTCTCGAGGACGCACGCTGGGTGGGACTCGAGGCACTTGCTCGATGGACCAACGATGACGGAGACGTGATCCCACCGGACATCTTCATCCCGATCGCGGAGTCGGCCGGTTTGATCGCCGCGCTCGGTCGCCTCGTCCTGGACAAGGCGGTACGTCAGGGCCGGCTGTGGCTCGACGAGCTCGGCGACCGGGCACCGCGCCTCAGCGTCAACGTGTCCGCGATCCAACTCGTCGAAGGCGACTTCGTCCAGGAAGTCGCAAACACGTTGAGCAAGCACCAGTTCCCCGCCACGATGCTCGTTCTCGAACTGACCGAGTCGTCGACGGTGCTGCCCGGTGGCCTCCGGGCCCTGGAGCAGCTGCGAGACCTCGGCGTGACCTTGGCCGTTGATGACTTCGGTACCGAGTGGTCGGGCCTGGTCCGCCTCAGGAACCAGCCTTTCCAAGAGCTCAAGGTGGACCGCAGCTTCGTCGTCGCAGCTGCGTCGCGCGAGCAAGATGCCTCACTGCTGGAGGGTGTCCTCGACCTTGCCCGCCGGCTGGACATGCGGACCGTCGTCGAAGGAGTGGAGACGCCAGAGCAGCTCGATCTGGCCATCCGCCTCGGGGCGACCGTCATACAGGGTTATCTCCTCGCTCGGCCTGCCGCAGCAGCTGACCTCCATGACGAGCTTGTCCGACGGAGTTTCGCGATGGCGGGACCGGTCGTCTGACGGTCGTCCGCGCGATCCCTCGGCCGTCGACGCGATAAGGATTCCGAGTCGAAATCCTTCGGGATGGCGTCAAACAGGTAAGAATGCATCCTGTGCGGTCTGGTGATCGCATCGAGTCGCCCGGACCGCCAATGCGGACCGGCAGCGGCTGCCGACAACGGACATTCGGGAGTCGACATCCGCATCTACCGCTACCTGGCGCGAGCTTTGCCTGGGCTCAGCTTCGCGCAGACGGTCGCGCTCGCCGCGGGGGTCGTCGTGTTGGTGCCGCTCGTCGCCGTCATCGTCGTCGCCGTTACCGTGACTGACCCATCTGTCGCAATGTTCGTCGTCGTCACCGTGGCAGCGTCGGTCGTCTCGGCTGTGGGGGGAGTGCTGCTCATCCAAGGACTGCTCTCCCCCATCCAGATCGCAGACCGGAACCTCAACACCTACCTGAGCGAGGGTCGGGTCCCGCGGCCCATGGAGGCCACCAAGGACGAGGTGGGTCGGCTACTGCGCAACATCTCGTTGGCCTGCACCCGGCTCGAGCAGCAGCGCGTGAGGAGCGAGAAGCATGCGGGGCTTGACTGGCTCACGGGCCTCAACAACCGCCGAGCTTCCGAGGACCACCTCAGTGGCGTCTTCCCGTCGTATGCCGATCGACGCCGGCCTCTCACGATCGCGCTCATCGACCTCGACCACCTCCGCACGCTGAACGAGACGCAAGGAATGGCAGTAGGCGACGCCGAGCTGCAACGCGTGGCGTTGACGATCGAGAAGACACTGCGCGCCGACGACTGGATCGGTCGCTGGGACGAGGACGAGTTCCTCGTCGCCTGTCACGCGAACGCCGAGGTGATGGAGCATTTGATGCACCGCCTGCGTCATACCCTCGCGGACTCTCCCGCGGCCCGCCACGGCGTCACGGTGAGCGTCGGCATCGCCGAGCTCGATGACGAAGAGCCCATCGACGACTGTCTGGTGCGGGCCGAGAACGCCCTCGCCCGAGCCAAGTCGAACGGCCGCAACCGCCTCCACATCGGCTGACGAGACGCAGGGGAAGCCCGCTGCGGTGGCTCTGCCCCGGACGCGGGATCCGAGAGCGCAATCAGCCGATCGACCGATGCAGTCCTGACCGATCGACAGCGATCCCTGGGCAATCGCCTGATCCCAACGACGATTACTCAGCGTAATCTCAATGTCAGTGAATGAGCCGCCCACGCAGCGAGAAATCTACGCCTCGTCGCATGATGGGCGGCCCGCCATCTCTCGGTATTGGCGGGCCGCCTGTCAGCGTCGCTGGCGCGCCAGCGTCGGCGGTGGGGCTGCCCCTTCAGCCGTCGATTCACCAAACAGACCCCCAGAGGGAGTAGAGCCCGAAGCCCGCGAAAGCGGCTTCGGGCTCTTCTGGTTTGACGTCGGTGAAAGCGGGTACGACCTCGGGCGAGGACCACCGAAAGGGGCTTGCTATGGCCAACCTGAGTCGCCTGCCCACCCCGATCATCGAGCATTGGGACTGGCAGTACAACGGTGTCTGTCGCAGCGTGGATCCCGAGGTTTTCTTCCCCCCGGACTCTGAGCGCGGGCCGGTCCGTCAGCGGCGTGAGCTGCAGGCAAAGCAGTACTGCGAGCATTGCCCCGTCCTCGCCCGGTGCCGCGAGCACGCCCTGATGGTGCAAGAGCCGTACGGCGTCTGGGGCGGGCTGACCCCCCGCGAGCGCGACCGCATCCTGCATGACCCCCATGTCATCGCCGGCCAGCGCGTCGCCCCCGTTGCCGCGGTGGCGCTCAGGTAGCAGCTCAGCCCCAGAAGACCCGATCGACCGCGGCTTTGGCGCGCCGCGAGACCCGGCGGTAGTCCTCCTCGAGCTGGCCAAGGTCAATCGGGTCGTATCCGCACAGATACGCCACCCCAAGCCGATCGCGCGGCTGCGTCGGCAGACTGTCTGACGGCCGCCCCCTCACCAGCATGTTGGCGTTGCGGATCTTGCCGGCCAGCTGCCAAGCCCTGGACAACGCAGTTGCCGAACTGTCGTCAAGCACGCCCGCTGCCACCGCGGCCTGCATCGCCTCGAGCGTGCGGGTGGTCCGCAGCTGGGGATGAGCGTGTCCGTGGTGTAACTGCAGGAGCTGGACCGTCCACTCGATGTCGGCGAGACCGCCCCGCCCGAGCTTGAGGTGGGTTGCCGGGTCGGCGCCCCGCGGCAACCTCTCGGCGTCGACGCGAGCCTTGATCCGGCGTACCTCGGCGACCTCGGCCTCGGTCAGCCCTTCCGCTCGGTAGCGCAGCGGGTCGACCAACGCGATGAACCGCTCCCCCACGTCTGGGTCCCCCGCGACCGGCGATGCCCGCAGCAGCGCCTGTGCTTCCCAGACCTTCGACCAGCGGTCGTAGTAGGCGGCGTACGACGCCAATGACCTGACGAGGGGGCCCTGGCGGCCTTCGGGTCGCAGCGTCGCGTCGAGCTCGAGACCGGGATCGGGGCCGGGCAGCTTGAGCAGCCGGTTGAGCTCGTTTGCCACCGCGAAGGCCGCCTCCGAAGCGTCCTGCTCGACACTGCCCTCGATGGGGTCATGGACGAAAAGCACGTCGGCGTCGCTGGAGAACGACATCTCCCCGCCGCCGAGCCGGCCCATCGCGATCAAGGCGATGCGCGTCGGCACCGGGCTGCGGCGCTCGGCCTCGATCGCGGCGGTCGCGGCCACGAGCCCACCTTCGAGAGTTGCCTGCGCAACGGCAGTCAGTGCCGACCCCACCTCGTCAACGTCGAGCAGACCGAAGATGTCCGCGGCGGCAATGCGGAACAGCTCGCGACGCCGGATCGCTCGGATGGCGTTGGTGGCCTCGACGGGGTCGTCGCGGCGTTGAGCCGCCCGGCGAGCCTCGTTGACCAGGGCCTTGGTGTCCCGCGGACGCAGGTCCTCATCGTGGGCTAGCAGAGTGGTGGCCTCGGGTGCGCGCATCAGGAGGTCGCTGGCGAACCGGCTGGTCGCGAGCAGCCGCGCCAGCCGCTCCGCCGCTGCGCCCTCGTCGCGCAGCATGCCGAGGTACCAGTGCGACCGCCCGACGGCGTCGCTCAACTGCCGGAACCCCAGCAGGCCCAAGTCTGGGTCGGGTGCCTCCGCGAACCACCCGAGCATCGCCGGCAGGAGCGCGCGCTGGATCGAGGCCCGCCGAGAGACGCCCGACGTCAGCGCCTCCAGGTGGCGCAGCGCGGCCGCCGGGTCGACGTAGCCGAGGGCTTCGAGGCGCTGGCGGGCGGCTTCACTGGTCAGCCTTGCCTCGGTGCCCGAGACGGACGCCACCGCCTCCAGCAACGGCCGGTAGAAGAGCCGTTCGTGCAGCCGTCTGACCTCACGGACGTGGCCCTCCCAGTCCTTGGTCAGCGCCTTGGCAGGCTCAGACGTCATACCGATCGAACGACCCAGCACGCGAAGGGCGTCAGGGTCCTCGGGCATCAGATGGGTACGCCGTAGGTGGCTCAGCTGAAGCCGGTGCTCGAGGGTGCGCAGGAATCGGTAGGCATCGGCAAGGGCTGCACCGTCATCGCGGCCGACATACCCGCGGCGGGTCAGTGCCTCGAGCGCGAGGAGCGTGTTGGGAGACCGCAGCTGCTCGTCCGCGCGGCCGTGCACCAGCTGCAACAGCTGGACCGCGAACTCGATGTCGCGCAGGCCACCCGGTCCGAGCTTGAGCTCGCGCTCCGACTGACGGGCCGGGATGTGGTCGAGGACCCGTCGTCGCATGGCGCGGACGTCGTAGACGAAGTCGGGACGGCTGGCAGCGCTCCACACGAGTGGGGTGATCGTCTCCATGTACTTCGCGCCCACGGCCGCGTCGCCGGCGACAGGCCTCGCCTTGAGTAGGGCTTGGAACTCCCACGTCTTGGCCCAGCGCTCGTAGTAGGCGAGGTGGCTCGCCACCGTGCGCACCAGGGGTCCGGACTTACCTTCCGGTCGCAGTCCCGCGTCGACCGGCCACAGGGTGCCCTCGCGGGTGTAGTCGGAGCAGACCCGCATCGTCGCGGCCGCGAGGGCGGTGGCGGCCTTGAGCGCGTCGACCTCGTCGACGTCAGTGGCGGGCTCGGCGACGAAGATGACGTCGACATCGCTGACGTAGTTGAGCTCGTGTGCGCCGCACTTGCCCATCGCGATGATGCTGAGGCGGCACTGGTCCGCCGCGGGTGCCAGCTCCGCGCGGGCGATCGAGAGGGCGGCCTCCAGTGTCCCTGCAGCCAGGTCGGCCAGCTCGGCGGCGGCATCGTCGAGCCTGAGCTGGAGGCTGAGGTCGCGGGCAGCCAGCCGGAGCAACAGCCGACGGTAGGTCCGCCGAAGCTCGTCTCGGTTGGTGGCCTTGCCGAGCTCGTCGGCCAGCGCCCCAGCCGTGGGACGCGTCCGGCCAAGATCGGGGTCGACGAGCTCGCGCCAGTCGTCGACGTGCAGGACGAGATGGTCTCCAAGGGCAGCGCTGGCGCCGAGCACGAGGGCGAGCCGCTGCGCGAGCACGGGATCGTCGCGGATTGCTGCGGAGAGTTCGGCCGCACCCGCACCTGCCGCGGCCACCATGCGGGCGAGCTGACGGACCGCGAGGTCGGGGTCCGCGGCTGAGGCGAACGTCGCCACCGCTTCGTCGGTCTCGATACCGGCTGCCGACAAGTCGCGCTCGGCTGCGTCGACGTGGACGAAGCCCAGCCTCGCGAGTCGACCCGACGACGTGACGCGGCCGTCGCTCACGACGCCTCGGAGCCGATGACCACCTGGGCGAAGCGGGTGGCGAGCGGCTGCCACGACCGGCGGAGCTGCCCCTCGGCCGCCACGATCTCGTCATACGCCTCCAACGTGCGGGCAGTGGCCGGTTTGCCGGCGGCGGCCTCCGCCTCGATCCAGTCGTGGAACGTCTGCGGACTCACCTCCGGGTGGAACTGCACGCCCCAGGCTCTGCGCTCGTAGCGCGCCGCCTGCACGGTGCCGTCGGGTGACGTGGCGAGCTCGACCGCGGCTGGGGGGAGCCGGGTCACGATGTCGTTGTTCCACTGCACCGCAAGACTGCCCGTCGGGATGGCGCCGAGGAGGCTGTCGCGCTGCCCGTCGGTGGTGAGGCCGAGTGGCGTCAGACCGAGCGCCTGTCCTCGCGGGTTGCGCTGCACCTCTCCCCCGAGCGCCAGCGCCGCGAGCTGGTGACCGAGGCAGATCCCGAGGAACGGTATGTCGTCGGCGACGGCGGAGGCGATGAGCTTCTTCGTCGGGCCGAGCCAGGCGAAGTCGGCGTCGTCTGCGGCACCCATCTCACCGCCCAGCACGACCAGCCCGGCATGACCCTCGAAGACGGAAGGCGGTGGCTGACGATGGGCGGGCAGGACGTCGTACGCGAGACCAGCGGCAGCGAACCAGTCGCCGAACCACGCCGGCGGACAGTCGTCTTGGTGCTGGATGACCAGCAGCCGCAGGTCGTGTGGCGTCACAGCACCGGCAGCATCTGCGCCCGCTCGTACGGCGTGACCTGCTGGCGGTATTCCTCCCACTCGGCGCGCTTGTTGCGCAGGAAGAAGTCGAAGACGTGCTCTCCGAGCGTCTCGGCGACAAGCTCGGACCGCTCTGTCACCGCGATCGCGTCATGCAGGTTCTGCGGCAGCGGCGCAATCCCCATCGAGCGTCGCTCCGCTTCGGTCAGGCTCCACACGTCGTCCTCGGCACCCGCGGGCAATTCGTAGGACTCCTCGATCCCCTTCATCCCGGCCGCAAGCATCACAGCGAACGCGAGGTACGGGTTGGCAGCCGTGTCGATCGACCGTAGCTCCACCCGGGTGGACGCGCCCTTGGTCGGCTTGTACATCGGGACGCGAACCAGCGCGGAGCGGTTGTT
The DNA here is from genome assembly GCA_963811585.1 of uncultured Actinomycetota bacterium. Lineage (GTDB taxonomy): Bacteria > Actinomycetota > Actinomycetes > Propionibacteriales > Nocardioidaceae > JACDHG01. The sequence goes on from CAWERR010000006.1 coordinate 737,256, forward strand.
GTGGCCCCAGCAGACGTATGACGGCGCCTCGCCTCCCCCAGCAAGCCGCTTGTAGGAGTTGACCCACTGGTTGGTCACGGCCGTGATCTCCGCAGCGTGGTGCAGCAGCCCGGCGATGAACGCCCTGCCGGTCTTCGAGAGGTGGTAGTCCGCCCCCACCTCGAAGAAGGCGTTGTTGTCGCCCTCGAACAGGCTGAGGTGGGTGTGCATGGCTGACCCGGGGAACTCCGTGAACGGCTTCGGCATGAAGCTGGCATGGATGCCTTGGTTGAGCGCCACCTCTTTGATCACCACTCGGAACGTCATCACGTTGTCGGCAGTGGTGAGCGCGTCGGCGTACCGGAGGTCGATCTCCTGCTGGCCGGGCCCTCCCTCGTGGTGGCTGAACTCGACCGAGATGCCCATCGACTCAAGCATCGTGATCGCGTCACGGCGGAAGTCGTGGGCGATGCTCTGGCTGGTGTGGTCGAAGTAGCCGCTGCGGTCGACGGGCTCCGGGGCGCTGCCGTCCCGCGGCCGGTCCTTGAACAGATAGAACTCGATCTCTGGGTGGGTGTAGAAGGTGTAACCCTGTTCGGTCGCCTTGCTCAGCGTGCGCTTCAACACGAAGCGCGGGTCGGCATACGACTGGGAGCCGTCGGGCATCGTGATGTCGCAGAACATCCGCGCCGTCGCCGGCCCGTCACCGCGCCACGGCAGGATCTGGAACGTCGACGGGTCGGGCTTTGCCAACATGTCAGCTTCATAGACGCGGGCGAACCCCTCGATCGCCGAGCCGTCGAAGCCGATCCCCTCGGCGAACGCGCCCTCGAGCTCAGCCGGGGCGATCGCCACCGACTTGAGCGAGCCGAGCACGTCGGTGAACCACAACCGGACGAAGCGAACGTCGCGCTCCTCGAGCGCGCGCAGCACGAAGTCTTCCTGCTTACCCATGTGTCCATCATGCCGCCTCGATGTTTCGCCGGCGTTACGCCTGGGCCTAACGTCCTCCGGCCGCACGTGACGGCTGCGCTGGGGTCAGTTTGGGAAGGAGCAACGAAGGCGTGGCTCACGATGTGGTGACGTTCACGTCGCGGCTGCGGCTTGAATACTGACGTCTTCCGACACAAGTCGGCAAACGACTTCTCTTGACGCCGAAGCCTGACCGTCTTCCGGCACAAGTCGGCAAACGAACCCAGATCACGCGGAGACGCGACCGTCTTCCGACGCTCGACGGCATACGCATCAGGAACGTCGCAGCACGACCGGACCAGAAGACCAACTGCCGCAATTGCTGCCCTCCCAACAACAGCAGCGCGCACGCAGGCGCTGGCGCTGGCGCTCGCGCTCGCGCTCGCGAGTCAGCGGTATCAACACGCCAGCAGGCGGGCTCCTTGTGTTCAACGGGTCTGCACAAGCGTGGCCTGCGTCCCGATGCGACCTGCCGCTCGGGGCGCAGGTCGCTCCATCCTGCGTCAGGCCCGCCCCGGACTAGGGTGGATGCGTGCCTCAGCTACGGGTCGCGCTCGGCCAGATCAACCCGACTGTCGGGGCTCTTGACGCCAACGCCGAGCTGATCTTCGACACTGTCAGCGACGCAGCCGGCCGGGGCGCCCATCTCGTCGTGCTGCCGGAGATGGCCCTGACGGGTTACCCGATCGAGGACCTGGCGTTTCGCCCGTCGTTCGTCGACGCGTCCCGTCGTACCGTCGCCTCTCTCGCCGGGCGACTCGCCGCAGAAGGCCTTGGCCACGTCTCCGTCGTCACCGGTTTCCTCGACCGCGCCGAGCCGCCGGTCACGCGAGTCGGCAGTCCCAAGGGGTCACCACAGAACGCCGTTGCCGTGCTGTATGACGGGCGCGTGGTCGCCCGGCAGGCCAAGCACCACCTCTGGAACTACGGCGTAGGCGACGAGATCCGCAACTTCGTTCCGGGTGACACCATCTCGGTCATCCAGGTGCATGGCATCGACGTGGCCATCGCCATCTGCGAAGACCTGTGGCAAGACGGGCCCTCCGCAGCAGCAGATGCGGCTGAGGCCGGGCTGCTAGTCGTGCCGAACGGCTCGCCGTACGAGCGCAACAAGGACGACCACCGCCTCGAGCTGTGCTCTCGCCGCGCGCGCGAAGGGGTCTGCGCCCTCGCCTACGTCAACTTGGTCGGTGGGCAGGACGAGCTTGTCTTCGACGGTGGCTCGCTCGTGGTGGACGCGGCCGGCAATCTGGTGGCCCGCGCGCAGCAGTTCCTGCCGGAGGTCATGGTCGTCGACCTCGACCTGCCCGCGGCGACCGCGCCCATGCCCGGGCCCGACACCGAGTTCTTCGGCCTGACCGTGCGACGCACGATCCTCGACGCGGAGCCCGTGCCCAAGTATGACGCTCTGCCCGCCGCCCTCGCCGACCCGCTCGACGACCTTGCCGAGGTTTACGGCGCCCTCGTGCTGGGGCTTCGCGACTACGTGCGCAAGAGCGGCTTCCGGTCGGTGCTGATGGGGCTGTCAGGCGGTATCGACTCGACCCTGGTCGGGGCAATCGCGTGCGACGCGCTGGGTGCTGACAACGTCTACGGCATCTCCAACCCGAGCGAGTGGTCGACGGAGCACTCGCGGACCGATTCGGCAGAGCTCGCCCGACGTACCGGCCTCAACCTCGACACCGTCCCGATCGCGCCGATGGTCGACGCGTTCAGCAAGGCGGTGTCGGTCGACGGGGTTGCCGAGGAGAACCTCCAGGCCAGGATCCGTGCCGTCGTCTGGATGTCGCTGTCCAACCAGCATGGCCATCTGGTCCTCGCGTGCGGCAACAAGAGCGAGCTGGCGACCGGCTACTCGACCATCTACGGCGACGCAGTGGGCGGCTACGCGCCGATCATGGACGTGCCGAAGACGCTCGTCTGGGAGCTGGCCCGATGGCGCAATGCTGACGCCGAGCGCCGGGGAGACACGCCGCCGATCCCTGAGAACGCGATCAGCAAGCCGCCGTCGGCGGAGCTGCGCCCCGGCCAGCTCGACAGCGACTCGCTGCCGCCGTACGAGCTGCTCGACGCGATCCTCGACGACTACGTCGAGCAGGACCTGAGTGCGCCGCAGCTCGTAGCGAAGGGGTTCGACGCCGCGATGGTCGAGAGGGTTGCTGGCCTCGTGGACAAGGCGGAATACAAGCGTCGCCAGTACCCGCCCGGCCCGAAGATCTCCGCCCGCAACTTCGGCCGCGACCGTCGGCTGCCGATCGTCAATGCCTGGCGCGAGCACCTCTCCGACTAGCGACAGCACACTCCTCCCCCAGACAGCGGTTGCCTTGTGCACAAGGAGGATCCCTTGTGCACAAGGCAAATCTGCCTCGGGAACAGGGCATCTGCCTCATTGGCTTTGGGTGAGGGGCCCAGCTCGCTCTTCGGCCAGCGGATGTCTCGGGGTGCTGAGCTGACCAACCCAGCTCCCGATGCATTCCGGTGTGACCGACGAGACAGGCCAGATCGGTCGCCGCCAGGCAGTTGCCGTGACACGCTGGACAGATCCGGGGACTTCATCAGGGAGCCTCGAGAGCAGACCATCGGACGAGGTGGCACCCATGAGTGAGACGACTGCGCCGTACGGCGAAGGCCCAAGCCAATCCAGCCAGCCCAAGGAGCCTGGCCAGCCCAGGCGGATCCGCATCCACCACTTGCAGGAGATGAAGGCGCTTGGCGAGAAGTGGGCGATGCTGACGGCTTACGAGCAGTACGCCGCCCAGACGTTCGACGAAGCCGGCATCCCGGTGCTGCTCGTCGGAGACTCAGCCAGCAACAACGTCTACGGCAACGAGACCTCGCTGCCCGTGACGGTCGACGAGCTGATCCCCCTCGTGCGGGCGGTGAGCAGGTCCGCGAAACACGCCCTAGTGGTGGCAGACCTGCCCTTCGGCTCCTACCAGGTCGGACCCCGCCAGGCGTTGCGCACGTCGGTCCGGTTCATGAAGGAAGCCGGCGCTCACGCGGTCAAGCTCGAGGGCGGTCTGCCCGTCGTGCCTCAGGTCGAGAAGCTGACGACCTCGGGCATCCCCGTGATGGCTCACATCGGCTTCACCCCTCAGTCCGAGCATGGGCTCGGCGGCTACCGGGTGCAGGGTCGCGGCGACGCGGCCGACCGGTTGATCGACGAAGCACTGGCGCTCCAGGCCGCGGGCGCGTTTGCGATCGTCATGGAGATGGTGCCTGGCGACGTGGCCGGCGACGTGACCAAGCGCCTCGACATACCCACCATCGGCATCGGCGCCGGTGCGCAGTGTGACGCGCAGGTGCTCGTCTGGTCTGACATGGCGGGACTGCGCACCGGCAAGATGCCACGGTTCGTGAAGCAGTACGCCGATCTCCACGGAGTGCTGCTGAAGGCTGCCCAGGATTATGCCGCCGACGTGGCGGCCGGAACCTTCCCGGGAGACGAGCACACGTTCTGACCGCAACCAACTGACGGCTCGGCTGCAACCAACTGACGGCTCGGCTGCAACCAACTGACGGCTCGGGCGCAACTAAGTGACGGTTCGGCGCTAGGCCTGCCAGCCCCACCAGGCGCCGCCGGCCACCACGACCGCAAACCACAGCACCATCGCCACCGCCGGCAGAGTGAGCACCAGGAGCGGGCGGCGGGAGAAGTTCATCACTCCGACGAACGCCAGCACGAGCCAGAGCGCGACCATGAGCGGGACTACCCACCACGGCGCGACGAGCCCCACGAACACGTAGAACCAGAGCGCGACGACCATGCCAGCCGCTCCGATGAACGGACCTGAACGCCGCCAATTCACCCCCACAGCTGGTCTGCGAGTACGTCGCGGGCCTCTGCCAGAGACGGCCCGTACCAGGTGAGGTGGCGTCCCGACACCAGCCGCGCCGGAGCGGCGAACGACTCTGGCCCGTCGTCAGCAGCGAAGGTGTAGGGCTCGTCGGGCAGCACCACGACGTCATACGCAGGGAGCGCGTCGAGGTCAAATTTCGGGTAGCGCTCCTCGCTGGCGTCGAACACGTTGTCGACACCGAGCCGGTGCAGCACGTCGCCTGCGAACGTGTCGCGACCCAATGCCATCCACGGCCGCCGCCAGATCGGGACGATCGCACGGCAGCGCTCCCCAGTCCAGGGTTCAGCCCAGGAGCGCTCGGCGTCCGCGAGCCAAGTCGGTCGTGCCAGCCCCAGCATCTCGAGTGTCTGTCCGAGCCCAGCGAGCGCCGCAGGCACGGTCTCGTAGTCAGTCAGCCAGACCGCCAGCCCGGCATCGCGCAGCGCATCGAGATCTTGAGCCCGGTTCTCTTCAGCGTTGGCGAGCACTACGTCGGGAGCCAGCGCGACGATGTCAGGGACCCGCGGGTTCTTCGTGCCACCCACCCGCTCGACCGCCAGGTCGGGTGGATGCGTGCACCAGTCAGTGGCCCCGACGAGCATCTCGGGCGCCGTGACCGCCACGGTCTCGGTCAGCGAGGGAACGATCGAGACGACCCGCTGGGGTCGCCCTGCCGACGTACTCAGCGGCTCAACCTACTTGTCGTCGTTCCAGGCAGGGTCGTTGTCCCACTCGTCGTTGCGCTGCTCGACCTTGGCGAGCGCGTTCTGCGCCTCCTCGCGGCTGCTGTAGGGGCCGAGTCTGTCGGCGGCGCGGCAGCCGTCAGCGCCCTCGACGGTGTGATGCTCGAGGCAGAAGTAGTACTGCTCAGCCATGTGAGGAGCCTCCTCGGCAAAGTCGCTTCAGGTTGTGGTTGCAGTCTCATCGTGCCCGATCACGGCAGAAACTACACTGCGACCTGTGACCGTCTTGACCGCCGCCGCGATCTCCCCCCGCCGGGAGGTCCCTGAGGCGATCCCACGACCTGAGTACGTCGACAAGCCACGGCCAAGCCCCCACACCGGAGACGACGTACAGACGCCCGAGACGATCGAGCGGATGCGGGTCGCCGGACGGATCGCCGCCCAGGCCCTCCAGGCAATCGGTGCAGCCATCGCTCCCGGCGTCACGACCGACGACCTCGACCGGGTCGGGCACGAGTTCCTGATCGACCACGGCGCCTACCCGTCCACACTCGGCTACAAGAACTTCCCCAAGTCGCTATGTACGTCGGTCAACGAGTGCATCTGCCACGGCATCCCCGACTCGCGTCGCCTCGAAGACGGTGACATCTGCAACATCGACATCACGGCATACATCGGTGGCGTGCATGGCGACACCAACGCGACGTTCCTCGTCGGCGATGTCGACGAAGAGAGCCGACTGCTGGTCGAGCGCACCGAGGAGGCCCTGCGTCGTGCGATCACGGCCGTCAAGCCCGGGCGCCAGGTCAACGTGATCGGCAGGGTCATCGAGTCCTACGCCAAGCGGTTCGGCTATGGAGTCGTCACGGACTTCACCGGCCATGGCGTCAACACGACGTTCCACTCCGGCCTGGTCATCCCGCACTACGACGACCCGCGGTTCGACACCGTGATGGAGAAGGGGATGACGTTCACCATCGAGCCGATGCTGACTCTGGGCACGATCGACTGGGACATGTGGGACGACGGCTGGACGGTCGTCACCAAGGACCGCAAACGCAGTGCCCAGTTCGAGCACACTCTCGCGGTCACCGACACGGGCGCCGAGGTCCTGACGTTTCCCTGACGCCCTGGCGGCCTAGGCCGTCGGCCGCTCGCGCCTTACGTGGGGTGCTTCGTAGATGTCGAGCAGGAAGTCGCTGTCTGCGTGGGTCACGACGCGGGCCGCTTCCCGGTCGACCGAGTCGATCGCAATGTCGGCGTGGGTCTGTGGTCCTGAGGTGTAAGCATCCTCGGGCTGGTGGGCCCAATGGAGAAAGGCAATGTGACCGCCCGGCGCAACGGCTGACCAAACGGCGTCGAGAGCGGCGGGGAGATCGCGCAGGTAGTACAGGAACTCGGACAGGACGACGAGTTCGACCGGCGCGGTGACCGGGACCTCGGGAAACTCGGAGACGGCAAAGCTCACCTGCGGACGGTCCAGACACCGCTGTTGGGCGAACCGGACCGCGATCGGGGATGAGTCGGTAGCCAGCAGGCTGTCGACCCGGTCGGCCAGGACTTCCGACACGACCCCGGGGCCACAGCCCGGCTCCCAGGCGGTGCGGTACGTCGCCCGCGGCAGACACGCGAGCACGATGGCCAGCTTGCGCTGCACGTACCAGGAGGTGGTGACCTGCCAGGGGTCCGGATCCTGTTGATCGCTCAGATCGACGGACGGCGTCGGGGATGGGGCTCTCTCGGCCATGCTCATCTTCTCATCACCCCGTGGGTCTTCCTGCTAGACGTTTCTCCGGCAGCGCGGCGGCGCTGCCAGCCACCGAGGCAGCCAGAATCACGGATTTTGGGGTCACTGAGGGGCCTTCGTCTCTTGGATCTCGACTCGAACCCGTGGAGTGCCCAATTCCCCGAGGCTGTAACAGGGCCGCCAGGATCGTTATCGACGCGACCGCTGCGCCTCCTTGCCCGGTCGCAGCAGCATCCGCAGTACGGCGCGCTCGAGATACTCCTGACGTCGGGCCGGTGCGCGGGGTGCCCGATGCAAGGCATGCGCGATCGTGGTGCCGTCGTCATACAAGTCAAGCACCCGCGGGTCGACGTAGGAGCCGCGTGCGATGGCGGGGGTGTTGCCGAGGTACTCCGAGACCTCTTTGATCGCCGCCCGGACGGTGCGCTTGCGTGCGGTCTTGGTGGCGCCGGGGTCGGTGTTGTCAGCGAGCGCGATAGCGGCAATGACCGTGGCGTGCCAGGTGCGGAAGTCCTTGGCCGTCACCTCGACATTGTCGAACAGCCCACCCAGGTATTCGTTGACTCCGGCGGCGGTTACGTCACGCCAGCGCCCAGCCTCCTTGAACGCGAGCAGCTCGTCCCCGCCTCCCCGACGACGCCGCAGTCGATCGATCACCACGCAGACGTCAGGATCGTCGACCAGCACCTCATGCTCGATGCCCGACTTGCCGACGAACGAGAAGGCGAAGCCGTCCCCCTCCCGGCGCACATGGCGGCGCTCGAGCGTGGTGAGCCCGTAGCTGCCGTGCTCGTCGGCGTACACGTCGCTGCCGATCCTGAAGTAGCCGAGGTCGATCAGCCGGACGGCGGCCGCCATCGCTCGCTGCTTGGTGACGTCGTCATCGTGGAGGTCGACGCCCACCTGCAGCCTGGCCTTGGGCAGCCGCTTGGCCATGGCGAGCACGCGGTCGAACTTGGCCGCGTCTCGCTTCTCCCGCCAGACCGGGTGGTAGATGTACTGCCGGCGACCGGCATCGTCGGTGCCGACCGCCTGGAGGTGGCCATTGGCGTGCGGGCAGATCCAGAGGTCGCGCCAGGCCGGCGGTATGACGAGTGCCTTGATCCGTTCGACGTCGTCACCGGCCAGCCGGCCGCCGTCGGAGTCGAGGTAGATCCAACCCTTCCCGGCCCGTCTGCGTGTCCAGCCCGGCTCGTTGGCGGACACGGTACGCAGTCGTGGCATGGCCTCGTCTCTCGCAGTTGCCGGGCGGGACAGTCGCAAATGTGAGGAAACTTTCTCACTTTGGCAACCATTTGGCCCGCTCTGACGTCAACATGAGTGACACGACGTACGCACGCGTCGGATGAGTCAGGGGTCACATGAATATCACGCGGATGACGGCGGCGCTGGCCGGCGCGATTGTCGTCATACCCACTGCCGTTGTCGCCACGAGCGGCACGGCCGGTGCTTCCGGCGCGGCTGGCGCCCCCGGGGTGGCCTTCAGGTCGGTCAGCGAGGTGCAGCGCGCGGCAAGCCCCTGCGGCAGGATTGCCCGCTGCAGGCAGGTCGCCGCCACCGATGTCGACGGCGACGCCCGCATCGACCGCATCGGCTGGGTGCAGCACAGCAAGAAATTGGTCGCAATCCGGGTCACCACCGCTAGCGGCGCCACGATGTCTCGGCGCATCAACGTCGAGCACTGGCCAGACGGCGGCGCCTGGGCTGGGGCGGCGCGGGTCGACGGGATCAAGGGCCGTGAACTGCTCGTCGGCTCGTCCTTCGGTGCGCACACGCCGATCTACACCATGTTGACGCACCGCCGCGGTGAGCTGGTGCTCACGAGGAGTCCGCGCGGCGACAACATCTGGTACGTCGACCAGGCATTCAACACGGCCTTCGGCTGGTGGCGGTCGACGCACGGTGGCGAGGTGCGGATGACGGAGAAGGCGGCATACGGCCGTTCCGACCGGACGTTCGCGGGGCGCAACACGACGTTCGCGTGGCGGTCGGGGCGCTGGGTGAAGCTTTTCTCGACGAGGAAGGTCTACGCGACACCGCGGCAGGCTTACCGGATAGCCGGGTGGCACGTCGTGGGTCTGGCTGAGTTCCCCGGCTACTGAGAAGCCTCGTGGCTCACGATGCTCAGGCAGGCCGTGGGTCACCCGACGTCAGACCGATCGCGACGAGATCGTCGGTCACCTCCGACAGTGGCCTGCTCGCGTCGAGGTCGACCGTGGCCGAGGCTCGCAAGAGAGGTTCAACCGTCTCGAGGTAGTGCAGGATGAGCTGCCTTTCGGCCTCGCTCTTGCCGTAGTCATTGGTGTCTCGCTTGGCGATCCGGTCAAGGAGGGTTTCAGCCGGGGCGCTGAGAAGCACGACCGCGTCGAAGTCGTCGTAGAACTTCCCCTGGTTTGACTTGCATCCGGAGACGTAGAGAACTCCGCGGGCGTGGCGCTCCAGTAGGTTGCGGATCCGATCTTCGCGCCAGATCCAGTCTGAGGTGGCGTCGTTATCATCGGAGCTGACCCACTCGCTCCACTCGTCGGAGTCAGTGTCCACCGTCTCGTAGCCGCGGCTCGCCAGCTCCCGCAAGACGGTGGACTTGCCAGTCCCCGACATACCGGTCACCAAAACCTTGGACATGGCCGCACCCTAGACCCAGTCAAGGCCCTCCGCGCGAACCATCAAGTTCTTCCACCCGAACCGTCAAGTTCCTCCGGCCGAACCGTCAAATTCTTCCGGCCGAACCGTCAAATTCTTCCGGTGGGAGGGCTGGTCTCATGCGAAGCAGACGTAGCCCTCAGCCGATCCTGTGATGGCCCGGGCGTAGTCGTCTTGGGCTACGAAAGATGGCCACGACGGGTCAGGGTTTCGCCCCGGCGTGACCGGTATAAACGTTATCGAACCACTGAAAGGGCGGCGGCCACCCCGCCGGACAGAGGGAGATCCAGGGAGCACTGAGGGGTCCTCGCCTGGATCTCCCTCTGCGCATTACTGCTGGGGGCGTGCCCAACGCAGTCGCGCGCAATCGGCGTCGCGACCTGCCTGCCGCTGGACCGGTCTTGGACATGCCCTCTACCGTCGTAAGCGACACTCGGCCGATGCAGGTGGCGATTCGCGCCGGGTGAGACCTGGTCGCGCCAGGCACGACCCCGATTGCTCGGCCTACCAAACGAGAGACGACCGGCACATGGCACACCCGCATCGCAGGCCGAGCTTGCTCGCGAGGCTGGGCATGTGGTTCGTCGCAGCAACGCACCGGGAGCGCTGCCCCGCGGCGTGCTATCCGTTGCACACCGACCGCTGGCCATGCTCGGCCAGGAGCCGACGTTGAGTGCCTCGGTGGGGGCTCTTCCTACTGGGACAGTGACGCTGCTCTTCAGTGACGTCGAGGCGTCCACACGTCTGTTGAGTCGGCTCGGAGACGACTACACACACGTGGTGTCGGGGCAGCGAGCGATACAACGTGCCGCGTGGGAGCGATGGCACGGCCGGGAACTGGGCACCGAGGGAGACAGCTTCTTCGTCGTGTTCTCGACGGCCGCGGACGCGGCAAACGCCGCGCTGGAGGCGCAGCAGGCCTTGGCCGCCCATGAGTGGCCGAACGGTGAGCAGGTCCGAGTCCGGATCGGCATGCACACCGGTGAACCAGTTGCCCACGAGGACGGGTACGTCGGGATGGACGTCCACCGAGCGGCTCGGATCGCCGCGGCGGCTCACGGCGGTCAGACCGTGGTCTCCGAGACAACCCGTCAACTGATCGTGGGGCGGTTGCCTGCGGATGCTCGGTTGGCTGACCTGGGCTGGCACCGGCTGAAGGATCTCCAGGAGGCCGAGCACCTCCACCAACTAGGCGCTGGATCGATTGACGCCTTCCCCGTCCTCAAGAGCCTCGGGAGGGCGACCGGCTTGCCACCTGAGGCGACACCCCTGGTCGGCCGGGATGGGGAGCTGCGCGAGCTGACCGCCCTGTTAAAGCTGCCTGAGGTGCGGCTGGTGACCCTCACCGGGCCGGGGGGCTCCGGCAAGACGAGACTTGCCACGGCAGCGGCATCGAGACTGGCCGAGTCGTTTGCGGACGGGGTCTACTTCGTGCCCCTCGCTGCAGCGACGACGGCTGACCAGATGTGGGCGGCGATCGTGGAGACGCTCGCGATGACCGGCGAAACGCGGGAACGCACGAAGTTCCTCCATCTTGTCTCGCAGCGGCGATTCTTGCTGGTGTTGGACAACCTGGAGCAGTTGGTCGGCGCTGCCTCTGTCGTGGACGAGCTCCTGTCAGCGGGTGCACACCTGGTCGTCATCGCCACGTCGAGGCGCCCTCTGCATCTGCAAGGTGAGCACGAGCATCCAGTACCTCCGCTGCAGCTTCCCTCAGGCGCCGACCTGGCAGAGGCACACCTGTCAGGGGCGGTGCAGCTGTTCGCCCAGCAGGCCAAGATGGTGCGTCCCGGTTTCACCCTGTCGAGCGACAACATCGAGCCGGTGGTCGCGGTCTGCCAGCGCCTCGACGGACTCCCGCTGGCGATCGAACTCGCGGCGGCTCGATCCAAGTTGTTGAGCCCTAGTGCTTTGCTCGCCCGACTTGACGACACGATGGGCCTGCGGTCCCAGGGCGTCGATCGGCCGGCCAGACAGCAGTCATTACGGAATGCGATCGCGTGGAGCTACGGTCTGCTCAGCGCTCGTCAGCAGGCGACCTTCCGGAGTCTGGGCGCATTGTCTGGCGGCGGCGACTTGGAAGCCGTGGCCGCCTTAGGTCCTGATGCAGTTGATCCGCTGGACGCGCTGGCCGAGCTCGTTGACTTCAGTCTCGTCGTACTCGGCGAGGGACAGCGCGGCGAACCACGGGTCAGGATGCTCGAGACTGTCCGTGATTTCGCCCTTGACCAACTGGTGGCCGAAGGCGAGGTGGAGGATGTCCGGCGCAGGCACGCGGAGCACTTCGCCCAAGTCGCTGAGTCGCTCGACCCACAGCTGTATACAGGCCAACAGCTGGCCGCTCGTGATGTGCTGGAGATTGAGTACGACAACTTCCGGCATGCCCTCGACTGGACGTTGCGGCCTGGCTCCGCAGAGCCGCCTACCTCTGAGATCGCGAGACTCGGCTTGCGGCTGGCGTCATCGCTCAACTACTTCTCGAGCAGCACAGGCCGCGGTCGAGAAGCCAGGGCGTGGCTGGAGCGTGCGATCGAGATTGCACCGGACCCTGTTTCTCTCCCGCTCGCGAGAGCTCTCAATGCTCTTGCCCTCGTTCAGGCCGAGGGGAGTCCTGAAGTGCTCAGCGCCCTCACGAGGGCTGTGGACATGTCGCGGCAACTCGGCGACGGATACGGACTGTCCGAAGCACTGAGCGACCTCGGTGCCACGCTGGCGACGCATGGACGCACTGACGAGGCGCGAGCTGCTCTTCAGGAAAGCATCGCCCTGGCCAAGACTCTCGACGTCAAGCGTCCGCTGTCTCACGCCCTGATGGCCTTGGGCTTCGTCGAACAGGACCTAGGCAACGCCGAGCTGGCTATCGAGCTGCAGCGCGCTTCCGGAGAGGCTTGTCGCGACGCCGGCGACCTCCGGGGAGCGGCGTTGAAGAGCAACAACGTGGCGTGCATGCTCATGGACTCCGGGCAAATCGAGGAGGCCACCGACCTACTCCGAGGCTTGTGCACGGATGTGCTGAGACTGCGTGATGTGGCAACCAATTTCTACTTCAGCGCGACACTCGCCGAGTTGTCTGCCGAGCTCGGGCATCCGGCTCTGTCGGCCCGACTGATCGGCACGTCGCATGCCCTCGGAGAGCAGATTGGGATGCGGATAACCCACGCTGACGAAGCGATGTCAGAGCGCGCACTGGTGAAGGCCCGCCGGATGCTCCCGAAGGAGCGCTGGGACGACGAATATGCCAGCGGTCGCGATGACGTCCCGGCGGAGGCGATCGCACGAGCGCAACAGATCCTCTTCCCTGAGCTGGCCGAGCACTCGCCTGAGGTGTCACACGACGTACCGGCCCCTTAGCCGGTCCGGCTCAAGCCGAATGGGCAGCGGCAGACGACGTTCGGATGCTCGACCGCCAGCCGTCTGGACACTCTTTCGAGGTTCCGCGAACAGTTGCCTCGTGGTCGCCGCCTACTTGAAGAGCGCCCCCGGCTCTGGTTTCGGTCAGCGCCGGGGGCTGCATCCAATGTCGCCCCCCACTGCCAAACTGGGCACCTCAAACGAGCGGGAGGTCTGGCGAGTGTTGGCCCGCCACGCCTGAGCGAACGGGAAGGGCAGGCCCATGGCTGCTTACGCGGTTGCGCATCTGGACGAGATCGACGAACTTGACGACGCAGGCTGTCACTATCGGCCGATCCGACACCACCTGGGCATCACGGCGTTCGGAGCGACTGCTTGGACTGCCCATGCAGCGGGAGACCTTGTCATCAACGAGCACGACGAGGGCGACCCCACCGCCGACCAGGAGCTCTTTCTCGTGCTGCGCGGCCACGCGGTGTTCGAGCTTGACGATGACCAGGTCGACGCGCCAGCCGGAACTCTCGTCTTCGCCCCTCCCCACACGAAGCGCATCGCCACCGCCAAGGAGGAGGGGACGACCATCATCTTGGTGGAGGGCACACCGGGAGGGGCCTACGAGCCGCGCGGCTGGGAACTGTGGGCTCCCCTTGTCCCCCTCTATGCCGCAGGCGAGTACGTCGAGGTCGCCGATCGGCTTCGCGCCCTGGTCGCCGCCAGTCCGCAGTACCCCATGTTGTTCTTCAACCTCGCCTGCTGCGAGAGCATGTCCGGCCGCACAAGTGACGCGCTCGATCACCTCCGGCACGCCGTCGAGATGTCGGAGGAGTTTCGCCAGTCAGCGAGGGCCGACTCCGACCTGGACCCGATCCGCAACGAACCCGCCTTCAAGGCACTGATCGGCGCCTAGAGCAAGGGAGCGGGCGAGCCGACTCGTAGGCCGGATTCTGTTAGGGGCGAGACCTCACGATCCCGCCCTGAGCAACCATCCATCTGCACGCGCCGTCACCGACGCGTTGATGCGACCTACCCGCAGACTCGAGCGGGCCGCTCTCCGGGAGCCGTAGCTCCTGCGTCTGCGCAGGCGCCGCGGCAAAGCCTCGGCGCCCTTTTGGTCTTGCTCCAGGTGGGGTTTACCCAGCCGCCGCGGTCACCCGTGGCGCTGGTGGTCTCTTACACCACCGTTTCACCCTTACCCGCACCCCGACCGAAGTCGGGGCCGCTGGCGGTCTGTCTCTGTGGCACTGTCCCGCGGGTTTCCCCGGGTGGGCGTTACCCACCACCTTGCCCTGCGGAGTCCGGACCTTCCTCGAGCGGTCGTACGTCGTACGGCCTCCCGCGGTCGCCCGGTCGGCTCGCCCGCAGCGCATCAGCGTATCGCCTCCCGCTCCCCCACAAGTGGCCGACCTGACGCAGGCCCCGACCAGCTTCATGTCGGCCACTTCCGGAGCTGCCCGACCAACCGGCCGACTTGGTGCGTGCCACGACCAGCACCAGGTCGGCCACTTCGCGGTTGGCGGTCGGCCAGCGTGCAACGAATGTGTGGTCTGCTGCGTAGAGGAGTCATGACCGTACTCGGACAGGGGGCGCTCCGCGTGGCAGCCGGTTCTACCGACGACCCATCGCCAGCCCGCGAGCCGACAACCGTCAGCGAGGAGCCGGCGAGTGCCGAGCCGAACTCGTTCGACGAGTGGGCGCTCGCGCGGTGGCCGGCGCTGGTGCGCTTCGCCTGGCTGACCACCGGCAACAGCCACGACGCGCAGGACGCGGCCCAAGATGCGCTGGTCGGCGTCTACCCACGCTGGAGCGAGCTGAATGCGGCCGGCACCGTCGAGGCCTACGCGCGACGCAGTGTCGTCAACAGCTCCATCTCTCGCTGGCGCAAGGGGCGCCGCCGCGAGGACCCGGGACCGCCACCAGTCGTACCCACGGGACGGGGCGACGTCGAGCCAGATCTTGCCGCCGCCCTGACCGACGCCGACCACGCCTGGCAGCTGTGCCACCAGCTCCCGCCGCAGCAGCGCGCCGCCGTCGTACTCCGCTTCTACGAAGACCTCTCCTTCGCCGAGATTGGCGATGTCCTGGGCTGCCCCGAGACGACAGCCCGCTCACACGTCCACCGCGCGCTCGCATCGCTGCGGGCCACCCTCGAGCAAGGCGACTCCCATGACTGACGACCAGCTGCCCGACTCCCCCGACGACCGCGCAGCACGGGCCTTCCGCGACGCGCTGCACCGCAACCCCGACGACCTGCCTAGATCGCCAGACCTCACCGACGTACGTCGTCGGACGCGTCGTCGGTCGGCGCTCACCATCGTCGGCGCCGCCGCGACCGTGCTCGCATTGCTCGGGGTGTCTTTCGCCATCGCCGATCGCGACGAGGCGCCCGACCGCATTCCGGCCGCCAGCGACAGCACACAGACTTCGCCATCGGCCCCACGCGACGGCTGGCGGTTTGAGTCGTTCCTCGACGCGCAGATTCAGGTGCCGGACAGCTGGGTGTACGACGCCTACCCGGCCAGCCAGTGGTGCGTCGTTCCGCCACCCACGGCGCCGTACGTCGACAGAGAGCTGCCGCCTCGACCAACCACCCTGGTGGGGTGCGAGGTTGACGGGAGCGAGGAAGAACCGACGCACCGGTGGGTCGACCACGTGCTCCTCGATGAGGCCCCGGAAAGTGCCGCCGCACATCGTGAGCAGCGCGATGGCTGGTGGACCGTGACGCAGCCCGTCGGCACGGCGCTCATCACGATCGTCAGCCAGGATGAGTCGCTCATCGACGAGATCCTCGACACCGCCCGAGTCATCGAGGTCGATCAGTACGGATGTCCGGTCGAGGACCCGATCCAAGGCACCGAGTTCATCCGGCCAGATCCAGCCTTCGACCTGGCGACGGTCCAGGAAGTCGACTCGATCGCGGTGTGTCGCTACGTCATAGGCGAGTTCGGCAAGCTGGGTCAGCCCGGCCTCACCGACTCGCACGAGCTCACCGGCACGGCCGCACAGCGAGAGCTGCTCGACCTCCAGGACGCTCCTCCAGGCGGGGGGCCTGACAACCCAGACTCATGCATGTCGGAGTACAACGGTGACGAGGCGATCGTGCTCTGGCTGCGCACCCCAACGGGCGAACATCGGATGCACGTCTACTACAACTGGTGCTTCCACAACGGGTTCGACGACGGTACGACGAGGCGAGCGCTGACCAGCGCAGCGTGTAGTCCCCTCTACGTGCCCCCCGTCTCGTTACACAGCGCGAACGACCGCCTCGTGTTCGATCGCTGCACCTCGATCTGAGCCACCACCCCGCGTGAAGGATCCGACGCGCAGGTCGCTCTGGCGACCTGAGCGTCGGATCTTCGGCAGGGGTCGGCCGGGGTAGGTCGGTCAGGCCAGCTCGAAGCGGACCTTGCGGGCGACAGTGTTGGCCTCGACGAGCCGGACCTGCACCTCATGCCCGAGTGGCAGCGCTCCATCGGCGCTCGTCACCCCAGCCTCGAGGGCGGGCGCAGACAGCATCACCGACCCTTTGGACGGGTTCTTCGAGTCGACGTCGGTGATGACGCCGGTGAAGAGCTCACCGACCTGGTCGGCGAGGATGCCCGCCTCGACCAGGTCGAGGATCGCCCGCTCGAACTGGTGGGCGCGGCGATCCGACTCCTCCATCCGCTTCGGCAGGTCTCGGAGGGCGGCCCGAACCCACCGGGGGATGTCGGTGTCGGCGCACATCGCCACGCAGATCTCGCCGGCATACCGGTCGACCAGGCGGCGGATCGGTGCCGTCACATGGGCGTACTCGTTGGCAATCGCCGCGTGCTCGATGTGCTCGGGTACGCCGCCGTCGAATGCGACGTACCCCGCCCCGCGAAGCAGAGCCGTGCACGCGTTGAGCATTGCTGCCCCGGCGGCGGTGTTTGGCTCGATCGAACGGACGAAGTCGGGGTAGTCCGTGTCGGGGTGCCACTCGATGTGCAGCGCGGCGGCGGTGCGCCTCAGCCGCTCGATGGCGCTGTCGGGTGGGGCGGGCAGGGTGCGCACGATGCCCTCCTCGCCGTACAGCATGATCTCGGCGGCGCCAATGCCGGTGAGGAGAGAGATCTGCGCATTCCAGTTCTCGACCGGCAGCAGCTCGCGGAAGGCCAGCGACCAACCGCCGTCGCCCACCACCACTTGCTGCTCCGGCAGCGCCAGGCTGACTCCGCCGCGCTCACGCTCACGCTCCAGGCGGAGCTTTCCGATCTCCTCGAGGAGCACGAACACTTCGTCGGCTGAGCCGTCGTCGAGCTGCTTCTGCACCGATGCGTAGTCGTAGCGCGCCCTGCTCCGGACCTTGGCGCGTTTGACGTCGACCTTGACGCCCTCGCCTCCGTCGTCGAGCTCGATCGTCCACAACAACGCCGGCCGCACCTCGCCAGGGAGGAGGCTTGCAGCGCCTTCTGACAGGACCGCCGGGTGCAGCGGGACACGATGGTCGGGGGCGTAGAGGGTCTGCCCACGGCGGTGTGCCTCGGCGTCGAGCACGCCACCCGGCTCGACAAACGCCGCCACGTCGGCGATCGCATAGTGCACGACATAGCCGGTCCCGCTGCGGCTGAGGTGCAGCGCCTGGTCGAGGTCCATCGAGTCCTCGGGATCGATGGTGACGAACGGGATCTCCGTGCGGTCGAGATCGGGCAGACGTGGGTTTTGGGCAGCCTTCTCGGCCGCCGCCACCACCTCGGCCGGGAAGTCGCGCGGGATCCCCAGCTCCGTGTCGATGGCCTGCATTCCGGACACGAACTCGGACCGTCCTGGCCCTGCAGGTTCACGCTCCGCCTTGGCACGCCGTTGCCCTTTCGTTCGACCGCCAGTCCGTGCCCACCATAGTGGGCGCCACCCACGCCCCACCGCCCGACGTCCGTGCCGCCGAGCGCTATCGCAACCACTTCCACGGACACTGCAAGCCGCCCGCCCCAACGTCCGTGTCGCCGAGCGCTATCGCGACCACCTGCACGGACGTTGCGGGCCAGGCTGGACGACGTACCAGGTTGGTGGAACTCTGAGACCTCTCATCCCCCGACGCGACTGGAGCCCGCCGTGACCACTGCGCTGCAGCACAAGATCCTGCTCACCGAGGACGAGATGCCGACGCGTTGGTACAACGTTCTCCACGACCTCCCCACCCCGCCGCCGCCAGTCCTGCATCCCGGCACCGGGCAGCCCGTCGGACCCGACGACCTCGCGCCGCTCTTCCCGATGGACCTGATCATGCAGGAGGTGTCGACCGACCAGTACGTCGAGATCCCTGGCGACGTACTCGACGTCTATCGGCTGTGGAGGCCCAGCCCGCTCTACCGCGCCCACCGCCTCGAGAAGGCGCTCGGGACACCGGCTCGGATCTACTACAAGTACGAAGGCGTGTCCCCCGCCGGCTCCCACAAGCCCAACACAGCGGTCCCGCAGGCCTACTACAACGCCAAGGCCGGCATCAAGAAGCTCACAACCGAGACGGGCGCCGGCCAGTGGGGCACCGCCCTCGCCTTCGCCTGCGCGCAGTACGACCTGGAGTGCGAGGTGTGGCAGGTCAGGGCGTCCTACGACCAGAAGCCCTACCGCCGCATCATGATCGAGACGTTCGGCGGAACCGTGCACCCCAGTCCGTCAGACCTCACCGAAGCCGGTCGCTCGATCCTCGCTCTCAACCCCGACTCGACCGGCTCCCTCGGCATCGCGATCAGCGAAGCCGTCGAGGTGGCCGCCAAGGATCCCACGACCAACTACTCGCTCGGCAGCGTGCTCAACCATGTACTGCTGCACCAGACCATCATCGGCGAGGAGGCGCTGCTGCAGCTGGCGAAGATCGGCGAGACCGCCGACCTTCTCGTCGGATGCACCGGAGGTGGCTCCAACTTCGGCGGGCTGATGTTCCCGTTCCTGCGTGAGAAGTGGGCCGGCCGGATGGACCCGGTCATCCGCGCGGTCGAGCCTTCGGCGTGTCCGTCACTGACGCAGGGGACGTACGCCTACGACTTCGGCGACACGATCGGCATGACGCCGCTGATGAAGATGCACACTCTGGGGCACGACTTCGTTCCCGACCCGATCCACGCCGGCGGCCTGCGCTACCACGGGATGAGCCCGCTCATCAGCCACCTCTACGAGCAGAAGGAGATCGAGGCGCAGGCGAAGCAGCAGACGGAGTGCTTCGCGGCAGGCGTCCTCTTCGCCCGCGCTGAGGGCATCGTGCCGGCGCCCGAGCCGACACACGCCCTGGCCGCCGCGGTCGAGGAAGCCCTGCGTTGCAAGGAGTCTGGTGAGGAGAAGGTGATCCTGACAGCCTTGTGCGGCCACGGGCACCTCGACCTGCCGGCGTACGACGCCTACCTGTCGGGGTCGATCGTCGACCACGACTGGGAGGACGCCGATCTCCAGGCAGCAGTCAACGAGGCACTGACGAAGCTGCCGAGGTCAGCCCTCTGAAGGCCGCCGCAGTTTGGGGGCGCCTGCCGCGTGCGGAGCAAGCGGCGCGCGGGTGCCGTCAGCGACCTGGCTGCTCTTCGATGGAGTCTTCGACGCAGTCATCGCTCAGCTCCTCGGGAGCTTCGGCGGCCACCGGGGCCACAGGGGGCATCCGACTCACCACGGCGACCAGGGCCGCCAGTCCGACCGCGGACATCGCAATCAGCGCCGGCGCCACGGCTGTCGAAGATGCGACCAGGCCGGCGAGCACGATCGCGAGGCCTTGAGCGATCTGGAGCGTAGCGTTCGCAAGCCCGAAGACTCGACCGCGTAGCTCAGGAGCAACCAGGACGCTGATCTCGCTCTGGATCGCGCTCAGGTACGAAAGGCAGGCGCCGGCGGCTACCAGGGCCGCGACGGTGAACACAGCGGGACCGGGCAGCATCGACAACAGCGCGGCCGCAATGACGGCGAGGACGCCGCCGATTGCCAGTGGTGTCACGAGACGCTGCTGTCTGTCGAACACCAACCGGCCGAAGAAGAAGAGGCCCGCCACATTGCCGAGCGGCGGCGCCGCCATGATGAACCCGGCCAACGTGACGCCCCCGCCGAGCTCGTCGGCAAACGGGACTGCCAGCCCTTCGGTGATCACGACGACTGCCGGCCCCAGGCCCAGCAACAACAGCAGCGACCGCATTCGCGGGGTCGTGGCTACCACCCGGAGGCCCTCGAGCGTGCTCGCCCACGCCGCTGGACGGCGAAGGGGTATGGGTGGATCGCCGCCGGCCAGCAAGCCGCTTGCCAGGTCGTGTTCGGCCAACCGAGATTGCTCCGCGGCCAGCCACGGCGCGGGGCGCGCCCGTACGAACATGGCGATGAGCACTGCAGAGATAACGAAGGTCACCGCATCGATCGCCAGCGTCGGGCGCGGACCGACGAACGCGACGATCACGCCTCCGATCGCGAACCCGGCTACCTGCAGGGCCTGCCTGGTGCCGGACACGAGCGCATTGCCAGCCGGGAACTTGTCCTGGTTCAGAATGTCCGACAGCAGCGCGAGCCGAGCCGCACCCCACGGGACCCGGAACAACGCCTCAAGGAACAGGAACGTCATCACCACCCCGAGCGGCAGGCCAGGGATGACGATGACCGCGACGCAGACGGCTCGTGCCAAGTCACACAGCACGAGCAGTCGTCGGCGCGGGAACAGGTCGGCAAGGGTGGAGAGCCAGGGACTGAACAGGTACGGCGCGAAGCTGATTGCGAACGCGACTGCGGTCAGCGCCGGCGACCCTGTCCGCGCGTAGACGAGTGCTGCAACGGCGACCCTGGCGAGGTAGCTGCCGCTGATGGAGAACACATCGGCGACATAGAGAGCGGTGAACTCTTTCTCAGCGAAGAGATCGCGATATCGCAACTCAGACCATTTTCTGGGGCCCTCGGGCTGGTGCGGCCCACATCGTTACGGGTTTGCTCACATCTATCACGCTGGGGCGCAATTCGCTAACCACCGCCTCAGTGTATGACGCGCAGGGGCCGTCAGGGGATGGCGGAGAACTGGCGCAGCGACGAGGCGCCCGACTCGTAGAACGTCAACGTGGTGAGAGACGCCGGCGCCAGCAGCATCCGGTTGATCGTCGGCAGCGGCGCGTCAAGGCAGTAGCGCACGCACAGCTTGATGGGGTTGACGTGGCTCACCACGACGACGGTCTTCGCGGCGTACGTCGCCAGCGTCCGGGTGAGTGCCGCCTCGACGCGAGCCTGCACCTGGGCGATCGACTCGCCGCCCGGCGGTGGGTAATTCATGGAGCTCAGCCACTCGTCGAGCTCCTTCGGCCAACGTTCCTCAACCTCGGCCAGCGTCAGGCCGTCCCACTCCCCGAACGCACACTCACGGAAGTCGTCCTCGATGACGACCGGAAGCCGAAGCCCGAGAGCGCTCTCGACAGCGGCCGCCGTGTCTCGGGTGCGCTGCAACGGCGAGGCGAGGATCGCCTCGACACTGCCGTCGGCCGCCAACGCCGCGGCCGCCCTCTCGGCCTGGGCGAAGCCCTCCTCGTTGAGACCGGGGTCGTCACCACCGGGGCCTGAGAACCGCCTGTCGGCCGTGTGCTTGGTGACGCCGTGGCGCAGGAAGATCAGCGTCGTCGCCGCGCCGAGCCGATCACTCCATCCCAGCATCGGGTTGCGCATGCCCAAGGCCTGCGCTGTGTCGGCACCCGGCGCGGGAGGCTCCATCGCGGCGGGGGTCGGGTCGCCGGGTTGGTTCTCGCCCATCGCCGCGCTGTCACCGCCGGTGTGGACGTCATACGACTCCCCGCGCTCTGCCGCATCCATGGCGAGGTTGGCGAGCCGGTCGGCGTCCTTGTTGCGTTCGCGAGGCACCCACGTCCAGACCGTCCCGAACGGGGCCAGCCGCTGCGCACGGATCGCGAGCGGCCGCATGTCGGGGTGCTTGATCTTCCAGCGTCCGGACATCTGCTCGACGACGAGCTTGGAGTCCATCCGCACCTCGAGTAGCGCGTCAGGAGTGTGCTCGACGTACAGCTCGAGGCCGGCGATGAGCCCGCGGTACTCGGCCACGTTGTTGGTTGCCCGACCGATCGACTCAGCGGCTTCGGCGAGGACCTCGCCCGTGTCGGCGTCGCGCAGCAGCGCACCGAAGCCAGCCGGCCCCGGGTTGCCGCGGGAGCCGCCGTCGGCCTCGATGATGACGCTGTCGTGGGTGGCCATCGCCCGTCGTCAGATCCCGGACTCGGCCGTGCGGACCAGGATGCGGTCGCACTCCTCGCACCGCAGTACCTCGTCGCTGGGTGCTGTCGCCATCCTGGCGAGGTCGGCCGCTCCGACGTCGAGCTGGCACCCGCCGCATCGCCTGTGATGCAGGGCGCCGACCCCCACTCCACCGAGCTGTGCGCGCAGTCGGTCGTAGAGCGCCAGCAGGTTGGCTGGGATGTCCGCGACCAGCAGCTCGCGTTCGGCGACGGCATCAGCGCGTTGGGTGCCGATGTCTCCGGTCGCCCGGTCGCGGGCCTTGGTCGTCTCGTCGAGCTGGACCTCGAGCTGCTCCAACTCCTGCTGGAGCCGATCCCGCTCGGTCTGCGTCGCCTCGAGCCGCTCCATAACCTCGAGCTCAACGTCTTCGAGGTCGCTGATGCGGCGCTCCAACGTAGCGGTTTCGTGCTGCATCGCCTGCAGTTGCTTCGGGTCGCTCACCAGACCGGCGTTGATCCGCTCGGTGTTGCGCTGTCGTCGCGTCTTGACCTGCTCGACGTCCGCGTCGGCCTTGCGTTGTTCGCGGGCGAGATCGTCGGCGTCGGTCTGGGCGCGGCCGTAAGCCGTCTTGACATCGGTATGCCGCTCGGTCAGCTCGGCGAGGGCCACCGACTCGGGCAGCTTGGTCAACCGATGGTCGAGCTGGGCGACGAGCGCGTCAACCGCCTGCAGGTCCAGCAACTTGAGTTGGGCGAACGGATCGGCTTTCAGCGTCGGCTCCTTGTGGCAGTGCTGCAGATGGCGGTCATGCTGGCGCGGCGGGTCATGTACGGGTCCGCGAGGCTCGATGGTTCCACGGATCGGTGCAGATCCGCGACACCGCGGTCTCGATCGTCGCGTCGGCGTCCTTCAACCTGCCACTCAGTTCCCGCTCGACGACCGGCAGCCACATCCATTCGGCCGCCCAGTGCGGGACGTCTACGAGAGCCGGAGCATCCGGGTGCTCGCGGGCCTCCGAGGCGGGGTGGTGGCGAAGGTCAGAGGTGACGTAGACATCAGCCCTGCGGTCGCGTGCGGTGTCGAGCAGGAAGTCGCCCGCGCCGCCCGCAAGGGCGACTGTCTCCACCTGCCGGTCGAGGTCTCCGGACACCCGGGCACCGACGACCGTCGCGGGGAGAGTGTCGACGACCACGTCCGCGAACTCGCGCAACGTGGTCGGGGCGGGCAGCCGACCGATCCGCCCGTGCCCGCGTTGGCCGTCCCACGAGGCCAGCTCGAGAACGTCAAAGGCAGGCTCCTCATAAGGATGCACGTCGCGCAGCGCCGCGACGACCTGCTGCCGGCGGGCTCGTGGCAGCACCATCTCGATCCGGTCCTCGGAGACCACCTGCACCTCTCCTGGCGTCCCGATCGTCGGGTTGGAGTCGGCGCCGGGACGGAACGTGCCCTCCCCCGCGCTGACGAATGCACACCGGTCGTAGTCGCCGACCGCCCCGGCGCCGGCTGCCGCGAGGGCATCGACCACCCGCTGCGTGTCGGCAGTCGGGACGAACGTCACGATCTTGTCGAGTGGATCGTCAGGCTCGGTCGACAGCGGCTGGGTGTCGACGAGTCCTAGTGCGCTCGCGATCGACTCTGAGACGCCGTGACGCGGTGTGTCGGCGTTGGTGTGGGCGACGTACAAGCCGATGCCGTGGCGGATCAGGTCGTGGATCACGCGGCCCTTGGGTGAGTCAGCGCCGACGGTATGGACCGCGCGGTAGAGCAGTGGGTGATGCACGACGAGCAGATCGGCGCCGGTAGACACTGCCTCGTCGACAACAGCCTGCACGGGATCGACCGCGAACAGGATGCGGCGTACGTCGTCGGACGGGTCACCGACGACGAGACCTATCGCGTCGCCGTCCTCAGCCCAGCGCTTCGGGTAGAGACCCTCGATCGCCGCGACGACATCAGCCAAGGTCGGCGGGTTGGTCACCCGGTCACCCTATCGACGTACCCTAAATGCTCCGCTTGTCGAGGCGTCGAGACTCCGCTGGTCGAGCTTGTCGAGACCAAGGGTGTTCACAGATGTGCGGCATCGAGGAGAGCGTCGAGCTCTTCGGCGAGGTGGCCGTTGGAGTATCTGAGCGGCCGGTCGAGACGACATCCGCCTGCTCCGTCGCTGACATGTCCGCCGGCCTCCTGCACGATGACGACGTACGGCGCGTGGTCCCACACCCCGCCGATCAAATGGACGTGACCGTCGATGCGCCCCTCGACCAGGTCGAGGATGTTGTCGGCCTCCCTGTCGACGACCCGGGTCGCGCCCGCCAAGGCCCGTCGCGTCGGCTCACCTGCGGGTCCAGGCGTCCAGCACCCCACGGCCGCGGCCGCCAGCTGCGCGGTCGACGAGACCGCGACCGGGAAGTCCCTGCCCGAGACCTCGTCACGTCGGAACGCACCATGACCCGCCGCCGCGTACCACCGGGTCCGCGCCACCGGCCGCGTGACTACACCCAGCACAACCCTGCCGTCGATCTCGAAGGCGATGTGTGTGCCCCAGTGCGGCTGCTGACGGATGAAGTTGAACGTGCCGTCGATCGGATCGAGAATCCACCGACGCGACGCATCGCCGTGTGCCCCGGACTCCTCGCTGAGAATGCTGTCGCCGGGACGCTGACGCTGGATCTCCTCGATCAGTGCAGCCTCGGTGGCCAGGTCCGCCTCACTGACCGGTGTGCCGTCGGCCTTAGTCTCCTCGACCACACCACGGGCGAAGTATGGCAGAGCGACACCCGAAGCGATGTCAGCCAGGCGGTGGGCAAGCCGCAGGTCGTCTGCGAGGGCGGGTGCGTCCGTTGCCATGCCCGCGAGTATGCCAATGACGCACGTCGCCGACGGACGGAAGTCCCGCGAAAGAGTTGTGAGCGGACGAGCCCTCGACCCTGCCTACTTCTCTTTGGTCTCGTCGATAGCCTTCGCCTCGTCGTTTCGGGTCATGTCGTCGTCCGTTGGACCCGTCACATCAAGGGACTGCTTCTTGACAACCTCAGCCAGTCGACGAGCGGCGTCCCGTTCCGACATGCCTGCGTGCTGCACGTCGATCAGCAGGAGCTCGATCTCGGTTCGCGCCGTTCGATTGGCTGCTCGTTTGTGTCCAAAGCGAATCTGACTGGTGAGGGTCGCAACGACTGCGCCGATAATCCCGAGCACCAGCGCGGCGTTCTCCAGGCTTTCACTGCTGCCGAACTTAGGCAGGGCACCGGCGACGGCGCTTGACGTCGCGATCACGATCGTTGAGAAGTACAGCAGGAAGCTCCATGCCTTCGAACCCTTGTCAAACTTGGCTCGGTACTCCATCAGCATTTTCTTGAGCTCTTCCATCCGGCCCACCTTCGACTCAATCTGCTGAGGGCTTTACGTTAGTGGATACGGGCCGGGCCGACGTGTGCGTCGACGAGGCCGCTGCGGATTCCACACAACAACCCCCTGAGGAGACACAACCATGGCCCGGATCAAGCTCGCCTACCTTGGCGGCGGCTCGACTCGCGCTGCCGGGACGATGGCGTCGTTCGTCGACCACGGCGATCAGTTCAGCGGATCTGAGGTGGTCCTCATCGACTTGGACGCCGACCGGCTGGCGCTCATCAAGCAGCTCGCCGAGCGAATGGCGAAGCATTCGGGGCTCGACCTCACCGTGACGGCGACCACCGACCGCAAAGCTGGCCTGCGCGACGTCGACGCCGTCTTGTCGAGCTTTCGGCCAGGCGGCTTCGAAGCCCGCGCGCTCGACGAGCGGATCCCGCTCAAGCACGGTGTGATCGGGCAAGAGACGCAAGGCCCCGGAGGATTCTTCATGGCGCTGCGTTCCATCGCCGTGATGAAGGATGCCGCCGCCGACCTCGCCGAGGTTGCCCCGAAGGCGCGCATCTTCAACTACACCAACCCGGTCAACATCGTGAGCCAGGCGATGACGTCGTACACAGACATCCCCACCCAGTCGTTCTGCGAGGGCCCGATCTTCTTTCCGGGCGGGGTCGTCGAGTCGGCGGGGCTCGACCCTGACCTCCTGCAGGCGACGATGGTCGGCATCAATCACAACTGCTGGAGCACGGAGCACACGTACGATGGTCAGGACGTCATTCCGCTGCTGCGCGAGGCATATGAAGCGCGACGCAACGACCCAACCGTCCACGAGGATGCGAATCGACTGGTCAAACTTGCCGTCACGATGGAGTCGCTGCCGTCGTCGTACTTCATGTACTACTACTACCGCGACGAGATGTTGCGTCGGATGCAAGCCGAGCCCACCACCCGCTCCGAGGACATCATGGCTGCGGTCCCGGGCTACTGGGAGCACTACCACGAGCAGGCCGCATCCGATGCCCCTCTGCTGGACCCGGCGATGTCGCGGGGTGGGATCCACGAGCTCGAGCTGGCGATCCATGCCATGAACGCCTTCTACAACGACACCGGCGAAGTGCTGCCGGTGAACCTCCCGAACACAGGCGGCGCCTTGCCCGGCTTCGACGATGACGTCGTGGTGGAGATAAAGACCCGAGTCGGCGCCGATGGTTTCACGCCGTTGCCACAGAAGCCGTTGCCGCACGCCGTCCGAGGGCTCGTTCAGGCGCTGGCCGAGCACCAGGTGCTTGCTGCCAAGGCAGCGTGGGAAGGCGACCACCGCGACGGCGTACGCGCCCTCGCCGCCCACCCGCTGGTGCCGTCGTTGACGGTGGCCGAGGAGCTGTACGTCGAGATGGCCCATGCTCACGCGGCACATCTACCAAGCCGACTCATCCCCTAGGCAGGAGACCACCGTGGGACGTCTCTTTCTCGGGGTCGACGGGGGAAACAGCAAGACCGACGCCGTCGTGTGTGACGAGTCCGGGACGATCGCCGGCTACGGACGTAGCGGCAACGGCGACATCTACGGTGCGCGGACAGAGCAGGCCGCCGTCGACAGCGTCCTCGGCGCGGTTGCCGACGCACTCGATGCGGCGGGGACTGATCCGGCCGGGCTGGCCGGTTCGGCATTCCGGTTGGCAGGAGTCGACTGGCCGGAGGATCACGCATTCTGGATGACGACCCTGGCCGAACAGGTTGACGGCCTCCACCACGTGTCGGTCGACAACGACGGCTTCGCGGCGATCCGCTGCGGACAGTTGAGCGGCGTCGGCGTCGGTGTCATGTCGGGCACCGGTCCGGCCATCTCAGCACGCGGCCCGGGCGGTCCGGCAGGTACGGCCTGGAGTGTCTGCTTCTGGGTCCAGCACCCGCTTGGCGCATCCGGGCTTGTCCATGAGGGTCTCCGGGCGGTGTATCGCAGCGAGATCGGCCTCGGCCCGGCGACAACCTTGAAGGACAGCCTGCTTGCTTTCTTCGGGCAGGACTCGGTGGAGGACATGCTCCACGAGCAGACTCGCAGGGGCGGTCGGTTGTCCGTGCGTTCCTCGGACGCGGCTCGCGAGGTCACCCGGGCGGCGACAGACGGCGACCCGGTGGCACGAGAGATCGTGACACGGCAGGGCGTCAGCCTTGCGGAGTACGCAAGGGTGGCGGCAGGCAAGGTGGGGTTCGCTCCTGACACCGATGAAGTGCCGGTGGTGATCGCAGGTTCGGTCCTCGCTGGCGCCGGGTCCCCCGTGACCGAAGCGGTGCTGGGCGCGCTGGAGCAGACGCTCCCGCGCGCTCGCCCAGTGCAGGCGGCGGTAGCCCCAGTCTTTGGCGCGGCGCTTGACGCCCTTGCCGAGGCCGGAATCGACCTCACCCCCGCGGTTGTCGAGCAGATGAGGGAGACCGCGCCGCCCGGCGCGGACTCACTGTCGGCCCAGGTGCGGGCAGGACTCGCCGAGGGCGAGCCCAACCCTGCCGACGTCTGAGGTCAGCCGGTAGCGGGATCCGCGAACCGCGACGGGCGGATGTTGTGGTTGAGGTGGAAGACGTTGTCGGGGTCGTAGGTGTCCTTGACCTGGGTGAGCCGCGCCAGGTGCTCCGGTGCGTAGGCGCGTCGCACGCCTGATCTGCCTTCGTCGTCGAGCACGTTGACATACGCTCCGCTGGCAAACTGGTCCAACCGTGCAGCGTACGACCGGGAAGCTGCAATCCGGGCCGCGTCTTCGTCGGGATCGGTCCATCTGGCCGCCGCGACGAACTCGAACATCGTGTCGCGGTGGCTGAACGCCGTGTCGCCATCAGGAACTTCCGCGATCGCACCGCCGTACGCCTGGAGGCTCACTGAAGGCGCCAGCTCGTCTCGGTTGAGCAGGGCCTCGATCGTGGCGTCGCGGAGCTGGCGGAAGTAGTGGCCTTTCCAGTACCTGCGGATGGCGTGCCCTTCCACCGTGTCCTCGCGGCGCTGCAGATCGACGTACGACGTGTCGGCCAACCGCTCCTCGAGCGGCGTCCCGAGTGCGCGCAACGACGGGGCCAGTCGCCGGCTCTCCTCGAGATCGCCTACCCACACGTAGCCGACGGTGACCACGCCGTTCGCGATTGAGGCCATCAACGTGGCCTGACGTGGCGCGCTCGCGTTGAGATCGCGCCACCCGCGAAGAACATCCGCTCCCTCGTCGACGGCGAAGTCGAACTCGGCGGTGAATGCCTCGGTGCCGACCGAGTGGAGCCGGAACTCGAACTCCGTCACGACGCCGAAGTTGCCGCCGCCACCGCGGAGCCCCCAGTACAGGTCGGGATGCTCGTCCGCGCTGGCGCGGAGCACGCGGCCGTCGGCGGTCACAACCTCGAACGAGATCACGTTATCGCAGGAGAGACCGTACTGACGGGCCAGCCAGCCCATCCCGCCACCGAGCGTCAGGCCGCCCACACCTGTATGCGAAACGTTGCCGGCGGTGGTGGCGAGGCCGTGCTGTTGCGCTGCTCGATCGAGTGCCCCGAGCATCGCGCCACCTTGCACCCGTGCACGGCGTCCTGGTACGTCGATGCTCACCCCACCCATCGGGGTCAGGTCGATCATCAGACCGCCCTTCGGCACCGCGTGACCTGTCACGCTGTGGCCGCCGCAGCGGATCCCGATCTCGAGGTCGAGCTCGCGTCCGAGCCGGATCGCCGACACCACGTCACGCACACTCGCGCAGCGGACGATCATCCGCGGATGATGGTCGACCATCGCGTTCCACACCGCGCGCGCGTCGTCGTACCCCTCATCACCGGGCAGCAGTACGCTGCCGTCGATCTCGTCGGTCAGGTTCGCCTTGGTGTCTGCCGTGATTGAAGGTTGTGTCATGACCTACCCCCTGTTGTGAGCACGTAGGCCACCAGCCAACGCGACCTGGGATAAGTTCGCCAGGCATTTTCGACGCTCGAGACCGCAGCAACGTCGCGCGTCCGGGTCCACGCTAAGGTGCCTTGATGACGACGCCGGGATCGGGGGCCGTACGCCATGCGCGCTCGCTTCTGGTGTCAGCAGTGATCGTGGCCCTTTCGGTGGCGGGCCACCTTGCCGGCGGTGGTCGGTCTCCTCATCCGCTCGCGATAGCACTCTTGTTGGCTTGCGCCTCGGTGCCCGCTTATGCGTTCGCACGGCGACGCCTGGGCATCGTGACGCTAATCGCATTGCTCGGTGCCGGGCAGTACGCCGTTCACTACACGCTGGCGGCTTCGCCGATGCGCGCGCCCGGGCACAGCGAGAGCATGCCCACGCACGGCCTCGACAGCTCCCGCGGTGGGCTCGTCATGCTGGTGGCTCACCTCGTGGCCACGTTTGTGGCAGCTGGCTTGCTGGCTCATGGGGACTCGCTGCTGTGGACCATCTGGCGACTCCTGTCTTCGGCTGTTCGACGCATCTGGTCTCGCGCGCTACTGCCATTGCTGCGGCCTCGCTCGGTCGTCGCTATCGACTTCGGGACCAACCTGATCTCTCGGATGGCGGGCAACGACGCCGTACCCCGGGCACCGCCGGTTAGCGCCTGCCCGTTTGCGGGCTAGGACCGCGTCACGCTGGCTTGCGAAGTCGGTGGCTGCGTGTCCGAACCATGCCACCACTGACAGTTCTCGGTGACCCTGCTGCGATGACGCACGTCCAGGTCACCATGTCTAGAAAGCTGACGCATGAGATCAACTTCGTTTCGTTCCGTGCTGCGCCTCGGCGTAGCCAGTTTCACGGTAGGCGGCATCATCCTGTTTGGTGCCGGCGCTGCCTCAGCCCACGTCACAGTTTCCGCGAGTGACACCTCGGCAGGTGCCTTCACTGTCCTCACCTTCTCCGTTCCGCACGGGTGTGAGGGTTCGGCAACAACCAAGGTCTCGATCCAGATGCCCGAACAGCTCTACGCGGCCACCCCTACCCGGACCGCCAACTGGGAGGTGAGAAAAGAGACACAGACCCTGGATGAGCCGATCACCGACAGCCACGGCAACGAGATCACTGAGCGGGTTGGTGAGGTGGTCTACACAGCAACGACGCCTCTGCCCGACGGCTATCGCGACGCCTTCGAGGTTTCTGTGCAGCTCCCTGAGACACCCGGCGAAACGCTTCTGTTCCCGGTGGTTCAGACGTGTGAGACCGGAGAGACCGCCTGGGTGGAGGTTCCCGAAGAGGGCCAGAGCGAGGACGACCTCGAAGCACCCGCGCCCTCAATCGAAGTGACAGAGGCGATCGAAAGCGACGCTGAGTCAGACGACGGCGGCTCCGACATCGACGCCGACGCCGCGGCGCAGGCCGGGGAGTCGACTTCCGCGTCTGGGGATGACGGAGACTCGATGCTCTCCTGGGTCGCGCTCGCAGTCGGCGGGATCGGGCTAGCTACCGGGGGTGTCGCACTGTGGAGAACCCGGCGATCTGAGTGAGACACAACGCGCGGTCGGCGTGGTGGGCACCGTGGGTAGCACTCACTGTGCCCACCGGGCTCTTGCTCGCCACCGGGAGCATGCTGCTAGCCGCTCCGCCGGCCTCCGCACACGCCACCCTTCTGAGCACCAGTCCGAAGCACGATGCCCTAGTTGCTGAGGCGCCACCCGCCGTCACCTTGACGTTCGACGAACCGGTCAGGGCATGGAAGACGTCGGTGACCGTCTTCGATCCCGCAGGCCAGCGGCTCGATGTCGATGCCAAGGCATTGAACTCCGAGGTTGTGGCGATACTGCCAACGATCACGAGCCGAGGGTCGTTCACCGTCAATTGGCGTGTCATCTCTGCCGATGACCACCCGGTGTCGGGCGGTTTCACGTTCTCGGTCGGGGAACGGTCAACTCCGACTGGTGGCGTGTCCGCCACCGACCCAACAACCAGCCTCAACCTCGTGCGCCTGGCGGCCGGCAGCCTCGGATACCTCGGCCTGCTTGCCGCGGTGGGATTGGCTTTCTTCGAATTAGCAGTGCTGGATAGCACGCGCCGGTCCATGCCGCGACTGCGCCGGACGCTTCGCAAGGTCGGTCACGCTCTGGTCGCGGTGACGCTCGTTGCCATTGCAGCGGCGATGCCGCTGACGGTTGCGTGGCAGCGGGCCGGCAGCCTGGCAGACCTGACAGTAGGGGAAACCTGGGCCGACGGATTTCGGTCATATGCCGGCGCCAGCGCCTTGATGGCAGCCCTTGGCCTGGTCACCACATCCTTGTCCGTCGATCGCGCCGCGCAACGACAGCGGACACGGTGGACGACCATCGGCGCCGCAGGTGCGGCCCTCGCGCTCATATCGCTTCCTTGGGTCGGTCACACGCGGACCTACGGACCGACCTGGCTCGTCGTCGGCTCCGACCTGGTGCACGTCGCGGCGGCCGCTGTCTGGATCGGGGGCATCCTAGGTCTGGTGCTCACGATGTCGCGGTGGTCAGACGCCTCGGCAAGCCGAGCAGCTAGCACTGTCGCCCGCTTCTCGAGCATCGCCGGATGGACAGTGACTGCTCTCGCGGTCGCAGGCACAGTACTGGCCTGGCGCATCCTCGGTTCGATCGAAGGTCTCTGGCGGACGTCATACGGACAGGCGTTGCTCGTCAAACTTTGCCTGGTTGCTGGAGTGCTGGCCATGGCTGCCTGGAACCGTTACCGACTGCTTCCGCAGGTCCGCGCAGAACCGCACGATCGGTCCGGGCAACGACGCCTGTCCACGACACTACGGCTGGAGGCGGTGGGCCTGGTAGCCATCTTGGCGACGACGAGTGTGCTCGCCACCCAGCCTCCCGGGGCAGTTGAGTCCACTCCCCCGTCCGGCGGTGGCAGCAACACGCGCGCG
Source organism: uncultured Actinomycetota bacterium (assembly GCA_963811585.1). Taxonomy (GTDB): domain Bacteria; phylum Actinomycetota; class Actinomycetes; order Propionibacteriales; family Nocardioidaceae; genus JACDHG01. The sequence continues at coordinate 769,789 of CAWERR010000006.1, forward strand.
CACATCGTTGAGGCGAAACTGGGTGCAGGGGTAGTGCGGGTTCGCATCGACCCACTCACTGTCGGGCGCAACGGTCTCCAGCTGTATCTCCGAGACGCACGAGGCGAGCCCCTGCGCCCCCTCTCGGTGCCGTCCGTGCGGTTCGCACTCGATAGCAAAGGCCTTGGGCCAATCCCCGCGGTGATGACCCCGGTGGGTCCCGGCCGGTATGAAGGCACAATCGACCTTGCAGTCACTGGTCACTGGGACATGACAATCTCGGCGCGAACCTCCAAATACAAGTCACCAATCGCCTCGATGACCTTGCATGTCTCCTAGGCCCGGAGCGGAGTCAGTGGCGACGTGGCCGGCGAAAGCGCTCGCCGAGTTTCAGTCCGATAGTGCCGATTTCGGCAGGCGTGAGTCGGCTCTGACCGACCTTCATGAGCTTGACCAACTGCGGGAGTGTCGTCACGAAGCAGTTCTGCACCTGGGTAGCACTTGCATTGGGCGAAGTCGCTCCGAACAGGCAGAACACCTGCTGGACCGGGAGGTCACCGTGCCGGGCTTGCGCAAGACCCTCGGAAACAGACCGAGCCTTGCGGTCGATCTCGGGCAAGACGTCGGTGTAGTCATCCCCGTCGACGACGAAGCTGTCGATGCCCAGGCGGTGCCGCGCAGCTTGATCCCCTTGAAGGCGCCGCAGAGTTCTCTCTCCTGGGAAGCGCCGCAGAGACTCCTCCCCTGGGAAGCGCAGACTGCTCCCCTGGACGTCCACGACTTCGATCATCCACACACCGCTGTGGGTGACGGCGAGGATGTCGACGGAACTGTCGACCTGGCCACTGACGATTCGGCGGTGGTACAGCCAGACGCCATCGGGATACTTCGCTCGGATCGCGGTGGCGACTTCATACTTGGCTTCTGCCTGGTCGGTGCCGGCGATCCAGCGCGGGTTGTCGCTCAGCACGAAACTCACTCGGTCAGCGTGACGAGCCATGCGACGAGCGGGCGCGTCGATATCGGCCCGCTCGAACTCGCCCGGCACAGACATGGGCAGGGCTCTCGCATTGGTGCGATGGTGCGCCATAGTGCGCATCGTAGTCTCGTTGAGCCTCATTTTCGTGACATTGAGCAACCGAGGGGCCACCTATAGTTACTGTCGGCGCGGTCTGCTCGGATGGACCATCCGTTCATTCGCACACACAGGAGCCAAGATGGCCGAAGTACTGCTCTTCCACCACGCGCAAGGACTGACCGCCGGAGTCCTCGCGTTCGCCGACGACCTGCGCAGCGCCGGGCACACCGTGCACACGCCGGACGTGTATGACGGCCGCACCTTCGATGACTTGGACGAGGGCCTCGGCTACGCCAGGGCGACCGGCTTCCAAGAGATGTTCGAGCGTGGGGTGAAGGCCGCGGAGGGGCTGCCATCCGAGCTGGTCTACGCCGGCTTCTCGCTGGGCGCGATGCCGGCGCAGTCGTTGGCGCAGAACCGGTCCGGCGCCCGCGGAGCACTGCTGTTCCACTCCGCCGTCCCGGTCACGGAGTTCGGCTCCTCGTGGCCCGACGACGTCCCCGTCCAGGTGCACGCGATGGATGAGGACCCGTTCTTCGTCGGCGAAGACATGGTCGCGGCTCGGGCCCTCGTCGAGGAGGCCAAGGATGGTGAGCTGTTTCTCTACCCCGGTGACCAACACCTCTTTGCCGACAGCTTGCTGCCGGCCTACGACGCGGATGCCGCCGCCCTGATGCGACAGCGAGTGCTGGACTTCCTCAGCACCCGCTGACACCCAGGTTGAGCGGTGCTCGCCCCTAGCGCTGCCATCTCCCCCTGCCCTCTAATAGGTCCGTGACCGAACTGCCGTCTGGCACCATCACGATGCTCTTCTCCGACATCGAGGGCTCGACGGTGTTGCTGTCTCGGCTAGGCCCTGCGTACGTCGACGCGTTGGACGGTCATCGCCAGGTGCTGCGCACGGCGTGGGACGCCTACGGTGGCACCGAACTCGGCACCGAAGGGGACAGCTTCTTTGTGGTGTTCCCCACCGCCCAGGGGGCGGTCAAGGCAGCTGCCCAGGCCCAACGCGGACTGGAGGACTATCCGTGGCCCGCCGGCGAGCGCATCCGGGTGCGCATCGGTCTCCACACAGGGACGCCAGAGGTGCACGACGATGACTATGTGGGCATGGACGTGCACCGAGCCGCCCGAATCGCCGGATCCGCCCATGGGGGCCAGGTCGTTCTTTCCGCCGTGACCGCAGACCTGGCTCGTGGAGACCTGCCCGAGGGTGCAGGGCTTCGCAATCTCGGCAGCCACCACCTGAAAGACATTGCCTTGCCGGAGCAGATGTTCCAGCTCACCCTCGACGGCCTGCAGGTCGACTTCCCTCCCTTGAGGACAATCGGGGCCACGTCTAGCCTCCCGGCCACGGCGACCGTGCTGGTGGGGCGCGACGCAGAAGTCGCAGACCTGAGCGCGCTCATGCAGTTGCCTGGCGTTCGGTTAGTGACACTCACCGGCCCCGGCGGGGTGGGTAAGACCCGGTTGGCGATCGCGGTGGCCCAACAATTGGTGACGGCCTTTCCCGATGGGGTCTTCTTCGTGCCACTCGCTGCCGTCACAAGCACTGATGTGATGTGGACATCGATCGCGGAGGTGCTGGATGTACCGCCAAGGGAACGCATGCCACCCGGCTTCTTCACCCATGTGGCGCACCGCCGTGCATTGTTCGTGCTCGACAACCTCGAGCAGCTGCCCGAAGCCGACGATGTAGTTGCGCAACTCCTGGCAGCCGCCCCACACGTGGCGGTCATGGCCAGTTCCCGCGGAACGCTCTCGCTGCCAGCAGAGCGTCTGCACCCGGTGCCACCGCTCGTCCTGCCTGCCGACTCGACTCTCGAGGCATCGGAAGATGCCGGCGCCGTACAGCTGTTTGTCCAGCAGGCCCGCAGTGTCAAGCCCGGGTTCCTGCTCACAGCAGAGAACGTGGCCGATGTCGTGGCGATCTGCCGTCACTTGGATGGGCTGCCCTTGGCTATCGAACTGACCGCCGCCCGGGTCAGGTTGCTCAGCGTCAAGGCGCTGCTGCGTCGTCTCGACCAAGCGCTCGACATTGCCTCAGCCGGCAAGCAGCGACCCAGCCGCCACCGGACTCTCCGCGACACCGTCGCCTGGTCCTACGACCTGCTCACGCCAGAGCAGCAGGCGTTCTTCCGCCGCCTCGGGGTCTTCAGTGGTGGGAGTGATCTGGACGCCATTGCCGCCGTTATCGAAATCCCGGACAGTCCTGTGCCCGGGGTTGAGCCGTTGGACATGGTCGCCCAACTCGTCGACGCGAGCCTGGCCACGATCACCGAAGGGCCAGACGGAGAGCCTCGAGTCGCCATGTTGGAAACGATTCGCGAATACGCCCGCGACGAGCTGCGTGCAGCGGGTGAGGAGGATGCTGCGCGGCACGCCCACGCCGAGCACTTCCTCCAGGTTGCCGATCACCTGCGATCGCTCCGCGAGTCGAACCACCTTGACGCCCGCGGCCTGGCCGAGATCGAGCTCGACAACCTTCGTGAAGCACTGGCCTTCACGCTGCCAGCGACAAGCAGTGAATCCGCCTTGCGGCCGGGCGTAGGAACGGGCCTCAAGCTGTGCTCCGCGTTGGGCTGGCTGTGGTCTATCGGCGGATACCTGACAGAGGGGCAGCGCTGGTATGAGCGAGTCATCGACGTTGCGGGTGCATCGCCTTCCCCCGACCTCGCCGACTGCCTTGCTGGGTTCGCGAACCTGTTGGTTGCCCGAGGGGACCCCGAGCGCGCCCGCGACGTTGCCGCCAGCAGCCTGACGATGGCTCGCAACCTCAGCGACGATGACACGGTCGGGTTTGCGCTCGGAGTGCTCGGCACGGCCCAGATGCATCTCCACGACATCGACAGTGCGCGCCACTCCTTCGAAGAATCCGTCAGCCAGCACAGGCGATCCGGTAACCAAGCCAGGTTGGCCTCGGCTCTTGGGAACCTCGCGGGTGTCGAGGAGACGCTGGGTAAGTTCGATCGAGCTGAGGAACTGACACGGGAATCGCTAGGGATCGCCGAGGCAGCGGGCAACCAGCACCAGGCATCAGTTCAGGGCCAGAACCTCGCTTATCTGCTGGCAATCAGCGGACGTGCGGAGGAGGCTGATCAGCTGTCGAAAGGTCTGACGCAGTCGGTGTTGCGGGTGCGAAGCCCGGGCTTGACCATGGCCTTCGCCAACACCTACATGAGCATCCTCGTTCGGCTCGGTGACGCCGTCCGGGCCGCCCATCTGGTCGGCGCCGAGGAGGCGCTGCGCGAACGTCTGGCGATGCCAAACCCCCACCACGCAGAAGAGCTTGAGGAAGCTTGGAGCCTGGCCCAGGACCTGATTTCGGAAGAAGACTGGGACCACCACATTCAACTCGGCCGCAGCGAGAGCCTCGAAGATCTGCTGGTCCACTACACAGGTGACACGTCGCGACAAGACATTGAAATGACCCGCTACTGACGAGCATGCTACGGGTGGGCGCAGCAGGGATCGAACCTGCGACCGCTGGTTTGTAAGACCAGAGCTCTACCGCTGAGCTATACGCCCGAAGCGCGGCTCAGCCTAACTGTGCTGCGCACAGACGGCCTAAACGACAAATCGGTGGTTAAGCGGACAGGACAACGGCCGCCAACGTCTCGGTTCGCTGGCGGCCGTGTCACTACATATTCGAACACAATTCCGGGTTCCGATGTCAGCCGTTTGAGAAAACTGTGCAGAGCATCTTCCGCGCAGATCGGCAAGAACCGCGCGATATTCGTCGAGATCGCGTGCTTTCGGGATCTCGTTCTCAACCTGCCACCGCACGACACCCGCTCGATCCACGATGAACGTCGCTCGACCTGAGGCTCCGGTCTCCTCGTTGAAGATGCCGTAGTCCCTCGAGACCTTGCCGTGCGGCCAGAAATCGCTCAACAGCGGGAACTCCAGGCGATCACGCTCTGCGTACGCCCGCAGCGAGAACATGTGATCGCAGGAGATCGCGAGCAGCGCCGTGGACTCGTCGACAAGGTCTTCCCAGTTGTCGCGGATCTCCGTGAGCTCCGACGTGCAGACCTTGCTGAAGGCGAACGGGTAGAAGACGAGGACGACGTTCTTGGTGCCGGCGAACTCCGACAGGGTCACCGGCTGCCCGTGTTGATCCTGCAGCGTGAAATCGGGGGCGGCTTCGCCGACCATCGAACCGCTCATCGAGGTCTGGTCAGCGCCTGCCCGAGCGGTCGGACTTCGGCGAGACGAGCTTGGTTCCTGACCAGTCCGGACCGGCGGCGAGGCTGGTCGTGGTTGCGAGGCCCGCGGTCGGTGCGGCCTCCGACACGTGGCTCGCGTCGACGTAGCGTGGCCTGCCCACCTTCGGGGTGAGGAGCCAGATCATGCCTCCCTCGCCGAGGTCGCTCAAAGCGTCGACGAGGCCATCCACGAGGTCACCGTCGTCGTCGCGCCACCAGAGCACCACGGCGTCGACCACGTCGCCGTACCGGTCATCGACGAGAGAGCCTTCGATCGCCGTCTCGATCGCCGAGCGCAGGTCTTCGTCGATGTCTTCGTCCCAGCCGAGCTCCTGGACGACCATGCCCGGTCGAAAACCGAACCGGCTGACCGGTCCGCCGTCCGCGCCGCTACCGGTCGCGCTCACTCAAGTGCCTCCTTGCTAGGACGCGTCCCCTCGACGCGTCTCGACGGACCGTAGTCCACCGCGAACTGGGCCTATGTGCAAGTCCCTTCGAGAAATCCGCTGGTGGCCTTCTGGCCGGCACAGGTCGAGCACTCCACGAGCACACATCGGAACCCGGTCCCGGACGCTGGACGAGAGCGAGACAGAAGTCGGGACAGGAGTCGGGACAGTTGACCCATCCGCCGGGACAGCAGCCGACTTAGCGTGGCCACAGGACGCGGCGTGCGACCGCGCAGGGAGGGAATATCGTCATGGCAGGGACACTGGAGCGGATCGGCGCAGCCTCGGGAGCGATATGCGTCAGCGCGGTGCTGGTGGGGAACGGCATGGCGCTTGCCGGTCAAAGCGGTGCAACCGACGGCCCGCGACTGCTCGCCGACCTCACCGCAGAGCCCTCCGCGGTCAACTCCGTCGGTCTCGGCCTGGAGCTGTTTGGGTGGGCCGCGCTGATGGTATTCGTGAGCTACCTGTACCGGGTCCTGCGGCGGGCGGAGGGTCCTGACGCCTGGCTGGCCCCAGTCGCCTTCGGCTCCGGCGTACTCATGGCGAGCATCAAGCTCGGTTCCGTGGCGCCCTTGACCGCTGCCTGGTACCGCCGCGATGATCTCACCGTCGGTAACGCCCAGACGCTCAACGACCTGGCAGGAGCCCTGTTCGTCGTCTCCGGATGGGCGACCGGCCTCCTTGTGGCCATGGCTGGGGGCTCGGCCCTCGCCTCCCGGGTGCTGCCACGCTGGCTCGCCTGGTTTGGCATGGCAAGCGGGGTCGCAACTTTGGTGGCGGGAAGCATGGGGATCCACGACCCGCGTTCCTACGTTGCCCTGCCCTTCGTCACCGGACTGCTGTGGATCTTCGTGACGAGCGTTCTCCTCACCCTGCGGGTGTCATGGCGAGCTCAGGACGAGGTCCCAGTACAGCCTGTCCAGGCCGGTGTCTCCGCGAGACAATGAGCCATGTCGGTTCGAGTGCCGGGCAGGGTGGCATGGGTTGTCCCGGCGGCCTGCGCGTCGCTTGTCGGGGGGGCACTCCTGTTTGAGCGGTACACAAATTCCGGTGTCGTAACTACGCCCGAGATGCTGACCAATGCACCGCTGGCTCTGGGCTTCTCGACGGTCGGGGCACTTGTCGTGTCGCGACGACCGACGCAGTGGCTCGGCTGGCTCTACCTCGGCACCGCCACAGCGATGGCGCTCACGCTCTTTGCCTTCGAGTACGCGCAGTACGGACTGGTCACCCATCCAGGTAGCCTCCCCGGCGCCCTCGCGGCCGCCTGGGTGTCCGCGTGGGTCTGGTCCCTCGGGTTCGCGCCGCTGTTCACCGTTGGCCTGCTGCTGTACCCGGACTCCCGCCTGCCTGCGCGTCAATGGCGATGGGTGGCAGCTGTTCCCGTCATTGCCGTGCTCTGCCTTGCGCTCCAAGGCGCACTGACGCCTGGTCCCTTCGTCAACCATCCCGTGGTGCACAACCCTGTCGGGATCGACGGTGCCGCGGCTGCGCTGCGCCTGCTTGCGGTCGTCGGATACCCCATGCTGCTCTTCGGCCTGGCATCCGGCGTTGCCGCGCTGGCGGTCCGGTGGAGGCGCGCTCCAGCCGGAGGGATACAGCGGCGCCAGATCTCGATGCTGCTGTGCCTCGCGGCATTCGTCTGCCTCACCCTGCTCACCGAACCGTTCCTCAGCCGTGACGACTCCGGAATAGCCGGATTCCTGACACTGCTAGCCATGTCGTCGATGTCGGTCGCGGTCGGTTTGGCGATCCGCGCCACCACCTCTACGACATCGACCTCGTACTCAACCGGTCTCTCGTGTACGCCGGGCTTACGAGCTGGCGTGATCGCATTGTACGCCGCGTCGGTGTGGGGTCTCGGTCACCAGCTCGGATCCGGAACGGCTATCAGCGCCATCGCGACCGGCGTCGTCGCTGCTGCAGTGCTGCCCTTGCGAGCGGCCCTACAGCGTCTGGTGGACCGAGCCATGTACGGCGATCGCGGTGATCCCTACGCCGCCGTCTCCAGGCTCACCACGAGGCTGCAGGGTGCGGCTGCACCCGGCGAGTCACTCGCTGCCGTCGCGGACGCGATCGCGGCCTCGCTGCGACTGCCGTACGTCGCCGTGGAGACCTCCGATGGCGTCCAGGCCAGCTCCGGGGCACCGAACGGACACCCGCCGGTCGAGGTGCCACTCACCCATCAGGGCCAACACGTCGGGCGCCTGCTCGTCCAAGGGCGCGACCACCGGCGACTGTCGGCCAGAGACGAAGCCTTGCTCACCGAGCTCGCCCGACCGGCAGGGGCCGCAGTCCATGCCGCCGGGCTGGCAGACGCACTTCGCGCCTCCCGTCGAAGCTTGGTCCAGGCGAGGGAGGAGGAGCGGCGTCGGCTCCGCCGGGACCTGCACGACGGCCTCGGTCCGACACTCGCCGGAGTCGGACTCGGCCTCGACGTAGCCGCCGGACTGATTGAGCGTGACCCCGCCGCGGCAAGGAATCTGCTCGAAGACCTTAAGCGTGAAGCGACAGAAGCGGTCGATGACATTCGTCGACTCGTCTACGACTTACGTCCCCCTGCCCTCGACGAACTCGGCCTGGTCGCCGCTCTGCGTCAGCAGGCCGACCGCCTCACCCTGCGAGACCCCGGTCTCGACGTACGCGTCGATGCCGCGCCAGATCTGCCGTGCCTGGCGGCTGCCACCGAGGTGGCCGCGTACCGCATCGTGATGGAGGCAGTGAACAACACCTCGCGCCACGCTCGTGCCAGCCGCTGCGACGTCCACCTGTCCGTCGCCGATGCTCGTCTGCAGGTGAGTGTCGCCGACGACGGCGCGGGGTTTGCAGCGGGCACGCGTTTCGGAGTCGGAATGATCGCCATGCGCGAACGCGCTACTGAACTCGGCGGCGACTGCCGCGTAAAGCGGACCCCGACAGGTACGACAGTTGTCGCTGCGTTGCCGCTGGAGGCGCCATGAGCACCGGGAAGCCGGTCCGGATCGTGGTGGCGGACGATCATCCCCTGTACCGTCGCGGCCTCGCAGCTCTGCTCAACGGGCAGGACGGCTGGGAGGTGGTGGCAGAAGCCGCAGACGGCATCGGGGCGGTCAAGGCGGCGGTGGCCGCTTCCCCCGACGTTATGGTCATGGACCTCAACATGCCCGGGATCGACGGGATCGAGGCCACCCGACGCATCGTCACTATCCGACCCGAGGTGGGTGTGCTGGTGCTGACGATGTACGACGACGACGGCTCCGTCTTCTCCGCGATGCGCGCCGGCGCCCGGGGATACCTCCTGAAGGGCGCCGACCAAGCCGAGATCATCCGTGCAGTCTCGGCGCTCGTCAACGGCGAGGCGATCTTCGGACCGTCCGTCGCCCGACGCATCATCGACTTCTTCGCCTCCCCGCGGCCGCGTTCGACCGAAACGGTCTTTCCCGAGCTGACGGCCCGCGAACATGAGGTACTCGACCTCATCGCAGCTGGGCGCAGCAACGCCGACGTGGCCGACGCCCTGGTGCTGAGCCCCAAGACAGTCCGCAACCACGCCTCTGCGATCTTCGCGAAGCTGCAGGTAGCGGACCGCTCCGAGGCGATCGTTCGGGCGCGGGACGCTGGCCTTGGCCGCTGACCGGGCGATCAGGAGATGAGGCATCTCGTTGGAGGTGCGAGGATGAAGAGGTGCCGCAGACTCACGGCACGGTAGGACGACCGAGGCCCAGACCGCTGGCCCTGACCTGAAGAGGGGGACCACTTGCCCGCCGCTAGTGAGCACCATCCGCCGGTGATCCACGAGGGTTTGCCGACGCAGCTGCCTGACATCGACCCCGAAGAGACTCAGGAGTGGCTCGACTCGCTCGACGCACTCCTCGACGAGAAGGGCCGCACCCGCGCGCGCTACGTAATGCTCAAGCTGCTGGAGCGGGCCCGGGAGAGCAACGTCGGCGTCCCCGCTCTGCGCAGCACCGACTACATCAACACGATTCCTCCCGAGCGGGAGCCCTGGTTCCCCGGTGACGAGGAGATCGAGCGGCGCATCCGCGCGTTCATCCGCTGGAACGCCGCCGTCATGGTGTCGCGCGCCAACCGCAAGGGCCTCGAGGTCGGCGGGCACATCGCCACCTACCAGTCGGCGGCCAGCCTCTACGAGGTCGGGTTCAACCACTTCTTCCGCGGCAAGGACCACCCGGGCGGTGGCGACCAGATCTTCATCCAGGGCCACGGGTCTCCCGGCATCTACTCGCGTGCCTACCTCGAGGGGCGGCTGACCGAGGACCAGCTCGACGGGTTCCGCCAGGAGGTGTCGAAGGGTCCGGGCAAAGGGCTGTCGTCATACCCGCACCCCCGGTTGATGCCTGACTTCTGGGAGTTCCCGACGGTGTCGATGGGACTGACGGCGCTGAACTCGATCTACCAGGCACGGTTCAACCGCTACCTCCATAACCGCGGGATCACCGACACGAGCGACCAGCACGTCTGGGCGTTCCTCGGCGACGGCGAGATGGGCGAGCCCGAGTCGCTGGGCGCCATCGGGCTGGCAGCGCGCGAGGAGCTCGACAACCTGACGTTCGTCATCAACTGCAACCTGCAGCAGCTCGACGGGCCGGTACGCGGCAACGGCAAGATCATCCAGGAGCTGGAGTCGACTTTCCGGGGTGCCGGGTGGAATGTCATCAAGGTCGTGTGGGGCCGGGAGTGGGATGCCCTGTTGGCTCGTGACGTCGACGGCGTGCTCGTCAACCAGATGAACGCGACCCCCGACGGCCAGTTCCAGACATACTCCGTCGAGACCGGAGCCTACGTCCGCGAGAAGTTCTTCGGCGGCGACATTCGGTTGCGCAAGCTGGTCAAGGATCTGAGCGACGAGGACATCCAGAAGCTGCCGCGCGGCGGGCACGACTACCGCAAGGTCTATGCGGCGTTCAAGGCCGCCACCGAGCACGTGGGGCAGCCGACCGTCATCCTGGCGAAGACGATCAAGGGCTGGACCATCGATGCCCTGGAGGGCCGCAACGCGACCCACCAGATGAAGAAGCTCACCAAGGACGACCTGAAGAAGTTCCGTGACCGGCTGTTCCTGCCGATCAGTGACGAGGACATCGACCGCGACGAGGTCGCGCCGTTCTACCACCCCGGCAAGGACTCGCCCGAGATCCAGTACATGCTCGAGCGCCGACGTCAGCTCGGTGGCCCGCTCCCGCAACGTCGAGCCGACCCGACGCCGGTCAAGCTTCCCGGCGACGAGATGTATGCCGAGCTCAAGCAGGGCTCCGGCAAGCAGGCCATCGCCACCACGATGGCGTTTGTCCGGCTGCTGCGCGACCTGATGAAGGATCCCGAGATCGGGCACCGGTTCGTGCCGATCGCGCCTGACGAGTACCGGACGTTCGGCATGGACTCGATGTTCCCGACGTCGAAGATCTACTCGCCGCACGGGCAGCAGTACGACAGCGTGGACCGGGCGATGCTGCTCACCTACCGTGAGTCGGCGCAGGGCCAGATGCTGCACGAGGGCATCAGCGAGGCCGGCGCGATGGGCTCGACGATCGCGGCTGGGACGACGTACGCGACGCATGGCGAGCACATGATCCCGGTCTACATCTTCTACTCGATGTTCGGGTTCCAGCGCACCGGCGACTCGATCTGGGCGTACGCCGACCAGCTCGGGCGCGGCTTCCTGATCGGTGCGACGGCAGGGCGTACGACGCTGACAGGCGAAGGCCTGCAGCACGCCGACGGGCACTCGCCCCTCCTCGCGGCCACGAACCCCGCGTGCGTCACCTACGACCCGGCCTACGCCTACGAGATCGCGCACATCGTGCAGAACGGCCTGCAGCGGATGTACGCCTCCACCGACGAACACCCGCATGGCGAGGACGTCTTCTTCTATCTCACGGTCTACAACGAGCCGACCGTCCAGCTGCCCGAGCCCGACGACGTCGATGTCGAGGGCATCCTGAAGGGACTACACCTGGTGCGGCTGGCTGACACCGGTGACGGTGACGAGCGCCCGCGCATCCAGCTGCTCGCGTCCGGTGTTGCAGCTCCGTGGGCGATCAAGGCCCAGCAGATGCTCGCCGAGGAGTGGCAGGTCCGGGCGGACGTGTGGTCGGTGACATCGTGGAACGAGCTCACCCGCGATGCGTTGGCGGTCGACCGGTGGAACCTGCTGCATCCCACCGACGAGCAGCGGACGCCGTACGTCACGACGACGTTGGGGCGCACCGACGGACCCGTGCTCGCAGTGTCCGACTACATGCGCGGTGTGCCCGACCAGATCTCCCAGTGGGTGCCGTCGGACTGGCACTCGCTCGGCGCGGACGGCTTCGGTCTGGCAGACACCCGAGCAGCGGCCCGGCGACACTTCCGCGTCGACGCGGAGTCGATCGTGGTGGCGGCCCTGTCCGCGCTCGCCAAGCGCGGCGAGTTCGACTCGTCGCGTGTCGCGGAGGCGCTGGCGTCATACCGGATCGACGACCCGACCGCGGTGGCCGGCGTCAAGCAAGAAGGCGCCGGCGCCTAACCCGCTTCGCCGTTGCGTCCGTAGCAGCGCGCGCGATAGCGCGCGGCGGCACGGACGCAACGGGTCAGCGTTTGGCGTGGGTCCACTCGAGCAGCTTGTCGCGCGGCCAGGTGTTGACGATCCGCGCCGGCGGTATGCCGTTCTCGACCGCCCGGGCGCAGCCGTAGTCCTGGAAGGCCAGCTGACCGGGCGCGTGCGCATCGGTGTCGATGCTGAACAGGCAGCCCGCCTCGAGCGCCAGCTGGATCAGCCGCGACGGTGGGTCACGCCGCTCGGGCCGCGAGTTGATCTCGACTGCCACGTCGAACTGGGCGCAGGCCGCGAACACCACCTCGGCATCGAACTGCGACTCCGGGCGGGTCCCCCGCGACCACCCTCGACCAGGCGCCCCGTGCAGTGACCGAGCACGTTGGTGCATCCGGTGCGAGATCCCGCCCACCATCCGCAGGGTCATCGTCTCGGAGTCGGCGCGCAGCTTCGAGTGGACACTCGCCACCACGACGTCGAGGCTGCTCCAGCATCTCTGCGGTCTGGTCGAGCTTGCCGTCTTCGAGGATGTCGACCTCGATCCCCGGCAGCAGCCGAAGTCGTCTCCTCGGCCTCGTCGTTGATCTCGGCTCGATCACGTCGAGCTGGTCGGCGAGCCGCTCGGCGGTGAGCCCGTTGGCGACGGTGAGCCGCGGCGAGTGGTCGGTGAGTGCCAGGTAGTCGTGGCCCGATCGTGCGGGCCGACTTGACCATCTCCTCGATCGGCGAGCCCCCGTCAGACCAGTTCGAGTGTGCGTGCAGGTCGCCCTTCATCGCTGCGCGCAGCGTCTCGCCGCCCTCGACCAGCGGCGCCTGACCCTTTTCTCGCAGGTCGGCGAGCTTCTTCGGGTACGACGCCGGTGCTGGCTTCCATCACGACCGCTGACGTCGAGGGACCCGACGTTGGGGACATCGGTCAGCGACTTCGCAGCGATCCGCTTCTCCACCTCGCCCGATGGCAGCTCCGCCAGCGCCCAGGCCGCCTTGCGATAAGCCTCGACTCGACGCGTCTCACCGCGCCCCCGCTCCATCCAGTATGCGATCTCCGACAGCGCCTCGATGCCGTCCACGGCGCTATCCTGCCGCATCCCCAAAGTTTTGTTGAGGGTTCACAATCCCACCCGGTTAGGCTTTGCCCATGACCCGGGCCAAAGCAGGGGCGAGAGCAGGGGCTGTCCGCCAGCTGGAGCAGTCGGTCGGCGCGCTCACCAAGGCGGCCATCTCCACCATGCACGCCGAGCTCCCGTGGTTTCGCGCCCTCACCGCCGAGGACCGGTCCTGGATCGGCCTGATCGCAGGAGCCGGCATCTCGTCGTTCGTCGACTGGTTCCGCGAGGATAACCCGCACTCCACCCGCGGTCACTGCCGACGTCTTCGGCACCGCGCCGCGAGAGCTGACCGGCGCGGTCACCCTCCAGCAGACCGTCGAGATGGTGCGTACGACGATCGGCGTGGTCGAGGCGCACGTCGACGAAGTGGTCGGAGCCAAAGACGCACAGGCCGTCCGCGAGGCCGTGATGCACTACTCCCGCGAGATCGCCTTCGCCGCCGCCGAGGTCTACGCCCGCGCAGCCGAGCAGCGTGGCGCGTGGGATGCCCGCCTCGAGGCGCTGATCGTCGACTCGGTGCTACGTGGCGAGGCCGATGAGGCGGTCCGGTCGCGGGCCACAGCGTTGGGCTGGGTCTCCACCAGCGGCGTCTGCGTCGTGCTCGGCCACACGCCGCAGGGCGACTCAGCGACGGTCGTCGATGCGATCAAACGTTCTGCCCACGCGCGCCACCTCGACGCGTTGTGTGCCGTTCAGGGCGACCGGCTCGTCGTGGTGCTCGGTGGCGTCGACGACCCCGACAAATCGGCCAGCGGGATCGCCGACCACTTCGGTGAAGGCGCGGTGGTCACGGGCCCGGTCGTAGAAGACCTGCTCGCCGCCAACCGGTCAGCCCGCGCGGCCATGGCTGGTCTGCGTGCGGCGGTCGCCTGGCCCCAGGCTCCACGCCCCGTCTCGAGCGACGACCTCTTGCCTGAGCGGGCGCTGTCCGGCGACGGCCACGCGCGGCGCGAGCTCGTCGCCGAGGTGTACGAACCGTTGCGCGACGCGGGCTCCGGACTGATGGAGACCCTGACGGCATACCTCGACACGAGCGGGTCGATCGAGGCGACCAGCCGGCAGCTCTTCGTGCACTCCAACACCGTCCGCTACCGCCTGCGGCGGATCGCCGACGTCACGGGCCTGACGCCGAGCAACGCTCGCGACGCCTACACCCTTCGCGTGGCACTCACCCTGGGACGGCTGCCTGACAGCGTCGACCACGTTGTAGGTTTCCTACAACAACACTCAGTAAACTTTCGTCTCTTCACAACCGCAGGTCCGCGCGCCCTACCCGGCATGATTGGCCCTGTGCTTGTCATCGTCGCCCCCGGCCAGGGAGCACAGACTCCTGGCTTCCTCGCCCCGTGGCTCGAGGACCCCGACTTCGCCGACCGGCTGAACTGGCTGTCTGCCGTCAGCGGTGTCGACCTCGCTCACTACGGCACGCAGGCCGACGCCGAGACGATCCGCGACACCGCCGTCGCCCAGCCGTTGCTCGTGGCGTCGAGCCTGCTGGCGGCTCTCGCGCTCTTCCCCCACCCGGCCGACGCGTTCGGCCGCATCGGCGCCGTCGCCGGCCACAGCGTCGGTGAGATCGCCGCCGCCACCGGAGCAGGCGTCATCACCGCCGAGCAGGCCATGGTGTTCGTCCGTGAGCGTGGCCGGGCCATGGCCGAGGCGTCGGCAGCCGTCGGCACCGGTATGACGGCGATCATCGGCGGCGACCGCGACGAGGTACTCGCGGCACTCGAGCAAGTTCGGCCTCACCGCTGCCAACGACAACGGAGCCGGTCAGCTCGTCGCGGCCGGCACCCACGAGGAGCTGCAAGCCGTCGCCGACGACCCTCCCGCCAAGACCCGGCTGGTGCCGCTGAGCGTCGCGGGAGCCTTCCACACGCGCCACATGCGACCCGCCGTCGACGTACTGGCCCGACTCGGCAAGGCCATGTCGACCCGCGACACCCGCACACGGCTGATCTCCAACCGCGACGGCCAGGTGATCCACGACGGGCGCGAGGTGCTGAGCCGGCTCGTGACCCAGGTGAGCACGCCCGTCCGGTGGGACCTCTGTCTGCAAACCATGGCCGACCTCGGCGTGACCGGCATCTTGGAGATGCCGCCGGCCGGCACCCTCACCGGCATCGCCAAGCGCCAGCTCAAGGGCGTCGAGACGTTCGCCCTCAAGACCCCCGACCTGCTCGACGACGCCCGCGCCTTCGCCGACAAGCACGGCGACGCGTCGCCGATGGACTCGACTCCCACGTGGCGGGTCGTGGTCTCGCCAGGCAAGGGAACGTTCCGCCAAGCCGCCGACATCCCGCTCGGCACGTTGCTGACGACCGACGTGGTTGTGGGCGAAGTGGAGAACCTACGCGGCCGGACCGCCGTCGTCGCCCCCTACGGCGGCACCATCGTCGAGTGGGTCGTCGAGGACGGCGACCTCGTCTCGCCTGGCCAAGCCCTGGTGCGCCTGCACCCCGAAAGCGAGTGACATGACCGCCTCGATCGCGACCGCGTCCGGCGCTCGTCATACCAGCATCCACGGGATCGGCGGCTATCGGCCCAGCCGCGTTGTCACGAATGACGAGATCTGCGAGCGCATCGACTCGAGCGACGAGTGGATCCGGACCCGATCGGGAATCATCGAACGCCGTTTTGCAGAGCCCCACGAGACCGTCCAGATGATGAGCGTGGCCGCATCGCGGGTCGCGCTGGAGCGGGCCGGTGTCGCGAGCGGGCAGATCGACTGCGTGATCGTCGCGACTGTCTCTCACTTGATGCAGACGCCGGCCGTCGCCACCCTCGTGTCCGACGAGCTCGGCGCGACACCCGCTGCCGCGTTCGACATCTCGGCTGCTTGCGCAGGCTTCTGCGTCGGCATCGGCCTTGCCTCCGACATGATCCGCTCCGGCAGCGCCAAGTATGTGTTGGTCGTCGGCGTCGAGCGGTTGTCTGACATCACTGACCCGACCGACCGCGGGACCGCGTTCATCTTCGCCGACGGCGCGGGCGCTGCGGTCGTCGGCCCGTCCGACGCCGAGGGCATCGGCCCGGTCGTCTGGGGCGCCGACGGCTCCAAGTACGACCTGATCCGGCAGAACGAGTCGTGGACCGACGTACTCGAGGTCGAGCCGGCCGTGATGCCGACGCTGCGGATGGACGGCAACCCGGTGTTTCGCTGGGCGTCATACGAGATGGCCAAGGTCGCCCGCGAAGCCCTCGACCGCGCCGGTATGACGGTCGACGACCTCGACGTGTTCGTGCCCCACCAGGCCAACATGCGGATCACCGACGCGATGGCCCGCGCGCTCAAGCTGCCCGACGATGTGGTCATCGCCCGTGACATCGCCTACCAGGGCAACACCTCCGCGGCATCGGTGCCGCTCGCGGCGGCCGCACTCCTCGAGTCCGGCGAAGCCAAGAGCGGCGACACAGCTCTGTTCATCGCGTTCGGAGCCGGGCTGGCGTATGCCGCCCAGGTGGTCACGCTGCCGTGACCACCCCCATGATCTCCGCAGCCTCGCTGCGGGGTCCCCGACCCTCGGGGACGACCACCACCCAGATACCCCTAAGGAGCCACCCGCATGGCCAGCACTGAGGAGATCCGCTCCGGACTCGCCGACATCGTCAACGAGGTCGCCGGAATCCCCGCTGACGACGTCCAGCTCGACAAGTCCTTCACCGACGACCTCGACGTCGACTCGCTCTCCATGGTCGAGGTTGTCGTCGCTTCCGAAGAACAGTTCGGCGTCAAGATCCCCGACGAAGAGGTCAAGAACCTCAAGACCGTCGGAGACGCCGTCGCCTACATCGAGAACGCCCAAAACTCCTGACCCTCTCCACCGACGTGTCAGAACGTCACCAGGCCCGAGCCGGGTCAGGATCTGACAAGTCGGTGATCGAGGGACGACCTACACACGAGGTGAACCCCAGATGAGCTCCACCCGCGTCGTTGTCACCGGTCTCGGTGCGACGTCTCCCGTCGGCGGTGACGCGCCCACGACCTGGTCCGCGTTGCTCGCCGGCACCTCCGGCGCTGGCCTGCTCGAAGACGAGTGGGCGACGGAGCTCCCGGCCCGCATCGCGGCGCGTGTCGCGGTCGAGCCGTCCGAGATCCTCGAGCGCGTCAAGGCCCGCCGCCTCGACCGTTCGGCGCAGTTCGCCATGGTCGCGACTCTCGAAGCCTGGGCTGACTGCGGCCTCGCTGACGGCGGTGTCGACCCCGAGCGCCTGGGGGTTGCGATGGCGTCGGGCATCGGCGGTGTCACCACGCTGCTGTCCAACTACGACAAGCTGCTCGCCAAGGGGCCACGTCTGGTGTCGCCGATGGCGATCCCGATGCTGATGCCCAACAGCCCAGCCGCGAACGTCGGGCTCGCCATCGGGGCCAAGGCCGGCGTCCACACTCCCGTGTCGGCGTGCGCATCTGGCAACGAGGCGATCGCTCACGGCCTCGACATGATCCGGCTCGGCCGCGCCGACGTGGTCGTCGTCGGGGGCACCGAGGCCGCCATCCACCCGCTGCCCATGGCGGCGTTCGCCAACATGCAGGCGCTTTCACGACGCAACGACGACCCGGTCAGGGCGTCTCGCCCCTGGGACGTCGACCGCGACGGGTTCCTGCTCGGCGAAGGCGCTGCCGTCCTCGTGATCGAGAGCGCGGAGCATGCGGAGGCACGCGGCGCAAAGGTCTATGCCGAGCTGGCCGGTGCCGGTGTGACAGCCGACTCCCACGACATCGCCCAGCCAGACCCGTCAGGTCTTGGCGCCACGAGGGCGATGAAGCTGGCCATGACCGATGCCCAGCTCACCGCGCGCGACGTCATACACATCAACGCGCACGCCACGTCGACACCGCAGGGAGACGTAGCCGAGGTCCAAGCGATCACCAACGCCCTCGGCGGCGAGATCGACCACGTCATTACGACCTCGACGAAATCGATGACGGGCCACCTGCTTGGTGCGGCCGGCGCGCTCGAGTCGCTGGCCACCATCTTGGCGCTGCACCACCGGGTCGTGCCTCCGACCATCAACCTCGACAACATCGACCCGGCGGTCAAGCTCGACATCGCGACCGAGCAGCGCTCGCTGCCCAATGGTGACATCGCAGCCCTCAACAACTCCTTCGGCTTCGGCGGCCACAACGTCGCCATCGCCTTCCGCTCAGCGTAGGCAGGACAGTCATGACCACGACCGACAACGCACCCGCGGCACCGGCAAAGCCTCCGAAGCTGCCGCGCGAGGAAGATCCGCGCAATCCCAACCTGCGGCTGGCGAACTTCTTCGACGAGGGCACGGTCGAGCTGATCAGCGCCGACGACGACAGCGGCATGCTGGCGGCGGTCGGCGCGGTTGAAGGTGTGCACACGGTGGCGTTCTGCTCCGACGCCACCATCATGGGCGGTGCAATGGGCAACGACGGCTGCAAGGTCGTGGTCAAGGCCTACCAGCGGGCGATGGCCGACCAAGCCCCGATCGTGGGGCTCTGGCACTCGGGTGGCGCTCGGCTAGCTGAGGGTGTGCTGTCTTTGCACGCGGTCGGCCTGATCTTCCACGCGATGACGCTGGCGTCGGGCAAGATTCCCCAGATCTCCGTGGTGCTAGGGCCTGCGGCTGGCGGGGCCGCTTACGGACCTGCGCTCACCGATGTCGTCGTGCTCGGGCCCGAGGGACGGATCTTCGTCACCGGCCCCGACGTCGTCCGCTCGGTGACCGGTGAGGACGTCGACATGCTGCGCCTCGGTGGCCCGGAGCCGCATGGTCGCCGCTCGGGTGTCGTGCACATCCTGGCCGAGTCGGAGGAGCACGCGCTGGGCGAGGGCCGCAGGCTGGTCGCGTTGCTCGGCGACCAGCGCACCCTCGACGTGGCCGCCGTGTCGGACAGCGACCTGTCCGAGCAGATGCCTGAGTCGAAGAAGCGCGCCTACGACGTACACCCGTTCGTCGAGCACCTGCTCGACCCCGACTCGATGGTCGAGCTGCACCGCAAGTGGGCGCCCAACATCGTCACGGCGCTTGGACGCTTCGGCGACCGCACGGTTGGTGTGATCGCCAACAACCCGCTGCGCCTCGGTGGCTGCCTCGACTCTCCGTCAGCGGAGAAGGCGGCCCGGTTCGTGCGCATGTGCGACGCGTACGGCGTGCCGCTGATCGTCGTGGTCGACGTCCCCGGCTACCTACCAGGCGTCGGTCAGGAATGGGACGGCGTCGTACGACGCGGAGCCAAACTGCTGCACGCCTTCGGTGAGGCGCAGGTCCCGCGCGTCACCCTGGTGACCCGCAAGGCGTTCGGCGGCGCCTACATCGCGATGAACTCGCGGGCGCTCGGTGCGACCAAGGTGCTCGCCTGGCCGGGTGCCGAGGTGGCCGTGATGGGTGCCATCGCGGCTGTCCGGATCCTGCATCGGCGCAAGATCGCGGCCGTCGCGGCCGACCTGCGCCCCACGGTCGAGGCTGAGCTAGCCGTCGAGCACGAGCTGATCGCGGGCGGCGTCGACAAGGCGGTGGAGATCGGTGTGGTCGACGAAGTGGTCGAGCCATCGGCCACCCGATCGGCTCTCGCCGCAGCCATCGTCGAAGCCGACACCGGCTCCCGCGGCCAACACGGCAACATCCCCCTCTAGCCTTCGTTCACCCGTCAGTTTTGGCGCGTTGACCCGTCAACAATGGCGCACTGACCCCGTCGCGGGGTCGACGCCACAGACCAAACCTGACGGCTCAACAGACCAAACCTGACGGCTCAACAGACCAAACCTGACGGCTCAACAGACCAAACCTGACGGGTCAACAGGCCAAACCTGACGGCTGAGCGGCTAGACGACGTGGTGGAGCCACTTCACGGGGGCGCCGTCGCCGGCATACCGGAACGGCTCGAGCGCTTCGTCCCAGGCCTTGCCCAGCAGCTTGTCGATCTCGACGAGCAGCGGGAGGTCTCCGATGGCCGACTTGACGACGGCAGCCTTGAGGCGGTCCTCCGGGATCATGATGTCCCCATGCATCCCGGTGACGGCGTGGTAGACGCCGAGCTCGGGCGTGAACGAGTAGCGGGCGCCCTCGCTCGACGCGGTGGCGTCCTCGGTGATCTCGAACAGCAGGTGCTCCCAGCCGCGCAGGGCGGACGCAATGTGAGCAGCGGTGCCAACGGGGCCCGTCCAGGAGAACTCGGCCCGGTAGGTGCCGGCCTTGGCGGGCTGGGGGATCCACGAGAGGTCGACGGCAACGCCAAGGACGCCGGCGACTGCCCACTCCACGTGGGGACACAGCGCCGACGGCGAGGCATGCACGAACAGCACTCCGCGAGTGGCCACGTCTGTGGTCTCCGCGTTCGTGCTTCGGTTCACCGTTCCTCCTGATGGCTCGAGGTTCGCCTTCCCCAGCGGTCTCGAGTCAACGATCAGAGATGAACTCCTGCCCCATTGTGCCTCATCCGTCACACCGGCACCAGCACAACACCGTATGACGCTCAGGCAGTCTCCCCTGCCGCCCGCGCCTCCGCGACCGCGACGCCGGTCAAACTACGGCCAGCGAGACGCCACGAAGCAGTCCGGCGCCGGTCGACAGCAGCGCCAGCAGGACGAGGTATCCGACGTACTCCGACGTTGCGTCGGCCCGCTCCCGGGCGTAGACGAGCCCGCCTGTCGACGTCTTGGTACGCCTCGACCAGGTCGTCAGGTGACTCAGCGACGTAGGCCTTGCCCCCGCTGATGTCGGCGACCTCCTGCAAGCTGCTGGATCTCGACCGGCACTGGCACTGTCTCGCCGCCGCTGGTGATCGTCCCGTTGGCGTGTCCCGAGCGCGACGGTATAGATCGGAATGCCCTGTTCCTTGGCCGCCTGCGCCGCCGCCACCTGCGATCGGCCCACGGTCCGCGCGCCGTCACTGATGAGCACGATCAGGCGCGGCGGCTTGTCGTGGCTGTCTGGCACATCAGACCCGAGCGCTTGCTGGACGACGTCGAGCGACGCTGTAGATGCCCTCGCCGGTGGCGGTGTACTCCGCAGCTTGAGGGCGTCGATCGCCTGATCGCCACCTGGTGCGGTCGATCGTCGGGGGCACGTCGACGTTCGGCGTCGCTGCGAGAAGCTGACCAGCGCGACCTTGAACGCCGGACGGCAGCTGGCCGAGGAACTCCTTCGCCGTGTCCTTGGCCGCCGTGATGCGGTCCGGGTCGACGTCGGTCGCCTCCATCGACAGCGAGACGTCCATGGTCAGGACGACGGTGACCCCGCGTCGAGTCGTGCGGCACCTTGACGATCTTGCTCGGCTGCGCGAAGAGCACGATCGCGAACGCAAGCGTGAGCATCGCCAGCCCGACTGCGACGTGCTGCCGCCAGTTGACCTGCCGTTTGACAACGGTGTCGAGCAGTGCGAGGTTCGTGAACCGCACGGCGACGTGGCTCTTGCGGTACTGCAGCGCCGACGTAGACGCCGATCAGCGACCGGCACGAGCAGCAGGAACCACAGCCGCTCCGGGCGCAGGTAGTCGTCGCAGTTGACAGTTCATCGGGCCACCCCGGGCGGCGGCTGGTGCAGGCCAGCGGCCATCCGCCGGTGCTTGAGCGCGAAGCGCGCGAGTGTCGGCAACCCAGTCGCGGTCGGTGCGCAGGACCAGGTGGCCGACGCCCGACCGCCGCATCGCCCGGGCCGTGCGCTCCCGCTGCAGCCGCGCTGCAGCGGCATACGTCGCCGCACCCGACGGCTGGCCGTGTTGAGCTCGCGCACCTCACCTGTCTCGGGGTCACGCAGCAGGATCGTGCCGACGTTCGGGGATGTCGAGCTCGCGCGGGTCGATGATCTCCACGCGATCACCTGGTTGCGGGCTGGCGAGCTCGCGCATGGCCTTCTCCCACGACGGCGGCGAGTCGGCGTCGTCGCCGAGGCATCGCTGGAGATCGATGAAGTCGGACACGACGACCCGCAGCCCGCGTCTTGCGTTGGCGCCCGGGCTACCGACCGTGATCGGCTTCGGCCAGCGTCTGGTGTCGGCCAGTGCCGTCGTCAGTCGGGCTCGCGCAGCAGCGAGCGGAGCAGGGCGAACAAGCGCCAGCCGCCCCGACCGCGCCGGCCAACGACGCAGCCTGCCGTCCGCGCAGGACGTAGCCGCCGAAGCGGTCGCCGACCCGGAACGTCAGCAGTCCCATCGTGGCCACGGCCGCGACCGCCAGGTCGCGCTTCTCCATCGCGGCGGTGCCGAAGTGCATCGAGGCCGACAGGTCGACCATCGCCCAGGTCTCCAGCTCGCGGTCGGCGATGACGTCGCGCACGTGCGGGATCGTGGTGCGCGCCGTCACGGCCCAGTCCATCCGACGTACGTCGTCCTCGCCCGGGATGTAGAAGCGCGCCTCGGCCAGGTCGGTGCCCGGGCCAGGCAGCAGTCCCAGGTGCTCGCCGTGGAGGAACCCCTCGAGCCGGCGGACGATCTGCAGCTCGAGCCGCCGCAGCGCAGGCTCGGGCGCCAGCTGGGAGAGCGGAGACGTGTCGGCGCGGAGGACGGGTCTGGGCCACGGTCAGCGGAACTCCGGTCGGGCGGCGTTGTTCCAGACCGCCTGCGGCTGCGGGATGGCGCTGACGACCCGCGTCGACGACAGCGCGCGGGTCGACCCGTCGGCGACCGCGTCGAAGCTGAGGACGAGGCGGTGCGCCATCACGTCACGCGCGACGGTGGCGACGTCCTGCGGCAGCACGTAGTTGCGGCCGTGGATCAGCGCGACGCCGCGCGCTGCGGCTGCCAGACCGAGCGTGGCGCGCGGGACTGGCACCGATCTCGATGACGCCCTGCGAGGTCGTGCAGGTGGAACTCCGCCGGCGAGCGGCGTGGCCAAGCACGAGCCGGACGATGTACTCCGAGACGAGGTTGTGCAGGAAGATCCGGTCGGCGGCGCGTCGCAGCTCGAGGATCTGTCGCCGGGTCGAGCACCTCGCGGCGCGCGCGGCGGGTCGACGCTCATCCGGCGCAGGATCTCGAACTCCTCATGCCCGCGCGGGATGCTCACGTCGACCTTGAAGCAGGAAGCGGTCGCGCTGCGCCTCCGGCAGCGGGTAGACGCCCTCGGACTCGATCGGGTTCTGGGTCGCGATGACGATGAACGGGTCCGGCAGTCTGGAACGTCTGGCCGCCGATCGAGACCTGGTGCTCGGCCATCAGCTCGAGCATCGCCGACTGCACCTTGGCCGGCGCGCGGTTGATCTCGTCGGCGATCACGAAGTTGACGAACACCGGCCCGAGCTCGACGTCGAACGCGCTCCTTGCTCGGCCGGTAGATCCGGGTGCCGACGATGTCGGACGGCACCAGGTCAGGGGTGAACTGGATGCGAGCGAAGTCGCCGCCGACCACGTCGGCGAACGTCCGCACCGCGAGCGTCTTCGCGATGCCGGGCACGCCCTCGAGCAGGCACGTGTCCGCGCGCGATCAGCGCAACCATCAGCTGCTCGACCATGTGCTCCTGGCCCGACGATGACGCGCTTGACCTCGTGCATCGGCGCGCTGTGTCAGCTGAGACAGCG
The DNA here is from genome assembly GCA_963811585.1 of uncultured Actinomycetota bacterium. Classification (GTDB taxonomy): domain Bacteria; phylum Actinomycetota; class Actinomycetes; order Propionibacteriales; family Nocardioidaceae; genus JACDHG01. The sequence continues at coordinate 793,631 of CAWERR010000006.1, forward strand.
AGCCGTGCCGTCTCGGGCCGCGGCTCGGACGCCGTCGCGGGCTGGTCGTCATGGGTTACCCTCGAGGCTCTGCCTGTCGTCGGTACGTATCGTGCTAGTCGTCAGCTCGCGTGCGTCAAGTGTTACAGACCCGCCCAAGGGCCTGGAACATGCGGCTCCGGGACAGCGATCGCCGAGAGCGGAGGGCCATGGGGCATAGTCGAGCCCGACTCGCGTGTCAGCCGTCTCTGCTGCGTCGTGATCCACCGGCCGTCGGCGACATCCGGCTGACCGGCCGGCTCGGCGAGGACGACGCCGGGATCGTCGTATGCCGGCCGAGCTACGACGGTCAGCCCGTCGCCGTCGTCGATGCTCACCGAAGGCGCCGAGACAGACTCCTACGGACGCCGGCGTTTCCGCGACGCCGTCTGCGTGATGCTGGAGGAGGCCGACGGCGACGCCGTCGATCGCCTTCGATGACGACGTGGACATCGCCCCTTGGGTGGCCGCTGCGCGCCGACGGCTGGGAGCGAGGGCGCTCGATGCTGGCTCGAGGGCTGCTCGGCGCCGTCACCCTGGCAGGACCAGGCACCGATCGGCGACGTGCGCGGTCCGGAGTTCCGCCCGCACTGGTGCGCGCGCGATCGGCGTCGGCCGTTGGCGACTGTGGCCGCTGCCCTGGCCTACGACGCTGACGTCGGCCGGCGCGGTGGACGTTCCTCGCAGCGTTCGCGCTGATCCTGCGCGATCGCCGCGCTCGCGTTGTGGATCGCGGTCAAGGTCTTCGAGAACTCACCGCCGCCGCCCGAGCCCGGCCCCGGTCCTGGCCCCGGCCCGAACCCGCCGACGACGCCGACGCCGCTCCTCGACCGATCACCCACGCCAACCCGGGACCGACGCCCGATACGCCGAGCGGACCCACCGGCCGGACCATCCCGCCGATCGTCTGAGGTGCCGGCCGGCAGACGTATGGTATTTACCCATACACGCCTGTATTGCAAATACCATACACTGCGCTCTAGGGTCGGTCCGGATGCCACCGCGCCTTCCCGTTCGAGACCCCGATCGCCCCCGACGCGTTGATCGACCGACGCGACGAGCTGCACCAGCTGCACCTGGCCGCCACCGACGGCGCCCACGTGCGGCTCGCCGGGCCGCGTCGCTACGGCAAGACGTCCCTGCTGCTCGCCCACGAGCGACACCTGCGCGCAGACCGGCTGGCACACGGTCCACGTCGACTTCTACGGCGTCACGTCGCTGGTCGAGGTCTGCGCCCGGCATCGCGACGGCATACGGCCGGCTCGACGACAACCGGATCCGCAGCCATCTCGCGGCGCTCGGCTCGCGGCTCGGGCTGAGCCTCGAGCACGTCGGGCGTCGGCGTCACGTTCGGCCCGCGCACAGCACGCAGCCGTCGCACGACGTCGATCCTGACGGCGGCCGCGGAGCTGCTCGACCTGCCGCTGCGGCTGTACGAGCGGGACCGGGCGCACGACGCTCGTGGTGTTCGACGAGTTCCAGGATCTGCTCAGCGCGGGCGCCACCCTCGACGGACTGCTGCGCTCGCACGTGCAGTACCACGGCGAGGCGGCCACCTACATCTATGCCGGCTCGCAGCCATCGCTGATGCGGCGGCTCTTCACCGACCGCGAGCGGCCGCTGTACGGCCAGGCCGAGCCGCTCGAGCTCGTCACCGCTCCCGCTCGACGAGGTGCTCGACGGAGCTGTCCGAGCGCTTCGCGCGTCCTCGACGCGACCCGGGCGAGGCTCTGGCACCGCTCGTCGTCGCCGCTGCCGGGCATCCGCAGCGCACGATGCTGCTCGCCCACCTGCTGCACCGCGAGCTCGAGACTGCGCGAGTCGGGCGGTACGACGCTGCGCGTCCCAGAGGTCGGACACCTCGACGCTCAGCGCGATGACGCGCCATCCGGTGTGCCCGCCACACCGCCCCATGACCTCGGAGACCAGCGAGTGGAGGGCTTGGCGCTCGCGATGCACTCATCGGGTTGGCGCTGTCGCAGACGTCGCGAGGCTCACCAGGCGAACTGGGACCAGCTCAGCGCCGGCAAGAAGGCGGTGCTCGCTGCGCTCGCCGACGGCATACGGCCGACAGGTTCGCGGGCCACCGAGCGGTCCGGGTTGACCCGCGCGGCCCTGCAGTCGGCGCTGCGCGAGCTCGGCCGCGAAGGGCAGCACGTGAGTCGGGTCGTGACCGGGCCCGACGCCGGCCGAACTGGCGGTTCGTCGACCCGCTCTTCGCCCGCTGGGTGTCGCGGCGAGGTCGCCGCGGCTGAACTTAGGACGCGACTGCTATGCGGCTGTGGCGCGCCCGCGGCTGCTCGATCTCGTCGATGATCGCGACCGCATAGTCCTCGGCGCTGATCGTGTCACCGAACACGGCGTTCACGCCGACCCGATAACGACCGGTCCGCTCCCCTGGCGCGATGAACGGCGCTGGCGACACGTACACCCAGTCCAATAGCGCGCCCTGGTCCTGCAGCAGTTTGAACGCCGCAATATGGGTCATCGACTCTGCCCTGGCACCCTCGGGGAATCCCGGAGCGTCCACGAGCCGCAACCCGGGCGCAACCTCGAGGCTGCCCGAACTACCGACGACGATCAGCCGACGCGAGCCGACGTGCTCAGCCAAGGTGGCCAGGGCGTGCAGGAAGACCTGATGACGTACGCCGGTGCGGCTTGGCCCGATGGCCGACACGACCACATCGTGCTCCGCGGCGATGCGCGCGACGTCGTTCGCGTCCGCGGCATCTCCCCTACGGCGGAGCGTTCCTTCCGGAACCTCGGCATCAGGGGTACGGCAGATCGACGTCACCGTGTGGTCGCGCGCAACCGCTTCGCGGGCGATTCGCGACCCGATCATCCCGGTGGCGCCGTACAACGCGATCCGCACCGTTGCCTCCCTGTGTTGTGTGTCGTCATCCTAGGGAGCGAGGGACCGGGTTGATCCGTGAACGCTGCGAGCGTGCAAGGATCACCCGACGCATCAGGTCACGGGGCGGTAGCTCAGCTGGTCAGAGCAGAGGACTCATAATCCTTGGGTCGCGGGTTCGAGCCCCGCCCGCCCCACTACCTGGATTTTTTATGAGTCCGGGTCATGCCTTGACGACCTGGCTCAACGTGCGTCAGGTCAACCCCCGAAGCTCGTCGTCATACGTCGCGACGATGGGTACGGTGAGGCGATGAGCACGATGCTCGGCTTTGGACTGGCCACCGGCATCTTCGGGCTCGTCGTCGCGCTGCTCGGCGGCTATTCGTTCCTGACCAAGCGGTTCGGCGGCGGGGTGATGATCGTGGCTGGGATCGCGGTCGCCACCTTCGCCGCCTTCACCATCGTCGTCGACCCGCTGGACGTGTTCGCCAAGTGACAGTGCCTATGATCCTTGGGTCACGGCATCACGCACTTGGTCCAGCATGGCCTGCTCGCCCTCGCTGACTTGCTTCGCGCCGAAACCCATGAAGCCGCCGTCCTTGGCGGCATCGGCCGCTGCCTGAGCCGTTGCCAGTAGCCACTGCCCGAATGCTGCTGCCTCCTCGGGGGTGGAATTCGACGCGACCAAGGCCTGTACGGACCGCAACTCCTCAAGCACCTGTATACCCGGCGCCTCAGTCTTGGCGAGCTTGTAGCTCTTGAGCGGGTTATCCCGCTGCTGGACGAGGGCCTGGATCTCCAGCGCCACCTCGGCCAGCAACTGTTCGCGGCTCGGTGGGTTGGTGGCCGATTTGAGCGTGGCCATGGTTTCCTTCGTCGCCTCGATAGGACCGCCAGGGTCGGCAAGCGTAATCGCCAACCCTGCCACGAACGGTGCCCGGACTATCCGGTTCCACGCCTCCTGGGGGAAGTCGCTCTTCGTCGTCACGGAATCTCCTTGCTCGCTGGGCCGGAAAGGCATCTGGGCATGGCTGTCTGCCGACAGCCAGTCTGTACCGTCGCGGCGAGGCAGGCCACTCGCACTGGAGAGCCAAACGCTACTTCCCGTACGACGCCGAGCAGCTGGGGTCGTGCCCCCCACCGACGTACGGCCCGCCGGGATCAGCCGTACAGCGCGCAGTGGGCGACACCGATCTTGGCTTGGTAGACACCATCGTTGCGTCCTGGGTGGCTGATGCGAACGATCACCGTCACCCGGCAGTTGGTGCCGTTGTGGTGGGCAAGTCTGGTGACACTCGTGCCGTCGCCATGAACCCTGCGCTGGACCTGACCATCGGACCTCACGACAACCGTGTGGGTGACGCCGCCCTGCTGGTTCGGCTTGAAGACCTTGACGCAGGAACCGGCCCGGGTGGCAACCGTCATGCCGTAGCCGTTGTCGAACTGGGGTCCGGGACCACTGATCTTCTCGATGGGGCCGCCAGACTGCGGGTCGGAGTTGCACGGGTTGACGGCGGCGGCCGCGGCCGGTCGGACGCCAGTGCGATCGACGACTGCGACGGCGGGTGAGAGCACGAGTGTGGCGAGACCTGCAGCGGCGCATGCGGCCGCGAGAGTACGAATCTTCATGGATTTCCTTGTCATCGGGAAGCTACACAGGGGGTGGCCTCGAGCGCCTCGCGAGGAGGTCCACGAGAGGGTTCTGCGCCCCGCACGCACGGGATCCAGGCGGCAAGGCTGGTCAATGGGACTTGTGCGGCAAACCGCCAGACTACGGCGAGTGACCCCCTTGCGTGGCGCATCGCACTTATCTGTCCGAACCGCCACGAGATGCCGACAGCAAGTGTTTAGTGGAACTCAGAGTGATGTTGACACTACTCACCGCTTAGGCGATGTTGGTCAAGGCCAACTCGACCCAAGGCCCGGAGTCTCGAAGGGAAGCACCCATGAGGAAGTACGTTGCCGTGTTCTCAGCCACCGTCTTAGCCGCCGGCTTGGCAAGCTCTACATCTCAGACAGCGACGGTGGCAGCAGATAGCCCTCGGCTGTCGACCGCGGCAGCGGAGGGTAGCCAGTCGGCGCAGGCGGCAGCACGGGGAAGGTTCGGCGCGATCCAGGTCGTCTGTCGCTCCTCCCACAGCAACCACGACGACCCGATCGTGTACCCGCGCCAGAAGGGCGCCGCACACCAGCACGACTTCTTCGGCAACAGATCCACCAACGCCTACAGCACCCGCGCCAGACTCGGCGGCAAGCGGACCACGTGCTCCAGGGACGGAGACAAGGCGGCCTATTGGACGCCGACCCTGTTCAACCACGGCCGCCGCGTCGTACCCGACCGGGTCATCGCGTACTACCGCACCTCGAGAATCCGCGACATCCAGTCGATCCGCCCCTTCCCGCGCGGCCTCAAGATGATCGCCGGCACCGCCATGGGGACAAAGTCCAACCCGCAGCGCGTCAAGTACGTTAACTGGAACTGCGGCGACGGCGTCTACGGCACAAGGACGCCGCCGCGTGCATGCCCAAACAAGGCGCTTCGGCTACGGGTCGAGTTCCCGAACTGCTGGAACGGCCGCACCCTGGACTCGCCCAACCACAAGAACCACATGAGGTACGCCGGGAACGGAAGCACCCGGGGATGCCCACGCAGCCATCCTGTCGCCGTGCCCGCGCTGAGCCTGAACTTCCGCTACAAGATCAACGGTCCGCTCAACGACGTGCGCCTGTCCTCCAAGGGGGTCTACAGCGCGCATGCCGACTTCTTCAACGCCTGGGTCCAACCGGTCCTAGCGCGACTGGTGCGCAACTGCCTGAACAGGGGCCGGGTCTGCAACAGTGGCATCGCAGATGCGCCCAAGATCGCAGTATCGCCTTCGGAGCCGGGCCACTGGGAGTCCGGTGAGCATGTACATGGTCACTGACCTGGCTGGGTGACCTTCGAGCCGTATCGGCAGTCAGGTGCCAGAGCACTTCGAGACCGTGATCATCGGCGGCGGCCAGGCCGGCCTCGCCGTGGGCTACCACCTGACAAGGCACGCTCCGTCCGTGGTGATCTTGGACGCGAGCGAGCGGATCGGCGACTCCTGGCGCAATCGTTGGGACTCGCTCCGCGTGTTCACGCCCGCCCGCTATGACGGCCTGCCCGGTTGGCCGTTCCCAGCACCCGGATGGTCGTACCCCACGAAGGACGAGGTCGCCGACTACCTCGAGTCGTACGCCGCTCGATTCGAGCTGCCGGTTCGCAGCGGCGTGAAGGTCGACGCGCTCTCCAAGGAGGACGGCCGGTTTGTGGTGAGGTCCGGGCCGAGCCGTTACGAGGCGGACAACGTGGTGGTGGCAACGGGCGGCTACGAGACGCCCCGGATCCCGGAATTCGCCGCTGAGCTCGACCCGAACATCGTGCAGCTCCACTCGAGTGAATACCGCAACCCAGCGCAGCTCACCGAGGGGAGCGTGCTCGTGGTCGGCGCCGGCAACTCGGGTGCCGAGATCGCTCTGGAGTCGTCAGCAGATCACCAGACGTGGCTCGCCGGGAGGGACGTGGGACAGGAGCTGGTCGGCGTTGGCAGCTTTGCCGACCGACTGTTCACGCCACCATTCTGGTTCCTGCTTTCCCACGTGCTCACCGTGCGTACGCCGATGGGCCGAAAAGTCCGGCAGCAGCTGTCCCACCGTGGGCTCCCGCTCGCGCGGGTACGACGAAAGCACCTCATCGAAGCCGGAGTCGAGCGGACGCCACGCGTCACCGGCGTACGCGACGGCCGGCCGTTGCTCGCAGATGGTCGAGCCCTCGACGTTGCCAACGTGATCTGGTGCACCGGGTTCCTCTCCGACTTCAGCTGGATCGATCTGCACGTCTTCGACGAGGAGGGCGACCCGAGGCACGACCGCGGAGTGGTCACATCGGAGCCAGGGCTCTACTTCATCGGCCTGTTCTTCCTGTCTGCGGCGTCGTCGTCCTTGATCGGTGGCGCCGCCCCCGATGCGCAGCGCATCGCTCAGCACCTCGTTCGACAGCCCGTCGACGGTGCGAGAGGCGAGTGAACGTCGCTCACATTGCGGGTCCGGACTGCTTTGCAGTCGCCGGTGCGGGCTGCTGCTCTCCGCGCTGCATGGCACCCAGCGCCTCGATCATCTGCGTGAACTCCTGGGCGTTCGGCGGCATGAACGGCTCGGCGTCGGGCACCGTTTCGAGCACCGCGATGAACTCCTCGAGAGACGACCCCTTGGCGGCGGGCAGATGCGAGGAGAAGATGCGCCTTGGCTGAAGCTGGCGGACCTTGTCGAGGACCTGGCTGAACATCTCGCGGTCGGCCACGTGCGCCCACGGTGAGTCGGAGATGGCCCAGCCGAGCATGCCGCCGGCGAGCGCCTCCGGTTGTACTTCGGACGGGTCCTGCGTTGGCTCCGGAAGAATCGCTCCGAAGGAGTCGACGCAGAAAAAGGCGCCGGTCGAGGTGTCGAACAAGCCGATAGACAACGGGCTGTCGAAGAGCGGAGGCGCGACAGCGATCAACGCGCGGTCTCCGACGTGGATCTCGTCGCCAGGCCGGATCGCGTGCACTCGCTCCATAGGTACGGGCCACCAGGTCGCCATCCGCAGCGCGCTGAATGCGTGAGTCACGAGCTTGGCGTTGGGCGCGAGCTCCATGATCCGCTGAATGCTGCCGGTGTGGTCCGCGTCGTCATGGGTCAGCCAGACCCACTTCAACTTCTCCAGGTCGACGATGTCGCTCACGGCCGCCATGAAGTCGTCGCCGTCGACACCGATGCCGGTATCTATCAAGATGGGTTCTTCCGACATCAACAAGAAGGCATTGACGGGCAGCACACCCACGCCGGGAATCGGCAAGTTGGCGGGAATCACATGAACGTCTGGAGCGCTTTGGTAAAGAGCATCCATCTCGGCCTCCGGCGGTCGCTCGCTGATTCCACCGAACCTAGGGCTGGCTCAGATAGCTCGTCAATGGCCCAGATTGACCAGATTGCCGGCCCGCGTTCGGGGGGTCAGCGGGCCTCAGAGTGATCGCTGCACGACGTACGCCCTCACGGCTCGATGACGGCGACGGGCACGCGCTGGACGTGGTTGTTGGCGAATCCGCCACGGCTCCAAGCCTGGTCGTTCGGCTGACCGCGACCACTCTGGTCCGAGGCCCGAGCTGACAACACGTAGCTGCCAGGAGTGGCCTGCCAGGTCCACGACCATCGCGCCCACGCGGAAGGTTCTGGGGCCGGGTCCAGCGTGGCGGATGCCCAGGTATCCCCGCCATCGACACTGACCTCGACTGTGTGAACCGGTGCCCATCCCGACCACGCCCGACCCTCGACCGCGACGGTGCCGGGTCGTACGACGCGCGAGCGTGACATGAAGTCGGGGAACCCCGGCGGCACGAGCAGCGCCCGCGGCTCGATGCGCGTCAGCGGCACCCCTTCCTCCTCCGGCGTCCGGCGCACCCGGTACGCACGCATCTGGAAACCGTCGAAGGCTTCGGTCGAGACGTCGATCCGCGACAGCCACTTCACATGAGCCATGCCGTACCAACCGGGCACGACCAGGCGCACGGGGAAGCCGTGCTGCGGAGGCAGCGGCTGCCCGTTCATCTCGTAGGCAAGCAGGATGTCGTCGCGCATGGCCTCGGCGACCAGCAGACCGCGTTGATAGTCCTGCTCGACGCCGCGCTCGACCCCGTGATCGGCGCCCGTGAACACGACGTCGCCAGCATCACGCCGGATGCCAGCGTCGCGCAGGAGTGGCGCAAGCGGCGTACCCGTCCATCGCGACGTACCGACGGCCTCCACCAGCCATGGCTGGCTGACCGGCCGCGGCAGCAAGCGGGCCCGGCCGTTGCCGGCGCACTCCAGGGTCACGACCGCGGACACTTGTGGCCGAGCGCGGAGGTCGTCAAGAGCCAGTGACAGCGGCGTGTCGACCTCGCCACCAACGGTCAGCCGGTATGTCGTCGGGTCGACAGCGGGTATGTCGTAGTGGGTGAGCAGGTAGTGCATCCCGGGCGGCGTGACGTCGTAGCGCAGCCCCTCGAGCGGCATACCGTGGTTGCGGGCTGCGAGCTGCAGCTCCTCGGCGGAAATCCCCTCCTCGGGGTCGGCCACCCGCGACGGTGCGCTGACCTCTTCCAGATCAGGGCTCACCTCGACCACCTCCCAGCCGGAGTCATGCTATCGACGCAGCAGGGCATCGGTGATCGGCACAACACCGGTGATCGAGCCTGTCGAGATCACAGGGCCTCGACAAGCTCGACCGCGGAGAGTGGCCGACCGGCGGAGTCCGCACTCCGGTGATCGAGCCTGTCGAGATCACAGGGCCTCGACAAGCTCGACCAGCAGGGGCGTGGGGATCAGCCCGGCGTGATGTTCTGGTTGAACCGGAAGCGGTTGTCGGGGTCGTACTGCCGCTTGATGGACACCAGGCGGTCGTAGTTCCCCTTGTAGTTGTCCCGGATCCGGCCTTGGTCGTCGTCGGCCATGAAGTTGACGTAGCCACCGTCTTCGGAGTGTGGAGCCGTCGCGTCGTAGTAGTCGCGCACCCAGGCCGTGTTTGCCTCGTTCTCCGCAGGGTCGGGCCACATGCCCGCGATGACCGTCGCGAAGTTCGCGTCGCGATAGGCGAACGCACTCTCGTCGCTACCGACCCGGTGGCATGCACCGTTGATCGGGTAGATGTGCACCGTCGAGTTGACCACCGGCAGCTTCGGACCATGGACCAAGTGCGCCTCGATGGCGTCGTCGGTCAGCTCGCGTACGAAGTTGGCCTTCCAGTAGTGCTGCAGGCCCGGAGGCACAAGCCCGTCAAACGCGCTGTTCAGCGCCGGGTAGGGCATGGGACCGACCATCTCCGCGACTCTTGGGGCGATGTCACGGAACGGCTCCAAGGCCTTCTCGCCCGCCTCGAGCGGGCCTGCCCAGCAGGCGACGATCGCACAGAATGGCTCGCCATGACGATCCTCAGGGATGAACGGCAGCGGCGGCGCGATCTGGAACGCCGGGAACCCGCCGAGCTGCTCGGGGGCGTCGGCGATGAACTCGCGGAAGAAGCGGAGCACGTCGCCGGCCTTTTCCAGCTCGAAGAACATCGGTCCGCCGTAGATGTCCTTAACTGGGTGCAGGCGGAACTCGAGGGAGGTGACCACACCGAAGTTGCCACCGCCGCCTCGAATTGCCCAGAAGAGATCAGCGTTGTCTTTCTCGCTCGCGACATGGAACGTGCCGTCCGCCGTGACGACGTCGGCCGAGATCAGGTTGTCGCAGGACAGACCGAGTCCTCTCGCGAGGTAGCCGATGCCGCCACCCAAGGTCAGCCCACCGACACCGGTGGTGGAGATGATGCCGCCGGTCGTTGCCAGCCCGAACTGGTACGCGGCTGCGTTGAAGTCACCCCAGGTGGCGCCGCCTTCAGCCCGCGCGGTCATGGTGGACGGGTTGACGCGCACTGCCCGTTGCGCCGACAGGTCAATGACCAGTCCGTCGTCACAGGTGCCGAACCCCGGCACACTGTGCGAACCACCCCGCACTGCGATGGGCAGGTCGTTGTCACCCGCGAAGCGGACGGCCGTCATCACGTCGCCGGTGTTGGCCGGTACGACGATCATCGCCGGCCTCTTGTCGATCATCGCGTTGTAGACGCGCCGTGCCGCGTCGTAGCCCTCGTCGTCGGGGGCGATAACACTGCCGCGAACGTCTTCGCGTAACTGTGCAATCCTCGCCTGGTCCATAGTCCCTCCTGACTGGTCGATTTCACCCGCTTACCCCGATCAGCGTCGTCCGGGGTGCGCGGCGAACTACAGCAAGGAGGGTGAATTGCTCTGGAGAGGCTAGTCCTCTGACTAGACGGAGGGAAGGGACTTGGCGAGTCGGCGACAGTCACGCGGGGAAACCCCGACCCTCCCAGGGGGGTTGGGGGGTCGGGGCTGGCTAGGGTCCGGCATCCAAGATGGTTCTTTTCACCGCGTCGCGCCCCACCGGGCGAGGTACGTCAGCGGCTGTTCTCGGGATTGGAGGTTTGGCCCTGGTGAGGCCCAAACCTGACTTCAGCGTCAGGGATCCGCCCTATCCCGTGCGTCGGATGCAGCGTGTCGGTCGATGGAAGCCTCGAGCCGGTCGACGGCTGCCGCAACGCGGTCCTTGAGCGCGGCTTCACGAGCGAGCGCGTGAGGTCCTTCGTCGGACAAGTGCAGCCTGTCCATTTCGGCAGCGTCCCGATCGCTCGTGGCATGCACCCGGTCGTCGTGGGCTAGCGTCCGGTCGTCGGAAGCTTTCACGTCGGCAGGGTTGCGCAGCGACACGTCAAGGTTGGCGGCGGTGTCGCGGCGGTCGGCAGCGATATCGCGGGCGTCAGCCCTTTCGTCGCGCAGCTCCGCAGCGGCCAGCAGGTCGTCGTAGTCATGCTCTCGATCGGCAGACATCGCGTCACGCAGGTCGGCCAAGGTGTCACGCGCGTCGGCAATCCGGTCACGCTGGTGTGCCGTGGCGTCGCGCTCGGTCGCTCGGTCGTTCGCTTCTGTGTTGGCACGTCGCGCGTTCACAGTCGCATCGCTGGGGCCGCGTTTTGAGTTCGGTTGTTTCGGAGAGTTAACCATCCGCTGTCAAGACCGTTCGAGTGCATGCCGCATGACGTGAAGCCATATCAGCTGCCATAGGTCTACCGGTCAGCGGGACAGACGCCCGGTTGATCTTGCGGACACCAGCCTTGGAATGACTCGAGAGGTCATTCGCTGGAATATCAATTCGCTCACTCAGAGTGTCACGATGTCATCCAACCGTCAACGAACTACGGCGCGCCGTGACACAAACCGCCCATCCAGCGACCACAGGACGAGATCACCGCACCATGCCGCGGGGGAATTCGCCCCTACGAACGGGCTCTCGGATCCCGACGGGCCAAGCCCCGTCGGGAGAAGGTCAGTGCTTCTTCGTGGGTGGCACGATTTCGATCTTGTTTTTGGCATCTGCCTTGGCGTGCTTTTCGGCCCGTTTCTCTTTGAGTGACTTGCCTGTTTTCTTGGTCAAATGTTGTCGAGGTGACTTGTCGGCCATGGCTGCTCCCTCAGTGTGAAGCCTGACTGGCTCCGTAGCCGTAAACAGTACGCCCCGTGCGTGGAGTTGAGGAGAGTGCACACGCGGCACCGCCCGGTCTCAAGTGCCTTCCGACCCGGCTGCCACGGACTGGACGTCGGGGGCGGCCGACAGCCCAGCGGCAACGGCCTCCTCGATGCTCATCGGTGCCCCCGCGGCATACTCGCGCTCCCACGCTGACTCGCCTAGCGCGGTTCGTACCGGGGCGATGCAGCGGTCGAGGTGCTCCTCGTCGGCCGGCGCCCGGGGGGCATCCCACCGCCTCCGCAGCGAGTCGCAGGCCCCCATCAGGTAGGCCACCCGCTGTTCCTGGCCCATCTCGGCCAGCACCGTGGCGAGGCCCTCGATGATGTCGATCGAGAGCTCAGGATCCCCCACAGCGATGATGTCGTCGGCCACCTCGATGAGATGTTGGTAGGCCGGCTCAGGCCCTTCAGCGCTCAGGAGGGCCCGCACGAGATTGCATTGGCTGATGGCTACTCCCCAGGAGTCGCCGAGTGCCTGATCCGCCGCGACTGCCTCCCGGGCCGCGACAAGCGCCTCGTCGTAGGCACCCATGTCCATCCGGAGGAGAACGACGTTGGACAGGGCCGTTGCCTCGCGTTGCTTGCTCCCGATCTGCCGGGCCAGCTCGAGGCTGCGTTCGATCCAGGCATGCCCAGCGGCGTTGTCGCCCGCCTCACGCTTCGCGACGCCGATGCTGTTCGCCTCTCTCGCCTCGCGATCGACGTTGCCAAGCCGTTGCGCCATCGCCAGCGCCTGCTCTAGCGCGCGCGTGCCGGGCACGAGGTCGTTCTGCTGAACGGCCAGGATTCCCAGCCCATGCAGCGCGTCGATGATGGTCACGCTGTCGGGGACGTCGTCGTTGTCGAGGAGTTCCTGGGCGCGGGAGAACCAGCCCCGACCCTCTGCGACGTAGCCGAATCGGTACCAGTACGTCGTCATCGGCGAGAGCATCGCGTAGCCGCACTCGCGCCGTTCCGCCTCGGCCTCGGTGGCCGGACGCAGGCACCAGTCCAGTGCGGCACGGATGTCCTCGTGGATCTCGTCCATCCGGTCAAGGGCAGCCATCCGGGTAGGCCCTTGCAACAACGGGGAGATCTCTTGCGCCATCTCCTGGCACCAACGTGCGTGGCGCATCCGGATCTCGTCGCACTCGTCGGACTCCTTCAACCGTTCGCGCGCGAACTGCCGGATCGTCTCGAGAAGGTTGATCATCGGCTCGCCGTCAGCCGCTTCCACGATCTGCACCAGACTCACGTCGACGAGGTGCGCCACCGCATCCAGTGGATCCAGATCTCCGGAGGCAGCGACAGCCTCGATCGCTGGCATGTCGACGTTGCCGACGAAGGTGCCAAGTCGCCGAAAGACGCGCTGGTCCTCCGGTTCGAGCAGGTCGTAGCTCCACGCGATGGTCGCGCCGAGCGTGCGTTGCCGTTCGGCGCGGTCCGAGGCGGTGACTCCGTCGCCGAGCCGATCGTCGATCCGACTGAGGAGCGCCCGCGGACCGAGGAGACGGCATCGCGCCGCGGCAAGCTCGATCGCCAGTGGAAGCCCGTCAAGACGCCTGCACAGCTCCGCAACGTCGGCTGCGTTTTCGTCCGTGACGCTGAAACTTGGGCGCACCATCTGCGCCCTGCGCGCGAACAGGCTGACAGCGCCCGCTTCCTCCGCCGTCGACCGGCTGACCGTTCCCTTGACGGGCACGTCGAGGGGCGCGACGGGATACTCCTGCTCGTTGACCAAGTGCAGCGGCCGTCGCGACGTAGCCAGGACCCGCACCTGAGGTGCTTCGTTCAGCAGCCGGCTGACGACCACGTCCGCGTCAGCCACCTGCTCCAGATTGTCGAGGATCAGCAACGAGCTCCGGCCGCGAAGGAACTGGAGCGTCTTGACGTCTGGGGGTTGCTCGACGTCACCAGGCGCGCCCACCGCTTCGGCGATGCCAGCCCACATAACTGTCGCCCTGCCCGCCGTGTGCAACGGGGCGAAGAAGACGTCACCTGGGAAATGGTCCTGGAGGTTGCTCGCCGCGGCGACCGCAAGCCTGGTCTTACCCGTGCCACCAGGGCCGGTCAGGGTCACGAGCCGGGCGCCGTCACGCTCGAGCAGCTCGGACACCGCACCGAGGTCCGCGGATCGACCGATCAGCTCCGTGTTGTACGTCGGCAGGTTGGCGCGCGTACCCAAGCTGCGCAGCGGTGGGAACTCGGCCGGCAGGCCTGGCGCCACCACGTCGTACAGGTGCTCGGGATCTGCAATGTCCTTGAGCCGATGCCAGCCCAGGTCGCGGGCGACGACCCCGCCGCTAAGCCCGCCCACGAGTGCGTGAGTGGCGGCGGACATCACCGTCTGGCCGCCATGTGCGGTAGCGGCGATGCGGGCGGCGCGGTGCACGTCGATGCCGATGTAGCCGTCGTCGTGTCGCTGCGGCTCACCGGTGTGGAGACCCATCCGGATCCGCACCGGGATACCGTCGGGCCAGGGGTGTTGATGGAGCTGTCGCTGCCCCTCCAAGGCAGCGAGCAACGCGGCCTGGGCAGTGGGGAAGACGACGAAGAAGCTGTCCCCCTCTGTGCCCATCTCGTGACCACCATGCGCTGCGAAGGCCACACGCAGGATGTCGCGCTGCGCCGAGAGGGCCGCCCCCCACCGGGGTCCGAGCCGGTTGAGCATGGCCGTCGAACCTTCGATGTCGCTAAAAAGCAGGGTCAAAGTCCCTGTTGGCAGCGGGCCCATTCCGACATTATGACTATTGTCGTCACCGCTGTCCTGATGATGACGATCAAGCTCTCTGCAGGAGGCGCCATGCGAGTCGAAGGCTCCGTCACAGCGGTGTCATGGATCCCGAGTGAGTCGGTGACGGGCGCGGTGCTCCGCGTTCCGTTCGAGGTCGGCCTGTCCCACTACGACGAACCCCCGCCCGAGACTCTTGGCAACCTCGACGAACTGATCGCGACCGACAAGGTCAGATTCGTGAACCGGCTCCAGGCTTGGATCGAGGTTGAGGACGGCGCGATTGTCGACCATGGCCACAGCGGGTCCGGGCGAATCGGTTCGACCACACTGCGCCTGGGTCGCCAGGACCTGACATTCGCGGCGATCAGCTTGCCGGACAGACAGGCGATCGAACCGATTGCAGCACAGGCGGTGCGCTTCGAGCAGACGACAGGGGGCAGGACCGGAGTCCCCACGCCGCGTCGGGTCAAGCGACCGCCGTACGTCCAGGTCGCGTCTCCTGTGGCCTGGACAACCCTCAGCCTGACCCTGCACGTCGATGGCACCCAGCGGTACGAACTGATGGGGGCCAGCGCGTTCCCCCGACACTGGATCTACGACAGCGAGGACCGCCTCGCCATCAAGTCGGCCAGGATCGACTACCGGCAGTGGAGCACCGAGGCGTTCGGTCGCCACACCCCGTGGGGCGACACCGATTCGCCGGCCTTCGTGAGTGAAGTGGAGTCCGCACTCGAGCGTGAGCTCTCCCGCCAGATAATGAGGTCGGGCAAGAAGCCGAAGATCCGTCGTCTCCGCGAGGGCCAACACCTGACGGAGCAGGGTGATCAAGCCGACGAGCTGTTCCTACTGCTCGATGGACTCCTCCGCGTTGACGTCGACGACCAGTCTCTGGCCGAGATCGGTCCGGGTGCGGTTTTGGGCGAGCGCTCCATTCTCGAATCGGGCCGACGTACAGCATCCCTCACCGCCGTGACGCCGTGCACCGTGGCCGTTGCCGACCGCGATTCGGTCGATGTGGAGTCGCTTCGCAAGGTGGCAGAGTCGCATCGCCGCGAGGAGAACGGGACCTGACCCACGGCCAGGGTGGTGCATCGGGCTAGCTGGCGAGAGGGTCGGCACTGCCTCCGCGCCACTCGAGTAGGAGCAAGGTCGCGTCGTCAGTGGTGATCCCTCGCTCGTGCATCAGGGTGCGGGAGAGAAGCCGCACTGTCTCCTGGACAGGGCCTCGGCGCTCCTCTGCGTTCTCGATGGCCTCCCGCAGTCGCCGCTCACCGAACAACGGCCCGCCTTGCCGATGTTCCTCGATGAGACCGTCCGTGAAGAACAGCACTCGGTCGCCGCGCTGGAGCAACCGGTCCGTCACCACTGGAGTAGCCCCACCGAACCCGATGGGGAGTGTCGTCGGGCTTTCCAAAGCGCCCATCACCTGACCATCTCGGATCAGCAAAGGCGCGGGGTGTCCGGCGTTGACCATCTGCAGATAGCCCGAGCCGACGTCGAGTCGCGCGATCTGTGCAGTAGCGAAACGATCCGGCCCGAACTGGGCGGCGATCGCTGCATCCATTGCGGCGTAAGCGGCATCAAGCTCGATCTCAGTGCGCCTGGCGTGGCGATAGGCGCCGATCGCGAGCGTCGCCATCACGGCGGCATCCAGTCCGTGACCCATCGCGTCGATCATCGCCACATGCAGGATGTCGTCGTTGAGTGCGTAGTCGAAGCTGTCGCCGGCCACGTCATACGCAGGCTCGAGAGCCCCGGCGATCGCGACTTGGGGCGCTGTCATCATTAGGGGCGGCAGCAGTTGCCACTGCATCTCCGCCGACAGACTCATCGGCTGCCGGCGCCGTGCTTGGAAGAACCGATCGGTGTACATGCTCTTCGTGATCAGCATTTCGGCCACGAGAGCGGCGAGCCGGCGAGCCAACCGTCGATCATGGTCGTCTAGGTCGTCGACAGTGAACGCCAAGACGCCCACGCGATCGGTCCCGTCGAGCAGCGGCACGAACAACCGCACCCCATCATCCTGATGGTCCTCCACGGCCAGGTCGGTCTGAAAGGCACGGCCAGCAAGGGAGCCATCGATCGGCTGGGCCGGACCGACAAGCAGGCGCTCCCCCGGCAGCGGAACCAGATTCATCTGGTCGTAATCCTGTAAGAGAACCTCGACGTCGCGGCCCCCGATGTTCGCGATCTCCTGCGCGATGAGTGGAGCGATCATCTGGGGTGGCATCTCATGGGCTCGGTCCAACAACGAGCCCAACAAGCGTTCGCCGAAACCCTCGGAGCGATCGACCCCCCCGGGCATGCGGCCTCCTTCCCTGGCGGCCATTCTTCAACCTACTACGCCGCCAGGGCTCCGGGTAATGGCCAATTCAGGCGTCTTTGTGGGTGAGAGATCACGGAATGGGGATGCTCACCACCGTGTAGGGAGGGTCGTAGGGACACGGGTACTGCAGATTGCTCACGAGCAACCGGTCGCCAGCGATGGCGACACCTGAAGGGCAGTCGAAACGCGGGTTTGTCGTTCGCGAGAGCAATCGTCCGTGCGCATAGTGGTCGCTCAGGCGGATCTCGGCGACGCGTTGCTTCTCGTGCTCGACGGCATAGAGGACGTCGGCGTTGCTGAGCGTGATCCCGTCGGGACCTGCCAGGTGCTTGCCGTGAAGTCTGATCTTGCTGACGTGCTGATCGCTGATGCGGATCCGGTAGAGGTCACCCGTGCCGTAAGCACCAACGATGAGGAACCGGCCGTCCGGGGTAGCCGCAATACCGTTCACGAAGCCGTCCGGGACGGGAAAGGTCGTCCGGCGAAGATTCAGCCAAACGTCCAACTCCTGCACTCCTGACTGGTGCTCTGCAATGCCGGCGGCCGGGATCCGATAGATCTTCGACAACTGGGACTCGGTGAAGTACGCATCACCGTTGGGGGTGACCGCTACGTCGTTCACATTCGATTCGCCGCGTGGTCTCCCGTTGGAGAACACCGCCACTCGCCGGCCGGTAAAGCGGTTGTAGACCTTCGCGAATCCGGAGGGTCCGTTGGCCACCACGAGGCGGTTGGCGGTTGCCTCGACCCCGACGACTGCCACGGGGTCACTGCCACCGGGTACGAAGACCTTCGCCCGCCTCTTTGTCAGGTCGCCGCGGTAGAGCTTGCCGTTGCACACGCCGCCCGTGTAGAACTTGCCGCCGTAGACCGCCACGCTTTCCGGGAAGCACACATTGACCCGGGATGATGTACGTCGGCAGCGCATCAGGCCTGCCGGACGGGGTCACCAATCCTTGTCGAGCCGAGGTCTCGGCCTCCGGTCCGGGCATCGGATACGCCGGCGTTGAGGCCGCCCCAAGGAGAAGGGTCGTGATGCCTGCAAGCCCAACTCCGACAAAGAAGCGCGACGGCCGCGAGCGGGGTGAAGCAGATAGGTTGCTGCTGGCTTTGTTCATGTCTTTCCTTTCACGTGGCGCCAATCGCGCCGACTGCCCCCGTTCTGTCACTGCCTGGTCTCACGGCGGTGACACCGCGGTATCACGGGAGTCTCACGCCCGTTGACGAGTGACCGGGATGGGGCGACTCTCAACGGGTGGGTATCACGGTGCTGGGACCGGTGGGTCTCGACGGGACCGACGTACGCCTCGGCCGCCGCGACCGGGTCGTCATCAGCGTGCTCGCGATGCATGCGGGCGAGACCGTCACCGTCGATCGCCTCGTGGACGCTGTGTGGGGCGAGACACCGCCCTCATCAGCCCCCAAAGTCGTGCAGGGATGCGTGATGCGGCTGAGGAAAACCCTCGGGCGAAGTGCCATCGAGACGTCAGAACATGGCTACACGCTCGCAATAGCCGACGACGAGGTGGATGCCCAGCGTTTCGAGCAGATGGTGGTGCGGGGACGAGAGCTGTTGGCGCTGGGTGAGAGCGACCGAGCCGCCTACGTGCTCGGCGAAGCCCTCGCGCTTTGGCGTGGCCAGCCCTACGTGGACTTGGAGGGTTGGCATCACGCGGTCATCGAGTCGGGGCGCCTCGAAGGGCTGCGGCTCGACGCGGAGGAGCTCAAGGTGCAGGCAGCTCTTGAACTCGGGCATCATCGCGAGGTCATCTCGGAGGCGCACAAGATGGTCCAGGCGGCACCGATGCGGGAGCGGCGCTGGGCGCTCTTGGCGCACGCCCAGTATCAGGCCGGACGCCAAGAGGAGGCGCTCCGGACGATCCACCAAGTCAAGTCTCTGCTGACACAGAGACTGGGCCTCGACCCGGGCCACGACCTCATCAGGCTCGAGCAGGCGATCCTTCGCCAGGACGAGTCCTTGGTGGTCCCGGGTAGCGGAACGGCGGCGAGTGACACCTGTCCATATCAGGGCTTGATGCCGTACGACGTCGGTGACGCCGAGTCGTTCTTCGGCCGGGAAGCCAACCTGAGCGCCTGCTTGGCGACGCTGACCGACGTCTCGACCGTGACGGTCGTCGGACCGTCAGGTAGCGGTAAGTCGTCCCTGGTTCGTGCCGGTGTGGCCGCAGCGCTTCGGCGGCGAGGGCGCGCCGTCGTGGTGATCACGCCGGGCGTTCACCCAATGCAAGCGCTGTCCCGACTCCCCACGCGGGGCGCCCTGCCAGTCCTCGTGATTGACCAGTGCGAAGAGATGTTCTCGCTGTGCGACGACGTCTCCGAACGCGCCGAGTTCGTCGCCGCCGTGGCGCAGCACGCCGAGGCGGGTTTGCTCGTGATGGCCTTGCGCGCAGACCGGCTCGCCGATGTTGCGACGCACCCCGCCTTGGCGCGCCTGGTGGAGCAAGGCATGCATCTGCTGGGAGGTATGTCGGAGGACGACCTCCGGGAGGCGATCGTGTCGCCGGCACGACAGGTCGGCCTGGTGATCGAGCCTGGGCTGGTCGACCTGCTGCTGCGCGATGTGCAGGACGAGCCAGGCGCTCTGCCTCTGCTGTCGCATGCCTTGCTGGAGACGTGGAAGCGCCGTGAGGGCAACACGATGACGGTCGACGGCTATCGCGCGACGGGCGCGATCCGTGGTGCGGTCGCCCAGTCGGCCGAACGGGTCTACGTGGGGATGCAGCCGGAGCAACGGCACCTGTTGCGGGACCTGTTGCTGAGACTTGTCACCCACGGGGTCGAGGGCGAGCCGGTTCGAAGCCGAGTCCCCCGCCGGCTCATCGGGTCCGACCCCGAGATCGATCAACTCATCGATGAACTGGTGGCTGCACGACTGGTGTCCAGTGATGCCGGAGTCCTCGAGGTCTCCCATGAGGCCCTTGCCCGAGCCTGGCCACGACTGCACGCCTGGCTCGAAGACGACATCGAAGGTCAGCGCATCCTGCACCATCTCACCGGCGCGGCTGACTCGTGGGACTCGATGCATCGCCCTGACAGCGAGCTGTATCGCGGAGTCCGGCTGGCGCAGGCCATTGAGTGGCGCGACCGTCAAGGGACACACCTCACCGACACTGAGGTGGCGTTCCTTGAAGCCTCTGCGCAGATCGCTCAGACCGAGGAGCATGCAGCCGAGGAACGCGCCCGTGTCCAGGCCCAGATGATTCGGCGGCTGCGCGGCGTACTCGTCGTAGCAGCGACGCTCCTCATCGTGGCGCTGGTCGCTGGCGCTCTCGCCGTACGTCAAGCCGATCGCGCAGACAGTAACGCCGCTGCCGCGGCAGACAACGCCGCGGCTGCCACGGACGCCGCCCTCGCTGCCGACGCCCGTCGCGTCGGAGCCCGGGCCCTGGCTACCGACGACATCGACACGTCGATGCTGCTGGCCGTCGCCGGGGCGAGAATGGACGACTCATCGGCAACCCGCTCGAACCTGCTTGCGGTTCTGTCACAGCGCCCGCAACTGGTGCGCTCGACGACGTACAACGGCGATGTGATCACTGGGCTGGAGGTCAGCCCAGACGGGCAGTCCCTCGCCGTCTACGACCGGCGCAGCCAAGTGACCCTGTACGACGCGACGACCTGGGACGCGTTGCACACCTCCCCCGGCACTGCCCGCGTCCCTTACAAGTGGTTCGCGCCGATGGCATTCAGCCCCGACGGCGACACGCTGGCAGTGGGGGGTCCGCCACTGTCGCGTGTCCCGATACGGATGCTGGACGGGCAGACCTTGGAGCCGCTGCCGGTGCAACTCCCTGACCTGCCGTCGCAGGGCGTCCGAGTCGCCGACATCACTTACAGCGCTGACGGTTCAGCGATGGCTGGCGTCATTCAACGGCTCCGCCGAACGGCTGCCTACTGGGATGTGGTCGGGGCCGATCTCTTCGTGTGGGACCTGAGCCAATCTGAGGGAGCAGATCTTCGGCTGCACAAGAAGTCGGTGTGTCACGTGGACTTTGGATACCGGTGCCTCACCGCTCTCAGTCCGAAGGGAGACACGGTCTACACAAGTACGCCACTCACTGCCTACGACGTCGCGAGCCAGGCAAGCCTGTTCTCGGAAGCACCGGCTGTCTACGCATGGGGTGTGGAACGCCGCACCAACTTCTTCGACCTAAGCCCAGACGGCACGCTGCTGGCCATGGCCGAAGATCCGGATCGCCTCACCCTGCGCGATGCCAGTTCGGGTGAGGTTCGCCGCGTACTCCATGGACATGGCGAGAGCGTTCTTGCGGTTCGTTTCTCCCAAGATGGGACGCTCCTGGCGACCTCGTCGCCGGACCGGACCGCCATCATCTGGGACGTCGCCACCGGCGAGGTTCGCGAGCGGCTCGACCTCGGCGAGGGAGAAGCTCAGGGGTTGGCCTTCGGCCCAGACGACACGACCCTGTACTCCGGTGGTGCGGATCGGGCGATCCGCGAGTGGGATCTCAAAGGGGACCGTCGATTCGTCTCCGAGTCGGCCGAGCCGGCGGAGGACACTTTCACGAGCATCACGCCGTCCCCAGGGGCTCGCTTCCTCTCGAGCTGGGCGTTCAACGGCTTGCGGTTCTACGACATGGCTGACAGGGAGTGGACACGGATGGTTGGAAGGAACCAGCAACACCTCGGGGTCACCTGGGACTCTCACGGCGCCCAGTTCGCCAGCGTTGGCAAGGGCTTCATCCAACTCTGGGATCCGACGACTGCGACGGCTCGTCAGTCCAGCCTCGACGGCGAGTTCGCGGGTGTTCGCTTCAGCCCCGACGACTCACGGATCGCCGTCCTCAGCTCGGCAGGCAAGGCGAGCATGCTGGATGCGGAGACTCTCGAACCAGTCGGTGCGCCGGTCCAACTGGAGGTCTCGGGCGGAGCTGTCTCCCTTGGCGCAGACAACCGCACGGCATTGCTCCTTTCTCCCGGCTACGTGACTGACTTCACGTTCGAGCACTACAGCCGTAACTGGGTGATCGTGGATCTGGAGTCAGGTCGGCTGGTCAGGCAAGGAGAGTTGGGCTTCGAAGCTAGCTGGTTGGCGAGTTCACCCGATGGCCGTCATGCCGTCATCACTGGTCGGGCCGGCGAGTTGGTGGTCCTGGATCTCGCATCCGGCAAACCGGTCGGGCCGCCGGTGGTCGGACACGGCGCGGAAGTATGGACCATCCAGTACTCGCTCGACGGGTCGAGCATCGTGACGGCCGGCACCGACGGCAGCGTCAGCTTGTGGGACGGTCGGACCGGGGAACTGTTGGGCACCGTCGCCCTGCCGGAGCAGAGTTTCGCCTCGGCGGTGTTCGGCGCAGACGAGCAGACCGTTGTCATCGCCACCGGCAACCAGGGTGTCTACCTGTGGAACACCCGCGCGAGCTATGCCATTGACTTCGCCTGTCGGCTGGCCGGACGCGACTTGACCCAGCCTGAATGGGCGGAGGCCTTCGGCGACCGCCCGTATCAAGAGACCTGTCCACAGATCTGACGGGGCCGAACAGGGGAAGATCCAGTGGCCAACTTCTTCGATGACCCCTGGACCTCGCGCACTCGCTGCTTGTTCAACGACAACGCCGCAGCCTGCGCGCTCGTCCGGACGGGCGAGCAGGGTGCACCTATAGCAGCGGAACGGCTCCGGCAGGGTGGCAACCGGCGCGCCGTACACATGCTGCGTCTACTACCTATACCCCGGCCCGCGTCGGTGAAACCTGGCCATCCTGACCGGTTGCACGTCGCTTATTACGAGGTCGGTCTGCGGTCCGACACGATCTCTGAAGCAACCTTGCGGAGCTTCGTGTTGCTGTCCTGAGAGGTGCGGATCAGAAACTCAAAGGCTGCGTTCTCGTCGATCTTGTAGCGCTCCATCAAGATTCCGATGGCTGGGCCGATGACCTTGTGCGAAAACACTGCTTGGTTGAGCTGTTCGAGAGCGGTGGCGTGGCCCATCGCGATGGAGGCGTGGGCGGCGAACAACTCGACCAGCTGTCGATGCCGCGTGTCGAAAATGCCGGGCTGGGATGAGTACAGGTTGAGGCCTGCCCGTGACCTGCCGTGGTCATAGACGCGTACGGCGAGCTGCGACTTGATTCCCAAGGTAGCGGCGGACGGCGAGTAGATCGGCCAGCGACGGTCGGCGGCCAGATCGTCGGTGGCAACGAGGGTGGCGGTGCTGGTGACAACCTCGTAGCAGGGGCCTTGGGCGGCGTCGTACTGCAATCGGTCGGCTTTGTCGGCGATCACGTCGGTAGGAGCCAGTGTTTTCAGGTCGCCCTTGCCGAAGCGCGTCGTGATGCTGGCGAAAGCGATCTCAGGGATGGTCTGCTGGACACCCTCGGTGATGCGGGCCAGGGTCGCGTCCAGTCCTGAAGCGGATTGCCACTCGGTGGCGACCTTCGCGAGGCTTATCGCCAGGTCTAAGGAGTCGATCTTCATGTCGGTCTTCCGGCTTCGCGCCGACGACTGAGCGCAACCGACTAGAACCTCATGCTACTCCGGTTTCCTGCCACCGCAGGCGAAGGAACGACAGCGAAGCGGGCTGCACCCGCCCAGCCCTTGGCGTAGACGTGCCGGAGCCCCGACTTTTGGACGGGGACCGTTTGGTCGGGGCTCAAGCAGGGAAGCTATGTGGAACCCGAGAGCTCCTCAACACTGAGTGTGACCTGGTGTGTGAGTGGCCGCAACCCACATGCTCCTTGCTGACAGGGTCGCGCATCACGGGGCATGGTTGAACTGAAGTAGCCTCAAGGTATGGACGCCGCACCCAAAGGGGATGCGGAACCCCCTGTGGCAGTGGTCGAGCGCGCGGTCAAGCTCAACAACACCTGGAGCATCTGGGTCCGATGCCCGTTCTGCCAGGACGTTCATGGCCACGCAGCGGGCGCCGGTGCGCAGCCCGAGCTCGACCGCCAATTGAGCTCGTGCTCCAGCCATGCCAAGCGTGGCCCTTACCGCGTGGTCATGACCGCGCCGCCGTCTCATTGAACAGAAATCCGGCAGAATCAGCTTCAGGGCAAGGTCAAGCAGGATGCACGATCCGCACGGGACCGTCATCGGGTGATGACCAAATCCGGGAGACCGAGCCCTGTGGTCATCATCCGACGACCAGGCTGGCCAGGGCCAGGCCGGGCGAGGGTGTCAACCGCCGCCGGGGCAGCGAGGGAGGAAGGCTGACTCTACGCGCGCGAAACGCTACTCCTGGTAGCTGCCTGGTGTTTGCCTTTTGAGGATTGCTGTCGATCGTGCAACTAAGGTGGCTCCCGCGACTGGACTCGAACCAGTAACCTGCCGGTTAACAGCCGGCTGCTCTGCCAATTGAGCTACGCGGGATCACACCCGCCGAGCGGGCAACGCCTGCATAGGCTAGCAACCCACCATCAGTACGTCGAAACGGCGCCTGGCCCTGCCGACGCCTCGGTCCGCGCCCACCGACCCGTGCTCGCGAGCCGTCGTGGCTAGAGCCAGGCAACCTCGGCCTCGGCCTGCTGCACCGCCTTCGCGGCGACTTCTAGCACCGCCGGGTCGTCGGGAGTGAGCCCCTCCGCCAGCACGTACGACCACGTCACCTCGTCCGATCCGACGGGCGAGCGACGACCCACGACGTTCAACCCGAGACGTCCCCGGACAGGTGCGTAGACCGACACGACCACGCTCTTCGTGACTCGCTCCCGCAGCAGCTCCAACAACGCGCCGGGCTCGGCGACCGTGACGAGGGTGCGCTGTTCGGGCTCACCCCAGTCGGCGACTTCCACGATGCCGAGCTGGTTGTTGTCGCGATGCCAGTCGGCGCGCTCGACGAGCTCCCATGGCAGCCGGCGGTAGCCGTCGGCTTCGGGCAGATGCAGAGCCCGGTCGGTGCCGACGTACCAGCGCTCAGCGTCGTCGCACGCCCACGCAAGCGTCCGCTCTCCAGGCTCGAGACTCAGCTGCTTCCTCACGGCTGCGGGCAGCCTCAACCGCGGGCGTCGAGGCGAAGGCATTTAGACGTCGATTGCTTGCTCGCGGAGCGCGCGGCGATGGCTCTCGACCGCGACGAGCTCCCCGAACAAGCGGTTGTAGTCGGCGGCCTGTGTCACGGGGTTCATCCGCTGCAGCCGCGACTTCACCTGCTCGATGCGCCGGCGGGCTGTCAGCTCGCGGAGCCGGACGACATACTCCGACGCCACCCGCGCGTCGGGCACTCCGGTCACGTGCAGTCCTTCGACGGACAACGCCGACACCGTCGAGGACGAACCGCCCGCGGGTAGGGCAGCGATGACCTTCTCCGGGCCGTTCTCCTGCGGGCCGCCGAGGTTGATGAGGGCCTCGAAGATCTCGCGGTACTACGGGTGGGTGAAGTCGTCGGACTCCACGTCGGCGAAAGACTCTCGCGTCGCGTCCGGATGCTGGAGGGCGAGCTTCAGCACGTCACGCTCGATGGAGAAGCGGCGCTCTCGTGGGTCTGGTACGTCGTTGGAGGCCTGGCCACCGGGCCCCGCCTCGCCAGCGGGCTCTGCCGCCTGGCCACCGTGACCCGCCGCGCGTCCAGCCTGCGTCGACCGCCCGGTGCGACTGTCGCGTCCAGCCGCCCGCCTCACCTCGGCGCGCACGTCGTCGATGTCGACGCCGACCATCCCCGCCACCTCGCGGGAGAACGCGTCGACCTTGGACTTGTCTCGGATGCTCGCCACCAAGTGGGCGGCCTCCCGCACGGCGTCGATGCGGGAGTCGGCGCGGTCGAGGTCGAAGCGCGAGATGACGTTCGAAAGCACGAACCGGTAGAGCGGCACCCGCCGCGCGACCAGCTCGCGCACAGCCGCGTCTCCCTCGGCGACCCGCAGCTCGCACGGGTCGCGGCCGTCGGGCTCGACAGCGACGTACGTCTGGCCGACGAACTGCTGGTCGCCCTCGAACGCCCGCAGCGCCGCCTTCTGCCCCGCCGCGTCGCCGTCGAACGTGAAGATGACCTCGCCGCGGAACTCGTCGTGGTCGAGCAGGAGCCGGCGCAGGATCCGCGTGTGGTCTTCGCCGAACGACGTGCCGCAGGTGGCGACCGCCGTGCGGACGCCGGAGAGATGGCAGGCCATCACGTCGGTGTAGCCCTCCACGACGACGGCCTGGGAGCTCCGGGCGATCTCCTTGCGGGCCAGGTCGACGCCGTACAGCAGCTGGCTCTTGTTGTAGATCGGGCTCTCGGGGGTGTTGAGGTACTTCGCCTCGACCCGGTCGTCGTCGAAGAGCCGGCGCGCGCCGAAGCCGACCACGTCGCTCGACAGCTCCCGGATCGGCCACAGCAGGCGGCCCCTGAACCGGTCGTAAGGTCCCCGGTCGCTGCGAGCCACCAGCCCACCGGTGACCAGCTCGTCGTCGCTGAATCCCTTCCCACGCAGGTGTTTCAGCAAGGCGTCGCCGGTGCGCGGGGCGAAGCCGACACCGAAGGTCGCAGCTGCTTCCTGGTCGAAGCCCCGCTCCGACAGGAACTGCCGACCCGGCGGCCGCGTCAGGCGTCGACAGCTGGTCGGCGAAGAACTCGGCCGCCGCTGCATGCGCTGCGACCAAGCCGCTGCCGCTGCCCCGGGTCGCGTCGGGCACGGCGCCGCCGTCGTCGACGTACTGAGGTCGACGCCGCAACGGTCGGCCAGCCGCTCGACGGCCTCGGTGAAGCCCACGCCCTCGATCTTCATCACGAACGTGATGACGTCGCCGCCCTCCTGGCAGCCGAAGCAGTGGTAGAAGCCGCGGGCCGGCGTTGACGTGGAAGGACGGGCTCTTCTCGTCGTGGAACGGGCACAGCCCCTTGAGCGATCCGCTGCCGGCGTTGCTGAGCGTCACATGGGCGGAGACGACCTCGTCGATACGTGACCGCTCACGCACCAGGGCGATGTCTTCTTCACGGATGCGGCCGGCCACGCCAGCGAGTCTACGCAGTCATCAGAAGCCGCCGAGGGCCGTCCGCAGCGGGCCTCAGGCCTTGCCTCGCTTGGTGACGGCCGCGTGCAGGTTGACCGCGGACGGGTCGGTCAGCGACGCGACCTGGTCGACCACCACGCGGCGGCGGGCGGCGTCGTCGGGGGCCGCCTCGAAGTCATCGCGGAACGCCGGCTCGAGGGACATCGGAGCGCTCGCCCACAGCCCTTCGAACAGGTCGGCCATCAGCTCGCGTTGCATGGCGAGCACGGCCACCCGGTCGTCGGCCTTCATCACGAGGTGCGCGGCGATCCCCTTGAGCACGGCGATCTCCGTCGCGGGTGGTGTGCGGCACGGGGAGGTCGTCGGCATACCGTGCCAGACCGTCCGGTGAGACCGCGCTCGTCGGCGTCCGCCTCGACAGCCAGGCAGAACCGGTTGATCAGCCCGCTCGTCAGGTTCTTCAGCCCGGCCGACGCAGCGCGGCTGCCGTCGTATGCCGCCCGGGGCCAGGCCGGATGACCCGCCAAGCGGTGGAAGGCCGCCTCCGCGGCATCGCTGGTCAGGTCCGACGCGTACCAGTCGCGGGTCGTCTCCCAGACCTCTCGGCGCAGCCCCTGGTCGCGCAGGTCGCGCCAGCTCGATCCGCCCTGCGACCACGGCGTCCTCGACGTCATGGACGCAGTAGGCGACGTCGTCGGCGAAGTCCATCACCTGCGCCTCGACGCAAGTGAGGCCGCCGACTCGGCCGGCGCGCATCCAGGTGAAGACGGCGGCGTCCTCGTCGTACACGCCGAACTTGCGGACCGCACGCGGCAACCCGTCGCCGTGGCGACCGCGCGGCTCCGGGGCATCTCCGATCGGCCAGGGGTACTTGGTGGCGGCATCGAGCGTGGCCCGGGTGAGGTTGAGCCCGAGACTGCGCCCGTCGTCATCGAGAGTCTTCGCCTCGAGCCGGGTCAGCAGCCGCAACGTCTGCGCGTTGCCCTCGAACCCGCCGATGTCCTGCGGCGGCTTCGTTGAGCGCCCGCTCGCCGTTGTGCCCGAACGGCGGGTGCCCGAGGTCGTGGGCCAGGCAGGCGGCCTCGACCAGGTCGGAGTCGCAGCCGAGGGCGTGGGCGAGGTCGCGGCCGACCTGGGCCACCTCGAGGGTGTGGGTGAGCCGGTTGCGGATGAAGTCGTCGGTCGACGGGCCGACCACCTGGGTCTTGGCCGCCAGTCGGCGCAGGGCGGCCGAGTGCACGATCCGGGCTCGGTCGCGCTCGAACGGCGAGCGGCCGGACTGGGTCGGCTCGGGTCGAGTAGCGCTCGGCGTCCTCGTCGACGTACGGCGGGGGGAGGTCCATCGCTGCCGACCCTACTGGCCCCCAACCCCGCCGAACCCCACAACGTCCGTAGCAACGGCCGCCCCAGCAACCACTTCCACGGACGCAACAACGGTGACCCTCGCAACGTCCGTAGCAGCGGCCGCCCCAGCAACCACTTCCACGGACGCAACAACGGTGACCCTCGCAACGTCCGTAGCAGCGGCCGCCCCAGCAACCACTGGCACGGACGTAAGGGAGGGGCGAGTCAGTAGAGGCGGACCGGAAGCTGGTCGACGGTGTAGACGATGGACAGGTCGCGGAAGGTCAGCTCGTCAGGCTCAACCGCGAGCCGCAGCTTCGGGAACCGGCAGGCCAGCGCGGGAAACGCGGTCCGCAGCTCCATCTTCGCCAGCTCAGCGCCGATGCAGCGGTGGAAGCCATGGCCGAAAGCGAGGTGCGGCGTCGGCCGCCGCTCCGGGTCGAAGCTATCCATCTCCGGGCCGAGCTGGCCGTCGCGGCTTGCCCCACTGAGCGAACAGATAACGACGTCACCTGCGGCTACCCGGTGGCCGAACAGCTCCATGTCGCTGCGGACGAACCGAGGGAACCCAATCTGTACGACGGACAAGTAACGCAACATCTCGTCGACGGTCTTGTCGGCCGACCCGGGATCGATGCGCAGCCGGTCGAAGTGTTCGCGGTCCTGGAGCAGCAGCATCGTGCCGAGCGCCAGCATGCTCGCCGTCGTCTCATAGCCACCGGTGAAGAGCCCGTCGGCGAGACCGCCGACCTCGAGGTCGTCGACCTCGTCGCCGTGGTCCTTGATGATGCGACCGATCAGGCCGTCGCCGGGGTTGGCGCGTTGCTTGCGCGCGGCCTCCATCAGGATCTCGCGCGAGTCGGAGACCGCTCCGAATGCGCCGACTCCACCCTTGGAGACGTCGAAGCGGCCACGCCCGAGCTCCTGGAACCCCTCCAGCTCCTCGGGGGGCAGCCCGAGCAGCTCGCAGATCACCAGGAACGGGATCGGGAAGGCGAACTCGTCGACCAGGTCGACAACCGGCCCCTTCTCCGCAAGCACATCGAGCCGCTCCTCGACGATCTCAGCGATCCGCGGCCCGAGCTGATGCAGCCGCCGCATCGTGAACTCAGGAGTCAGCAGCTTCCGAAGACGGGTGTGGTCGGGCGGGTCGGTGAAGCCCAGCCCCCCGATGTACTGGTCCTTGCCGGCCTGGTCTCGCGCGATCATCGGCCGGATGTCGTTGCTGTAGCTCGTCGTGTCGGCCAACACCGTCGTCGTCTCGGCGTAGCCGGAGACGAGCCAGATGCTCCGGCCGAAGTAGCGGGCCATCCGGGTCACCGGCGCGGCATCCCGGGTCGCGCCGAGCCGCTCGACCGGGTCGAGGACGTTGCGCTGCAGCGGATACCGCAGCGAACGCGGCACCAGCGTGACGTTCGCCAGGCTGCCCCGGGCCGTGGCGCGGGACAGCAGTCCCCGCCCGAGCCGCGTGGCCAGCGTGGCCGTCATACGCACGATGTCATCTACCCCCCGGATACGCCGGACTCGGCGGCGGCATCGATGACCATGTCATCGCGGCCGTCGAGCCACCTGTCAGGCAAGGACACCTTACGCGGGCTCCCCTGCCGACCACGGGGATTTCCGAGCTCTGCAACCGGAAACGGCTCTGAGGGGTCGAGCCGGGATGAGCAGTATGTCGAGTGTCGCCAGCGTGTCGACAAGACCCAACGACTGCCGCAGCTCACCCCCGGCCGCGAACCCCTTCAGGTACCACGAGATGTGTTTGCGGAACTCCTTGCAGCCACGCTCCTCCCCCATCGAATCCACGAGCAGCTCTGCGTGCCGGCGCATCATCACCGCGACCTCCTCGAGCCGCGGCAGGGGCGGCGGCATCGCGTCGGTGAACGCCGCCGCCAGGTCGCGGAACAACCACGGGCGGCCGAGGCACCCCCGCCCCACGATGACGCCGGCGCAGCCCGTCTTGTCGATCATCGTCAAGGCGTCCGACGCCTCCCAGATGTCACCGTTGCCGAGCACGGGGATGTCGACGTGCTCGACCAGCTCAGCGATCGCGTCCCAGTCGGCCTCGCCGGAGTAGTGCTGCGCAGCGGTCCGCGCGTGCAGACCGATGGCAGCGCAGCCGGTCTCCTGCGCGATGCGGCCCGCCTCGAGGAAGGTCAGGTGCTCCTCGTCGATGCCTTTGCGGGTCTTCACCGTCACGGGTACGTCGTACGGGGTGGTGGCCGCGACGGTGGCTTCGAGGATGGCGGCCAGGAGGCGCCGCTTCCAGGGCAGAGCCGCCCCGCCTCCCTTCCGGGTCACCTTGGGCACGGGGCAGCCGAAGTTCAGGTCGATGTGCCCGACGCCGTACTCGGCGCAGAGGATCTCAGCGGCTCCGGCCATGTGCACGGGGTCGATGCCGTACAGCTGCACGGAGCGCACGGACTCTCCCGGGTCGAACGCGAGCATGGACAGTGTCGTCTCGTCCCGTTCGACGAGGCCGCGGCTGGTGATCATCTCGCAGACATACAGGCCCGCACCTTGCTCGCGGCACAGAGTCCGGTAGGCCACGTTCGTGACTCCGGCCATGGGGGCGAGGACGACGGGCGTGTCAACGGTGATGGGGCCGAGCTCCAAGGCCCCCACTGCGCCGGTCCGGCCGCTTAGGGCGATGGCCACGAGATCGGGTCGGCGTTGTCGGCGGCGCGCCACTGCACTTCGCTGATCGTGCCGTGCTTGGGGGCCAGCATGACCATGCAGACCTCGGCCTTCTTGGGTTTCTTGAACTTCTCGGGAAGCGGGTCGTAGTCGCAGCGCTCGTACGTCGATCCGAACTCGACAGGAGGCACGACGGTGGTCTCGGAGACGGCGCCGTACAGCGTAAGCGGCTGTCCGGAGAGGTCGCCGTCGCCGACGTTCTTGACCGTTGCCTTGACGTAGTAGACGTTTGACTTGCGGTCCGCGGCGTCAAGGTCGAACGCCTTCAGGTCCTTGATCTTGCCCTTCATGATCGACGTGACCGTCAACGCGATGAGCGAGTCGTGCTTGGCGTTCGCCTTGAATTGGACAGTCGCCGTGTCGTCCAGTTTCAGCTGCGTGCCGGGGGCGGTCGTTCCGTCGTCGAGCGTCGTCGCGTCGGTCGGGGCGGATGGCGTTGCGTCGCCGTTCGGCGAGTCCGAATCGCTGCAGCCGGCCAGCGTCATACCAGCGACCAGAGCGAGGGCGACGGAGCGCCGCACCAACCCGAACTGCACACCTCTCAGCGTCATCACGCGGCCCATTGTGCCGGTCCGCGTGCCTGAACTCGCGCACCCCGCCCCTCGCACCCCGCAACGTCCGTGCAACTGAGCGCTATCGCGACCAGTTGCACGGACGCAAGACCTGGGTACGACGTGATTGTCGTCAGCAGCCGACGAGTCGCTCGGCGAAATAGGCCATGACCTTGTCAAGGCTGACGCGGTCTTGCTTCATGCTGTCGCGCTCGCGGATCGTGACGGCATTGTCGTCGAGCGTGTCGAAGTCGACGGTCACGCAGTACGGCGTACCGATCTCGTCCTGCCTGCGGTAGCGGCGCCCGATCGCGCCCGCGTCGTCGAAGTCGACGTTCCAGCTGCCACGCAGCTCGGCCGCCAACGCCTTCGCCTTCGGCGACAGGTCCGGGTTGCGCGACAACGGCAGGACGGCGGCCTTGACCGGCGCCAGCCGCGGGTCGAGCCGCAACACCGTGCGCTTGTCGACTCCCCCCTTGGCGTTGGGAGCTTCGTCTTCGGCGTAGGCGTCGATGAGGAACGCCATCACCGAGCGGGTGAGACCGGCGGCCGGCTCGATGACGTACGGCGTCCAGCGTTCGTTGGTGGCCTGGTCGAAGTAGCTGAGGTCCTGGCCTGAGGCCGCACTGTGGGCCTTCAGGTCGAAGTCGAAGCGGTTGGCGATGCCTTCGAGCTCGTCGAACTCGCGGCCCGGCAGGTCGAAGCGGTACTCGATGTCGACCGTCCGCTTGGAGTAGTGCGACAGCTTCTCGGCGGGGTGCTCGAGGTGGCGCAGGTTGTTGCGGTCGATGCCGAGGCCGACATACCAGTCAGTGCGGAGGTCGATCCAGGTCTGGTGCCACTCCTCGTCGGTGCCGGGCTCGACGAAGAACTCCATCTCCATCTGCTCGAACTCGCGGGTGCGGAAGATGAAGTTGCCAGGCGTGATCTCGTTGCGGAAGCTCTTGCCCGTCTGGGCGATCCCGAAGGGCGGCTTCTTGCGCGAAGCGTTCATCACGTTGGCGAAGTTGAGGAAGATGCCTTGCGCGGTCTCGGGACGCAGGTAGTGGAGCCCGGACTCGTCCTCGATCACGCCAAGGTAGGTCTTGAGCATGCCGTTGAACGGGCGTGGCTCGGTCCACGCGCCACGGGTGCCGCAGTTCGGGCAGGCCACGACGGCGAGGTCGACGTCGTCGGGGTTGTCGATCCCCTTCTTCGACGCCACCGCCTCCTGCAGGTGGTCGGCGCGGAACCGCTTGTGGCAGCTCTGACACTCGGTCAGCGGGTCAGTGAAGGTCGCGAGGTGGCCCGAGGCCTCCCAGGTCTTCGTCGGCAGGATCACTGACGAGTCGAGCCCGACGACGTCTTCGCGTGAGGTGACGGTGGAGCGCCACCACTGGCGCTTGATGTTTTCCTTGAGCTCGACGCCAAGCGGACCGTAGTCCCAGGCGGAGCGGGTGCCCCCGTAAATCTCGCCACACGGGAACACGAACCCGCGGCGTTTGCAGAGGCTGACGATGTTGTCGATGGCACTCGCCATGAGAGGGATCTCCATCCGGCTGGCAGTCGGCGGTCAACCTCCCGATGTGGGAGGCAGGCACCAGAGTACTGCCATCGGCGGTCGAGCGGACATTCGCCGGTCGAGCGGACATTCGCCGGTCGAGCGCGGATTCGCCGGTCGAGCGCAGATTCGCCGGTCGAGCGCAGATTCGCCGGTCGAGCTTGTCGAGACCCTCGTGATCTCGACAGGCTCGATCACCGTGGAGTCAGCTTGTCGAGACCGCTGATCTCGACGGACTCAATCAGCCTGACTCTCCAGCGGGCTCAGTCGTCGGTTTCGCCGGCGTCCTCGCCCTCAGAGCTGACGACGTTGAAGTCCTGGTCGAGCTGGACGTCAGTCTCGCCACCACCGGGCAGCGTGACCTCGACCTCGTAGTAGCTCTCTTCGTCGCCTACCTCGGTGTCGGTCACCGTGCCGCCGCCAGTGTGCTCCAGCGCGGCGGCCGAAGCCTTGTCGAGCGCGTCGCCGGTGATCGGCTGCTCAGCGTCATCCCCGCCGCCGGTCGCAGCCGCGACGCCTGCTCCGGCTGCAACTATCGCCACCGTCGCGGCGGCGAGGGCGGACCATTTGGTCTTGCTCTTCATCGCGATCTCCTCGTCGGACTGGCGACTTCACCAGTCGATCGGCTACGAAACAACTGTGGCAGGCACCGGCTGAACCCACGCTGAACGAGCCCAATGGCGCGCGGATTGCCTGTTCAGGTGACCCGCGGGATCGACCGGTTGCCCTGGTCTCCCGGCTCGGCTCCTTCGCCGGCGAGGATCTCAAAAGCTGAAGGCTCGTCAACGGCACACGACAGGAGCGGGACGACCGTCACCTTGACGTCGTACGACGACAGCGCCCGGCGGTAGGAACCCACGTCTGCCCACCGGGTCGTGAGCACCCACAGGCTGGTGTCGTCGACCGCCCGGCCGACCGATCCGCCGACGAAACCCGGCTTGGCGGCGAGCCCGTCCAGGCAGGTGCCCAGCTCGGCCCGGGCGCGACCCGCGAGGTCGTCGTCGTAATGGAACCGCGAGATGACCAGCATCCCTCGTATGCTCTCAGCAAGGCGTCGTCGTCATTGCATCGAGGTGTTGTGGCGGCGACGGGGTGCGCCAGGGTCACGAGCGACCGGCGGGAAGGCAGAAAGGGCTGAGATGGGGGACGTGCAGGTGGCCGAGGCGACCGCACCGGAGGTCGCGGGATTCACCTCCCGAGGGGCCCGGGCGATCGCCATGACGGTGTACCTGATTGTGCTGCTTGCCTGGATCTGGAGGGTGGGCGTACCGACCGACACACTGCAGATCTTCGTCTGGATCTGGGCGGCCGCGATCGCGTGGAACGTGCAAGCCCCGAAGCGGCACCACCTGGGGTTCGTCCGCGACTGGTGGCTCCCTCTGGTCGTGCTGCTCGTCTACCTCTACAGCCGCGGCTTCGCTGACGAGATCGGTCTCTTCAGCGTGCACTTCACCTCGCCCATCGCGATCGACCGCTGGCTCTTCGACGGCGCCCTCCCGAGCCAGTACCTGCAGGACCGGTGGTGTGGCGACACATGCAACTACTACGTGCCGCCGCGGTGGTACGACGTCGCGCTCACAGCGGTCTACTACTCGCACTTCTTGGTCGCTCCGACCGTTGCTTTCGTCCTGTGGGTGCGCAACCGGGCGACCTGGATCCACTTCATGCGTCGCTATCTCACCATCAACATCGTCGGCCTGATCGGCTACATCACAGTGCCGATGGCGCCCCCGTGGATGGCCAGCGACTTCGGTCTGATCGACGGTGGTGTTGCTCGCCTCACCGGCCGAGGTTGGTCCGAGATCGGCCTAGGCGGCTTCCACCAGGCGCTCGCCGACGTCGGCAACCCGACTGCTGCGATGCCGTCACTGCACGCCGGCATCGCCGCGCTGGTGGCGATGTACGCCGTCCAACGACTCCGCTCCCCCTGGCGATGGCTCCTGCTCGCCTACCCGCTCGTGATGTCTCTGATGCTCGTCTACTACGGCGAGCACTACGTCATCGACCTCATCGCGGGATGGCTGGTCGCCATCGCAGTGCTGGCGGGGTGCACCGCCTGGGAACGCTTGTTTGGTCGACGTGGGACAGATCAGCCGCAAGACGCGGTGCCGTCGCAGCGGCTGGCCGACGCCGACCACCGCTCGACCTAGGATGAGGCAGTGACCACCTCGAACCCGCGTCGCTCCGGCAATCCTGCGAAGCGGGCAGCCACGCCCACACCGACACCGGCGACCAGTGGCTGGCGCGCCCGGCTCGACGACCGCAGCCGCGCGGTGCTGCTGCGGCTGTCCCAGCTCCCCAAGCTCGTCATCCCTGCCGTGATGCTCGCGCTGATGCTGACGGGTCTGGCCGCTCCTGTTCCGGTGGCGCTGGTCGCGCTGGCGATCGTCGCGTTGTTCGTCGGATGGCTCGCCGTGCTGTCGTGGCCGGTACTCGACACCAAGGGCAGGTTCGTGCGCGGCCTGATGCTTGGACTGGTAATCGGCTCAGGCGTCGCCCGCGTCAACGGGTGGCTCTGACACCGCTGCGTACCCGGAGCTCGAATCGACAGGGACTCTGTGGGCCCGAGCCCGCTCGGCTAGTTCACCAACCAGGCCAGCCGCCTCTGCGACATCGCGGTGCTGAGCAGTCCAGCGGCTGACCCCCTTCGGCATGTCGAGGTAGACCGTCGCGAGGCCGAGTCGACGCTGCAGCGGGCCCTGCTCGGCCGACACACTCTGCGTGCGGGCGTATGGCACGTAGGCGCGAGCACGCCGCCACCGACCCTGCAGGGTCACCGCTCCATGGGGGTGCAGCACGACGCCGAGGAACGGCCCGCTCCACGGGTCGAGGCGTCGCACTCGCGGGCCTGGACGGCGTACGTCGCCACCGTCGAGATCGACTCCCGTGATCGACCAGACCAAAGCCAGGGCCTCGGCGCGGTCGGCGACCGGCATCAGGGACGCGGCATGCGTGGCGTCTGCCGCGCCCGCCACATCGACCTCGACCCGCGCCCAGCCGAACCGTCGCCACAGCAGGGCTCCTCGATCCGGACGCCCTGGATGCGGTCGATGTCGATGGTCCGGTTGGTCGGTCGACGTCAGCCCGGCTCGGGTCCGGATCCCGGTCGGCGTCCGCATCAGCCGGAAGTCGGCGTCCCGCAGGACCGCCGTGATCTGCTTGCGCAGCTGCGACCAGGATCGCGATCGTCGACCGGCAGGATCCCGGTCAGCCCCGCCAGCGAGCGCCTTCCGGCCCCACCAGATCAGGCCGCGCACGACCACCAGGCCGACGAGCCACAGCGACGAACAGCAGCAGCACGCCGAGCGCCGTCGAGCAGGTTCGCTTTGATCAGCCGCCTGGTGTCGACGTGGCCGATCAGCGCGTCTCGGGAGGCGGGGACAGGCTCGGCCGTCCGTGCTGCCGGACGCACCGAGGTATGCCGCAGGATCTCCTCACGCAGCGCCCACGCGTCGGCGCGCCGAGATAGGACGAGATGCGACGGACGCTCGCTCGCCGGCGGCCATCTCTAGTCGCACGACCGCAAGGCCGATGAGACCGGGCAAGAATGGCTGGTTGACGTCGACCGACTGCACCCGCTTGAGCCGGACCTGGCTGCGCTGCCGGACGATACAGGCCGCGGTGGTACAGCAGCGTGCCCGGGCTCTGCCAGGCTCCTCGACGATCGCGAAGCCGGTGACTCGCCACGACAGCCAGGCGCCCGCGACGGCCACGACGGCGACCGCCAGCACGATCAAGCGCCCTGGCCAGCACAGTCAGGCTCGGCGTCCCCGTGCAGCGCATCCCACACGTACCGAAGCCGCTCGAGATCGTCCTTGAACGCCTGAGCGCGATCGCGTGGCCGCGCCGATCATCCGCCAGGAGTCCAACAGGGGAGACAGCGGATGCAGCCGACGCAGCTGACTGGCTGTCACCTCGGGCAGTGCAGCGGCGTCACCTACCGGCTGCTCACCTTGGAGAACGGTCTCGTCGAAGTCATAGCCCTGCTGCCGGGGCCTCGCCCTTGGCCGCGAGCCGGTCGCGCAACTGCCGTGCGCCACGTCGGCCGGGAGGCCCGGGATCGTCGCGTCGGTCGGCGCCGATGCCGTGACGAGTTGACACGGTGGCGATGCCCAGTCGCTGCGCGACCGGGTTGGCCGACACCTCGATGACCTGCATCCGTCCGTACGGCACGACCGACAGCTGGCGCTGCAGCCGACCGTGGCTGACCAGCAGGTCCTGCTCGCGCTCGGCGTACCGCCACGATGCGACAGTCCGCGGTATGAGGAACCAGGCGATGGCCGAGGCCACCAGGACAACCAGACCGGGCGCCATCAGCCACCACGTGCCCCCCGACTCTGGAAGCCGGCGAGGACGGCCCACACGCAGAAGCCGAGACCGATGGCGGCGCACACGGCCGCGGGGATTCGCCGCTCAGTCACCAGGGCGTGCGAGACCGGCTGCCAGTCGAGATCGGGGTCGGCGAAGATGCGGATCCCCCGTTGTGTCGTCCACCTAACCAGCGTAATGCGGCCCGATCCTCCGCCGATCGAGCCTGTCGAGATCTCC
Source organism: uncultured Actinomycetota bacterium (assembly GCA_963811585.1). GTDB lineage: Bacteria > Actinomycetota > Actinomycetes > Propionibacteriales > Nocardioidaceae > JACDHG01. The sequence continues at coordinate 831,247 of CAWERR010000006.1, forward strand.
CGGTGATCGAGCCTGTCGAGATCCCAATCTGAGTTGACAATGGTTTTCAGTTCAGTTGATAATCGTTTTCATGAAGGCCGAGGCGAAGACTGGTCGCTCACTGCGCTGATCGTGCCGAGCCTTCGCTCGTTTCAGGCTGCACAGCGCTCGGCGGCGAAGATGCAGGCGGTCGACCTCAAGTGGTGGCGGCGTTCTACCCCTATGCCTACGTCGTCGAGCGGGTCGCCGGTGACCACGCCGACGTGGTCAACCTGACCGCGCCCGGCCTCGAGCCACACGACCTCGAGCTGACGCCCCGACAGGTCGCCGACCTCAGCGAGGCCGATCTGGTCGTCTACGAGCGGGCTTCCAGCCGTCTGTCGACGAGGCCGTCGACCAGAATGCCGACGGCAGCACGCTGGACGTCACCGACGTCGTACCCCTGAAAGACACCGGAGCGGTCGATGAGGACCAGGGCGAGGCGGCCGAGCTCGACGGTGACCCACACCTGTGGCAGGACCCGACGCTGCTGATGCCGATCGTCGAGCAGGTGCGCGACGAGATCGCCGCGGCCGATCCCGACCACGCCGCCGCCTACAGCACCGCCTCCGCCGAGCTCATCGCCGACCTGCGCCAGCTCGACACCGACTTCAAGACCGGACTCGCCGACTGTCAGCGCACCGAGTTCGTGACCAGCCATGCGGCGTTCGGTTATCTCGCAAACCGCTATGACCTGACCATGGTGCCGATCGCCGGGTCTCAGCCCCGACGTCGAGCCGAGCCCCGAGCACCTCGCCGAGATCCAGGACTACATCGAGACCGACGGCATCACGACCGTCTTCTCCGAGACACTGGGCAGCAAGGAGTACGCCGACACGCTGGCGAGCGACCTCGGCGTCGAGTCGGCGGTGCTCGACCCCATCGAAGGCCTGGCTAGCGACGACTCCAACGACGACTACCTCTCGCTCATGCGCGCCAACCTGGCCGCGTTGCAGAAGGCGAACGGCTGCTCATGACGACCGCCATCGAAGTCGTAGACGGCAACATCGCCGCTCGGCGGCCGGCCGGTCGTGCGGGGGATCGACCTGACCGTACGTCGTGGCGAGGTGGTCGCCCTACTGGGCAGCAACGGGTCGGGCAAGTCGACGCTGGTCCGTGGGCTGATGGGGCTGGTGGCGTGGAGCTCGGGCGACGTACGCCTGCTCGGCGCTGATCGCGCGGCGTTCCGCGACTGGCATCGCGTCGGCTACGTGCCCCAGCACATCAGCGCCGGCTCCGGGATTCCTGCCACGGTGCTCGAGGTCGTCTCGTCCGGCCGCTTGTCTCGGCGCCGGCTGCTGTTGCCGCTGAGCCGACATGACCGCGACGCCGTACAGGCAGCATTGCGCGCGGTCGAGCTCGACGACCGGCAGCACGACGCCGTCAGCCAGTTGTCGGGCGGTCAGCAGCAGCGGGTGCTCATCGCTCGCGCACTGGCCGGCGAGCCCGACCTGCTCGTCCTCGACGAGCCGAACGCCGGCGTCGACATGCACAACCAGATGGGGCTGGTCGCGACGCTGCGGCCGATGGTCGAGTCAGGGGCGACCGTCCTGCTTGTCCTCCATGAGACCGGGCCGCTGGCCGATCTCATCGACCGCGTCGTCGTACTGAGTGACGGCCGGGTGACGTACGAAGGACCGGCCGAGGGCACTCCACAAGACGATGTGCATGACCACCACCTCAGTCGTCAACAGCACGACCGACACTCCGCTGACCGGAGGTGGGACCGCTGTGAGCATCCTCGACTACGACTTCATGGTCAGGGCCCTGCTGGCCGCTTTCTTCACCGGCCTCGCCGCTCCCGCGGTCGGGACATATCTCGTGCAGCGCCGCCTCGCACTCATGGGCGACGGCATCGGCCACATCGCGGTGACCGGGGTCGGGCTGGGGCTGCTCACCGGCACATCGCCGGTCTGGACAGCAGTCGGCGTCACGATCCTCGGTGCCCTGTTGATCGAGCTGGTCCGCGAGCGTGGGCGCACCAGCGGCGACGTGGCACTGGCGCTGATCTTCTACGGCGGCATCGCCGGCGGCGTCATGGTGACCGGCCTCGCTGGCGGCAGCGCGCAGACGCTGCAGAGCTACCTGTTCGGCTCGATCACCACGGTCACTGTCACTGACGTGTGGACCGTGGTGGCGCTTGCGGCCGCCGTGATCTTCGTGGCGATCGGGTTCGCGCCGCAGCTGTTCGCGGTTTGTCAGGACGAGGACTTCGCGAAGGTGGCCGGGTCTGCGGGTCCGCTTCTACAACCTGCTCATGTCGGTGATGGCGGCGGTCACGGTGACGGTGGCGATGCGCACTGTCGGGCTGTTGCTCGTCAGCGCGCTCATGGTCGTCCCGGTCGCCACCGCGCAGCAGCTAACCCGGGGATTCAAGGTGACGATCCTGGCGGCGATGGTGCTCGGCGCGCTTGCCTCGCTCGGCGGGGTGGTCACTAGCTTCTACGTCAACGTCGCACCGGGCGCCACGATTGTGCTGCTGGCGTTGGCCTGTTTCGTCCTCGCCTGGCCGGTGGGCAGCCTGGTGCGCTACCGGAGGCGGATCGCGGAGCCGTTCGAGGTCGAGCCCGACCTGCCGCATCTGAGCGTCCCGGAGACCCATGGTCACGTCCATGGGGAGGACTGTGGTCACATCGCCGTCCAGCACGGAGACCACGTCGACTATGTGCACGGCGGCCATCGCCATGCTTCCCACGGAGACCACTATGACGAGCACTGACACAGGAGGAGCTGACGAGATGAGCACAGACCCGGTCCTCATCGGCTCTCGCCCGACCAGGCAGCGCCGCGCCGTGGTGTCGGCACTCGGCGACGTCGACGACTTCCGCAGCGCCCAGGACATCTATGCCCTATTGAAGGAGCGCGGCGAAGGCGTCGGCCTCACCACGGTCTACCGCACCCTGACTGCCCTGGCACTCGCCGGTGAGATCGACGTACTGCGCACACCCGACGGAGAGTCGGTCTACCGGCAGTGCAGCACCGGCCACCACCATCACCTCGTCTGTCGGGGCTGCGGGCTCACCGTGGAGATCGAAGGCCCGACGGTGGAGTCCTGGGCGACCCGGACGGCGCACCAGCACGGGTTCGCCGAGGTGGAGCACACGCTCGAGATCTTCGGGACCTGCCAGAAGTGTGCGGCGCAGGCCACTAGCGGTTGAGCCCGCGCGGCCGGCCTACGCGGTGCCGTAACGGCGGTCGCGGCGGGCGTAGATGTCGATCGCCTCGAAGAGGGTACGTCGGTCGACGTCCGGCCAGAGCACGTTCATGTAGACCATCTCGGCATACGCGGCCTGCCACAGCATGAAGTTGCTGAACCGGTGCTCCCCCGACGTACGCAGCACCATGTCGACGTCCGGAAGCTCGGGCACGTAGAGCGCCTTCGCGAGCGCTCTCTCGTCGATCCGGTCGGCCTTGATCTCCCCTGCCACCGCCCGTCGCGCGAGCTCGCGGGCCGCGTCGGCCAGCTCGGCGCGGCCGCCGTAGTTGACGCACATGGTCAGGGTCAGGCCGGTGTTGGTCCGGGTCATCTCCTCCGCCACCTGAAGCTCCCTGATGACGGACCCCCACAGTCGCGGCCGGCGGCCCGCCCACCGCACTCGGACGCCCAGCGCATGCATCTCGTCGCGACGACGGCGAATCACGTCGCGGTTGAAGTTCATCAAGAAGCGCACCTCGTCGGGAGACCGCTGCCAGTTCTCGGTCGAGAACGCGTAGGCCGAGATGTGGGTGACACCCGCCTCGATGCCGCCTTCGACCACGTCGAACAGCGCCGCCTCGCCGCGCTCGTGGCCTGCGGTCCTCGGCAGGCCCCGTTGCTTGGCCCACCTGCCGTTGCCGTCCATGATCACCGCGATATGGCGAGGAATGAGCTCCGCGGGCAGCTGCGGCGGTGTCTCCCAGTTGTCGTCTGTCACGGGGACCAGCCCAGCAGAAGGATCCGACTCTCACGTCGCCCCGACCACGCCACAGTCTGATCTTTGCGCCGGGATCGGGTCATCGCTCGACGTACACCAGGGAACGGAGGCCACGCTCGAGGTGCCATTGCAGGTATGCCGCCACGATCCCGCTTGCCGGCTTGCGAAAACGCGCATCCACTGCCGCCGCTGCCACCCAGTCACCGGCCAGGAGTGCTCCGAGCAGCAGCACCGTCTCTGGGGCCGGGTTCGCGACTCCTGGGACTCGGCAGTTGCCACACAGCATCCCGCCGGCGCCGGCGCTGAAGCTCCGATGCGGCCCGGCCACGCCGCAGCGCGCACATTGTTCGAACGTCGGTGCGTAGCCCGCAATCGCCAACGAGCGAAGGAGGAACGAGTCGAGCACGAGGGACGGGTCGAGCTCACCTGCAGCCAGGGCACGCAGACCGGCCACGAGCAACAAGTATTGCTGCACGGCGGGCTCGCGCTCTTCGGCGGCGAGCTGCTCGGCGGTCTCCAACATCGCCGTGCCCGCGGTGTAGCGCGCATAGTCGTTGCTGATCTCGTTGCCGTACGGCGCGATCGTCTCGACCTGGGTGACCACGTCGAGGCTGCGGCCTAGAGCGAACTGCACGTCGACCCGCGTAAACGGCTCGAGCCGTGACCCGAACTTCGACTTGGTACGACGCACGCCCTTGCCCACTGCCCTGACGCGGCCGGTGTCCCGCGTCAGGAACGTGACGATCCGATCGGCCTCGCCCAGCTTCTGGGTGCGCAGCACGACGGCTTCGTCGCGGTAGAGGTGACTCACGCCCCCATTGTGCCCGCGCGCGAGCGGGCTTTGCGTGCGGCTGGCCAGCACGACTCCAGGAACTCCAAGACCTCGGTAGTGATGCGGTCTGGTCTACGCCGCCACTCGACGATGGAGCGGGCTGCGACGAAGTGGGCGTTCGGCAGCTCCTCGCTCAGCAAGGCGGCGTCGGCAGCCGGGTGGATGGGGTCGTGGGGATGACCGATCACGATGGCCGGGGTCTCGATCTGCTCCCGCAGCCGCGAAGGCGGGGCGACCCTGCCGAAGAAGATGCCGTGCACGGTGGCCGCCATCGGGGCGGGCTGCTGGTACATCGTGTCGAGGGCGATGCCGAACCAGAATGGCACTAGCCCGCGCGGGATGGCCTTGGTCACGACGCGCAAGGCGGTCACCGCCCACGGGGCCACCCGTCCCACGAAGAGCAGCGGGCCGAAGGTGACCAGGCCTGCCTCCATCGCGTTGTCCAGCACCGGCATCTCGAGCACCATCCCGCGCAGCCGGTTGGGGGATGTGACAGCCAGCTCGAGGCTGACGTTGGCGCCGAGCGACGTACCGCCGACGACTGCGCTGTCGACACCGAGGTGATCGAGGAGACCCTCCACCTGACGCGCGAAGGCCATCATCGAGTAGCGCTGCGGGTCGTCCGGCCGGTCGCTGCGCCCATGACCCAGCAGGTCCAAGGTGATCACGCGGAAACCCGACCCTGCGATCCGGCGTGCCAGCGGGTCGTGCATGCGACGGGGCATCAGCTGGCCATGCAGCAGCACGACCAGCCGGTTGCCCGAGCCGTACTCCGTGAACTCAAGCCGGGCACCCTCGAAGAAGAACTGGCTCACTCGCTCCGAAACCAACATGAACACAGCCTCCCCCGGCGCAGCCCAGATGTCGGGTTCTGTCGCATTCGCCGCCGCGTGTCGTCCCGCGGCCTGATGTATGCCGGTAACAGGTACTGGGCCGAACGGCCATTTCTTTCTCAGGGTCCGATCTGAGCGTCTGCGCTGGGTTAGCGTCGGGAGTGGAGTAGTGGATTCCTCCGAAACGGCAAACCCGGCGAGAGCCGGGGACGCAAAGCCGCGGAGCCTGCGAGACAGGCCAGCCGGGCTACCGAAGCGGGAGTTGAGCACAAGTGAAGACGCCATCGGCGGATGAACAGGGCGACGTCCGCGAAGTGCGCACTGGCCTCAGCCGACGGGGAATCCTCGCTGGCGCAACTGCGGCGACAGCGGCCGCAGCCACGGGATCTCTGTGGAGCCCCTCGGCTGCCGAGGCGACTTACCTCCCTGCCGTTCGCTCGTATCGTGACACCCCGGTGCCGAGCACGGCCGAGCGGCACATGGCGAACCGCTTCACCTACGGCTACACAGCCGCGATCGGGCAGCAGATGCGCGTAGCCGGCGGCCCTAGCGCCTGGTTTAACGACCAGCTCTCTCCCTCCACGATCCCGGACACGCGTGCAGACACCTTCGCCGAATGGTTCCCCACCATCGGGTTCAGCGGCGCCGAACATTTCGCCCGCCAGGAGGCGGATCCGAAGTGGGGGTGGCAAGTGGAGGTCAACGAAGCGCGCTGGACGCTACTTCGCCGAATCCACTCGAAACGCCAGGTCCACGAGATGATGACGGAGTTCTGGCTTAACCACCTTCACATCTTCGGTGGGGCCTATCTGGGATTTCTGTGGCGGCACAACTACGACGCCCTCATCCGAAGGAACGCTTTGGGCCGCTTCGACGAGATGTTGAAGGCAGCCGTTGTTCATCCATCGATGCTGGTCTATCTCGATGGTGACCTCTCCCAGATCCAACGTCGAGTGAAGCCAAACGGCCAGATCGTCGCCACCGACAAGATCAACGAGAACCTCGGCCGCGAGTTGCTCGAGTTGCACACCGTGGGAAGAACCGCGGGCTATGACGAGACTGATGTCAAGAACTCGGCGTACTTGCTCACCGGTTGGACCATCGATCGGTTCGATGGCTGGGAATGTCACTACGACCCACAACGTCACTACCAAGGGTCTGTCGGAGTTCTGGGCTTCCAAGACATCAACGCGTCACTCGACGGTCGCGCCGCTCTGAATCGATACATTGAGTATCTTGCCCACCACCCCGCGACCGCCCTACGGATCGCCCGCAAGCTCGCGACACGATTTGTATCCGACGATCCATCGCCGGCCCTGGTCAATCACCTTGCCGACGTGTTCCGCCAGTCAGGCACCAACATCAAGGTCACGTTGCGCGCCCTGATCGCTAGCCAGGAGTTTCAGCAGGCGGTCGGAGGCAAGGTGCGCACACCCACCGATGACGTGGTGGCTACCTTCAGAGTGCTCGGCGCGACCATTACTCGGCCGGAACGCGAAACAGACGCTGCCAACGCCGTCTACTTTCTGAGCAAAAAGATCGGTGCTGTCCCGTTCGACTGGCCGCGGCCGGATGGGCAACCGGAAATCGGTGATGCCTGGTCGTCAGCCTGCCGACTACTGGGCTCCTATGTGGTGCACAACTCCATCGCTGGCCAGTGGACACCGAGCACCGGCATCAACTATCGGACGCACGCTTCGTGGCTGCCACAGCCCCGTATCCGATTCGACCTTCTCGTTGACCACATGTGCCGGCGGATCCACGGACGAGGTGTCACGAGCCGATTGCTCGGCGCCGCGTGCCTCGTCACTGGCGCCAAACCTGGCGAGGGCATCACTGCCGACCATCACCTCATCCGCTCGCTGATGCCCCGACTCATTGGCTTGCTCCTCGACACTCCACAACACCTAACGAAGTGACGGCGACACGATGACCGCGAAGCACCCTCCCACTTGCTCATGTCCGGACTACAGCTCGTCACGACGGGCGTTTCTCACGCGAGCCGTCGCCGTTGGTGGCGCCACTGTTGCCACAACGTTGTTCGGCAGCACATTTCGGCAGACGGCGTACGCCGCCACAAACGGCAACGTCTTGGTTGTTCTGTCCCTGCGCGGCGGGTGTGACGGACTCTCGATGGTTGTGCCCCACGGCGATCCGGCATACGCGGTCGCACGGCCCTCTATCGCGGTGCCCACCGCACCGCTGCTTGCAAAGGACGCGATGTTCGGCCTTCACCCCGCGCTCCAACCGCTTGAGTCGATGTGGGCGGGTGGCCGGATGGCTGCGATCCACGCGACTGGGCTCCCACAGCCCAACCGCTCACACTTTGCGGCAATCGAAGCAATTGAGGACGCCGCCGTAGGGTCGAGCGACAGGACAGGCTGGATCAACAGGCTTATCGGTCTCGATACCGCGAGGTCGCCGCTCGAAGCGGTGACCATAGGTTCCGGGGTTCAGCCCGCCTCGATGTATGGGCCGGAACCCACCCTGTCAGCCATGCGGGTAGATGACATTGCACTATCCGGGGCCAGCGACGACGCCGGAAAGCTGCGTCGCCGCCGGGCACTCACCCAAGTGTGGGAGGACGCTGGCGGCACCCTCGGAGTCGGCGCTCGATCCACCTTGACCGCCACCGCAACGATTGGATCGCAGCTACAGCAGGATGCTCCTCCTGCGAACGGTGCGGCGTATCCCAATGGCGACCTTGGTCGCGCCCTTGCTGACACCGCCCGCTTGATCAGAGCCAAGGTTGGGGTCCAGGTCGTGACGGTCGACTTCGGCAGTTGGGACATGCACACCAACCTCGGCACAATCGACACGTCGTTTGGAACATTCAACGGAATGACAAGTCAAATGGCTCTGGCGTTGAAAGCCTTCTTCATAGACCTCGGCTTGGATGCCAATCGAGTCACCCTCGTCACGCTCACAGAGTTTGGACGTCGCTTGAAAGAAAACGGCGCTCGGGGCGTCGACCATGGCTGGGCAAACGCGACTCTGCTCATGGGGGCAGGTGTCAACGGCGGCCGTTACTACGGCACCTGGCCGGGGCTCGACGAGAGCTCGGTTGTTGACGGGGACCTCGCAGTGACGACCGACTATCGCAGCGTCCTGTCGGAGATCCTTGTCAAACGCCTCAATGTCAGCACCAGCACGGTATTTCCCAGCTTCACACCCGAGACGATAGGTGCGGTGTCCGCCTGACACGCGTCAGCATCTAGACGGTCGATGAGCGAGAGAATCAGCTTCGTCGTCGACGAGCGCCATGCGCCCGACCAGCACGTTCGGCATCTATACTCACGGAGTGTCTGGAGATACTTACCCTGAGTCCCGTGAACCCGGGGATCAGACCCAGGTGCACGTGTCAGCTCCAGATGTCGGTGATCTTGAAGAAGCCTTTGTCCTCAGCGCTTTGCGGTCCGGATGGGTCGCGCCAGCGGGTCCTGACTTAAGTGCGTTCGAAACTGAGTTGGCCGCGCGCTGCCAAAGAGAGCGGGCTGTCGCTCTGAGCTCCGGCACAGCAGCCCTCCATCTCGCCCTCCTCGAGCAGGGGGTGGGTCCCGGGAGCGTGGTGCTCGTCCCCACGATGACATTCATCGCAACTGCGAACGCAGTGCTTTACACGGGAGCAACCCCGGTCTTCATCGATTGCGAATTTGATACAGGAAACCTCGACCCTCAGGTGCTTGATGAAGCCCTAACTGACCTTGCTCGAAGGAGCCTTGCAGTCTCTGCAGTCGTCACTGTTGATCTGCTGGGCAAGTGTGCCGACTATGACTCGATCAGGGCCATCTGCAACAGGCATGAAGTCCCGATTATCGAGGATGCTGCCGAGGCCATCGGCGCAGAGTTCGCCGGGGAGCCTGCCGGGTCCTTTGGCGTGGCCGCGGTTCTGTCCTTCAACGGCAACAAGATCATGACAACAAGTGGAGGCGGATGCCTCGTCACAGACGATCCAGTCTTGGCAGATCGCGTCCGGTACCGAAGCACCCAGGCACGTCTGCCCGTGAGCCACTACGAACACACCGAACTTGGTTTCAACTACCGGCTGAGCAATGTGCTGGCTGCTCTCGGACGCGCGCAGCTAGCGCGACTCGACGACATGATCAAACGTCGACGGGCGATACGAGACCACTACTCGGAACTCATCGGAGACCGACCAGGCATAGAAATCTTTCAGCGCGACGACGACTCCCACGACAACTGCTGGCTCACCGCCCTGATCGTCAATCCCGATGAGGTGAGCTGGCACGTAAGCGATTTGGAAGCCACGCTCGGGAAGCAGGCCATTGAGACTCGCCGGCTATGGAAGCCTATGCATCGTCAACCCATGTTTGCAGGCGCTCGTTCCTTCCTGACTGGGGCGAGCGATCGCCTGTTCGACCGTGGCCTGACGCTCCCGAGCGGTTCCGGCCTCACATCCGATCAGGTCGAACGAATTGACGTGGCCATCACCGATTTTCTTCGCGAGCGGTAGTGAGCGTCGTGACGCAGGCGTCGTATGACCACTGGAAGCGTGCGATAGATGTCTCGGTCGCGAGCCTGGGCTTGCTGCTCACAGCACCCCTGCAGTTCGCTATTGGCATCGCTGTCAGGAGAACCTTGGGGCCACCAGCCCTCTTTCGCCAGCAGCGTCCAGGCCTTCACGGCGAACCCTTTACTCTCATCAAGTTCCGAACGATGCGTCCTGAAGGGCCCGACGCACGTGGGGTCGCGAGCGACAGCGCTCGCATCTCCAGGTTTGGCTCATGGCTGAGAGCAACAAGCTTGGACGAGCTTCCGACCCTATGGAACGTGCTCCGCGGTGACATGAGCATCGTTGGTCCTCGCCCGCTCTTAATGAGCTACCTGGAGCGTTACAGTCCGGAACAATCTCGGCGCCATGAGGTGAAACCAGGCCTGACCGGCCTGGCGCAGATTCGGGGCCGTAACGCCCTCTCCTGGACAGACAAGTTCGCTGCCGACGTCGAGTACGTCGATAACCGGAGCTTGCAACTGGACGCACGCATTCTCGCCACGACATTCAGGTTGGTGCTCAGTGGGCGTGGTGTCACCGCTCAGAACGAGGCGACGACGCTCGAGTTCTTTGGTACCAACCCTGACGAGGGAAAGTAATGCAACCAGTCGTGATATTTGGCTGTGGGGGGCAAGGAAGGGAAATGGCCTCCCTGCTCGCAGAGCCCGCAGCCAGCCCGGGGCTCCCAGTCGAGGTGCTCGGGTTTGTCGACGACGCGCCCTCGCCCGACAACGCCCAGTTGGTCACGAAGTTGGGCTATCGGTTGCTGGGCGGCGCCGACCAAATCTCTGTGCTCCCGCCGCATACTGCCTATGTCATCGGGATTGCCGACGGTGCCACTCGTGAGCGCCTGGCCGCCATTGCAGACCAGGCAGGTTGGACCCCGCTGACCTTCATTCATTCCACCTCGTCTGTCGGTGAGACGTGCACGCTTGGTCCGGGCACATTCGTGTGGCCAGGTGCTCGTCTCACCACGAACATCAGCGTCGGCCAACACGTTCACATCAATCAGAACGTCACCATCGGTCACGACACCGTGCTCGCAGACTTCGTCACCATCAATCCATCGGCAGCGGTTTCTGGCTCTGTGGCAATCGGCGAGCGCGCTCTCGTTGGTGCTGGCGCCGTTGTTCTCCAGGGCCGGCGCGTCGGTCAGGATGCCATCGTCGGCGCGAGTGCCTGTGTCACTCGTGACGTTGCTGATTCTGACATCGTCGTGGGCATCCCCGCGAGATCCCAAGAATGACTGCACATACAGAGGAATCTCCGAACGAGAGGCCAGAAGGCAGCCTGGCCGAGCAGACACCGCCGATCGGTCATCGACGTAAGCCCGTCTGCGTTGTCTACATAGTCACTGCACCAATTAGCGCATGGATCTTTTTGGCAGGGCACTTGCAGTACCTGCGAGATAGCGGATACACGGTTCATCTCATCTCGTCACCTGGCGAACTGCTGGACAAGGTTGGCAGTCGCGAAGGAATACAGGTCCATCCGCTGTCCATGGAACGAGAGATCTCTCCATTCAATGACTTGGTTTCGTTGGTCAAGTTGTATAGAACCATCCGCAGAGTACGACCAGAGATAACTCATGTCGGCACCCCCAAGGCTGGCCTGCTTGGTGGGCTGGCGTGCCTTCTCGCTCGCGTCCCTGTGCGCGTCTATACGCTGCACGGTCTCCGGCTTGAAGGCGCTCACGGCGTAAGGCGCCTAGTTCTGCGTGCCATGGAATGGATCTCGTGTCATTTGGCGCACGCAGTGGTGTGCGTAAGTCCTAGTTTGCGCAGCCGAGCTGTTGGCATGCGGCTGGTGGCATCCCGACGTGCGCTCGTGCTGGCCAACGGCAGCACCAATGGTGTCTCCGTTGGCAAGTTTTCGACATCGATCGCCAGGTCAGAAGTGGCGCAAAAGGCTGCCAGCCGGCTTGGGATCGACTGCGACGCCCCTGTCCTCGGGTACGTCGGCCGGCTCACGCGCGCCAAGGGCATCGCCGAGCTTTGCAAGGCGCACGAGCAACTTCGTCTTGATCATCCGGGTGTCCAGTTGCTGCTGGTGGGTTGGATTGAGGAAGCCGATGGCCTAGGTGAGGAAACCCGGTCCTATCTGTCTGGGACTCCTGGCGTGTACTGCACTGGTTTCGTCGAGGATGTGGCTCCCTTCTATGCCTTGATGGACATTCTTGTCCTTGCGACATATCGCGAAGGATTCCCAACGGCTCCATTAGAAGCTGCCGCAGCAGGGCTGCCGGTCGTGACGACGAAGGCGACTGGTGCCATAGACTCGGTAGTTGACGGTGTCACCGGAATTCTCGTGGACGCGGGCAACGTCTCTCAATTAGTGGCAGCTCTGCGTCGGCTGCTGGAGCAACCCGATCTTGCCAACGAGATGGGCGCGCAGGGGTTGCGGCGCGTTGAGGAGCAATTCTCCTCGGAACGTCTCTGGGAAGCGACGGACGCGCTTTACCAGCGAATGTTGGACGCTCGAGTGGATAGAAGGGAAAACAGACGAGGATGACAGACAGCCGCGGGAAACTCGTCGTCGTGGGGCAGGGCTATGTCGGGCTCCCACTTGCAATGCGCGCTGTCGAGGTTGGATGGGATGTTGTCGGCATCGACCTGGACGGGGGTCGCATAAAGCGGCTTGCGAGCGGCGACTCGTATGTCGAAGACATCCCTTCCGAGGAGGTGGCTTCGGCGCTAACGACTGGACGGTACCGGCCAACACATGAGTACGTGGACGGCGCTGGGTTTGACGTTGTCGTGATCACGGTTCCTACTCCGTTGCGTGAAGGAAATCCTGACCTTTCCTACGTCGAGAACGCGAGTCGGTCACTTGGCCCACTAATCCGACCCGGAGCTACGGTCATCCTTGAGTCGACCACGTATCCAGGTACGACTGAGGAGCGCCGTCGCTCCTCTGCTGGAAGCTGGATCTGGTCTCACGGCCGGCAGCGACTTTCATCTTGGATACAGCCCGGAGCGCATCGACCCCGGGAACCAGACCTGGACGCTAGTCACCACCCCGAAGGTTGTATCGGGCGTGAATGCCCCGTCGCTGGAGGCCGTCCAAGGCTTCTACGACACGCTTGTCGATCGAACCGTTCCGGTCTCGTCGCCCAAGGAAGCCGAACTTTCGAAACTCATCGAGAACACTTTCCGGCATGTCAACATCGCGCTCATCAACGAGCTAGCAGTGTTTGCTCGCGGCCTGGGGATCGACATCTGGGAGTCAATCGACGCGGCGTCCACCAAGCCATTCGGTTTTATGCCCTTCACTCCCGGCCCCGGAGTGGGTGGCCACTGTCTGCCGATCGATCCGTCGTACTTGTCATGGCAAGTGAAGCGGAGTCTCGGCCAGCCATTTCGCTTCGTGGAACTTGCCAATGACGTCAATGACCACATGCCCGACTACGTCGTGCGTCGCGCCGTCTCCCTGCTCAATGACAAGAAGTTGGCGGTCAACGGAACTCGGATCCTCCTGCTCGGGCTCGCATACAAGAAGAACAGCAGCGATGCCCGTGAATCACCCGCGCTTCGAGTCGCCGAGCTGCTGCTGGACATGGGGGCCGAGGTCCATGGCGTGGATCCCCACATCGAGGAAGGCGGCCACCTACCTACACGCCTGCGTCGTGTTGGTCTAGACGCCAATGAAGTGGCAAGCGCAGGGCTCGTTGTAGTCCTGACCGACCACGACGCCTTCGACTTCGACCTCGTGGCCGCCAACGCATCAACCATCCTCGACTGCCGGCGGGTGCCGCAGCTGAGTGCCGCCGAACGCCTCTGAGCGACCACCCTCCACCCCACGCCTTGACGAGCGCCCGCGCTATGTCTGCTGGACGAGCCCCACAAGTTGCCTTGCACGCGAATCCCAAGACCATGTCTCCACGCCGAGACCGTGGTCGCCCTCGGCCGCCAGGGCTGCCTCGATTGCGTCGGCGCAGCTCGCTGGGTCGCCGGGGTGGTAGGCATGCACGGCGTCATGCACGGGCGAGTTCACGACGCCGTCGAGATCAGTCGCGACCACTCTCAAGCCTGAGGCAACGTACTCGTAGAGCTTCAAGGGTGAGCCCACCGCTTCAAGCTCCTCGTGCTTGCGCCGTAAAGGCAGCAACCCGACCCGGGCACGTTGGATCTCGCGACGCACTGTGGCGTTGTCGACCCACCCGGAGAACACAACCAGGTCGTCGATACCCAGCGTCTTAGCCTGCAACTCCAGTTCGCTGCGCCGGACTCCGTCACCGAGGATGACACAGTCAAGAGCGGTGCCCTTGTCACGGAGGAGCCGTATCGCGTCGAGCAGAACGTCCACTTCGTACCAAGGGGTCAGCGCACCGACGAACAGCAATGGCAGGGCACGATCCTTCTCTGCCACGTTGACCGCGGCGGCAGGATCGGCACCATTAGGCACGACCTCACATCGACAACCGGGCACCCGGTCTCTGGTGTAGGTCACGAGAGCAGGGGTCACCGCTATCACCAGATGCGCCGACCGCGCCTGGACCCGCATGAGGAGATCAGCCAGCCGAGCCACCGACTTCGATCCGAAGTTGGCTTCCATCTCCTCACGGATAGGTCCGTTTATCTCGAGAACCACGGTCTTGCTGACGAGCCGCGCCAGCACGAGACCGAAGCCGAAGATCGACTGGCGCGCCATCCAGATATCGACGCGCTGGCCGGTAACCCACCACTTGAGGACAAGGAAGATTCGGCTCAACTCGTAGCTGAATTGCCTGGCGGTTCTGCCACCTACCCACCGGAGCTCTACTGTCTCGAACGGCACTTCGCTGGCGCCAACAGCAGAGCCCTTGGGCAGGACATGGATCACCTGTACGCCCGCCCGCGTCAGGCCATCTGACATGCCGGCAAGATGGCGCGCACCGCCTCCGACACCCGGAAACAAGGCGCCGTCGTAGACCAGCTTCATAAGGCCAGTCCCATCGCCGAAGCAACGGCGCCACACTCACTTGCCACGGCTGCAGTGACCTCGGCCGAGACGGGCTCACGGGACTTGGATTGATGTATGTGCAAGTCCTGCACGTGTGTCCGTAGTTCCGGCGTCATGGCCACTCGAAGGCCAAGCCCTTCAAGCTGTCCAAGCGTTTTCACAGGTTGCTCGACGAAGGCGTCGTAGTGGAGCAGCATGGACCGCGGGGCATATTCGGTGAGATCAGCCATCGCGGTGCCAACTTGCCGAGCCCAGTGTCGCGCCGCGACCTCCGCTTGAGACATGGCCTCTTCCCTCGCGTACTGCTGTGTTGTTCGACCGTCCCACCACAAGATCATGTCTCCCCAGAAGTCGGTACGCAGCAACGAGCTCACGACGTGCGCGGGGTGTCGCAACACGTGAAGGAACGCGGCTTCGGGGAAGGTGTGGACGAGGATGGGGGATCCTGCCGCACGACGCCGTGTTCTTGACGGCGACCGTGCGTGCGTTGGCGTGGTGGCGTATGGATGCGAGTCTGCGTCCAAGCCGATCCATGTGCAGTGCGCCAGCCTCCGCCGGCCCCACCGACCGTCCTAGGGCGGCCTGGAAGTCCTGGGTCAGCCCGGCTTCAACAAAGAGGGCAGTCGATTCAGATGATGGGCGAACCCAGGCTGCTGGGCCGAGACCGTGACGTGCGAGTCGAGTCGCCAATCCAGTCAGCTTAGGTGCTCGGCCGGCAAGACGAGGAACCGTCGCCACGTCGTCGAGATAACCAATCGCCTCGAGCACGATGGTCGTGCCTGAGCGGCCTGAACCGACAACAAAGAGCTCCGGCGGTGCCTCCGTGGTCATGGCATCTCATTGCCGTCGAGCGACGCGTGCCTGCCGCGATTGCCCGCGATCATGTGCTCGTAGGTAGGAAGTTGACTCGATTGGGCCGCGGCCACCGACACTTCGTTGAGAGTGGTCTTCGCGAGTGATACCCCGAGTGACCGAGCACAACGTGCTGCCGCGAACTGCGCTAAAGCCCGACTCGTCCTCACGGCGAAAGCCGCGCGCCATTGGGACACTGGCCGCGCTCGTCGGGCGTGAGCCGCGCGGTAGGAAGAAGTCACGTCGCGCGCGGGGCGCCAGGCAAGGTGCAGCTCGACGGTCAAGCCTGCGGCGTGGAGAAGTCGTGGGCGATTCGCTGTCAGCCGTGTCGTCTTAGAGATATCGACGATAGCCGAGTCGGCCACGTCGGCGAGAACCCGAATCCCTTTATCGAAGGGCACCCCCGGGTAGTGCTCGCTGAAAGCACACGATGCCACCCACTTACGAAGCAGGCGCTGAGGCACGAACAGGCCTGGGAAGGCCTCCATGACACGACGCCTTCCATTCCGCATTTGCGGCCGGCCATCGTTCAGGTCGGTGAGGCGTCGATGCACTTCTGCCCAGTAGACGCATTCCGGATAAGGGCTGCCACAGGAACACTGACCTCTGGCAAGGAATTGAGAGGAGGAGAGCCTGCTGATTTCGCCAACAGCCAAAGCTTGGCCCTGGACGGCGAGAATGCGCCCCAGAAGAGTGGATCCCGATCGCCCATACCCGCAGACGTAGATCACCTTCAAGCCGCTCTCCTTCTGGCGTTGACGCCCCGCAGCGTGAGCGCAAGCAACAGCGAGTATGCGACCACCGTATACGCGGCGAAGACTGCGATCGCTGTCAAAAGATCCGCTTCGGTTTGGCTTGCCCAGACGAAGATGAGCAACAGCCCGGCCAGACGCCCGACATTCCACAGCAGCCTGACCAACTCCATGTGAAGGGCCAACAAGATGTTCGAGAATGACGTGGCCACCATCTGGGCGACCGCGGTTGGCGTGAGCAGGACGACCATCCAGGCAATGTGCGGGTACCCGGGCCCGACTAGGAGCGATACGACAGGGGCCATGGCGAAGCCCACCAGGAGAAGTACGACTGCGACGACCTTCGCTTTGCGTAGCCAGGCAGACATGAGCGCGGCGATTCGGTCCGGCGTCTCCCGAGCGACAAGGGCGTAACTCACTTCACTGACCGATGTGGCGACGAGTTGGGTTGGGATCATGAGCAGCCGCCTAGCCAAATAGAACGCGCCGCCAGCCGGTGCGCCAAAGAGCGCCGAAATGCCGACGAGCGGCAATGCCAGTCCCAGGTTGGACATCACGGCACTCGTTCCGACACTGCCTGCGAACCGCCCCAGTCGCTCCTCCCTGAATACTGTCCCCACACTGTCCGCGTCCCTGCTTCGCCGCATGCGAATCAAAGAAGGTGTGACAACGGTCGCCGCGACCAGGTTGCCTATCGCATACGTCGCCACCAGCACCCAAACCTCGGGAAGGACGAGGCAACCGATTATCTGGGCGACGCCAGTGACCACACCATTGCTCAAGCGGACGTAGGCCAATCCCTGGTAATTCTGGGCAGCGAGCGCGACAAACGACGCCACATTGCAAAGACACAGCGTGGCGATCAGTAGCGCAGTGGCCGCCATGTCACGGAAACTGCCGCTTCCAGTGAGCCAGAACACGATGCCAGCCGCTAACGGGCTGAGTACGGTGCCGGTGCTCAGGACAAGCCGAGTGATCACCCAACGTCGCCCTGCGGGCAACCGGGGAAGAACCTGTTCGAGTCGACCAGTAAGCAGGATTGCAGCGACTTGGCTGTAGGCCAAGATCAGAGCGAAGGTCCCAAACTGAGATGGCGAGCAGAGTCGCGCGACGAGCGGCAGGGACGCCGCCATCGCTAACTGCCCGAGCGCAGACCCGCCCACGACAGAGCCAAATGGCCCAAGTCGCCGACGGCGGATTCCATCGGGTCCCGTGGGAGCTTCGCTTAGGTTCATGCACGCATCATGCGACCGATGGTGCGAAGGTGGCGCCAACTTCGCGCCACGTTGAAGGCAGCGAGCCTCAGGGCTGCATCGGTCTCCGACACCTTTGGGAGAGCACCTGCCGGTCCCGCGTAGCCAAGCGGCTCAGCGGTCGCTCGCACCAGAGCCCACACTCGCTCTGCGTCACGCTCGCTCAGTTCCTGACTCCAGTCCCGAGTGGCAGCCAGAGGTTGCGATAGGCGGCTATGCCCGGCGGGGTGGATGTTCTCCTTGGTGATCTGCTCAGCTCGGTCACTGAAGCGCAACATGTCCGCGTGCGCATCCACCCCTAGATGGGCCGACATGCGCGCAACGGACGCAGTCGGAGCTTCCACGAGGTCTTCCAGTCGGACAACGAGGAGGGTTTCGGGTGGCAGAGACGCACCCGCTGCGGAACGGATGCCTCGGAGCCAGAGCCATCCACTAGCGAGCGGATCATTTGGCCCCCAGGCCTGACGCGCCAGCGAAGCGACGACGTCCAGCGGATGCCGCACCACATGGATGAACTTTGCACCGTGAAACGTCCGCGAGAGCAAAGGGAGGTGTTCGACGTATCCTGGGGTTTTGTCCCCGACGACTGCCGTTGGCCGACCGTCGGCAAACGCCTCATAAATGCGGGAGACCGCCTCGGCCGGAGATTGAGGCGGACGCTCGCTGAGTCGCTGCTTCACCATCGGAGGGTTCAATCCCGCTCGGCGAAGCCGTCCATTCGCAAAGGAGAGGCGCGTAAAGGCATCACTCCGAACACCGTGAGGTCCCCACCACACGTGCTTGAGCCGCAACAGCGATGGCAGAAATCCTGTTTCCGGTGGGATCTCGAGCTGGGGATGGCCAAGGAGAATCGCCCGGGTCAGGGTGGTGCCTGACCTTCCAACGCCCACGACGAAGAAACGTGGGAATACCGCCGCCTCTGTCTGCGGTGGAGGCAGAGGAACGGGGGTCACAGCGGTTCCCGATCCTTCGCTCTCGATTGGGGTTCTCCACCTTTGGCTGTCGAGTGCGCATGCAACCGAGGGGCTCTTGATTCGGCTGCGCGAGCCTTCTGCGAGCGCGCGCCAGGAAGCAGAGCCGCGGCCGCGGACGACCAGCCATGTGGCCCTGCCACGATGAAGAGCATCAATGCCGCGACCGGTCCCGACGAGAGGATTCCGTGTATGCCGGAAACGCTGACGTAGCCGAGCAAGATCGCCCCCTCCACTAACACGACAGCGCCCAGGGGTGATCGGATCCGGACCATCCGCTTCCATGCAAGCGCGAGGATGGCCCCGGATGCCGTGTAGCCGAGAAGCACTGCCCACGGCCCCCCATCCGCGTACATCAAGCCGTACTGGGTTGGCGTGGAGTATCCAGTGGTATTCGTTCCGGCTCCGTAGGCAAGCCTGGTGAGACGCAGTGCAAAAGGCTCCACAGCTGGTGTGCCGGGAACCAGGGCTTGAAGCCGAGCCATGAAGAGCCCACCGTCTTGGATGTCCAGGCCGCCGGATTCGACCAGTCGAACGATCTCTGCATTGTTCTTGCCGTTTCCGTCGGTCACACGTTGGACCAGCGCGACACTTCGTTCTGCCACACTCTCCCCTGCGGCGCTACCTTTCGCGAGTGGCATGATGAAGAGCGCGAAACCAGCGACGAGGGACGCAGTCACAGCGACATATCGCACGCGCAGTCGGTACCGAACTGCGACCGCAGCTGCACCCGCAATAACGCAGAGGAGCAGCGGCGCACGCGACCCCGCACTTCCCAGAAACAAGAAGGCAAGCAGGCAAACGACGAGCAGCTGCTGCACCGATGCCCGCGTTCGCTTCCAAGACCAGCACAACGTGGCCACAACGACGGCGATACGCCATCCGACCTCCGTAACGGCATTGATGATGCCCTGCCCTGCGTACGCGCTGCCGAGCAGCGTGTGTCCTTTGGTTAACTCCCGTCGGGTTTCCCTGATGAGAGTTGCTTGGTCGGCATTGCTTCCCGGATCGAGCAGTGACCCCAACCCGCCGCTGACGAGGGGAGGCAGGCCCTTGAATGAGATGAGTCCAAGAATCGTGAGGCAGGTGACAAGAATGACCAAGCCGACCGACATCGACTTTGCTTGATCCGAATCCGGATTCCTCCCATCGCCTCGCCAGCCTGTGGCGTCGGCCTGTGATCCTCCGAGCAGGACATAGGTCATGACCATCCCCAGCAGGCCTATGGCAGCAAGGAAAGCCGGAAACCCTCCGACTGGTGTGATGATTCCGCCCGTGATCGGCACCAGCGTTGGCCAAACTGCGACCAGCTCGATGGCCAAGAAAAGAGCGACCGGTGTCGCTATTCGGTCGCGGCGACCAACAAAGTGCAGCAGGACGAAGACCAGAACTAGGACGACCAGGTAAATGGCTAAGACGGAGTAGACGCCCACGTCATCTCCGCTCAGAGTCCGTCGAACAAACGGTGACCTTAACCGATTCCGTGCCGTGGGCGGGTAACCAGTGTTTCAAGGCAGCCGTCCTGATCGTCGAGGTCATACGAGAGACTATCCGGCCACGGGCCTGCCTCCTACGACGACAGCGCGTGGCAACCGCAGCCACGAGCGGAACGACGTGGTACCGCATTCACCGGGGTTGGTCGTAGGCGGCTTGCCAGGGGCGGTGAAGCTCGCCGGCTCCCGTCGGCTCGCGAGTCTGGCAGATGGCGCGGAGCCCTCGCACGAGGTATTCGTTGTCGGATTGCGGGTCCAGCAAGAGGGCATCCTCTGTATCCATCTGCGGCACTGGCACATGCGAGATAAGCGGATGGACTGGTCGGAAGTCGACCTCATCGGCACCCATCAGGACCTCATGCATCTTTTCGCCGTGTCGAAGGCCCGTGTAGCGCACGTCGACGGCGCGTCCGGACATGGCAATCATTTGCCGCGCCACGTCGTCGATCTTGACCGGTTGCCCCATATCGAGGACCAGCGCTTCGCCATCGCTTCCGATCGCCGCAGCTTGGATGACAAGTTGGACGGCCTCCTGCACGGTCATGAAAAAGCGGGTGACCTCGGGATGCGTGACGGTCAATGGCCCGCCGTTGGTGATCTGGGAACTGAACGAGGTGAGGACGGATCCGCGACTCCCGAGCACGTTGCCAAATCGGACGCTGAGGTATGTGCCATTGGTTGCGGCCGCCACTCCAGCAGTCAGTCTTTCGGCGATTCGCTTGGTGTAACCCAACACGCTGCACGGGTTCGCCGCCTTGTCGGTGGAGATATTGACGAACCTTTCGACGTGCACCCGCCGCGCTGCCTCGAGAACGATCTGCGTGCCCCAGACGTTGGTCTTGATCGCCTCACCTGGGTGACGCTCGAGCACTGGTAGGTGTTTGAGGGCAGCGGCATGGAACACCACTTGGGGTCGGTGCTCGGCAAAGACCTGCTCGACCGCGTCGCGATCCCGGATGTCAGCAAGGACCATGTCCGCGCTGGTCAGGAGTGCTTCGCCATGGATGGACAGCTGAAGTGCGTGAAGCGCAGACTCATCGCGATCGAGCATGACGAGCTTGTCTGGGCCCCATTTGTGGATCTGGCGGCATAGTTCCGATCCGATAGAGCCTCCGGCGCCGGTGACGAGCACACGGTGCCCAGTGAGATAACCGGCTATCGAAGCGACGTCGGTTTCCACCTGGTGCCGACCCAAGCAGGTCAGCGACATCGAGGTCCCTCAGGTCATTGATGCCGACAAACCCGCTCATCAAGTCGTTGACCCCAGGCAGCACCTTCACCACGAGACCCGCCTGCTGGGCAGTCTGTGTGACCTTGCGGACCAAGTCAGCGCCCGCGCTCGGGATAGCCACCACAAGCACTCTCGCGCCCGATCGCTCTGCGACCTCCGCGATGTCATTTGACGTGCCCATGACCGCCACACCGTCGAGCCGGAGAGACCGCTTGAGCGGATCGTCGTCGACGAGCGCGACGGGACGCCACGTGGCCGAAGCATCTCGATGCATCGATCTGATCAGCTGCCGGGCGCCGTCGCCGGCGCCGAGGATCAAGACCGGCTGAGATGACTCCATTGCGGGCGTAACCCGACCGGCTTCCTCGATAACTCGCCAGGTGGCACGTCCGGCCGCCATCAGCGTCAGGGTGATGAAGGCAGCCGTAAAGGGGACTGATCGGGGCAGCCACGCCCCGGCTGTTGCCAGGTTCACTGCGAACAACAATCCACCGGAACCAGCCGTGACAAATCCGAGCGTGACCATTTCCTCAAGGCTGGCAAGACGCGCGCGGCCGGTGTGGATCCCACCACTGAGCGCAGCCACCAAGTAGATTGAGGTGACGAACCCCCAGGCAAGGCAGACAGCCGGCCAATCGACTTGGGCCGGTTGGAACTCCATCCGAGCAATGGCCGCAAGTGCCAACCCAACGGCCCAGACGCCGCAGTCAAAGGAGACCAGCCAGATACGACGACGCGATCGAAGTCGCTCGACCACGGCTTTACTCAGCATTACGTTGTCCTCCAGAGGGTGTGTGAGGGTGACGACGTGTAGTCCGGGTCAGCACCCTCAGTAAGCACGGTAGCCGGTAAAAAGGGGTTTCACCCACTAGACGACATAGGATGCCCTGACAGGCCGTGTCGACCGACACCTAGACCGACCCACCAGAACGAGGCTCTCGTGGAGCTCAGCGACTACCTCAAGATTGTCCGCAGGCGATGGACGTTGATCGTCTTCTGCCTACTCGTCGCTCTCGCCGGGGCGGCAGCAATCACTATCACAGCGACGCCGCAGTACAGCTCGACTGCGCGCCTCTTCATCTCGACGCCGCGCGCGGAGGGCTCCGATGCCTACCAGGGTGGGCTGTTCTCTCAGCAGCGCGTTGCGTCGTACGCCGACCTTGTCACCGGCGAGGACCTCGCAAGCCGGGTCGTAGATCGGCTGAGGCTGGACGAAACGGGCAAGACGCTCGCGGAACAGGTCAGCAGCAATGTCGTTCCCGAGACGACCATCTTGGAAGTCACGGTCACCGATCCGAGTCCAAAGCGAGCACAAGCCCTCGCGACCGCGCTATCCGAACGAGTTCACTGCCTTCGTCCCGGAACTTGAGACAGCCCCCGGCGCCAGGCGGTCACCGATCAAGGCAACGATCGTCGACTCCCCAGATTTGCCGACCACACCTGTGTCCCCCCAGCCACTCCGCAACCTGACCCTTGCTGCGATCCTCGGCCTTCTGCTCGGGCTCGGCCTCGCACTGGTTCGCGAGCTCCTCGACACGACGATCAAGTCGCCCCAGGACGTGACCGATGCGGCTGACGCCGCGATCCTGGGCACCATCCTCTTCGACTCGAGAGCCATCAAGACTCCCCTCGTCACCGATCTCGAACTGCATTCGCCCCGCGTCGAGGCGTTCAAGATGCTGCGGACCAACCTGCAGTTCGTCGAGATCGACCGACTCTCGAAGGTGTTCGTCATCACCAGCGCCGTGCCCTCGGAGGGCAAGACGACGACGGCGGTCAACCTCTCGATCACGCTGGCTCAAGCGGGTCAACGCGTCCTCCTCATTGAGGGAGATCTGCGCCGGCCGCGCGTCGCCAACTACCTCAAGCTCGAAGCGACCGTAGGTCTCACCACGGTCCTCATCGGCAGGATCGGCGTCGAGGACGCGGTCCAGCCCTGGGGACCTGACGGCCTGCACGTCATCACCAGCGGATCCGTACCCCCCAACCCAGCCGAGCTGCTCCAGTCGCACGTCATGCAAGACACGCTGGTCAAGTTGAGGGAGCGCTACGACATGATCATCATCGACGCTCCTCCGCTTTTGCCGGTGACCGACGCTGCCCTGATCGCCGCTCAGGCTGACGGCGCGGTGATGGTGTTCCGCCATGGCAAGACGACCAAGGACCAAGCTTTAGGCGCGGTGGATCGCCTGCGCTCCGTCGACGCGAGGGTCCTCGGCTGCGTCCTCAACATGGCCCCCGAGCGCGGAGCCGACAGCTACGCTTACGGATACGGCTACGCGCCCAAGCGCGGCCGCCGGCGCAGCGCAGGGGATTCATGACGGAAGACGAACAGAACACGGGTACGTCGCCCGACGAGCAGACCGGCACCGCAGACTCCGCCGCCGCAGACACACCGTCCTCAGCGGCCGGCAAGACCCCGGCCAAGCGGCCTCGCAAACGCAGACCGAACTTCTTCCGCCGGCATCTGATACTCACCTCGCTCGGCGTCATCGTCATACTCCTCGTGTCGCTGGCCGGCGGCTTTGCCTGGTGGGCCAACCAGCAACTCGCCAGCATCCCGAGGGTCGAGGCAGGCATCGAGGTGCAGCCGGGCAAGGACCACAACGAGGGTGGCAAGCCGCTCAACATCTTGATGCTCGGCCTCGACAACGGGAACTCAGGCGAGTCCGTTGCCGACGATCTCGCTGACGGCGAGTGGACACCGGGTTTGCATCGCAGCGACACGATCATGGTGCTCCACGTGCCAGCCGACCGGGACTCGGCACAGCTCGTCTCGATCCCGCGCGATACATGGGTCAAGATCGACGGCTACCCATCCAGCGACGGTTACGCCAAGATCAACGCCGCCTTCTCCTACGGCGGACCAGCCCTCGCCGTCACAACCGTCCAGGATGTCACCAACCTCACGTTCGACCACGTGGCGATGATCGACTGGGACGGCTTCCGCGACCTGTCCACGGCCGTCGATGGAGTCCGCATCTACATCCCGCAGACCTTTACCTCCAATCGCGTTGTCTGGGAGGAGGGGTGGCAGACCATCGAGGGCGAGCGGGCCCTGCAATACGTACGCACCCGCTACGACCTGCCCGGAGACAAAGAGTCCGACTTCGGTCGCATCGCGCGTCAGCAGAACTTCCTGCGCGCGCTGATGGGCCAGCTGATGTCACCTTCGACGACACGCAATCCGTTGCGGTTCACCAAGGTGCTGTCGACGGTCACCGGGTTCCTCACCGTCGACAAGACCTGGGATACCGACGAGATGCGCAACCTCGCGTTGTCGTTAAGAAACCTCCGCCCACCCGACGTGCAGTTCATCACCGCACCGTTCGAGTCCTATGGCACCAGCTCCGACGGGCAAAGCTACGTGCGCCTGGCGCCGGCGTCGACCCGGGAGCTCTTCCGCGCGGTTGCCGACGGCGATCTGAAAAACTACATCGCCGAGCATCCTGAGGACCGGCTAGCGAGCCCTACCCGGGTCAACTAGAGCTCGTGAGCGCACGCGCAACCACCAAGCACGCCTTGTAGATAAGGTCCGCCGTTCCGCGGTGCGCCGCCTCCGACTGACCATAAGGGTCGGGAAGGTCGTAGGAGAGCAGGTGGGATTCGCCGCGCAACGCGGCCGCTCGACGTACGACGTCATGCGGTCCGTCGGCGGATGCCCGCACCTGCGGCACCTCCGAGACCAGATGGGCGAACTCCAACAACGTGAACGTACGACGCAGAGCCTCCGGAGCTTCGACCAGCACGGCGCGCCGGTGCTCCAGGGTGGCAGTCAGCACCAGGTCGGCTTCCAACGCTTCGGCCCCTTGGAAGCTGTGGGACCGGAACTCACCAGGGTCTCCGCCGAGCCGGCGCAACTGCGCGGCTGCCATCGCGTCCATCGGAGCATCAACCCAACCGAACACGCCCGCGCTCGACACGGCGAAGTTGGGTTGGGGACCGGGCGCCGCGGCCAGGGCTGCGCGAAGCACATGCTCGGCA
This sequence comes from uncultured Actinomycetota bacterium, assembly GCA_963811585.1. GTDB lineage: Bacteria > Actinomycetota > Actinomycetes > Propionibacteriales > Nocardioidaceae > JACDHG01. The sequence continues at coordinate 856,834 of CAWERR010000006.1, forward strand.
AGCGGTGAGCGGCAGATGTTCGCCGTGCACACGACCAGGATCACGAACGTCCCCGACCGGCTGCCGACAGGCTCGCGGGTCATGTCGGCAGGGACCATGTCTGTCCTCCGTCGTCACTGACGATCAGCTGATCGTCCACCTGGGCGACGACCTGGCTGCCGTTCGTGGCAATCGCCTCGGGTTCTTCACCTTCCATGCAGCTGCTCCGTCGCCACGTCTGTCCGTTGTCGTTCGTGGTGAGCACACGTGCGGCGCAACCCTCGTCGGTCGCGAGCGCCAGCCCTGTGGAGGCATCCTCGAAGCTCAACGCCACCAGGCCATCGACGTGCCCGGTTGTCGACCACGTTGTCCCAGCATCCGTGCTCACACGTACATCGCCGTTGTCGCAAGCGGCATACGCAAGGGTGACATCGAGCGGCGCAAGGGAGATGCCCACACAGCCAAGGCGGCGCGGGCCGCCCGGTGCGTGGACCCGCCCGTCGCCCCCAATGGGGCTGAGGTGCCAGGCTCCTCTGCTCCCGGGCGAGCGAACCCAGGACTCCCCGAGGTCACCCGAGCGCTGCACTGCTGCCGCACAGGTCTCGCCGGTCTCGACGATCCAGAGATCCGATCGCGAGACCGCGACGACCCTGACCACCTGGGCGACCTCGCTCAAGGCTGTCTCGAAGGTCTGACCGCCGTCCGTCGACACTTCGACGGATCCACTCTCGCCGGCTTGGCAGTCACCCGTCGTCGCCCGGAGCAGGACACCGTCGACCCCAATCGACAGAAGAGTGTCTGACCTCTTGGGCGGCGGCGGCTCAGTGTTTGAAGTGGTCGGCTGAGTCGGTGTGGTGGCCGGAGGTGTTGTGCTGTCGTCGTCCGACGTGAGCGTCGGGGTGCTGGGTCCACTGTCGGTGCTCGCTGGCTGGCGGACGTGGCGGACGGCGAGCGCCACGAGCACGATGTCCAGGGCCACGAACGCAATGACAAGAGCGACTTTCACCGTTAGTCGCATCAGACTCCGCTTCGCTCGACAGCCATCGTCCGTCACCAGGAGTGTAGGTGCTAGCCACAGACAGTGGCCGTCCGTGGGCGGTGTGGCGCGGCGGCTCATCGCCAGGCTCGCTTCCTCGCCGCATGACGCGGGTTCGGAACGCAATTGCAGCTGAGGGGTCGAATTTCTGCAATTGCGCTCCGAACGGCGCCAGGATTGTTAGAGCAGCCTCACCGTGATCGTGACCGTGCCGGTGACGGTCGTCGTGCCGTCCGACACGACGTAGTTGATGCGCAGGACCCTGGGAAAAACCCCGACAAAGTTGAAAGAACCGTTGGCGGCGATGTTGAGCGCGGTCGAGCTGTCGCTGATGACTTCGAGCCGGTCGCCGTCGACGTCGCGGTCGTTGGCAAGAACTCCGTTGCCGGCGCCGACTATCAGCAGCCCGGCGAGAGACGTCGTGTAGGACTCGTCCAGGACGACAGGGGCGTCGTTCACCGGGGTAACGGACACGGTCACGGTGGCGGTGTCGGTAGAGCCGCCGTCCGTGACCGTGTAGCTGAAGGTGTCCGGCCCGAAGTAGTTGGGCGACGGGGTGTAGACGACCACACCTCCCTGTCCACGCTGGGCGCTGCCATGGGCTGGGTTCCCCACGGACGTGACGGAGAGGTTGTCGCCATCCACGTCATGGTCGTTGGCGAGCAGGTTGATCTGCACGCCGGTGGCGTCCTCGAGGATGGCGCGCCCGTCGTTGACTGCATCCGGCGCGTCGTTGACTGCGGCGACCAAGACGGTTACGTCCGCGGTGCTGGTCGCTCCCTCCTCATCCATGGCGGTGTAGGTGAAGGCGTCGCTCCCGTGGAAGTGCGCTGCCGGGGTGTACGTAACCGTTCCGTCAGCAGACCTAGTCAGAGCACCGTGCGCAGCACCGTCGGCAGCCACGAGCTCGAGCACTTCGCCGTCGGGCGCTTTGTCGTTCCTGAACACGTCGATGCTCTGTACGACGTCTTCTCTCGTGCCCATCTCGTCGTCACGAAGGACCATGGGGTCCGAGGCGGGCGGCGGCGTGGTCGGTGGCTGCGTCGGAGGGTCGGTCGTGGGGTCGTCGTCGGGGTCCTGCGTGGGATCCGGGTCGTTGTCTGGCGTTGGCGTCGGGTCGTCGTCAGGTGAGGGCCGTGGGGTCCCGGTTGGTCCAGTGGATCCCGTGGTCGGCCTTGGGTTGCTCGACGGGTCGTCCGGCGTACCGTCGGGCGTCGTCGGCGTAGGGTCGCTCGAAGATCCTGGCGACTCCTGCGCGGGCGTGCTCGCTTGGCCTTGACCTTGGCCCGGTTGCCGGGCTCCCACCAGAGTGTGGTCGGCGTGCGCGCTCGCCGCCGGGCTACCCGCGGCACCTGTTGCCAGGTTCAGTGCGACCACGCTGGCGACCGTCGCGGTGGCTCCCGCGGTGGCTCCGAAGGCCTGCCCGAGGATCGGGCCGGGGCGAACGAGCAGGAGCTGTGCGACCCAAGCAATCGGACCGGTCGAGCGTCTGACGTGGCCGAGCGAGATGTTGAGGAAGGCCCGCACGATGTCAGGGTCGAACTGAGTGCCGGCGCAGCGAGTGAGCTCGGCGCGAGCGGCGGCTGCGCTCATCGGCTTCTTGTAAGGGCGGCTGGCCGTCATGACTTCGTAGCTGTCGGCGACAGCCACGATCCGCGCGCCGTAGCTGATCTCTTGGCCAGCCAGCCCGTGGGGATACCCGGTGCCGTCGAACCTCTCGTGGTGTTGCTCGATCGCGAAGTACCACTCCCCGAGCCACTCTCGGAGCGGCTCGCAGATGAGCGCGCCTTCGTGTGGGTGGCTGTGCAGGACCTTCCACTCGTCCTCGGAGGGCTTAGACGGTTTGTTGAGCACGTCCTGAGGGACTTTGAGTTTGCCGATGTCGTGCACGAGCGCTGCCCACATCAGCCGGCCACGGTCTTCGTCGCGAAGCTTGAGCTCGTCGGCCAGCATCGTCACGAAGAGCTGGGTGCGCTCTGAGTGGCCCCGGGTGCGGGTGTCGTAGTCGCCCAGCGCCCCGACCAAGGTCAGGATCGTCTCTGCGGCTTCCTGACGGTCGCCGTCGATGCCGGCGCGACTCGAGCGCTGCAGCTCGGCGGCGATCGCGCGGCTTCCTGCCACCCGGCGCGCGAGCTTGAGCCGCGAGGGTGCGCTGTCGGGGAACAGCATGGAGAGCCGCATCAACGTTGCGAGTGGCAGCAGGCGTCGAGCCCATCGGTCCGTGCCGAACACCGCGATGGTGGAGGCCACCAAGACCGTGACCCACCACGCAATGAGCTCCAGGGTGGTCTGCGGCGTGGGCAGGATTCTTGCGACCAGGATCCCGACTCCGATGGAGACCAGCACCGGGACGACGAAGACAACAGCGCGGATGACGCCGGCGCGCACCGGATGAGATCGCCAGCGGCGGTTGTCGATCCGCGAGTTTGCGCTCACCCCAGGCCCCTCCCCACTGCGCGCCGAGCCGGCTCCAGACGTGCTGGGCCAGTCTCAGCGTGGCAGCGGGCTGTGAGCGAGGGGTCACTACTAGCGACAATCATCCGAACGGGCTAGGCCTCATGCGGTGGTTTGGAATGGTATGGCCGTGGATGCCGGGCGCAGTCTGCGGCGCGTTCCGACGGGGGAGTGAGCCCCGTGGGCAGCGGCCAGGCAGCTCGGACGTCGGCGGGCAGGCTGGCGCGATGGAGCGCTTGAATGCTTGCTGCTGCGCAATGATGCTAGGGGCGGCGATGTGACATGCTCGCTCTGCGATGGCCTTGCACCCGGACCTGCTCCCCCGGATCGAGCAGTACTACGACGCCGTCCCACGGTCGCGCACTCGGGTCGAAGAGGTGGGTCCGTTCACGCTGTTCGTGGCGGTTTCCGGGTGGCCGTACTACGCGCGGCCACGCCTCGGCGGCAACGCCGACTTCGAGCCCGCCGACGTACGCGCGGTGCTTGGTCGCCAGGCTGACCTGGCCGTGCCACGGACCCTCGAGTGGATGCAAGAGAGTGCGCCGAGTCTGCTCGACGCGGCCCGCCAGGCAGGTATGTCGGTCGAACTCTGCCCGCTGCTCGTCCTCGACGGCGACCCCCGCGGCGGGCCTGGGTCCGCCCGGATGCTCGACGCCGACGAGCCCGACCAGATCGCCTTGTCGCGCGCCGCCGTGTCGGTTGGATTTGCTCATCCAGGGACGGCTCGGGGGGACGGTGACATCGAGGCACGTGACGCCGCTCTCGACTTGGACACCACCCACACCACGGTCGATGAGCTCAGCCTCTCGCTCATGCGAGCGGGCGCCTTGTGCCAAGCGGCGGTCTATGCCACCGAGGCCCCCGAGCTGGGCCCGTTGGGTGGCGGTAGCTACTCCGCGGTCGATGACGTAGCCGAGATCGCCGGGGTGGCGGTCCTGCCGGCATACCGACGCCGTGGGCTGGGCGCTCAGGTGACGTACGTGCTCGCAAGCGACGCGCTCAGCCGTGGTGTGACGACGGTGTTCTGCTCCGCGGAGTCAGACGATGTCGCTCGGGTCTACGAGGGCATCGGTTTCCGGCGGGTTGCCACCGCCTGCATCGCCAGACTCGCCTCCTAGCCAGTGTTACGTCCGGGCAAGTGGTTGCTGGGGCGGCCGCTGCTACGGACGCTGCCGGACAAACGCTGTTGCGTCCGTGCAAGTGGTTGCTGGGGCGGGTTTCAGGAGGCTCGGTTGATGGCGGAGATGACAGCCTTGAGTGAGGCGGTGACGATGTTGGCGTCGAGGCCAACTCCCCACAGGATCTGCTCACCGATGGCGCATTCGACGTACGCCGCTGCGGTCGCGTCGCCACCCGACGACAAGGCGTGCTCGGCGTAGTCGAGGACCCTGACGTCATACCCGAGGCCGTTGATCGCCTCGACGAACGCCGCGATCGGGCCGTTGCCCTCGCCGTGCAACGCGTGCGGCACCCCGTCGACGTACACGTTGACCTCGAGGGCGTCGCGCTCCCCTGCTGCCGATGACGTGTGCACGGAGTTGAGGCTCAGCGGCGTACGTCGGTCGAGATACTCAGCGGAGAACGCCGCCCAGATCTCCTCGCCCGATATCTCGCCGCCGTCTTCGTCGGTGCGGATCTGGACGACACGGCTGAACTCGATCTGCAGCCGACGTGGCAGGTCGAGCTTGTGCTCGGCCCGGAGGATATAGGCGACGCCGCCCTTGCCTGACTGGGAGTTGACGCGGATGACGGCCTCGTAGGAGCGCCCGACATCCATCGGGTCGATCGGAAGGTAAGGCGCCTTCCACGGCAGCTCGCGCACCGGGACGCCAGCGTCGTGGGCTTCCTTGTCGAGGCCCTCGAGCCCCTTTTTGATCGCGTCTTGGTGCGAGCCCGAGAACGCCGTGTAGACGAGGTCGCCGGCGTACGGATGACGTGGATGCACCGGCAACCCGGTGCAGTACTCGACCGTGCGGCGGATCTCGTCGATGTCTGAGAAGTTGATCTTGGGGTCGATCCCCTGGCTGAAGAGGTTCAGGCCGAGCGTGACCAGGCAGACGTTGCCCGTGCGCTCGCCGTGGCCGAACAGGCAGCCCTCGACCCGGTCCGCCCCGGCCATCATCGCCAGCTCGGTGGCTGCCACCGCTGTGCCTCGGTCGTTGTGCGGGTGCAGCGAGACAACTGAGTGCTCGCGACGGGTCAGCTGTCCCGCGAACCACTCGATTTGGTCGGCGTAGACATTGGGCGTCGACATCTCGACGGTGGCAGGCAGGTTGAGGATGATCTCGCGTCCCGGCCCCGGCTGCCATACGTCGGAGACGGCCTCACATACCTCGACGGCGAAGTCGGGCTCGGTGTCGGTGAAGATCTCCGGGCTGTACTGGTATCCCACGTCGACGCCGTGCAGGTACTCGTCGGCGTACTTCATCACGATCTCGGTGCCACGGGTCGCGATCGCGCGGCACTCGTCACGGTCGACGCCGAAGACGACCCGGCGAAACAGCGGGGCGGTCGCGTTGTAGAGGTGCACGTTTGCGCGGGTCGCACCGACGAGGCTCTGCACGGTGCGTTCGATCAGGTCCTCGCGAGCCTGGGTCAGCACGGAGATCGTCACGTCGTCGGGGATCGTGCCGCCCTCGATCAGCTGGCGGACGAAGTCGAAGTCGAACGCGCTGGCTGACGGGAACCCGACCTCGATCTCCTTGTAGCCCATGCGGACCAGCAGCTCGAACATACGGAGCTTGCGGCCCGGCGTCATCGGCTCGATCAGTGCTTGGTTGCCGTCGCGGAGGTCGGTCGACAGCCAGCGTGGTGCCTGAGTCACAGTTGCGGTCGGCCAGCGGCGGTTCGGCAGGTCGACGGGTGGGAAGGCGCGGTAACGACCGAACGGCATACCGCTGGGTTGCTGCGGGTGGATGACCATGGGATGAACCTTCGAAGAGAGGGACGTCGCCGAGACATCAGCAACTCCGCGACGAGGTGGTCCGGCTCAGCGAACCCCGTCGCGGCAAGCAAGGAGCAGCGCGTGCACGACCTTCATGGTGGTCCCAGGCTAACACCGGTGCATCATTCGGTGATCGAGCCCGTCGAGTTGTCCGCTGATCGAGCCTGTCGAGATCAAGGGTCTCGACACGCTCGACCGCCGGATGGCGCTCGACGCAAACCTGTTGCCGTGCGAACACTCACCCCGTTGGATGCCGGTATGAAGATCGAGCGCATCGACCCCCTCGACCTTGACGACGCAACTGCGGAGCGCTGCGCCGAGATCATCAACCGCGAAATGAAGGCGGAGGATGCCGACTCGCTGGCTCCCCACACTGGGGGCAACTTCGCCGCGCGGGCGCGTTTCACCCACGACGACAGACCCGTCGACCACCTGTGGCTGGCACGCGAGGGTGACAGCGTTGTCGCACACGCCAGCGTCGAGTTCCCGCGCTGGGACAACCAGCACATGGCGCAGATCTTCTGCCATGTGGACCCCGAACATCAAGGGCAGGGCATCGGAACAGCCCTGCTTGATGCCCAACTCGGCGCCACTCGGGCTGCCGGACGATCCCTGCTCATGACCTACGGCTTTCGCGACTCCCCGAAGCAAAAGCTGCTGACCCAGCAAGGGTTCGAGGTCGCGATGGCCTCCGCGCATCGCCGACTCCGCCCAGCCGAGCTCGACTACAACCTGATCCAGACGTACGCCGACGACGCGGCCGCCCACGCGACTGATTACGAGCTGATCCCCCTTGCCGGCGCGGCGCCCACTGAGTGGCTGCCCGAGCTGACGTCGCTTTTCGAGGCGATCAGCGACGCGCCAGTTGAGGGTATGGACGTCACGGACGACGTGTTCCCGGTAGAGCGGCTCGAACGGTACGAGCTCGCCATGGCCAACCGGCAGCAGAAGCTGTACCGGTTGATGGCGCGTCACAAGCCCTCGGGTGAATGGGCCGGGCACACCATCGTCTGCGTGGACGGATACAGCCCGGGCCGGGCGATCCAAGAGGACACGACCGTCGTCGGCAGCCACCGCGGCCACCGGCTCGGCATGTTGCTCAAGGCCACCATGCTGCTGTGGCTGCGCGACGACCATCCGGAACTTGAGGTCATCGACACCAACAACGCCGAGTCCAACCATCACATGATCGTCATCAACGACAAGCTCGGCTGCACCATCAGCGCGCGCGGCGTCGCCCTGCAACGCCATCTGAGCGCCGACGACGGCTGACCACCGGGGTCTCGACAAGCTCGACCGCCGGAGGTCGCCGAGTCGGCGCGCAGCGCGGGGACGGCTGGCGGTGTCACCTACAGTTGGCGCTGATGACCGTCTCCTGGCTGCAGCCCGCCCTGCGGCCGCTCGCGGTTGGCCTCGGCGTCGTCATCCTGGCAGCCGGCTGCTCCGCCAACAGCGAGCCCAACGCGGGCGATGATGGGACCGACAAGAGCTCATCGTCGAGTCCTCCCGGCACGAAGACCCCGCCGCCTCCGCCGCCGCCCAAGACGGACACCTGCCGCGCCCTGGGCTTCAGCGACATCGGCCGCTACTCCAACACCACAGCCACGCTCCCCTGCGACGAGCCCCACACGGCATACACGTTTGCAGTGAAGAACCTGCCGTCCGACATCGCGTTCGAGGGCGTGCAGATCAAGAACGATGCCATCCAGCAGCAAGCCGGCGAGTCATGCCTTGATGCGTTCGTCAAGTACGTCGGAGGAGACGCCGCGACGCGAGCGCGCGTGCGACTGACGGTGACGTACTTCCTCCCTGACCAACGTGCGTTCGATCGCGGGGCGCACTGGGTCCGCTGCGACATCATCGCGCTGCAGGCCGAGCAGATCCTCGCTGACCTCCCTCCCAAGCTCGAAGGGCTGCTCGACGACGACTCCGCCATCGACGACTACGGCCTGTGTTCGACGGGCGAGCCCGGGACCAACGACTCGACCATGGTCATGTGCAACCAGGAGCACACCTACCGCGCGATCGCCGCACTCCGGCTCGGCTCGACCAGCGAGAGCTATCCGGGCGAGTCAGTCACGAACACCGACGGCAAGCAGCGCTGCGAGGATCTGATCGTCGACTTGCTCGACGAGGAGAGCGGCTTTACGTTCAGTTGGACGTTCCCGACGCCCGCCGACTGGCACGAGGGACAACGTTTCGGCTACTGCTGGAACAAGACCACGGGTTGATCCTTTCGCACGGCATAATCAGCCGAGTGATGAAACTCGTGGGGTCGGTTGCCGTCATGTCAGTGCTCTGTCTCACGGCGTGTGGGAGCGCCGAGGATATCGCCGGCGAGTCATCGGAAGAGACCACCTCGACCACGACCTCGTCCACCACAACACCCACCGAGACAACCACCAGCACGACACCCACGGAGACCTCCGCGAGCTCCGCGACTGCACCACCGACCACCACGACCACCACCGAGCCGGTCGTCTCAAGGCCGCGGATAGGCAACTGTTACGACACCACCAGGAAACAGTTCCGCATCCAGCGCGACGGGTCGTCCCCGATCGACTGCACCCGCCGTCATACGGCCGAGACGTTCGCAGTCTTCCGCGTCAGCCCCTCGCCACTCCGCGCCGAGATCGCCAAGGTGTGGCGTGACTGCCAGCCTCGGTTCCAGCAGTACGTCGGCGACTCTGCCACCATCTCCAAGCTCGACCTGGCGCTGATCTTGCCCAGTGAGGCGCAAGTCGCCGCAGGGCAGGACTGGATCCGCTGCGACGTCATCCTGAAGGAGCACTACAACGCACGGGTGGGAGTTCCGCGCGCCGGCAGCCTGCAGGGCGCGCTGAGTTCCGGTGTTCCTGCGGAGTTCCGCGGATGTGTCAGGCACTGGCCGAAGGTGCTCCAGCCGGTGCGCTTCACGTCGTGCAAACAGGCCCATCAGGCGCAACTGATCCCCGAGTCGTTGTTCCTCGGCCCGCCTGACGCACCGTATCCCGGCGTCACCAACGCCCAGAACAGGAGCAGGGCATTCTGCGCGGGGATCTTCCAGAACTACGTCCCGGAGACGCAGAACTATTACTACTACTACCCGACGAGGGCGTCGTGGCAGTCCGGCTCACACAACACCACCTGTTGGGCGCTCGACACCCAAGGCGACGGTCTCCCACCCCTGTAGCAGCCGCACCCCGCCGGTCGAGCTTGTCGAGACCGGCGGTCGGAAGCTTGTCGAGACCACCTCGATCTCGACAAGCTCGATCAGCGGTGGGACATCGATCGCCGGTGGGGCGGCTCGATCAGCGGTGATTCAGAAGCCGAGGCGGCGTAGCTGTTTCGGGTCGCGCTGCCAGTCCTTGGCCACCTTGACCCGCAGGTCGAGGTAGACCGGCGTACCAAGCAGCGCTTCGATCTGAGCGCGGGCCGCCGTACCGACGTGTTTGAGCCGGGCGCCGCCCTTCCCGATGACGATGCCCTTCTGCGTGTCACGTTCGACGAAGAGGTTCGCCTGTACGTCGAGCAACGGCTTGCCTTCCGGCCGATCCTCGCGAAGCCCCATCTCCTCAACGACGACGGCGATCGAGTGCGGTAGCTCGTCGCGGACACCTTCGAGCGCGGCCTCTCGGATCAGCTCAGCGACAAGCACGATCTCCGGCTCGTCGGTCAGCTCCCCTTCGGGATACAACCGCGGCCCCTCCGGAAGCTGCGCGACGAGCAACTCGGTGATGAGGTCGACCTGGAACCCACTCACGGCCGACACCGGAACGATGTCCTGCCACGTCACACCCACCGCTGCCCCTAGGGCCTGGACGTCGAGGAGGTGGGTGGCGAGCTTTTCGGGTGTCGCCAGGTCGGTCTTGGTCACCACGGCGATCTTCGGTGTGTTGGCCACCTTCGCGAGCTCCGAGAGCAGGAACTTGTCACCCGAACCGACCTTCTCGTCGGCCGCCAGGCAGACTCCGACGACGTCGACCTCTGCCCAGGTGCTCTTGACGATGTCGTTGAGGCGCTCGCCGAGTAGAGTCCGCGGCCGGTGGAGACCGGGCGTGTCCACGAGCACTAGCTGGGCGTCGGCCCGGTTGAGGATGCCGCGGATCGCATGGCGGGTCGTCTGGGGTCGCGACGACGTGATGGCGATCTTCGAGCCCACCATCGCGTTGGTCAGCGTCGACTTGCCGGCGTTGGGACGGCCGACCAGGCAGCCGAACCCACTGCGGAACGACGGTGCCTCGGTCACGTGGTCACCGAGTCGAGCACTGAGCCGTCGGTGGCGACCCGGTAGAGCACGATGCCGTCGCCGGCATACTCACGTACGACGGAGACATCCAGCTCGTTCAGCGACAGCGCATCGGTGACGACGAGCCCAGCCTCGAGCTCGGTCGCACCACTGCTGATCGCCATGGCGGTGGCTGCCTGCAGGGCAGAGAGCTGCAAGGACGGCAGATTGACATTGGTCGCCGTGTAGGTGCGGCCGTCGGAGTCGCGGACTGCGGCGCCCTCGCGGGCGTTGCCGCGCGTGCGACTCGAGCGAGCGAGCGTCAGCAGCTTCGCGTCTTCAGGATCAGTGAGCTCCACAGGCATTAGGCGTCGGACTCTGCGGGCTCGGTGCTCCGCTGCCTCGGCGCCGGCTCGCGCTCCGCCTCGGGCTCTGGCTCTTGCTTGACGTGGTCTGCCACCCTCGAGACGAGCACTGTGCCGACCTTGTTGCGGCGACCGGCAAGCGACTCGGCCCGTAGATGCAGTCCTTCGCAGACAACTTCCGCGCCGGGAATCGGCACCTTCCCGAGGTGCTTGGCCATCAGGCCGCCCACGGTCTCGATGTCCTCGTCGTCGATCTCGACGTCGAACAGCTCACCGAGCTCGTCAACGGGCATCCGCGAGCTGACCCGCACGGCACCGCTGGACAGGCGTTCGGGCTCTTCAGGCTCGGAGTCGTACTCGTCGGTGATCTCGCCGACGATCTCTTCGAGCAGGTCCTCGATTGTCACCATGCCGGCCGTGCCGCCGTACTCGTCCACGATGACCGCCACGTGCATCCGCCGCGCCTGCATCTCGCGCATCAGCTCGTCGGCCGGCTTGGAGTCTGGGATGAACAGCGCGGGCCGCATCATCGTCTCGATCCGCTCGGTCGTCTCGGCCTCGTGCTTGTCGAAGACACGCTTGGTGACGTCTTTGAGATAAGCAACGCCCACCACGTCGTCGAGGTTCTCCCCCACGACGGGGATGCGCGAGAAGCCACTGCGCAGCGCCAGCGACATCATCTGGCGCAACGTCTTGTAGCGCTCGATGAAGACCATGTCGGTGCGCGGCACCATCACTTCGCGCACCAGCGTGTCGCTGAGCTCGAACACCGAGTGGATCATCTTGCTCTCGCCCGACTCGATGACGCGAGACTGCGCGGCCAGGTCGACGAGCTCGCGCAGCTCGGCCTCGGTCGCGAACGGCCCTTCGCGGAACCCGCGGCCAGGTGTCAGCGCGTTGCCGACCACGATCAGCAGCTGCGGCACTGGCCCGAGCACTGCGGTGAGTCCAGTGACGGGTGCGGCCGCCATCAACCCCACGCGCTCGGAGTGCTGTCGACCGATGGTGCGGGGGCCTACGCCAACGGCAATGTACGACACGATCGTCATCGCGCCAGCGGCGACCAGTATCTGCAGCCACGTCGGCTCGAGCAGGCCCTCGCGCCCGTTCGATCCGTGACCCGAGTCGACGATGACAAGCGTGACGAGGACGATCGCGGTCGTCTCGCACAGCACGCGCACCAGCAGTGTGGTGTTGACGAATCGGGGGGCGTCGCTGACGACGGCGAGCAAGCGCTGTGCACCGCGCCGGCCCTCGCGGATCAGCTCTTCGGCGCGCACTCGAGAGATCGACGACAACGCCGCTTCGGCGCTGGCGAGGATGGCGGCGACGACGATGAGCACGCCTGCGATCGCGAGCAACGTGAGATCAGAGGTCGTCATTCGACCTTGTCACCGCTCTTCACTCCCAACCACTCTGCAAGCAGCCGCGTCTGCAGCGCGAACATCTCGCGCTCCTCCTCGGGCTCGGCATGGTCGTAGCCGAGGAGGTGCAAGATGCCGTGGATCGTGAGCAACGCAAGCTCGTCGTCGACGCTGCGGCTGTACGTCGGCGCCTGCGCCGCGGCGTACTGCGGACAGAGCAGCATGTCGCCGAGAATCCCCTCCGCGTCGGGTTCGTTGTCGCGCGCCGGCCGCAGCTCGTCCATCGGGAACGACAACACATCGGTGGGGCCGGACTTGCCCATCCACTTCTGGTTGTACTCGGCGATCGTCCCCTCGTCGACGAGCCGCACGCACAGCTCGGCCTCAGGATGGACACGCATCCGCGACATCGTGAAGCGGGCCAGCTTGAGGAACGTCACGGTGTCGAGCTCGACACCGGACTCGTTGAGAACCTCGACGCTCATCGGGTGTCGGCCACGGGTGCCGGCCCTGTGCTCCGTTTGGCTTCGTAGGTGTCGTAGGCCGCCACGATCTTGCCGACGAGCTTGTGGCGCACGACGTCGTGCGCGGTGAGTCGGCAGAACTCCACGTCCTTCATGCCCTCGAGGATCTCCTGGACAACCTTGAGGCCGCTCTTGGTGCCGCCGGGCAGGTCGATCTGGGTGATGTCGCCGGTGACGACCATCCGGGATCCAAAGCCGAGCCGGGTCAGGAACATCTTCATCTGCTCAGGGGAGGTGTTCTGCGCCTCGTCGAGGATGATGAAGGCGTCGTTGAGGCTGCGGCCACGCATGTAGGCGAGCGGGGCGACTTCGATCGTCCCGGCCGTGAGGAGCTTCGGGATCGTCTCGGGGTCGAGCATGTCGTGCAGCGCGTCATACAGCGGCCGGAGGTAGGGGTCGATCTTCTCGCTCAGCGTGCCGGGGAGGTATCCGAGCCGCTCGCCCGCCTCGACAGCCGGCCGCGTGAGGATGATGCGGTTGACCTGCTTGGCCTGCAAGGCCTGCACGGCTTTAGCCATCGCGAGGTAGGTCTTGCCGGTGCCGGCCGGGCCGATCGAGAAGACGACCGTGTGCTTGTCGATCGCGTCGACGTACCGCTTCTGGTTGAGGCTCTTCGGCCTGATGGTGCGGCCGCGGTTGCTCAAGATGTTGAGGGTGAGTACGTCGGCGGGGCGTTCCTTCGTCTCCGCGCGCAGCATCGCGATCACCCGCTCGACCGTCTCGGCCGTCAGGCCTTGGCCGGTGCGGACCATCGTCACGAGCTCATCGAGAAGTCGCTCGATGAGGGCGACCTCACCGCGGTCGCCGTAGACGCTGATCTCGTTGCCGCGTGCGTGGATCTCCGCGTCGAACTCCCGCTCGATAATGTCGAGGAACTCGTCTTGGGGGCCGAGGACGGCGACGACCGGCACGCTAGCCGGGATCACGATCGTATGTCGTGGTACTGAGGGCTCTGTCATCGTTCGTCAATCGTACGGTGTGGAGGCCTCAGCGCCCACTTGGTTTGTCCTAACTTCACCCCGGTGGCCAGGTGAACTCGCGGCCACCCAACACGTGGGCATGGGCGTGGAATACCGTCTGCTGGGCCCCGGCGCCGTTGTTGAAAGCCACTCGATAACCGTCGCCGACGCCCTCGTTCAGGGCCACGTCGCGGGCAAGGGTGAGGACGGCGAGAGCGGCGTCGGGATGTGAGACCGCTAGCTCGGGCAGCGTCGCGCTGTGCACTTTGGGGATGACGAGGACGTGTGTCGGCGCCTGCGGGTTGATGTCGCGAAAGGCCAGTGCGAGGTCGGTGTCGGCGACGGTATCCGCAGGCACCTCCCCGGCCACGATCGAGCAGAACAGGCAGTCGGCGACAGCAGTCTCGGCAGGCTCCGTCACATCTCCTCCTTGGGCGGCGGCCGTGTCGGTCCGCGCTGGGTGCGGTGGTTGCGCGACCATGTAAACCGCAAGGCCCAGCCGCGCGTGGTAACAGCATGGCCACGTTATCGCGGGACGCGAGTGTGAGGGGATTGCGGATGGCGACTGCTGAGAGGTGGGACGCCGACGAGGCGGTCACCCAGCTCTACGCGTTGCACTACGGGTCGCTCGTCCGCACTGCATCCTTCCTCGTCCGCCACAGCGGAGAGGCCGAGGAGATCGTCCAGGACTCGTTCGTCGCCATGCACCGCAAGTGGCGCACCTTGCGCGACACCGACCGCGCGGTGGGCTACCTCCGCAAGACCGTCATCAACCGAGCTCGCTCCGCGCAGCGCCACCATCAAGTCGTCGACAAGCACCTGCCGCGTCAGGTCAACGCGACCGCGAGCGCGGAAGATGTCGCCGTCGGCGCGGAGTCGCGATCGGTCGTGATGGCGGCGCTACATCAACTCCCGGTCCGGCAACGTGAGGTGCTCGTGCTGCGCTACTACACCGACCTCTCGGAAGCCGATATCGCCGCCACCCTCGGCATCAGCCGTGGGGCCGTCAAGAGCCATGCATCCCGAGGCCTCAACTCGCTCCGCACCCAGCTGGAGGATCACTCATGAACACCCCCGAAACCCACAACGACGAGACCGCCGAGATGCTGCGGCGTGCGATGGCTGCCGAGGCGGCCGAGGTCGAGACCGACGCGACCGCCCTGCAGCGGATCCGACGACGTACGTCGTCGGCGCCGTCTCCGCTGCGCGAGCGCTGGGTGTTCGGAGCGCTCGGGGCAGCTGCCGCCACTGCCGCCGTGATCACGGCTGTCGTGGTGATCGGTGACAACAGTGGAAACGGCTCGAACGGCACTCCGCCTGCCAGCCAGCCCCCAACGTCAGAGGTGCCGGTGTTCTATGTCGGACCCCAGCCGAGCAACGCCGACCTCGCGCCGCGCTTGTACAGCGAGCCGCACACGGTCCCGGTTGCCGACTCCACGCCGGCGGAGGCAGCGGTACATGAGTTCTTGACGTCACAGCCGATCGATCCCGACTACGAAAGTGGGTGGCCGGAGGGCGTCGATGTTACCGGCATCACCGCGGATGGTGGCGTCACGACCATCGCTCTGGCGGGCGATGCCGACCTCGGCGCCCGCGGGGAACTGGAGGGTAGTTGTATCGCTCAGCCGCAGTACGTGCAGACGCTCCTGCGGACCGCTGGCGTTGAGGAAGCCGCCCGCTTCACCTACAACGGGGACCCCGTCGACAGCTTGTTCTACTGCGTCGACGTATCCCCTTCCGTGGCCGTGCAGAGCGACGATGACGTCAGGGCGTTCATCACGATCGACAACATCGTCGAAGGTCAGACCATGGCCAACCCGGTGACCGTGGAGGTTTCGGGCAATGTCTTCGAAGGCACCGTCAACTGGCAGCTGTTCGACGGCACCGATGCGAAGGTCGACGAAGGCTTTGTGACAACCGCGTTCATGGAGTGGCGCCAAGTGGAGATCCCCCTGGGCGACCTCGAGCCTGGGACCTACACGTTGCGCGCGCTCGAATACAGCATGGAGGACGGCTCGCCCAGAAACATCGACGACAAGACGTTCATCGTCGAGTAGCGACCCGCACCATCCGGCGGTCGAGCTTGTCGAGACCCGCGCCCGCGCCGACTGGTCACCTATGCCGCGCCGACCGGTCACCTATGCCGCGCCGACCGGTCACCTATGCCGCGCCGACCGGTCACCTATGCCGCGCCGACCGGTCACCTATGCCGCGCCGACTGGTCACCTATGCCGCGCCGACTGGTCACAATGCCGTTCAAGGCAGCAGAAGTGACCAGTCGACCGTGCAAACGTGACCAGTCGACCGTGCAAACGTGACCAGTCGACCGTGCAAACGTGACCAGTCGACCGGTGGGATGGCTCAGCGGCCGCCGAGGACGTCGCGGAACCGGCCGAACACGCCCTTCGGCCGCGGCTGCCCCTCCGGTATGACGTCGGGGCTCTCTTCCTGCCGCATCTCGGCCAGCCGTCGGACCAGCTCCGCCTGCTCGTCGTCGAGGCGGGTCGGGGTCTCGACGACGATCGTGGTGACCAGGTCGCCGCGACCGGTGCCACGTAGGTGCGGCACCCCACGGCCGCGGGCGACGATCTGCTCACCCGACTGGGTGCCGGCCCGGATGTCGAGGTGCAGCTCGGTCTCGAGCCCGTCGGCGTTTTCGCTGTCGCCCCTGACGAGGTCGGCCTCCAGCGTCGGGAGCTCGATCGACGTACCGAGGGCGGCCGCGGTCATCGGCAGCGTGATCGTGCAGAGCAGGTCGTCACCGCTACGCGTGAAGATCGAGTGGCGGCCCACGTCGACCTCGACGTACAAGTCACCGGCAGGTCCGCCGCCGGGCCCGACTTCGCCTTCGCCCGTCAGCTGGATCCGGGTGCCGGCGTCGACACCCGGCGGCACCTTGATCGAGATGGCGCGGCGGGCCCGGACTCGTCCGTCGCCTGAGCACTCGCTGCAGGGGTCAGGGATGACCGTGCCGAAGCCGCGACACGTGGGGCATGGCCGCATCGTGCGCACCTCGCCCAGGAATGACCGCTGCACATGGCTGATCTCGCCGCGGCCAGAGCACGTCGTGCACTGAGTCGGGGATGTGCCAGGCGCAGTGCCGGCGCCGGAGCAGACCGTGCACGTCACGGCCGTGTCTACCTTGAGCTCCCTGTCTACGCCGAATGCCGCCTCAGCCAGGTCGAGCTGCATCCGGATGAGGGCGTCTTGCCCGCGCCGCGAGCGTGGTCGTGGGCCGCGGCTGCCGGCGGACTGTCCGAAGAACGCGTCCATGATGTCGGTGAACGAGAACCCTGCTCCCTGACCGAAGCCACCACCGGCCGACGAAAGCGGGTCACCGCCGAGGTCGTAGAGCTCCCGCTTCTTGGGGTCGCTCAAGACGTCGTACGCGCGCGTGACCTCTTTAAAGCGCTCCTGCGTCTCAGCGTCGGGATTGACGTCGGGGTGCAGCCGGCGCGCCAGGTTGCGGTACGCCTTCTTGATCTGCTCCGGCGTCGCGTCGCGCGCGACTCCCAGGACTTGGTAGAGGTCTTGGCTCATGCTCCAGCATTCATAGCGGTGGCGGTCATGCGTCGGACAGGATCTGGCTGACGTAGCGGGCGACGGCGTTGACGGCCGCCATCGAGCCGGGATAGTCCATCCGGGTCGGGCCGACGACTCCGAGGGTCGCCAGCACCTGCTCCCCAGGACCGTATCCCGTGGCCACCACCGACGTTGTCGCGAGGGTCTCGTGGGGTACGTCGTGCGGCACCTCGTGCCCGATGCGCACCGTGACGAGGCTGGGGCTGGACGCCTCACCGAGGAGCTTGAGCAGCACGACGTGCTCCTCGAGCGCCTCGAGCAGTGGCTTGATCGAGTGGTCGAAGTCGTCGCCGAAGCGGACCAGGTTGGCGGTGCCGCCGATCACGACCTTCTCGTCAGGGCGGTCGCCGGCGACGGCATCGGCGAAGGCCGCGACGACCTGCGTGACCACGGGCATGTCGTCGCGCTGGAACATCTGAGGCAGCCCTGTCACCCGGGTGGCAGCGTCGCCCAACTGCTGCCCGACGACGGCGGCGTTGAGCCGTGCACGGAGCTCACCGATCACGTCGTCCTCGAGATCCTTGGACAACTCGACGATGCGCTGCTCAACTCGACCGGTGCTGGTGATCAGGACGAGCAGCAGGCGGTGCGGGCCGAGGATGACGACCTCGACGTGACGCACGGTCGAGCGGGCCAGGGTGGGGTATTGCACGATGGCGACCTGCTGGGTCAGCTGGGAGAGCAGCCGGACGCTGCGGTGCACGACGTCGTCGAGGTCGACGGCGCCTTGCAGGAACGTCGCGATGGCGCGCTTCTCGGCACCGCTCAGCGGCTTGATACTGGTCAGCTTGTCGACGAAGAGCCGGTAGCCCTTGTCGGTGGGGATCCGCCCGGCGCTGGTGTGCGGCTGGGTGATGAAGCCTTCTTCTTCGAGCGCGGCCATGTCGTTGCGCACAGTCGCCGGGGAGACGCCGAGGCTGTGGCGCTCGACCAGCGCCTTGGAGCCAACCGGCTCCTGGGTCTGCACGTAGTCCTCGACGATGGCTCGGAGCACGTCGAGCTTGCGATCGTCCAGCATGGCTCGCCTCCTCGTCGTGGCGCCGCGTCAGGATCTGGCACTCCGTCGTACTGAGTGCCAATCTTACTAGTCTCGGACGGCACAAGCCGTTTGCTGGCTGGGGTGTCCCGGTGGAGGCGTCGCTGTTCCGGGGTGGGGGCATCATGGGGGCATGACTCACTTGTCGCCCGTGGATGAGCTGCACGCCTCCGACTTGATCGAGGTGGCGCGCGGCTGCTTCGTGCTCCGCTACCCCGAGTGGGACGTGAGCATCGGCGTGGTCGTCGGCTCCGACGGCGTACTCGTGGTGGACACCCGGGCCAGCTCCGCTCAAGGCGACCGGCTCGCTGACGACGTACGACGCGTGGCGCAGGGTGTGGCGGTCCGCTGGGTGGTCAACACGCACCAGCACTTCGACCACACGTTTGGCAACGTCGCGTTCGAGGGCGCCACGATCCACGCGCACGAGAACGCCGCCGCGGGCCTGGTTGCCGCTGGCGACCGCATCAAGGCGGCGTTCCGCGCCGATCCTTCCGTCGACCCGGACTACCCCGCGATCACCGCAGCGGTGCTCGACGAGGTGTTGGCGACCGAGTACCGGCTCCCCGACGAGACGTTCTCCTCGGCCGCCGTCATCGACCTTGGCGACCGGTACGTCGAGCTGGCGTTCCCGGGGCGTGGCCACACCGACGGCGATCTGGTGCTCCGGGTCCCGGATGCGGACGTCGTCTTCGCTGGCGATCTGGTGGAGCAGTCGGCCGATCCGGCATACGGCACGGACTGCTTCCCCCTCGACTGGGCCGGCTCGCTCGACCTGGTGATCGGGATGCTCACGCCCGCGAGCGTGGTGGTGCCCGGTCATGGCACGCCGGTCGACCGGGAGTTCGTTAAGGACCAGCGTGCCGACATCTCCGAGGTGGGTGAGCTGATCAGGTCGCTCTACGCCCAGGGTGTCCCCCAGGGGGAGGCGCTCGAGGTGGGGTCGACCGGGTGGGCATTCCCGCCATTCCAGCTGGGCCATGCGGTGCGCCGCGGCTACGACGAGTTGTCCGCCAACGCCGAACGCTCGGGCGACCCGCTCACCGGCCGCACCCCAGCCCAGCAACCAGTCGGCGGCATCACCCTCCCCCTCGCCTAACCCTCCCGCCCGCGACCCTCCCGCCGACTGGTCGACGTATGCCGCGCCGACTCGTCACAAATGCTCCGCCGACTGGTCACAAATGCTCTGCCGACTGGTCACAAATGCTCTGCCGACTGGTCAGGTATGCCGCGCCGACTGGTCACAAATGCTCTGCCGACTGGTCAGGTATGCCGCGCCGACTGGTCACAAATGCTCTGCCGACTGGTCACATATGCCGCGCCGACTGGTCACGTATGCCGCCGAGACCCTCAGGCGGTCGAGCTTGTCGAGACCCTCGATCTCGACAAGCTCGATCAGCGGGGGCCTTTCGCCGACTGGGCACCGATAGGACAGAGACCGCCGGGTCGCGGCCAGCACCGAGGCAGCTATTGCTCGGGCAGCGCGTCAGGGTCGTCTTGCTTGTCCGCCTCGCGTGCCTGCTCGCGAACCCTGGCACCGACTACCCGAGTGAACACGATGCTGGTCACGAGACCGGCGATCACCACGCCTCCCGCGATGGTCCCCATCAGCGCTGCCCCCTCAGGGCTCTTCGAGACGACTCCGCACAGATACAGGACAAGGCCGACGGTCAGGAGCAGGAAGCCGATCCGCTTCTCAGCCAACAGTTGGGCGTGGGTAGACAGAGCGTCGGGCTCCCCCACCGCGGAGCCCTCTTCGTCAATGTCCTTGCGCAACTCGGCAATCGACTCGGCGTTGTGGGCATGCGAGAGGACACCTGCACCTACCAGGTCCAACGCCACGCCGCTCACCAGAAGCACCTCCGTCATCAAAGACACAACGCGTCCTCTCCGTCAGTCCAAACGAGCCACGCTGGCACTCTCGCAACCCCGAGCCGAGACCGAACTCTTGCACACTGAACGCCGAACAACCGCCCAGTGCTGGAACACCCGCCTGACTTCTCGGCGGCGACCCTTCGGCGGTCGAGCTGGTAGAGACCCCTCGATCTCGACAAGCTCGATCAGCGGGAACCTCTCGTCGAGTGGTCACTTATGCCGCGTCGAGTGGTCACGTATGCCGCCGCGAGCCTACGGCGGTCGAGCTTGTCGAGACCTGTTGATCTCGACAGGCTCGATCAGCGGGGCGGGGTCGACCCTCCGGCGGCAGCGTGGCGCCGCCACCTCGCGCCACACCACCGCTAGCCTGTGCCCGCCATGGCCCCCGACCGCTACGGATCCGACGTACTCCAGTCAGACTGGCGATCCCCCAAACGCGGCCGATCCACGCCGATCGAAGCCGATCTCGGGCTTGTGGTGGAGGAGGTCACGACCGACTGGTGCGGCGCGATCGTCCGGGTCGAGCGCGACCTCGGCACGGTCGAGCTGGAGGACAGGCGCGGCAAGCGTCGAACGTTCCCGCTCGGCCCGGGCTTCCTGCTCGAAGGCGTGCCGGTGATCCTGGAGGCGTCAGCGCCACCAGCCCCCAAACGCGAGACCCACACTGCCTCCGGCTCGATCGCTGTCGCCGCCACCAAGGCGCGGGTTGCGCGAGCCAGCCGGATCTTCGTGGAGGGTCGACACGACGCTGAGCTTGTCGAGCAGGTGTGGGGCGACGACCTACGCATTGAGGGGATCGTGGTCGAGTACCTCGAAGGCATCGACGACCTCGCCGACCACCTACGCGACTTCCAGCCGGGCCACGAACGTCGCGCCGGCGTGCTCGTCGACCACCTCGTCTCCGGCTCCAAGGAGAGCCGGATCGCTGCGTCGGTCGCCAACTCGTCACTTGGCAACCACGTCCGCATCGTCGGCCACCCGTTCGTCGACATCTGGCAGGCGGTCAAGCCCGCCCGGCTCGGCCTCGACGCGTGGCCGAAGATCCCCCGCAACGTGTCATGGAAGCACGGTGTGTGTCAGCACCTCGGCTGGCCACATCGCGACCAGGCCGACATCGCCCGCGCCTGGAAGCACATCCTCTCCAGGGTCTCGTCGTACGCCGACCTGGAGCCGTCGCTGCTCGGCCGGGTCGAAGAGCTCATCGACTTCGTCACCATCGACCAGTCCTGACAACGATCACCGGTCGTCCGTCGGTCGAGCTTGTCGAGACCCGTGATCTCGACAAGCTCGATCACCAGAAACGGGGTGCTAGGGCAGCAGGGCGTGCACGACTGCGTCGGCAAGTAGCCGGCCGCGACGCGTCAGCACCAGCGACTCCCCCGACCGCTCGGCGAGCCCGTCGCGCAAGAGACCCGGCACGGCGTCGCGGCCGACGCCTTGAACGAGGTCCATCCGAAGCCCGGTGCTCAGCCGCGACTCCAACAACACCCGCTCGACGAGACGGGTCTCAGGGTCGAGCACCTCACGCTCGTCAGCCGGGCTCACTCCGGCGGCAATCCGGTCGGCGTACGCCGCAGGATGCTTGACGTTCCACCACCGAACTCCGCCGACGTGGGAATGTGCGCCAGGGCCGACTCCCCACCAGGTCGCGCCGGTCCAGTAGCCCAGGTTGTGGCGGCATCTTGCGTCGTCGCGCGCCCAGTTCGACACCTCGTACCACTCGTAGCCAGCTTGGGCGAGCACCTCATCGCAGAGCTCGTACTTGTCTGCAAGGTCGTCGTCGTCAGTGGCTTCAAGGTCACCTCGCGCGATCCGGCGCGCCAGCGCGGTGCCTTCCTCGACGATCAGGGCATACGCACTGACATGGTCAGGACCGCAAGCGATCGCGGCATCGAGGCTGCGCGCCCAGTCGTCGAGCGACTCGCCCGGCGTGCCGTAGAGCAGGTCGAGGCTGACCTGGTCGAAGCCGGCGTCCCGCGCTGACGTGACCGCCGAAGTGACGTGGTCGGGATCGTGCGTGCGGTCGAGCACACGCAGCACCGAGGGCACGGCCGACTGCATCCCGAACGACACGCGGTTGATCCCGCCTTCGCGCAGCCGCACCAGGTCGGCCGCTGTGACGCTGTCGGGGTTTGACTCGGTGGAGATCTCAGCACCGGGCGCGAGCCCGAACTCGTCGCGGATCGCCGACAGGACCTCGATGAGGTCATCAGCCGGCAGAAGCGTCGGCGTACCGCCTCCGAAGAACACTGTGTCGACGGCGACTGCGTGGTCACCAATCACCTTGCGGGCAAGGCGAATCTCGTCGATCGCCACCTTTGCGTACGTCGCCCGGGCCGCCCCACGAGTGTCGCCCAGCTCACTGGCGGTGTAGATGTTGAAGTCGCAGTAGCCGCACCGCACCGAGCAGAACGGCACGTGCACGTAGATACCGAACGGCGCCGTCCCGACCGTGTCGAGGGCGTCAGATGGCAGCGACCCGTCGACGGGCGCGGCAACATCTTCGGGCAGGCCAGAAGGCACAGGACCCATCATCCCAGCCCCTCACCGCCGGTCGAGCCCACACCGTCGGTCGAGCCCACACCGTCGGTCGAGCCCACACCGCCGGTCGAGCTTGTCGAGACCATAGATCTCGACAGGCTCGATCACCGGACGTGCCGCCGTGACACCGACTCCCCCGCTGACCGTCGGTCGAGCTTGTCGAGACCATAGATCTCGACAGGCTCGATCACCGGTATCAGGTCAGCTGTAGAGGGCGTCGAGCTTGTCCTTGTAGTGCTCCTCAACGACCTTGCGCTTTACCTTCATGCTCGGCGTGATCTCGCCGTCCTCCACCGATAGGTCGCGGTCGAGCAACACGAAGCGCTTGATCGTCTCCCAGCGGTTGAGCTTCCCGTTGAGCTGATCGACATACCCCTGCACCATTTCGTAGGCCGCGTCGGACGAGACGATCTCGCTGTAGCTCTTCCCGCCGAGGCCGTTCTGGGCCGCCCAACCCTCGATCGCGTCAGGGTCGAGCGTGATGATCGCCGACACGAAGTTTCGCTCGTTGCCGTGTACGACGAACTGGCTGACGTAGGGGCAGACCGCCTTGAACTGACCCTCGATGATCTGAGGCGCGACGTACTTGCCGCCCGACGTCTTGAAGAGGTCCTTCTTGCGGTCAGTGATCCGCACGAACCCGTCGTCGTCGACCTCAGCGATGTCACCGGTGTGGAACCACCCGTCGTTGAGCGTCTCGGCGGTTGCTTCGTCGAGGTTGTGGTAGCCGTCCATGACGCCGGGGCCTTTGATCAGCAGCTCGCCGTCGGACGCGACCTTGACCTCGGAGCCGGGGAGCACGGGTCCGACCGTGCCGAACTTGTAGTGCGTCGGCCGGTTGACGCAGCTGCCTGCGGACGTCTCGGTCAGGCCGTAGCCCTCGAGGACCAAGATGCCGGCAGCATGGAACCACTCGGCGATATCTCTGTTCAGGGCAGCCGCTCCAGAGATGAAGAAGCGCACACGCCCACCGAACCGCGCCCGGATCTTCGAGAAGACCAGCTTGTCGAACACCTTGTGCTGCGCCGCCAGCACCGGGGACACGCTCTCGCCCGCCAGCCGACGCCTCGACACCTCGAGGCCGACCTTGAAGGCCTGGTCGAAGATCTTCTTCTTCACGCCACCTTCATCCGCCGCCATCGTGTTGATGCGTGCGTGCGCCTTCTCGAAGATGCGGGGTGCAGCGCCCATGAATGTCGGCTTGACGACGGCCAGGTTCTCGATGATCTTGTCGACCCGACCGTCGACCGCGGTCGGGAAGCCGATCGCCAGCTGCAGCGTCAGCAGCACCTTGCCGAAGGAGTGGGCCAGCGGCAGCCAGAGGTACTGCACGTCATCGAGCGACAAGATGTCGAGGGCCTGCACGGCGGTGCCTTCGTAGGTCCACGCCGAGTGGCGCAGCCGCACACCTTTGGGTCGTCCCGTCGTACCCGAGGTGTAGATCAGGGTGGCCAAGGCATCGGCCGAAGTGCCGTCGACTCGTTGTGTCACTGCGTCGGGGTTGTCGGCCAGGAGCTCCTCGCCGAGCTTCTCGAGGTCGGGCATGCCGATGACCCAGTCGCCGTCAGGCGTGCCCTCGAAGGTGACGACCTTGCTGAGCGCCGGAAGGTCGTCACGGCGTTCGCGCAGCTTGTCGATCTGTACGTCGTCCTCGGCGAAGACGACATGTGAGTCGGAGTCGCCGACGATGTAGGCGACGTCGTCGGACATGCTCGACGGGTAGACCGTGGTGGTGGCCGCTCCCGCCGACATGATCGCGAGGTCGGCGAAGATCCACTCGTAGCGGGTGCCCGAAGCGATGGCGACCCGCTGCTCAGGCTGAACCCCGAGGGCGATGAGGCCGGCCGCGATCTTGGTGACGTGGTCACGGGTGTTTCGCCACGTCAGCGACTTCCACTCGCTGCCGACCGGATACCGGTACGCCTCCAGGTCGGGGGTCGCCTCGACCCGGTCGAAGAACATCCGGCCGACGGATTGCGGCCGGTTGTCCAGGGTCGCTTGAACGTCAGCAGAGGCAGTCATGGGAGAACCGTAGAGCAGACGGCTACCCCACGGTAGGGCCAGGTCGCGGCCGCCGGGCGGTGGAACACGCTCACAGGCGGGCGACGTACTCCTCCGCTGCGGCACGCGCCTCGGGACGCAGCGTGTCGCCGATCTCGAGCAGCCGCGGCATCAGAGTCCGGTCAGTCGTGAACGCGCGGAACATGGTCGAGACGGTGACATCGTGGTCGGGCCGGTGCACAACCTCGATGGCGTCGCCGGCCGTGATGAGCCCCGGCTCGACGACACGCAGGTAGGGACCCGGCCGTGCCTCAGCAGTGAACCGCTTGACCCACGCCACGTCGTCGAAGCCCGATAGACCCATCCAGTTCTTGAAGACGTTGCAAGGGATCCGTACGTCGGCGACCTCGAGGAGGGTCGACCCGATCCGCCACCGCTCGCCGATGAGGGATTCGTTGATGTCGATGCCACTGGTGGTGAGGTTCTCGCCGAACTGGCCGTTGGGAATCGGCTGGCCGAGTCGCTCGACCCACGCGTCGATGTCCTCGCGGGCGAAGGCGTAGACAGCTTGGTAGATCCCGCCGTGGTCGTTCGTGTCAGCGACCTCGTCGCCCTCGATGCCCAGCGGCTCGACCCGCACCGGACCCGGTATTGAGTGCTTGATAATGGCCGTGCGCTTGAGCGTGCCTGCCCACTCCGCGTCGACCGGCGTGCCGATGTTGATGGAGAGCAGTCGCGCGGTCATGCGGCCATCTTGTCAACCGCACCGGTGGCGATCCAATCCTTATGGAGTCTCGGCGCCGTCCGTGGGGCTGGTCGGGGTCGCCTCCTCCTTGTCCCTGTAGAGGCAGAACGGGTGGCCCGCCGGATCAAGCATGACCCGCACGTTGTCCTGGGGCTGGAACTCGGCTTCCTGTGCTCCGAGCTCGAGCGCGTGCGCGACAGAGGCCTTCAGATCGCTTACCTCGAAGTCGAGGTGCATCATCATCTGCTGCGCGCCCTCGGCAGACGGCCACGTGGGTCGCACATAGTCGGGTGCTGTCTGGAAACCGAGGTACCCCACGCTGTCGGGCGGTATCACAGCTCCACCATTGGGGCCTTCGCTGGCGATCTCCCAATCGAGCAGCGCCGCATAGAACCGCATCAGCGCTGGACCGTCCGGTGCCTCCAGTACGACCCCCCAGTAGTCGTGCCGGTCATCGCGCGACGCTGATCCATCGGACTGGGTTCGACCTCGCATGCGTGCATCCTGCCAAGTCAGGTTGCCGCGCGCGACCGCGGCTCAGGCCAAGGGTTTGACCAGGTGCACCTGTGCGTGCCCCTGAGGGTAGTTCGGCGTGACGCCGCACTCGACATACCCACGCCGCATGTAGAACGCAGGGGCCTGGAAAGTATGCGTGCTCAGCGCCATTTGGCTGCATCCGCGCTGGCGTGCCTCCTCCTCGGCGGCGGCGAGCAGCCGGCTCCCAAGGCCGTTCCCGCGCCGGTCGCTGCGGACCCAGAGCAGGTCGACGTACCCGGAGCCGCCCCACGTCCACCCCGACAGTCCGGCCTCCAACTCTCCGTCAGAGCCTCGCACGGCGATCCGCAGCCACCGGCCGTCCCTGATCCCTGTTGCATCGCCGTTGAACCGGTAGATTTTCTCGTCGAGCTCGGCACTCAGCCCGTCATCAACGTCGCCCACCACAATTGGCTCGTCCACCTCTCAATCCTCCACCCCGCCGATGCCATGCTGGACCCGGCCCACGTGCCGGAGCTGTCCGGCCGCACACCAGGATCGACCGAAAGGACCACGATGGCCGACGACGAAGAAGCACGCGCGGCGGAGCTGCGCAAGCGCGTGGTGGACGTCATCGACGACAACCGGTACATGGTGCTGGGCACGGTCAGCCCAGACGGTATGCCGCACGTCTCGCCGGTCTACTTCACCCACGAGGGCAACGAGCAGTTCTACTGGGTGTCGTCGCCGAGGGCTGAGCACTCGCGCAACTTGGCCTGGAGCCCCAACGTCGACATCGTCATCTTCGACTCCAGCCGTCCCCCCGGACCCACAGTCGGCGCGGTCTACCTGACCGGCACCGCAGGCGAGGTCGCCGATTCCGAGCTCGACGACCGGTGTGTCCGCGCGTTCCGGGACGCCGAAGCCGGGGGCGGCCGCAAATTCACCCCCGCGGAGCTCTCCGGGACCGGATCGTTACGCCTGTACGTCGCCACGCCTCAGCGCATCGGCATCCACATCCGTGGCAGCGACCCCACCTTTGGCACCGGCATCGACACCCGGCTCACCGTCCCGCCAGAGAGTCCGCCCAGCTGACGCGGGCAATGTCGCGGTTTGCCGTAAACACCCAATAGCGCCAGATCCGCATGCGATGCTGCCCCCATGCCCTCTCCTCGCTCGTTGAGCCATGCCCTGCGCGGGATCGGTCGCAATCTCGGGGTCCTGAGCCTTGCTGTGTTGACCTTTGTCGGCTTGGGGCTGGCACCGACAGCCGGAGCGCCAGCAGAAGACCCACCGTGGCATGGGCCGGTGCAGACGACATCGCTGCACGGCGTCTGCCATGGAGGCGGCAGGATCTCGATGCGGGTCGACCGAATGGTGGACGCGTATGCCGTCACGGTGACCACGCGCGGACTCCCCGAAGGTTCAAGGTGGCGTGGGTTGTTCGGGATTTCCTCCGGTGAGGGTCCCATTAAATTCGAGGACGCTGAGTTGCGCGAGGTTGCGCGGGACGGCGGCTGGACCGTGACCGCGACGTTCGCCAAACTGCGCGTGCCGTACTTCAGTGTCACAGCGTTTGGGCCTGGCCCGATCCGCATTGACAGCCCTCACTTGTGCAACGTCCTATCGCAACCAGCACAGCCACTAGCCGGCGTCACATGGTGCCGGAAGGCGATCTCGATCTCGATGGTCGCGATGCATCGAAGAGATATCGGCCTCGTCGTTCGATGGGGCGTTTTTGGGACGGGTCGCGGCACTGCCTGGACCACCCGGGTGCGTGCGGTCAAGGATGGCGTCACTACGGATGCCACGGCATGGCGTCACCAAACGAATCGCAGCCAATGGATCCAGGGGCGGACAGTGTTTGCTGACGCTGTCGACCCCCGGCTGATCTTGCACACAATCGCCGACGGCGGCCAACGATGCACGCTCAGCATCCGGCGCGTGTTCGGTCCAGCCTTGGAGCCCCCTGCACCAGCCCACGTGACCAGTCCAACACCGGTTCTGTCAGGCCCGACGTTCGACACCGTCCGCGACCTGCTCTTGCAGCAGCGCGAACTGCTCACGACCGTCGCAGGACGTTGATGGTCTAAGGGGAGACGACCCCTTAGGGTCGGTCGGCGATCCTGCCTGCCGACATCACCACCCACGTCAGCTCGGGATGCACGATGTCGCTGTGCGCGCCACTCGGCGGCCCACCACGGTTCACGATGCCGGACGCGTCGATGTTGAGTGCCTTGCCATTCTCGAACGCGTACTTCGTCGTCGCCGTAGCGGGCTTCAGGTCCTCGAGCTTGGCGCCCACGGCCTGGGCTCCGTCAAACCCCATCCCTCCCCATCGGTAGAAGCGCTCTTCACCGGCCGCGGAGTCGACGCCGGACGCGATGGATGCCAGTGGGTAGAACCGACCCACTGCGTCGTCGTGTTCGGAGAAGCACACCGTCAGCGGCCCATCGATGCGAGAGAGCTTGCCAGCAAGGGAACCCTTGCGGTCCGAGTCATGAGGCAACGGGTCTGAGAAGGCGAAGTGCGAGAAGGCACCTTGAAGGAGCGTCACCGACTTCACCGGCGTCGGGTCCAGCTCGTCGGGGAGGCCGGCGAGGGCGTATGACACGACTCGTGCGCCGAAGCTGTGGCCCACCAGGTTGACGCGCAGGTCCGGTGCTTCTTTGTGCAGGCGGCCGAGGAAGGGACCTAACCCCTTCTCGCCCACGACGCCGGCGCGGTTCTTCATCTGCCAGTACGTCAGCTGCCGCAACGCCTCCTTGGCGCCGTGCCACACGTCCTTGACGCGGTCGAGGATCCCGGCGGCGTCTGAGGACTCAGTCTCGATGACGGCGCCGGTGTTGCGAAGCTCCGCGGCGAATTCCTCGAACACCTTGCCGGGCTCGCCCGCCAACATCGACGGGGTTTTTCCGGCGTCGCCGGCGTCCGCCTCGTGCTCTCCGTCGTCCTCCCCCGTCTTCGTGGCCTTGGCGAACTTCTTCATGTGGGCCATGAAGTCATCGAGGTCCTGCTCGGTGGGCTTGTCCTTGTCGAGCAGGGCGGCCATCGCATCGAGCTCGCTGGCTCCCTTGGGGAAGTTGGAGCGGAGCCCTTCGAGGGTCTTGGCGTCGATCTTCTTGCTGACGACCGGTCCTTCAGTACGACGACCAGCGGCCGCCGCATCGCCCGACCGAGCCGAACCCGACGGCGGTTCGAAGTCGGGGATGGGCTCGTCCGACCAGCGCTGCGCCGGCCAGAAGACACCCACGAAGCCGACCTTGACTTCCCTTGTATCGGTGGCCTTCGACAGCTGGCCGGCCATCTGCCCGAACCAGCCTTTGTAGAGGCGACCCGCGATCTCCTTGCTGTTGTTCCAGCCGTGTGAGAAGACCACGAGGTCGGTGATGCCCTCGTCGACGATCTCTTCGATCGCCTTGCTCGCATCGTCGCCAGGGTCACCCTCGGCGTCGAAGGTCAACTGCCAGAACGGCGCTGACCCGATCTTGTCCGTCATGGTCATTCCCCTACCCTCTTGTGGATTCAGTGCGGCACTACACCGCTTGCATCGCCCGCATCAGGTCGACGAGTCCGCCGCCCTCGAAGAACGGGTCTCGCCCCAGCGGAGTGGCGCTGTCGACGAAGATTTGTTTGACCTCGTCCGGGCGCCCGATGAACTCCCGGCGCACGGAGAGGAAAGCGGCAATTGCCCCGGAGACATGTGGTGCGGCCATGCTGGTGCCGCTTTCCTCGACGTAGATGGCATCCCGGGTCTGCCCTTCCGAGAGCACCACACCGGCTGCCATCTGGCCCGCGGCTGCCGACGTGATGCGCTCACCGGGAGCGACCAGATCTGGCTTGCGGCGCCCGTCACCGGTGGGGCCCTTCGACGAGAAGTACGAGACGCCGTACGCGTGCGGCATGTTGCGATGCGTCGACCCGACCGTGATTGCGTGTGCCGCATTGCCCGGGTCGTTGATGGTCATGCCGAGGCCAAACTGCGCCACCGTGCTCAGCGTGGGGCTGAGCCGCCCGAAGCCCGAGTTCCCCGCCGCCACCACAACCACCACGCCGGTGCGTACGAGCTTGTCGACCTCCTGGCACAGCGGGCTGCGGCCGCAGGCAAACCAGGTCGGGTCGAAGTCGTACCCGACGCTGAGGTTGACGCCATGGATCCTCGGGAACTTGTTGTTGGAGGCGTTGATCTTGCGCACGTACGCCAACGCTTGGATAACCCGGCTCACGCGGCTCTCGAGCGCGCCCCCTCCACCCAGCACCTTGAGGCTCACCAACTTTGTCCGCGGCGCCATACCGGCAAGCCGGATCCTCGGCTCCTCGAGCTTGCGTGGCTGCCGCATCGGTTCGTTGGGGTTGTCGACGTTGTAGCGGTTCTCGACGACGACAATGTCACTGTCAGCGCCGTCCCAGCGGGCAAGGCCGCCAGCGATGATCCCGGCGACATGCGTGCCGTGACCGTCCTCGTCGACCAGCGCCTCGGCCCGGTTGGGCGGCCCGGTGCTCGTGAAGTGGCGGTGGAGCTGCCTGACGACGGGATCTGTCAACGTCCCGTATCCCTTGAAATGGACGTGCGACTGCTCGATGCCCGAGTCGATGACCGCCCAGACGATCCCGTCGCCGTACGCATCGAACGAGCGGCGCGCGGCGTCGGCTTTCACGGTGACTGCCGACTCATCGACGTGCTTGCGCACCTGGAAATCGGGCCAGATCCGGTAAATCGCACGCACGGACCAGGCGATGGGTGCGGCGTCGGCCGCCACGATTCGCTTCACCTCGTTCATGGTGAGCTCTCCGGTGGCGTACTCGTCGGCGAGGCGGTGTGGAGTCTCGCCGCCTGTCACTCGCTTCCACAGTGACGTCAGCAGTCGGTATGAACCCGCCGGCCCCTTCTCATGCTGCAGGTTGAGCTCCACCATGACCGGCATCCGGGTGTCGTCGTCGGTGGAGAGTGCAGCGCTCTTGCGGCCCCTCGTGGTGCGCAACGCCGGCGTGATGCACCCCGAAACCATCAGGGGCATCTCTGCGTCATCCTCGGGAGCGCTTTTCCTCTCGGAGTCGCTTGGCTGGGTCTTCCGCTCCTTGGCCAAGCGCTTGCGAGCCGCTGGCACGCGAGCCTCACCCTCATCGGTGAGAGCCAGCGCTTTGCCGCGAGTGGCAAAGCCGCCCTGGATCGCGTCGTCGATCGACTCACGAACCAGTCGATGCCAGCGTGGGTACTGGCTTTCGTACGCACGATCCTGCGGCTCGAACCGGTCGGCGAACTGGATCGCCACCTCCTGGATCACGCCGGTGTCGCCCTTGACCTTCGACATCGAGGAGATCGCGACCAGAGTGCGAGCCAACCACCGTTCGTCCGCCATGGGTCGAACGTAGCGAACCCGGGCCTCTCGGGGCCACCAAAAGCGATGAGACGGCGGCGGCGAACGAAACCCAACCCGCCGACAGCCGCCCAGCAGCGGGGTCAGCCCCCGGCGTACGCCCTCTGCAGCTCGCTGAGATCAAGCTTCTTCATCCCGAGCATGGCGTTCATCGCCCGCTGGCCTGCCTCTTGGTCGGAGGCAGTGATCATCTCGTTCAGCAGCCGGGGGGTGACCTGCCACGAGACGCCGAACTTGTCCTTCAACCAGCCGCAGGGGCCTTCCTCGCCGCCCTCGGAGAGACGCGTCCAGAAGTGGTCAATCTCTTCTTGCGTGTCGCAGTAGACCTGCAGAGACACAGCCTCGTTGAACGTGAAGTCCGGCCCGCCGTTGAGCGCGAGGAACTCCTGACCGTCGAGCTCGAAGGTCACGGTCATCACAGTCCCGGCCTCCCTGGGTCCGGCGTCGCCGTAGTGCGCGACCTCCGTGATCTGCGAGTTCTTGAAGATGGAGGTGTAGTGCTTCGCCGCGTCTTCGCCTTCGGTGTCGAACCACAGGCACGGCGTGATCTTCTGCATGATGACGGTCCTCTCGATCCGGTGCGCTGCCACGGTTGTGGCCAGCAGACGTTGAGACACTCCGACGATAGAAACTCATCGGTCGGCGCCAGACTATTCCGCCCGCGTCAGTTCGGATACCGATATTCGAGCCCCTCGAGATCAATGGTCTCGACAAGCTCGACCAGCGGAGGGCGGCGATCGAGCTCGTCGAGATCAGGTCTCGACAAGCTCGGCCAACAGAGGCTGTGATGGACGGTCAGCGACCGCCGCGGCGGCTACCGTTCCGAGCACCGGACGAGAACACGGCCGCGCTGCCAGAGCTAGCGCGGCTCGCGGATGCACCGGGTGCCGACTGACTGCGGCCGCGACGCGATGACGAACGCTGGCCACGGCCACCCGACGAGTTGTCGGACCGGCCGCCCTGCGACGTCGTACGTCGTCTGGAGCCACTGCCAGAGCCGGAGCGAGAGTTACGTCCGCCACCGCGTCCCTGCCGGTCCGACGAGCCGGGTTGCACAGGTGGCGGAGTGACGAGGATCCGTTCACCGGGGGCGATCTCGACCAAGAGCGGGTGGCCCGCTCCCAGTCTCGTGATCGTCGGCTTGATGCCGGCCCTGCGGGTCAGGTCACGCACGTCGCGCACTTGCGCGTCGGTCATCATCGTCACCACCGTGCCGGAGTTGCCGGCTCGGGCGGTGCGTCCGGACCGGTGCAGGTAGGCCTTGTGCTCGACCGGCGGGTCGGCGTGGATGACCAGGGCGATGTCGTCGACGTGGATGCCACGCGCGGCGATGTCGGTGGCCACGAGAGTCGGGGCGGTCCCGTTGGAGAACGCCGTGAGGTTGCGGGTACGTGCACCTTGCGACAGGTTCCCGTGCAGCTCGACGGCGGGCGCACCGGCCGCAGTGAGCTTGCGCGCAAGCGTCTTGGCGCCGTGCTTGGTCCGCGTGAACATGAGGGTGCGACCGGGCGCAGAGGCCAGATCGACCAGCACCGACAGACGGGCCTCATGTCCCACGTGCAGGACGTGGTGGTCCATCGTCGCGACTGGCGACTGGGCCGAGTCGACGCTGTGGGTGACGGGGTTGTGCATGAACCGCTTCACCAGCACGTCAACGGCCTTGTCGAGCGTCGCGGAGAACATCATCCGTTGGCCGTTCTTGGGCGTTTGGTCGAGCAGACGTCGTACGACGGGAAGGAACCCCAGGTCGGCCATGTGGTCAGCCTCGTCGAGCACCGTGATCTCGATCGCGTCAAGCTTGACGTGACCGCTCTGCAGGTGGTCGGCGAGCCGACCGGGGCAAGCGATCACGACGTCTACGCCGTTGCGCAGTGCGCTGATCTGAGGGTTGGCACCCACGCCGCCGAAGACGGTCAGCGTGCGCAGTCCGAGGGACTTGGCCAGTGGGGCCATGGCCGCGTCGATCTGGCTGGCGAGCTCGCGTGTCGGAGCCAGGATGAGAGCGCGCGGGCGGCCCGGCACCCGCTTGGCTCCGCTGGCGGCAAGCCGTTCGAGGATGGGCAGGGCAAACGCGTAGGTCTTGCCTGAGCCGGTGCGACCGCGACCAAGTACGTCGCGACCGGCAAGCGAGTCGGGCAGCGTCGCGGCCTGGATAGGGAATGGGGTCGTCACGCCGGCGCGCTCGAGCGCCGAGGTGAGACGAGGGGAAACGCCGAGAGCCAAAAAGCCGTCGGTCGTAGGGGAAGGTGCAGCAAGAGTTGTAGACATGGTGTGCAGGCGGGCATGCCGCCTGAAGCTCCGTAAGTAGAAAGATCGTCCTGCCCGGCGCGGGCCTGAGCCCAGCGGCGCGTGGTCTTGTGGCGACGAGTTTCCTTGAAAACAAGGGAGGCCCGAGGCAGAACTGTGCGGGCCAACAGTTCGAGTATGACAGGTTGCGGCCGAATGCGCGCATTGATGGGCATAGACCAGCCTGTGATCTAGCCGACGTTTGGCCTGGTCACGCAGCCGGTTGGCAGTTCTTAGTCCTGAACAGCCTTCGCGAGCGTGATGCAGATCGTGAGAAAATCGCGGGTCTCGGGGTCGAGTCCCTCAGGGTCGTCCTCGACGCACCAGAGCGCGTTGTGGATCATCCGCAGCACGACCCAGTCCCTGGCCCGATCCTCAGAGAGTTCGGCTGCATCGACGACGGTGTGGAACCGACGACGTACAGCGGCACGAGCATCGCCGGTGGCGAGGATCTCGTCCCACCTGTTCCACAGCAGCGGTGCTACTTCATAGTGCGGATCGCCGGACATCGGCTTGGGGTCGATGACAAGCCATTCCTCACGGTCGCCCGCGAGCACGTTCTCGTAGTGCAGGTCCCCGTGGATCATGGTCCCGTCGGTCGCCGCGTCGGCGACGAACGATCGCCCCAGCGACACCGCCTGCTGCACAAGCCTTCGTGGGATCGCCGCGTGACCTCCGAGTGCCTCCAGGTTGTTCGTCCAGCGCTCGATGTATGACGACAGGGGCCTCAGTTGTGGGAGTGCCGGGATGTGGATCCTGGCATAGAAACCGGCGGTGATCTCACATGCCTCGACATCGTCGACGGACCGGAGGTCCCGGTCCGCGTGCAGCCGTTCGAGCAGCATCACGTGTCGCACCGGGTCTGCCCGGTAGAGCCGCACCATCCCGTTGCCCTGCAAGGCCTGCAGCGCCAGGTGCTCGTGCTCCTCTTCGTCGTGCGGCCACGCGAACTTGACGACCGCGCGCCGGCCTTCGCTGTCGCGGACCGGCTGGACGAGAGCGCAGTAGCCGTGCCAAGGCTCTCCGTCGTACGTCAGGTCCCATTCGGTCATCACGTCGGCGACGAGCCGTGGCAGTGCGCCGAGCCAAGTAGCCCACTCGTCGCCGCGGGCCGCGAACGCCAACAGGCCTGGCGGGATGGTCACGGGTGCTATTTCTTGGTCTTCTCGGCAGGTTCGGACGTGTTGAGCGCGACGATGAACGCCTCCTGCGGCACCTCGACACGGCCGACCATCTTCATCCGCTTCTTGCCTTCCTTCTGCTTCTCGAGGAGCTTGCGCTTGCGAGTGACGTCGCCGCCGTAGCACTTGGCGATGACGTCCTTGCGCATCGGGCGGACGGACTCCCGGGCAATCACCCGCGCCCCGATCGCCGCCTGGATGGGCACCTCGAACTGCTGCCTCGGGATGAGGTTCTTCAACTTCTGGGCCAGCCCGACGCCGTACGCGTAGGCAGCGTCGCGGTGCACGATCGCCGAGAACGCGTCCACCGGCTCGCCGTGCAGCAAGACGTCAACCTTGACGAGGTCGCTGGCTTGCTCGCCGATCGGCTCGTAGTCGAGCGAGGCGTAGCCCTTGGTGCGCGACTTCAGCGCGTCGAAGAAGTCGAAGACGATCTCGGCAAGCGGGAGCTCGTAGCGCACCTCGACCCGGTCAGCGGACAGGTAGTCCATGCCCTGAAGGGAACCACGCCTGGTCTGACACAGGTCCATGATCGTGCCGATGTAGTCAGAGGGGCTGAGAATCGTGGCCCGCACGACCGGCTCGTAGACCGAGGCGATCTTGCCTTCGCCGGGGTATTCGCTCGGGTTGGTGACGACGACCTCGGAGGCGTCCTCCATCTCGACGCGGTAGACGACGTTCGGTGCGGTCGAGATCAGCTCGAGGTTGAACTCGCGCTCGAGCCGCTCGCGCACGATCTCCATGTGGAGCAGCCCGAGGAATCCACAGCGGAATCCGAAGCCGAGCGCGCCGGACGTCTCCGGCTCGTACATCAGCGCTGCGTCGTTGAGCTGCAGCTTGTCGAGCGCGTCGCGCAACGTCGGGTAGTCGTCGCCGTCGATCGGGTAAAGCCCCGAGTACACCATCGGGTTCGGGTGCCGGTAGCCGGCGAGGGCCTCCGTCGCTCCGCGGATCGCCGACGTGACCGTGTCACCGACACGTGACTGGCGCACCTCTTTCACACCGGTGATGAGATAGCCGACCTCCCCCACGCCGAGCTCGCTCGCCTTCACCGGCTCAGGCGAGATCACCCCGACCTCGAGCATCTCGTGCACGGCACCCGTCGACATCATCTTGATCCGATCACGGTGGCTCAACGAGCCGTCGATGACACGGACGTAGGTGATGACCCCTCGGTAGGTGTCGTAGACGGAGTCGAAGATCAGGGCCCGCGCAGGCTTGTCGGCCTCGCCTTGCGGTGGCGGCACAACCTCGACGATGTCGTTGAGCAGTGCTTCGACACCTTCACCGGTCTTGGCGGAGACGCGGCGTACTTCGCCGGGCTCGCAGCCGATGATGTGGGCCAGCTCGGCGGCGTACTTGTCGGGCTGGGCGTTCGGCAGGTCGATCTTGTTGAGCACCGGGATGATGTCCAGCTCGGCGTCGATGGCGAGGTAGAGGTTGGCCAGGGTCTGCGCCTCGATGCCCTGAGCTGCATCCACGAGCAGCACCGCGCCTTCGCAGGCCTCGAGCGACCGGCTCACCTCATACGTGAAGTCGACGTGACCCGGTGTGTCGATCATGTTCAGCACGTGCGTCGTCCCGGTGTTCTCGCCTTCGGTGACGGTCCACGGCAGCCGCACGGCCTGGCTCTTGATCGTGATTCCCCGCTCACGCTCGATGTCCATCCGGTCGAGGTACTGCGCGCGGGCGTTGCGATCGTCAACCACTCCGGTCAGCTGCAGCATCCGGTCGGCCAGCGTCGACTTGCCGTGGTCGATGTGCGCGATGATGCAGAAGTTGCGGAGGATCGACGGGTCGGTCGAGCCCGGTTCGGGCGCGGCGCCTTGTCCCGGGCGAGCCGCAGGCTGAGGGTTGGGCACAGAGTGTCTTCCGGTCAGTGGCTGGGAGTGTGCCGCGCAACGTGGGTACGACGTACGCGCACGGGCTCACGACGGCATCCATCCTCCCACGACGTGCTCGTCCGACCACATCGCGACGCCGTCAGCGCTGGGCCGGGCCGAATCGACGCCGCCTCTGATGGCCGATTACCCGTGCATCGACGCGACAAGAAAATTGATTCGCCCAGGGCGTATCACCCGAACAACTAGACGCTCCTCACTTTTGGGGCCAATCTTGTCTCGTCGCCCCTTCGAGCATCTCGTTCGTCCGGGCGCGGGCAATCCTCGCTCGGAGTATCGGGCGGAGCACTGCTCCGCCAGAAAGGAAGAGCTGGGATGAAAGCTCAAATCTGGGGGGGACTGCTCACGACAGCTGTCGTGATGAGCCTCGTCTCCTCTCCCGTCGGGGCGGCACCTGCCGATCCCCATTCAGCAGCACCACCCACAGCAGTCCACGCGTCGCCCGCCGGTTCGGCGCTGAGCGACCCGTCCTTCGGCCCTGCTCAGCGTGCCGCCGCGATCCAGGCCGCGCGCAGCAACGCAGGGAAAGTGGCGAAGGAGCTTCGGCTGTCGGCCGGCGAAAGCCTCAAGGTCCGCGACGTCGTTCGCGACGCTGACGGCACCGTCCACACCCGCTACGACCGCACGTACAAGGGCCTGCCAGTGATCGGCGGCGACCTGATCGTGCACCGGTCCGCGAATGGCGTCATCAACGACGTCAACTGGGGTACCAAGGCGGACCTCTCGGCGCTCAAGTCGACGCGCGCTTCCGTTTCCTCAGCATCAGCAGTCGCGCAGGCACGCCAGACCACGGGTCTCGCCAAGTCCGTCGAGTCTCCCTCGCTGGCAGTCTGGGCAGTCGGGCGCACAGCCAAGCTTGCGTGGAAGACAGTCGTCCAGGGCATCTCGGGCGGCGCTCTTGCCCGCGACGTCGTGTACGTCGACGCGGGCTCAGGCAACCGCATCGCCAACTGGTCGGAGCTCGAGACCACGGATGCGACCGGCACGGGCCAGTCCCTGTACAGCGGCGACGTCACCATTCACACGGACGACGTCAACGGGCCACCGCCCGGACCGCTTTACGCAATGCGCGACCTCACCCGTGGTGGACACCGGGTGACCGACATGAACGACAGCAACGTCGGGAACGGCACCCTGTTCACGGACGCGGACAACAACTGGGGCAACAACCTTGAAACCAGCCGCCAGAGTGCCGCGGTCGACGCCCACTACGGCGCAGCAGCGACCTGGGACTTCTACAACAACGAGCTCAACCGCAACGGGATCCGCAACGATGGTGTGGCCGCGTTCAGCCGTGTGCACTTCGATGATGGTGGTGCGCCAGGCTACGACAACGCCTTCTGGAACGACGACTGCTTCTGCATGACCTACGGCGACGGCCAGAGCTTCTTCGACCCGCTGGTCTCACTGGATGTCGCAGGGCACGAGATGACCCACGGCGTTACGTCCAACACTGCAGGTCTGCACTACTTCGGCGAGTCCGGCGGGCTCAACGAAGCGACCAGCGACATCTTCGGCACCATGGTCGAGTTCCGGGCCGCCAACGCTGTGGACACCGGCGACTACTACATCGGTGAAGAGATCGTCCCGGGTCCCCCGGGCTTCCTGCGCCGGATGGACCGGCCGAACGCCGACGGCGATGGCTACAACTGCTACGTAACCCGGATGGGACGCGACGACGTCCACTTCACGTCCGGCCCGGCCAACCGGTTCTTCTATCTGCTGTCAGAAGGCACCGGCAACAAGACGATTGGCGGTCTGCCACACCAGGGCAACACCTGCAACGGCACCACGATCAGCGGCATAGGCAAGGGACCCGCCGCCCAGATCTGGTACCGCGCGCTGAACGTCTACATGACGGCCGGCTCGGACTACAGGAGCGCTCGCGACGCCACGATCCGCGCGGCTCGCGACCTCTACGGACCGACCAGCCAGCGGTGCGCACGAGTGGTCCGGACCTGGGCTGGCGTCAACGTCGGCCAGGGTCTGTGGGCGTGCAGCGGCCGGCTCGCCGGTGGCGGTGCC
Organism: uncultured Actinomycetota bacterium; assembly: GCA_963811585.1. Taxonomy (GTDB): domain Bacteria; phylum Actinomycetota; class Actinomycetes; order Propionibacteriales; family Nocardioidaceae; genus JACDHG01. Next base: position 895,691 of record CAWERR010000006.1, read on the forward strand.
AACCTGCTCACCAACGGTGGCTTCGAGTCCGGCGCGGCGAACTGGACCGCACCCGCCGGAGTGATCGTCACCAACCCGCCGGTCGCTCGATCGGGTGACTGGTTTGCGTACCTGAACGGGTTTGGCTCGGCCAATACCCAGACGCTACGGCACTCCGTGACCCTGCCGAACGCACCGAGCCTCCAACTGTCGTTCTACCTGCTCATCGACAGCTTTGAGGGTGACACCGGTGCCTTCGACACGCTGGCGGTCCGGGTGAAGAGGGCCGGGGCGCCTGCGGTGACGCTGGCGACGTACGACAACCGGCAATGGGATCTCAGCTACCACCGTCGGACGGCCAACCTGTCGCAGTTCCGCGGCAGGACCATCTCACTGAGGTTCGTGGGGGTGGAAGACAATTCCCTGCAGACGGGCTTCTTGATCGACGATGTGGCGATCAGAAGGAACTGAACTGATCTCATCCCGTTAGCGATTCGTCCGGCTGAGCCGCGCTGCATCTTTGCGCGGCCGGTCGGGCGAATCGCTGCCAGTCGCCGATCGTGATGAAGCCGTCGATCACGAGCACAACCGTCCAGAGTTCGGCCATGCTGACGAGGGCCTCGGTCTGGTCGAGGTCGCCCACGAGCAGCACCGCACCGCCCAACAGGGCCACTCCGACAGCCCAGGCCAGCAGGTGCCGGCCCCACTGCACGGCTTCATAGCGGGCTCGGGGTCGACCGCCGATCGGTTTGCCCGCGGGCGCTGGCCCACCGGCGAACCGGTAGGCGAACTTCGCGTCGGCCCACCGGATCATCTGGTGGCCAAATCCCACGCTCACTCCGATGTAGACCGCAGCCAACGCGTGCGGCATCGCAGCGGTGCCACCGTCACGGAGGTCCAGCACGGCCGCCGTCAACACGACCAGGTCGACCCCTGGCGACAGCGCGAGCAGGACGCCGCCGGTACGTCGCATGCCTAACGGGTAGCGGGCGATCAGGCCCGCAGCAATGAACAGCCAGAACGCGACTTCCGCCGCGACGATGATGGCGACCAACATGGATCTCGAACTCCCACGTTTTTAGTACGTCTGTGTTACCAACTAATTTAGCACGCCTGTGTCATAATAATCAAATGCCGAAGATCGTCGACCACGACCGCCGCCGCGAAGAGATCGTGCGGGCGATGTGGCAGGTCATCCGGCGTCGTGGAGTCGAGGGAGCCACCGTCCGCGCCGTCGCGGAAGAGGCTGGCCTGTCAGCCGGCTCCTTGCGCTACTACTTCCCGTCGCAGGCCGAGCTGATCGCGACTGCGATGCAGCAGGTGGACGCCCGGGCCAGGGAACGGATCGCGGCCATCGACCCGTCGGGGACGGTGACCGAGCGGGTGACGGCCCTGATCGAGGCCGTCCTCCCCCTCGATGCCGAGCGGCGCGAGGAGCTGGAGGTTTGGGTCTCGTTGAGCGCTCGGGCCCAGTGCGACGAGGCCCTGCTGCCGATGAGCGCGGCGGCATACGACGACCTGGAGTCGTTGTCTCGGTCGGTGCTGGCCGAGCTCGAGCAGTCAGGCATCCTCCGCGCCGACTTGGACGTCGATGTGGAGGTGGTGCGCCTGCACGGCCTCATCGACGGGCTCGCGGTGCACCTGGGCATCCATCCCGAACGGCTGAGCGTCGACCTGTGCCGCGCGGCGATCTCGCGCCACCTGGCCGACCTCACGGATGGACGCACGTTGCCATAAACCGGGTGCGACGCCCGCGACTTCGTTGCGACAATCCGGCCATGACCTCGCGCGCGGCCCCCGACACACCCTGGCAGGCCGACCACGTCACCTTGGTAGACGGCACGGTCATACCTGTGCGCGAGACAGCGCGCCGCCCGACGTGGGACCAACTGCCTGCCGACGTACGTCGCACGATCGAGCTGTCCGCAGGCTCGACCGTCGTCGAGACGCGGTCGACCGGCGTCGGGTTCACGCCCGGCTTCGCTTCCCGGCTCGACTTCGCCGACGGGACACGCATCTTCGTCAAGGCCGCCTCGACGGCCTACGACGCGAAGCACGGTTGGGCCCTCAGCAGCGCGTATCGCGAAGAGGTCCGCAAGCTGACCGCACTCCCCCAGGGCATCGGTGCTCCAGCCCTGCGGTGGAGCGTCGACGACGAGATCGCCGGCGAGACCTGGGTCGTGCTGGGCTTCGACTACGTCGACGGGGCGCCACCGCGTCGGCCCTGGCGCCGCGACGAGCTGACCTTGGTGCTCGACAAACTCACCGCCACCGCACCTCTGCTCGCGGATCCACCCGCCGGGCTAGAGCTGGAGACGTTCGCCGACGACTTCGCCGAGTTCACGGACTGGATCACCCGGGTGCGCGCTCGCGACGGTGACTCCGGCTGGCTGCGGACCGTCGAAACCCTTGCGCACGAGTCAGTGCAGCGGTGCGCAGGTCACAGCGTCCAGCATCTCGATCTGCGCGACGACAACGTCCTGTTGGACCGCGAAGGGGGCGTCTGGATCTGCGACTGGAACTTCCCGGTCCTCGGCGCACCGTGGCTCGACCTCCTGATCATCGTGCTGTCGGCCGAGGGCGACGGCCACGACGGCGACGTCATCCTGGCGTCGCATCCCCTGACCGCAGACGTCGAACCACGCTCCTTCGACGCCCTGCTGGCCTTGGTCTGGCTGTACTTCACCACGCACTGCGAGGACGATGTGCCGACGCATTCACCACACCTGCGCGACCACCAGACGTGGTACCGGGACGTGACTCGCGCGTGGCTCAGCAACCGCCTCCAGCAGTCCTCATCGACGGGGTGAGCGGGCATCGTTAGCCTGGTTTCGCCGCGGGGTCGATGGCGAGGACGGTGTTCCTGGCGGCATTGATCTCCTCGTCAAAGCACTCGACACTGACGTAGGTCCCGGCCCTCCCGTTGCAGGTCTGGGCGTCGAAGCCGCGGTCGGTGAGAACTCGCGTGACGTGCAGGCCCCTGGCTTTGGAGGTGACGGCCATCCTGAGTGTGGTCGTGGTGGTCATGGTGTGGGGCTCCTTCGTGCGTAGGTTCTGCACGCTACGCCGGAGCGCCGACATTCTTGACGACCAAACTGAGTCGTCAAACACACGGCTGGCGTCGGTCAATCACGGCCAAGAAATGGCCAGGCAAGCGTCCGTCGAAATGCTCGAATGAGACCTACAGCCCTAATCGGCGGGGTCGGCGGGCAGCGAGGCGGCGAATCGCTCACCGAGGTCGGCGACCACGGCCTTGAGGTCGCCACCACTCGCCACGATGGAGCGCTGACGAGCTGCCCCGGTGCCACGCGCGAACAACTGCTCGACTGCCTCCCGGGTGAAGTCCGTGTCTCCGAACTCGTCCAGTGCATCGCCGGCAAACGCGAGTGTGTCCTCAATGACGGTCCGCGCGGACTCCGGCTTGAAGGTCATCGGATGCACAAGCAAGTCTTCGAGACCATACCTCGATGCACGCCAGTGTGATGCTGCTAGCAAGTTGGTGTGCCACTCCGGCACCGTCTCGACCCCGCGGCTGATCGTCTCGACCAGTGCCCGGGTCAGGGCGGCAATCATCACGACATCGTCGACCTCGGTGATCGCGTCGAACACTCTGACCTCGACGGTCGGGTAGTCCTCGGCCAGACGCGCGTCGAAGTAGAGCATGCCCCGGTCGAGCGCCGCGCCGCTCACGACGAGCAGGTCCGCCGCCAGCTCGTATGCCGCCCGGTCGCCAAACGGCTCGGCCGGACCGGCCGTCGGCCATCGACCCCACATCTGCGTGCGCCAACTTGCGTAGCCGGTGTCCTCGCCTCGCCAGTAGGGCGAGTTGACGCTCAGTGCCCGCAGCACGGGCAGCCACGGCCGGAGCCCGTCGAGCACGGCCACCGCCTCGTCGTCGCTGACGTCGACGTGCACATGCATCCCGCAGACAGCCCCCTCGCGGCCGATCTCGCCGAACTCGGCCACGATGCGCTCGTAGCGGGGCTGGGGCGTGACTTTGGTCGAGCTGTCCGCCAGCACCGGCGCCCCGACAGCGACCAGCCCTGCCTCCGCGGTGTCGGCCGACTCGGCAGCCCGCTGACGACAGGCGAGGATCTCGGCCCGCAGCTCGTCGACGGAGGCGCAGGGCGACGTACCCGTTTCGATCTGGCTCAGGAACAGCTCCTGCTCGAGGCCGCCCTCGGCGCCGTAGTCCTCGTTGCCTGCCTCACGGCCTACGTGGTGGCGATGTGCGGCAAGCGCTCGGTGTGACACCGCCATCAGGGCTCCGGAGTCTCGGTCGACGAGCATCAGCTCTTCCTCGACACCGATCTTTCGCGCGCTCACCGGTGCAGTCTGCCGGACGAGTCGTTCCGCTGCTCGGCGAGGCGAGGCGACAGGGGGCACTATGGTGCCACCGGCAGCAGGCTTGGAAGCCAAACCTCTCGACGAGGAGGAACGCGTGGCGAAGGGTTCAGCCTCGCGAGTCGGCGCACAACGGGCTGAGGTCCGAGTCGGCATCTCGGGCTGGCGGTATCCCCGGTGGCGCGGCGACTTCTACCCCAAGGGTCTCGTGCAGCGGCGCGAGCTCGCCTACGCCGCGGACCGCTTGTCATCGATCGAGATCAACGGCACGTTCTACGCGTTGCAACGACCATCGAGCTTCCGCGCATGGCACTCGGAGACGCCCGACGACTTCGTCTTCGCCGTCAAGGGTGGTCGGTTCATCACCCACATGAAGAAGCTGGCCGACGTCGAGCAGCCACTCGCGACGTTCTTCGCTCAGGGGGTGCTCGAGCTCGGCGACAAGCTGGGGCCTCTCCTGTGGCAGCTCCCTCCGACGCTCGGCTTCGACGAGGCACGGCTCGACAGCTTCTTCGGCCTCTTACCGCGTACGACGGCGGCCGCGGTCGAGCTCGCCCGCCACCATGACAGCCGACTCACTGAGGAGCAGACATCATTGCGCACTGACGCCGACCGGCCGCTGCGCCACACACTCGAGGTCAGGCACGCGTCGTTTGGTACCGACGCGGCGCTCGACGTATGCCGCCGTCACGACGTAGCACTGGTCGTCGCCGACACGGCCGGGAAGTGGCCGCTGATCGACGAGCCCACGTCTTCGTCCTTCGTGTACGTGCGGCTGCACGGCGACCAGGAGCTCTACACCAGCGGCTACACCGACGCTGCGTTGGACCGGTGGGCCGAGCGGGTATGTCGCTGGCGTGACGAGGGCCGCGACGTCTACGTCTACTTCGACAACGACGCCAAGGTGCGCGCACCCTTCGACGCGATGGCACTCATCGCGCGACTCTCGGACAGCCCGGCCGCACGCGACTGAAGCAGTTAGCCCTTGTTGCCTGCAGACGCGTCGGCGGGCACGGACGCGTCCACGTCCGCGTCGGCGTCGGCGTCAAGGTCGGCTGCTTCGTCGAGCTCGGCGACATCGTCGGTCGACTCGTCGGAGACGTCTTCGGCTGGCTCGTCCAGCTCTGACCTTGGATCCAGTGCCACGATGCCCATGGACCCGCTCCCGGACAGCGTCGTCAGCATCTCCCGCACGTTGGTCAGCTGCGAGTTGATGCTGTCTCGACGTTGCATGGCAGCGGCCAGCTCGCGCTCGGAGTCGAGGCGGACGCGTTCAGCCTGTGCCTTGCCCTCGGCCACCGCCTCGTCTGCTCTGCGCTGGGCGTCCTCGACGATCCGGCGGGCGCCGACTTCAGCCTCCGAACGCTGCTTCTCGGTCGCGGCGCGCGCCTGGTCGAGCTGGGTCTCCAGGTCAGCCAACTGCTGTTGGAGCGCCTGCGACTGCTCAGTGAACTCCTCCTCGGCCTGTGCGTGGCGCGCTGAGAGGGTCGTCTCGAAGTCGACGGCTGCTTGGGCGGCCTTAGTGCGCTGGCTCTCGTAGATCGCCTCAGCCTCCTGGAGCCGAGATGCCGCGTCGCGTTCGGCGCCGTCGAGGATGTCATCGGCCTGACGCCGGCTCTCTTCGATGAGGCGGGCAGTGTCGGCATCGGCATCGCTGCGCTGTTGCTTGGCGTAGGCGTCGGCCTCGACGCGCACTTTGTGTGCGGCCTGCTCGACGTCGTACATCCGCTCCTTGGCCTCGTTTGTGGCGACGGCTCGAATGTGAGCAGCTTCCTGCTCCGCCAGGGTGAGCATCTGCCCGATCCGCTGGCCCAGGTTTTCGAACGACGGCGTGGCGGCGTCTGCCTCGTCGGCCTCAGCGTCCATGAGTTCTCGGACGCGCAAAGTCAGCTCGTCGACCTGTCGGCGCGCGGTCTGCGCCTCCGCCTCGAGCTCGCCGATCCGTTCGCTGACTTGCGCTGGGTCATAGCCGCGCAGGACGGTGCGGAACGAACTATCGGTCTGTGGCATCGGCAGGACTCCCATCCTTGGTCAAGGTCGTTGTCATCCTGGCATAGAGCGATCGTCGACCGACTCGGCGGCAGCACCGGCGTTGCCTTCGGCGGAAACTACGGGAACGGCCAACCCGTCGATGACGCCAGAGACCTCAGTTAGCTCTTCGACGATCTCGTTGCGCCGCCTCGCCAGCCCGGCCACTTCGGCACGAGCATCGTCGAGCACGGCATGCGCCTGGGCACGAATCTCGTCGGCTTCTCGTCTCGACTCGTCGATGAGCCGGGTCACCTCTTCACGGCTGCTGCGTTGGAGGTCCTGGCGCTCCCGCTGGGCACGTGACACCTCCTCGGCCACCTGTTCGCGCAGCGCCCGTGCGCCGGCTTCGGCCTCGCTGAGGCGCCGCTGCGCCCGGGCCTCGGCTTCGGCGACCAGGACCTCGGCGGCAGCGTGGGCTTGCTCGACCTCGGTCTGCGCCTGAGCCAACATCTCCCGGGTGGTGTGCTGGGCAGCCTTGATCTCCCCTTTGGCGTCTTCGATCTCGCCGCGGAGTCGATCGGAGGCATGCGCGATCACCCGCTGTACGTCGAGGCGTGCCCGGCGTACCTTCTGGGCCGCGTCTGCGTGGCCGTTGTTGCGGATCCGCTGCGCCTCTTGCTCGGCGGCCGCCAGCAGCGCGTCGACGGTCTTGCTGGTCCACGCGGTCTGCTCCGCGGCGGCGGAGAGCTCGCGCTCTGCCTCCTCGTGTGCCTGCTGGAGAAGCTCCTTCGCATCGGTGGCGGCCCGGTCGCGCAGTCCCTCTGCCTCGGCCGTGCTAGCTGCTGCCGCTTCACGGATCGCGTCGGCCTTGGCGGAAGCAACCTCGATCAGTTCGGCCGCACCGTGCTTCGCCTGCTCCGTGAGCCGGAACGCCTCGGCTGCGGCGGCCTCGCCCGCGGCTCGCGCGTCGTTGTCGGCCCCTTCTTGCCGACTCCGCAGCCATTGCTCGTGCTCGGCGACACGAGTCGCGATGTCGTCGTCGGCGGCCGCGCGAAGCGCTGCGGCGTCGGCTCGTGCCGTGGCTTGGAGTTCGTCCGCCACGTTGCGGGATTGGTCTGCTTGCTGTGCTGCCTCCTGCATCTGCTCGGCGATCTCCTCGCGGGCCTCGGCCAGGATCTTCTCCCGGTCGCGCCCCATCGCCTCCATGAGCAGCGAAGCCTGTTCGCCGGCGTCGCTGACGAGCTGACCCGCCTCCTCGGACGCTTGGGTCAGGCGGCCCTGCGCCTGCTCCGCGACCAACTCCGCCTCATCATGAAGACGTGCCGCGTCAGCGCGCAGATCCGCGGCCTCCTGGGCAAGGCGCTGCGACTCCTCAACGGTCTCCTGGGCATCGTGCTCTGCCTGACTGATCAGCGCGTCCGCTACCTGTCGGGCACGCTCAAGCATGTCGGTAGCCCGGGCGGAAACGATGTCGACCGGCGACCGAGGGGCCAGGTGCGTTTCAGCCTCCACTGCCCCATCCTCCCACTGACTGGCCAACTTCCCCAGGGTCGATCCGCGAGGAGGAACTAGACGAACTGGGGATAGGTCGGTTCGGGCAGCCGGCCCGTGTCTGCGTCGCGCGCTTGCTCGTAGCCGTGCGCGATCTCGATGAGCGTCGCTTCGCTGTTGGCAGTGCCCCAGAAGCTGATTGCCACCGGCAGTCCCTGCGTCAGCGTTACCGGGACGGTGAGGAGCGGGTAACCGGCAACCGCCGTCGCCTGGGTGCAGCCGCCCCAGTGGTGCTCGTCGTTGACCAGGTCGATCGGGATCGCCGGCGCGTATGACGGCGTCACCAGCGCGTCGAGGTCGTGCGCCGCGAGCACCGTGTCGATGCCGTCGTCTCGGCCATGGGCCAGGCAGGCAGCACGCGCGGCGGCATACACATCGGAGTCCATGCCGGGAGAGTCAAGCGCCCGCTCGAAGTAAGACTGGCCGAAGAACTGCAGCTCGGTGTCGGCATGCGCGCGGTTGAACTCGACGAGGTCGGCGAGTGTTTTCGGCCCATTGCCAGGACGTGTCGCCAGGTAGAGCCGCATCCCCGCCTCGATCTCGGCGATGAGCACGACGAGCTCGTCGTCGAACCCGTAGTCGACCATGGATGCGACGTTGGTGTTGTCGACGATCGTGGCGCCGGCAGCCGAGAGCTGCTGAAGAGCGAGCTCCCCGGCCGCATCGGCGTGTGCGCTGTAGCCCCAGTACACCTCATCGCGCGGAACCCCGATCCGCTTGCCTGCAAGGCGTCCGTCGGCGGCGTGCGTGGGGTAGTCGATGTCGCCGTCAGTCAGGACGGTCAGCAGCGCCGCCGCATCGGCCACCGTGGTGGCCATCGGGCCGGCGGTGTCCTGCGAGGCCGAGATCGGCACGATGCCCGCGGTCGAGACGAGGCCGACGGTCGGCTTGATCCCGACCACGCCGTTGAATGCGGCAGGGCAGGTAATGGACCCGTCGGTCTCGGTCCCGACGGCGTACGTCGTCAGCCCGGCCGCGACCGCAGCGCCACTGCCGGAGCTTGAGCCACCGGCCGATCGGTTCAACGCGTAGGGGTTGCGGGTCAGGCCGCCGTACGCGCTCCATCCCGACGTGGAGCCGGGGTCGCGCAGGTTAGCCCACTCAGTGAGGTTGGCCTTGCCGACCACGACCATGCCGGCTGCGCGGAGCGAGGTGACGAGCGTGGCGTCCGTCGACGGGGGTGTCTCGGCCAGCGCCAGGGACCCGGCCGTCGTCAGCAGGCCTGCGGTGTCGATGTTGTCCTTGACCAGGATCGGCTGCCCATGCAGTGGTCCCCGACTCCTTCCGTCCGCGAGCTCCCGGTCGAGGGCGCGTGCATCCTCGACTGCCTGGGGATTCAGGGTGCAGACGGCGTTGGTCAGCGGGTCGACCACCTCGATCCGATCCAGGGCCAGCTCGACAAGCTCTTCGGCAGGAGTCCGTGATGTCATGCGCCTGATCCTTCCACGGCGATTTGGCCGGGTCGCGCGGCCGCTGGTAATCTGACACGTCGCGCGTGCGCCCGCCGTACGCCGCTCGCAGTTACCTACCCGAACCTAGAAATTTGAGGCACTGCCCCGTGGCAAACATCAAGTCGCAGATCAAGCGCAACAAGCAGAACGACGCCGCTCACGAGCGCAACAAGGCGGTCAAGTCTGCTGTGAAGACCTCGATCCGCCGCTTCCACGAGGCCGCCGAGGCTGGGGAGAAAGAGCAGGCCGTCGACCTCGCCACCCAGGCAAACCGCAAGCTCGACCAGGCCGCATCGGCCGGCGTGATCCACAAGAACCAGGCGGCGAACAAGAAGTCCGCGATCTCCAAGCGCGCCGCCACACTCTAACCTCGGCTACACGCCTGCTGGCGTACGCCGGTCGCTGCGACGGGTTGACCCCACCGGGTCGACCCGTCTTTGCATGCTGAGGCCTGCCGCGTCAGTGGATGGCGCGGGCTCGCAGCACCGAGATGACCAGGCGCTCACATGCCCACAACCGGTCGCCCGCGGCGCCCTTGACGTCGGCATCTGCCTGCGCTGCCGCCTGAATCGCGACCGCGATGCCGCGCGGCGCCCAACCCCGCGACTGGGCGGCAAGCGTCTTCAGCTTCCACGGAGGCACACCCACCTCGCGGGCGAGATCGCCCTCGCTGAGCCCCCGCGGCGCTGCCAGATAGCGGCCGAGTGCGCGCAGCCCGCCCGCCACGGCACTAGTGATCAGCACCGGGTCCACCCGACTCGCGAATGCCCAGCGCAGTTGTTCGAACGCGTCACCTGTCTTGCCGTTGATGGCGGCGTCGGCGACGGCGAAGCCCTTGACGTCGGCGCGGCCACCGAAGTAGCGGCGGACGACCTGCTCGGTGATGGGCTCGCCAGCGGAGTCCGACGCTAGCTGGTCACAGGCCCCGGCCAGCGCGCGCAGATCCTCCCCCACGGCGTCGACCAAGGCGCGGGCGGTGCGCTCGTCGATCTTGGCCTGGTGGCGACGTGCCTCGGTGACTACCCACTTGGGCAGGTCCCATTTCTTCATCGCCACCGCCTTGACCTCGACAGCGCCGGCCTTCCGGAGCTTGTCAAGGACCGCCTTGCCCTTGACTCCCCCGGTGTGGTGGAGCACGAGAGCCACATCACTGGCCGGCTCGGCGACGTACGCGACGATCGGGTCGACGGCGTCCTCGGGCAAGCTTTCGAGCGTCCGGACCACGACGCAGCGCAGCGACGCGAAGAGCGAGGGGCTGGTGATCTCCGCGAAGGCACCTGACCCGAGCTCGGTTGCGTCGAGCTCAGAGATGTCGGCATCAGCATCGGCGGCGCGCACTCCGTCGCGCAGCGAAGCGATCGTGCGTTCGGCGATGAACTCCTCGGTGCCGGTGATCAGGGTCGTCACGCCGAGCCCGTTGGGGATGTCGGCGGAGGTGGTGTGCGGCATGGTGTGCCCAGCATGCCACGGCGGTCTGACACTCCTTGCGTCCGTAGTTCCGAGCGCTATCGCGACCCCTGCTACGGACGTAAGGAGGTCAATCTTCGGAGGTGACCACGGCGAGTTGGCCGGCGCGCTCGACGATGGCGATGTCGCCATGTTGGTCGGTTCGGTAGACCTGGGCACCGAGGATGCGCAGCAGGCCGAGGGTGGCTGCGGCCGGGTGGCCGTAGTCGTTGTCGTCGCCGACGGAGACCATGGCAAGGGGTGCGCGAGTGGCGAGGACGAAGTCGGCGTCCTGGTTGGCCGACCCGTGATGGGACACCTTGAGTACGTCGGCCCGCAGGTCGACCCCCGTAGCCAGGATGTCTCCCTCCTCCTCGGGCTCGGCGTCGCCGCTGAGCAAAACTCGATGCCCTGACACGTCGACGAGCATCACGACCGACGCGTTGTTGGCTGCCGAGCCCTCGCTGCCGTCGGTCTTGTCGCCTGCGTGGGGTACGTCGACCGGACCGATGACCTCCCACGACAACTGCCCCACCGATCGCCGCTCCTCAGTGACGGCCACTGAGACCGGTATGTCGGCCGCCCCGGCCCACGACGCGACCGCCTCGGCACGATCGGGCGGGTCGGCCAGCGGCGACACGACGATCTCGCCGACGTGTCGGCCGTCGAGCACACCAGGCAAGCCGTTCGCATGGTCGGCGTGGAAGTGCGAGAGCACGACCAACGGGATGGTGTCGACTCCCAGGTCGGCAAGGCACCTGTCGACGAGCGCTGGGTCGGGCCCGGCATCCACGACCACAGCAGCCCCGGAGCCGGCGTTGAGCACGAGCGCGTCGCCCTGCCCGACATCGCACATCACCATCAGCCAGTCGTCCGGCGGCCAGCCGAGCCGCCCCACCGGCTGCACGACCACGACCACCAGCAGCCCGGTGCAGGCCAGGCTGCGGGACCGGTAGGTCAGGAGGCGCGGCAGCACGAGGATGAGGCCGACGACGCACAGTGTCAGGGCGCTGATCCCGACGACGCCCACGGGCCATCCGACGCTGGCACCGGCCAGCCCAGCTCCACGCTCTGCGACCCAGACGATCCACCACGCCGGCAGCCACGCGACGTACGCCACGAGATGGCCGAGGGTGTCGCTGATCAACGCGACGAGTCCGGCGACCAGGCCGAGCAGCGTCGTCGGTCCGACCGCTGGAGCGACGAGCATGTTGGCGGCCACGCCGACGACGCTGACCTGTCCCGAGATCGCCGCAACGGCGGGTGTGCAGGCGAGCTGGGCGGCGAGGGGTACGGCGATCGCCTCTGCCAGCGGCCGAGGCATCCAGGTGGCGAGGCAGTCACGCCAGCGAGGTGCGAGCAGGAGGATGCCAGCGGTCGCCACCGTGGACAGCAAGAACCCGACCGAGCAGGCCAGCCACGGGTCGAGGAGCACGAGCCCTGTGACGGCGATGCACAGAGCGCGGATGCCGCGACGTCGACCTCCGGACGACAACCCGGCCAACGCCACGACGCCCATCGCTGCCGCCCGCAACACGCTTGGCTCGGGTCGCGCAAGAAGCACGAAGAACACGACGCCGACGGCTCCCACGACGAGCAGCCCACGGCCGCGGACCCCGCACCATCGGGCCGTGACAAGAAGGAAACCGAGCATCAGCGTGAGATTGGCCCCGCTGACCGCTAGAAGGTGGGTCAGCCCACTCGACTGGAAGTCGTCAGCCACATCGGCCGGTAGCTGGGAGTCGTCTCCGTCGACGAGAGCCGGCACCAGGCCGCGTCCTGCGGCGGGCAGGACCGACACGGCCTCCCTCAGGTTCGCCCGGACGTGAGAGATAGCTCGGTTGACCGGTCCTGCGCGAGATACCACCTCGGGTGCACCGCGCACGATGACGACGGCCGCGAGGTCACCGCCCTGCGCAGGTTGGAGCCGCCCGGACGCGTGCACGCGGTCGCCGAGCGAAACGCGCAGCCACGCCGGATCTGCGATCGCCACGACCTGAGACGCGACGTTCGTGGTTGCACCACGACCCGTCACCTGCTCGACCCGGAGACGCACGGCGACGTAGGGCCCGAATGAGCCTTCGCGCTCAACCGGGTCGGTCACCACCACTGCATCGAGACTGACCTGCGCACGGTCGAGCGCAAGGTCTGGCACCGGACCGGCCTGGACCGCCCCCGCCCGGAGTCCACCGACGGCAAACGCGGCTGCGGCGACAAGACAGGCGGCGGCCACCGCCCTGGACAGCTCGCGGCGCTGGCGCTCGGTCCAACCGCGGACCGGTCGTGGCACACGCAGTCGGTGAACGGCGCCTGCACCCAGAAGCGCCAGTGTCAGCAACACGAGCGCACCGACAAGTGCTCGCCAGGGCGTCCATCCGACAGCCAGGGCAGCAGCCGCCCAGGCGGCGAGCGCGGCCGGCGCCAACCGGAGGTCCAGCGGCTCGGACGTCATACATAGACGTAGGGGGCGATGTCTGCCAAGGTCGCGTCGCCGATGCCGCTCACTTCGAGTCAGCTCTTCGACTGCCGTGAACGCGCCGTTGTCCACGCGCCACGCGAGGATCGACTGTGCGGTGACCGGGCCAATGCCAGGCAGGGTCTCGAGCTCCGCCTGGTCAGCCCTGTTGAGGTTGACCGGCGCGATCTCGGTGCCGGTGGGCATCGGACCGGACGGCATGGTGCCTGGCGGTGGGACGGCCGGCGAAACGCGCTCGCCGATGACGACCTGCTCGCCGTCGACCAGCACGCGGGCGAGGTTGAGCGATGAAGTCGCCACGCCAGGGCGCACGCCTCCAGCCGCCGCGATGGCGTCGACGACTCGAGAGCCCACCGGCAGCTCGACGATGCCAGGGCGACGAACCTTTCCCGCCACATCGACGACGACCGTGTCGGTGGCCGGCGCCGAGGTGGCCCTTGGAACGCCTTCGGAGGTGGTCGCTCCGGCGGCCACCCCGTGCGTCTGCGACGAGACCGCCCCAGCAGGGAGGCTGCGTGAACTCGACAGCTGCACGGGCTCCGCATCAGGAATCGACCGAACCACCCAGCACCCGGCCGCCGTCAGCAACATCAGAGCCGCCATCACAGCCACCGCGAGGTGGTGCCCGGTGAGCCCCCAGCGCACGGCACCCGCGCGCGCCATGTCGAGGTGCCGCCCGGGGTAGGCCGCGGGCGCGCCAACAGGAGGAGGACTTACTACGTCATCAGAGTTAGCGCGGACAGCTATGCGTTCTGGCTGGTCCGGCAGAGGCTCCATCTCGGCCGACGCGAACTCGGCCGCGAGGGCCGCCAGCCGCCTGCGGGCAGCCGTGACGGCATCGGGATCCGTGCGGGTGCGCCGACCAAACATGCAGCGACGCTACGAGCGAGCCTACGTATACGGCAGCGGAGTTTGACGTGCTGTGGACGGCCGCCACGTCAGCCGGGACCTGTGGAAAGTGGTGGCGCAGGGCCCGGTCAAAGAGGCGAGATCACGACGGCGAGCATGCCCGGGCCTACATGGGCACCGATGACCGCGCCGACTTGGTTGACGACGAGGGTGTGGAGCTCGGGGATGCGTTCGCGGAGCCGGTCTGCGAGTGCGTCGGCGCGCTCGGCGTTGGCGAGATGGGAGACAGCCATGTCGACGGGCTTGGATCCGGCCGCTTCGATGGCCAGTTCCTCCAGTCGGATCAGCGCCTTGCCCGACGTACGGACCTTCTCCAGGGGCACGATCCGGCCGTCCTCAACCTTGAGCAACGGCTTGACCGCGAGCGCCGAGCCCACGAGGGCTGCCGTCGCCCCCACTCGGCCACCACGGCGTAGGAACTCCAACGTGTCGACGTAGAACAACGCCGTCGTCGCGGCCGCTCGGACGCGGGCCAGCTCGGCGGCCTCCTCGGCACTCGCTCCCTGATCGAGGGCCGCAGCGGCCGCCTCGACGGCGAACCCGGTGCCCATCCCGAGGTGGCGACTGTCGACAGTCACGACGGGGATGGACGCGTCACGGCCGGCGAGCTCGGCCGACTCGTACGTGCCGGACACCTCGCCGGACAGGTGGATGGAGACGATCGCCTCCGCGCCCGCCTTGGCAGCGGCTTCATAGACGCGCAGGAACGCCTCCGGCGCGGGCCGGCTGGTGCTGACCGGCGACCACTGCTTCAGGGCGGCCGCCACACTCTCCGGGCTGGCCGCCGGCCCTTCGTCATACGACTTGGCCCCGATGACGACCTTGAGGGGTACGACGATGACGTCCAGCCGCTTCGCCATCTCCGCATCGACCGACGTCGAGTCGGAGACGAGAGCGATCGAGCGGGCCATGCCGCGACATTACCGGCTCGTAACTAGCGGCGCGGACTGCACGGCTGGTCACAGTTCGCGCCCAGGGACCGCCCAAACTCACCGGCCGCCGATGTCCCCAAGGCAGATTGGCTCTCCCCATGGCACGTTTGCCTTGTGCACAAGGAATCTGCCTTGTTCACAAGGCAAACGCACCGGGAGCGGGTCGGGCGCGTCAGCCGACGACGAAGTTGACCAGCTTCGGAGCCCGGACGATCACCTTGCGCACGGGCTGGTCGCCCAGTGCGCGCACCACCGCTTCGTCGGAGCGCGCCAACGACTCCAGCTCGGCCTCGGAGATGTCGGGCGACACCTCCAGCCGTCCACGGACCTTGCCCGCCACCTGCACGACGCACGTGACGCTCTCCTGAACCAGCAGCGCCGGGTCGGCAACCGGCCAGCCCGCCTTCGCCACCGTCGGCTCGTGTCCCAGCCGCGACCACATCTCTTCGGCCATGTACGGCGTCACCAGGCTCAGGATCACCGCGACCGTCTCGGTCGCCTCCCGCACTGCCGGATCCGCTGGTCCGCAACCGGCGTCGATCGCCTTGCGGGTCGCGTTGACCAGCTCCATCACCCGGGCGACGACGACGTTGAAACGCTGGATCTCCAGGAGCTGGGTCGCGTCGTGAATCACCTTGTGCGTGACCTTGCGCAACCCCTCGTCACCTCCCGCAGGATCGGTGCCAGCGGCACTCGTCACATCACCGCTCAGCCGCCAGGCACGTTGCAGGAAGCGCAAGGAGCCACCGGGCGAGACGTCGGACCAGTCGATGGCGTCTTCAGGGGGACCTGCGAACACCATCGTCAGCCGGACCGCATCGACACCGTAGATCTCCAGCTGCTCACCCAGGTCGACACCGTTGCCCAGGGACTTGCTCATCCCCTTGCCCTCGTTTCGCACCTCACCCTGGTTCATCAGTGCGCTGAACGGCTCGACGAAGTCCAGGTAGCCCATGTCGTGCAGCGCCTTGGTCACGAAGCGCGCATACAACAGGTGCAGGATCGCGTGCTCCACCCCGCCGACGTACTGGTCCACCGGCCCCCACCGTCGGACGGCCTCGACGTCGAACGGCTGTGTCTCGTCGTGCGGCGTCGGGTAGCGCAGGAAGTACCAGGACGAGTCGACGAACGTGTCCATCGTGTCGGTGTCGCGCTTCGCCTCGCCACCACACCGCGGACACGCCACGTTGACCCACTCGCTCGCCGCGGCCAGGGGTGAGACACCGCGCGGCTGCAGGTCGACCCCCTTCAGCTCCGGCAGTACGACGGGCAGCTCGTCGACCGGGACCGGCACCTCGCCACACGCCGGGCAGTGGATGACCGGGATCGGGGCGCCCCAGAAGCGCTGCCTCGACACCAGCCAGTCACGTAACCGGAAGTTGACGGTGCCACGCCCTGTGCCCTTGCGCTCCAGGTACTCGATGGTGCGTGCCTTCGCCTCGGCCACACCCAGCCCGTCCAGGCTGATCTCGTCGTTCGTCGAGTTGATAGCCGGGCCTTCACCGGTGAAGGCTTCGCCGTCAAAGCCCTCGCTCGGCTGCACGGTCCTTACGATCGGCAGGTCGAACTTCGCCGCGAAGTCCCAGTCACGCTGGTCCTGCCCAGGCACCGCCATGATCGCTCCGGTGCCGTAGTCGGCCAATACGTAGTCAGCGGCATACACGGGAATCGGCTGACCGGTCGCCGGGTTGATCGCATGCACGCCCAAGAAGACGCCGGTCTTGTCGGCGCCCTCGGTCAGCCGGTCGATCTCCGTCGACCGCTGGACCTCACGCAGGTATGACGCGAACGCCTCTCGGTGCTCCTCGGTGACCAGCTCCGCCGCCAACGGTGCATCCGCCGCGACCACGAAGAACGTCGCCCCGAACAGCGTGTCGGGACGGGTCGTGTAGACCGTGACGGGCTCGCTGCGAGGACCTTCAGGCGCCTCGATCACGAAGTCGACGTGGGCGCCATCCGACCTCCCGATCCAGTTGCGCTGCATGGTCAGGATCCGGTCGGGCCACCGGCCCTTCAGCAGCTCCATGTCGTCCTGCAGGCGCTGAGCGAAGTCAGTGATCTTGAAGTACCACTGCGTCAGCTCGCGCTTCGTGACCTCAGCACCGCAGCGCTCGCAGAACCCGCCGACGACCTGCTCGTTGGCCAGCACGGTTTGGTCGCTCGGGCACCAGTTGACAGCCGACAGGCGCCGGTAGGCCAGCCCGTGCTCGTACAGCTTCAGGAACAGCCACTGAGTCCACCGGTAGTACGACGGGTCCGACGTCTCCAACCTTGTCCGCCAGTCGAAGCTCAGCGCGTACTGGCGGAACGACTCGGCTTGGGTCTCGATGTTGACCTTGGTCCAGTTGGCGGGGTGCTCGTTGTGTTTGATGGCAGCGTTTTCGGCCGGCAGACCGAACGAGTCCCACCCGACCGGATGCAGGACGTCATACCCCTGCTGAAACCAGTACCGCGCAATGACGTCGGCCAGCGCCCATGCCTCGGCGTGGCCCATGTGCAGGTCGCCGGACGGGTAGGTGAACATGTCGAGCAGGTAGCGGCGCTCGCCACTGTCGTCGTCCAGCGCCTTGAACGTGTCCAGGTCAGCCCAGACCTTCTGCCACTTCGCCTGGACGGCCTCGACGTCGTACGTCGCTCGGCCGTCCTCGGGCTGCTGCTCACTCATGACTGCTCTCCTTGCGGGTTGGCCTGTGGGTCGGCCTGCTGAAGGACTGGTCGATCGCGCGGTAGGAGTTGATCGGTCAGATGCTCGCCGCACGCTGTGTCACGTGGGCCACGGCGTGGCCCCGAACACAGAAAAGCCCCTCAAACATGAGGGGCAGCCGCGCTGTCGATGACCGGTGATCAGCGCGGCAATCTAAGGAGCAGGAACTTCTGCATCTATCCAGGGTAGCGCAGGCACTCCGCCTGCCGCGATCCCCTTAACGCCTGCTCTCAGCGGGCGTCCGTCAGAGGGCTTCGACTGTCGCGGAGTCGCCGGAGCCGGTCGTTGCGCCGGAGGTCGTGGGTGTCGACCCGGTCGGCTCGGTCGGAGTCGGCTCGGTCGGCGTGGTCGGAGTCGGCTCCGTGGGCGTGGGCTCAGTAGGTGACGGCTCGGTCGGAGTGGGCTCGGTCGGCTCAGTGTCATCGGTGGGTGCTGGCGTGCCCCCATCGGCGTCAGTCGGTGCCGGGTCGGTGTTGGTGTCAGCGTCCGAAGGTGTGGTGCCCGAGGGCTCCGCTGGCTGGTCGACGTCGTCCTCATCCGACGGGGCAACCAGCTGCGTGAGCGTCGTAGTGCCGTCATCGTCGCCGCCGGTGAGCGACGACACAGGCTTGCCGAGCATGGACTCGAGCGACGTCACGAGGCTGAGGCCGAGGGCAAGGGTGGCGATCGCTGTGACTGCGACGCCCCACCACCGGATCGGCGCCTTGTCTGCTCCCGGTGACGACGGTTCGGAGGCAGCTCCGGCGGCCGGTCCTTCGTTGTCCTCAGCAGGGACCGCAGTCAGCACCTCCGTCGTGCCGGCACCACCGGCACGGACCAGCAGCCGCGGCGGAAGGGTCTCGCGCAACACCTGCGTGCTGCGCTCGAGGGAGTGCTGGTAGAGCGCGCTGCCCACCGACGCCACGATGCTGACGACCACTGCGCCGACGACCGTGCCGGCCACACCCAGCCACGAGGACGCGACTGCTGCGGACGCGGCGGCGAGCGCTCCGCCGAGAATCTGGGGAGCGCTCAGGCCGAACCTGGACCGGTCGTGCGACATGCTTCCTTCCAAGCCTGAGGGCATGAAACAGCCACCAGGTGTAGCGAGTAAACGGGTTTGGGGTGCGCCTCAATGGGCACCCCTCAAGGCTAACGAGTCCCGCGCCGCGATCCCAACCGAAACGGCACATCTGGGCGTGAGCCCGCCCACATCAGAGCGGGCTGTGCGAGGCCGACCGGAGGGGAGCAAGGCTGATGAGCACACAGACCGACGACACCGCGGGGGCCTACGTCACCAAGGGCCAGGACTTCGAGCGCGACACTGACTACATCACGACCCGGATCACCGCGGACGGCCGCGACGGGTACGTCGTCGAGCCAAACCGCTACCGGCTCGTCGCCGCGCGCGCCTGCCCCTGGGCGAACCGGGCGATCATCGTGCGTCGCCTGCTCGGCCTCGAAGGCGTCCTGTCGATGGGCATCTGTGGCCCTACCCATGACCGGCGGGGCTGGACGTTCGACCTCGACCCGGGTGGAGTCGACCCCGTGCTCGGCATCCCACGCCTCCAGGACGCGTACTTCAAGCGCATCCCCGGGTATGACGGCGGCATCACCGTGCCCGCCATCGTCGACGTACCGACCGGCGAGGTCGTGACGAACAACTTCCCCCAGCTGACACTCGACCTGTCGACGGAGTGGACGGCCTACCACCGTGAGGGTGCCCCAGACCTCTACCCCGTGCGCCTGCGCGACGAGATCGACGAAGTGGCCGAGCGGGTCTACACCGAAGTCAACAACGGGGTGTACCGGTGCGGGTTCGCCGGATCCCAGGAGTCGTACGAGCAGGCGTATGACCGCCTCTTCACTGCGCTCGACTGGCTGAGCGAGCGGCTCACCAGCAGCCGCTATCTCGTGGGAGACACGATCACCGAGGCAGATGTGCGACTCTTCACGACCCTCGCGAGGTTCGACGCGGTCTACCACAGCCACTTCAAGTGCAACCGGCACAAGCTCTCCGAGATGCCGGTGCTGTGGGCCTATGCACGCGACCTGTTCCAGACCCCCGGCTTCGGTGACACGACCGACTTCGTGCACATCAAGCAGCACTACTACGTCGTGCAGACCGACATCAACCCGACGCAGATCGTCCCGGCGGGACCTGCCCGATCAGGATGGCTGTCGTCGCACGGTCGTGAGGATCTCGGCGGCCGGCCGTTCGGCGACGGCACACCGCCCGGGCCTCCGCCTCCAGCGGAAATGGTTTTCCCCGGGCACGGGGCCTCGTAAGCAGCGCAGGCGGCTCACCCCGCCGGCGCCGCGGACCTCCGGTCAACGAGACCGCGCACGTACTCCGCTTGACCGAGGTGGGAAACGCAGTCACCGATCACACTGACCAGCCGCACGCTTGCGGTCACCGGTGGGTCCCAGCGGGTGTCGACCACCCGCGCGAGCTCGTCGGCAGTGACGCTGCCGACATACCGCAGTGTCATCTCGTGCGCGGCTGCGTGATAGCCGTCGAGCAGTTCGGTAGAGACCCGGACAGCGGCTACGTCGTCGCTGCTGTGGCCGTAACCGTGCGCTCCGGCGGGGAACGGAAGGCCGAACCGGTCGTACCAGCCATCGCGCGTCCACACCTGCTCCTCCCCGTAATCCCGCAGACGTGGTCGTCCTGGATACGGGTCAGGTGCCAGATCAGCCACGCGATGGAGTTGGCATCGCCGTCGGGCCGGTATGTCGCCTGCTCGTCGCTGACGTCAGCACATAAGCTCCCCGATCCCCTCGCGCACCCGCCCGAATGCGTCACACAGGATCTCGCGGGCGGCGTCGTCTGTGGTTCCTGCGTCACTCATAGCTGTCTCCTGCTCGTCGGTTCAGGCGCCTGCAGCGGCTGACGTCCAGACAAGCAGGAGTCGACCGAATCTGCACGGCTGTCAGCTGTCGGTTCCCAGGAGCCCGACGGGAGTCCTCACATGCAGACCTGACCGGTAGCCACGTGCTGGTGAGTCTCAGGAACCGGGACGTGTCCTCGCCTCCTCGCCGCCAGATCAATAACCTCGTGGCGATACGGTCGGCTCCCGGGCGATCGGCACATCGACAGGGCGGGGTGCGCGTCTCGTGAACGGAACCACCCCGATCAATGTCGCCGTCGTCGGCCTGGGATTCGGCGAGGAGTTCCTGCCTCTGTACGCAGCGCACCCGTCGGTCGGCAGCATCGCCATCGTCGACCCATCGATGGAGCGCCTCGCCGAGGTCGGGAACCGACACGGAGTCCGCGACCGCTACACGGCATTCGGCGACATGCTGGCCGATGGTCGGTGGGACGCGGTGCACATCCTCGCGCCCGTCGCGCTGCACGCTGAATACACCCTTGCCGCACTCGCTGCGGGAAAGCACTGTGCCTGTGCCGTCCCGATGGCCACCGAGATCGATGACCTGAACGCGATCGTGTCGGCGCAACAGACGTCCGGCAAGAACTACATGATGATGGAGACCAGTGTCTACGGGCGCGAGTACCTCGTCGCCGCCGAGATGTACAGGGCTGGCGACCTCGGCACGCTGACCCTCTACCGCGGCTACCACGTCCAGAACCTCGACGGTTACCCCGACTACTGGCGCGGGTACCCGCCGATGAAGTACGTGACCCATGCCCTCTCCCCGTTCCTGGCCCTCACCGGTAGCCCGGTATCAGAAGTGACGGCCTGCGGCTCGTCGCGACTCACGAAGCACCGCCTGGGGCACTACAACAACCCGTTCCCCGTCGAAGTGGGGCTGTTTCGGCTGGCCGACGGGGACGTTATCGGCGACATCACGATGTCGTTCTTCCAGACCGCACGGTCCTACGTAGAGGGCTTCTCGATCTACGGCGATCAAAGGAGCCTCGAGTGGTCCGGCGCGCCTGGTGACGCCATGCGGGTGTTCGACCTGCATCCACCGTTGGACTCCGACCAACTGCGCCGGGGCTGGCGCGGCCGGGCCGCCGACGAGTCCACCCTGGAGCCTCCGGACTTCGCCGACCGGCTGCCCGACGAGCTGGCCGGCTTCGTGCGCTCGTACACCTTCACTCCGCACGACGGCGGACCTGCGGTGTCGAAGTCGGCCGGGCACGGAGGTTCGCATCCCCACCTCGTGGACGAGTTCGTCACCAGCATCGTCGAGGGCCGTCCGCCGGCGATCGACGCCGTGACGTCGGCGGCATGGACCGCACCCGGCATCGTCGCGCACGAGTCCGCGCTCCGCGGCGGTGAGCGGCTCCAGGTCCCGACGTTCTCGATCCGCTAGGAGCACCGTTTCGTCAGGGAGTGAGGACGACCTTGCCGCCAGCGTGGCCGCCGGCCACTAGGGCGAGTGCGGCTACCGCCTCTTCGAATGGGAACGATGCGGCCACAGTGACGTCGAACCTGTCATGTGCTGCGAGCTCAGTGAGCACCAGGCGGGCACGGCTGCGGATGTCTTCGCCCGGGTCGGCCCCGGGCCCGTTGCCGAGCAGTTGGATGGCCTCCTGTGGCGCCCGATCGAACGCGGCGATCGTGGCGATGCGCTGCCGGTCACGGACGAGCTCGAGGGAGACGTCGACCGCTTCGTCCGTGCCGATCGTGTCGAGTGCAACGTCGATACCGTTCGGTGCGGCCTCGCGCACGCGATCCGCTAGCCCGCCGCCATACGCGACCGGCGTGATCTCGTACCTGCGCAGCGCCTCGTGGCGTCTCTCGCTGGCGGTGCCGACTACCTGGGCACCACGACCGATGACCAGTTGCGCGGCGGCTAACCCCACGCCCCCCGAAACCCCGTGGATGAGCACCGTGTCCGCCGCTGTGACTTCAGTCGCCTCGACGAGGTGGTACGCCGCCGCGCCGGTCACTGTCATGCCGGCCGCCTGCTCCCAGCTGAGGTTGTCGGGCTTGGGGAAAACATCGGCCGCGGGCACCGTAACGCGAGCGGCCCAGCCACCCGAGATGCTGCACGCGATGACCTCGTCACCATCCGACAGCGGCCCGGCCAACCCCATGGCGCCAGCACCGAGAGCGCTCACCACCCCGGCCACCTCGGACCCGAGATGCAGCGGCAGCTTCGACTCGTCGCTGCCAAACATTCCGCTGTAGCGCTTGGCGTCGTACCGGTTGATCCCGGCCGCCTTGACGTCGATGGTGACCTCACCTGGCTGCGGTGCGGGGACCTCGATCTCAATGACAGACAGGACTTCTGGACCGCCATACGCGGTAGCAACAACTGCCTTGGTCATGCCTTCTCAACCGATCTGCCGGTGGCCTGATTCCCACGGTAGGTTCGAGCGGTGCGTCTCGCCACCTGGAACGTCAACTCCATCCGCGCGCGGATCGACCGCGTCGTCAGCTGGCTGGAACGTCAAGACATCGACGTGGCCACGCTGCAGGAGACGAAGTGCCGTGACGACCAGTTCCCGGAAGATCAGATCAGAGAGCTCGGGTACGACGTCGCACACCACGGTCTCTCGGCGTGGAACGGTGTGGCAGTCTTGTCGCGCGTTGGCCTCGACGACGTCGAGGTCGGCTTCCCAGGTCAGCCGACCTGGGGCGACCCGCCGGCTGCGGAGCCGCGCAGTATCGCCGCGACCTGTGGTGGGGTCCGGGTCTGGAGCTTGTACATCCCCAATGGCCGCACCCTCGACGATCCGCACTATGCCTACAAGCTCGATTGGCTCGATCGGCTCCGGGCGGCGGCCGCAGACTGGCTCCTCGACGACCCGCAGGCGCTGATCATGCTGACCGGTGACTGGAACATTGCGCCCTTCGACGAGGATGTGTGGGACATGAGCGTTTTCGCGCGATCAACCCATGTGTCCGAGCCGGAGCGGGCTGCCTTCCGGGCGATCGTCGACACGGGGTACGCCGACGTCGTACGACCGTATGCTCCGGGACCGGAGGTCTACACCTACTGGGACTACACCCGGCTGCGGTTCCCGCGTCGCGAAGGCATGCGGATCGACTTCGCGCTCGCCAGCCGAGCGCTTGCGGCGCGCGTCACCCATGCCGAGATCGATCGCCAGGAACGCAAGGGGAAGGGGGCCAGTGACCACGCGCCCGTCATCGTCGAGATCGCCTGACGTGCTTGACGAAGCAGCCCCCGCACCCAGGGCAACGGAGACCGTCGGAGACAGGCCCGAGTCACCGCCGCAGACACCTGACCGGATCCGCTTGTTGATGAACGGTGATGGCGCCTGGTACGCCGCCGGCGTGGTCCTCGGGGCAGTCCTGATCGTTGCGACCGCGATCAGGCAGCCCTACAGCTACGATGAGCTGACTCAGATCACTCCGTATGACAGCGACACAATCGGCGGGATCACCGGCGCCACCCGTCAGCCCCCATTGGACCCGCTGCTGGGGGCGATGTTTCAGCGCCTGTTCGGTATTGGCCAGTTTCAGCAACGACTAGTGCCCGTGCTCGCGGGCATCGCGACGTTGATCGTGGTGGCGCTGCTGCTCCACCGGATGCGTCTCGGGCGCGCCGGCGCGTTCGGCGTTCTGGTGCTAGCGACGGCGCCGCTCATGGTCCGATACAGCGCCTACACGCGCCCGTATGCGCTGACGCTCTTCTTCATGGTGCTGTTCGTCCTGGCCGCCCACCAGTGGCTCGACCGGCGGAAGCTGCTCTGGCTGGGAGTCGCTCTCGTGGCCGCCGCGGCGCTTCCGTTCTCACGGGTGCCCGAACCCACGGCGTTCTTGGCGACGACGCCAGTCATCCTGGCTTGGTTAACCATTCGTCGCCGCTACTCCTGGCCGCAGACCCTGCCGCTCATCGCGATCAGCGCAGGAGCACTCTTCTTCGTCGCGATCCCGTTGTACCGAACGCTCGCGTCCGAGGCGGATGCCTTCTACGATGCCAGCCCGTCAGGGTTCGTCGACCGCTTCGGCGGCGGGGTTGAGGAGATCGTCATCTTCACTGGCCCCATGCTCGCGTCCTGGCTCACGTGGTGGCCGATCACAGTGCTCCTCATCATCGCCGCGTTGGTACTTCGCGAGCCGCGGCGCTGGCTGTTCGGGTCGCCGTTCTGGCTGCCGCTGTTGGCGGCCCCGATTGCGTTCCTGCTGGGATACCACTTCCTGAATCCGTGGTCATTCGAAGCCATCCCCTACCGGGCTCGATCGGCGTACTTCTTCTTGCCTGCTTACATTCTCATCATCGTGGCTCTTGCCTATGTCGCGCTCAACGGCAAGGCCGTCTCGTCACGACTCAAGGTGGCTTTGACGGTGCTTCTCGGCGCGGCGCTGCTCGGCCAGCTGCCCGCCACCGCCGACGTCGTGCTGCACAATGCAGCCCCCGACTTCGACGACATCTCCAGCGTGCTCACCGAGGACCTGCCCGACGACGCGATTGTGTTGTACGACCGCCCGACCCCGGTCCCCCAGTCGCGCCAACCCTTCCAAGGGGTTCCGAGGTACATGGGCGACACGCCGTACGTCGAAACCGCGGCCAGACTTGCGACGAACACAGAGCGTAGAGACGCGCTGCCCACGCAAGGCCCCGTCTACGTCCTCATCAACGGCCAGTGCGCGTCACCAGGGAGGTGCGAGCCGGACCGCTCCCCCTGGGAGGAGGACATCCCCGGGTGGAAGCTCATAGCCAAGGTCGAACGATTCACGTTGTACGAACCGACCGACGGTCAGGAAGGTCATGCCGGAGCAGTGGCTGCGCTGACCGCGTTGGCTGACGCTCTGGGGCCCGAGATGGGCTACTACCTGAGCTACTCGGCTGCTGAGGTTCTGCGACAGGACGGGCATACCGCGGCTGCTCACGCGGTCATCCGGAAGATGTACGCGCAGACCACTCCCGACCTGGCCCAAGAGATACGTGATATGGCGGAGCAAGAGGAACTCGATCCCTTCGACTGACGACGACTGGGTGGCGCTTGCCTGATGTCCGCCCGCGGCTGTCCTATGCCGGGTCCTTTTCGTGGCCTATCGTCGGTGACATCGCACGACCCGTCGCACCCGCACGCATCCTGCAGTCCATAACCACGATTCGCACATGATGAAGCGAGACGACATGCCGCAGCACCGTTCGACAACCCGCACACGCGCGGTGCCGAGCGGATCCTGGACGCAGCGGCTGGCTCGGTTCTCCGCGCTGCATCCGTGGGGAGTCCTGACGCTGTGGGGTCTGGTGCTGGTGGCCTCGGTCATGACCATCGCCACCTTCCTGGGCTCGGCGCTGACGACGGACGCCAGCATCACGACCCGACCGGACTCCGTTCGAGCAGACGAGCTTCTCTTCACCAACTTCCCTGCTGGCAACGCCATCGACGAGGCCGTCATCATCCGGTCCGCGGATCTGACGACGGGCGACAAGCCGTTCCAGGACTTCGTCGAGGGGGTCCACTCCTCCATCGCCGACTCGGGCGCAACTCAGGCACTCAGTGACCCGTACGCACCAGATGGCGCGAGAGCCATCTCCGAGGACCAGCACGCAGTGGCAATCACCATGATGATGGGTGACGATCCCGAGGATGGGATCGTTGACGTGCTCGACGAAGTCAGCGCAGCAGACGCAGACCCTGACTTCGAGGTCGCGATCACTGGTGACTTCACGCTCGACCACGACTTCAACGAACTCGCCGCCCACGACCTGGAGAAGGGTGAGCTGCAGTTCGGGCTCCCTGCCGCAATGGTCGTGCTGCTGCTCGTCTTCGGGGCCCTTGTTGCCGCGCTGGTCCCGATGGGCATCGCGATCGTCTCGATCGTTGTGGCCGTCGCCGCCTCTGCACTTGTCGGACAGGTTGTCGACCTGTCCTTCTTCATCGTCAACATGATCACGGCGATGGGACTCGCACTCGGGATCGACTACAGCCTGTTCGTGCTGTCCCGATACCGCGAGGAGCGGCAACGCGGACTTGCGAAGGTCGACGCCATCGTGGCTACCGGTGGCACGGCAAGCAAGGCCGTCATGTTCAGCGGAAGCGCCTTCGTGGTCGCCTTGTTCGGGCTGCTCCTCGTGCCGGACACCATCCTGCGCAGCCTGGCGTTCGGCGCGATCATCGTCGGCCTGATCACCATGGTGGCCGCCCTGACCTTGCTCCCGTCGATCCTGGCGTTGCTCGGAGACCGGGTCGACGCACTGCGACTGCCGTTCTTCGGCCGCGAGCACGATGCCGAGAGCCGCTTCTGGACACGGGCTGTCAGTACCGTCGTACGTCGACCGGGCGCTGCCCTCGCGGCTGGGCTGCTCGTCCTGCTCGCTGCAGCACTGCCAGTGCTGAACCTGAGCACCGGGACTGCTGGTGTCAGCTCACTGCCGGATTCGACGTACGCCAAGGCCGGCTTCCTGGCCGTTGAGCGCAGTTTCCCCCGCACCGCCGCCTCCGATCCAGCCCAGGTTGTCGTTGCGGGTGACGTCGCCTCGGCCGACGTGACAGCGGCAATGGACGCACTCGAGGCGTCGGTCGCCGATGACGCCGACTTCGGTACACCCGAGCGCCAGCTCGCACCCAACGGCGAGGTGGCGCTGATCAGCATTCCGCTGGTGGGCGACGCTAACAACGAGCAGGCGCGACGGGGGCTTGAGCGACTCCGCACCGACCTCATCCCCGCAGCGTTCGAGGGAACGTCTGCTGAGGTGCTGGTGGGCGGTACGACGGCCGAGAACATGGACTACTCGGACCTGATCAACTACTGGCTACCGATCGTGCTGGCGTTCGTCCTCGGACTGAGCCTCATCCTCTTGACCGTCGTGTTCCGGTCGATCGTGGTGTCGGCAACCGCCGTCATGCTCAACCTGCTCTCGGTCGGTGCGGCGTACGGCCTCTTGGTCCTGGTCTTCCAGAAGGGCTATGGCGCTGACTTGTTGGGCTTCCAGCAGGTGGAGCGCGTCGAGGCGTGGGTGCCGGTGTTCCTGTTTTCGGTGCTGTTCGCCCTGTCGATGGACTACCACGTCTTCCTGCTCACCAGGATCCGAGAGCGCTACACACAAAGTGGCGACACGGTCGATGCAGTCGTCCACGGGATCGCGGCGACGGGGCGCATCATCACCGGTGCGGCACTGATCATCGTCGTCGTCTTTGCGGGCTTCGCCGCAGGTGATCTGGTGATGTTTCAGCAGATGGGGTTCGGCGTCGGTGTCGCCCTGCTCCTCGACGCCACGTTGATCCGGATGATCGTCGTGCCGGCGGCCATGACGTTGCTTGGGCGGTGGAACTGGTACCTGCCGTCGTGGCTCGAATGGCTCCCCGAGCTGCATGTCGAGGGCGATCCAGCGCCGCTCGTCCCCAGCCAGCGCCCGCCCTTGCCGATCGAGCACGGCGCCCACGCCAAACGCTAGGCAGACGATTCGAAAGGCGGCAAACCCTTCCCATTCTGGCCGCGCTGCTGGCAGGCTGGGCGCACGTAGATCCCCGAGGGGGGGAGGGACGATGCCAACTGAAGACGGCGCGGTCGTCGTGGCAAGCGACATCTCGCGCGTGTACGGCGAGGGCGACACCGCAGTGCACGCGCTGCGGGGCGTATCTCTCGAGATCGGCCGCGGCAAGCTGACGGCGGTCATGGGACCGTCCGGCTCCGGTAAGTCGACGCTCATGCACATCCTGGCCGGCCTCGACAGGCCGACCAGCGGCGACGTGTCGATCGGAGGGACGACGATCACGAAGCTCGGCGACACCGCGCTGACCAAACTGAGGCGCACCCACATCGGGTTCGTCTTCCAGTTCTTCAACCTGCTGCCGATGCTGACCGCGAAGGAGAACATCACCCTGCCGCTGACGATCGCCGGAGTGAAGCTCGACACGGAGTGGTTCAAGACGTTGATCGACAAGGTCGGCCTTTCCGACCGGATGACGCACCGTCCTGCCGAGCTCTCGGGCGGCCAGCAGCAGCGCGTCGCCATCGCCCGCGCCCTCGTCTCGCGGCCGACCGTGGTCTTCGCCGACGAACCGACCGGAAACCTCGACTCTGCGACCAGCCTCGAGATCCTCGACCTCATGCGCGAGTCGGTCGACGAGCTCGGCCAGACCACTGTCATGGTCACCCACGACGCCCGCGCCGCGGCCATCGCCGACCGGATCCTGTTCCTGGACGACGGCCTGATCGTGCGCGACATGCCTCGCTCCGAGCCGCATGCCGTGATCGAGGCGATGGAGGAGCTCGCAGCCCGATGATCCGCTTCGCGCTCAAGAGCCTGTCGGCGCGTAAGTTGCGAACGTCGCTGACCGCACTCTCAATTGTGCTTGGCGTCGCCATGATGAGCGGCGCCTACGTGCTCACCGACACGATCGACAAGGCGTTCGACGCGATCTTCGTCGACTCGTACGCCGGCACGGACGCCGTCGTCACCGGCAAAGATGCCGGGATCAGCTTCGAGGGCGAGTCCGCCCTGCCTCCGCCCATCCCAGAAGAGACCCTGGAGAGCGTTCGGGCGGTCGATGGTGTCGCAGTCGCTACTGGCTCGGTCCAGGACCTCCAGACAAAGATGCTGCTGCCCGACGGTGAACCAATCGACACTGGCGGCGCCCCGTCGTTCGCGATCGGTATGGATAGCGCGCCTGAATACGAACGCTTCAACCCGCTCAACCTCATCGACGGACGCTGGCCAAGCGGTGGCGACGAGGTCGCCGTAGACGAGGGCGTCGCCGACAATGAGAATCTCGAGCTCGGTGATCGGATTGGCGTCGCCGCTCTCGGCCCGGCGCAGGAGTTCGAGATCGTCGGCATCGCCAAGTACGGCGACTTGAGCTCCATCGGCGGGGCAACGTTCGCGATCTTCGACGTACCGACAGCGCAAGAGTTGCTGGACAAGCAAGGGCAACTCGACTCGGTGCAGGTCGCCGTTGAAGCGGGAACTACGCCCGACCAGATCACGCAGCGAATCCAGTCAGAGCTCGGCGACGACGTCACCGTCCGAACAGGCGTTGAGGAGGCGGACGAGGCGTCAGGCGAGATCGCCACGTTCACGACGATCATCAGGTACTTCCTGCTCTCGTTCGCAGGGATCGCGCTCTTTGTCGGAGCGTTCGTCATCTTCAACACGCTCACGATCACAGTCGCTCAACGGATGCGAGAGTTCGCGACCCTGCGCACACTCGGGGCATCGCGCCGACAGGTGCTGGGGTCCGTCATCCTTGAAGCGCTCGTGATCGGCCTCGGCGCGTCGATCATCGGTCTGTTCGGCGGTCTCGGGCTCGCTGTCGGGCTGAACAAGCTCTTCCAGTCGCTGAACCTCGACCTACCGCAGACCCAGACAGTCTTCGCAACGCGCACGATCGTCGTCTCGCTCCTCGTCGGCACGCTCGTGACGCTGGTCGCTGGTCTCTTCCCGGCGATACGCGCGACCCGGGTGCCTCCGATCGCCGCGATCCGGGAGGGCGCGACGATGCCGCGAGGAAGGTTCGCGCGCTTCACGCCGTACATCGCCGCGGTGATCGTGGCGCTTGCAGTCTTCGCGCTCGGCTACGGATCGTTCGCCGAAGCCATCGACATCGGTGACCGATTCAGCCTGCTCGGCGTCGGCGTTCTCGCGCTGTTCATCGGCGTCGCGATGCTGTCGTCGCGGCTGGTGCGTCCGCTCGTGCGGGTCGTGGGCATCCCGGCCCGCCACCTCGGCGGCGCTGCCGGCACCCTCGCCGAGGGCAACGCACAGCGCAATCCCGGCCGTACGGCCGCGACTGCAGCGGCGTTGATGATCGGAATCGCCCTGGTGACCTTCGTTTCCGTCCTGGCGCAGGGCCTTCGCGTCTCGAACAGCGACGCGATCGAAAGGCAGATTCAGAGCGACTTGCTCATCACCTCGCAGGACGGCTACTCCGAGTTCCCGGCCGCGGTGGGTGACGCCGTCGAGGATGTCGAGGGCGTCGAGACGGTGAGCAACGTCCGCCAGGACATTGCGAAGATTGACGGCGACGGTGGCGGTCTGACCGGCCTCGACGAGCAAATCACCCAGGCCTACGACTTCCGGTGGGAGGAGGGGTCGGACGACGTGCTCACGCAACTGGGGGACGACGGGGCGGTGCTACCGAACAACGTCGCCGAGGACCACGATCTTGCCGTGGGCGACCCCTTCGAGGTGCTCACCCCGGAACGAGAGCCGGTAGAGTTTGTCGTTCTCGGCATCTATGAGGGCAGCCCGTTCTATCCGCTGCTCGGCACGGCGAGCATCTCGCAGCAGGCGTTCGACGAGCTCTACGATCGGCCGCGCAACCGCTTCACTCTGCTGAACACGACGGGAGACGAGGCGGCAGTGAGGGCGAACGTCGAGACCGCACTCGAGCCCTTCCCCGACACCCGCATCCAGACGCGCCCGGAGTGGATCGACAAGGAGGACCAGGAGTTCCAGCAGTTCCTGGTGCTGCTCTACGTCCTGCTCGCCCTGTCGGTGATCATCAGCCTCTTCGGCATGGTCAACACTCTCGCGTTGTCGGTCTTTGAGCGCACACGGGAGCTTGGGATGCTGCGTGCGGTGGGGCTGACACGGCGGCAAACGCGGCGGATGATCCGCCACGAGAGCGTGATTACTGCACTGATTGGCGCGGCGCTCGGGCTCCCGCTCGGGATCTTCCTGGCGGCACTTGTCGTCCGCTCACTCGCGCAGTTCGACATCCGCTTCGCTCTGCCGGTCACTCAGTTAGTCGTGCTCGTGATCGTCGCCTTCTTTGCTGGGCTTCTAGCGGCGATTACGCCGGCACGGCGGGCGGCGAAGCTCGACCCGCTTCGAGCGCTGCAGTACGAGTAACGCAACTCGCCTGGAGGCGGTCGCCGATCAACCGACCGACCGCGAGCCGAGGAGCGTGAGGAACCGGGCGACGCCGACCGCGGTGCGCTCGAGCTCTCCGGGGTCGACACTCTCGTCCGGGGCATGAATGTGGCAAGCGGGCTCCTCGACACCGATCAGGAGTATCTCGGCGTCCGGCTGCGCTGCCTGCAGGGCGTTGCATAGCGGGATTGCACCGCCCTGCCCGGCGGTGGTCAGGGGGCGTCCAAAGGCCTGGCCCATCGCCTCGGTGAGAGCGGCGAACCCGGGCCCGTCCGTCCGCGAGGCGAACGGCTCGCCGAGGCTTCGCGGCTCGACGGTGACCTTGGCGCCCCAAGGGGCAACGGCGTACAAGTGCTCGATCAGCAGCGCCTGGGCTGCAGCCGCATCTTCACCGGGCGGGACCCGTAGGTTGACCAGCGCCCGCGCCGTTGGCTGGATCGTCGCGGTCGCCCCGGCGACAGCCGGTGCGTCGATCGCGAGCACGTTGGCCACCGGCCGCGCCCACAATGCGTCGGCGACCGAACCGGAACCCAGCGTGGACACGCCATCAAGCACCCCGGCATCGGCTCGAAACCGGTCAGCCGGATAGCTCGCTCCGGTCCAGGTGCTCGTCGCCTCGAGGCCCCGGATCGTGGTCGCCCCGTCGCCGTCGCGCAAGGTGGCCAGCATCGCGATCAGCGCAGCGAGTGCGTCGGGTGCGGCGCCGCCGTACATGCCGGAATGGACCGGCCCGTCGAGCGTCTCGACCGTGACCACCACACTGCCCGTGCCGCGCAGGCTCGTCGTCACGGTTGGTGTGCCGAGCTCGACGTTGCCGGCGTCGGCGACGAGCATGACGTCGGCCGCGAACAGTTCCGGATCGGCGCGCACCAGCTTCTCGAGGCCTCCGGTCGACATCTCCTCCGACCCCTCGCACACAACCCTGACTCCCACCGGCCATGGCCGCGGCAGCGCGCGCAGCGCGGTCAGCAGCATCACCAAGTTGCCCTTGCAGTCCGCAGCCCCACGTGCGTACCAGCGCCCGTCACGCTCGGTCAGTTCCCACGGCGAGGACCCCCACTCCTCGAGGTCGCCTGCGGGCTGGACGTCGTAATGGGAGTAGAGCAGGACCGTCGCTGCACCGTCGGCAGGCGGCGAAAGGCCCACCACCGCGACGCTGCCGTCGGTCGTCTCTATCTGGCGGACGTCGCTCACCCCGGCCTCGGTGAGCAATCTGGCCACCTCGACCGCCGCTCGCGCGCACTCCTCGGCCGGCTCGATCGAAGGATCGGCTACCGACCGCATCGCCACCAGCCGCGCCAGGTCGTCGCGAGCGCGCGGCATCAGCGCACGTACGGCGTCGGCGATGTCACTCGTCACCGGATCGCTCCCCGCTCTCACAACGCTTGCTCGACGTACGTCGGCAGCATCTCCCACCACGTCGGCCAGTCGTGGTCATAGGCCTGCCCCCAATCGTCGACCCGATTAGGTACGCCCTTGTCTCCCAGCACCTTGCCAGCTCGCCACGACTCCCCGATGTCCTCCCACTGCCCGGAGCCCGAGGGCAGGAAGACGAAGCGGTGTCTGAGCAGGTCGAGTTCGGGCCCTTGCATGCCGGGCAAGAAGTGCAGCGGCGAAGCGAAGAACAAGTCGTCCGTGAACCCGCCGATGAATCGCTCGATGTCGTAGCTGCCGCTCATGCAGACCGCAGCGCGGAACAGCTGCGGAAAGCGGCAGATCAGTGCGAGCGCGTTGAAGGCGCCGATCGAGGCCCCCGCGACGATGACGCCCTGGGGACCGGCCGAGTCGGCGTTGATGGCGGGCACGACCTCGTGCGCGACCGCCTGCTGGAACTGGTTGAACAACCAGCACCGGTACTCCACCGACCCCTCGTCTGCCGCCATCGCCCTCCCGGCCAGGCTGTCGCACGAGTACACCTTGATCCGGCCGGCGTCCACCAGCGGTGCGAGATGGCCGACGAGATGGTGCCGCTCGATCTCCTCCGCGTCACCGCCGGCGGTCGGGAACGCGAGCACAGGGACGCCGTAGTGGCCCCACCGCGCGACGCTGATCTCCTGCTTCATTCGGTCCGAGTACCAGCGATCGGTTCTCTTGTCGCTCATCGGCGTCTTCGCTCCTGATCACTCGTAGACGAATTTCTCTTCACCGGGATGCAGCCACGTCAGCCCGTCCCGCAGTCGATCACGCCAGTTCTCCCAATTGTGGCCGTCCCGCGCCTCGACGTACCGCACCTCCATGCCAGTCTCCCGGAAGGTCGACACCATCGACCGGTTCGGTGTGATCAGCGGCTCGTACATCCCGCACGTCTGATAGATGCGCTCCACCACCCGCTTCGGCCGCGCCCGGAAAGCGTTGACGAACTTGACCACCGGGTCGAAGACCTTGCCTCCACCGTGGTCGTCGCCGATGTCGGTGAACACCAACGAGGGTGACTCGAGCAACAGCGAACCGAAGTACCCGGGATACCTGACGGCGGTCGACAGGGAGGCCACGCCACCGAAGCTGGAGCCCATCAACGTCCGTCCTTCGGGTGAGTCGACCACCGGCAGGGTGTCGGTGAGGTGTGGCACCAGCTCGCGGGCCAAGAACCTGGCGTGTGGCGCGTGGTTGGCGTACTCGACCAGGCGGTTGCCAGGCGGCACGAACGCCACCACCATCTCCGCCACCTCGTTGCGGTGGATCAGGTTGTCGAGCACCGTCTTCGCCGACGTGTAGTCGAGGTAGTCCTTGCCATCGTGTACGACGAGGAGCGGGTAGCGCACCACCTCACGGAACCGCGCCGGCAGGTAGAGGTAGAACGGAACCTGGCGCCGCAACGCCTTGCTCCCGTACAAATGCTCGATGATCTCCCCCGGACGGGCCTCGGGATCAGGCAGGCACCAGTCCGGCACCTCGTAGCCGCTGGCAGCGCACACCGAGCTCGCACCGAACGGCCCGTGCGCCAGCTTCGGGTTGAGCGGGTCGTTGACGAACTCGTCGCGATGGTCGCCACGGACTATCTCGAACTGATACTCCACTCGCGAACCCTCAGGCATCTCCGTAGTGACGTACCACAAGTCAGTGTCGTGGATCCGACGCAGCTCAAGCGGATCGGGCAGCCCGACCACGCGATGCCGCACCATCACTTCATCTGCCTCGCCGCGCCACAGGAATGTCGTCCGCCCGCCCTCGACGATTGGTGCGCCGTACCGCTGAACGAACCGGTCGACCATGGCGGCATCGATTGGCCGCCTATCCCTCAGGCGGTTGATAGCCAGCCGGCGGCTGCTGCCCAACACTTGGCTGCGAGTTGCGGTCACGGCAGCTCTCCCACGGTTTCGACGGTGCCGTCGTCGCCAAGCACTCGGGCGCCGGATGGAAGCTCGCCGTTGGAGCCGAGCTCAACCCGCGCACCGTCATCGAGCAACAGGCAGCAGGCATCTGCGAACCGGCGCACCAGCACGGCCAGCACCATCGAGTCGTCCATCCATAGCCGGCGCCGGGCGTGGGGCATGGCGACGATGCCGCGCACCGTCCCGAGGCCGCGGTCCCAGATCTCCGCACCTCGTAGGCCCTGCGGGCCGCGGTCGTTGTAGAGCACCACCCGCTCGGTCAGGGCCATAGCGCCTGCGGACCAGGCGACCACGGGCAGCTCCGGCGGAGGGACCACACCGAACAGCTTGAGACAACGCAGCAGGATGCCGACGTGTCCGCCCGTGATAGCCAACCCTTCGGAGTCGCCGAGGATGTGCGCGACCTCCGCCCGGTGGCGCTGGACGGGCTCGCTGTCGGCGAGCGGAGCCGCGGACTCGAGCTCGGCGTAGAGCCGGTCGACCATGTCGACGTACCACGCGTCGACCGCCCGCACTTCCTGCACGCCGTCCATGAGTGCGGCCTCCGCAATGTCATCACGCACAACCCGGCGCTGGACGGCGTACACGCTGTCGAGCGCCCGCTGGAGGCGCGTGGAGTAGATGCCGGCAAGTTCACCCATCGCATCGCGGTGGGCGAGCGCAGTCTTCGCGAAGTGGTCGTCGGCGGCGAGCACGTCGAGCAGC
Source organism: uncultured Actinomycetota bacterium (assembly GCA_963811585.1). GTDB lineage: Bacteria > Actinomycetota > Actinomycetes > Propionibacteriales > Nocardioidaceae > JACDHG01. The sequence goes on from CAWERR010000006.1 coordinate 931,180, forward strand.
CGGCGGTAAAGCTCAAGATTGCTGGTCCGCCCCTGCATCACCTCGGCGACCTCGGAGTCGTCGCCCTCGCGGTCCTGCCAACCAGCCGTCACGATCGCGACGTGACCCGTGACACCGAGGGAGCGCATGGCTGATCCGGCCGTGGTACGAAAGCGCTGCGGACCGAGCAGGACGGTGGTCATCCGGCGTGAACGCGCACGGTCCGACCAACGTCGTCGAGCATCCCGCGCACGGTGTCATAGTCCGGATGGCGCATCCGGACCCAGGCGTTGGCCATGTAGCCCGCCTCGACCGGCTGGGTGGGCGTGCCGGGATCCGGCAGGTGGACGTCGATGATCCACTGCCCATGGCGCCCGTTGATCTCGTCGAGACCGGAGTACCCGCTGATGTGTCCGTCTTGGTCGGGACGGAGCGCGACGATCCCGGCCGAGAAGGTGCGCGACATCGGTCGCTCGGTCGAGCTGTGGACGATTGCGTTGGCCCACTCACGGTAGACGTCGACGTCGTTGGCAGCAGAGTAGAGATCCCAGGCGCCGACACCCGGCGGGCGGCAGCCGATCTCCGAGAACCGGAGTCCCTTGGGCCCGTAGAACCATTCCATGTGTGTCGCCGACGTGGGAATTCCGAGAGCCTCGATCACTCGTGACCCGAGCTCCCTCACCTCGGCGTAGAACGGCGAGTCAGTGAGTCGGTTGGTCGTCACGAACTGCGGAGAGATCCAGCGGTGCCGCATCGACTCCAACACGTTGGGGTAGTAATGGGTCGCCCAGTCGTGGGCGATCCGGCCGTCGATCGCGATGGTGTCGTAGAAACCTTCGTGGCCCTCCACGAACTCCTCCACTGCGATCGAGTCGGTGTCGCCGTACGACTCCAGTGCGGCTCGCAGCTCTGACATCGAGTCGACCCTGACCGTGCCCTGTGCCCCGGCTCCCGCGCGGGGCTTGAGGATCACCGGGAACCCGATCCGGTTCGCGAAGTCGACGACCTGGTCGGTGGTGTCGGCGGCGGTCGACGCGGCGGTGGGGACGCCCGCCTGGCGAAGTACCTCCTTCATCGACGGTTTGTCGCGGCAAAGCCACGTGGTGCGTACCGACGTACCCGGTATGCCACGCGCCTCTCTGACTCTGGCCGCCGCCATCTGGTGCGACTCAACCGTGGCCTCGATCCGGTCGACCCACAGGAGGCTCTGCGCCCACTCGACCGCGGCGTTGAGCTGCCCGACATCCGTGACGTTGTCGACGCGGTAGTAGGCGCCCATCTGTCCGCGCAGCTCGTCGCCGAGGTCCGACTCGTCGGACTCGCCTACCCCAATGACGTTGGCGCCCACGCCCGCCAGGGCGGCGACGAAGCGCCGCTGGTTGGGTGGGAACGCCGGCTCCACGAAGATCACGTTCACGACCGCGACTCTAGCGGTCCATGTTGGTCGTGCCGGCGCCGCGACATCACGGTGAAACTTGGTTAGTTGCCTGCTTATGCTGACGGCTCCGTGAGGCCAGCACCGCAAGGACGCCGTTCATGATGAACAGGTAGGTCACGAAAGCGGTATTTTCAAAGTTGTAGGTTTTGCACCGACAGGAAGCTTATCCGAAGCCGAATGTGCTGATGGCATAGGCAACCCAGCGTTCGGAATGATGTGGGATGGCCCAGCCGCTTCGCAGGAGGCTCAGCCGTGGCCTCCTAGTGTCGGTGCTACTTGTGGGGACGGTGGTTGCAATGTTGTGGGCGCTACAACGTCAGCTGATCTACTTCCCCGACTCCACACCGGTGCCCCCAGCCGCCGACGTCATCCCCGGTGCCCGCGACGTCACCCTTCACACGTCAGACGGACTTGAGCTGGGCGCCTGGTTCGTCCCGGCGGACCCCACGAGCGGAGACCGGTATGGCGGTCCTGGTCGCGCCCGGCAACGCCGGCAACCGGGAAGGCAGGGCGGGGCTCGCCGAGGAGCTGAGCCGCCGCGGGCTTGCCGTGCTGCTCATGGACTACCGCGGCTACGGTGGCAACCCCGGAAGCCCGAGCGAGGACGGCCTGGCCGCCGACGCCGACGCCGCCGCGGAGGCCCTCAAGGAGCTCGGTTATCCCGCGCAGCGCACCATCTACTTCGGCGAGTCGCTGGGCACCGGCGTCGTGGCGGCGCTGCAATCGCGGCACCCGCCGGCGGGGATGGTCCTCCGCTCGCCGTTCACCGACCTCGGCTGACGTCGGTGCGCACCACTACCCGTGGTTGCCTGTGCGTGCGCTGATGCGCGACCGGTTCCCGGTCGTGGATCACCTCAGTGCCAGCGACGTGCCGGTCACGATCATTTACGGTCTGCGCGACTCTGTGGTCCCCTCGGAGCTCAGCGCCCGCGTCGCGGACCATGCCCCTTCCCTGGTCGAGCGTGTGGTGCTCGCGCAGGCCGACCACAACGACCCCGTCATGTTCGGGTCCCAGGTAGCCGACGCGGTTAAGCGTTTGTCACGCAGTGTGGGCTGAGCAGGCGGGACCAGTCGCTGAGCTCTTAGGGGTCAGACCTGCATCCTCGGGTGGAGCTGAGGGGACTCGAACCCCTGACCCCCTCCATGCCATGGAGGTGCGCTACCAGCTGCGCCACAGCCCCGCGTCATACGGGCTCCCTCCGCGGCCAAGACCTCGGCGGGCGGGTGAAGTTTAGCCAACTCGCGTCGGCATCACGAAATCGAGGCACGGGCTGCCTCGCGGCGGCTACGCCTGCTCCGGGACCCCCGGAGTAAGCCCGCGCCATGAACGACACGAACTGGTAGACGCCGTCCTCCTCGGGCGCGAGCGGTCCGGGCACGAAGCTTGGCGCCTTGATCCCCCGCTGCACCGACTCGCAGGCCGCCCAGTCCTGGCGGTTGGTGAGGTCCCAGAAGTCGACGGCGTACGCGGGGTCGAAGCCCTCGGCATCGACCGCCTCCGGTGGGAACGCCCACGAGCACTCGATCCGCGTCAGGTCGGGAGTGATCGGCGTGAGCAGGTGGGTCATCACGTAGTCGGGGTGGAGGCTGATCAAGCAGGTTCGGCAGCACGGCGATGTACATCACCGTGTGCTGCTCCTCCTCGTCGAGCCGGGCGATGACCGCTCCCTTGCTGCGCCCGTCGAGCGACATCGTCTCGGCACCGGATCGCAGGTCCATCCAGCCGCCGACCCAGCTCCCCCGGGCGGTCGATGTTCTCGCCGCTGGTGGGCGGGCTGACGCGGCAGAGCTCAGGGTGGATCATCGAGCAGTGGTAGCACTCCTGGTAGTTCTCGACGATCACCTTCCAGTTGGCGGCGACGTCGTACGTGTGCGTCTCGGCAGTGCGGAGCGTCGCGCCGTCGTACCTGGCGACGATGTCCTCGAGCTCACCGACGTGAGCTGAGAATGCGCCCGCCGAGCCCGACGGGTCGACGAAGGTCCAACCGTGCCACTCCTCGACCGGCATCTGGAACAGGCTGAACTCTGTCTTGTCGAAGTCGGTGTGGCCCTTGAAGCCTGGCGCGCCGCGCAGGGAACCGTCGAACTCGTAGCTCCACGCGTGGTAGGGACAAATGATCGCCTTCGGTTGGGCTGATCCGCCGCAGGGCAGCAACTCGTGGCCGCGATGGCGGCAGGCGTTCTCGAACGCGCGCAGGATGCCGTCGTCGCCCCGTGCAAGCATCACGCCCGACGCACCGATGTTGTAGGCCTTGAGGCTTCCTGGCATGGGTACGTCGGCTGAGCGCCCCACGCAGACCCACCCGGAGAACACGTGCCCCTGCTCCCAGGCCAGCACAGCCGGGTCGACGTACGCAGCCTTGGGAAGCATCCGGCTGGACCCGAACGGCTTCAGCGCCAGAGCGAGCTCGTCAGCGTCGAGGGGGGCAGCCGTCCGGATCTGATTGAACATGCAGTCAGGATACTGCCCGAACCGGCTTCCGGCATAGCGCTCCGATGACTAGACTGAACAATCATTCAATGGCATCTCTGGTGCCTGACAAGATCCAGCGAGGAGTCTGTAGTGTCCGTCCCGACGACAGAAAGGACCATCGACGCAGCGGTCGACGAGGTGATCGCGGCACAGACCGAGATCTTCCTCGCCCGCCAGCCCGAGAGCCGGGAGATGTCCGCCCGCGCGTCGCGTCGTCCTCGCCGGCGGCGCGACGTCAAACTGGCAGATCGCCGAGCCGCAGGCGGTCTGGATGAGCCACGGCAAGGGATCCGCGGATCTTCGACGTCGACGGCTGCGAGTACAGCGACTTCCACGGTGGGTACGGCGTCAACCTGGTCGGGCACGCCCACCCCGCGATCGTCGGCGGCGGTCAGCGAACGTGTGCGGCGAGGCACCCACTTCGCGCAGCCCACCGAGGACTCGATCATCGTCGCGCAGAAGCTGCGCCGCCGCTTCGGGCTCCCTCAGTGGCGGTTCGCCAACTCCGGGACCGAGGCCACGATGGACGCCGTCCACCTGATGCGGGCGTTCACCGATCGCGACCTGATCATCAAGGTCGAGGGCTGCTACCACGGCCACCACGACTCGGTGCAGGTCTCGGTGCTCCCCGAAGCCGACGAGGTCGGGCCCGTCGACGCCCCGACGCAGCGTCGCCGGCAACTCCGGCATCCCGCAAGGCGATCCGCGACCTCGTCCGTGGTTGTGCCGTTCAACGACCTGACGCCGGCGGTCCAGCGAGTGCTGGAGGCCCACCCAGGCCAGATCGCCGGCATGATCGTCGAGCCGATCATGATGAACGCTGGCATCATCCACCCCGATCCGGGATACCTGGCCGGACTTCGCGACCTGCTGCACGCCCACGACGCCCTGCTGACGTTCGACGAGGTGAAGACCGGGTCTCACCGTCGGCGCCGGCGGTGTCACCGGACTGTCACGGCGTCACACCCGACCTGATCTGCCTGGCGAAGGCGATGGGCGGCGGCATCTCGACCGCAGCCATCGGCGGCACCGACGAGGTGATGTCGATGATCGCTGACGGCCGATACGAACAGGTCGGGACGTTCAACGGCAACCCGCTCGCGATGGCGGCGGCGCGGGCAACGCTCACCGAGATCATGGACGACGCGGCGTACGAGCACATCACGATGCTGCGCGAGCGGATCACGGCCGGGATCGACGATGTGATCGCTCGAGCACCGACTTCCCTGGCACGTCACCACGGCGGGCGCGAAAGGATGCGTCACCTTCCTCCCCGAGCCGACGCGCAACCTGCGCGACTTCCTGCAAATCGACGGACGGTACGGCGAAGCGCACTGGCTGGTCCAGCACAACGGCGGAGTCTTCCTTCCGCCGTGGGGCAAGATCGAGCAGTGGCTGATCTCGGTCCAGCACACCACCGAGGACGTCGACCGCTTCGTCGCCAATGTCGCAGCCTTGGCCGACGCGCTCGCGACGACGAACGGGCACGAGTGATGCCGGCTCGAGGGTCGACATTCACGGCTCCGAGGGCAACAATGGAAGCCGCTGGCTGAACAGTCAGTTAGACCGTTCGTCTCGGGAAGATCAGGTTGACAATGGTTCGACCGTGAAGAGGTTGACATGAGTTTCGACCCGAACGATCCGGCTATCAGACGCCGCCGGGCCACGTCCACAACTCGCCCGGCGGGACGTCCTGCGAGGTGGCTTCTGGCTGACCGTGGGGTTGGGCGCGGCGCCGCTGCTGGCCGCGTGCAGTGGCGGGTCCTCAGGGTCCGGCGAGCGGGAAGGCGCCGTACCCATTGGCTCGACCTGATGACCCGGTCACGTTGCCCTTCAAGGACAGCAACCCACCGATCGAGGACGGCCTTGAAGCCCGAGTCCGGCGGCGCCTTCAAGATCCTGAACTACGACCAGTACATGGCGCCGGGCGTGATGAAGGACTTCGGCGAGAAGCACGGAGTCGAGGTGCAGGTGACGCCCTACAGCAACTACGACGAGATGCTGGCGAAGATCCGGGCACCGGGTGAGTCGTTCGACATGGTGTTCCCCGGGCCGAGCGTGATGAGCAAGATGGTCTACACCGAGTTGCTCCAGCCGCTCAACCACACCTACATCCCTAACTTCACGAACGTCTGGCCGGAGTACCAGGACCCCTGGTACGACCATTGGCGCGCGCTACACCGTCCCGTACACCGTCTACGGCACCGGCGTGATGTACCGCGCTGACCGGGTCTCCGAGGTGCCCGACGAACGGGTACGACCTCCTGTGGGACGAGCAGTACCCGGGCAAGGTCTACCTGCTCGACGACATGCAGCGAAGCCATCGGAATGTCGCTGCTCCGCAACGGCATCACCACCGACATCAACACCAGTAACGCCGGAGTACGTCAAGGAGGCGACCGAATCGCTCAAGGAGCTCATCGACCTGGTCAAGATCAAGGCCAACGTCAACGCCTACTCCGAGGTCCCGGAGGGCACGGCCACGATCCATCAGGCCTGGTCGGGTGACCCGATCGCCGGGCAGTACTACCTGCCGAAGGGCGAGACCCCCGACGTGATGGGCTACTGGCGGCCGGAGGACCCGAAGGAACGACGTCATCGGCAGCGACGTCATCGCGATCCCCAAGGGTGCGGAGAAGCCGGTGCTCGCACACATGTTCATCAACGACCTGCTCGACAACGAGATCGCGCTGCAGAACTTCGGCTTCAACGGCTACCAACCGCCGCTCAACAAGCTGTCCGCCGCTACCTGATCGAGCATGGCTACATCCCGGAGAACTTGATGAACGCCGTCGTCCTGCCCGAGGACTTCGACACCGGTCTGACCTTCTACGAAGTGAGCCCGAGACACGGAGACGCTCTGGCGCACCTCCTGGTCCCAGTTCAAGGCCGGTGCCTGACGACGACCTCCGGCACGACCCCGCAACGCGGCGGTTGTGGCCGGCACTCGCACTCCCTGGCACGTTCTGGCTAATCGCACTGTTCGTCGTGCCGTTCTACGCGGTCATGGCCGTGGCGTTCAGCGGGTCGAACAACATCTTCGGTGAGCCCATCGCCGCATGGAACCCCCTCGACTGGCAGTTCGCGACCTTCAACTCCGTCCTCACAGACTCGATCTCTGGCGTCTATCAGGACGTCTGGGTCCGGACGGCGACCTACTCGTTCTGGTCTCTGGTCATCTGCGTGCTGGTGGGGTATCCCGTCGCCTACTACACGGCGCGCCTGGCCGGGAAGCGCCGCGGCCTCATCATGGCATTGATCCTCGCGCCGTGGTGGATCAACTACATCACCCGGATGCTCGCATGGGTCAACCTGCTGCAGGACGACGGGTACGTGAACAAGTTCCTAGGAATCTTCGGGCTGGCGCCCGTGTCGCTGGCTGTCCGGGAACTCGTTCACCGTGGTGATTGCGCTGGCATACGGGTACCTGCCCTACTTCATCATCCCGCTGTTCGCGTCGCTCGACCGGATCGACCGACGCCTGCTGGAGGCGTCCCGTGACCTCGGCGTCGGCTCGGTGCGAACCTTCCTCCACGTGACGTTGCCGCTGTCGAAGATCGGGCTGTTCACTGCACTCGTCATCACGGCTCTTCCGATGGCCGGTGACTACTACACCAACACGATCGTGTCGGGCTCCCCGAACACGAACATGGTGGGCAACCAGATCGAGCTCTTCCTCCTGGAAGGCCCGTTGAAGAACCTCGGGGCATCGTTGGTGCTGCTGCTCTCCTTTGTCCTGATGTTCTTCATGGTCTACTACCTCGTCCTGACCCAGCGCGCGAGCCGGGATTCGCGATGACCGGCGCAACGGCGCGTCCGACGGACAAGGCGCAGACGCCGAGGAGCGCGCACCTGGGTGCCACCGTGGCGCAATCCGTGGCGTCGCCCCTACGTCCTGGCCACGATCACCTGGCTGTACATCCTGTGGTCGCTCCTCCCGATCCTGATCGCGATCCAGTTCTCGTTCAACGACGGCCGCTCGCGAAGCACCTGGCAAGGATTCTCGACCCAGTGGTACTGCTGCATCGAGGGCTCGGTCTGGGAGGACCCGAGCCTGTTCCTCTCGCTCAAGAACAGCCTGATCCTCGGCGTCGCGACGGTGCTGGTGGCGACGCCGCTGGGCGTCATGCTGGCGTTGGGACTGACCCGGTGGCGGTCGCGCACCAGCAAGGTCGCCAACGGCATCGCGCTGGTCCCGCTGGTGACTCCCGGAGATCGTGCGTGGGGTCGGCGCTGTACCTGGTGATGGTCAACCTCTACCAGTTCGTCCCGCTGGGTCGTCCCGCCATGCTGCTGGGCCACGTGACGTTCTCGGTGTCGTACGTGCTCGTGATCGTCCGCTCCCGGTTGCTGAGCATCGGCGCGCGACTACGAGGAGGCCGCGCGAGATCTCGGTGCGAGCTCGCTCCAGGCGATCCGCACGATCTTGCTCCCCCTGCTGATGCCGGCGGTCTTCGCGTCGGCCATGATCGTCTTCGCGACGTCACTCGACGACTTCGTGGTCAGCCAGTTCCTGTTCGGCGACGCCTCGAACATCACTGTCCCGATCAAGCTGTACAACGCGGTCCGGGCGGCGCCTACGCCGGCGCTCAACGCGCTGGCCACGTTGCTCCTGGTGGGGTCGTTCCTCGCCCTGCTCCTCGCTTACGTCGGCCTCCGGGCGCGCAAGCGCGGCCCCAGCTCACGCCGGCGCTGGACGACCTGACGGAGTACGGGTGACGGCGAGGCGTCGGCACTAACCGACCGGTTCCGGCGTCGGCCGACTCGACGCGGCCAACACCCGCAAGCGACTCCGCGGGCAGGCAGACGGTCACGGGGTGGCCGCCGGTCAGGTCGTCGCGAGCCGTGCTGTTCGTGACCAGCGACTGGACGACCGCGCCGTGCGGGAGGCGGACCATGACCTGAGTGGTCGAGCCGAGGAAGACCGTGCGGTCGACCATGCCCGGGAGCCGGTTGGCCCCGGTGAGCCCGGCCTCGGCCAGCTCCACGCACTCGGGCCGGATGACCGCGCGGCCGGGGCCGGCCGCGTGGCCGGCCGGAGCCTGCGCCTTGAGCGTGAACTCGCCGAACCGGATCTGGCGCGGACGATCCGGTGCCGGCGAGGCAGTCGACGTCGAGCAGGTTCGTGACGCCCAGGAAGTCGGCGACGAACTCCGACGTGGGTTCGCGGTAGACCTCCTCGGGGGTCCCGAGCTGCATGATGCGCCCGCCGTCCATCACGGCCAGCCGGTCGGACATCTCGAGCGCTTCCTCCTGGTCGTGGGTCACGAACACGAAGGTGATGCCGACCTCGCTCTGCAACGAGGTGAGCTCGCCGCGCAGCGAGTGGCGGAGCTTGGCATCGAGCGCGCCCAGCGGCTCGTCGAGGAGGAGCACGGCCGGCTCGAGGGCGAGCGCCCGGGCGAGGGCGACGCGCTGCTGTTGTCCGCCGGACAGCTGGTGCGGGCGGCGCTGCGCGTACTCGGTCAGTCGGACGAGCTCGAGGGCGCCGGCGACCCGGTGCGTCCCGGGCCTTCTTGTCGAGGTCCTTGCGCCACCGCAGGCCGTACGCGACGTTCTCGCCGGACGTCGAGGTGCGGGAACAGGGCGTAGCTCTGGAAGACGGTGTTGACCGGACGCTTGTGCGCCGGGGTCTGCGCGACGTCGACGCCGTCGATGAAGATCTGACCGTCGGTGGGCTGCTCGAAACCCGCAAGCATCCGCAGGGTTGTGGTCTTGCCGCACCCGGACGGGCCGAGCAGGGTGAAGAACTCACCGGGCTTGATCTCGATGTCGATGCCGTCGACCGCGGTCACGCCGTCGAACTCCTTGCGGAGGCCGACGATCGAGATCGACCCGCCGGTCGTGTTGCGAGTCCGGTTCGCCGCGCGCCATGCGCGGAAGTCTAGACGGCTGCTCGACGCGGCTGGTCGCCTCGGGATCTACGTGTCATGAACAGTTACGCTCGGCGTGCAGCCTTGCGATTGCTGGTGCGGCGGGTGGCGTTCTTCGCGGGTCTGCGCGCGGGCGGCAGCGCGAGCGCCTGTTCGGCGAAGGTCATGGCGATGTCGAAGGCCCGCTCGGGATCGACGACGTGGTCCTGAGCGCGACCTGGATGGAGAGCCCGTCGAGCAGGACAGCCCAGGTGACGGCGAAGTCCTCGGCATCGACCGGCTCGATCTCTTCCGCCGGCATGCCGTCCTTGACGACGCCAGCGATCGTGGATCGCCAGCGCTTCTCGAGTTCCACACGGTCCTTCGCGACCTGCGGGTGTCGAAATGCCTGCGCCCACAGGTCGAACCACAGTCCCCACGCGCCCGGGATCTCGGCGTCCCCATCCGGAACGCACGTCAGCCGGACCAGCTTCTCCAGCCGGTCGCGTAGCGCCGGGGTGGTGCTCGAGCATCTCGTGCACGCGGACGTAGAACTTGCTCTCGGAGTAACGCAGCGCCTCGGTCAGCAGGTCGTCCTTGGTGCCGAAGTAGTAGATGACCAGCGCGGGCGAGGCTCCGACCCGCTTGTGCGACATCGGCGATCCGGGTCTCGGAGAAGCCTCGCTCGGCGATGAGCTCGGCGGCCGCGACCAGCATCTGGTCGCGACGCTGGTCGACGGCTCGAGCGCTGGCTGCGTCGGTTGTCTTGCCTGCCATCGCATCCCTCTCGTTTACCTGGTCGCAGACCTTGTGAGAGGACGCTATCACCTCTCTAGACTGAACAGTCAGTCAGGAACGAGTCTCCCTCTGGACGAGAGGCGAGGCTGTGCAGACGACCACCCAGTACGACGGCGACCGTGGTCGAGGTGCGCGGTGACTGACCGCCAGCGCCCTCTGCAGCGTCTGCTCGAGCCACGCTCGATCGCGGTCGTCGGAGCCAGCGAGCGTCCGCGGGGCTCGTTCGGGGACCGGATGGCCATCGGAGGTGCTGCGCAGCCCGGCGCGGCCGCGCGTCGCACCTCGTCCACCCGAAGTACCAGCAGGTCCAGGCGAGCCGTGCGTGCCGTCCCTGCTCGACCTCGCCGATCCGGTCGACCTGGTGATGCTCGGCGTCCCGGACTCACGCCCTCCTCGAACAGCTCCAGCGATGCGGCCGACGCGCGGCGACGGCGCGGCGGTCGTGTTCGGCGCGGCTCACGGCGTCGGCGCCGACGTGGCGGCATCGACGCCAAAGCCGCTGGGATGGCGCTGTGCGGCGCTGGGTCGATGGGGTTCGTCAACCCTGGCACAGGGTATCCGCGCAATCGGCTACGTCGAGCGCGATCCGCTCGCCGCCGGGCCGTCGCTCTCGTGACCCACTCCGGGTCGCGTCTTCTCCGCGCTGCTTGCGGACGCATCGGCGACTCGACTTCCCGTTGGCGGTCTCGTCCGGTCAGGAGCTGGTCACCACCACTGGCGGAGTACCTCGCCTACGCGCTAGAGCTCGAGGAGACCCGCGTCGTCGGCCTGTTCGCCGAGACGCTGCGTGCACGCCGACGCCCTGCGAGCGCGCCTGGCCCGCGCGGCCGAGCTCGACATCCCGGTCGTCGCCCTCACCGTCGGTGGATCGCCGACAGGGCGGCGCGATGGTGGCCGCGCACTCGGGCGCGATCGCGGGCGACGACGCGGGCTGGGAGGCGCTCTTCTCGGCGTACGGCGTGCATCGCGTGCGCAGCCTGGACGAGATGGTCGACACGCTCGAGATGTTCGCGATCGGTCGGCGGGTGCGGCCGGCACGGCACGCGCCAGCGGCGTCGCGACGGTGCACGACTCCGGCGGCGAGCGTGCGCTGGTGGCCGACATGCGCAGACGCGCTCGGCGTCCCGTTTGCAGCGCTCTCGCCGACAAGAGCAACGAACTGGTTCCGGCGATGCTCGACCCAGGGCTCGAACCGACGAACCCGTTGGACGTCTGGGGACGACGGGCCGACACCGAGGCGTTGTTCGCCGACTGCCTGAGCGCGCTTGCCGACGACGACCGGGCGTCGCCGTGGTGGTCGGCGGCGCTCGACCTGGTCGAGGAGTACGACGGCGACGAGTCCTACCCGCGCGCCATCCAGGCCGTGCTCGGCGCGCACGACAAGCCCGTGGCCGTGCTGAGCAATATCGCGAGCCGGATCGACCAGCAGCAGGCGGCGGCTGCTGCGCGCGGCCGGGGTGCCGGTGCTCGAGGGCACCGACAGCGGGTTGCGGGCACTGCGCCACCTGCTGGACGCACGGCATCGTCACGACTGCGCGCCCACCGGTGTCGTGGACGTCGACCGAGCGAGCCCGATGGCGGCAATGGCTGGCATCGCGGACGGTCTCGACGCCACGATGTCGTTGGACGTGCTCCGCGACTACGGCATCGCGGCCGTCCAGACCTGCCTGCGTCGGTCGGCCCTGAGGCCGCGGCGGGTGCCGCCGAGCAGCTCGGGTATCCCGTGGTGCTCAAGACGGCCGAGCCGGGCGATCCAGCACAAGACAGATGCGCGCGGCGTCCTGCCGGGCCTCGGTCGACGCGGCTGCGGTCGCAGCCGCCTACGACGACCTGGCGGATCGGTTGGGCGGCCGTGTCGTCGTACAGCAGCAGGTGCCGGCCGGCGTCGAGGTCGCACTCGGCCTCGTGCGCGATCCCGCTGCTCGGTCCGCTCGTCGTGGTCGCGACCGGCGGCACCCTCATCGAGGTGATCCAGCAGCGGCAGGTGGCGTTGCCGCCGCTCTGTCCCGCCGCCTCGCCGGCGAGCTCGCTCGACCGGCTGCCGACGTGGCTGTCTCACCTGCTGGCGATGGCGTGCGTCGGCCGAGCAGCCGGTCGAATCCGCGCTGGCCGTGCGTGCGAGCGCGATGGTGGCGATCAGTCAGCTGGCCTCGAGCTCGGCGACGTCGCTCGAGCGCGCTCGACGTCAACCCGCTGATCTGCGGCCGCGGGAGCGGTGGCGGTCGACGCTCTGTCCGACGCCAATCCTCGCTCCCTCGACGCTCAGAGCGCGCCGGTCGCCTGCTCGAGCCGACTTCGGGGAAGGGCAGCGCGATCGGGTCGGCGGCAAGCTGGCTGCGGCCGTGCTCGTCGAACCGGTCGAGCCCGAGGTCGGACGTGTCGACCACGTCGGTCTGACGCTCGAGCACCAGGTCGGCGGCCGCGCGGGAGACGCCTGGCCCCCACATCATCCCGTGACCGCCAGCGGCGGCGACCGTCGTGCCGTCGACCGGCGCCTTCGGCGGTGAGCAGCGGGCCGAGGATCGGGAGGTGGTCGGGCGTGAAGTCGATGGTCGCAGCCCAGGCCTTGCGGAGCCCGAGCTGCGCCGTGAGCGGGCACGAGCGTCGCCATCCGCTGGCGGGCCTGGTCGTAGTACGCCCAGTCGAACTCGTGAGCGACGCCCGGCGGCTCCGTCGGGGTTGCTCATCCCCCACAGGATGCCGCCCTCCTCGGGCCGCCAGTAGATGCCGGACGCGACATCGAAGACCATCGGGAGCCGCTCGGCTGCGAGAGTCCGGGTGGTCCTCGCGTGACCACGACCTGATGACGGGCACCGCCGACCGGGATCCGCGCCCCCGCCACGCGTGCCGACGGCGGCCAGGGTGGGTCCTCCGGTGAGCACGACCCGCTCGGTGGAGATGTCGCCCGCCGTCGTACGAACATCCGTCACGCGGCCACCGTGCGCGTGACAACCCGGTGAACGTCGTGTGCTCGAAGAAGCTCGACCCCGGAGCGCAGACCAGGCCGCGGTGTAGGCCAGCACGTTGCTCGGCGGGTCGATGTAGCCGTCCCCCGGGGCGTAGGAAGCACCTAGCGTCACGCCAGGCGTCATGGCGCGGGTTCATCGCGTCGACCTCGTCGGTCTCGACCCAGCGCACGTCGAGGCCGAGCCGCTTGCTGCATCGCGATCCGAGCCTTCGCGTCGGCGACCTCCGAGTCGGTGAAGCACGGCATGAAGTAGCCCTGCTCGACGAAGCCGGAGTCGACGCCAGGTGCTCACGCTGACTGCGGTAGAAGTCGCGGCGTGAACATGCCCAGCCGGACAGCCGTCTCCGTGCCACCTTGTGCCCTGACCATCCCGGCGGCGCGCGAGCTGGCGCCCTTGCCCAGAGTGTTCGACTCGACCAGGACGACCCGTCGAGTCCCTGCACGCTCGAGGAACCAGGCACACCAGGCGCCGATCGTGTCCGCCCCCGACCACGACCGCGTCCGCAGTGCGCGGTAAGGAGCTGCCACTGGTCACAGCAGCCCACGCTGGCATAGACTGAACAGTCAGTCAAGAACCCCGAATGGCCGAGAGGCAGGCCCACTGTGGCTGCGCATGTACGGACTGTCAGAAGACGACCTCGCCCTTCAAGCAACAGCGCGCGCGTTCGCCGACGAGCTCATCCCGTTCGAGGTGGAAGCCGAGACGTCGCATGGCGAGCTGGCCGAAGGGATGATCGACAAGCATCGAGCCAGGGCCGATCGGCGCTTGGCCTGTACGCGACCAACATGCCCGACGTCGGTCGGCGGCCGCGGCTGCAGCGACGCTGCAACAGGTGCTCGTGCAGGAACAGGCCGGCCGGGTGACCAACGCGCTGGGCTGGGTCATGGGCACTCCGCCCGCCTGGTGGGCCGACGTGGCTAACGACTACCAGCTCGAGCGGTGGCTGCTGCCGACCGTGCGCGGCAGAGATGTCCGAGTGCTACGCGATCACCGAAGCGGATGCCGGATCCGACGTAGCAGCCTGCAAGCCACTGCCCGGCGCGATGGCGACGACTACGTGCTCAACGGCGAGAAGTGGCACGTCACGTCGTACAACGAGGCCGCCTACGCGTTCTTCCAGGCGGTGCTGACAACGGGGCACCATGCCGGCGAGCACGCGCTCTTCGTGGTCGACATGCCGAGTCCCGGAGTGCGCGTGGTCCGAACCCCCGAGTACTCCCACACGATTTGCGCACGACCACCCGATCGTCGCGTTCGAGGACGTTCGCGTGCCGGCCTCCCACCTCGTCGGTGGCGAGGGCGACGGGATGTCGTTCTCCTACGAGTGGTTCCGCTTCGAGCGCATGATGGTCGCCGCCCGCTGTCTCGGCGCGGCCGAGCGCCTCATCGAGGAAGCGACCGCCTTCGCACGCGACCGGATCGTCAGTGGCGAGCCGCTCCTTCAGCGGCAGCTCGTCGCAGGCCATGCTGGCCGACAGCGTGACCGAGCTGTACGCCGCCCGTCCATGGTCTACGAGACCGCCAGGTCAATCGACGGGGGCATCGACCTCAAGGTGGCGCACGCCCGCTGCGCGATGGTCAAGCTCTACGCCTCGGAGATGGCCGGCCGGGTCGCCGACCGAGTCGGTGCAGATCTTCGGCGGCCGCGGCTACATGCGCGAGAACGTGGCTGAGCGCTTCAACCGCGAGCTCCGGGTCGAGCGGATCTGGGAGGGGGCCAGCGAGATCCAGCGCGTGATCATCGCCGACCAGCTCGCCAAGCGCGGCCTGTCCGCCCTCATCTGACGTGCGTATCAGCCGTGGGCGGGGTCGTCGAGCTGAGGTCGACCGGCTCGGGCAGCGTCTGCGCGTTGTAGTCGACGATCTGCCAGCCGTACGTCGTGGTGCTGCTCGAGCACGGTCCAGGCGCAGTTCGACATACCGGCGAGCATCTCGCGAAGCTCGCAGCGGCACCCCGAAGAACGCGAGCAGTCCAGTTCGCAAGGAGGCGCCATGGCCGACCAGGACGCCGGTCTCGCCGGGCTGCAGCAGTTCCGCGGCCTCCGTTAGCACCGCCAGCATCCGATCACGTACTTCGACAAGCGTCTCGGCCCCCGGGATCGTGCACCTCCTCGACTCCCCGTCAACTCGCTCGCGAGGCCTCGGGGAACGCCGCCCGGAACTCCGCCCGGGTCATCCCTTGCCGCTCGCCGACGTCGTACTCCCGAAGCCGCTTGTCGAGCACCAGGCCTCGCCCGGTCAGAGCCACGATCTCCTCTGCCGTCTCACGGGCTCGGGCTAGGTCGCTCGACCAGACGAAGGCCGGCTCGTACGTCGCCAGGAACGGCGCTGCCCGCGCAGCCTGCGCAAGCCCGACCTCGTCGAGCGAGACGTTCGCGTGTCCTTGAGCCTTCTCGATCATGTTCCACTCCGTGCGGCCATGGCGCGACGAGCACGAGCCGCCGGGGCCGCTCATCGGGCCCTGCGAACGGGATCACGCGGTCGACTCACTCCCGTCGGCGCCGCGTGCGCGGCCCTGCCCACTGCTCGACGGACTCCGGGAGGGCGATCACCGGGCAGTCGCGCCAGATCCGCTCGAGTGAGTAGTAGAGACGCGCCTTCTTCGTGCTGCACGTGGATGACGACGTCGCCATAGTCGATCAGCACCCAGCGGCCGTCGCGCTCGCCCTCGCGCCGGATCGGTTTGGCGTCGGACAGCACGGAGCTTCTCTTCGATCTCGTCGACGATCGCCTTGACCTGCCGGTCGTTCGGTGCCGAGCAGAGCACGAACGCGTCAGTGATGACCAACTGGTCCGACACGTCGAAGGCGATGATGTGCTGCGCCTGCTTGTCGGAGGCGGCCTGGGCTGCGATGGTCACGAGCTCGATAGCCCGCTCAGTTGCTGTCACAATGCTGTGCTTTCTTTCGGGGATAGGGAGGCGGGCTGGTAGAGGCCGCGTTTCGCGATGTACTGGACGACGCCGTCGGGGACGAGATACCACACCGGCTCGCCCTTCTGGGCGCGAGCGCGGCACTCCGTCGACGAGATGGCGAGCGCGGGCACCTCGATGATCGAGACGCGGTTTGTTGGCAGCCCGTCGAGGGTCGATGCGTCGATCGGGGTGCCCGGCCGGGTGCAGCCCACGAAGTATGCGAGCTCGAACACCTTGTCGGCGTCATGCCAGGTGACGATCTGGTGAAGTGCGTCGGCACCGGTGATGAAGAAGAACTCCGCGTCCGGTCGTACCGCTGTCAGGTCGCGCAAGCGTGTCGATTGTGTACGTCGGTCCGCCACGGTCGATGTCAACCCGCGACACAGAGAAGTGCGGGTTGGACGCCGTCGCGATGACCGTCATCAGGTAGCGGTCCTCGGCAGGAGACACCTGACGTTCGGACTTCTGCCAGGGCTCGCCGGTGGGGACGAAGATGACCTCGTCGAGGTCAAACCAGGCCTGCACCTCCGACGCGGCGACCAGGTGGCCATGGTGGATCGGATCGAACGTGCCGCCCATCACCCCGATGCGGCGCGGAGTGAGCTCGCTCAAGCGCGTCCGATCAAGAGTGATGCCGACCCTTGCCGAACATCAGCAGCGCCAGGAGCAAGACAAGGAGCAGCCCCAACGCCACGGCGCCGAACACCCACGGGTCGGCGGGCAGCTCACGCAGGGGCTCTGCAGCGCGATAGTCCAAGGCCATGTCTCCCAGCGTATCGGGTCGGAGGCAATAACAGGTCGACACCTACTCCCGGCCGCAGCAGACTCAGCGGCGATGACCAGATCTGATATCCCGCCTGCGTGGGACGAACGCAGCATGTTGACGACGTTTCTCGACTACACCCGCGACACGGTCCGGATGAAGTGCGAGGACCTGGCCGATGAACACGTCGGCGCCGCTCCCCTGCCGACGTCACCCTTGATGACGATCGGCGGGATCGTCAGTCACCTGCGCTGGGTCGAGCACAGCTGGATCGAGACCCGGTTCGCCGGCGGTCCTGATCTAGGCCCCTGGACCGACGAGGAGCCCGACAAGGAGTTCTCCATTGGCGCCGAGACGCCCGTGCAGCAGCTCTTGGACGAGTATGCAGACCAGGCCCGCCGCAACGATGCGATCGTCGCGGCACACGACCTCGATGACCACTCGGTCGCCACCATGCGCTCCGGTGAGCCCGTCACGCTGCGGTGGATCATCATGCACCTGATCGAGGAGACCGCCCGTCACAACGGCCATCTCGACATCCTTCGAGAGCTCGCCGACGGCGTCACCGGAGACTGACGACCCTCGCTGGTCGAGCCTGTCGAGACCCGAGAGCACCCGGGGGCTTGACAAGCTCGACCGCCGGACTAACGCCAGTGGACGTCTAGGAGCGGGTTTGGCCAGTGCCGGTGACGACGTACTTCGTCGACGTCATCTCCTGCAGACCCATCGGGCCCCTCGCGTGCAACTTCTGGGTGGAGATGCCGATCTCGGCGCCGAAGCCGAACTCTGCCCCGTCCGTGAACCGGGTCGACGCGTTGACCACGACCGCGGCGGCGTCGACGTCCGCAGCGAATCGGCGCGCAGCCTCCTGGGACCGCGTGACGATCGCCTCGGTATGGCCGGTGCCGTGGCGGCGGATGTGGGCGACGGCGTCATCCAGTGAGGCGACGACGGCTGCAGACAGGTCGAGCGAGAGGTACTCCGCGCCGAAATCCTCCTCCGTGGCGGGTATGACGTCGGGGCTAGCTCGCTGCACACCCTCGTCGCCGTGGACCGTCACCCCCTCCGCGGTGAGCGCCTTGACGATCCGCGGCAGGAATTCGTCAGCCACCGCCGCATGCACGAGCAGGGACTCGGCGGCGTTGCAGACACTGGGCCGGTGAGTCTTGGCGTTGACGACGATGCGCTCCGCCATGTCGAGGTCGGCGTCAGCATCGACGTACACGTGGCAGTTGCCCACGCCGGTCTCGATCACGGGAACACTGGACTGAGAGACCACACGCTCGATAAGCCCCGCTCCTCCACGCGGGATGATCACGTCGACGAGGCCTCGGGCGTTCATCAGGTGCCCGACGTCATCGCGGCCACCGGTGACGAGCTGGACGACATCGGCCGGGAGGTCCGCGTCTTCCACCGCGTCCCGGAGCGCGGCGACGATGGCGGCGTTCGACTCTGCAGCTGACGAGGACCCGCGAAGGAGGGCGGCGTTTCCGCTCTTGAGACAGATACCAGCCGCGTCAGCGGTGACGTTGGGGCGGCCCTCATAAATCATCGCAACGACGCCGAGCGGCACTCTCAGCTGACGCATCTCCAGCCCGTTCGCCAGCGTGGACCCACGCACGACCGCACCCACCGGATCGGCAAGGCCGGCGAGCTCACGCAGCCCATCGGCCATTGCCGTCACCCGCTCGGAGGTGAGGCGGAGGCGGTCGATCATCGCGTCGGACGTGCCGATCGCGGTCTGCGCGTCGACGTCGCGGACATTGGCCTTGAGGAGGGCGTCTTGCTGCGACTCGAGTCGCGCGGCCATCGATCGCAGTGCTGCGTCTTTCGTGGAGCGCGGCGTCGTGGCCAGCACGATCGCGGCCGCGCGGGCTCGCTCTCCGGCGGCGTAGACGTCTGCCTTGCTCATGGCCCAAGCCTACGGCGGCCCTCCCGCCGACTGGTCACGTATGCCGCGCCGACTGGTCACGTATGCCGCGCCGACTGGTCACGTATGCCGCGCCGACTGGTCACGTATGCCGCGCCGACTGGTCACGTATGCCGCGCCGACTGGTCACGTATGCCGCGCCGACTGGTCACGTATGCCGCGCCGACTGGTCACGTATGCCGCGCCGACTGGTCACGTATGCCGCGACCTCCGGCGGTCGAGCTTGTCGAAACCCCTCGATCCCGACAAGCTCGATCAGCGGGGGCGTCGTCGATCAGCGGGGCAGTTTCGTCGACTGGTCAGAAGCGGCGGGGTCGCGCGTCCGCTTCGCTCAGCGCCGTCACCACGTGACGCGCCTGGAACGTCTCCTGCTCGACCACTTCGAGCCCCACGACCTTCCACGGCGGCAGGCCGGCGGACCCGCGATGCTCGTTCCACAGCCGAAGGGCCAGGGAGGCGGCGTCGACCATCTCCTGCCCTTCTTCCCAGTACTGCAGCTCGGCGCGGTCCTCGTCATACCGAATCGAGTGGATGAAGGGTCGCTCCGTGTTCAGGCTGAGCAGCGCGTCATGGGTCGTCGTCAGCGGCTGCCGGTCGCCGGCAACCGTCACCGTGACGTGCCAAAGCCGCACGGCCGACTCAAGGGGCTCTTCTCTGGTTATGAGGTGCATCGCTCTCAGTCTGGACGATGTGTGCGCTGACCAGAAGGGAAACGCCCAAAGAAGGCCCATATCTCCACGTCTCTAGACGAGCACCAGGTGGTCACGATGCACGAGCTCGCGCTCGTAACCATCGCCCAGCTCAGCCGCAAGATCTCCGGTCGAGCGACCCAGCAGGGCCGGGATCTCGTCGGCGTCGTAATTGACGAGGCCGCGGGCGATGACGATGCCGTCCGGCCCCACCAGATCGACGGGCTCCCCGGCGGCAAACTCCCCGTGGACGCCGGTCACCCCGGCGGGCAGCAACGACGTACCGCGGCCGACGACAGCCGCCACCGCACCCGCATCAAGGACCAGCCGGCCCTTGGGCTCGGTGGCGTGTGCCAGCCAGAGCAACCGGGTGGCTCGCCTTTTCCCGGTCGGCTCGAACATCGTGCCGACGTCTCGGCCTGCCAGCACGTCAGCCACCTGGTCGGCGCGCGCCACGATGGCCGGGATACCCGCACTGGTGGCGATGCCCGCGGCGTCAACCTTGGTGGCAACGCCGCCGGTGCCAAGCGCCGACGGCAGGGCGGTCTCGATGCCGGCGAGGTCTGCGGCGGAGCGCACGACCGCGATCCGCTGGGCATCGGGGTGCGACGGTGGCCGGTCGTAGATGCCGTCGACGTCGGACAGCAGCACGAGGGCGTCAGCGTGCACCAGGTGGGCGACGAGGGCCGCGAGCCGGTCGTTGTCTCCGAACCGGATCTCGGTTGTCGCGACGGTGTCGTTCTCGTTGACGATGGGCAGCGCACCGAGCTCGAGCAGCTTCGCGAACGTCCGGTAGGCGTTGCGGTAGTGGCCCCGCCTGGTCACGTCGTCGGCTGAGAGCAGCACCTGTCCAACCCGAATGCTGTATGCCGCAAACGCGTCGGTGTAGCGGTGCATGAGCAAGCCTTGCCCGACACTGGCGGCCGCCTGCTGCCGCGCGAGGTCACGCGGCCGCTTCGCGAAGCCGAGCGGGGCCAGACCCGCTGCGATGGCACCAGAGGAGACGAGGACGATCTCCCGACCGGCGCGACGTGCGCCGGCAAGCGCGTCCACCAGAGCGCCCAGCCGAGCGTCGTCGAGCCCGCCACTGGCTGAGGTGAGCGACGAGGAGCCAACCTTGACGACCAGCCGATGCGCCGTCGCCATGACCGAGCCGCCCGCCTGGCTCACCTACCCCACCTACGTCCGTAGAAGTGGTCGCCCGGGCGACCACTTGCGGGGACGGAAGAGGTGTGGCGGGTCATCGGCCCTCGAGCCGCGGGTCCTGACCACGCCGCCCGAACAGCGTCTCGGCGCCCGCCTCGACGCCAGGGTCGAACTCGAAGACCACCGCGTTGTCGTCGTCACCGATGACCACGTCGTCACCCACCTTGGCGCCCAGCTTGATCAGCTCTGCCTCGATCCCCAGCCGGTTGAGCCGGTCTGCCAGGTAGCCGACCGCCTCGTCGTTGCCGAAGTCGGTCTGCTTGATCCAACGCTGCGGCTTCTCGCCCCGCACCTGCCAACGACCATCGACCTCGCGGATCGTGAACTCCGCATCACCCGCACCCTGCGGCCTCAACACCAAGCGCGTCGGCGTGACGTCATCCGGCACGACGCGCGACTCCGCCACCAGCTCAGCCATCGCGAAGGTCAGCTCGCGCAGTCCTTCGCGGCTTGCCGCCGAGATCTCGAACACACGCAGCCCACGCGCCTCCAGCTCGGGTCGCACCATGTCGGCGAGGTCGCGCGCGTCGGGCACATCGATCTTGTTCAGGGCCACGAGTCGTGGTCTGTCGTCCAGGCCGCCGTACGCGCGCAGCTCGCCCTCCATGACGTCGAAGTCCTTGACCGGGTCACGGTCCGGCTCGACGGTCGCGCAGTCAATCACGTGGAGCAGCGCAGCGCAGCGTTCGATGTGCCGGAGGAAGTCATGACCGAGGCCCTTGCCCTGACTGGCACCCTCGATCAAGCCAGGCACGTCGGCGACTGTGTACGTCGTGTCGCCCGCCGTCACCACGCCAAGGTTCGGGACGAGGGTGGTGAACGGGTAGTCGGCGATCTTGGGCCTCGCCCGCGACACCGCGGCCACGAGGCTCGACTTGCCGGCGCTGGGGTAACCCACCAACCCGACGTCGGCCACCACTTTGAGCTCGAGGATGATAGTTCGCTCAGCTCCAACCTCGCCGAGCAGTGCGAAGCCGGGTGCCTTGCGGGCCTTGCTCGCGAGCGCGGCGTTGCCGAGCCCGCCTCGCCCGCCTGCGGCCACGACCAGCTCCGTGCCGATGCCGACCAGGTCGGCGAGGACCTTCCCCTGCGGGGTCGACACGATCGTGCCGTCGGGGACGGGCAGCACGAGCGTGGCGCCGTTAGCGCCGGCGCGATGGTCGCCTTGGCCTTGACGGCCGTTGCCCGCGATCCTGGTGGACTCCTGGTGGTAGTCGACAAGCGTGGTGACGTCGGCCGCGACCCGCAGGATCACGTCACCGCCGTGTCCGCCGTTGCCACCGTCCGGGCCACCGAGTGGCTTGAACTTCTCCCGGTGCACGGAGGCGACCCCATGTCCACCGCGCCCACCGGAGACGTGCAGCACGACGCGGTCGACGAATGTCGGGACTGCCATGCTGCCTCCATCCCTGCCCGAAGGATCCGACTCTGGCGTTGCTATCGCCACGTGGCAGTCGGATCCTTGCGCCGTGTGGGGAGAAATGCGACGAGGGACGCCCGCGTGTTCGCGGTACGCCCCTCGTGCGTCGTACTAGGTCGTGTTAGGTCGCCAGGACTCGCGTCACTCGGCGGCAGGAACGATGTTGATGACGCGGCGTCCACGCCGCGTGCCGAACTCGACGTTGCCTTCGACGAGGGCGAACAGCGTGTCGTCGCCACCGCGCCCCACACCCGTGCCGGGGTGGAAGTGCGTACCGCGCTGCCGCACGATGATCTCGCCCGCGTTGACGATCTGCCCGCCGAAGCGCTTCACGCCGAGACGCTGAGAGTTGCTGTCGCGGCCGTTCCTGGTGGAGGCCGCACCCTTCTTGTGTGCCATGACTAGTTCCTCAGCTCTTCGATGCGGTGTTGATCGCGGTCACCTTGACCTGCGTGTAGTGCTGTCGGTGACCTTGGCGCTTGCGGTAGCCGGTCTTGTTCTTGTACTTCAGGATGTGGATCTTGGGGCCCTTGGTGGGCCCGATGACCTCGGCCTGGACATCGACTTTCGACAGCGAGTCGGCGTCTGACGTCACGCTGGCGCCGTCGACGACAAGTACGGCCGGCAGGGACAGGCTTTCACCCGGCGCGGTCGTCACTTTGTCGATCTGTATGACGTCGCCGACCGCGACCTTCTGCTGCTGGCCGCCACTGCGCACGATCGCGTACACCGCGGACTCACTCTCTTCGGTAGGAACGAAACTGGGTGCGCGCACACCTGAACGAGGGGCACACCGATCAACCAGTCTACGGATGCGACCGCGCTCGGGTCAAAACGGCCCGGGCGGCACTGTTACGCGCCGACCGACTCCTTCTCGCGACTCGTGCTCGACGAGTCCTTGCCGTTGTCGGAACCGCTGGTGTCGGCCGGTGTGCCGGCGTCATCGCCACCCGATCCGGTGGAGTCATCGCCGCCCGATCCGGCGGAGCGTTTGCTGCCGCGACGTCGTCCCGACCGCTTCTGCCCGGACTGGGAGCCAGAGTCGGACTTGCTGCTGCCGCCGCCACTGCTGCCGCGCCCATGGTCGGAGACCTTCGGCTCGATCGGCATGGTGTGGATCATCACGCCTCGACCCTGACAGTGGTCGCAGGTCTCGCTGAACGCCTCGAGCAGGCCAGTGCTGATGCGCTTGCGCGTCATCTGCACGAGCCCGAGCGAGGTGACCTCGGCGACCTGGTGCCGAGTGCGGTCGCGGCCGAGGCACTCGACCAGGCGCCTGAGCACGAGGTCCCGGTTGTTCTCGAGAACCATGTCGATGAAGTCGACGACGATGATCCCGCCGATGTCGCGCAGCCGCAGCTGGCGGACGATCTCCTCCGCCGCTTCGAGGTTGTTCTTGGTGACCGTCTCCTCGAGGTTTCCCCCGGAGCCGGTGAACTTGCCCGTGTTGACGTCGACGACCGTCATCGCCTCGGTGCGGTCGATGACGACCGACCCACCCGACGGCAGCCACACCTTGCGCTCCATCGCCTTCGCGATCTGCTCGTCGATGCGGAAGGCGTCGAAGACGTCCTTGTCTCCCTCGTAGCGCTCGAGGCGTTCGATCAGGTCCGGCGCAACGTGCTGGACGTACGCCTCGACCATGTCCCACGCGTCGTCGCCGTCGATGACGAGCTTGCCGAAGTCCTCGGTGAACAAGTCACGGACAACCTTCAGCGTCGTGTCGGGCTCGGCGTACAGCACTTGCGGTGCCTGGCCCTTCTTCGACTTCTTCTCGATGTCTTCCCAGCGGGCGGTCAGTCGCGTGACATCGCGCGTGAGCTCGTCCTCGCTCGCACCCTCGGCGGCCGTGCGGATGATGACGCCGGCGTCAGAGGGAAGGACGTCCTTGAGCAGGTTTTTGAGCCGGTTGCGCTCGGTGTCGGGCAACTTGCGGCTGATGCCGCTGGTGCCGCCACCGGGGACGTAGACGAGGTAGCGGCCGGGCAGGCTGATCTGGCTGGTGAGCCGGGCGCCCTTGTGACCGATCGGGTCCTTGCTGACCTGGACGAGGATGGCCTGGCCCGGCTTGAGGGCGTTCTCGATGCGTCGCGGCTGGTTGTTGTCGCTGCGGAGGTCCCAGTTGACCTCGCCGGCATACAGG
Source organism: uncultured Actinomycetota bacterium (assembly GCA_963811585.1). Lineage (GTDB taxonomy): Bacteria > Actinomycetota > Actinomycetes > Propionibacteriales > Nocardioidaceae > JACDHG01. The sequence goes on from CAWERR010000006.1 coordinate 955,754, forward strand.
ACGGCGTTGCGGCCCTTGCCGATGTCGATGAAAGCCGCCTCCATGCTGGGCAGGACGTTCTGCACCCGGCCGAGGTAGACGTTGCCGATGATCGAGCTCTGCGACTCGATCGCGACGTAGTGCTCGACCAGGACGTCGTCCTCGAGTACGGCGATCTGGGTGGTCTCACCGCGTTGGCGGATCGTCATGACCCGTCCACGGACTCGCGTCGGGCCAGGAACTCCGACTCGCTCAGGATCGGCGGCCGACGCCGGCCAGCCTCGCGGCCTTCACGCCGGCGCTGCTTCTTGGCCTCGATGCGCGTTGACCCCTCGACGCTCGTGACGGTGGCCTTCTTCGCTCGGGGCTGTCGGACCCGGGTAACGGTGTCGGGGTCGTCGCCCGCGTCGGCAGCGTCCTCGCCGCTACGCCGACGGCGACGGCGGCGACGGGACGAACCCTCTTCGGAGTCGCCCCCCTTGTCGTCCTTGTCGGATTTGGTGCTCTTGTCGTCCTGATCGTCGGCGGTCTTGGACTCGGCCGCTGGTACGTCGTCTGAGCTGGTGTCGTCGTCCGACGGCTTGCGTCGGTTGCGGCCACCTCGCGAACGGCGACGGCGGCTGGTCCCCGCCTGCTCGTCTCCGCCTGCTTGGTCACCCTGCTTGCCACCCTCAGAGCCGCTGTCGGACTCCTCAGCGCTCGCCTCAGCTTGGTCGGGCTCGGCGGCAGCCTTCTTGGACCGCCTCCTCGGGATGGGCTTGACGTCCGGCGGCTGGAAAAGCACCGAAACGGGCGACACGGGAGCAGCGGTGTCAGCTGGCTGCCCTTCGACCTTGTCGACCGACGCCACCGGCTCATTGATGGCGGGCACGGCGTCGTCGGGGTTGACCTCGACTGCCTGGGCAACCGAAGTTTTCTTGGCTGCCTTCTTGGCAGGCTTCTTCGCGGCAGTCTTCTTGGCCGTCCTCTTGGTGGTGGCCGGTGGTGAATCACCGGCGTCGGCTGCGTCGTCCGACGGCGTCTCGCCGCTCGGCTTGGTGGCCGCGGTCTTCTTGGTGGTCTTGCGTGCTCCGCGCTTGGCTGTCTTGGCTGCCGGCGGCTGGTCAGCCGGTGCCTCCGAGCTGGGGGTTGCCGAGGCGGCGGCGGGTGCCGACTCCTCAGCGGCCGCCGGAGGTCCAGCCGGGCGGCTTGCTGCCCGCCGGCGGGTCCGGCGTACAGGGGTGTCGTGGGTGGATTCGGTCGGTGTCACGGTCGACGTGTTGTCGTCCTCGAGCATGTGCGCTCCTCATGTGCCTCCGGGCGCTTAGCGCCGCGCGGAGGCGGGTTAGGTCGTGTTGTCTCGGCCGTGGGCCAGGCCATCACGCAAGCTTGCGGTGGTGCTGCGGCTGGCATCCGTACGTACGGCTGTTGACTGCAGCGCGGCGACACATGTCGATGTCCCTAACGGCAGGTCAGCGGTCGCCAGCAATTGCCTGAGCGTCGCGATCTGGACCGAACGGGTCACCCACACTCGCCGGTTCTTTCGTCGAGAGGCCCTTGCGCTAGTCGCGTCTGCAACGGCGGAACGGGCGCTTCGAGGCCTGCAACGGCTCGGAGACCGGAGAGGATGTCGTCGGGTCGGACGGCGGGAGTTCCATGCCGTACAACCACCTCCAGTATCGCACACATCTGGTCGCCGCTCTCGTCCACTGTGCGACGTGAGCGCGACCACCGCCGCCCGACAGTCAAACGTGCGCACTCCCCTCTTGGTCATTCGTTCGACCTCGACCTCCCTCGTGGCCAGGAAACGGGCGACCGCATCCTCAGCCGCGGCCGGGTCGACACCGGGCAGCGCGATCGTCCACTGTCCGGCCTCGAGCCGGTCTGCCAGCGCGCCCTGGGTCGCCACGACCACGTCGAGGATGTCGAGGCCGTCGGGGAGGGCGGCGTCGAGCCGCGCCGTACGTCGGCGGGGTCAACTACTTCGGTGACCCCGATCTCGACGTACTCCGCCTCGCTGGCGGCGCCGGTGGGAGAGGCGTTGGCGTAGGAGATCCGCGGGTGCGGGTTGAACCCGGACGAGTACGCGATCGGCAAGCCCGCCCGGCGTACAGCCCGCTCAAATGCACGCCCGAAGTCGCGGTGGCTGGTGAACCGCAGCCGGCCCCGTTTCGCGTAGCGCATCCGCAGTTTCTGCACGGGTGGCGGTTGCTGCGGGGGCTGTTCGGGCACGCCGCACGATAGCCGCGGGGGTTGTCCCGCCACTAATCCGGGACGTTGGCAGGTGACGCCACGTCGTCCGGAGACTCGATGTCATCAAGCGAGAAGATCTTCGGGATCGGCGACGGCAGCAGACAGGAAGAGCAGAGCGCGCCTCCGACGGACGCCAGCAGCAAGGTCTCCCGCAGGCCGACCGGCGCCGAGCACACCGCCGAGGACAGCACCGAGTGGGCGGACAGCCGTAGTTGATCGTGCGTGTAACGCGCCCGAGACCCGACTGCGCATGCCGTCTGGGATGACGCTGGTCTGCATCGAGTTCAGGTTAATGTCGAATAACATCACCCCGAATCCAGACACGAACTCAGCCGCACCGAGGGTTACCGCCTCGACCAGGTCGGGCCGGCCGCGAGCGCGAGGACCGCGATCGGGGCGGGGAAGAGGATGGCGCCGACCACGACCATGCGGCCCGATCCCGAACCTCCGCGACAGCCGCGGGGCCGCGAACGCGCCGAGTAGACCGCCCACCGCGCCGATCCCGAACGCGAGTCCGATGACACCGGCCGAGAGCCCGAGGGTCCGGCTCGCAAAGAGGATCAGCAGGGCAGCCGCCATGAACGTGAAGAAGTTGACCGTGGTCGCGCACGCCAGGCTGGCGCGGAGGTAGGGGTCGGGTGACCACGAACTTCAGCCCTGTCCACATCCGCTGCCGCCAGGTTTCTCCGCTCGAGGTGTCGACGGGCCGCTCGGTCACATCGAGCCGGCCGATCACCCACGCGGAGTAGAGGAACGACACTGCGTCGACGAGCACCGCGATCGGGGCCGTGAGCAGCTGGATCAGCCCACCGCCCAGGGCTGGGCCGGCGATGAACGACGTCGATCGGCTGATGCTGATAGGCGTTGGCCTCGACGTAGTCGCGCTTGGGGACGATGGACACGAAGAACGGCGGGTACGACGTGCCGAAGAGCACCGACCGAACCCGCTCAGCAGCGCCACGACGAACAACTGCGGCAGCGTGAGCGCGTCGAGGGCCTACGCAATGGGGATGCTCAGCAGCACAGCGAACCGCGCGAGGTCGGCTACGACCATCAACCGCTGCTTGCTCGGCTGATTCTCAACCCAGCTGCCGATGAGGAGCGAGAGCAGGTTCGGTGTCCAGACCGCCGCGGTCAGCAGCCCGACCTCACGCGGCGTCGCGTGGAGCATGACGACGGCGATCAAGGGGATCGCGAGCTCGCTGACCCGGTCTCCGAACTGCGAGACGGACTCGCCGACCCAGAACCTGCGGAAGGTCAGGTTGCCCCACACGCTTGCTCTCGTGCTGGGTTGAAGCTCGGGTGCGTCACTCATCGGCGCTCGCCTCGTCAGGCTCGTCAGGCACGCCAGCCCCCGCTGGCCCACCTGCGACGTCGGCGTCGTCGGCGTCGGGAAGGAAGTAGCGGAGGATGCGGACACCCCTGCTGCCCGCAGGGTCTGCGTCGTGATCGCGTCGCACGACGTACGGCGCCAGGATCTCCTCGATCCGTGCGTTGATGTCGCCAGCCTCGTCGGCCGTGACCACGACTCGGGTGTTGGCCGAACCCCCGACCTTCTTCCAGTGCCCCTCCAGCCGCGGGGCGACCTCGTCCAGCCAGGTCTGGACGAGGTCCTCCCCCGCCGCCATCAGTTGGCCGCGAAGCATGCCGGCGGCCGCCTGCCCCTCGTCGTCGTCGGGCATCTCGAACCGAAAGCCCTTGGCCACGGCCTGCCACCAGCGCTGGCGGCGGTCCTGTCCCCCGCTCCAGTCGCTGACGAGGCCGAACTCCGCGAGGTGGCGTAGGTGCCAGCTCGCCACCGAAGGCGAGGCATTGACGTGGGGTGCGAGCTGGGTCGCCGTGGCCGGCCCGTGACGCTGCAGCCGCGTCAGGATCGCCAAGCGGACCGGGTGAGCGAGCGCCCGCATCGCCCGGGGATCGGTAACCTCGAAATCACCCATCGGATTCGTGAGAGACATATTTCGAGAGTAACCTCTCACAATTGCTTCAGTCAACGACTTCGGACACTCCGCGCCAGGACCGCCACCGCGCGCCGTGCGTCGTCTAGCCTGTCCACGCATCGTCCGGCGGCCACACCGCCCGGATCCGTCGAGACCTCCAGGGGTTCCGCATGAGCAACCAAGACTTCCCGTCGTATCCCGAGGAGAGTGGCCGCGCCGATCAGGAGGCGTACCGCACGAGCCTGGAGCCGCCCCCGTCGATCACGACAGCCGTCCTGATGATGCGCATCGGGGCCGCAGTCAGCGCCATCACCATCATCGTGGGACTGCTCACGCTCGACTCCCTCAAGGACGAGATACGCGCGGATCTCAGGACAGATGGAACCTTCAGCCAGTCCGACCTGGACGCCGCATTCGGGGTGGCCGTTGCGTTCATCGTCGTCGTGGGACTCATCGGAGTCGCGCTCTGGCTCTGGATGGCGTCTGCAAACGGCAAGGGCAAGAGTTGGGCTCGCATCCTTGCCACCATCTTCGGCGTGATCAACGTCCTGGGCTTCGTCTTCTCGCTGACAGCAAGCACTCAGACCGTGGCGTCGCTCGTGCTCGGAGCCATCAGCGTCGGCGTCGGAGTGACCGCCTTGGTGTTTATGTACCGGCCTGACGCAACGGCGTTCTACCAGTCCCAAAAAGCGTCGGTGAACCGCTGATCCATCGGGGCACATAGCCCCTTCGGTCCGGCCGCAGCGACGGCCGCGACAATGGTCGACTGTGTCCTCTCACCGTCGCCAGCAGCTGTTCATCCTGATCGGGCTGGTGGCGCTGTCGTTCAACCTGCGGCCCGCCGCGCTGAGCGTCGGTCCGGTGCTGCCCGAGATGCGGGCTGCACTGTCGATGAGCGCGACGATGGCGGGGGTGGTCACGACCCTGCCCGTCGTGTGCTTCGCCGGCTTCGCCTCGGTTGCACCGTGGGCTGCGCGTCGGATGGGCATGCACCGGGTCATGTTGGTGTCGCTCGGGTTGGCGGCCGGCGGCTTGTTCGTCCGCGCCGAGGCAGCCACGACGAGCATCTTCATCGCCGCCACCATCCCTGCGCTTGCCGGGATGGCGACTGCCAACGTGCTGCTGCCGTCGCTGGTGAAGCGGCACTTCCCCACGCGGATCGGATTGCTGACGTCGATCTACAGCACGGCCTTGGCGATTGGGCTCACCTGCGCCTCGGTGCTGACGGTGCCGATCGCCGAGGCCAGTGGCTCCTGGCGAGTCGGGCTGGCTGCCTGGGGAGTCACGGCAGCCGTTGCCGCACTCCCCTGGCTGGTGCTGATCCGACACGACGTACGACCCGAGCCGGAGGCGGACCTACCGCCCAGGTTGTCCGCTCGAGAGCTCTCTCGGACACGTCTGGCCTGTGCCATGGCGCTGTTCTTCGCCGCGCAGTCGCTGCAGGCGTACAGCATCTTCGGATGGTTGCCGCAGATCTTCCGCGACGCGGGTTTCTCCGCGCAGACCGCCGGGCTGCTGCTCGGCCTGACGACTGCCATGGCGATCCCGGCTTCCTTCGTGCTCCCCGCCCTCGTCGTGCGCCGCACCAACCAAGCGCCGCTCATCTTCGTCCTGTGCGGGTGCTACGTCGTCGGCTACGTCGGGCTGATCCTCTGGCCGACCGAGGGGGCGCTGATCTGGACCGTGCTCATCGGCATCGGCACCGGCATGTTCCCGGTGGCCCTCACGCTGATCGGGCTGCGTGCTCGGACGCCTGACGGGACCGCGGCTTTGTCGGGGTTCACCCAGTCGGTCGGCTACCTCGTCGCCGCGGTCGGCCCCTTCATGATGGGCGCCCTGTATGACGCCACCGGCGGATGGACGGTGCCTCTGACTTTGCTCACCGTGCTCGTCGCCGGCCAAGCTGCGGCCGGCTGGGTGGTGTCGCGACCCCGCTTCATCGAGGACGAGGTTGCCGGTCGTCCGCGCTGACGTCGGGTTGCGGCCGAACCATCAAGGTCGTGGCGGGCTCGAACCCGGCACGGCCGTAGAGCGGGATCGAGCGCTCGCTGGGGCTGAGCACGAGACGCGCGAAGCCGTTGGCATCGGCATAGGCGATGGCGGCGTCGAGCAATGCCTCGCCGAGGCCGTCGCCTCGGTGAGCCGGGGCGACATAGACATTGGCGATGTAGCCCCACTGGCGGGCTGGGCCAGGTGCGTCGGCGGATCGTGGCTTGGGCATCCGAGTGAACACGAAGAGGTTGAGCATGCCGACGGCTTCGCTCGCGATCTCTGCTAGCCAGGTCACGCGCTGGTCTACCTCGCGCTGGAACCAAGTAGTGAACTCGCCTTCGAACATGGGGTCGTCGATCGGCGCGCCATGGGCTTGCTCGGTCCACGCACGTCGCAGCCGGCCAATCGCGGATATGTCGGCGAGACCTGCCTGTCGAGTCGACGCGGCGCTCACCAGCGCTCGGCGAGGTGCTCGCGGCCAGTGGGTGGCTCGTAGGGCTCAGGCCAGAAGTCGGTGATCGCGGTGATCAGCCCTGCGTCGTCGAACGAGAAGAACGCCATCGCGTCGGCGGAATCGTCACCGACCGTCCAGTCGAACCACACCACCCCGTCGGTGGCATCAGCGAGCACGACCTTGGGCGACAAGTGCCAGTCGCCCGGGAACTCCTGGTTGAAGCGCAGGTAGCGCGCGCGGCCGACGATCCGCTCGCGCGACTGCGGGATTTCGTAGACGACGTCAGGGTGGAGCAGGGCCGCCCAGTCATCCCAGTCGCGTCGCTCGAGCGTGTCGATGAACCGCCTCACCACGGCTGTCGTGTCTGTCATCCGGCCAACCTAGCCAGGCCCGCAGACAGGCCCGCGTTCGGCCAGGGTGGCCGGAGGTGCGCCGCCGCTACCTCTGCCTGCGCCAGGGGCCAGTCACGGCAAACGTCGTACCCGGGTCGTAGACGTTGAAGTACATGACGCGGCCGTCCGGGGAGAACGACACACCTGCCAGCTCGCCAGTCTCGCCCGGGGTGGTCACCTGCCGGTTGCGGGCGAAGATGAACGGCTCGCCGTCGGCTGTGGTGCCGATCATGTAGTTCTCGCCGCTGGAGTCCTCGCAGATCATCAGGCCGCCGTACGGCGACACGCACATGTTGTCGGGTGCCTCATACGTGTCGTCGGTGCCGTCGGTGCCGTTGAAGATCAGCTCGAGCGTCAGCTTGTTGCGCCTCGGGTCGTAACGCCAGACCTGGCCCTCGTGCGAACCCACCGAGCCGTCCTGAGGTCGGGCGAAGGACGACACGAAGTACGCCGAATGGTCTGCCGCTCCCCACCACGCACCTTCGAGTTTCTGGCCACGGGTGATCGGCTTCGGGTAGTCCTGCGCCCGGGTCGGGGTGGTGGTGGCCTTCGGGTCGGGTACGTCGAACCACTCGATCCCGCCGAACGACGCTCCGACCTCCTGCACCGTGGACAGGTCCTCGAGGCCCGGCACGTGCAAAGCCTGCAATTTCCCACCAAACCGGAGGCTGCCGTAGCCGCCGAGCGGCCTGCGTGGCACGAACCGGTAGTAGCTGCCGAGCGGTGCCCCGCTGAAGGCGTCCTCGGTCTCATAGAGGATGCCGGTGTGCGGGTCGACGGCGACTGCCTCGTGCATGAAGCGACCCATAGCCCTGAGCGCGAACGGGTCGGCGTTACGGCGGTTGTCAAAGGGGTCAACCTCGAAGATCCACCCGTGGTCCTTGTTGTAGCCATTGGTCCCGGCCCTGTCCTCGGTCTCCTCGCACGTCAGCCAGGTGCCCCACGGCGTGATGCCTCCTGAGCAGTTGATCGCGGTTCCGCCCAGGCTGACGTACTCCTGCTGCGTGCGCAGGGAGCGGTCAAGCACGAGCGTCGTGGTGCCCCCAGCAGCCCCCCGGTCGTACGTCGTGTCGAGGCCCGCCGTCGGCACCTTGTGGGGAGCCTCAGGGTTGGCCTCATGGTTGCGGACGAGATGAGTGTGCTTCGAACGCGTCGCGAAGCTGCCCATGCCGTCGCACCGGCTCGGCACCAGACCACCACCGGACTTCATCGGCTGTCCTTCACGGGACAGGATGCGATAGGAGAAGCCCTTGGGCAAGTCGAGAATGCCGTGGCGATCGCGCACCAAGGGGCCGTAGCCCTTGGCGGGGCCGCGCGTTCCAGCTGCGGGGTTGGCCGTGAAGAGCGACTCCACGCTCCCCGCGATGCCGACTGTGAGACCGGCCGCGCCGGTCTTCACCAGGAAGTCTCTTCGGGACAGTGCCATGGCTTACCACCTCATGCGACGGTGCGGATGCGTACTTCGAGGCTAGTTAGGGCAGGCCGAGTCCGCATCTCGAGAGGTCGAGCAGATCACACGACCGACAGGGGCACTAGCCTGTCCGCATGCGGCGCTTCGACGACGAGGATCTCACCGGCGCGGAGTTCCGCGAGTGCGACCTGAGCAGGGCGCGATTGGTCGGCGTGGTCATGCAGGACGCCGAGATAGACGGTCTTATCACCAACCTTGTGGTCAACGGGGTCCAGGTGATGCCATACGTCGAGGCCGAGCTCGACCGCCGGCACCCGGTGCGGCTGCTGATCCGGTCTGACGATCCGTCCGACCTGCGGGAGGCCTGGCGGCAGTTGCGGGCCGACTGGGCCACGACCGCCGTGCGGGTCCGGGCCATGCCCGACGGGAGTGAGCGTCAAGGCGTGGACGGCGAGTGGTCGATGATCGAGACCCTGCGTCACCTGGTCTTCGTGCACGACTCGTGGTTCCGGCGTTGCGTGCTTGGGTTGACCGAGCCCTTCACCCCCATGGGCCTGGCATCGGCATTCGTGCCCAACCAGGAGGAGCAGGGCCTCGACCCGTCCAGCCGGCCGAGCCTGGACGAGGTGCTGGATGTGCGCGACCGGCATGGCTCGGAGATCGAAGCGTGGCTGGCCGAGGTCACGCGTGAGCAGCTCGCGCAGACCGCGCCGGTGCCCTCCGACGACGGGTGGCCCCCGTACGCCAGAGGGCGGTCGGTGCGGCAGTGTCTCGGCACCGTCCTCAACGAGGAGTGGGCCCACCACAGTTTCTGCGTACGCGACCTCGACAAGCTGTCGGGCCAGGAGGCTCTGCAGTAGAAGCGCTGACTCCGGGTTGATCCTCATCCACCGGTCAGACGACCGACAGGGGTAGGAGCTGCTTGCCGGTGGGTCCGACCTGGATCTCGGTGCCCATTTCAGGGCAGACACCGCAGTCGAAGCATGGTGTCCAGCGGCAGTCCTCTACCTCGACCTCGTTGACCGCGTCCTGCCAGTCCTCCCACAACCAGTCGCGGTCGAGGCCGGAGTCGAGGTGGTCCCACGGCAGCACCTCGGAGTACTCGCGCTCCCGGATGGTGTACCAGTCGAGGTCGACCGGTTCGTCGGCCAGCGCTGCGTCGCAGGCCGCCACCCAGCGGTCGTACGAGAAGTGCTCGCTCCAGCCGTCGAAGCGGCCGCCATCGCGCCACACGTGCTCGATGATCCCGCCGACGCGTCGGTCGCCACGAGACAGCAGACCTTCGATGACACCGGGCTTGCCGTCGTGGTAGCGGAACCCGATGGCGCGGCCGAACTGCTTGTCCTTGCGCACCTCGTCACGCAGCAGCTTGAGCCGGTGATCGGTCGTCTCGTGGTCGAGCTGGGACGCCCACTGGAACGGCGTGTGCGGCTTCGGCACGAACCCCCCGATCGACACCGTGCAACGGATGTCGCGTCGTCCAGACACCTCGCGTCCGGTGGCGATGACCTTCTTCGCGAGATCGCCGATCGCGAGGACGTCCTCGTCAGTCTCGGTTGGCAGACCGCACATGAAGTACAGCTTCACCTGGCGCCAGCCGTGGGAGTATGCCGCCGAGACAGTCCGGATGAGGTCCTCCTCGGACACCATCTTGTTGATGACCTTCCGCAGCCGCTCCGACCCGCCTTCGGGGGCGAACGTGAGTCCAGACCTCCGGCCGTTGCGGGAGAACTCGTTGGCCAGCGTGATGTTGAAGGCATCGACCCGGGTGGACGGCAGCGACAGTGACACGTTGGTGCCCTCGTAGCGGTCGGCGAGGCCCTTGGCGACGTCAGCGATCTCGCTGTGGTCGGCTGACGACAGCGACAGCAGCCCGACCTCCTCGAACCCGGAGTTCTTGATCCCGCCCTCGACCATGTCGCCGATCGTCGTGATCGAACGCTCGCGCACTGGCCTGGTGATCATGCCGGCCTGGCAGAACCGGCACCCGCGCGTGCAGCCACGGAAGATCTCAACGGAGTAGCGCTCATGGACGGTCTCGGCGAGGGGCACGAGGGGCTTGCGCGGGTAGGGCCACTGGTCGAGGTCCATCAGCGTGTGCTTGTGCACGCGCCAGGGCACACCGGAACGGTTGGGTGCTACTCGCTTGATGCGACCGTCGGGGAGATAGTCGACGTCGTAGAACTTGGGGACGTAGACGCCGCCCGACTTGGCCAGCCGCATCAGCACCTCGTCGCGCCCACCGGGTCGGCCCTCGTCCTTCCACTCGCGGATGACGGCGCTGATCGCGAGCACGATCTCCTCACCGTCACCAAGGACGGCGGCGTCGATGAAGTCGGCGACCGGCTCCGGGTTGAAGGCGGAGTGTCCGCCCGCCAGCACGATCGGGTGGGTGTCGTCGCGATCGACGGAGCGGAGCGGTATGCCGGCGAGGTCGAGCGCCGTCAGCATGTTGGTGTAGCCCAGCTCGGTCGCGAACGACAGCCCGAGAATGTCGAACTCCCCGACTGGACGGTGGCCGTCGACCGTGAACTGCGGGATGACGTTGTCGCGCATCACCTTCTCCATGTCGGAGAAGACGGCATAGGTGCGCTCGGCGAGGATCCAGTCGCGCTCGTTGAGGATCTCGTACAGGATCTGCACACCCTGGTTGGGGAGGCCGACCTCGTAGGCGTCCGGGTACATCAAGGCCCAGCGCACGGTGGCGCTGTCCCAGTCCTTGACGGTGGAGTTCAGCTCGCCGCCGACGTACTGGATCGGCTTCTGCACGGTGGGCAGCAGAGGTTCCAGTCGCGCGAACACGGACTCGACGGGCATCGGCGGAGATCTCCAAACGCGTGAGGGGACGCGTCTCAGGCTACGCGCTCACCAACTCGACGTGTCGCGGCGGCTCAAGCTCGGAGGCGACGACTCCACCTGAACATCTAGGTCAGAGCAGGGTCACGTCGAGGATCTCGATGATCTCGCCCTGCGAGACCACAGCCACCCGGTCGTCCTCGAGCGGGAGGACGCGGGCGTCGCCACCCCAGCCGTCGAGCTCGATCGACGTGACGAGCTCGAGACCGCCCTGGGCGCCCACGCGGGCAACGGCCACCTCGTTGTCGCTGTCATAGTCGCTGACCGGGATGAAGGCCAGCCGTTGCTCGGGTAGGTAGGTGAACGCTCGGGAGTCCTGCTCGACCGGACTGGTGGCGTACTTGCCAAGTCCCAGTGTGTCGACTCTGTCCACATCGGCGAGATCGGCGATATCGAAGGTCGAGAGCTGTGCTCCGCGCTGCCCACCGAAGACTGTGGCGTCCTGGCCCACGCCCAGCACCATGTCACCCCCGAGCGGATGCAGATACTCCGAGAAGCCGGGAATCTTCAGCTCGCCGGTCACGCGCGGCTTGGTCGGATCTCTGAGGTCGACGGTGTACAGGGGGTCGACCTGTCGGAACGTGACGACGATGGCGACGTCGTCGAACCACCGCACTGCGTGGACCTGCTCGTCCTTTCCGAGCCCGCCAACCGAGCCGATGATCCGCAGCTTGGCACCGTCCTCTTCGAGGACGCTGACGACGGTCTCCCTCGGACTCCAGGTCGGACCGACAGTGCTCGCCAGCCTCAGGTTTCCTTCGTGCTCGCTGAAGGCCCAGCGATCCGACACGGCACCGTCGACGGTCCCGGACGCGACGTACTCCGTCTCCGACCCGTCGATGGAGAACGCGTGGATGTCAGTGGTCAGGTTCTCGGCGTCGAGACGTCGTGTCGGCAGTTCCCGCCACCCCCAGTCCCAGCCCCAGCCAGCGGTGCTGGTCGCGACGTACAGCCTGTCGAGCGCTGCATAGACGAGATCCCCGTCTGCCGAAACGGCGGTGACGTCGACGACCGCTGCTTGCGACGGGTCGAGCGTCATGACCGTGATCGTGCTCGTTGCGGACGACACAGCGGAGTGCCGGACGTCGGTGCAGTCGAGCAGTGGTTCTTCCTGCGTCCCGTTGCTCACCCAGGTGCCGGGGAGCCAGTCCTCTGCGGTGCTCTCGCGGACGATTTGACGATTCCTTGCGAGGGCCTCCTGGGTGGAGCGGCTGCCCATTGGGTAGACGAAGTCGAAGCTGGGAGTGGATGTGAGCACCACTCGAACGATCCCGGAGTGTTCCCGGGCGGAGATCATCGAGCCCTCCATCGTGCGGGTATCTGCAATGAATGGTCGGGTCGCGTCCGCCACGTCAACAGTTGTCACCGTGGTCCGTGGAACGGCGTTCCACCGATCGGGTGAGGTGACGCTCCTGTCGTCGAGCATGATCGGCCCGGGGTAGCTGACCACACCCGGGCTGAGAAGAAGGACCTTGTCTCCGACCAGCAGGAGTTCGGTCGCGCGTTGGCGATTGCTGACAGCCAGGCGACTCACCTCGACCGGCTCGGCGCCCGTGACGTCGTACACGACAAGGTGGCCCTGACGCAGGACGACGGCGATCTCGCCGTTCGTCTTCGCGATGTCTGGCTCGTCGACACCTTCCTCCTGCACGTTGGTTCCGGTCGCGCCGTTGTCGACGGCTACATCGGGAGTCGCATCCGGAATGCCCCTTGGGGAGCTGGTGGCGGCGTCTTCCATCGCCGTCGGGCCGCCATAGAGGAGCGGAGATTCCATGCCCCACGCGGTGACGAGCGGCAGGGCCGCGTCGACGTACCACTGGCGCAGCGTCTCGCAGTCCTCGAACGGCTCGAGCTGACGAGCAGCTGCAGCCGTCGGGCTGGCCGCCGGGTTGAGCGCGAGCAGTGTCGTCGCCGCGACGGCGCTGCAAAGAACGCCCAATCCTGCTACTCGTTTGCCTGTAGAACCTGCGCGCATGGTGATCCTCCCGGAGGTGCTCGATGGGGGTATGACGCGCCATCGAGCAGACCGGTTCCGCGGGAAGGCCGGTCAGAAGCGTCGGGAGCGGGCTACTCGGCCGCGCAGGACGACCCCGATGCCGAGCGCACGCTCGGTCCGCAGGTGGATGTTGAGCAGCAGCCCGACCGCCATCAGCGAGGCAAACATCGAGGTGCCGCCGTACGACACCAGCGGCAGCGGGACGCCGGTGACCGGCATGATGCCCAAGCACATGCCGATGTTCTGAAACGCCTGGAAGCCGAACCAGCAGACGATCCCGCCACCGGCCAGCCGGCCAAACATGTCGTCGGCCTTCGCTGCGATCCGAGCGGCCCGCCACAGCAACGCCAACAGCAGCGCGATCAAGATGCCCGCCCCGACCAGGCCAAGCTCCTCCCCGGCCACAGTGAAGATGAAGTCGGTGTGCTGCTCCGGCACGAACCCCGACTGCGTCTGGGAGCCGTCGAACAACCCTTGCCCGAACAAACCGCCGTTGCCGATTGCAATCCGCGCCTGGATCGTGTTGTAGCCGGCACCGCGCGGATCGAGGCCGGGATCAACGAACGCCCCGAACCGGTCCAGCTGATACCCCGCGACCATCCCCATCCTGATGGCGGCCACGACGACGCCGACAGCGCCCACCAGCAAGGTGATCAGCCACCGTTTCGGCGTGCCGGCGACCGCCAGCAGCCCGAAGACGGTGGCGCTCAGGACGAGCATCGTGCCGAGGTCGGGCTGGGCCATGATCAGCGCGGCGGGAATGGCTGCGATCAGCAGCGCCCCGATCACGTCGGTGGTCCGGAGCTTGTGGCTGTGTCGCCGGAGCTCGGTCTTCTCGGCAAGCAGCAACGCCATCCCCGCGACGACGCCGAGCTTCGCAAACTCGGCAGGCTGGATCGACATACCACCGACGAGGATCCACGACCGCGACCCGTTGATGATCGCGCCGAGCGGTGACAGCACCAGCCCCAGGCCAACGATGGCGCCGAGATACACGACCGGTGCCCACGTCCGCACCCAGCGGTGGTCCGTTGCAGCGATCAAGAACGCGAGCCCGAGACCGATCGCGACGTTCGTTGCATGCCTTCTGACGTATGCCGTCGAGTCGCCACCGGTGAGAGCGTCGTTGCTGGCGGTCGACGACCAGACCAGCACCGAGCCAACCGCGAGCAGTGCCGCGACGGTGAGCACGAGCATCCAGTCCATCCGCTGCCACAGCGTGCGAGTGTCGGTGACGTTGACCCTGCGAGTGCTGCGGGTCGTCGCGACCGCGGCCGTCATCACCATCACTGAGACCGCCCGAGCTTGCGTCGCTGGGTCTGCGGCTGTGACGTCGACCGCGCAAGCCAGGCGTCGAAGTCACGCGGCGGCGACCGCAACACCGGTGCGGTGATGGAGCCGTCTCGCTGGAAGACCGGCAGGCCGACCGGTGGCCGACCGCCGGGCTCGGCGGCCTTGTCGAGGCGCACCTTCTCGCCCTTGATGCCGTAGAGCGACTCCCAGATCTTGCGAACCGCAGGTCCCGACGTGCCGGAACCGGTGCCACCTTGGGACACCATCATCACGACGACGTACTGCTCGTTGTAGGAGGCGAGCCACGAGGTCGACTGCTTGCCGTAGACCTCGGCGCTTCCCGTCTTCGACCGGATCTTCACATCGTCGAGGGGGAAGCCGATGAACCGCCAGGCCGACGTACCGGTGCGCGTGGTGCCCTGCAGCGCCGTGTCGATGTAGCGCAACACGTGCTGGGGCACAGGCACCTTCGAAGCCCTCTGCGGGGCGATCCGCTTGATGACGGTGCCGTCGGGAGACACCACCGCCTTCGCAACCCGCGGCTTCCACAGTGTCCCGCCGTTCGCAAGCGCGGCGTATGCCGTCGCGAGCTGCAGCGGCGTGATGATCGTGTCGCCTTGGCCGATGGCGAAGTTGACCGCGTCGCCGGCCCGGTAGGCGTATCCGTCGATGCAGAACTCGCGGGCGAAACGATGCAGGAAATCCTCGCCTGGCTCTTTGCCGATCCGGCAGTAGTAGCTTCGGCTTGCCTTCCAGTAGGCGCGCTTCCACTTCCGGTCGGCGATCCGGCCGGTTGCCTCCCCCGGCAGGTCGATGCTGGTCTTCTCCCCGAAGCCGAACGACTCAGCCATCGAGACCAGGGGGTCTGGTGTGTTGACGTTGTCGGTGTCGGCGCCCGTCCTCTGCCACAGGCCGTAGCCCACTTGGTAGAAGAACGTGTTGCAGGACACCTGCAACGCCTTGGCGAAGTCGATGTAGCCGTAAGCGCCTGACTCGTAGTTCTTGAAGTCGCGGTTGCCGACGCGGAACGACGACGAGCAGTTGAGCCGTGTCGCCGGCGAGTATCCGTGCGTCATCGCGCCGGCGGTCATGAACGGCTTGAACGTCGAGCCCGGAGCGAACTGGCCTTGTGTCACACGCGAAAGCAGCGGTGTCCCGGCTCGCGCACTGTAGAGACGGTCGAGGTCTCCCTGGGTAATCCCGCTAGTCCAGACGTCGGGTTCGTACGTCGGATAGCTCGTCATCGCCACCACGTGGCCGGTCTTGGCGTTGAGCACGACTGCCGCGCCGGAGTCGGCGGCATACTTCTTGCCGCTCACCGGGTCGACCGTCTTGCGCGCAGTTATGATCGTCTGCCGAAGCTGACGCTCGAGGATTCCCTGCACTTTGGCGTCGATGGACGTGACGAGCGTGTCGCCAGGCGTCGGCAGGATCTCCTCACCGCTGCCGATCACCCGCCCCATCGAGTCCACGGTCACCTGGCGGTCGCCGGGCAGGCCGCGGAGGTGGCGGTCGTACTGCTTCTCGAGGCCCGCGCGTCCGACGACAGACAGCGGGCCGAGGGTGGCATCGTCCGCCTCTTGGGCGGCGTCGAGCTCGCCTTCGGTGATGGGTGAGTTGTAGCCCAACACATGAGCGGCGTTGATGCCGAAGGGTGCCGGGTAGGCGCGGACCTTCCGCGCCTCGGCCGTCACTCCCGGGAAGTCCTCCGCCTGCTCGAGCGAGGACGCCGCCAGTGACTGCGACACGTCTTCGGCGACCGGGACGGCGGCGTAGGGAGAGCCGTTCCAGCAGATCGGTGCCTTTGCCGCCCCGTCCTCTCCACACGTCTTCGTACGTCGTTCGAGCTCCTGCACACGGAGCCCCAACGTGTTGGCGAGGCGCTCGAGAACTGCCCGGCGCGTCGAGTCGCCGAGCTTGTCGAGCACGCCGCGATCAACGGTGACGACCCACGACGTCCGGTTGGCGACCAGCGGGCGGCCCATCGCGTCGACAATCAGCCCACGTGGTGGCTGGATGTCGATGTCGCGGACGGTGTTCTCCTGCGCAGCTGCCTGGTACGTCTCCCCTCCGACGACCTGGAGGTACCAGAGGCGGGCGAAGAGCGTCGCGAACAGCGACAGGATCATGACCTGGACGACCATCAGTCGCAGCCTCGAACGATGCTTCAGCATGGCATCGCTACCAGCGCTCGGCGGGCTCGAGCCGGCGGAAGAGCACGAGCACGAGCGGTATGACGAGCGGCGTCAGCAACAGGTCGTAGCCGACGGCCACGGGCAGCACCTCGAGGGCAGCACCCACGTCGATGCCGGGCTCGCGCAGCACCAGTCCTGTCAGGGCGAAGATCGACGTACCGATGAACGCGCCAGAGGCGACCATCAGCAGCGTGCTCGGCACGGACGCCTCGCCATTGCCCCGGGCGAGCCCCGTGAGGTACCCGACGAGCACGAGTGACAGCGCCCATCGGCCGGCCGTGTGGTCTGCCGGTGGCGCCAGGTCGAGCACCAGGCCAGCGGCGAACCCCACGAGGGCGGCGTAGTCGGGGCCGCGCACCAGGGCAGCCGCGATCACCACGAGCATCGCCAGGTCGGGGACAACTCCGCGGATCGAGAAATGGCTGAAGATGCTGATCTGCAAGGTGACCGTCACGACGATGAGCACGGTCACTACCGTGGCGCGCAGGGCGGTGGTCATCGATCCCCTCGCCCGGCCTGGTTGCTGGAGGAGCCGCGGTCAACGGATGTGACCACGGCAACGACGTCGAGGGATGAGAAGTCGACGTACGGGTCGATGGTGGCGGTCTCGGTGAGCTCGGCCGGAGACGACCGCACACTCATGACCTCGCCGATCGGGACACCGGCGACGTAGGGAGCACCGTTGCGCGATCCCCACGTCAGGACGGAGTCGCCGACAGTCGGAGAGACGGTGTGGTCGACGAGGCTGAGCTCGAGGCTGCCGTCGCCGCTGAGGCTGCCGTCGCCGGCGAGGAAGCCCAGCTCCATCGACTCGCCCAGGCGACCGCCAATCGTGGACTTGCCGTCCACGATCAGCAACACGGTGGCGTTGTTGGCGGTGGCACTGACGACGCGTCCGACCAGACCGTCGGCGTTGACGACACTCAGATCGGGGACGACGCCGGCTCTGGTCCCGGCGTCGATCGTGACCGTGCGGGAGAAGGACTGGGCCGATCCCATCCCGACCACCTGTGCCGGGACGACGCGGTAGCCCGACGAGTCCGCGAGCCGCTCGATGCCGGCAAGCTCCGAGTCGCGGGAACGATTGGCGTCGACTGCCCGCAACTGAGACTCCAGCGCTGCGTTGGCCGACTCGAGCTCGTCAGTGCGCTCGCGCAGCTCGTGTACGTCGCCGAAGTGGTCGGGCAGGTCGGTGACCGGCCGAAGCGCGCTCGAGGCGCCGTCCTCGAGAGGTCCGAGCACCGCGGCGACCGTCGAGCGCAACGGGTCGACCGGTGAGGCCGACTCGCCGTGCCGGGCGTCGAGCGTGATGATCGTGACGCACGCCAGCACGAGCAGACCGAGCCCCGCGCGGGAATGCCGTGGTGCGGGGTTCACCGTCAGCGCCTCGGCTCTGAGACGAGAACCTGCTGCAACGCCTCGAACTCCTCGACACATTTGCCGGCGCCGAGCGCCACTGAGTCGAGCGGCCCGCTCTGCCACGTGAACCGGCATGCCGGTCTCATGGCGCAGCCGCTCGTCGAGACCACGCAGCAGCGCGCCTCCACCCGTCAGGACGACCCCGCGATCCATGATGTCGCCCGCGAGCTCGGGCGGGGTCTTGTCGAGGGTGGTGCGCACGGAGTCGACGATCGCGTGGAGGGGTTCCTCGAGGGCTTGGCGGACTTCGGCCGAGGAGATCACGACATTGCGCGGGAGCCCGCTGATCATGTCGCGGCCGCGGATCTCGGCCTCGGGCTCGTCCGGCAGCGGGAACGCCGACCCGATGGCCATCTTGACTTCCTCGGCGGTGCGCTCCCCCAGCATCAGGGAGTACTCCTTCTTCATCCAGGTGATGATCGCCTGGTCGAGGTCGTCTCCGGCCGTGCGGATCGAGAGGCTGGTGACGATGCCGCCGAGGCTGATCACCGCAACCTCCGTGGTGCCTCCGCCGATGTCGACCACCATGTTGCCCGTGGCCTGGTGGACGGGCAGACCGGCACCGATCGCGGCGGCCATCGGCTCCTCGATGATGTAGACCCGCCGGGCACCAGCCTGGTAGCCAGCCTCTTTGACCGCGCGCTGCTCGACGGCGGTGATGCCGGAGGGCACACAGACAACGAGACGTGGCTTTGCGAAGTACCGCCGGCGATGGACGCGCTGGATGAAGAACCGCAGCATCTGCTCGGTGGCTTCGAAGTCGGCGATCACGCCGTCCTTGAGTGGACGGATCGCGGTGATGCTGTCGGGAGTGCGCCCGATCATCCGCTTCGCCTCGGCACCCACAGCGAGGATCTCGCGCGTCTGGGTGTTCATCGCGACGACCGACGGCTCGTTGAGCATGACGCCCCGGCCGCGGACGTAGACGAGCGTATTGGCGGTGCCGAGATCGACCGCCATGTCGCGGCCGATGATGCTGTTGGCCATGCCCGACCTGATCCCTTCACGCGCTGTTCGATGCCGCCCGGCCCCCGTGCTGGGAGACAGGCGTGCCTGCCGCGTACTCAGCGTAAGTTGGGGCGGCGCGTACATCGGGGAGACACTTCGGCGGCCGACGAGATTTCGGGGCGAAGCGTCGCAGCTCGACAGCAGCTCCGGTTGTCGTCATCAGCCAACTGCGGCATGGTGGGCCGCTCGCACCCGGGTTCGGCCGGGATGATGTGTGGAGGCTGCTGCCCATGGAAGCAATCGAGCCGGCATATTCGACCACCGTTCTGCTGCTGATCGCCGCAGGGGCCGTCGCTTTACTCCTGTTCTTGATCATGCAGGTCAAGCTGCACGCCTTCGTGTCGCTGGTCTTGGTGAGCGTGCTGACCGCGCTGGCGGCCGGCTTCCCCATCGGCGACATCCCGGATGTCTTGCTCTACGGCTTCGCCGACACCATCGGCTCCGTCGCTCTGCTGGTGGGGTTCGGCGTGATGATCGGGCGCTTGCTGGAGGTGACCGGTGGAGCGCAGGTGCTGGCGGACACACTCATCAACCGGTTCGGTGAGAAGCGGGCACCCCTCGCGCTCGGTGTCGCATCCCTGCTGTTCGGCTTGCCCATTTTCTTCGATGCCGGGCTGGTCGTCTTCCTCCCGATCATCTTGACGGTCGCCCGCCGCTTCGGCGGCTCGCTGCTCCTCTACGCGTTGCCCGCCGCAGGCGCCTTCGCTGCCATGCACGCATTTGTCCCGCCCCACCCAGGACCGGTGGCCGCGGCAGAGCTCCTCGGTGCCGACATAGGCCTAACTTTGGTCGTCGGCATTCCCATCGGCGTCGTGGCCTGGTACGTCGGCGTGATGCCCCTGTCGCGATATCTCGGAGCCCGGTATGACGTGTCGGTCCCAGACACGTTGTTCGGGGAGGTGAACGACGGGCGTGACGACGACGACTCTCGCGAGGGGACTGGAGGCGGCACAACCACGACCCGGACAGCGCCGGCATTCGCAACGGTGCTCAGTATCTTGCTGCTCCCGCTCGTACTCATCTCGTTCAACACGGTGTTGTCGACGCTGGTCACGGCTGGCGTGCTCGACGAGGGTCAGGAGTGGGCCGACTTCCTGATGCTGCTCGGCGAGACCACTGTCGCCTTGTTGATCACGGTGCTCGCCGCCATTCTCGTTCTCGGGCGCCCGCACGGGTCGATGGCTGACGTCAGCGCGATCCTCGACAAGGCGCTCGGACCGATCTGCTCGATCATCCTGATCACCGGTGCCGGCGGCATGTTCGGCGGTGTCCTCGAGCTCAGTGGGATCGGCGAAGCGTTGAGCACCTCGTTGTCCGACCTAGGCATGTCGCTCATCCTGCAGGCCTTCGTGATTTCCACCCTGTTGCGGGTGGCACAAGGCTCAGCCACCGTGGCGCTGACCACCTCGGCTGGCTTGCTGGCGCCAGCGGTCCAGGATGCAAATCTTGGTGACTTTCAGCTCACCCTGCTGGTGATGGCGATCGCCGCCGGCGCCACTGTGCTGTCACACGTCAACGACTCGGGCTTCTGGCTGGTCAGCCGGTTCTTCGAGATGGACGAGAAGACCACCCTGAAGACCTGGACGGTGATGGAGACAACCCTCGGCCTCAGCGCATTCGCGATTTCGCTCGCGTTGTGGGCAGTCGTATGACGAGTCGGCGGCCGTGAGCATGACGCGGCACATCGTCGTGATGGGGGTGGCCGGTGTGGGAAAGACCACCGTTGCAGAGCGACTCGCGGCCGACCTCGACCTGGTGTTCGCTGAAGGCGACGACTTCCACCCACCCGCCAACGTCGAGAAGATGTCGTCCGGAGTCGCCCTCACCGACGAAGACCGTTGGCCATGGCTCGAAGCCCTCGCGGACTGGACCAGGGAGCAGGGCAGGGGCGGTCGATCGACGGTCCTCTCGTGCTCTGCCCTCCGGAAGGCATACCGCGACGTCTTGCGCACCGGTGACGCGGACATGTTCTTCATCCACCTGGCGGGCACGCAGGAGTTGCTTCGCCGCCGAATGGACGCGCGCCAGCACTTCATGCCAGTGTCGTTGTTGACCTCACAGTTCGACACGTTGGAACCGCTCGAGCCATCCGAGTCTGGGGTGACGATCGACGTGTCGGCATCGGTCGACGAGGTGGTCAGCGAGGCGGAAGCCGCAGCGCGGGCTGCCCTGGGCGACGTGCGCGACCGCTGACCGGGAGCTTGGCAGCCAGGCTCAGAGGTCGGGGAACCAGAGGGCCAGCTCGCGCGCAGCTGACTCGGGCGAGTCGGAACCGTGGACGAGGTTCTCGCGGTTGGACAGACTCCAGTCGCCGCGGATCGTGCCCGGAGCGGCCTTGCGGCCGTCGGTGGCGCCGTTGAGAGCGCGCACGACCTCGACCGCTTCGTCGCCCTCGACCACCAGAGCCACGAGCGGGCCGCTCGTCACGAAGTCTCGCAGCGGCGGGTAGAAGTCGCGATCCACGTGTTCGGCGTAGTGCTGGTCGGCGAGCTCCGCAGTGATCGTCCGCTGCTCCATCGCCACGATCGTGAGGCCCTTGGCCTCGACGCGGGCCAGCACCTGCCCGACCAGGCCGCGGCGTACGGTGTCGGGCTTGAGCAGGAGCAGAGTGCGCTGGGTCATGGCGGCGAGCCTATCCAGCGGTGTGGGCGTTGCTCACCGGGACTCGGCGCCTTCAGGCCCTTGCTGGGCCTCGATCTTGCGACCGAGCACGTATGCCGTCGTGTAGAGGGAGCCGAAGATCGCGCCCAGGGCGAACATCACCGAGACCACGAAGCCGAGTCCGAACGCCGCCACCTGGAGCGCGAAGCCTGCGACATACGCCCATTCGGCGCGGAGCATGCCGGCGATAAGGAACGCGGCGACCGCAAGGCCGAGCCCGATGGTGACAGGCGAGCCGGTGTCGACATGTCCTCGACGGCGATCAGCACAGGGGTCACGAGCCCGAGGACGATGCCCTCGAAGCCGAGCACCGAGGCGCACATCATCCGACGCGGCGACCTCACGACACTCCCCCACCCAGCAGGGTGGCGCGCCTCCCCGGCGGTGATGACCGAGCCCGTGACCAGCACCCCCCCGCTCCGAGCGCGAACCCGTCGCGTCGCCGCTCTCGGCGAACCCGATCGCCGCCTCGATGGCGTCGTCGAGACGGGGCGCCACCTCGACGCGGTCGCCGCCGAAAACCCGCGAGCGATCTCGGCGAGCGACCTCCGCGGGCATCGCCCGGTGCGTGGAGTTCTGGGTGCAGACGATCGTCGCACATCACCGGCTCGAACGCGTCAAGCAGACCGTCGACGTCCTTGTCGGCCATCACGCCGACCACGCCGATCGAGCGGGCTGAAGGAGAAGGACTCCTGCACGGCTTCTGACCATCGCCTGGGCGCCGTGCGGGTTGTGCGCCGCGTCGAGCACGACGGTCGGCGAACGGCGGACGATCTCGAGCCGCGCCGGCGATGTGACCTGTCGCGAACGCCTCGCGCACCGACCTCGAGGTCGAGGCCGCCCTCGAGGCCCGTGCCCCCGGCGAACGCCTCGACGGCCGCCAAAGCGCAGGCCGCGTTGTGTGCCTGGTGCGCGCCGTAGAGCGGCAGGAAGACTTCGTCGTACGTCGCTCCGAGTCCTTGGAACGTGACCATCTGGCCGCCCATGCCCGGCACCCGGTCGGTGACGCCGAACTCGCAGCCCTCGCGGGCAACCGTGCTGCCGACCTCGGCCGCTCGACGCAGTAGGACCTCGGCCGCCTCGACCGGCTGCTGGGCGAGGATGCCGAACGAGCCCGGCTTGAGGATGCCGGCCTTCTCGACGCGCGATGCCGTCCGGCGAGTCGCCGAGGTAGTCGCTCGTGGTCGACGCCGATCGGCGAGACGACGGCGACGGCGGCGTCGGCGACGTTGGTGCGTCCCAGGTGCCGCCCATGCCCACCTCGATGACAGCCGCGTCGACCGGGGCGTCGGCAAAGGCCGCGAAGCGCCATGGCGGTGATGAACTCGAAGAACGACAGCGTCGGTGCCCGCCGGACCGGTCGATGATCTCGGCGTAAGGCACCACCTCGGCGTAGACCTCGGCGAACCGCTCCTGCGTCACGGGCTGCACCGTCGATGCGTGATGCGCTCGGTCATCGACTCGACGTGCGGGCTGGTGAACCGGCCGGTGCGCAGCCCGAGCCCACGGAGCAGCGCGTCGATCATCCGGGACGTCGACGTCTTGCCGTTGGTGCCAGTCAGGTGGACGACGGGGTAGGCGCGCTCGCGGGTGGCCCAGCAGGTCGCAGAGGGCGGCGATCCGGTCGAGGGAGGGGTCGAGCCTGGTCTCGGGCCAGCGTGGAGCAGCGCTCGACTCGGCGGCGCGAAATCGCCGGCCTGCGGAGGGTTAGTGGGCATCGCCCTGGAGTCTAGCTGCCGCTACTGGGCACCCTGCCACACCGAGACTGGTTGCTTGGCGTCTCCGGGTCCGTTAGAGCTCGGCGGCGGCGAGTCCTACTCGATCAGCGAACTGTCCAGCTGGCGGATGGCTGGTGGCGACGTTACTGGTTCGCCGCGGCTACCTGGCCACACGTAAGATTTCCGGCTATGACTGACACGCTCCCCCACCGCGCTCCTGACCCGTCGGCCGCCACGCGCGGTCGTCGTACCCGAGCGCCGGCGCTGGAGGGGCTCGAGGACAAGTGGAGCGAGGTGTGGGAGGAGCGCCAGGTCTACGCCTTCGACCGCACCAAGTCGCGCGGCGAGATCTACTCGATCGACACGCCTCCCCCGACGGTGTCAGGCACACTCCACTTCGGCAGCGTCTGCTCCTACACGCAGTGCGACCTGATCGCCCGCTACCAGCGGATGCGCGGCAAGGAGGTCTTCTACCCGATGGGGTGGGACGACAACGGCCTGCCGACCGAGCGCCGCGTGCAGAACTTCTACGGCGTGCGCTGCGACCCGACCGTCCCGTACGACGCCGACTTCACAGCCGCCGGAGAAGCCCGACCGCAAGCGGCAGGTGCCGATCAGCGTGGCAACTTCATCGAGCTCTGCGAGGAGCTGACCAGCGACCGACGAGGTCGCGTTCGAGCAGCTGTTCCGCACGCTCGGGCTCTCGGTCGACTGGTCCCAGCTCTACACGACGATCGGCGACGCGACGCGCGCTGTGTCGCAGCGCGGGCTTCCTCCGCAACCTGGCCCGTGGTGAGGCCTACCAATCCGCGAGCGCCGACGCTGTGGGACGTGACGTTCCAGACCGCCGTCGCCCAGGCCGAGCTGGAGGCGCGCGAGTACCCGGGGCACTTCTACCGGGTGGCGTTCGACGGCTCCGGCGGCCCGGCCGGCGGTCCGTCCACATCGAGACCACCCGGCCCGAGCTGATCGCGGCGTGCGTCGCCCTGATCGCGCATCCCGACGACGAGCGCTATCAAGCCGCTGTTCGGCACGACGGTTCGCACGCCGGTCTTCGGCGTCGAGGTGCCGGTGGTCGCCCACCCGGCGCCGAGCCCGACAAGGGTGCAGGCATCGCGATGTGCTGCACGTTCGGCGACCTGACCGACGTGCAGTGGTGGCGGGAGCTCGCAGCTGCCCGTCCGGGTGATCATCGGTCGCGACGGTCGCATGCTGCGCGAGACGCCGGAGTGGATGGGCAGCGGGCCGGCGCGCGACGGCATACGAGCAGCTGGCCGGGAAGACGACGTTCAGTGCGCGCGAGGAGATGGCCGACGCTGCTGCGCGAGGCGGGCGACCTGGAGGGCGACCCGACGCCGACGCAGCGGATGGCGAACTTCTACGAGAACGGCGACAAGCCGCTCGAGATCGTGGCGACCCGTCAGTGGTACATCCGCAACGGCGGCCGCGACGCCGGAGCTCGACCGGCGCTGGTCGCGCGCGGCGCGGAGTTGTCGTGGACGCCGTAATACATGCAGCATCGCTACACCAACTGGGTCGAGGGGCTCAACGGAGACTGGCTGGTCTCGAGGCAGCGGTTCTTCGGCGTGCCGTTCCCGGTCTGGTACCCGGTCGACAGCGACGGCGAGCCGGAGTTCGACAAGTGCTTGGTCGCCAGCGAGGACCAGCTGCCGGTGGACCCGGCTGCGCAGCCGCCCTCTGGGTATGACGAGTCGCAGCGCGGCAAGCCTGGCGGCTTCGTCGCCGACCCCGACGTAATGGACACCTGGGCGACATCGTCGCTGACGCCGCAGATCGCGGGTCGCTGGGAGACCGACCCCGACCTGTTCAGCCGCACGTTCCCGATGGACCTCTGCAGCCAGGCCCACGACATCATCCGCACGTGGCTGTTCTCCCGCGTCGTGCGGTCGCACTTCGAGCACGGCACTGCTCCGTGGAGCCACGCGATGATCTCCGGCTTCGTGCTCGACCCCGACCGCAAGAAGATGTCGAAGTCGAAGGGCAACGTCACCGTCCCGACCGAGCTGCTCGAGCGGTACGGCTCCGACGCTGTGCGCTGGCGCGCCGGCGCGATGCGCCCCGGCCAGGACTCGGCGTATCGACGAAGGCCCGATGAAGGTCGGGCGGCGGCTGGCGATGAAGGTGCTCAACGCCTCGAAGTTCGTGCTCAGCATGGGCACTGCCGACCCCGACACGATGCAGCTGACCGAGGCCGTCGACCTGGCCATGATCCGACGGCTACGCGAGGTCGTCGAGGAGGCGACCGAAGCGTTCGATGCCTATGACTACACCAGCGCTCTCGAGATCACCGAGAAGTTCTTCTGGACGTTCTGCGACGACTACGTCGAGCTCGTCAAGGAGCGTGCGTACGGCACTCGCGGAGACGCTGGAGCAGCATCGGCGCGCACCGCACTGACGGCAGCCCTGTCTGTGCAGCTGCGCCTGCTCGCGCCATTCCTGCCGTTCGTGACCGAGGAGGTCTGGTCGTGGTCGTATGACGGCTCGATCCACCGGACCAGCTGGCCGGTGCCCGACGTCGACCTCCCGAGCGTGCCGCAGAACCCTCGCGTCCTGACCGCGGTCGCCGAGGCGCTGGCCGGGGTGCGCGGCGCCAAGTCCGTGGCGAAGGTCTCGATGCGCACGGAGGTCACCACGGCCACGATCACGGGTCCGGCCGAACGGCTCGCTCTCGTCGAGCGAGGCCTCGACGACCTCAGGGCGGCCGGCCGCATCACTGGAGACGTGGTGTTCGTCCCGGCCGAGTCCGCCGAAGGCCGCATCACGGTGGTGGCCGAGCTGGTCCCGGCCGACTGACCTGCCCGACTGTCCTGCTCGCTGTCCTGCTCGAACTGGCCGACATCCCGCCGGCCATGACCGCCATCATGTCGGCCACTTCAGCGACAAGTAAGAAAGTGGGCGACACCACGCCGGTCATGGCCCGCATCTCGTCGGCCACTTCAGCGTTAGGTGAAGCGAGTCGGACGAATCGGGAGGGCTGGGACGGTCGTCTTCGCGCTGACCGCGTGCGACGTAGGCTCTGCTCGTGACCCGCCTCGTTGCCGTCCATCCGGTGCTACCGCCTCATCGATACCCGCAAGAGGAGATCACCGAGCGGTTCGCAGAGCTGTGCCTCGGCTCGAGCGAAAAGAAGGACCTCGTACGACGCCTGCACGCCAGCGCTTCCGTGACCACACGACACCTCGCCCTTCCCATCGACGACTACCCGGAGCTCGACCGACTTCGGCGCGACCAACGACGCCTTCATCGACCGTGCCGTCGAGCTGGGCAGCGAGGCGGTGCTTGGAGCGCTGACCGAGGCCGGGATGAGGCCCGACGAGGTCGACCTGATCATCTCCACGACGGTCACCGGGGTCGCCGCGCCGTCGATCGAGGCCCGGATCGCCACCCGCATCGGCCTCCGCCCAGACATCCGCCGCGTCCCGTTGTTCGGGCTCGGCTGTGTCGCGGGCGCCTCAGGCCTGGCCCGGCTGCACGACTTCCTCGGCGGGACCGATCAGGTGGGCGTGCTGCTGTCGGTGGAGCTGTGCTCGCTGACAGTGCAGCGCAACGACCCGTCGACCGCCAATCTGGTTGCCAGTGGGCTGTTCGGAGACGGTGCGGCCGCGGTGGTGGCGGTCGGCGACCGACACGAGGCGGCCGGGATCGACGTACTCGGGTCGCAGGCGCACCTCTACCCAGACACCGGCCGCGCGATGGGATGGGATGTCGGTGCCTCAGGGCTCAAGATCGTCCTCGGGCCGGAGGTGCCCCAGCTCGTCAGCACCTACCTGGGCGACGATGTCGAGCAGTTCCTCAAAGAGCACGAGCTCGAGATCGCCGACATCGACGCATGGGTCGCGCACCCAGGCGGCCCGAAGGTCCTGCTCGCGATGCAAGAAGCGCTCGGCCTTCCTGACGACGCTCTCGCCCTCACCTGGAGCTCGCTGGACCGGATCGGCAACCTGTCGTCGGCCTCGGTGCTGCATGTGCTGCGCGACACGATCGACCAGCGACGCCCACCGCCTGGCAGCCCGGGTCTGCTGATGGCGATGGGTCCCGGCTTCTGTTCGGAGCTGGTACTGCTGCGATGGTGACGGCATACCTCGGTCCTCGTCGTCGCGGTCGCGCTCGAGCGGGCGGCCGAGCTGGTCGTCTCGATCCGCCACACCACCGCGATGCGCGCCCGCGGCGGGCGCGAGTACGGCGCGGGACACTACCCGCTGATGGTGCTGCTGCACGCGTGCCTGCTGGTCGGCTGTGTCGTCGAGGTCGTCGTGGCCGACCGTCCGTTCCTGCCGCTGCTGGGATGGACGATGGTCGTTTTGGTCCTCGCATCGCAGGGCCTGCGCTGGTGGTGCATCTGGACCCTTGGCGAGCAGTGGAGCACCCGCGTCATCGTCAGTCCGCAGGTGCCGCTCGTGAGTGGTGGGCCGTACCGGTTCATGCGTCACCCCAACTACGTCGCCGTCGTCGTCGAGGGGGCTGCCCTCCCGCTCGTGCACAGCGCCTGGGTGACCGCGCTTGCGTTCACGATCCTGAACGCATGCTTGCTCACGATGCGGATCCGGGTCGAGAACGCCGCTCTTCGTCGCGGCCCCTCCCCCTGACCGACAGCATGCTTGACCTGATCGTCGCCGGCGGCGGTCCGGTCGGGCCTGGCGACAGCGCTGTACGCCGAGCGGGCCGGTCTCGCCGTGGCGGTGGTCGAGCGCCGCGCCCAGCCGATCGACAAGGCCTGCGGTGAAGGGCTGATGCCGGGCGCGGTCGCCGCGCTGTCGCAGCTCGGGGTGGAGCCGCCCGGGCGGGCGTTCCGCGGCATTCGCTACACGGACGGCGCGCACGTCGCGGAGGCGCTGTTCCGCACCGGGCCTGGCTGCGGGGTACGACGCACCGCCCTCCAGCAGCGCCTGGCGGACGCGGTGGCGGCACGAGGCATCCCGATTCACCAACGCGACGTGGGTCTGCGTGGCACAGAACGCTGGGTCTGTGTGGTGCGCCGGTGGCCTCACGGGTCGCTACCTGGCGGCGGCCGACGGGCTGCACTCACCCATCCGCCGGCAGCTCGGTCTCGATGCGACGGGGCCGGCGAGTGCCGGAGACTCGCGGTTTGGTCTGCGCCGCCACTACGCGATCGATCCGTGGACAGAGTTCGTCGAGGTCTACTGGGCGGCAGGACTCGAGGCCTACGTCACGCCGGTGGCCGAAGACTTGGTGGGAGTGGCACTGCTGACAGGGCGCCGCGAGCCGTTCGATGTGCAGCTGCGGCAGTTTCCTGAGCTTCGTGACCGGCTCGCGTCCGGCGCGCCAACAGCCGCCGAGTCGGACAGCGACGGGAGCATCAAGGGTGCAGGTCCGCTCCGGCAGCGCAGCACGGCCCGCGTCGCCGGGCGAGTTCTTCTCGTCGGCGACGCCGCAGGCTATGTCGACGCGCTGACGGGTGAGGGGATCGCGGTCGGACTGGCCAGTGCACGCGCGTTGGTGGCGGCGGTCGTGGCCGATGACCCGACGACGTACGAAGCGGCCTGGAGAAAGGCAACCCGGCGCTACCGCTGGCTGACCGAGTCGTTGCTGTGGGCGCGCCACCGGCCGCAGACGCAGCGGCTGATCGTCCCCGGGGCGCAGCGGCTGCCGTGGGTGTTCGGGGCGGCCGTCAACCAGCTGGCCCGCTGAACGACATAGGCGGACTTCTTCTTCTTCGCCGGCTCTTCGCGCGGCACCAGGGTCGGGTTGACGTTGTCGTTGACGACTTCCTTCGTCACGACGACCTTGGCGATGTCTTCACGGCTCGGCACGTCGTACATGACGTTGAGCAGGACCTCTTCAAGGATGGCGCGGAGCCCGCGGGCGCCGGTGCCGCGCAGCATCGCCTGTGCGGCGATGGCCTCGATCGCATCCTGGGTGAACTCGAGGTCGACGTTGTCGAGCTCGAACAGCTTCTGGTACTGCTTCGTGAGCGCATTGCGCGGCTCGTTGAGGATCCGGATGAGGTCGGACTCTTGAAGCTTGTCGACAGTCGCGATGACTGGGAGCCGGCCGACGAACTCGGGGATCAGCCCGAACTTGAGCAGGTCCTCGGGGCGGACCTCGGCGTACAGCGTGTCGATGTCGGAGTCGTTGCGGGTCTGCAGTTCGTCGCTGAATCCCAGCGACTTCTTGCCCGCGCGTTGCTCGATGATGTGCTCGAGCCCTGCGAATGCGCCGCCGACGATGAACAGGATGTTCGTCGTGTCGATCTGGATGAACTCCTGGTGCGGGTGCTTGCGCCCGCCCTGCGGTGGCACGGAAGCTGTGGTGCCTTCGAGGATCTTGAGCAGCGCCTGCTGGACTCCCTCCCCGGACACGTCACGGGTGATCGAGGGGTTCTCCGACTTGCGGGCGACCTTGTCGACCTCGTCGATGTAGATGATGCCGGTCTCGGCCTTCTTGACGTCGTAGTCGGCAGCCTGGATCAGCTTGAGCAGGATGTTCTCGACGTCCTCGCCGACATACCCGGCCTCGGTGAGTGCGGTCGCGTCGGCGATCGCGAACGGCACGTTGAGCATCCGCGCCAGGGTCTGTGCGAGGTAGGTCTTGCCGCAGCCCGTCGGGCCGATCATCAAGATGTTGGACTTGGACAGCTCGACCGACTCGTCCTTGTTGCCGCGACTCTGTAGCGCTGTCGCCGCGCCGGCCTGCACCCGCTTGTAGTGGTTGTAGACGGCGACTGAGAGCGACTTCTTTGCAGGGTCCTGGCCGATGACGTAGCCGTTGAGGAACTCGTAGATCTCACGCGGCTTCGGGAGCTCCTCAAGGCCGAGCTCGCTGGTCTCGGAAAGCTCTTCCTCGATGATCTCGTTGCAGAGGTCGATGCACTCGTCGCAGATGTAGACGCCTGGCCCGGCGATGAGCTTCTTGACTTGCTTCTGGCTCTTTCCGCAGAAAGAGCACTTCAGCAGGTCTGCGCCGTCACCAATACGTGCCACCTGCGACGTCTCCTTCCGCGTGTCGGGGCCGGTATCGCCAGCACCTGGGGCCGAACTTCCATGTTGACCGTACCTGTCGGCACCGTCAATCGCTGGCATCTCCAACTAGGCGTTCGCCGGTGTCGCCTTCTGCGACTCCAGAACCTGGTCTATAAGACCGTACTCGATAGCCTGCTCAGCCGTGAGGATCTTGTCGCGTTCGATGTCGTGGCTGACCTCGGCGATCGACTTGCCGGTGTTATCGGAGATCATCTGCTCGAGCAGCGAGCGCATCCGCAGGATCTCGTTGGCCTGGATCTCGATATCGCTCGCCTGCCCGTAGCTGCTCTCGGTGTAGGGCTGGTGAATCAGGATCCGGCTGTTGGGGAGCGCGAGTCGCTTGCCCTTTGTGCCGGCCGCCAGGAGCACCGCAGCAGCCGACGCCGCCTGACCCAGGCAGACCGTCTGCACGTCAGGCTTGAGGTAGCGCAGCGTGTCGTAGATCGCCGTCAGCGCGGTGAACGACCCGCCGGGCGAGTTGATGTAGATGCTGACGTCGCGGTCGGGGTCCATCTGCTGCAGGCAGAGCAGCTGCGCCATCACGGCGTTGGCGATGTCGTCGCTGATGGGTGTGCCGAGGAAAATGATGCGATCCTCGAAGAGCTTGGCGAACGGGTCGATACGCCGGACGCCGTACGAAGTCCGCTCCTCCCACTGAGGTATGAAGTACTCGGCGCGTGGCGCCGTCAGCTCGTGGAGCTCTTGGTGTTTCATCAAGGGGTTCATTGTGGAGCCTCCGAAGTCGGCGGGGTTAGCGGGGTGGTTGCTCATTCGAAACCCCTCGGGCCGTCTTTCTTGCCCCCGTGGACCTCCGTGGCTTGCTCGACGACGTGGTCGATGAAGCCGTACTCCTTGGCCTGGTCTGCCGTGAACCAGCGGTCGCGGTCGGCGTCGAGCTCGACCTGCTCGAGCCCTTGACCAGTGTGCCTGCTGATGAGCTCGAAGAGGACCTTCTTGATGTAGAGCGACTGCTCTGCCTGGATCTTGATGTCTGAGGCCGAGCCGCCGAGTCCTCCGGACGGCTGGTGCATCATGATGCGCGCGTGCGGCAGGGCGTGCCGCTTGCCCTTGGCTCCGGCGCAGAGCAGGAACTGTCCCATCGACGCTGCCAGCCCCATGCCGAAGGTGGCGACGTCGTTGGAGATGTACTGCATCGTGTCGTAGATCGCCATCCCGGCGTCGACAGAGCCGCCTGGCGAGTTGATGTAGAGGAAGATGTCAGAGGTCGGGTCCTCGGCGTTCAGCAGGAGCATCTGGGCGCAGATCGCGTTGGCGTTCTGGTCCTTGACCTCGGAGCCGAGGAAGACGATCCGCTCCTTGAGCAGCCGCTGATAGATGTGGTCGTCGAGCCCGGCCTGGGACTTGTCGCCGTTCATCTCGATGTGTGTGGAGTCTTTGGGGTTCACGTGACCGACCCTAGCGGCCGGTCGTGGCAAAGCCACGGGACTTCGGTGCTTGTTCGCTGTCGGCGCACGGCGCCAGTCGCAGCAGCGCTCAGTAGACTTCCGCGGGTGTCCGAGTCCGAACGTGCTGCGCAGCGCATCCGGCCCGCGGCGCGCGCGATCGTGATGGACCGCGATCGTCGCGTGTTGCTCGTGCATTTCGACTTCCCCGCAGACAACCTGCCGACCGGCCTGTGGGCGTGCCCAGGTGGCGGTCTCGACCCGGGCGAAAGCGTCACCGATGGGCTGGTCCGGGAGCTGCGCGAGGAGCTGGGACTCGAGATCGCCGACCCCGGCTCCCCGGTGTGGGTCAAGGAACACATCTTCCCCATGACGCGGTGGGACGGTCAGCACGACACCTACTT
The DNA here is from genome assembly GCA_963811585.1 of uncultured Actinomycetota bacterium. Classification (GTDB taxonomy): domain Bacteria; phylum Actinomycetota; class Actinomycetes; order Propionibacteriales; family Nocardioidaceae; genus JACDHG01. The sequence goes on from CAWERR010000006.1 coordinate 988,108, forward strand.
CTTGGTCGAGGTGGAGGCGTTCGACCCGCATCCCGACTTCACCGAGGCCGAGCTCAGGGCTGAGAACCTCGACGGCATGCGTTGGTGGACCTATGCCGAAATTCAGGAGGCGCAGCAGCGGTACGACGCCGACGCCACTCGTGACCCCGGCTACGTCACGTTCTCGCCTCGACGCTTCGGCCACCTGCTGGCCGACCTGGTGCGCAACGGCCGACCGCCCGAGCCGATCCGGCTCCCTGCCCTCTAGCGGTGAGCATGGCCGGGGGCGGTCAGGCCTCAGCCAACGCCTTGATCCGCTCGAGGGTCGTCTGCATTCCGATCGCGATCTCGTCGTTGTGACGCATCGCCCCGCCGAGCACCGCCTGCGCGAAGGCTGCGGCTCCGCCGGGTATCCCGTTGGGCATCTCGCGGCGCTCGGTCAGCCGGGTGCCAGCACCGTCGGCCTCGACGTGATAGCTCCACTGGGCGCGATTCTCGAAGACGGTCCAGCCGATGGCACGCCCTTCGTCATACAGATGGACGCGTGAGGTCGTCGGCCAGATGATCAGCTTGCGCCGGTTGAAGCCGGTGAGGCGGCTGCCGGCGCGGGCGGGGCCGCCGCCCCAGACGACCACCTTGCGGCACTCGGGGCTCCACTCCCCCGTGCGTCGCACATCCGACACGATCCGCCAGACGTCGGCTGGGCTTGCCTCGATGTGGATCGACACTTCGAGTGGAGGAATGGGCTCAGTGGTCATCCACGGCTCCACGAGTCGGCGCGGACCCACCCAACCAGCGGGCGAGGTCGGCATGCACGCGCGGATGATTGAGCAGGTCGAAGTGGTGCGCCGACGTGAGCTGGCGGAAGTCGGCGTCGACGTTGGCGCCTTGCCCCTGGGCGCTGTCGAGAAGGACGAGCAGGTCTCCGAACAATCGACCAGCCAAAGCCCGCTCTCCGCGCCCCAGAGTCGCGCCCACACAGTGGTAGGTCGCCGCGCGCCACACGAGGGCGTCGACCCCGATCCCGTCGTGCATGTCCCGGATGCCGATACTCCGGTCGTCGAGGATCGTTGCGAACGGTGCAACTTCGGGCAGCCGTCGCATTGCTGGGATGGCGCGGTTGACCAGGCGTTCGAGTGGGGCGCCGGCGTTGGGAGCGCCGAGCAGCACGACGTGAGAGACGCGGTCCGCCCACCGCGACTCGTCGGCGTGCGCCGCTGCGGCACGCACGATGAGGCCGCCCAGGGAGTGACCGACGAACGCCACCTCTGCTACCGGTCGCGGCCAAGCAGCCACCAGGCGGTCGACGAGGGCGGCAAGGTCGGCGGCGTTCTCGCGTATAGGCAGGCCACTGTTGAACCGGACGGCGAGGGGCGTCCAGCGCTTGCCTGCGCGGAGGGTCTCGAGGTAGGTCGGGCCGCGCTCGTCACAGCGATAGGTCCAGCACGCGTCGTCCTCGCAGAGGCCGTGCACGAACACGACGATGCGCTCGGTTGCCTCCGGGTATGCTGCCTGGAGTGATCCGTGGCTGAGCTCGAGGTCGCGGCCATGGAGCCGGAACGCCGCACTGATCGCGGCCGGGTCGCCCTGGTCGCGAAGCACGTCGCCGCTGAGACCGTTGACGATGGCTCGCATCCGTCGGCCGCGCGCCCCGTCGTCGAGCCGAGTCGAGGTGCCGACGCCGAGCGTGCCGACTCCGCCGAGCGCACGGGTGGCCAGCCCGACGCCGCCGTAGATCCCGCCAGTGAAGGCGTCGTAGAGGCGGCCGATGGGGGTGTCACGCTGACGGGTTAGTGTCAGGAATCGGCCGGCTATCGCTCGGTGCACCTCACGCGTCGTACCCACGAGCAGCCGGTCGGCGTAGTCCGCAGCGAGGTGGGCGGCGTCCGCCAGGGTCGGCTCCGTCGTCCGAACGTTCACGTTCGTCACCTTACGGTCGGTCTGCCGCCCACAGCCGCCTCCCGCCCCGCCGACTGGTCACAAATGCAGCGCCCACTGGTCACGTATGCACCGCCGACTGGTCACTTATGCACCGCCCACTGGTCACAAATGCAGCACCCACTGGTCAGGTCTGCCGGGATCTGCATAAGTGGCCACTCGAGGGGGCAAACGCGACCGCTCGGCACGGCAAACCTGACCACTCGAGGGAGCAAACGCGACCACTCGAGGGAGCAAACGCGACCACTCGACACGGCATCCGTGACCACTCGACGCGGCATACGTGACCACTCGACGCGGCATACGTGACCACTCGACGCGGCATACGTGACCACTCGACGCGGCATACGTGACCACTCGACGCGGCATACGTGACCAGTCGGCGCGGCATATGTGACCAGTCGGCAGGAGGGTAGTTCACTTCTGGGTTAGCCGCGGAGGTAGGCGAGGACGGCTAGCACTCGCCGGTTGTCGTCACCGTCGACGGGCAGGTCCAGCTTCGAGAAGATGCTGTTGCTGTGCTTGCTGACCGCCTTCTCGGTGACGAAGAGGCTGGCCGCGATGGCGGCGTTGGAGCGGCCCTCGGCCATCAGCGCCAACACCTCACGTTCGCGGCCGGTCAGCCGTTCGAGCGGGTCGTCCGTGCGTGGTCGCGCCAGCAGTGACGACACCACCTCAGGATCGAGGACCGTCCCGCCCGCGGCCACCCGGCGGACCGCGTCGACGAACTCAGACACGTCCGCCACCCTGTCCTTCAGCAAATAGCCGACCGCGCCTTCACCACTCTCGAGGAGCTCGCGTGCATAGAGCTGCTCGACGTACTGCGACAGCACCAGGACCGGCAACCCGGGACGCTCGGCGCGGGCGGCGATCGACGCGCGGAGCCCTTCGTCGGTGAACGTCGGAGGCAGCCGTACGTCGACGACCGCCACATCGGTCTCCTGCTCACGCAGCGCCCGCTCGAGCGACGGGGCGTTGTCCACCGACGCCACGACCTCGAAGTCGTGGGCCTCGAGCAGCCGCGTCATACCGTCGCGAAGTAGCGCATGGTCTTCGGCGAGGATCACCCGCACGTCGGCCGTCCCCCGGCTCGCTGGAATCTCACGCACCCCAAACTAGTGCTGCGACCGCCCGCTCGACGCAACCGAACACCCGCTAGCCCGCGAACAGAGGCAGATTCACCATGGGTTCGCGGGTCAGCAGGTGTTCGGTCGAGGGTTGCTCAGCGCTCCAGCTCGCACGGGATCTGTATGTCGACGATCGTCGGCCCGCCGTCAGGGCTCGACACGGCGAGCCGCCCGTCGAACGCCGACCAACCGCTTGGCAATCCCGCGCAGCCCTGTGCCCTGCTCTACCTGTGCACCACCGCGCCCGTCGTCGCCGACCTCCACCCGCAAGGCGTTGTCGACGTACCCCATCCGGACCCACGCACGCCGAGCGCCGGAGTGCTTCCCGATGTTGGCCAGAAACTCGGCAACCGCGAAGTACGCCGCCGACTCGACGGGCGCTGGCACCCGTGCCGTCAAACCCGACTCGACCAGCACGGGGATCGGCATGTCCATCGCAAGCGCCTCGACGGCGCCTTCGAGGCCGCGATCGGCCAGCACGGGAGGATGGATGCCCCGGACGACACTGCGCAGGTCTCCGAGCGCGGCCGTCGTCGTCGTGCGCGCCTCGGCCAGCATCTGCCGCGCCGCCTCAGGGTCGTTGCGCAGCAGCTCGTCGGCCATGCCCAAGCTGATGCCGAGGGCGACAAGCCGCGCCTGGGCACCGTCGTGGAGATCTCGCTCAATCCGTCGCAGCTCCGCGGCAGAGGCGTCCACGGTGTCGGCCCGCGACGTCGACAGTGCCTCGACACGTTGCTCGAGCCGCTCGGTGCGGTTGGACAGGATCGCCCGGTCGACCACCGCATGCAACCACACGAGCGGTTTGATCAACGTCCACCAGAGGGCGAAGAAGACCGCGGCGCCGATCCAGTACATGAACGACTCGGACTGCGTGTCCAGCATCATGAAGCCGAGGTCCGTGTCGAAGACGCCGTCCGGAGTCACCCAGAAGATGAACGGAAACACCAGGTACCAACCGATCGCCAGCGCCAACGACACGGCGAAGATCGAGATCACCCAGCCGAACGTAAAGGTCACAAACAACCAGCCGAGGTCACGCCAGCGGGCACCGTCGCCAGCCCAACGTTGCAACTTGCCAAGCACCCCGAGGCCCTTGGTGGGTTTGTAGAACGACCGCACCGGCTCGCGCAGGATCCTGCTCGCGATTCGGCGATGTACTTCGGCAAGCGCCGCAACCAGAGGCACGACGATCGCCAGCATCAGCACCCCCACCGTCACGATCGTCAACGGGATCGCGACAACATGGACGACGAAGAGCGCGATGGCCGGCACTGCGAGCAACATGTACGCCGCAGCAAACCCGGTTGCCTCGAGTCGACCCAACGGCGGCAACGTCGAGAGGTGCTCGGCAGTCGTCGACCGGTCGGGCCTGGTCGGGCTCGGCGTCGTCATCGTGGGTCCTTCATATCGCGGGTTCGAGGTCGGGGGCTGGTCGACGTACGGACCGGGACTACGGGGGTAGGGAGCTGTGCTCGACATGTTGCGTCCTTCGTTGGTTGGTCGCTCCATCGTCGCCGCACACGGCCGTCATCACAGTAGGCCTACCACCACTCTCGATGTGGTGCTGACGCCCCTGACGTACGTCGGCTGGGCCGACAGGTTTGAAGAGCCGGGCAAGTGCTCGGCCCTGACAGACAAGGGGAAACCACCATGGCTCGATCACGCCTGACCTTGCGGGCAGCCCGCTGGAGTGCCACGCATCCGTGGCGCGCGCTGCTCGTGTGGGTGGTGTTCGTGGCCGGCGCAGTCGCCGCCGGCAGCGCGATCGCCACCCAGGAGACAACCGACGCCGACTATCGCCTCGGCCAGTCCGGCCGCGCTGACGAGCTGGTCAGCGAAGCGGGGGTCAATGACCCCGACCGGGAGAACGTCGTCATCACCGCCGGCACTGCCGGCAGCGATGGGCTCGACCGTGACACGGCGACCGAGGCGGCCCGCGCGTTGACACGAGACATGTCCGCGCTCGATGAGGTGGCCGACGTCGGCGACCCGATCTGGTCGCCGTCCGAAGCGGCACTCCTCGTGCTCATCGAGCTGGAGCGGGTTGGAGACGGTGAGGATGTCGACGTCGCACCGCTGCAAGCAGTCACCGAGGACATCCAGTCCGCCTATCCGGACCTCGACGTGCGACAGGCAGGCGACGCCTCTGTCGACGAAGGCATCGGCACGCAGGTCGAGGCCGACCTCGCGTCCGCCGAGAGGCTCAGCCTCCCCCTGACCTTGGGTCTGATGCTGCTCGCCTTCGGAGCATTGATTGCAGCCGGAATCCCTGTGCTGCTTGCGATCTCGGGCGTCGTCGCGACGATCGGCATCTACGCGCCGATCTCCTATCTCGTGCCGAGCGAGCCGACCGTGTCGAGCATGATCCTGCTCATCGGTATGGCGGTCGGCGTCGACTACTCGCTCTTCTACCTCAAGCGAGAGCGCGAAGAACGCGCCAAGGGTCACAGCACGATCGACGCCGTCGAGATTGCCGCGGCGACATCCGGCCACTCGATCATCGTCTCCGGTGGCGCGGTCATCGTCTCGATGGCAGGCCTGTACGTCGTCCAGGACGCCACGTTCTCGTCACTCGCCACCGGAGCGATCATCGTCGTCGCCGTTGCCGTGCTGGGCTCCGTGACCGTCCTGCCGGCCTTGCTGGCAAAGCTCGGCCGCTGGGTCGACCGGCCGCGAGTGCCGCTGCTGTGGCGGCTCAACCGGCGGATCGGCAGCGGCGGGATCAGCCGTCGGCTGCTGGCACCGGTGCTGCGACGCCCGAAGACGGCGCTCGCGTTGTCACTGGCTGCGATGCTCGCGCTGGGCGCGCCCGCCCTCGGCATGACCATGAAGAACGGGACGCTCGACACCCTGCCTAACACGATACCCGAGGTGCAGACCTCGAAGACCATCGACAAGGAGTTCCCCTCCGAGGGTTCGTCGATGCAGGTGGTCGTGAAGGCAGCGCCCGAGGACCGCGAAGACGTGGTCGCAGCGCTCAGCGAGCTGGCCGAGGCCGCGGTTGCCGAAGGCGGGTTCGTCGAGGGCGGCCCAGACGACATACGCACATCCGAAGACGGGACGGTGTCGGCGCTGACGCTGGTCAGCACGTTGACCGAGGGCTCGGAAGCCAGCAAGCGCCAGCTTGAGCAGGTCCGGGGTGAGCTTGCGCCGGAGTTCCTCGGGACGGACCTGGTCGACCAGGCACCTGACGCGGAGTGGGCCGTGGGGGGCCCACTCGCGGAGAACGTCGACTACACCGAGCATCAGAGCGACAAGCTGCCGTGGGTGATCGGGTTCGTGCTGCTGCTGACGTTGCTGATGATGGGCCTGACGTTCCGCAGCGTCACGATCGCGCTGATGACGACGGTGCTCAACTTGCTGTCGGTCGCTGCCGCGTTCGGCGTGCTGACGCTGGTGTTCCAGTACACCTGGGCAGAAGGCCTGCTCGACTTCACGTCGAGTGGCTTCATCATCAACTGGATCCCGCTGTTCCTGTTCGTGGTGCTGGTGGGTCTGTCGATGGACTACCACGTCTTCGTGCTCAGCCGGATCCGGGAAGGTGCCCAGCGCGGGCTGCCACCGAAGCTCGCTGTCGAGGCTGGCGTCACGGAGACGGCCGGCGTGGTGACGAGTGCGGCGGCGGTGATGGTGTCCGTCTTCGCGATCTTCGCGACGTTGAGCATGCTCGAGATGAAGCAGATGGGTGTCGGGCTTGCCATCGCGATCCTGATCGATGCAACGGTGGTTCGCGTGGTGATGCTGCCGGCGATGCTGACTCTCCTCGGAGAGCGGGCCTGGTGGCCGAGCCGGATCCGTCGCGTCGAGCCGGTCCCGGTGGACGTGCCCGACGAGCAGCCGGCGTATGCAATGACGAAGCAGTGACGTCGCGCTGAAAGGAGTGGCAGCTACTCAATTGTGGCTGAAGGTTCGCTTGACCAGTCGGGCGAACCTTCAGCCACAACGCAGGCTTAGCTCGCGGGTAGGACGACCGCCGCGGCTAGTGACTCCCGCGTCCAGTGTGGCTGCACCCCCGGCCTCGCGAGCAGGTATTCGACGATCTCGTCGTCTCCGAGATCGTGGCTCTCCCGGAGCCCGGCTGCCATCAACGCCACATACGGCTCGACCGGCGGGTTGAACTCGATGTCCTCCTGGGTCCACGTCGCGGTGAATGTCACCACCGGCACGTCTTCGATCTCCCCCACCACCTGGAGGTGTTCGTAGCGGCCGGGGCCGAGGAGGGCCCGGCCTTCTGTCAAGAGTCCGGTCAGGTCGTGATCGACGCCGGGGCTGCGGTGCATCTCCTGCGACTGCACGTCGCTGAACTGGCCGGCCGTCAGCAGGTAGGCACGCGCGAACGACGTACCAGGTCCGGCGCGGTCGAAGAACGCGATGCCACCACCCCAGGTCGGCGACTCCCAGGCAAAGAACACCGAGCCGTCCAGCCGGTACGGCTCGACGCGCGCCGGGGCCGCCGGGTCACGGGCACCTGGGTAGTCGCGGGAGGCGCCCTCAGGTCGTCCGCCCTGCAGGTAGTGAAGGAACCGTCGCTCGCACAGGTTGGAGCCATAGCTTGCGTACCAGATCTGCTCCATGCACCACCACCTGTATGACGCCAGCCCACACGGCCCGAGGCGCCAGCCAGGCTACCGGAGCGAGCTGCCGCCTCGCCGCGTCAGCGATCACAGCTGCCGGCTCTACGCATCGACCTGATCGCGGCACAGACAGAACACGTTGCCTTCAGGGTCGGCGAGGACATGCCAGCTGACGTCGCCCTGGCCGATGTCGACCGGCTTGGCGCCGAGCGCGAGCAACCGCTCAAACTCGCTGTCCTGCTCGCGGTCGGTGGGGTTGATGTCCAGATGCAGCCGGTTCTTGGAGGGGCTCGGTGCGTCGGGCACCCAGCGGAAGTCGATCTCGAAGGCGCCGCCGTCGGCTGACCCGATCGAGACTCCATCTGCTCCGTGCTCGGTCCGCTGCCAGCCACGCTTGACGATCTGCCATCCGAGAACGTCGGACCAGAAGGTGGCGAGGAGTTCGGCGTCGGTGCAGTCGATCGGCACGGAGACGATGCGGCTTGCCATGTGGCGTTCCTTTCAGGGCGCAGCCTGCTGCGCTGCGGCGGTTGGGAACTCACGAGATTCTTGGTGCACGGCGACGCCGGCGATGACGAGCAGCACACCCAGCACCTCAAGCGAGGTGGGGATCTGCGCAAGCACGACGACGCCGATGACGGTGGCTGTAGCGGGCAGCAACGAGATGAGCAGTGAGTAGGTAGCCCGGGCGAGCCGAGCCATCGCCAGCTGGTCGCACACGTAGGGGATGACCGATGACGACACTCCGACACCGATCGCAGCCACCAGGGCGACCGGGTCCGTCAAACCAGGCACCGCATCCCAAGCGCCCATCGGCAACGCCACCACGGCAGCCACTAGCATCGCGAGGGCGAGGCCTTCGATGCCCTGCATCTGGTCACTGCGTGCGACCCGGTGGCCCAGGACGACGTACCAGGCGAAGAGCCCGGCATTGGCAACCGCAAAGGCGACGCCGACCGGCTCGACGACGAGCCGGACGTCCGTCAGCAGATAGACACCGCCGACAGCCAGCACGAGCGCCACGATGTTGCGCGGCGTGCGTGCCGCGACGGCAGCCAGCGCAATGATCGGGACGAACTCGATCGCGGCGACCGTGCTCATCGGGAGTCTGTCGATGGACAGGTAGAAGCAGCTGTTCATCACCGCGAGCACCGCTCCCCACGCCAGCAGGAGCCGCTGCGTCCGCCGGTCCACGCGTTTCCAGATCCGCCAGGGGCGCCGCCACAGGGCGAAGATGACCGCCGCCGACGCGATCCGCAGCCAGGCCACCCCAAGCGCGTCGATGCGGGTGAACAGCAAGACGGCGCAGGCAGGCCCGAGGTAGTGGAACACCGCGCTCACCACGAAGTAGAGCTGCGGCGGCACTTGGTTGGCCACGCCCGAGGCAGCGGTCGCGAGCGGCGGCTCGGTCGTCGGCAGACTTGTCGTCATACCTCTATGATGAGTGCCTGAGATGACGAGAGCCATGGATAATCGAAGGCAAAGGTGCCCTTATGGCTACTGCAAGGCCCACGAAGGCAAAGCCGAGGTTACCGAACGGAAGGTCGCCTCTTGACGACGTCAACCGTCGTGTCCTCGCTGCCCTGACCGATGACCCACGGCTCAGCGCCTCCGAGCTGGCACGCCGGGTCGGTATGTCGGCGCCGGCAGTCCGTGAGCGGGTCAACCGGCTGGAGGAGAGCGGGGTGATCCGGGGTTACCGCCTCGACGTCGACCCGGCAGCCGTTGGTCTGCCCGTGGCGGCGTGGGTCAGGATCAAGCCGGGGCCGGGGCAGCTGCCCAAGATCGCCGACCTGGCCGCGGCGACCCCCGAGGTCAGCGAGTGCCACCGCATCTCGGGGGAGGACTGTTTCCTGCTCAAGGTGCACGTGGCGGCTATCGAGTCTCTCGAGGACGTGCTCGACCGGTTCCTCCTGCATGGGCAGACCACCAGCTCGTTCATCGTGTCGACCCCCGTGCCGCCACGGTCCGCGCTGCCGCATGCCCCCTCCTGACCCCCAGCACGACGGCGGCTCCGACGACCCGGAATACCTCGGCAAGCGTGACCTGACTTCGTGGCCGAGTCGAGGAGGTCGACGGCTGGCGGATGCGACCGTGGCCGCCGCCGTCGGCACGCACCGCTACTTCGACCGGCGGAGCATCCCGTACGTCGTCCTGCTCCTGACTGCCTTGGTCGGCGGCGTGGTTGCAGCCGTGCTGACTGCCCTGAGTGCCGAGATCTATGACCACGTGTCGGAGCGCGACGGCGTGTCAGGCTTTGACCGGCCCGTGCTCGACCAGATGATCCGGTGGCGATCGGATGGCCTCGATGAAGCGGTGACCGCGTTCACCGATGTGGGCAGCACGGCCGTGATGCCGTGGGTGGCAGTTGCTGCGGCACTGCTGCTGAGCGCGTGGTGGCGGCGGCCCACTCCCCTGCTGCTGATGGCGATCGCGGCCGGTGGGTCACTCGCCCTCACGGTGATCGGCAAAGAGGTGATCGACCGGGCGCGACCGGCTACTTCGTTGGCGGTGCCGCCGTACGAGACGTCGCCGTCATTCCCCTCCGGACACACCTTGAACGCCTGGGTCATCATGCTGCTCGTCGCCTACCTCGTCTGCCTGCGGCTGCAGAACATCTGGGCGCAGACAGCAGTCGTCGGTGCCTGTGTGCTGTTCGGGCTCGCGATGGCGGCGAGTCGGGTCTATCTGGGCCACCACTGGATGACGGACGTCCTGGTCGGCATCACGTTGGGCAGCGCCTGGCTGATCGTGGTGGTCACTGCTCATCGCCTTGCATTAACGGTCCTGCGTCACCAACGCGCCGGCTAACCCCCCGAGTGGCCGACATCGGGCCGGCAATCGCCTGCGCAAAGTCGGCCACTTCGAGCAAGGATGGCGAAGTGGCCGACATCAGGCTGGCTATGGCCTGCGCGAAGTCGGCCACTTCGAGGAACGACGTCGGCTGGTTAGGCGGTGGGGTCGGCGACCCGGCCGACGAACAGCGGGGTGGCGGTCTCGACGTCGTGGATGACGAACATGAACGGCCGGTCGACGACGAAGGGGACAACCTCCGGCATCGAGGTCACACCCATCACGACGGCAGTTGCTGCCGCGGCTTCGGTGCCCTCTTCGTCGACGGCGATAAACGCCTCGTGCAGGACGGCGCTGATGTGGAGCTGCTCCTCGGTCGTCATACCACTGAAGTCGGCGCGTACCTCGTCGAAGGCGGTGGGCATTCCCATCGCCGCCAGGGGTCCCTTGAGTGCCGCCTGCATCCGGAACGTCCAGCGCGGGAGCTGGACCTGAAGGAGCGGCACGGGTGCAGGGCTTCTCAGGATGTCCGTCAGCCGAGGGCCGTCGACTGATTGCTCGAAGGCGTTCAGATCTGCGTCATCCGGCAGGATCACGGTCATCGCGAGCTCGCCACCGGCATACAGCAGCCTCGCCGCCTGCCAGCCGTCACCGCGCGCAAAGCCCGCCCCGTTCAAGATCCCCGACATCGTCTCGGCGTCGACCCGCGCGCCGTCTTGTCGAGTGAACGGCCGGGGCTCGGTCATCGACGCCTGGAACGGCTGCTCCCACGGCGCCTTGAGGTAGATGGCGTTGACGAGGACGAGTCGCGTGAGACTGTCGATGACACCCTCAGGCAGGATCTCCTCGATGCGGTCGTGGGTCTGTTTCGCGGTCCAGTCGTTGACGAGCTCACGCGCCGCCTCAGTATCAGTCACGTAGTCGACCAGATGCAGGCCCGCGCCATAGTTCATCGCGAGTGCGTCGAGGAACTTCTGGTTCCACTCAGTGTCGTGTTGGCCCCACAGAGAGTTTGCGACGTCGATCGCAAGCGTGGCCTTGCTGCCGTCTGCCCGTTCGTGCTGACCAGCCCGGCTCTCGATGAGTGAAGTGAGCGAGTTGAGTCCGGTGTCCAGCGCCGCAGGCCCAGCCGAGTGGAGCACGTCGTCCATCTCGGCGGCCGTCGTGCCGCGTGCCCCGTTGCGGGTCATGGCCAGCGCGACGGCGACTGAGTACGGCGAGGTGACAAGGTTGCCGGGCTCGGCGGCCAGCAGCCGATACAGGTCGGTGGTGAATGACGTAACAGCAGCTACTGCCAGCGGCCTGTCGCTGTCGCCAACGTCAAGCCGCATCTTGGGTGAACCCGCGACACCGTCGGTCTCTGTGCCCGGCGGTCGCCTATTCGGGGGCACGCTGGGTTTCTCGGCGCAGCCCACGGCCAGCGATCCCCCGGCCGCGACAACGCCCAGCCACGCTAGGGAACGCAGGAGATCGCGACGGGTCTGCATGCACGTATGACGCGCTGCCCTGCCCCGTCGGTTCCGTTCCTGGTGGGATCTGGCAACCGCTACTTGTCAGAGTCGCCCGCGTCGTCGTCGTCGGCGGCAGCCGTGTCGTCATCGCCAGCGGCCTCCTCGTCGAGGGTGAGGTAGTCGGCAGTGGCCACGACGTCGGCGGCCGCGTCGGTCGACGGCTCCTCCGCCGCGGCTGCGGCAGCGGCGGCCGCCTGCGCTCGCCTTTCGAGCTCGGCCGCGTCCGCATACGTGCCGTCGGGCTGCAGTGTCTTGAGCTCGACGACCTTGCCCGAGGCGTCCTTCACCGTTGCGGACTCGACGACATGAGCGAGCGCCTTGCCGCGGCGCACCTCGGCGACGAACTCGGGGATGTGGTTGTGCTCCATCGCGTGCTTGATGAAGTCGTCAGGCGACTGCCCGGACTGCTGCGCTCGGCGGAGCAGGTGCTGGGTCAGCTCACCCTCGTCGACGCTGAGCGACTCGGCCGTCGCGATCTCGTCAAGCAGGAACTGCGCTGCCATGGCGTCGCGCACCCGCTTGTCGAGGTCAGCCGCGAACTCCTCCTCGGTCTGGCCTTCGGACTCAAGGTAGTCGGCCTCGGACATGCCGGCATACGCGAGCTGCTCGTTGATCGAGTCGCGGCGAGACTTCATCTCCTCGCCGATGGCGCTGTCGGGCAAGGGGATCTCGACCATGGTGAGGAGCTTCTCGAGGACTGCGTCACGGGCGGCGCCAGCCTGCTCCATCCGGCCACCGCGCATGAGGCGGTCGCGCACGTCGGCCTTCAGCTCGGCGATCGTGTCGAACTCTGACGCCTGCTGAGCGAAGTCGTCATCGAGGTCGGGGAGCTCCTGCTCCTTGACCGCGGTCACCTTGACGGTCACATCGACTGACTGGTCCTTGAACTCGCCACCGACAAGCGTCGAGGCGAACGTCTTCTCGTCGCCCGCCGACATGTCGACGAGAGCGTCGTCGAGCCCCTCGAGCATGGTGGCGCGCCCGACCTGGTAGCTCATCCCGGTGGCCTGAGCTTCGTCGATCGGCTCGTCGTCCTTCGAGGCAGACAGGTCGATTGTGACGAAGTCACCGTCAGCCGCCGCCCGCTCGACCGGGTTGAGGCTGCCGAAGCGTTCGCGCAGCGTCTCGATCTGCTCGTCGACCTCGTCGTCACCGATGGAGATGTCGGCGACCTCGGCCTCGATGCCTTCGTACGTCGGCAGCGTGATCTCGGGCTTGACGTCGAGCTCGGCCGTGAAGTTGAGGTCGGCGCCGTCCTGGACCGCGTCGAGGTTGAGCTCCGGCTGGCCGAGCGGCACGATGTTGTTCTCCTGCAGGGCCTGGAAGTAGAGCCGGGGCAGAGCCTCCTGCACGGCCTCTTCGATCACGACACCGCGGCCGACGCGCTGGTCGATGACCATGGCAGGCACCTTGCCCTTGCGAAAGCCGGGGATGCTGATCTGCTGAGCGATCTTCTTGTACGCCGCGTCGAGGCTCGGCTTGAGCTCCTCGAAGGGCACCTCGACGGTCATCTTGACCCGGGTCGGGTTCAAGGTCTCGACGGCGCTCTTCACTGGTGTATCTCCTTGGAACTGGGGACGGGGCCGCGCCCATGCGTCAGCCACCCGGTGTGAGGCAAGCAGTCAGCCTATCTGCGGGTTGTGTGAGCGTGAAATCCGCTGATACGGCTGTGACGCGAGTGACACACGGCCCCGACTCTGGGCCCGATGTTGGGACCGGCGTCAGAACACGCGGATCGCGATCTCGGCCGGCGCAGCCAGAAGCCCTTCGATCTCGTCGTCCAGCTTGGCCAACGTCACCGAGGCTCCTGCCATGTCGAGTGAGGTGCAGTACTCGCCGACGTAGTTACGCCGTACGTTGATACCCCGATCGGCAAGCTGCTGGTGAGCGCGCCCATACAGGATGTAGAGCTCGCTGATGGGAGTCCCGCCGAGGCCGTTGATCATCAGCGCCACGTTGTCGCCGTTGCTGAACGGGAGGTCGGACACGACGGCGTCGAGCATCTGGTCGATGATCTCGTTCGCGGAGGTGAGCTTCTCCCGGCTGCGGCCTGGCTCGCCGTGGATGCCGACGCCCATCTCGATCTCGTCCGCACCGAGCTCGAACAGCGGTGAGCCCTTGGCCGGCGGGGTGCAGGCAGTGAGGGCCATTCCCATCGTACGGGTCATCGAGTTGACCTTCTCACCGATGCGAGTGAGCTCGTCGAGATCGGCACCGCCTTCAGACGCGGCTCCGACTGCCTTCATCACGAAGAAGTTGCCGGCCACACCACGACGACCCACGGTGTACGTCGAGTCCTTGACGGCGACGTCGTCATCGATGATGAGGGTCTTGACGTTCACGCCGTCGGCGGCGCTCATCTCCTGTGACATGTCGAATGCCATCCGGTCACCCGTGTAGTTGTTGACCAGCAGCAGGACGCCCTTGTCCGATGCCAGCAGCTTGGTCGTCTCGTAGACGTAGTCCATGGGCGGCGCCGCAAACACGTCGCCGGGGCAGGCAGCGTCGAGCATCCCCTTGCCGACGGCCATCACATGGGCTGGTTCGTGGCCCGAGCCCGACCCCTGGATGATCGACACCTTGTCATTGCGTGGAGCATCCGCCCGCATGATCAGGTTGTAGTCCGGGACGTACTTCAAGGTGCTCGGGTTCGCGAGTGCCAGACCTTGCAGCATCTCGGGTACGAAGTTCTTGGGATCGTTGACGAACTTCTTCACGGGGCTTCCTCCCTCTCGTTCCACGCCAGAGCGATTTGCTCGACGATGACGGCGACGGCCGTGGCGCCCGCATCGACGGACCCCCGGCTTCTCTCGCCGGTGTAGGCCGCTCGGCCTCTTTTCGCGACCATGTCGACCGTCGCGTCGGCTGCGCTTCGGGTCGCGATCGCGGCTGCTTTCAACGCGTCCGCGGAGCTGGATCCGGCCGACAGTGAGGCCTCCAGCGAGTCCGCGAGCGGCACGAGCGCGTCGATCAACGTCTTGTCTCCGAGCTCGGCTCCGCCGCGCGCCTGGATCCCGTCGACGGCCGCGCGGAGCATCGCGATGACCTTGGCTGCGTCGAGCTCGGTCGCGTCGCCGGCAACCATTCCGGCTCGCATGAAGCCGGTGCCCCAGATCGGACCCGAGGTGCCACCGATGCGCGAGGTGATGAGCATGCCGATCTTCTTCAGGAACGTGCCGATGTCGCTCCTGTCCAGACCGTCGTACTGCTCGTCGAGCTTCTCGAAGCCCCGTCCTAGCGAGTATCCGAAGTCACCGTCACCCACGACAGCGTCGAGGTCACCGAAGTACTTCTCGTTCTCGAGGCAGGTGCGGCTGATCGTCTTGACGACCAGATCGACGTCGTTCCAACTGTCGGCCATGGATGAAACTCCTCGTTCGGTGATGGTTACGACGACGCCGACCGCGCTGCTATCAGCGCACCGATGTCCTGCACGGTGATGAAGGGACCCGGTGCCAAGCCTGCGGGGTCGGCGAGCACCTCGATCGGCGGCGAGCCTGGGTCACCTAGTGTCGACACGACGAGCGCCGCCTCGGTGAAGTCCTCTCCCCGGGTGTATCCGCTGACCGTGACAAGCGTGGTGAGTCCTGCCCCGGTCGCCGCACGGAGGCCGTTGCGCGAGTCTTCGATCACGACCGTCGATGCGACGTCCAGCCCGAGCTCGGAAACCGTCAGTTCGTAGACGGCGGGATCGGGCTTCTTGCGAGGTACGACGTCTCCGGCGAAGACGGGGATCGTGGCAGCGACCTCGTCACCAACGGCGGAGGCCAGCACGGCCCGCACCGACTGCTCGGCCGACGTGGACGCGACCGCGACGACCCATCCCGCCGCGCGCGCCTCGCCGATGATGCGCCCGATCCCTGGTCTCGGCGGCATCTTTCCGCCAGCAACCAGCGCCGTGAACTCCTCGGTCTTGGCACGATGCCAGCGGGCCACGACGTCGGCACGGTCCTGCTCGGTTGAGGGAGAGCCTGCCGCTCGGAACACGTCCGGGTCGTCGAGCAAGACCGAGAGTCGTTCCTTGCCACCGCCGATGGCGAGCATCCGGCCGTAGTCGTCCTCGCTCCACCGCACCGGGAGGTCGAAGGACTCGAACGTGGCGTTGAAGGCCGGCAGGTGCCCGAACCGCTCGGTGTCCGCGAGGACACCGTCGCAGTCGAACACCAGCGCGGTCATGCTTTGCCGTCGCTGCCAAACATCCGAATGTGGTCGCTCGCCATGGCCTTGACTGCGTCGTGGATGGCGGTGAACAACGAAGGAGGATCCCAGCGGTTGCGCTCCCTGGCCTCCTCCAAGTGAGCGAGCGAAGCCTGCATGTAACCCACCTTCAGGGCGGTGGAGATGTTGACCTTCGCGCAACCGCGCGCGATCAGGTCGGAAAACTGTTCTGGCGAGAGTCCTGAGCCTCCATGCAAGGCCATCGGCACCCCGGTCGCCTCGACGAGATTGCTGACCCGCTGCGCGTCGAGGGCAGGGCTAGCGCGGTAGATGCCGTGCGCGTTGCCGATCGCTGGCGCGAAGACGTCCACCTCCGTGACCCGGATGAACTCGGTGGCCACCTCCATCGACTGTTGAGCCGACTCCTCGTCGGAACCCACGTCATCCTCGACTCCGGTGATGCCCTCGATCTCACCCTCGACGTGAGCACCGTAGCGACGAGCCTCGGCGACCACCTCGACTGTTTGCCGCTGGTTCTCCTCAACCGGGAGGCTGGACGCGTCGAACAGCACCGAGTTCCAACCTGCCTCGAGGCAGGAGGAGATCACCGCGCGATCGGGACAGTGGTCGAGGTGAAGTGCCACGGGCACGTCGGCGTCCTTGACGACCGCATCGAACATCGCCTTCACGACATCGCGTCCGAGCGACTTCACCGTCTTGACCGAGGTCTGCACGATCAGCGGCGAACGAAGCTCCTCGGCCGCATCCACCACCGCTTGCAGACTCAGCACGTCGACGATGTTGATGGCGGGCACGCCGTACCCGTCCTGAAGCGCCGAGCGGACCATCGGTTCCAGAGGTGCTACAGGCACTGTCCCCCCTCCGGTTGAAGGTTCTACGACATCGCTCAGTGTCGCAGGGCCGGCCCAACGTGGGAACAGGGCGAGGCGTGTTTTCTTGCCCTGACGGGCTCGAATGTCGCGACCGCGAAATGTGTCCCTGAGCAGGATCTACATAAGTCGGGGCGACAGGACTCGAACCTGCGGTCTCCTGCTCCCAAAGCAGGCGCGCTAGCCACTACGCTACGCCCCGGTTGACGCCCGCTGAGTGTAGTCGAGCAGGCCCGTCAAAACGTCATCCGGCGGCTGGATCAGCGTCTGCCAGGCGGCGTCGTAGCCGGACCTCGGGATGCGGGACGTCGATGGCCACCCATGCCGACGTGGCCCCGTCGAGACGCCAGCCGCGGCGCTCGTACCACCGGCGCGCCCCAACGTTGTCGCGCAGCACCCAAAGCGCCGCATCGTCATACCCGTGCTGGACGAACTCGTCGAGCACGACGTCGTGCACGGCAAGGCCAATGCCGCGGTCTTGGAAGTCCGGGTGCGTGTACAGCGCATAGAGCTCTGCCAGCGTTGCCGTCTCGGGTGTCTCGTCGTCCTCGTCCTGCGGGCGGTAGGGGCCACCGATGCCGTATGCCGCGACCTCGCCCTTGACCTCCGCCACCCGGAAGATGCGCTCGTCTGGGGGGTCGGTGATGTTGCTCCGCCAGCGGTCGCGGTATTCGTCGAGCTCCATCGCGTCGAGTCGCTCCTGGATGACGATGCCGGTGTACGCGGCAAGCCAGGTCTCGACGTTGACGATGGCCAGCCGGTCGACATCCTCCAGGCGGGGCGGTCGGACCACGATGCTCACTTAAGGCAGTCTCCCAGCGTCGCGCCGGTTCGCGATAGATGAGGAGTTCGTGGGACCATGTACGCCGCGTCGACTCGTCGCGCCCGGGTCACCCGGTCGAGGCGTCAGACGTCATACGCGGGTGTAGCTCAATGGTAGAGCCCCAGCCTTCCAAGCTGGCCATGCCGGTTCGATCCCGGTCACCCGCTCCATTATTTGAGCAGGTCATGAGACTGGAACGGTGCCGGACGCTGCATTCCCGGAACGGTTACTCGGCCTCCGCTCGTCCCGGGTGTGAAACGGGCTCTTCCGGAAGTGGGCAGTAACCCCGTCTCTTCGCGTGAAGGATGTTCAGCACGCCGATGGCGGCTCCGGCAGCAATGACCACGATCGGTGCCAGATTGAGAGCAAAGCCGACTAGCACCAGCACGAACCCCGAGCCCACGCCCCACAAGACCGGATGAACCACGACCCAGTCACTGAACCGGCTCAGCAGACTGCGCATCCGCTACCACATCCCTAGCCTGGACTGCCAACGACCGTAGGGCCAACCTCCTCCCGATGTCGAGGGACGACCGGGGGCTGGCGACGGGGACCCACCATCCAGTGCCTCAGGCGATTACGCAGAACAGATTGCCATCGGGGTCAGCCAGAACAATGAAGTCGGCATCGTCGGGGTACTCCCAGTCAACCCTCTGAGCGCCCAGGGAGATCAAACGCTCGACTTGGGCCTGCTGATCGGCCTCATCGTCAGCCCAGAGGTCGAGATGGGTCCTGTCTTCATCATCGAGGTGAAGACGAGTGCCGGGTGCGCCGTCTGGCACCAGGAACGCTGGGTTGCTCGGTTGCTTCTCATAGCCGAGCGCCGCCGACCAGAACGCAGCAGCTCTGTCGACGTCTGACACCTTCACCACTACCGCTCCGAGTCTCAACATGGTTGGCACGCTCGCACAATGAGGTTCTCCTCGGCAACGCACGCCGCTGACCGATCATGCCGATAGCGGATGTGAGACAACTTCTGGGACGCCGAGTGATGACCCGAGGGGTGACAGCCCTGCGGGGACGGAGCACAACCCGGCCTCGTGAGCCGTGTGCTCAATCCGCGACGTGAGCTGTGTGCTGGACCCAGTGCCGAACCAGGTCGACGTTGCCGTCGATCGTGACGGCGTCGGCTTGCCCTTCGGGCGGGGGAAGACGGCGGGTCAAGATCAGCAGCAGTGATTTGGCTGGACCGGAGACGGTCACCTCTGCCGGGTCGTTCCGGTGCTGCCACTTCGCACCGTCGGGCTGGCGTTCGATGAACCAGTCGCCGGACATGTCGAGGCTCGACCCGTCGGTGGCGTGCCAGTGCAGGGTCTCCCCGTTGCCGCGCAGCGCGTCGGCAGAGTCCGAGCGTTGTGCCGCCCAAGTCGGCGAGGTCAGCATCGCCAGGTGGTTGGTGACCAGCTCGGCCGCGACATCCGCGTCGATGTCATAGGTGTCAGCGGCGGCTGCGGCAGTTCCCGCGGCGGCAGCGGCGGCGTCGAAGCCGTGGATCACTGCTTCGTTGAGGAGGCTGTGCAACCAGAACTGTCCCCCGGTCCGCTCATCGCCTGCAGCGTTCCACACCGGTGCCTCAAGTGCAGCGTCAGAAGCAGCCGCGGCCGCGCGGCCAGCGCTCTCGCCAAGCCAGTCGGGCCAGGACTGCGCATCGGCTGGCATCGCCGCCATCTCGGTAGGCAGCTGGGTCGGGTCAGTGACGCGGCGCTCCAGGATCTCTGCCACCCAGTGCTGGGTCTGGCCGAGGTGTTCGACCAGGGCAGCCGCGCTCCAGTCCGGCGCCGTTGGCGCCGGCGCATCTGGACCTGCCGTGCGAGCAGACTCCGCCAGCCGTCCCGTGTGGTCCTTCAGCGCTTGCCGGGAGCGTTCGGCGCTCAGTTCGTAGCTCAAAGATGTTCCTCTCGATTCGGATCTCACTACTCCTGTTGACTTGAGATCCGCACTGGATCTTATCCGTCCTCGCCTCCAGCGAGCCGCGTCCGCCACACCGATCCTCTATTCGCGCTGGCGGCGCTGCCGGTCTAGGAGACCACGCGGCCGCCCCCGGTGGCTGTCGGAGGGCACGAGGGTTTCCACATGGAGCTCAACGTGCCCGCCGACATCCCAGCCAAGCGCCGCCGTACTTGTGAAGCCTCTCTGCGTGTGAAACACGGACTGCCTGCTCAGCCGATCCATGTGAGCGCGGCGAGACTCAGGAACGCCGTACCCGACGCCTTTCGCAGAACCCGCGACATCGCGGGGCTGGCGGGGCGGCGGCGCGCTGCACCTGCGGACAGGGCGTAGGTACCATCGACGACCGCGGCCAGCGTGACGACGGTGGCGCCGAGCAAGATCGCCTGCGTTGCATTGGATCCACCACCGGTGTCGACGAACTGGGGCAGGAAGGCAAGACAGAACAGCAGTGTCTTCGGGTTGAACAGGTCGAGCAGGATCCCGTCGCGGAACTGCCGTGCGTAGCCGTTCCGCGACGCACGCCGCCCCTCGGCAGCCACATCTCGGTGGCCGAACTCCACCAGCTGACGGACACCGAGGAACGCGAGGTAACCCGCGCCGGCGACCTTGAGCGCCGAGAACGCCACCGGCGACGAGGCGATCGTGCCGGAGATTCCCAGGATCGCGGCACACACGTGCACCGCCAGGCCGGTCTCCAAGCCGGCGACAGCGCATAGCCCGGCACGCGGACCTCCCTCCAGGCCGCGCGTGAACGCGAAGAGCGCGGACGGCCCCGGCACCAGCAACATCGTGAGCGTGGCCCCCAGGAACAGGGCCGTGCTCTGCGTCGACATGCGGACCTCCTGACGAACGGGGTGTTCATTGGAGGAGACGCAGCATCCGCCGACTGATACCCGTTGGCACCGGCAGACGTTCGCTACGTCGACGGGGAGCGGTTCACCGTCATGGCGCGCTGCTACGCCATCTGCACCAAGTACGACCTCGACGTCATGTCTGCGATGGCTGAGTCCATCCACTTCCTGTCGTGCCAGGGCGGATCCCGGTCCGCGCAAATCCGTTGTGAATGCCAATGCCAGACAGCCAGAGTGGGTTCATGGTCACGGACGACATGCCCTGGCACTGGTATGAGGACTACGAGCGTGGGCGGCCGGGCTATCCGGACCAGGTCACCGAGATGGCAGGTCTGCCGTCGTCGGCCACGGTGCTAGAACTTGCTGCTGGAACGGGCAAGCTCACCCGTCTTCTCGTCTCGAGGTTCGCCCGTGTGGTGGCGGTCGAGCCGGACGCCAGTATGCGTCGCCTGCTCGCCGTCGGTTGTCCGGAGAGTGAGGCGATGGACGGCAATGCGGAACAGATCCCGCTCGCGGTCGACTCAGTCGACGCGGTCTTTGTCGCCCAGGCCTTCCATTGGTTCGACAACGAAGCCGCCTTGACCGAGATCGCACGCGTCCTGCGACCGCGCGGTGCACTCGTCGTGATGTGGAACGTGCCCAGCGGACCGACCATGCCGTCGATCACTGCTGTCGAAGAGCTGCTCGCCCCGATCTGGCCACAAGACTTTGGTTTCCCGCTCGACATGATGAGTCGCGGCTGGACACCCGGTGCTTGGCAGCTCGCCTTCGCCCAAGTGACCTTCGACGCGATCCACGAGGCCAGGCTGGCAAATCCACAGACCGTCGACCCGCAAGGGCTGGTCGCGTTCTTCGGCTCGATGGGCTGGGTCGCAACCCTGCCAGACGAGGACCGGCAGCAGCTCCTCGACAGGATGAGATCTCAACTCACCGCCACCGAATACGTGCTGCCGTGGCAGACACGCGCTCAATGGACACGACTTCGCGGCCCGGTGTGACCTCACGCGATTGGGTCTAGGTGTAGCTGTGGCCTCGTTCACTGTCGTAGGCGCCGGGCGGCGAAGTGACGCGCGAAACCTTCCCGCGATGACTCCGAACTTTCGTCCGTGCCGAATGCGTCCATAGTGGTAAGGAGCTGGTGTGGAAGCCGCTCATCACCCGATCGAGGTGGAGTCATGGCTGAGGGACATCGACGGGATGTCGCGGCGTACTCCGAACTCGTGACGGCGCGGTCAGCCTCGCTTCTGCGCACGGCTTACCTGATGGTCGGTGATCACCAGCTGGCCCAGGACCTACTCCAGGAGTCACTCGTCAAGACGTACGTCGCGTGGCCCAAGCTGCGCGACGTGGCCAACGCCGAGGCGTACACGCGGCGGACGATCATCACCACCGCCATCTCCTGGCGTCGCCGTCGCTCCTTCCACGAGCGCCCGGTCGAGGTACTGCCCGATGCCGGCGTGGCCGATCGCGTCGATGAGCTCGTCACTCGCGACGCACTGTGGGCCCAGTTGCACCTGCTGCCACCCCGACAGCGTGCGGCCATTGTCCTCCGCTACTACCTCGATCTGTCCGAGGCCCAGACCGCCGAAACCATGGGGTGCTCGGTGGGAGCGGTCAAGAGCCAGACCTCGGCCGGCCTCGATCGGTTGCGCGACCGGATGGGCCCGGATGTCGCGCTCTTCACCACCACTGACCAGAGGACGACGCCATGAACGGGATGCTCCGCGACCTGCTCAACGAGCGCGCCGACGCTGCGGGCAGCCCCGACCTGGATCTCGCCGATCTGATCGCCCAGGGAGAGCAGCGCGTCAGGCACCGTCGTCGTCGCGCGGTCGTGGGCGGCACCGTGGCTGCGGTGGTGCTGACGGTGGGTGGGAGCTTCGCGCTCCTCCAGCCCGGCGACCGCACTACGTCGCCGGTGGGTCCTCCGCCGAACCCGCCCCTGAAGCCAGGAACTGATCATCTTTGCGATCGCGGTCTGGGCCGTTGTTGTGGTGGTTGGCGTGATGATGGTGCTGGCGCGGAACGAGAAGTGGCGCGATCCGCGGCCGACGCCTTGGCTCGTGCGCATCGCCTTCGGGCTCTTCACCTTCGTGCTGCTGACCGCGGGTGGGCTGCTGGTGCAGCGCGTCCAGATCTTTCCGTGGGTGCTCGATCGGGACAGCGCGCTGGCGTTCGGGGTGATGTTCCTCGGGGCGGCGGCCTATTTCATCTACGGGCTGGTGGACCCGGTGTGGAGCAATGCCAAGGGGCAGCTCATCGGGTTCCTTGCCTACGACGCGGTGCTGCTGGTGCCGTATCTCAGGCTCTGGCCATCGACGGTCGGCGACCAGCGGCTCGGGCTCACGGTCTATCTCGCGGCGCTGGTGATCAGCGGGGTGATCGCGATCTGGTTCTTGTTGTTCAACCCGATCTGGAAGTTCGGGCGCGGGCTGGGCGACCCGGTGCGCGACTGGCGCAAGCGGCCGCGTGCGACGACGGGCGACGAGCTGCCGATCGCGGAGTGATCAGCGGCCGGCGGTGATCGCGTCGTAGACGATGCGGGCGGCGGCGATGTCCTCGACCGCGAGGCCTACGGATTTGAAGATCGTGGTCGCGTTGCGGTCGGCGACTTTTGTGCCCGCGAAGATCTCTCCGGCCTCGGCGAAGATGGTGGCGCCCGACTGGACGATGTCGCCGGCTTCCTTGAGCGCGGCCTCGCGGGAGTCGACGACGACGAGATTGGCCATCGCGGCATCGTCGAGCTCGCGCCAGGCGGGGCGGGAGGAGCCGACGGCGTTGACGTGAGCGCCGGGTTTTAGCCAGGCGCCGAGAACGACCGGGTCTTTCGAGGAGGTTGCGGTGACGATGATGTCGGCGCCGCGGACTGCGGTCTCGGTGTCGGTCGCGATGGCGCCGTGCTTCGCGGCGAAGGCTGCGGCATTGGCGGGCGTGCGGCTCGCGACGCGGACCTCGGTGAAGTCGTAGAGCGTGCGGAGGGCTTCGAGGTGGGCGGCGGCCTGGACGCCGCTGCCGATGAGGGCGAGGATCTTTGGCTCCGGCGGGGCGAGCCACCTGGTGACGGCGGCGGAGAGGGCAGCGGTGCGCATCTCGGTGATCAGCCGGCCTTCGACGACCGCGGACGGCACGCCGGTGACCGGGTCGAGGAGGAGGATCGTCGGCGCTGTGGGTGGGCCAGGCGGAGCCCTCGTTGCCGGGATAGATCGAGACGAGCTTTGCGCCCATGGCGTCGGCTGGTCACGGCGGGCATCACGGCGAGGTAGCGCTTGGCCTCCTCGATCTCGAGCATGTGGCGGACGGGCTGGATCACCGTGCCGGCCGAGAGCGCGGCGAGAGCGCGTTCCATCGCGGGGATCAGCGCATCCCAGGTAAGGACGCGGGCGACGTCGGCTTCGGTGATGATGCGCACGGGGAACTCTGCAGTTTGGGCGGCGACCATAGGCGGAGGATCAGCGCGAGTCATCGGTTGCCACCGCGGCGGAGCGGGATTAAGCCCGGATTCCGGGGAATTTTCAGGGGAGATTCGCGATGATCATCGTCACAGGCGGTAGCGGCAAGGTGGGGCGGGCCGCGGTCAAGCACCTGATGGAGAAGGGCTACAAGGTCGTCTCGATCGACATGGCAAAGCCGCCGGGGCAATCCAATCCGCCCAAGCCCGGCGACGTCAGCTTCTCGCGCGTCGACATCTGCGACTTCGGGCAGGTGATGGCGGCGTTCTCGGGGATCGACACGCGGGTCGAGGAGCCGGTGACCGGCATCGTCCATCTCGGCGCGATCGCGTCGCCGGGCGAGGCGCCGGACCATGTGATCTTCGAGACCAACATGATCTCGACCTACAACGTGTTCGAGGCGGCGCGGCGGCTCAAGATCCGCAACATCGTCTGGGCGTCGAGCGAGACGGTTTACGGCATCCCCTACGCGAAGGGGCCGGCCTATGTGCCGGTCGACGAGGAGATCGAGGCGCCGAGCTGGTCGTACTCGCTGAGCAAGCTCATGGGCGAGAAGCTCGCCGAGCAGTACTGCAAGTGGGACCCGCGGCTGAAGATCGTCGGGCTGCGGTTCTCGAACGTGCAGGAGCCGCAGGACTACGAGCGCTTCGCGGGCGAGTACGACAAGGATCCGATGGAGCGGCGGTTCAACCTCTGGACCTACATCGACGCGCGCGACGCGGCGCAGGCGATCCGGCTGTCGCTCGAGGCCGACCTCAAGGGGCCGCATGTCTTCGGCATCGCCAACAGCAACTCGGTGACCGAGCAAGGACAACAACGAGCTGCTCGACGAAGGTGTGGCCGAAGGTGAAGAAGAAGCGCGCGCTCAAGCCCAACGAGTCGCTGATCTCGATCGAGAAGGCGCAGCGGGTGCTGGGGTACAAGCCGCGGTACAACTACAAGCACCCCGAGCCCGTGGCGAAAGCGGCGAAGGCGAAGGTGCCGGCGAAGACGCTGACCGCGTGATCCCCTGGGTTCAGCTCGATACCGCGCCGGTCCCGGGGGGTGGCGAGTTCCGCCTGATGCAGCGCGGCGACGAGTTCTGGATCATGGTGGGGACCAACCCGCTGATGACCAGCCGCGTCGGCGGGTCGGAAGAGGCGCTGGCGACGCTCGCTGCGGCGCGTATCGGCAGGCGGCCCGGAGCGCGGATGCTGATCGGCGGGCTCGGGATGGGGTTCACGCTTCGCGCTGCGCTCGGGGCGATGGGGCCGGATGCCGAGATCGTCGTCGCCGAGCTGGTGCCGGCGGTCGTGACCTGGGCGCGCGGGCCGCTGACGCCGGTGTTCAAGGGAAGCCTCGACGATCCGCGCGTGCGGGTCGAGGTCGCGGATGTCGGCAAGGTCATCGGCACGGGATCGTGGGACGCGATCCTGCTCGATGTCGACAACGGACCCGAGGGGCTGTCGCGGCCGGGGAACGACCGGCTCTACAGCGTTGCGGGATTGCGGGCGTCGTTCGCTGCGCTCAGGGCGGGCGGGGTGCTGGCGGTGTGGTCGTCGCATCCGGACGCGGCGTTCACCAAGCGCCTTGCGAGTGCCGGATTTGCCGTCGAAGAGACGAAGGCGCGGGCCAACGGCGTCGCGGGGCGGCGCGCGGCATGTGATCTGGCTCGCGACGAAGCCGGCGCGCGAAGAGATAGACCCCTGCAGTCGAGCCAGCGGCGAAGGTCTGGTTCGGCCGTAGTCGGCGAGTGCTCAGCGGTGGTAGTTGAGACCCACCGTGACGGTGCTGAAGTTTGGCGCCACCGAGATGGTCGAGCCGTTGACCGTGGTCGTGCCGGCCGGAAGCCGAAGTAGCGGTACTCGGCCTTCAGCGGAGAGAGCGTCCGTCACGGCATATTCGACGCCACCGCCTGCGGTCCACCCGAACAGCACGTTGACGCGCTCTCGGTGGTCGCGCCGGTCGTCGTCGACACCGTCATGCCGCTCACCGCGCCGCCTGCCGTCAGGTAGAACAGCACCGCGTCCTTGACGACGCCGATCACGGTCCTCGCCGAGCCGAACCAGTTGACGGTGGCTGACGCGGTGCCCGCGCCGAGCGTACCCATGCCGCTGATGTTGGCGAGGGC
Source organism: uncultured Actinomycetota bacterium (assembly GCA_963811585.1). GTDB lineage: Bacteria > Actinomycetota > Actinomycetes > Propionibacteriales > Nocardioidaceae > JACDHG01. The sequence continues at coordinate 1,014,261 of CAWERR010000006.1, forward strand.
CAGGTCGGTCTCGACGCCCACGAGGAAGCGGTCCTTGAAGATGTGGTTGTAGCCGGCCTGCATGCCGCCAACCAATCCGCCCAGCTGGAGGAGACCGCTGCTGGGGCCCGGGCCAGGGGTTACGGTGGTTACGATCGTGCCGGCGCTGTCCTGCGGGACAAAGCCGGCGGGGAACGGGGGCGCGAGCGGAAACAGCGGAACGCCCGGACGGCCGCCGAAGTAGTTGCCGCCAGGCCCGAGCGCATAAGCAGTGTGGAAGATGCACTCGTCAGGCGCGACCGGGGCGCCGGTCGCGGTGAAATCCCATGCGCCCTGCTGCTGGGGGATGTAGAGACCGGCGCCGTTGTTGACCAAGTCCAGCGTGCCCACGATCCCCGCCGGGTAGCGCTGGTTGCCCGTCTCTGGACTGCTGAACACGGTGCCGGCCGGGACCTCGTAGAGGGGGATGATACCAAACACGCCAGCATCGCACGCTCTCGTGGTCGTGCTCGCTCCCTCCGGCGTGCTCAGGTCGGTGACGCCGGCACCGTAGCCGCCGTTGATGCCGATATAGAAGCCGCTCCACTCGAACGGGGCTGCGGCCAATGCCGTGCCGCTCAGAGGCAGCGCGAGCAGAACCGACGCGAGCAGCAGTCCTGCGGTTCCTATGGCTTTTCCCGAACGTCACGATGCAGCCCCCGATCCAACTCTATTGGAAGTTCTTGCCGACCAACCGCGGACGCACAACTCTCGAAACTCATAGGTTCGGTCAGATTTCCGTTGCGGAATACAATGGCCGCTGCAAAAGTGCTGGTGGCGCAACGGCTTGGTGCGGTGGAGCGGATGAGGAGCCGGCGCGTGGATTTCGCTGGATAAGATCCTCGAAGTCGCCGAGGCCCCTCGCGGCTGCGACGCCTGAGGAGGCGAGCGAACGCTTCTTCGAGGCGGCGAAGGCGGTCAGGCGCGACGTACCTGCAAACCAGGCTCTATCGGCGGCCGGCGGCACGGCTCACGTCGGAAACGCATTGGGCGGCGGGCGGTCTCATCAAGCGTATTTCGCCACGTCGTGGCCGGGGAGCCCGGCTTCAACTACATCTGCTTCGACTGCAATCCGCTGCTCGATGCCATCAAGCAGAACCGCACGCGCTACCGCTTCTCCGACTTCGCCAAGCACGACGACCGGCCTATCGCCGACTACCGCTGAACCTGTCCTTTCCCCGCGAGGGGGAGCGAACCACACAACTTGCCCGCCGATGCACTTTCGCTCCGAGGACGCGCGGCTAGGGTGCGCGCGCTTTCACTGGGGGTATTCATGCCGTTCTTCGATCTGCCGCCGCGCAGCTGCCCGACCTACCGGAGCAGCGTCACCGCGCCCGACGACTTCGATGAGTTCTGGGCGGAGACACTGGCCGAGACGCGGGAGCACAAGCTCGATGCGGTGTTCGAGCCGTATCGATGCGGGGCTGCCGCTGGTCGAGGTGTTCGACGTGCAAATTCGCGGGGTATGGCGGGCATCCGATCCGGGGCTGGTACATCCGGCCGCGGGCGGGGAAGACGGACAGCGGGCGCGGTGGTGAAGTTCCTCGGCTATAACGGCGGCCGCGGCTTTCCGCACGAGCACCTGCTGTGGCCGGCGTCGGGGCGGCCGGTGCTCGTGATGGATACGCGCGGGCAGGGCGCGGGCTGGGCGCGGGGCGATACCGCCGATCCGATCGGCTCGGACCCGTCGCAGGCCGGGTTCATGACGAAGGGGATCAACGACCCCAAGGCGTATTTCTACCGCCGCGTGTTCACCGATGGCGTGCGCGCGGTCGAGGCGATCCGGACGCGGGCGGAGATCGACCCGGCGCGGATCGCGGTGGTGGGCGGCAGCCAGGGCGGCGGCATCAGCCTTGCGGTCGCGGGGCTCGTCCCGACGGTCAAGGCGGTGATGCCCGACGTGCCGTTCCTCTCGGACTTTCCGCGCGCGATCGGGCTCGCCTCGCGCGACCCCTATCTGGAGATTTCGCGCTATCTCTCGATCCAGCGCGACCGGGTGCAGCGGGCGCTCGAGACGCTGCGCTATTTCGACACCGTGAACTTCGGGCCGCGGGCCAAGGCCAACGCGCTGTTCTCGGTGGCGCTGATGGACACGATCTGCCCGCCGTCGACGGTCTACGGCGCGTACAACGCCTATGGCGGGGCATCGAAGAAGATCGTCCAGTACACCTTCAACGACCATGAGGGCGGCGGCGCGTTCCAGGATCGCGAGCAGCTCGCCTGGCTCGACGCAGACGCTGTGGCCGCATCGACGTCGAGGCGTTGGTCGGCGGAGACGCTCGCGAGGTGCGAGCGCTGCCGGTGAAGGCGGCTGTGCCGATGCGGGCGGTGCGCGTCGGGCTGTCGCGGAAGCTGAAGGCGGCGTCGCCGGCGGAGGTGATCGCCGCGGCGAAGATGCTCAAGGCGGCCGGGCTCGACTGGTTCGGCTGGGAGCTGATCTACGCCCACAAGCCGACGCTCAAGATCGATCGACGTCAAGACCGTCGAGGCGATGGGGCAGGGCATGGACTCCTGGTACGACACCGATGGGTGGGGGATGATCCTTGCCGGCCCGGCGTGGGTGCACGGCCGGATCGCCGATGCCGATGTGAAGCGCTGGGCGAAGAGCTCCGACATGTGGTGGCGGCGGGCGGCGCTGGTCGCGACCACCGGGCTCAACAACAAGTCGCGCGGCGGCACGGGCGATGCGGAGCGTACGCTCGCGATCGTCGTCGATGATGATCGACGAGCGCGAGGACATGATCGTCAAGGCGGTGAGCTGGGCGCTGCGGATGCTGGCGCTGTGGCAGCCCGAGGCGGTCGCAGCGTTTGTCGCCGAGCACGAGGACCGGCTCGCCGCGCGGGTGAAGCGCGAGGTGCGCAACAAGCTGCGCACCGGGCTCAAGAACCCGAAGGGCGCGCTAAGCTTGCCGCGGGCGCCGAGTTGCGTCATAAGGTCGGTCGCTGACCGGCGAGGATGATCGAGCACTTCCGCAGAACTGACCGGCTTCGGGCGACACGTCGCCCGCGTTCTTGGACGCCGGCATTCCCACCACCCATGTCCTCCTGGCGAAAGCCGGGACCCAACTCCAGCCCACCCGGGATGTGGAGGCTTGGGCCGGAGCTTTCGCCGGGTAAGCGGGGTATCGGATTGCCGGCACAGCCAATCACCTACAGAGGAGACATTGCCCATGGCCATCGATTCAGACCGCTTCTTCATCATCACCGGAGGCCCCGGTTCGGGGAAGACGACGCTGATCGAAACGCTGGCGCGGCGCGGCTTTGCGCGCTCGCTCGAGGCCGGGCGCTCGATCCTCATGGACCAGATGGCGATCGGCGGAAACGCGGTGCACTGGGGCGACCAGCGGATGTTCGCGGAGCTGATGCTGCAGCACGAGATGCGGTCGTATCACATGGCGGAAGCGGAGGAGGGGCCGGTGCTGTTCGACCGCGGCATCCCGGAGCTCTCGCTCTACTTTGCGCTGGTGGGCTCGGCGAGCCACCGCCGCACTTTAATCGCGCGGCAGAGGTGTTCCGCTACAACCGGACTGTGTTCATCGCGCCGCCGTGGCGGGAGATCTATGCCAACGACAAGGAGCGGAAGCAGGATTTTGCGGAGGCGATCCGCAGCTACGAGCTTTGCGTCGAGGCGTACGAGCACTGGGGCTATGAGCTGGTCGAGCTGCCCAGGGCGACATTGACGCCGGGCGGCCTTCATCCTCCAAAGGTGTAGCACAGCGCACTTGAGCCGAACCGTAACGTACGGTACGGAGGCGCCATGTTGAAACGAGTGGACCAGGATCGGCCGGAACACGGCAGCGTGCGGACGCGAGCCGCGGCGCCGGTGCGTGCCGCGGCAGGAGCGCGCCGGTGGCCGGGGGCGAGGATGTCGCGGGGTTTACGCCGCGCCAGCAGCAGGTGCTGACGGCGGCGCTCGACGTGCTGGTGGCCGAGGGCGACCGGCTGACCATGACGGCGGTGGCGCGGCAAGGCGAGCTGCTCCAAGGAGACGCTCTACAAGTGGTTCGGCGACCGCGACGGGCTGCTGACGGCGACGGTGCAGTGGCAGGCGGCGAAGGTGCGGGCGCCGCAGGTCGACGGCGCGGCTCGATGACGGCAACGCTGCGGCAGAGCCTCGAGCAGTTCGCGCGCGACCTGCTGGCGACGATTGCGGGCGAGGTGTCGGTGACGCTCAACCGGCTCGCGGTCACGCATGCGGGGACGGACAGCGGGCTCGGCGCGATCATGCTCGAGCACGGGCCGGCGGCGATCCGCAGGCGGCTGAAGCCGGTGCTCGAGCCGGGCGGCGAGGCGCGGCTGCTGCGCTTCGACGACAGCGAGGAGGCGTACCGGACGTTCTTCGGGCTCGTCGTGCGCGACACGCAGATCCGGCTGCTGCTGGGCGAGACGCATCAACGACCGATAGTCGACAAGGAGACGCGAGGCTGCGACCGGCGCAGTTCTTCGCGCTCTACGGAATTGACCAATCGGGCCTAGCAGCCCAAACGCGCAAAACGGGGAGAGAACCATGCGCGTCTATTACGATCGGGATGCCGATCTCAACATCATCAAATCGAAGAAGGTCGCGATCGTCGGCTACGGCTCGCAGGGCCATGCGCACACGCTGAACCTGCGCGACTAGCGGCGTGAAGGACGTCGTCGTGGCGCTGCGTCCGGACTGGCGCGTCGGCCAAGAAGGCGCAGGGCGAGGGGCTCAAGGTGATGTCGATCGCCGAGGCCGCGGGCTGGGCCGACGTCATCATGATGCTGGTGCCCGACGAGCTGCAGGCCGACATCTACAAGAAGGACATCGAGCCCAATATCCGCGACGGCGCCGCGATCGCCTTCGCGCACGGGCTCAACGTCCACTTCAACCTGATCGAGCCCAAGAAGACCGTCGACGTGATCATGATCGCGCCGAAGGGCCCGGGCCACACGGTGCGCGGCGAGTACCAGAAGGGCGGCGGCGTGCCGTGCCTGATCGCGGTGCACAGGACGCCTCGGGCAACGCGCAGGACATCGCGCTGGCCTATGCCTCGGGCATCGGCGGCGGCCGCTCGGGCGTCATCGAGACCAACTTCCGCGAGGAATGCGAGACCGATCTCTTCGGCGAGCAGGTCGTGCTCTGCGGCGGTCTGGTCGAGCTGATCCGCGCGCGGCTTCGAGACGCTGGTCGAGGCCGGCTATGCGCCGGAGATGGCGTACTTCGAGTGCCTGCACGAGGTGAAGCTGATCGTCGACCTGATCTACCAGGGCGGCATCGCCAACATGAACTACTCGATCTCGAACACCGCCGAGTACGGCGAGTATGTCTCGGGTCCGCGCATCATCACCGACGAGACGCGCAAGGAGATGAAGCGCGATCCTCAAGGACATCCAGACCGGCGAGTTCACCGTCGAAGTGGATGCAGGAATACAAGTCGGGCGCCTCGCGCTTCAAGGCGACCCGCCGCCTCGCACGACGAGCACCAGATCGAGGAAGTCGGCGAGAAGCTGCGCGGCATGATGCCGTGGATCAAGGCCGGCGCGCTGGTGGACAAGAGCAAGAACTAGACACCGCGACGGCTTGGCCGAACCTATGGAGGGGGTCGCTCGCGGGCGGCCCCTTTGCCATTGCCGGGTCGGTCTTTCCGCCGGAGGAGCACTGAGCGGGGGGCCTTCGAAGCTGAGGCTGACCTCGTCGATGTCACGGTCAGATTCACCATGCTGACAAGCGCTCGGGTCGCAGTTATGGTGCAGTAGTCGGGGGACAATGCCCATGACCACGCGCCGTTTCTGTCTCGTGCTGGTCAAGCCGTCGCACTACGACGACGACGGCTACGTCATCCAGTGGTTCCGCTCGCCGATCCCGTCGAACTCGCTGGCGTGCCTCTACGGCCTGCGCCAGCGACATGCGCCGAGCGGCAGGTGCTCGGGCGAGGACGTGGCGACTCGACGTCATCGCGATCGACGAGACCAACACGCGCGTTCGACCCGACGCGCTGGCGCGCAACGATCGAGGCGGCGGACGCCGGCATGGTCATGCTGGTCGGCGTGCAGTCGAACCAGTTTCCGCGCGCGCTCGACCTGGCGCGGCCGCTGCGCGAAGCGCGGGCATCGCCGTCGGCATCGGCGGCTTCCACGTCTCGGGCACGCTCTCGATGCTCGCCGGCGATCGAGCCGGACGCTGCAGCGAGGCGCAGGAGCTCGGGCATCTCGTCTTCGCCGGCGAGGCGGAAGGGCCGGCTCGAGCGAGGTGCTGCGCGACGCGATCGCGGGCACGGCTGAAGCCGCTCTACAATTTCATGGCCGACCTGCCCGGCATCGAGGGCGCGCCGATCCCGCTCTGCCGGCCGAGCGCGTGCGAGCGCACCGTCGGCGCAACTGACGAGCTTCGACGCCGGCCGCGGCTGCCCGTTCCAGTGCTCGTTCTGCACCATCATCAACGTGCAGGGGCGGAAGTCGCGCCGCCGCTCGCCCGACGACGTCGAGCAGATCGTGCGCGCCAACCTCGCGCAGGGCATGCACCGCTTCTTCATCACCGACGACAATTTCGCCCGCAACAAGGACTGGGAGCCGATCTTCGACCGGCTGATCGAGCTGCGCGAGGTCGAGAAGCTCGAGTTCAGCTTCATCATCCAGGTCGACACGCTCTGCCACAGGCTGCCGAACTTCATCGAGAAGGCGCGCGCGCGCCGGCGTGCAGCGCGTCTTCATCGGGCTGGAGAACATCAACCCCGACAATCTCGACGGCCGCCAAGAAGCGGCAGAACAAGATCACCGAGTACCGCAAGATGCTGCTCGCCTGGAAGCAGCGGCGACGTCATCACCTATTGCGGCTACATCCTCGGCTTCCCGAACGACACGCCGGAGCGGATCGTGCGCGACATCGAGGTCGTCAAGCGCGAGCTGCCGATCGACCTGCTGGAGTTCTTCTTCCTGACCCCGCTGCCCGGCTCGGAGGATCACCAGAAGCTCCATCGCGCCGGGCGTCGCCGATGGATCCGGACCTCAACAAATACGACCTCAACCACGCCACGACGGCGCATCCGGTGATGAGCACAGGCCGAGTTCGAGCGCGTCTATGCGGCGGCGTGGGAGCGCTACTACACGCCCGAGCATGTCGAGACGATCATGCGGCGCGGGGCCGTGTCCGGGCATCAGCACCGCCAACATCCTCTTGCTCGCGGTCTGGTTCATGGGCGCGCTCAAGATCGAGGGCATCCATCCGCTCGAGGTCGGCTGGATCCGGCGCAAGAACCGGCTGCAGCGGCGCTCGGGGATGCCGATCGAGCCGGCGCTTCTGTTCTATCCGAAGTACTGGATCGAGCGGACGTGGAAGCTGATGCGCTGGGGCGCGCTCTATCTCCGCTTCGGCGCGCGGATGCTCAAGGTCGAGTGGGACAAGAACCGGATGTCCTACACCGACAAGGCGATGACCGTCGGCGCCGACGAGGATGAGCTCGAGCTGTTCCAGAGCACCGATGCCAAGGCCTGGATCGAGCAGGAGAAGCGGCTCGACCGGGCCCGGCACGGCGTCAAGGATAAGACGCCGGCCGAGGCTGCGGAGTAGCCAGCTCTCACCAGGCGTAGTCTTCGGGCGCGGTCTTGTGGCCGGGGAAGATTTCGTCGAGGCGCTTCAGCGTGGCTTCGTCGAGCTTGAGCTCGACCGCGCGTTCGGCGGCGTCGAGCTGTTCGGCGGTGCGGGGGCCGATGATCGGGGCGGTTACGGCGGGCTGGTGGAGGAGCCAGGCGAGGGCGACGTCGCCGGGTTCGTGGCCGAGCTCGGCGCAGAGCGTCTCGTAGGCTTCGATCTGCGGGCGCTGCTTTTCGAAGGCTTCCTTGGAGCGGCCCTCGAGGCGGCGCTGGCCCTCGTTGCCCTTCTTGATGATGCCGCCGAGGAGGCCGCCGTTGAGCGGGGACCAGGGGATCACGCCGAGGCCGAAGTCGAGGCAGGCGGGGATGACTTCGAGCTCCACGGCGCGGTTGAGGAGGTTGTAGATCGACTGCTCGGAGACGAGGCCCATGTAGTTGCGCTCCTTGGCGACGCCCTGGGCCTTGGCGATGTGCCAGCCGGCGAAGTTGGAGCTGCCGGCGTAGAGGATCTTGCCCTGCTGCACGGCGACGTCCATCGCCTGCCAGATCTCGTCCCACGGCGTTTCGCGGTCGATGTGGTGGAACTGGTAGAGGTCGACATAGTCGGTCTGGAGGCGCTTCAGCGAGGCATCGAGGGCGCGGCGGATGTTGAGGGCGCTCAGCTTGCCCTCGTTGGGCCAGTCGCCCATCGCGCCATAGAGCTTTGTGGCGAGCACCGTCTTCTCGCGGCGGCCGCCGCCCTGGGCGAACCACTCGCCGAGCCAGGTTTCGGTGACGCCGGGGCCGGGGCGGCCGTAGCGGTTGGCGGTGTCGAAGAAGTTGATGCCCTTGGCGTGGGCCGCATCCATGACCGCGAAGGAGCTCGGCCTTATCGGTGGTCCAGCTGAAGTTCATGGTGCCGAGGCAGAGGCGGCTGACGGAAAGGCCGCTACGGCCCAGATGGGTGTACTGCATGAGAATCCCTCGAATTTGCGATGGACTGTGGCCGGCGCGTGCGCGGGCGGACAGGGCCTGGAGCAAGGACAGGTAGTCTAGCGGTGCCTGGGGCACACAGGCAAGACCCCGGTTACCTGTGGTGTTACGGCGCGGCGGCGCCGGCTTCCGCCTTGGCGATCCGTTCTTTCGTCAGCAGGTCGAGAAGGTCGATCAGCCGGGCGATATCCTGCTCGCGGAGCAGATCGATCTTCTGGTGCAGGGCGCCGATGTCGAACTCCGCGCGGAGGTTTACGTCGTAGTCGAGTTGCGCCTTGTGGCGATCAATCACCGCCTGGCGGTTTTGTGCCATCATCAGAATTGGGGCCGTGAAGGCCGCCTGGAACGACAGGACGAGGTTGAGGAGGATGAAGGGATAGGGGTCCCAGTGGCCGACCCACGCCACGACGTTGAGAACCAGCCATAGCAACAGCAGCGCGGACTGGATGAGGATGAAGCGCCAGGAGCCGACCATCGCGGCGATCCTGTCGGCGAAATATTCGCCGGGCGTGCGCGGCACCAGGTGAGGTGTCTTATCGACGAGCGTGAACCGTTCGGGCGCTTCAGAAGCCGGTGAGGACGGGCTGGGCATCACGATCCGCTCCACAGTGAGGCCGGCGAAACCGGCTCCAGCGGTGTGTACCCGGGCAGGGGGGCTGGCAAGCGATAGCTCGTCGAAAGAGAAAAGGGACCCTGAGGTCCCTTTTCATGGCGGCCTGCCGCTTTTCGCGGATTTGTCAGGCCGTATGAGCGGAACGCCGCCGAGTCCCTCGGGTTCCGCTCGCTACCGGATCTCAGGCGATAAAGGTGCGGTTCGGCCCGACGCGCTTGCCGAGCTGGTTGACCTCGTGACGGGAGAGGCCGATGTCGCGGAGCATGCGGTCGTCGAGCTCGCGGAGCGAACGCTCGGCGTTCCGGCGGCGCATGCCGAGGAGGATGGATTCGATGATCGAGGGCATTTTCTAAGTCCTGTGTCTTGCTGCGGCGACGCGGCCGCATGTGTTTCGTTGGCGCGGCGTATGACGGCCCGGGGCTGAACGCCCTCTGAACGCGGTTGTCAGCGATGCGCCGGGGCGTATGGTTCGGGAAAGCGGAGGGAATTTCATGCGGGCGGCGCTCAAGACGGCGCATGGGGTGATGGGACCGGCGGAGGTCGCAATGCCCGTGCCGCGGGGGGATGAACTGCTGGTTCGGGTTGAAGCCGCCGGCATCTGCGGCAGCGACCGGCACATGTTTCTCGGCGAGTATCCGACGGCGGTGCCGGTGATCCAGGGGCACGAGTTTTCGGGGATCGTGGTGGGCCGCGGGCCGGAGGCAACGCGGGTACCGGTCGGGGCGCGGGTGACGGGCGATCCCAACATCGCGTGCGGGCAGTGTCCGGGGTGTCTCAGCGGGCGGGTCAACCTCTGCGACAACCTTGAGGCGATCGGGGTGACGCGGGACGGCGGGATTTGCGGAGTTCGTGATTGTGCCCGAGGGGCAGGCGTTTGTGCTGCCGGCTGATCTCGATCCGCTGCATGGGTCGTTCTCGGAGCCGGTCGCGTGCTGCCTGCATGGGATCGACGTGGCGCGGATTCGTCCCGGGCAATCGGTGGCGGTGCTGGGCGGCGGCGTGATCGGGCTGATCATGGTGCAGCTCGCGAAGCTGGCCGGGGCAGGGACCGTGGTGCTGTCGACGCGGCAGGAGCCACGGCGAAAGCTGGCGCGGGTCTTGGGCGCGGACGAGACCGTCGATCCGAGCGCCGGGGACGCGGCGGCAACGATCCGGGAGATCGTGCCGGGCGGGGTGGATGTCGTCCTCGAATGCGCGGGGGTCGCGGAGACTGTGGCGCAGTCGCCGCGGGTGGTGCGCCGGGGCGGGACGGTCGTGCTGTTCGGGGTGATGCCGAAGGGCGAGGCGGTGCCGATGATGCCGTTCGACTTGCTTACGAACGAGATCCGGTTCGAGGGCGCTTACCTCAATCCGCATACGCAGGGGCGGGCGGCGGAGCTGATCGCGAGCGGCAGGCTGAAGCTCGATCCGATGATCACGCGGACGATCGCGATCGAGGAGGTGCCGGGCGTGATCGCGGCGCCGCCGGGGTTCGGCGACGTGAAGGTGATCGCGGTGCCTTAGCTCGCAGGTGCAATCGCGGCGAACCGGCGGCTCAGGACCAGCTGGATCCAGCGGTTGTAGCCGAGGTTGGCGCCCACCGGATGGGGGAACGCAACCGACACTGTCACGACCGGCCCATCGACCGCGACGGTGGCCTCGCCCCCGAAAATAGGACTCTCGGCTTCATCGACCTCGTCGAGCAGGGCCTGAATGCCGTTGCCGACGTTCTTGGCGCCGGCCTGCGCCGCTTCGCCATCGGCGAAGTGGAGCGAGAGGTGGAGATCGGGGCCGCTGCCGCTGGTCACCGTGAACATCGCGAAGCTGTAGCGAGGCAGGTTGGCGAGCGGCACGTCGACGTCGCCGGGCGAGACTGCGAGGCCGCCGACCGGATAGCCCGAAGCGGCAACCAGTGTGGCATCGGCGCCGGCCGCCGCCCTCACGGCATCCAGCATTGCGCGCCAGGGGACACAGGTGGTGCAGGAGTCGGACTCGGCCAGGGCGGCGAGCGCCTGCTGCATGAGCGGCGTGCTGTGGGTGACAGCGATGTACTTCCCGGAGAGGGAGAGGCGATAGGCGCGGCCGAGGGCCCCCGAGAAGGGATCCTCGTTCCGGTTGGCGAAGTCTGTTTTGTTGTCGTCGCCCTTGGACATGACCTCGACGCCCTCGATGATCGAGGACGTGAAGCGCCGGTTGAGGAGAACGCCCGGCGCGAGCGCCGCAAAGGCCGGCTCGCCGTCGAGGATGTAGATCTGGTCCGGCGGAAAGCCAGCCTCGAAGACCCCGGTGACCTTGCCGAAGTCGACGCCGGCGGTCTTCTCGGGCATGTGCGGCTGGAAGATTTCCCCGGCAATCGCGGGGTTCGCCGGCCAGAGGCCGTCGCGCGGATCGAGGGGCCGCTGGGGGGCGACGTAGTTGAAGGCCGGCAGGTCGGATGTCTCGTCCGCGGTGATGACGGCAAAGTCGCGCCAGAGGCCGTCGAAGGCGATTGCGGGGCCGGCGAATGCCAGCGCGGCAAGGAAAATCGGGAAACGCACCATAGTGGCAATTAAGCCATCGCCCCGGCCCGACCGCAAGGCTATGGTGCCGCGCTTTTCGGGGAGAGGGTCCGTTGGTGACACTGCCGGAATTTCCGGTGGCGGGCGGCTGCCAGTGCGGCGCCATCCGCTACACGCTCAATGGACCGCCGCTTGCGGTCTACAACTGCCATTGCAAGGACTGCCAGCGTTTTTCGGGCGGCACGCATACGATGTCGATGGTGGTGAACCGCGAGCTGCTGCAAGTGACCGAGGGGCGGTTGAAGCCGCGCGAGAAGGTCGCGGCATCGGGACGGATCGCTGTGACGATGCGCTGCGGTGAGTGTGGTGCGCTGATCTGGAATGAGCCGCTGAGCGCGCCGGAGCTTCGCATTCTCAAGCCGGGTACGCTCGACGACATGAGCTGGGCGGTGCCGGTGGGCAACATCTGGACGGCGAGCCGGGCGCCGTTCGCGGCGATCGACGAGACGCTGATCAATTTCGAGGGCCAGCCGCCGAGCCGGGATGTGTTCTATCCGGCGTGGGCGAAGCTGACGGGGGCAGGGGTAGCATGAGCGAAGAAGCACTGATCGAGGTCTTGCGGCGACAGGAGGCAGAGCTCGCGTTTGCCTCGTTCGACGAAGCGGCGGCGTTCTCGATCGGGAGCGCCATCCGCGAGCGCGCGTCGCGGGAGTCGCTCAAGATCGTAGTCGCGATCCGGCTTTGGAACCGGCTGCTGTTCTATGCCGCGCTGCCGGGATCGAGCGGCGACAACTGGACGTGGGCGCAGCGCAAGTCGAACGTCGTCGAACGCTGGGGCAAGGCGTCGTACCGGGCGCTGGTCGAGAACAAGCGCAACCGGACCTATCCATGGAACGACGACGCCGATCCGAAGCTCTATGCGCTCCACGGCGGGGCCTTTCCGATCGTCATCAAGGGAACGGGGCCGATCGGGTCGATTACCGTGTCGGGGTTGCCGGAGGCCGACGACCACAGCGTCGTTGTCGAGGCCGTCTGCGATTACCTCAAGGCCGACAAGGCGCGGTTTGCACTGCCGGCGTAGGCGGGCCGGCCGTTTCTTGCAGTTATAGCGGCCGTTTCTTCCAACACCTGCATCCGTGGATGCGCGTAGTCACGCAGTTACAGGCGCTTGACTTGCCACCGCAATTCCACGACTCCTCTGAGCGCGCGCGGAAGAGGCCATTATGGAACTGCAGTACCTGCTGCTCGATGTGTTCACCACCGAGCGACTGAAGGGCAATCAGCTTGCCGTGGTGTGCAACGGCGATGGTCTGCTCGATAACGAGATGCTGGCGATCGCCTCGGAGTTCAATCTCTCCGAGACGGTATTCCTGACCAAGGCGGCGGGCGATCGCAACACGTCCTGCGTGCGCATTTTCACCCCCAAGGTGGAGCTGCCTTTCGCAGGTCATCCGACGCTCGGCGCATCGATCGTCCTCGGACTCGATCGCGACGTGCCGGTGGTCCGGCTCGAAGCGAGGGTGGGAGTCATTACCGCTCTCGTCGAGCGAACCGGAAAGCATTCTGGTAAGGCGCGCTTCACACTGCCGCGGCTGCCCGACGAGGCCGGCAACGCGCCCGACCTTGGGGCCGTGGCGATGGCGCTGGGTATCCTTCCCGAGGATATCGGCTGCGGTCTTTACAAGCCGGCGGTGATGACGGCCGGCAACCTTTTCTACCTGATACCGGTGCGCAGCGCGAAGGTTCTGGCCAACCTGAAACTCGAACGGCGCGGCTGGTCGGAGGTCTTTCCACTCGAGCGGCACGCGGTCTACGTCTTCACCGAGACGCCGGAGGAAGACGGTATCGATTTCGCGGCGCGGATGTTCGCGCCGGGCATGGTCGGGGGCGAGGATGCGGGGACCGGATCGGCCGCGGCGGCGCTGATCGGGCTCATCGCCCGGAACGCGCCGTTTGCCGACGGGCAGGGCGAGTACATCCTGCGTCAGGGCGACGAGATGGGGCGCCCGTGCCGCATCTCGCTCCAGGTGCGCAAGGATGCAGACATCCTCACCCATGCCGGGATCGGTGGCGACGCCATCATCATCGGCGAGGGCAAGATAAGGTTCAACGAGTGACGATGACGCTGAACACGTGGCGGAACCGGCCGGGGCGTGATCTGCTGATCACGCTCGCCGTCCTCTACGTGATGCTCGCCGCCTATGCCTTCTACGTCTCGGCCGATGTGACGGGCAGCCTGACCGCGCCGTTCCTGGTTGGGATGACATTGCCGATGGGCCTTGCCCATGCGGTGCTCACGATGAATGGCCTCTTGACCGTCGCGGGGCTGATCATCCCAGTTGCGCTGCTTGTCGTTCTTATCGTGCGGATGCCGGGATATGTCCGCGTGCCGCTGCTGGTCGGGCTGGTGCTCCTTGCCGTCTATGTGACGGTGGAGATGGGGATCTACGTCAGCTAGCGGGCTGCGGTGCCGTCCCTTTTACCGATCGGCCGATCGGTGCTAGGTTGATTGTCCAATCGCGTTAGGGGAACGACGGTGGACATTCTCAACTCTCTGTTGCTCTGGATACATCTCGTGGCGCTGGCCGCGGGAGGCGTCGCGACGTTCGGGATCCCGGTGGTAGGCAGCAAAATGGCGACGGCGACGCCGGAGACGCGGCCTTTGCTGTTCTCGATCGTCATGGGCATGTCGAAGATCGGGCGGGCCGGCCTCGGGACGCTGATCGTCACCGGGGTCTTGCTGTTCTGGCTCAAGTGGAGCTTTACGGCGCCCGATATCACCTGGTTCGGCATCAAGATGGCGCTGGTTGTTGTCCTGCTCGGGCTGGTCATCTTCGCGGGAATCAACGCGAGCAAGGCGCAGGCCGGCGATCGCGCGGCGGCGATGCGGCAGCCGCAGATCGGGATGGCGTCGATGGCGGTGTTTCTACTGATCGTGCTGTCGGCGGTTTTCACCTTCGGCTGAGGGCGGCGGAGATGAGGCTACACCTCGCGCTGGCGGTCGTGGCTCTGGCGATGCCGAGCGCCGCGCTCGCGTGCACGCCCAATCCCGATCCGGATCTTCGGCCCTGGGGGGAGCGGGTCGCGGGCTCGTCGCCGATGTTCGTCGGGACGGTGACCGAGATCAGGGGCGGCGGGTACGTCTGGACGGTGGCCCCCACGTGCGAGACGCGGGGCGCGAACAAGGAGTGCGAGGCCTTCCACTACGGCATCGGCGAGGTGGTCTTCGCCGTGGAACTGCCGATCGCCGGGGAACTTGGCAAGACCTTCGTTGTCGAGCAGGGGCATGGCAGCGACTGCATGGTGGAGTTCGGGCTCGGCCAGCGCTGGCTATTTGCGGGCAATTTCAACGAGTCGCCGTCGATGTACCTCAACATGGCGCGCGAAGGGTTGAATTAGCGGCGACTTTCCGGCATCTTGGCCGGAGTGCACGTCGCACGGATGAGTTTCATGCAGCGCAGCCGCGCCATCGCCGCTACCGCCCAACGCGCCCTCATGGGCCGCGTTGTGCTGGTTACCGGCCTGCTGCTGCTTCCGGCGCTGCTTCTCCTTCTTATCAGCCCCTGAGTACCGGCGGTCCGCGAAGCGGGCGGGTGGTCAGGGGATAACGAGCATGAGCCGAACACCGATTGTCCGGCCGCGCGGGTTTCGTCCCCGGCCGCTGATAGGAAGACCGAAATGACCGACCGACAGAGCAGACCAACAAGGACCGCGTCTACATCTTCGACACGACGCTGCGCGACGGCGAGCAGAGCCCGGGCGCGACGATGACGCTCGAGGAGAAGCTGCAGGTCGCCGAAGTGCTCGACGAGATGGGCGTCGACATCATCGAGGCCGGCTTCCCGATCGCCTCGCAACGGCGACTTCGAGGCCGTCGTCGCGGTCGCCAAGCAGGTGAAGAACGCGGTGGTCGCCGGGCTCGCCCGCGCCATCCCCGCCGACATCGCCCGCGCCGGCGAGGCGGTGCGGCATGCGCAGGCAGGGCCGCATCCACACCTTCGTCTCGACCTCGCCGATCCATCTGGCCCACCAGATGAAGAAGACCGAGGAGCGAGGTGCTCGAGATCATCACCGCCACGGTGACCCAGGCGCGCAACCTCATCGACAATGTCGAGTGGAGCGCGATGGACGCGACGCGCACGCCGATCGATTTCCTCTGCCGCTGCGGCGGAGCTCGCGATCCGCGCCGGCGCGACGACGATCAACATTCCGGACACGGTCGGCTACGCCGTGCCGGAGGAGCACTACGCGCTGTTCAGGACGCTGATCGAGCGGGTGCCGGGCGGCGACAAGGTGATCTGGTCGACGCACTGCCACAACGACCTGGGGCTCGCGGTCGCCAACTCGCTGGCCGGGGTGCGGGCAGGGGCGCGGCAGGTCGAATGCACGATCAACGGGCTCGGCGAGCGGGCGGGCAACGCCGCGCTCGAGGAGATCGTGATGGCGCTGCGCACGCGCGCCGACGCCATGCCGTACCACACCGAGATCGAGACGACCGACATCGCGCAAGGCGAGCAAGGTGGTCTCGGCGGCGGCGAATTTCCCGGTGCAGTACAACAAGGCGATCGTCGGCAAGAACGCCTTCGCGCACGAGAGCGGCATCCACCAGGACGGCATGCTGAAGAACGCCGCAGACCTACGAGATCATGACGCCCGAAAGCGTCGGGCATCAAAGAGACGACGCTGGTGATGGGCAAGCACTCGGGCCGCGCCGCGTTCAAGGACAAGCTGCGCGAGCTGGGCTACGAGCTCGGCGACAATGCGTTCCAGGAGGCGTTCGTGCGCTTCAAGGATCTCGCCGACCGCAAGAAGCACATCTACGACGCCGACATCATCGCGCTGGTCGACGACGAGGTCGGCTCGGTCGGCGACCGGATCAAGCTCGTCGACATGGAGGTCGTCTCGCAAGACCGGCGGCGTCCATCGCTGCGACATGAAGCTCGACGATCGACGGCGAGACGGTCGACGGCGACGCTACGACGGCACCGGCTCGGTCGATGCGATCTTCAACGCGATCAAGCAGGCGGTCGGGCAGTGAGCCGCATCTGGTTCTCTACGCCGTCGACGGCGTCACCGGCGGCACCGACGCGCAGGCGAGCGCGCATGTGCGGCTCGAGCTCAACGGGCGGATCGTGAGCGGCAACGCGGCCGAGCCCGATACGCTCGTCGCCTCCGCGCGCGCCTATCTCAACGCGCTACAACCGGCTGCTGATCGAGCGCGGCGCGGCGGCGCAGGGCGCGACCGAGGCGGTCGCGGGGTAGGGCCACGATGGCACATACGCTCGACCCGCCTGCCACCGAGGACGACTGGCAGGCGTTCCACGACATCCGCGATGACGTGCTGTTCAAGGCGCGCCATCGCGACGTGCCGTACGACCGCAACCATCCGGACGACTTCACGCCGGCCAACACGCCGCTGCTGCTCAAGGACGACGGACGGCCGGTGGGGACGATCCGGCTCGACGATCGCGGCGACGGGACGGGCGTGGTGCGGCTCGTCGCGGTGATTGCCGGACGTGCAGGGCCGCGGGCACGGGCGGGCGATGTCGCAGCTCTGCGACGAGCGGGCGCGCGCCAAGGGGCTCGACACGCTCTACGTCAACGCTGCGCCGGAGGCGTCGGCTTCTACGAGAAGATGGGGTGGGAGCGGCACATCTGGAGCGACGCCGAACTCGTCGGGATCGCGGCGGACTGCATCCAGATGCGGAAGCGGCTCTAGCTCAGACTGGCGACGCGGTCAGTCGAGGCTCATGCAGAAGTCGTGGTCGGCCTTGAGGGTGCCGGTGACGACGATGCCGGTGGCGTTGCCGCTCAGGGCGAACTCTTCGATGTAGTCGCCGATCATTCCCTCGAGCGTCGTCTCCATCGCGGTTTCGCCGAGGTCGAGCTGGTATTTCTCGGCGAGCCTCGCTGCGCCGACGCGGAAGGCGTTGGCGGTGGCGACGGCACGGGCCTCGGCGCGCTCGGCCTGATGGGTCGTGAGGAGGAGGCCGCGGGCTGAGAAGAACGCGGCGCAGCGCTGGTAGATCATCAGCGCGATCTCGGGCGTGAGCTTTTCGGACATCGTCGCCTCGACGGGCGTCAGGCGCCCGCCCTGCTGGGCAATAATCGCTGGATTTGCGTCAAGAGCGGCGACGATAAGCGCCGCGGCGAGCAATTGCATGATCGGGCCCCCCGAACGACTCGAAGGGTAGTCTGCGATTTGATTATTGCCAATATCCCTAATGCCGCAGGGTTACCGGCGGCTCAGCGGCTGGTTTTTCGCTCGTACCAAAGCTGGTGGCAGTAGGCGCGATCGGCGGCGATGGCGGCATCGCCGGAGGCGAGACGCGCCGTGTAGTGCGGGACGAGGGCGGTCACGGCGACCTCGATTTCGGTGGCGCTGGGCGCGGTGCCGTCGCGGCTTCCCGCTACCACCGCGAGCGCGGTCAGGTCGGCGACCTTGCCCTCGCTGCCCTCGGCGCCTTCCGCGCGGATGAGGGCCGCGCAGTGCTCGTACATGCGCACGGCGGCACCGGGCCCCGGGTTGTCGAGGATGGTCCGGTGGATCTCGCTTTGCGGGGCCGCGCCGCCGATGACGGTCGCGACGGCGACGGTGCCGATGATCTTCGCCATGAGGTTACCCATCGTGCTCGCGCTCCTTGGCGCTTTCGGCAGTGAGGAGCGGGACGGGGTGCAAGTCAAGCATGGAGCGGTGTGCGCACCTCGGTTGTGGTCACGGATGGCGCGAGGAGGCTGAAGAGATCCTTGGGGTCGGCGAGATCGGGGACGAGGTCGATGTCGCGGCGATCGGTGCGGGTGAGGTCGCGGACGAAGCGGAGGGTCGAGAAATCCTCGATGGCGAAGCCGACGGAGTCGAAGAGGGTGACTTCGTCGCGGCTGCGTGCGGCCGCGTGCGCTGGCCGGCGAGGACCTGCCAGAGTTCGGTGACCGGGAAAGTCGTCGCCGAACTGCTGGATCTCGCCTTCGATGCGGGTCTGCGGCGGGTATTCGACGAAGACCGAGGCGGCGGACACCACATCGCGGTGGAGCTCGGTCTTGCCGGGGCAGTCGCCGCCGATGGCGTTGAGGTGCATGCCGGGCTCGATCATCTCGGGCGTGAGGATCGTCGCGCGGGTCTTGTCGGCGGTGCAGGTGGTGACGATGTCGGCGCCGCGGACGGCGTCGGCGGTCGAGCGCGGCGCGGACGATGCGGAGGCCGGAGCCGGCGAGGTTGGCGCAGAACTTGTCGACGGCCTCGGGGTCGGTGTCGAAGATGCGGACTTCCTCGATGCCGAGCAGCGCCTTGAAGGCGAGCGCCTGGAACTCGGACTGCGCGCCGGCGCCGATCATGCGCCATGACGCGGCTCTCGGGGCGGGCGAGGGCCATCGCGGCCACGGCGGAGGTCGCGGCGGTGCGGAGCGCGGTGAGGAGCGTCATCTCGGAGACCAGCACCGGGTAGCCGGTCGCGACGTCGGCGAGGACGCCGAACGCGGTCACGGTCATCAGGCCGCCGGCCGGGTTCTTGGGGTGGCCGTTGACGTACTTGAAGGCGTAGAGCGACGCCGTCGGAGGCGGGCATCAGCTCGATGACGCCATCGGTCGAGTGGCTCGCGACGCGCGCGGCCTTCTCGAACTCGGGCCAGCGCACGAAGTCTTCGCGGATGTAGTCCGCGAGGCCAGCGATGAAGGGCTCGATGCCGGTCTTCCGGACCAGGGTTTGCGACGTCGCCGACGCCGATGAACTGAGTCATTTTCGCCTCTTACTTTTGTCGGAGCAGTCAGGCAGTGAGTGCTCGGTGCGCTACTCGATGGCGCGGGTTGATGTGCGCGGCGGCTTCGGCCGCGCGACAGGATCTGCCGGCCGAAGAGGCTGGCGGTGAGATCGACCAGGAGCTCGGCGCTCTTGCCGGCGTGGTCGAGGAAGGGGTTGAGCTCGACGATGTCGAGCGAGCCGAGGCACCCGCAATCGTGGATCAGCTCCATGATGAGGTGCGCCTCGCGGAAGGTGAGGCCGCCGGGGACGGTGGTGCCGACGCCGGGCGCGATGGACGGGTCCATCGCGTCGACGTCGAGCGAGAGATGGAGATGGCCGCCGGCCTTCTCGACGCGCTCGAGGAAGGCGCGGAGCGGGGCGACGACGCCGAACTCGTCGATGGTGCGCATGTCGGCGACATCGACGCCGCGCGAGACGATGAGCGCGCGCTCGGCGCGATCGAGCGAACGGGCGCCGATGATCGCGACGTTGTTGGGATCGACCGCGGCGAACCAGTCGGGCTCGGTCGTCGAAGTCGGGCTCGCCGCAGAGCATCGCGAGCGCCATGCCGTGGATGTTGCCGGTCTCGCTGGTGATGCGGCGTGTTGAAGTCGCCGTGGGCATCGAGCCAGAGGACGAAGAGCGGGCTTTGCCGATATCGCGGCAGTGGCGGGCGACGCCGGCGACGGAGCCCATCGAGATCGAGTGGTCGCCGCCGAGGAAGATCGGCCGGGCGCCGGACTTGAGGCTGTCGTAGCCGGCGGCGCTCGAACGGCGGGCGAGGGTGTCGATCTCGGCTTTGGCGGTGAGGCCGCGGTCGGCACGGAAATCGCCGCGATCCTCGACGAGATAGCCGAGATCGGTGAGGCGTTCGGCGAGCTCGGCGACGCGCAGCGCCGCCGGACCCATCGCCGAGCCGCGGCGCGAGGCGCCGGCGTCGGTCGCGATGCCGATGAGCTCGAGGCGGCTGACCGCGCGGTGGTCGCGGTGCGCGTTCGGGTCGTGCAGCATGCCCTTGGTCTCCTCGTCGTCCATTGCAGTGTCCTCCGGCGCGGTGGTGACGAATAGGTGGAATAGTGCTAGATATGCGCAGTCAATTGCGCATTATGATAACCTCGTGATGACAGATAGCTCAATCAACCTCGACGATCTCGACAACCGGCTGATCGCGCTGCTGCGCGGCGACGGGCGGATGGCGGTCGCCAAACTCGCGGCGCGGCTGGGGGTTTCGCGCGCGACGGTGGCGGCGCGGATGGACCGGCTCGAGGGGGCGGGCGTCATCGCGGGATACACCGTCGTTCTCCGGGCGCAGACGCAGGCGCAGGCGGTCGCAGGCGGTGACGATGATCGAGGTGGACGGCAAGAATGCCGAGGTCGATCATCCGCCGGCTCATGGGGTTTCCCGAGATCCGCGGGCTCTACACGACCAACGGCCGCTGGGACGTGGTCGCCGAGATCGAAGCGGAGTCGCTGGCGAGCTTCGACGACCTGCTCCGGCAGATGCGGCAGATCGACGGCATCGCCAACACCGAGACGAGCATCCTGCTCGCGGCGCGCAAGGCGCTACGCTGAGGCGGCGTCGCGAGGGCCTTCGGCGAGCTCGTCGGCGAAAATATCGAGCTCGGCGTCGGGCGCCGTCGACACGCGGATGTGCTGATCCATACCCGGCGTCGATGGCTTGCGGATGAAGACGCCTTTCGCCGAGAGCGCGCGAAGCACCTTCTGGGCAAAGGCGCCGTCCCGGCCACAATCGATCGTGACGAAGTTGGCGGCGGAGGGGATCGAAGCGAGCCCGTTGGATGCGGCGATCGCATGGAGCCGATCGCGGGCCGCGGCATTCCAACCGACCACCTTGCCAAGCCACGCCTGGTCGGCGATCGCAGCGAGGCCGGCGGCCTGGGCGAGCCGATTGACCCCATAGTGATTGCGGATGCGCTCGAGGTAGCCAATCGTCTCGGGGTCGGCGATCACGTAGCCGCAGCGGATGCCGGCAAGGCCGTAGGCCTTCGAGAAGGTTCGCGTGCGGAAGAGGTTTGGACGGATCAGTCCGATGGGGGGCAGGGCCTCCGCCGGCGCGGTTTCGCCGTAGGCCTCGTCGAGGACAACCATGATATCGTCCGGGACGGCCTCGATGAAGTTCACGATGTCGGCGGCGGGCCACCACGTGCCCATCGGGTTGTCGGGGTTGGAGAGGTAGACGATGCGTGGCCGCTCGCGCTTCACGCAGTCAAGAAGGCCGCCGAGGTCCTGGCGCTTGCCGGCATAGGGGACGGTCAGAAGCTCTGCGCCGCAGCCATCGATGTGGTAGTTGAACGCGGGGTAGCCGCCGAGCGAATTCAGCGCCTTGTCGCCGGGCTTGAGGTAGAGCCGGCAGACGAGATGCTGCAAACCATCGATGCCTTCGCCCACCCCGATGTTCTCGGGCTCAAGACCGAGAAGGCCAGCGATGGCGACCTTGAGATCGTGGTTCGTAGGGTCGCAGTACTTCCAGATCTGCGACGCTTCCGCCCTGATTGTCTCGATCACTTTTGGTGAAGGGCCAAAGCCACTTTCGTTGGCGCCAATCCGCGCCCGGACCGCGATGCCGGTCTGCCGTTCGCCGGTCTCGGGACCGACGAAGGGAAAGACGGGCGGGAGGCCTTCGACAATAGGGGTGAGTTTGGGACGCATCGGAGGACATTAGCCGCTCCGAGGCGGCTCGCGAAGTGGTGATCTGGCGTTGCGCGTAACAAGCGGCGTTGCGCGCGAATCTTCGTGTGCAGGCGGCGAGCCCGGGCACCTGGAGCGCCAAGGGATTGAGGGGAGTAAGCGATCTCCCGCTCGATGCACTACTGATCGCTGCCCGCGTTGTCCTGCGGCTGGTCGCTGGCATGGGGATCGGCGGCGACTGCGACCTCGGCCTTGCCGCCCTCGTCGCCTTTGGCGATCTCGCGGTTGAGGGCGACCTTGCCCGCCTCGGCGAGGCTGCGGAGCGTCTCGAGATAGTGCGGGGTCGGCACCCAGGCGCGGAGCTGGAGGATGATCTTGTCGCCCGCAAAGCTGTCGACGTGGACCGTCGGCGGCGGATCGGGCAGCACGGTCTTGTCGCGGCCGGCGATGGCGAGCAGGGCCTTGCGGGCGCGGCCGATGTTGATCGTCTCGGGGACCGTGAAGTTGATCTCGATGCGGCGGCGCGGCTCGCGGCTGTGGTTGGTGATCGCGCCGTTCCAGAGCTTGAGGTTCGGCGTGAAGATGTAGAGCCCGCTGGTCGAGCGCAGGCGCGTGCCGAAGAGGCCGATCTCGACCACGACGCCCGCGACGCCGTCGCCCACGATGTATTCGCCGATCGAGATCGGGCCGGAGCCAGATCAGCATGATGCCGGCGGCGATGTTGGAGAGCGTGTTCTGGAGCGCGAGCGCGACCGCGAGGCCCATCGCGCCGAGGATCGCGATGATCGAGGTATTGGGGACGCCGATAAAGCTCGCCGCGGTCATGATCGCAAAGATCACGATGCCGTAGCGGGCGGCCTGCGCGAGGAGCGGCGCGAAGTTCTTGTCGACGCCGTAGGCGCGGGGCAGGAGGTTCTTGATCGCGCGGTAGGCGAGGCGGGCGAGGACCCAGCCGGCGACGAGGACCGCGATGGCGCTGAGGATCGCGACCGCGTTGGCGGCGAGCCAGGCGGCCGGCACGAAGATCAGGTCGGAGGCTTGCATCAGGGCTTTCTGCGGCGCTGAGACCGAGGGATCCAAGGCACGATCCTACTACGGAATGGAGCAGGTTGTGCTCCTCCATAGCGATGGATGGGGCGGAAAATGGGCGGCTGGGGTCTATTTGGCGGCTGTGGCGGGTGCGGCTTGCCACCGGGGAGTTGCTTTGATATGTCCCCGCGCGGACCGGGCGCGTAGCTCAGATGGTAGAGCAGCTGACT
>CAWERR010000007.1:0-75405 GCA_963811585.1 uncultured Actinomycetota bacterium
CCGACGTGGTTGACCTCGTCGTTGGCGAGCGCGTGTGGTGTGCGGCCGTGCGTCAGCGTCGGGTGAGGGATCAGCAGCGGCAACGGCTCCGACGTACGCCCGTCGAGGTCGTCGTAGGTGTAGATCGCCACGAGCCCGTCCACCCCGAGCGCCGCGGACACATCGATGTCGACGATACGCGCATGCGCGTGGGGACTGCGGACGAACGCGACCGCAAGTGCGTCATGACCAAGGTCGTCGAGGAAGCGGCCTTGTCCGCTCAGCAGCCGTGGGTCTTCGACGCGCGGCACACGCTGACCGAACATCTTCGTGGTCATGACTGGGGCACCTCCCCGGCAGCCTTCTCGCGCTTGATCTCGGCTGCGCGCAACACCGCCGCGACGATGTTCTGGTATCCGGTGCAGCGGCACAGGTTGCCGCCGATCGCGGCACGCGCCTCGGCCTCCGTCGGGTCGGGATGCGACTCGAGATATGCCGTGATGGTTGTGATGAAGCCGGGGGTGCAGAAGCCACACTGGAGCGCGTGACAGTCGCGGAACGCCTGCTGCACATGGCCTAACTCACCATCGGCCTGGAGGCAGCCCTCGGTGGTGGTGATCTCGGCGCCCTCGGCCGACACCGCGAACATGAGGCACGATCGCATCGGCCGACCGTCGACCAGCACCGTGCACGCACCGCAGACGCCATGCTCACAGCCGACGTGGGTGCCGGTCAGCCGGACGTCGTGCCGGATCGCGTCCGACAGGAGTCGCCGGGCGGGGACCTGAATCGGGTACCCGACGCCGTTGACCGTCAACGTCACGTCGTGCAGAGGCTCCGCGGCACCGGTCATGCGGCGGCCGCACTGTCGACAGCTTCGTGGGCCGCCGCTGACAGCGCACGCGTCGCCAGCACGTGAGCGAGCTGCCGCCGGTAGTCAGCGGTCGCGTGGATGTCGGTCTCGGGATCGATGGCGGCGTCCACGGTCGCGATCGCAGCCGACCAGTCCACGGCGTCGTATGTCCTCCCGGCGACTGCCTCCGTGACATCGACCAGCAATGGTGTCCCGGCCACGCTGATCAGGCTCACCTTCGCGGCCGTGACGCTCAGCGCTGCGTCGAGGGTGACGAGCGCACCGACGCCGACCAGGGCATAGTCGCCGTGCCGACGCGCAATCTCGACCCAGCAGGATCCCGACCCGGCAGGTGGGTGAGGGAAGCTCGCCGCAACGGCCAACTCGTCGGGCTCCAGGGCCGACTCCAACGGTCCAAGGAAGAGGTCTGCGGCGGCAATGGTGCGCATGCCCCGCGCCGCACTGACGGCGTCGACGCTGCCGCCGAGAAGCATCAGCACGGCTGGCATCTCCGCGGCGGGGTCGGCGTGGACGATGCTGCCCAACGTCGTGCCGCGGTTGCGGATGGTCGGGTGGGCAACGTGCTGGGTGGCGATGCGCAGCAGCGGGTTGGCGGCGTGCGCCGCTGCGTCATCCTCCAGCGTGGCGTGCCGCGTCAGCGCTCCCACCCGCACGGCCACGTCGTCGACGTCGATCGTGTCGAGTCCGTCGACGTACGTGACGTCGACGAGGGCCGCCGGAGACGCCAGCCGCATCGACATGAGCGGGATCAAACTCTGCCCACCAGCCAGGATCTTCGCGTCCCCCGCACCCAGCGTCGACGTCGCTTCGTCAACGCTCCTGGGTCGGTGGTACGCAAACGGGGCGGGTTTCACTCGGGTCCACCTCGCTGTCAGCAGGGTCAGTCAGAGTCACTCCGGCGCTCGGTGGCTGCCTGGTCCACCGTTCCCTTGGGAGGGCGGGTCGTCCATCGAGTGCACCCCAGTCTGGCCTACCGCGATCGCAGCGCCCGTGCCGGACCGGTCGGCGATGGTCCGAGCGAGGTGGTAGCCGATCACCACAACGAGCGTGCCGAGCGCGATGCCCTGGATCGAGAAGTCGTCGGTGATCTGCAGGTTGGCGCCACCGATGCCGATGGTGATGCCCGCTCCGATGGGCACGAGGTTGACCGGGTCGGCGAAGTCGACTCGGTTCTCCTTCCAGATCTTCGCGCCCAACAGGCCGATCATTCCGTAGAGCACGACGGTGATGCCTCCCAGCACGGCGCTTGGCACGGCATACACGATGGCGCCGATCTTGGGGACGAACCCCAGCAGGATCGCGAAGCCTGCCGCCACGAAGTAGGCAGCGGTCGAGTAGACCCGGGTCGCTGCCATCACGCCGATGTTCTCGGCGTACGTCGTTGTCGGCGAGCCACCGACGGCGCTCGTGATGACGGTCCCCACTCCGTCGGCGGCGATCGCCCGCCCCATCACCGGGTCGAGGTCGCGCTTCGTCATCTCGCCCACCGCCTTGACGTGGCCGATGTTCTCGGCAACCAGCGCGATCACGGCAGGAAGCACGAGCAGCACGAACGCGAACCTGAAGTCGGGGACGTGCCAGCCGACCTCTGCAAGGTTGCCGGCCTCGGTCTGGTTGCCGACAAGGCCGTCAGCGGTGTGCGGCGGGAAGCCAAGCCAGTCGGCCGACTTGACGGTGCTGAAGTCGATGCGGTCGGCCTCGAACGGCTCGCCTCCGTTGATTCCTGGGAACGTGCGCGCGCCGAAGATCACGTCGGCAGCCCAGGCCACCAGGCAACCAGCGATCAGCCCCACGAAGATCGCGATCCGGCCGATGAACCCCTTGAACGCTACCGCGGTCACGATCACGAACGTCATCGTGAGGAGTGCGACCCAGGGGTCGGACGCCCAGTAGAGGCCGGTGGTCGTCGGACCCGTGCCGGCGGCCACCACGGCGAGGTTGAGCCCGATGAGCATGACGACCGCTCCGGTGACCACGGGCGGAAGCACGGCATTGACGGGGCCGGCTCCGACGACATGGACCAGCACACCGACGAGCGCCAGCACGACACCGGCAACGAGAATCGCGCCTGTGACGTCGGCAGGACCGCCCTCCTGGGCGTAGATGGCGGCCGCGCCGCCGACGAAGGACGCGCTCGTACCGAGATAGCTCGGCACCTTCCCCTGGACAATGAGCAGGAACGCGATGGTGGCAATGCCGCTCATCATGATGGCGAGGTTGGGGTTCAGCCCCATGATCACGGGGAAGACGAATGTCGCTCCGAACATCGCCACGACATGTTGGGCACCGAGACCGGTGGTGCGACTCCACGACAGCCTCTCGTCTGGCGCGACTGCTTCTCCCGGCGGTGGCGTCTTGCCTCCGTGGACGACCTTCCAACCAATAGCCATGACGACTCCCTTGCGTCGAGCGCCGCCGCCCTTGTGACGAGCGTCAATGACCAGGATGCCGGAACGTCACGCCGTGACCTGGTAGGACGCGCACACTCCGTATCCCCTTCCGATTCGTCCCCACAAGGCCCGAATCGGGGTTTTGGGTCCTAGAGGCCGCGGATCTGGATGACGCGCAGGGCGAGGGCAAGGTCGAGCTGGAGGTCAGGGTCGGACACGAACGGGCCGACGATGCGTTCGAGCTTCGTGATCCGGTAGCGCAACGTGTTGTAGTGGAAGTGCAGCCGTCGCGACGTCTCGGCGACGTTGAAGTTCGTATCCAGCAGCACCCGCAAGGTTGCCCGCATGTCGGCCGCCTCGGGGTCGTCCTCGTCGGCCAGCTCACCCAAGACCTCGGAGACGAACGTCCGCAGCTCGCTGGAGTCCTCGATGAGGCTGAGCAGCCGGAAGGCGCCGAGGTCGTCGAAGTGCGCCACCGCCGACGTGCCGTGCAGCTGTCGCCCGACCTGCACTGCGCGCCGTGCCTGTTCGTAGCCCTTCGCGACGGCGCTGGGGTCGCTCACGACCCGGCTGACACCTGTCGAGAACGACCGGCGTCCGCCACCACCGTCGCCCGAGACGGCTCGTACCAGTCCGTCGACCACGTCGCGGACCCCGCCCGCTTTCGCCGTGTCATCAGCGGGGACCAGGACCACCACCTCCTGCGCGAACCCGACCACCGGCGTGGTCTTGTCGTAGCGCGTCACGACGCTGATCCACGCGTTGGAGAAGCGCTCTTGCGCCGTACGGAAGTCATCGAGGGCGCTGTCGTCATCGTCTTGGGGATCTAGGCCGGCGACGACAACGACGAGCGGGCGCGCCACGCCCCATCCGAGCGACGCGAAATGGGTGGTCACCTGCGCCGACGGACCGGCTCGGTCCATGAGTACGTCGCGAACGAAGTCGCCTCTGTACTTCGCCTCGACGGCGTTCACCGCCAGCGACTTCGTGACGGCGAGCGCCGCCACCGTGGCGGCGCGCTCGAGGATATGCAGGTCGGCAGCTGACGGGGATCCGTCGGTGCGGATGACGACGAGGCGGCCGTGGTCGGAACTCCCCGCGAGCACGGCGGCGACGGCCATCGTGACGGACCCCACCCGGTGCACTCCCGGGGCGAACCGTTCGGAGCGGAACCGTCCCGACTCCGCCCAGACGTCGGGGAGCAGCTGGACGTCGCTCAGCTGGAGCGGATCGGAACCGCTGGCTGCCAGCACACGCCCGTCGGTCGTCGATGCGAACACCCTGCCGCCGACGAAGCCGTGGAGCGCGTTCACCAACTCGCCGAGGCCGCCTCCTTCGAGCACGATCGACACCAGTGCGCGGTAGACGGTCTCGGTCTGCTCCAGCATGGTCGACCGGTGGTGGAGGACCTCGCTGAGCGTTGCGTCGAGCAGGTCGTCGAACGCCACCCCGTCGGGGAGCAGGAGCACGGGCAACGAGTGCCGGTCGGCCTCGCCGAGCATGTCGGTCGGCAGCTCAGCCAGGTAGCGGTGCAGCTTCACTCCAAGTGCCGCCACCTTTGCGTCGGCGAGGGCACCGACGAGCTTGGCCATGCCATCGGGGACTTCACGCAGCGGGTAGCCGGTGGTCAGCAGCAGCTCTTCAGGCTTCACCCAGTCGAGGATGTCCGGAACTTCCATGATGTTGGCGCGGCTCACAATGTTGTCCAAGCCGGTCATTCCCGCCACGACGCGGACTCCCGAGAAGGCCGGCGCCTTCAGCAGGTCGCGGACGCGGACCACAGCGCGCTCTGACAACTCACCCTCAGATCCGGGCAGATCGTTGGCACATCTGCCCATGAGTGGGACCGTAGCGCAGCGATTAGCGTCGAGGCCACCTGCCGCATGCCCGCACCCGGAAGGAGCCGCGTGACCGAGCCTCGCGCTGCGATCGTCAGCGCAGCTTTGGCGCCGCTGCTCGACGGGGCTCCGCAGCTGTTGCGGGTCGGGCATCGCAGCGCGCTGGTGTGGCAGCTCGTCGACGACGACGGTCATGTCGTCGCCTGCCTGACGTTTCCCGGCACACTCCGTTTCCCCCACGCCGTCGCGGTCGCGGACGGGCGGTGGCCAGGATCTTCGCTCGGCGTGGGCGGCGGCTCGTTGAGCTGGGGTGACCAGCCGCTGACCATCGCGCGCTGGTGGCGGCCGGCCAGCCCCCATCTCCCAGCGCTTCGCTCACGGGTCCGCGACGATGCCGTCGACGCGTTCATTCGCACGTGGCGAGACAGCCTCGGCAGAGGTGACGGTTTGACGCCGTACGCCGACGACGTCCTCTGCGGCGTGCTCGCCACCCTCCACGCGGCCCGTCATCCCGCCGCGGTGAGCCTCTCCCGCGAGATCTGCGCCGCCCCACTCGAGCGGCTGACGACCGCGGCGTCCGCCGGGCTGCTTCGGCAGGCGGCGGCGGGCTGGTGCCTCGACGAGGTGGCCGCGGTGCTCGACGCCTGCAGCACTGGACGTGCGCTGGACGAAGCGTCAGCCGGGTTGGTCGCAGTCGGACACAGCTCGGGGCGCGGCTTGCTCGAAGGCATCGACACCGTGTTGGCTGCAGCGATGCACAAGGCGATCGCATGACCCGCCACCTCGAGGTCCGCAGCGGTGCCTATCGGGACTCGGTCGGCCTGATGCAGGTCAGCCGCGACGTCCGGGAAGTCGACGGAGTTTCATCGGCGATCGTCGCGATGGCGACCGAGTTGAACATCGACCTCCTCGTCTCCATGAGTTTCGAGGAGCCTCGGGGGCTCACGCCCAACGACATGCTGATCGCGATCGAGGCTGACGACGAGGACGCACTCGCCCAAGCCAAAGCGGTCCTGGACGCGGCGCTGGCCGCCTCGCCGGCGACGTCGGGTTCGGGAGCCGGCACGGGCGACGTCGTCCCACTCTCGGTCGGCGCGGCCGCCAGGCGAGCACCAGCACAGCTCGCGCTCATCAGCACTCCCGGCCGCGTAGCCGCGATCGACGCCGCAGATGCCGTGACCTCGGGTCTCGACGTGATGGTCTTCAGCGACAACGTCGACCTCTCGGCCGAGGTCGGCCTCAAGAAGCTGGCTGCCGAAGCTGGGGTGCTGGTGATGGGGCCGGACTGCGGGACGGCGGTCGTGGACGGGGTGGGGCTCGGTTTCGCGAACGTCGTCCGGCCAGGACCGGTCGGCATTGTAGCCGCCTCAGGCACCGGTGCCCAGCAGATGATGGCGCTGCTCGACCTCGCCGGCATCGGGGTGACCCATTGCCTGGGCGTCGGCGGACGTGACCTGTCGGCCGACGTACGCGGTCGATCGACGCTAGCGGCGCTCGACCGCCTCGACGCTGACGATTCCGTGTCGACGATCGTCGTGGTGTCGAAGCCCCCGGCGGCGGAGGTGGCGGACCTCGTCACCGAGCACGCGCGAGGACTAGCAACCCCAACAGTCCTCGGATATCTCGGCCCCGGCCTGCCCGACCTGACTGCGACGGCGCAACGAGTCGCCGAGGCGGCCGGTATGCCGTGGAGCCCGCCACCTCGGTGGGGGCCTGACCTGCCGACTGCTCGCGCGGGATTCATGCGTGGTCTCTTCGTCGGAGGGACGCTGTGCGACGAGTCCATGCTGATCGCGTCGGCCGAGCTCGGTCCCGTCGCGTCCAACATCCCGCTGGCGGGCGCCGAGCAGCTGGGAGACGACCTTGCCGCGGCTGGCCATGCCTTCATCGACTTCGGCGACGACGCGCTGACCGTGGGGCGGCCGCACCCGATGATCGACCCGTCGCTGCGGCTGGAGCGCCTCGAACGCGAGCTCGCCGACTCCTCGTGCGCGGTGGTGCTCCTCGACGTCGTGCTCGGGCACAGCGCCCATCCCGATCCCGCGGCCGAGCTCGCCGCGCTCATCGGCCGATCCGACACCCCGGTCATCGTCTGCCTCGTGGGCACCCGCGACGACCCGCAGGGCCTGGAGTCACAGGCAGCCGCCCTCACCAATGCTGGCGCAGTAGTGCACGCGTCGAACGCGGCCGCCACCCGCGACGCCCTCTCCCTGATCGCCCGGAGCCCAGCATGACGAGGTCTCGCCAAGCTCGACCAGCGGTAACCGCTCCGCTCCCGTGGTCTCGACAAGCTCGACCAGCGGTAACCGCTCCGCTCACGTGGTCTCGACAAGCTCGACCAGCGGTAACCGCTCCGCTCACGTGGTCTCGACAAGCTCGACCGGCGGTGGCCGCTCGACCGGCGGTAGCCGCTGACCAGCGACCGGTGATCGAGCTTGTCGAGATCCAGGTAGGTCGGCATGACGGGTGACTTCACGGTCGTCACCGCGGGCGCCCAGCTGCTGGCGGACTCGTTGCGGTCGCAGGGTGTGCCAACCGTCGATGTCGCATGGGCGCCGCCGCTCGCCGGCACCGAGGCATCGCTGACGACCGTGATGCTGGATCGGCGCCGGGCCGCCGCCAACGCGCAGGCGTTGGCGCAGCTGACGGCCGCCGAGGCGTCGCTGGTCGACGTCCGCCCGGCAGGCCAGGCCTTGTCTCTGCAACCTGGACACTTCCTGCACGCCGGTCCGCCCATCGCCTGGGACGCGATGTCGGGCCCGTTGCGGGGGGCCCTCGTCGGCGCCGTGCTCTACGAAGGCCTCGCCGACGACGCCGAGACCGCCGAAACGCGTCTCGCGGCCGGGGACTTCACGTTCGAGCCGGCACACCACCACGGCGCCGTCGGTCCGATGGCTGGCGTGGTGTCGTCCTCGATGTGGATGTTCGAGCTCGACGACTCGGCTCACGACCGGCGTTCGTGGTGCTCGCTCAACGAGGGCCTCGGCAAAGTGCTGCGCTACGGCGCCTACTCCCCCGACGTGATCACCCGGCTCCACTGGATGAGTGACGTGCTCGGGCCGGCTCTGCAGACGGCAACCCGGGCGACCGGTCCGATCGACGTACGCGCGATCGTCGCGCAGATGATCCAGATGGGCGACGAAGGCCACAACCGCAACCGCGCAGGCACGCTGATGCTGCTCAAGGAGTGGCTGCCCGCGCTGATCCGGTCGGGGCTGCCGAGCGACGACGTCGCCGAGGTTGTGACGTTCGTGTCCAGCAACGACCACTTCTTCCTCAACGTCGTCATGCCCGCCTGCAAGTTGATGACTCGGGCGGCGAACGGAGTGCCAGGCTCGACGGTCGTCACGACGATGGCCCGCAACGGCACCGACTTCGGCATCCAGGTCTCGGGCCTCGGCGAGCGATGGTTCACCGGCCCGGCCCAGGTGGCCGACGGGCTTTACCTCGGAAACTTCGGTCCTGACGACGCCAACCCCGACATCGGCGACTCCGCGATCACGGAGACGGCGGGGATCGGTGGGTTCGCGATGGCGACGGCGCCGGCGATCGTCCGATTCGTCGGAGGCTCAGTGCCCGACGCGCTCGCGACGACGCGGCGGATGTACGACATCTGTGTCGGTGAGAACCCTCGCTGGGCGTTACCGATCATGGACTTCAGAGGTACGCCGACGGGTATCGACGTCACCTCCGTCCTGCGAACCGGGCAGCTGCCTCAGATCAACACCGGTATGGCGGGTCGCGTGGCGGGCGTCGGCCAGGTCGGTGCCGGACTGGTCAGCCCGCCGATGGAGTGCTTCGAGGCGGCGGTCCACGCACTCGCCGCCGAAGTCCCCTCCCGTCCGAACACCGCCTAACCCGCGTTTCGGTGGGTCGAGGCGGTCGATGCGCGGGTTAGCGGGTGTTTGGACGGGCTAGTCGCGGTCGGGGCGGGTGCGCTCCGCGACGATCCCTGCGAGCTCGCGCGCCGACCGCGCCGCCCGGGCGCCGTCGGAGTTCTGGATCGCCATCACCGCCACGGTCTGGCCATCGTCGAGGTCGAGCATCGCCCAGGGGCGGTTGGGGTTGAGCGACACCGACACCACCTCGGCCCACTCGAGCTGCCGCGCCCGGTAGCCGTTGACGACGGTCAGGCCCTCGTCGCGGGCGCGGACCGACGTACGGAACAGCGCGTGCAAGCCCACCAGGATGGCCGCGAAGAAGATCAGCAGCGTGATCCGCTGTGGTGCCGTGAAGTCGTCCTGCACCGTGTCGGGCAGCATCACCCAGAGGAACGTCATTGCAGCCACGAGAGAGAACGCCGCGGCGCCGGCGACCACGCGCGCGCCGAGCGGTCGCCAGGTGTGCGGGAGTCGCACCGGAGGAGGAGTAGAGGTTGCGTTAGAGCCGGCAGGCATGGATGTCGGTCACCAAGATCCCACGCGCGCCAAGGTCGTAGAGCTGGTCCATCACCTGGTGCGCGTCGTCACGAGGAACCATCGACCGCACTGCGACCCAGCCGGACCGCTGCAACGGCGAGACCGTTGGTGACTCGATGCCCGGCGTGACCGCGCATGCGGCATCGACACTGGTGGCCTCGATGTCGTAGTCCATCATCACGTAGCTGCGGGCGACGAGAACCCCGCGTACGCGTCGCGAGAAGACGTCAAAGCCGTCGGGGTCGGGGGCGCCTGCCCGAGTGACGAGGACTGCCTCCGACAGCAGGATCGGGTCACCGAACGTCTCGAGGCCGGCCTGAGCCATCGTCGAACCGGTCTCGACCACGTCGGCGATGACGTCGGCAACGCCGAGCCGCACCGCGGTCTCGACCGCGCCGTCCAGACGGATGACGTGGGCCGACACGGCGCGCTCTTTGAGGTAGTCCTCGAGCACGCCCGCGTATGACGTCGCGATCCGTGCCCCCTGGAGGGAGTCGACGGTACGGCCGGACCCCTGCGGAGCGGCGAAGTGGAGCCGGGACTGGCCGAAGCCGAGCGGTTGGCGTTCGGCGACAGCGGCCCGCGAGTCGAGGACGAGGTCACGACCGGTGAGGCCGATGTCGAGGGTGCCACCTCCGACATACACCGCGATGTCGCGAGGCCGTAGGTAGAAGAACTCCACACCGTTGGCCTGGTCGACCGCGACGAGGTCGCGCGAGTCGCGGCGCTGACGGTAACCGGCCTCACGCAACAGGTCGCTGGCGGCGGCCGCCAGCGCTCCCTTGTTGGGGACAGCAATCCTGAGCATTTGTTCGGGCCTCGTCACAGGTGGGCGTAGACGTCGTTGAGGGTCAGTCCACGCGCCAGCATGAGCACCTGTGCGTGGTAGAGCAGTTGGCTCAGCTCTAGCGCGGCGCGCTCCGCCGACTCGAACTCGGCGGCCATCCACGCCTCCGCTGCCTCTTCGACGAGCTTCTTACCGATGCCATGCACGCCAGCCTCGATCGCGGCTACCGTGTCGGAGCCGGGCTCACGCGCCGCCACCTTCACGCTGAGCTCGGCGAACAGCTCGTCGAATGTCTTCATCGTCATCCAGCCTAATGGGATGCGTGCAGGGAGGCTCGTAGCGTCCTTGCAGCTGAGCGCCCCAGCGACCGCTACCACGGACGCAACGCAGCGGGCGTCCTCAGGGAAGCCGCAGCCCTTGCAGCGTGAGAGCCGTCGCCATTGCGGCATGCGCGGCGTCGTAGCCCTTGTCCTCGCGCGACCCGTCGAGTCCCGCCCGGTCGCGGGCCTGGTCGTCGTCGTCACAGGTCAGC
This sequence comes from uncultured Actinomycetota bacterium, assembly GCA_963811585.1. Lineage (GTDB taxonomy): Bacteria > Actinomycetota > Actinomycetes > Propionibacteriales > Nocardioidaceae > JACDHG01. Next base: position 10,819 of record CAWERR010000007.1, read on the forward strand.
ACCCCGAAGCCGACCGGCACGCTGGCATCCAGCGCAACGCGGGTCAGTCCGTCGGTGACGGCGTTGCAGACGTAGTCGAAGTGAGGGGTGCCGCCCCGGATCACGACACCGAGGGCAACCACGGCTTCATACCCGACCTGGGCGAGTCTCTGGGCTGCTACCGGTAGCTCGAAGCTGCCCGGCACACGGATAACGACAGACGTCTCGACTTGGGCATCGGCCAACGCCCGCTCTGCCCCGGCGAGCAGCCCAGCCATCACCTCGTCGTGCCAGCGGGCTGCGACGATGCCAACCCGCAGCCGTGAGGCGTCGAGAGATTCGTGCTGTGGCTGACCGGATCCGCTCATGCCGCCGGCCCTTCGTCGGGCAGTGCCCCAGCGCGACCACCTGGGCCTGGCACCTGTGCAGGCAGTCCATGGGGCAGCGGCTCGAATGCGAGGTGCCCGAGCTCGTGGCCCATCCGGTCTCGTTTGGTCACGAGGTAGTCGCGGTTGTCGTCGTGTGGCTCGACAGGCACGGCGATCCGCTCGGTCACCGGCACGCCGTACGACTCCAACGCCACCCGCTTCAACGGGTTGTTGGTGAGCAGGCGCACCGACGTGATGCCGAGCTCGCGAAGGATCTGGGCGCCGGTGGCGTAGTCGCGAGCGTCGGCCGGGAGCCCGAGGTCGAGGTTGGCGTCGACGGTGTCGCGGCCGGCGTCCTGCAACGTGTAGGCCTGCAACTTCTGCAGCAGACCGATCCCGCGGCCTTCGTGGCCGCGAAGGTAGACGACAACCCCCCGCCCCTCGGCACTGATCACCGCCAGGGCGGATCGCAGCTGCGGACCACAGTCGCAGCGTCGCGACCCGAACACATCGCCGGTGAGGCACTCGGAGTGCACGCGCACCAAGACGTCGCGCCCGTCACCGATCTCGCCGTAGACAAGGGCGATCTGCTCCGACGTATCGACGAGGTGCTGATAGCCGTGTGCCTGGAACGTGCCGAACTCGGTGGGCAGCCGGGTCTCGACGATCTTGAGCACCTGGCGCTCGTGCCGGTTGCGATAGCGGATCAGGTCGGCGATCGACACCAGCACCAGGCTGTGCTCGTCGGCGAACTCACGCAGTTGGGAGCCGCGTTTCATCGTGCCGTCGTCGTTGACCAGTTCAGCGATCACAGCCGCCGGGCCCAGCCCCGCAAGCCGGGCGAGGTCGACCGACGCCTCCGTGTGACCGGGCCGCACCAGCACCCCGCCATCGCGGTAGCGGAGCGGAAAGACATGGCCCGGACGCACCAGGTCGGATGGCCCGCTGGTTGCTGCCGCGAGTGTCTGGATCGTGCGCGCCCGGTCGGCTGCGGAGATCCCGGTCGTGATGCCGTCGGTTGCGTCGACGGAGATGGTGTATGCCGTCCGGAGGCGCTCCCGGTTCTGGGTCGTCATGAGCGGGATGCCGAGGCGGTCGAGCGACGTACCCTCCATGGGCACACAGATCACGCCACTCGTGTAGCGGATCGCGAACGCCAGGAGCTGCGGTGTCGTGTGCTCGGCGGCGAAGACGATGTCGCCTTCGTTCTCGCGCTGCTCGTCGTCGACCACCACGATCGCATTGCCTGCAGCAAGCTCGGCGACGGCGTGCTCGATCGTGTCGAGCAGCACTGGGATCCGGTCAGACATGGCTGACCTCGCCTGTACCCCGCGCCGCCTCGTCGTCCGCTCCCGGCCCGAGTCGTCGCTCCGCGGCCGCCCAAGCCACGAACCCGACGATGCACAAGACGCCGTAGACGATGTAGAGGGCCGCACTCGGGTAGTACTCCGCGCGGATCAGGAGCGGGACGCCGACCGCGTCAACGCCGATCCAGATCCACCAGAAGTCGACATACCCGCGGGCCATGCCGTACGTCGCCAGGATGCTGCCCGTGAGGATCCAGGCATCGGGCACTGGGCCGAAGGAGTCCAGCCACTTCAGCGTCGGGATGAACACCGCCATCATGGCGGCGCCGGCCAGGATCAAGATCCTCAGCTCGTTCGCCGTCGCCCAGCGCGGGGTGATCGCACCACCGTCGGCGGCTCCACCTTGACGCTTGATGCGCAGCCAGCGCGCCCAGCCGTAGGCGCTCACCGCGAAGAAGAACACCTGACGGGCAGCCTGTCCCCAGATGTCGTGCTCCTGCGGCTTGTCGAAGATGCCGCCGACGAACACGGTGAAGAGCAGTGCGTTGCCGATCATTCCAACCGGCCAGGCCCAGATCTTGCGCCGCATCCCGAGGAACGCGCTGCCCAGGCCAAAGACGTTGCCGACGACCTCGCGGACCAGGATGGGTGTGCCCCAGATCACCCAGGTGTGCTCGAGCAGGTAGTCGATCGGGTTCATGCGGTGGGCTCCTTCTCGGAGAGGGGAAACGCCAACAGCCGTTCGACGTACTTGGCGATCACATCGACCTCGAGGTTGACGAGGTCGCCGCGAATCTTGCGCCCGAGCGTGGTCAGCTCGAGCGTGGTCGGGATCAGGCTGACGCTGAAGGCCGGGCCGGGCTCGCCCGCCTCGTCGTGGACGCCGCTCACTGTCAGCGAGACGCCGTCGACCGTGATCGAGCCCTTCATCGCGACATAGCGCGCGAGCTCGGCGGGGAGTGCAATCCGGACGACCTCCCAGTGCTCGCTCGACTCTCGGGCGACGATCGTGCCGGTGCCGTCGACATGGCCCTGAACGATGTGGCCGCCGAGGCGGGTGTGAGCCGACACGGCACGCTCGAGGTTGACCGGGCTGCCCGGTCGGAGCGCCCCGAGCGCGGTCTTCGCGAGGCTCTCTGCCATCACGTCGGTGCTGAATGCCTCGTCGTCCGCCTCCACGACCGTGAGACAGCAGCCGTTGACCGCGATCGAGTCACCGTGGCTGACGTCGGAGACAACTGTTGGTCCCCGCACGGTGAGCCGAACGGAGTCGCCGAGGGAGTCGATCGCGACGACTTCGCCCAGCTCTTCGACGATGCCCGTGAACATCAGCTGCCCTCCCTGGTCGGAACGGCGCCAGGCCGCAGGAGGAGGCGTACGTCGTCGCCGATCCGGGCGGCCTCGACGAGCTCGAAGCGGCGGATCCCGCCGATGCTTGTGATGCCGAGGTCGGCGACGGCGGGGTTGCCTGCGCCGAGGAAGGCCGGAGCGACGTACGCGACGACCTCGTCGACTAGGCCGGCGCGGAGGAACGTGGCGGCCAGGGTTGGGCCGCCCTCAAGCAAGACGTGCCGCCGTTCCTGGGTGAACAGCGTCGACAGCGCGTGCTTCGGGTCGTGGGTTGCCAGGACGGTGGTGTCGGCCGTGTCGTCGAATACCTTCGCCCTGGAGTCGAGCTCTCGGGTGCCCATCACCACGCGGAGCGGCTGATGCTCGCGAGCAAGGGGTACGTCGTCGGGGCCACGGACGGTGAGGCGCGGGTCGTCGGCGGTGACGGTGCCGGTGCCGACCAGGACGGCGTCGCAGCGCGCTCTGAGCAGGTGTACGTCGGCGCGGGCGGCAGGGCTGGTGATCCATTGCGACGTACCGTCGGCGGCGGCCGACCGGCCGTCCAAGGTGGTGGCGACCTTCCAGGTGACGAACGGGCGGCGCTCGCGCATCGCGAACGTCCACTCTTTGTTGATGAGGGCTGCCTCGTCGGCCAGGACCCCGCCTTCGACCTCGATGCCAGCGGCGGCCAGGGTGGCGGCACCACCGGCTGCCACTGGATTGGGGTCGCTCTGGGCGAAGACGACGCGGCGTACGCCGGCGTCGATCAGCGCCCGGGCGCATGGCGGGGTGCGACCGGTGTGGTTGCAAGGCTCGAGGCTGACGACCACGGTGGCGCCACGAGCCAGCTCACCTGCCGACACCAGCGCGTCGACCTCTGCATGGGCGGTGCCCGTGCCGCGGTGGTAGCCCTCGCCGACGACTGCGCCGTGATCGTCGATCACGACTGCCCCGACCCGTGGATTGGGGCCGGTGGGTATGCCGGGTGTGCGAGCGATCGTCAGCGCCTGGCTCAGGGCCAGGATCTCGCTGTTGCTTGCCACCTGTGGAGCCTTTCGTCCGTCTGGTCGGGCGACTCCGGGGTGATGATCCGACCAGAACGGTCGCCGAGACGTGCGGACCTGGGCACGCTCATCGCGCGACCCGAGTTCGACGCCAGTACGGCGACGACGTCCAGAGTCGGCGTGCATCCTCCCATCCGGACTTTAACCGTCGGTCCCGGAATTTCACCGGATCAACCAACCACCGAGGTGGCCGGGTCGCGGACTATAACCGCCGGCTCGGAATTTCACCGACCCCGGAGCACGCGAGCAATGAACACTCGTTGACACCAGTATGGCACCGCCCCGCCCACTGGTCACATCTGCACCGCCGACTGGTCACGTATGCCGCGCCGACTGGTCACATATGCAGCGCCGACTGGTCACCTTTGCCGCCTGCCCGCCGTCGGTCGAGCTTGTCGAGACCCGGGGATCTCGACAAGCTCGATCACCGGAGACACTCGATCACCCGGAGGCTCTCGATCACCCGGAGCCGACGCGAGCGCTCGATCGCCGGAGACGCTCGACGCCGGGACACTCGTCAGGTGTGACCGCCGGCCGCCTGCTCGGCGAGGGTGCGGAGCTGTGTCACCATCGCGTCCGGGTCGTCGGCACCGAAGACGGCCGAGCCGGCCACGAAGCAGTCGGCACCCGCCTCGGCGCAGCGCTCGATGGTCTCGGCCGAGACTCCGCCGTCGATCTGCAGCCAGATGTCGCCACCGCGCTTGTCGAGCAGGCTCGCGAGCCGCGCGATCTTCGGCAGGCACACGTCGAGGAACTTCTGGCCGCCGAAACCCAGGCTCGACGGTCATGATCAGCACATGTCGAGCTCGGGGAGCAGGTCCTCGTACGGCTCGATCGGCGTCGCGGGCTTGAGCGCCATGCCGGCGCGGGCGTCCTTGGCCCGCAGCTCCCGCGCCAGCCGGACCGGCGCGTGCGCACGCCTCGACGTGGAAGGTCACGCTCGACGCGCCGGCCTCGACGTACGCCGGCGCCCAGCGGTCGGGGTCGTCGATCATCAGGTGGCAGTCGAGCGGCTGCTCGGCGACCTGCGGCCAGCGCCTCGACGACCGGCAGGCCGAGGGTCAGGTTCGGGACGAAGTGGTTGTCCATCACGTCGACGTGCAGCCAGTCGGCCGCCGGCGACCGACTCGCGCGGCGCCTGCAGGTTGGCGAAGTCGGCCGACAGGATGCTCGGTGAGATCTGGATGCTCATCGGTCGAGCGAGTCTAACGCCGCAGCGACGTGCCTCAGCGTCAGCCGAGCCGGCGCAGCAACGACACGAACATCGCGTCCGTCCCGTGCCGGTGCGGCCACAGCTGGAGGTGCGGGCCCGCGCCCGAGGTCGGTCACAGCCGGCAGCAGTGCCCGCGCGTCCTCCTCGACCGACGTCGGTCGCGCGCCTCACAGACGGCATCGACCACCCCACGGGTCTCGGCTCGCGATGGGGCGAGCAGGTCACGTACGCGACCACGCCGCCCGGGCGGGCAGCGTCGAGCGCCGAGCCCAGCAGCGCGCGCTGCAGCGGCACCAGGTCTGCGACGTCGCCCGGCGTCCGCCGCCAGCGCGACTCAGGACGCCGCCGCAGCGCGCCGAGCCCGCTGCACGGCACGTCGACGATCACCCGGTCGAACGCCTCCGGCCGCCAGGGCGGCCGCATGCCGTCGGCGCAGACCACGGTCGCGGGGTCGGCGCGTAGCCGCGCAGCGCGACTCGCACCAGCCGCGCGCGGTGCGGCTGCCGCTCGGCCGCGACCAGCGTCGCGCCGCGCTCGCGGGCCAAGCCCGTGAGCAGCGCCGCCTTGCCTCCCGGGCCGGCGCACAGGTCGAGCCAGCGCGCATCGCGGCCCGTCGACCTCGGCGCCCGGCCAGCGCCGAGCGCCGCCAGCTGGGAGCCCTCGTCCTGCACACCGACGCGCCCGTCGCGGACCGCCGCGAGCGCGCCAGGGTCGCCGCCCGCGAAGCAGGCCGGCGTACGGCGACCACCGGCCCGGCCGACGCCGCCCCCGCCAGCAGCTCCGTCACGTCAGCCAGCCCGGGCCGCACCGCCAGCGTGACCGTCGGCGCCACGTTGTCGGCAGCCAGCAGCTGCCTCGAGCCGCCGACCGTCACCGAGCAACGGCGCAGGAACTGCCTCGACGATCCAGCGCGGGTGCGAGTAGCGCACGGCGAGGTGGCCGATCAGGTCGGGTCGCGCGCGGGCGCACAGACCGTCCATCCACTCGTCCAGGTCTCGCTCGCCCACGCGCCGCAGCACGGCGTTGACCAGCCGGACCGGCCGCTCCCCCACGGCGGCCCGGACCAGCTCGACCGTGCGTGCCGACGGCCGCGTGCGACGGCACCCGCATGCTCAGCAGCTGGTGCGCGCCCAGCCGCAGCGCGGTCCAGCACCGCCGGCTGCAGCGCGCGGCGCCAGCCGCGCACGCGGTCGGCGAGGATCGCGTCGATACGTGCCCTGCATCCGCGCGGTGCCGGCCGCCAGCTCGGTCGCGAACGCGGCGTCGCGGCCGGTCAGCCCGCGCTCGTCGAGCAGCCGGGGCGAGCGCCAGGTTGAGGTAGGCGTCGTCGTCGTCGACCGCCGCAGCGCGTCGTACGGCGACCTGGCGCGCCGGCGTCGACGCCGGTGCGTGCCCGCGCGCGCGCGTCGGTCTTGGCCATCCGTCCCGACCCGATCGCCGAACCGCGCAGAAGCCGTCCGCAGCCCCCGAGCCCAGTCGGCGGCCGCCATCCGCGGCTTGCCGGGTGGCTGCACCTCGCCGAGCTCGACGGCGTGGGTGCCCGTGCCGACCAGGACGGACCGCTTGCCGACCGCCAGGTCGCCCGGGCCGAGCTCGGTCGCGTCGTGCCGCGGCTTGACGGGGCCGATCTTGACGCGCTGCCCGTCGAAGGTCGTCCAGGCCCCGGCGCCGGCGTGCAGCCGCGGATGCGCCGGTCGATCGCGAACGCCGGCCGCGTCCACGTCGACCTCCGCCTCGTCGACAGTCAGCTTGGGCGCAAGCGACACCCCTTCGGCGGCTGCGCGCGCTCCTCGAGGCGCCGTCCTCGATGCCGTCGAGGGTGCGTCACGAGCAGCTCCGGCGCCGTGCTCGGCGAGCCGGCCGAGCAGGGTGCCTGCGGTGTCGTCGTCGCGGATGCGTCTCGGTGAACAGGCCGTACGTCGGCCCGGCGTCGAGCTCCTCGACGAGCCGGAACGTGGTCGCCCCGGTCACCTCGTCGCCGGCCATCAGACGCCCGCTGGACGGGGGCCGCGCCCCGCCAGGCCGGCAGCACGGAGAAGTGCAGGTTGACCCAGCCGCGGGCCGGGATGTCGAGAGCCGGCTGCGGCAGCAGCGCCTCCATACGCGACCACCGGGCAGCAGTCGGGCGCGAGCTGCGCCAGCCGGTCGAGGAAATCGGGGTCGCTCGGCCGCGCCGGCTTGAGCACCTCCAGGCCGTGCTCGGTCGGCGAGCGCGGCGACCGGCGACGGCCAGCAGCGAGCGTCCGCGACCGCTGCGGGCGTCGGGCCGGGTGACCACGGCCACGACCTCGTGACGGCTGCCGAGGAGGGCCGTCAGCGACGGCAGCGCGGCATCGGGCGTGCCGGCGAAGACGAGCTTCACGGCGCAGCATCCTCACATGCCCCGACCGAACATCGGGTGCGGCGATTGCTTCACGAGCGGCGGCGTCGACGCCGTTCCACTCGGCCTCGCGGATGGCCTTCATCGCGGCCTTGCGGGTCTTCGGCGTCGAGCCGGTCGACGAACAGGACTGCCGTCGAGGTGGTCGGTCTCGTGCTGGATGCAGCGGGCCAGCGTCTCGGTGCCCTCGATGACGGCCGGCTCGCCGTGCATGTCGAAGCCGCGCGCGACGACGCCGGGCGCCCGCGTGCAGTCGAACATCAGCCCGGGGATCGACAGGCAGCCCTCCTCCCCGTCCTGGGTCTCCTCGCTGAGGGACAGCTCGGGGTTGATCAGGTGACCGACCACGCCGTCGACGTTGTAGATGAACACCCGCAGCCCGACGCCGATCTGCGGAGCGGCGAGCCCGGCACCGGGCGCGGCCAGCATGGTGTCGGTCAGGTCTGCCACCAACGTGCGGATCTGCTTGTCGAAGTCGACGACCGGGCTCGCCGCACTGCGCAGGATCGGGTCACCGAACAGCCGGATGTCGCGCACGGACATGGGTGGGCTCCAGGGGGCTTGCGGGCTTCGAGCGTGGACAGGCGCCCAGTCTAAGAGGTCGCGCAGACCAGGGCGGTGGAAAGGAGCTGGCTGTCTGAGCCCGTCAGATGAGCTCAGCGGGATCGACCTGTACGCGCACCGGTGGCAGCTTGCGGCTGCTCCGTGCCGCCTGAAGCTGTCGCAGCGCGCGCGACAAGGCCGGCGCCGCGGGCGCGGGTGGCCCGGAGCACCAGTCGCGATGCGGGTGTCGCGCGATCGGAGACATCGACCGGGCCGAGCACCTCGACGTAGCGAGGCAGATCGAGGGCGGCGAGTACGTCGGTCACCGTCTCGGGCGGTGCGGTGATCGTGGCGAGCCGGGCGGCCGGGGTGAGCTCGGCTGACGTGCGGTCGTCGAGCTCTCGGGAGACGAACCCTGCCGGGTCCCACCGCACCAACGCCTGCAGGGCCGGCGTGGCCGGGTCGCCGACGGCGATGACACGGCCACCGAGCGTCGCCCGGCCGAACCAGGCTGGCGACGTTGAACCACCGGCGCAGCGCCTCCTCGGTCGCCCGGTAGCCGGGACGGGACAGCGTGAGCCAGGTATCGAGGAGCACGGCGCCGGCATACCCGCCGGCGACCCTTGGCTCGGCTCCCGGCGTCGCCACTACCAGCGACGGGCGGTCCTCCACCTCATCGAGCACATGGTCCCCTCCTGACGACACCACCGGAGTCTGCGGGAATGCCCGGCCCCACTCCTCGGCCGTTCGCAGGGCACCGACCACCGGGGCACGCAGCGCGGTGGCATGGCAGTGGGGGCAACGCCACGCGTCGGCGACTGCGCCACACCAACGACATTGCGGGGCCTCCGTGGCGGACCCGCGAGACAGCGGCCCGCTGCACCGCTCACACCGCGCCGCGCGCCAGCAGGAGGCGCAAGCCAGGGCCGGCAAGTAGCCATAGCGCGGTGAGTGCACCAGCACCGGGCCGTCGGTGAGGGCCGCCCGCACAACCTCGAACACTCGTCGCGGCATCCGGGCCGACGGCGCGACCGCGTCTCGCTCGAGCTCGGCGTCGCTCTCGCCCGTCACGTGCACCTGTGGCGCGTGGTCTCGCACCACCGCCCGGGGAGCGGTCACGGCAACGGCCCAGCCGGACTGGACCAGTGCCTGGGCCTCCACAGACCTCGACGTCGCCCCGACCAGCGCACCCGCGCCTTCGTGGTGCGCTCGCAGCAGCAACACCTCCCGTGCATGCGGGTAGGGGGCGCGAGGCTCGGCGTGCAGGTCGTCGCCGTCGTCCCAGATCGCGACCAGACCAAGGTCGTGCACCGGCGCGAACGCCGCCGCCCGGCTGCCGACGACGATGCGGACAATGCCGCGCGAGACGGCCAGGAAGCTCCGGTAACGAGCGGCCGGCCCGAGGTCGGCAGACAGGACCACGTGGTGGCCCTCCCCCAGGAGGGCGGTCAACGCGGCGTCGACCCGGCTGATGTCACGGGCGTCCGGCAGGCAGAGCACGCTGCCGCGCCCGGCCTCCGCGGTCGCTGCCGCAGCCTCCGCGAGACGATCGGGCCACGACTCACCAGGCAGGGCGGTCCAGACGGCGCGCGGGGTGCTGCCATCGGCGAGTCGATCGAGCAGGCCGCGGCCGCCGTCGTACGCCGACCATCCCGGGCCTGCACCCTCGAGCGACAAAGGCGGAGGCACGGGCCCAGCCGTGACCGCCTCTGCCTCGACACGGCCATGGCGGGGCGGCACGGCCAGCCGGAGTACGTCGGCCACCGTGCCGGCATAGCGATCGGCGACGAGCTGCACGAGGTCATGGACGGCCGGCGCGAGCACCGGCTCGGCCGACACGACCTTGCGGAGTGGTGCCAGCCGACCGGGGTGGTCGGACTCGTCGAGGCGCTCGATGAGGAACCCGCCAACGTCACGCCCGGCGAACCGGACCTTGACCCGGCAGCCGGGCTGGGCCTGCTCGTGGAGCGGCGCGGGCACGGTGTAGTCGAAGGGTCGGTTGAGGTGCGCCAGCGGCAGGTCAACCAGCACCCGCGCGACCGGGAGCTCCGGCGCCGGACCTGCCACCGGACGCGGCCGTCGGCTGCGGACCTCGCTCTTGAGCAAGGTCAGCTGCTGGTGGTCCGGTTGCTCCGACATGACCCGCCATGTCTACCAGCCGAGGCCGACTGCGCCGGAGCGCTCAGGAGTGACCTGTGGGCTCAGGAGTGACCTGTGGACACCTGTGGGCTCAGGCGCTGGCGAACGCCTTGAGGGCGTCGACCCGGTCAGTGCGCTCCCAGGTGAACTCGGGCAGCTCGCGGCCGAAGTGGCCGTAGGCGGCGGTGAGGGCGTAGATCGGGCGTAGCAGGTCGAGGTCACGGATGATCGCCGCCGGCCGGAGGTCGAATACCGACAGCACCGCCTTGCGGATCACATCGACGTCGACGGTCTCGGTGCCGAAGCAGTCGACGTAGAACCCCACCGGCTGCGCCTTGCCGATCGCGTAGGCGACCTGGACCTCGCAGCGGCGGGCCAGCCCCGCGGCCACGACGTTCTTGGCGACCCACCTCATCGCGTAGGCGCCCGAACGGTCGACCTTGGACGGGTCCTTGCCGCTGAACGCGCCACCACCGTGGCGCGCCATCCCTCCGTAGGTGTCGATGATGATCTTGCGGCCGGTCAGACCGGCGTCGCCCATCGGACCGCCCAGCTCGAACCGGCCGGTCGGATTGACCAGCAGCCGGTAGTCGCTGGAATCGATCTCGAACCGCTGCAGCACCTCGTCGACGACATGCTTCTTGATGTCAGGAGTCAGCATCGCCTCGATGTCGATGTCGCCGGCGTGCTGGCTCGACACGACCACGGTGTCGACGCGCACCGGGCGGTCACCGTCGTACTCGATCGTCACCTGGGTCTTCCCGTCAGGACGCAGGTAGGGCATGGTGCCGTCCTTGCGGACCTGGGTGAGCCGCTCCGCCAAGCGGTGCGCCACCATGATCGGCAGCGGCATCAGCTCCGCAGTCTCGTCGCAGGCATACCCGAACATCAGACCCTGGTCACCAGCGCCCTGCCGGTCCAGTGGGTCCACCGAGTGGTCGTGACGTTCCTCATAGGCATCGTCAACGCCCTGCGCAATGTCGGCCGACTGGCTCCCGATCGCTACCTGTACGCCACAGGAGCGCCCGTCGAAGCCCTTGGTCGACGAGTCATAACCGATCCCGAGGACACACTTGCGCACGATGTCGCTCACCGGCGCATACGCGTTCGTGGTCACCTCGCCGGCCACTACGACGAGACCCGTCGTCAGCAGCGTCTCGACGGCCACCCGACTGGTCGGATCGTCGGTGAGGAGCGCGTCCAAAATCGAATCACTGATCTGATCAGCGATCTTGTCAGGATGTCCCTCGGTTACGGACTCTGACGTGAAAAGGCGACCAGTCAAGGTGAACTCTCCTTGGCGTGCTGGGGATGGGCTGCAGGCAAGCGTAACCGGATCAGGACGGCTCCTCGGCCACGGTCTCGTCATCCGCGCGAGGCAGCCGCGAAGCGACCTGATCCCACACGGCGTGGGCGAGGTCGGTCTTCGAGCCATGGGGAACTGCTGTCTCGGACCCGTCGGCGGACAGTATGACGGCCTCGTTGTCGTCGTCGCCGAACACCGCTCCCCCGCTCACGTCGTTGACAACGAGCAGGTCACAGCCCTTGCGGCGCAGTTTGGCGCGCCCGTGGTCGAGGACGCCACCGTCGGGGTCGCCGGTCTCGGCTGCGAAGCCCACGAGCACCGGCAACGACGCCTTCGCGCGCTGGCGCACCAGCGCGGCCAGGACGTCGGTCGTCTCGACGAGCTCGATCGTCGGGGCTGCACCGTCGGGACGCTTCTTGATCTTGTGAACGGTGGGCGAGACAGGGCGGAAGTCGGCGGGGGCGGCCGCCATGACGACGGCATCGGCGTGGCTGGCGACGTCACCCACCGCAGTTCCGAGCTCGCCTGTCGACGTGACATGGACGACCTTCACACCAGCGGGGTCGGGCAGCGCCACGTTGGCCGCGATCAGGACGACCTCAGCTCCGCGGTTGGCAGCGGTCGAAGCCAGGGCGTAGCCCTGCTTGCCGGACGAGCTGTTGCCAAGGAAACGGACCGGGTCGAGGTGCTCGCGCGTCCCACCGGCGGTCACCACGACGAGTCGGCCGGCCAGGTCATCGACCCGGGATGCCGCCCCGCCAGCGAGCGCGGCGTTGCCGAGGAACCGACGCGAGAACGCGAAGATGTCGGCCGGGTCGGGCAGTCGCCCCGGTCCGGTGTCGGCCCCGGTCAGCCGTCCGCGCGCCGGCGGTATGACGATCGCGCCACGGCCGCGGAGCGTGTCGGCGTTCGCCTGCGTTGCCGGGTGCTCCCACATCTCTGTGTGCATGGCTGGTGCGTAGATGATGGGGCACCGCGCGGTCAGCAGCGTCGCGGTCAGGAGGTCGTCGGCCCGGCCGTGAGCAGCCCTGGCCAGCAGGTCGGCGGTGGCGGGCGCGACGACTACAAGATCTGCGGCCTGGCCGAGCGACACGTGTGGTACCGACGCGACGTCGTCGAACACGGATCCCGAGACGGGCTTGCCTGACAGTGCTTCCCAGGTGGCCGCGCCGACAAACCGAAGCGCCGCCTCGGTCGGTATGACGGTGACGTCGTGTCCCGACTCGGTGAAAAGGCGCAGCAGCTCGCAGGCCTTATACGCAGCGATGCCGCCACTCACGCCGAGTATGACGCGAGGGCGGCGGTCGGCCAGATGACTTCCAGACGACTCAGTGGTGCCCGACAGCGGGGTTCCCGACATCTCGGTCATGGTCTCGTCAGGTCCCCGCTAGCTGGTCGTCGGCGGCGACTCAAGCCTCTTCGGGCTCGATGTCCTCGCAGGTCAGCTTGTCGGCGTTGATCTCGCGCAGGGCGATCGACAGGGGCTTCTCCTGCACGTGGGTGTCGACGAGCGGACCGACGTACTCGAGCAGCCCTTCGCCGAGCTGCGAGTAGTAGGCGTTGATCTGGCGGGCCCGCTTCGCGGAGTACAGCACCAGCTTGTACTTGGAGTCGGTCTTCTCGAGCAGGGAGTCGATCGGGGGGTTGGTGATCCCCTCGGCGACGGGCAGGGAGCCTGACACGCAGATGCCTCATTCACAGGGTTGGGGTGGCTCTCCGGCGGGCCCCGAACAGGGACCGCGATGGTCGAGAACCGCGGCTAACGCATCAATCCTACCAACTGGTCTGCTGCAGCGTGAACTTCTGTGTTGACCACGGTGGCGTCAAACTCCTTCTCAGCAGCCATTTCGACGATCGCCGTCTCCAGCCGCCGGGCCCGCTCCTCGTCGGTTTCGGTGCCCCGTCCAATCAGCCTGCGCACGAGCTCGTCCCACGATGGCGGAGCCAGGAACACGAAGAACGCGTCCGGCATCGACTCCTTCACCTGCCGCGCGCCCTGGAGGTCGATCTCGAGCAGAGCGTGGCGATCGTGCGCAAGCGCCTCCTCGACCGGGCGGCGCGGGGTTCCATAGCGTGCGGCGCGGTGCACCACCGCCCACTCGAGGAACTCGTCTCCGGCGACCATCTCGTCGAAGCGCGCATCGTCGACGAACCAGTAGTGCACACCGTTGCGCTCCCCGTGACGGGGCGGACGTGTCGTCACCGATACCGAGATCCAGACATCGGTGTAGTGGTCGCGGATGTACGACGAAACCGATCCTTTGCCGACAGCAGTTGGACCTGCAAGGACGGTCAACCGACTCCGCGACGGAGTCTGTCCCTCGTCAGCGCTGCTCAAACTCACGCTCGAGCGCGACGACCTGGTTGGCGCCGAGGCCGCGCACTCGTCGGGACTCCGAGATGTGCAGTCGCTCCATCATCGTCTTAGCGCGGACCTTCCCCACGCCTGGCATGGCTTGGAGGAGGTCCACGACCTTCATCTTCGCTACGACCTCGTTCGTCTCGGCAGCTTTCAGCACCTCGGGCAGCGATGCCCCCGAGTGCTTGAGACGGTTCTTCACCTCGGCACGCTCACGGCGTACTCGGGCCGCCTTCTCCAACGCCGCACGGCGCTGCTCGACGGTCAACTCAGGCACAGGCACAGTCACAACCTCCTTCCGCTCCTGATGAGGCATGACCAGCACTCGCGACACTAGCGCCGTAGCGCCGTCGAGGGGAAGTGCGCAGCATGTTCGGCCGGTCAGCAGCGGCTGCGGAAGTCCTCATCGATCGCCGTGCCCGCAGCTGTGAACGCGGGATCGCTGAGCTTTGTCGAGAGGTCCACTATCTGCTGCCGCTGGTCCGGTGTCCATGAGCCAGCGTGCGAGGTAAGGAATTCGGGGTCCTGGAACTGCTCGAACGTGATGTCGAGCTCATCGAGCAGGTCCTGCACGGACTGCATGCCGCTGACGAACGTGTCGAAGTCGTCGGTCACCTCGTTGGGGGCGATCGGTTTGAGCTCTTGCAAACCAGTGACCATGTCATTCAGGTTGTCGTCGGACATCGAGCCGGCCTGAAGGTTGGTGAACTGGGTTTGGATGAGCCCCATTTTCTCGCAGTACGTCGACTCGCCGCCCTGGGTCGTCTCAGTCGGCTGCCCGCTGGTCGTGTCGTCCGTCGGAGGCGTGCAGCCGTCGACAAGCAAGGCTGAGCATGGGGGCTCAGGCGAGTCGTTGGCGACCAGGACGACGGCGAGGACGCCTCCCGCCACGAGGACCACGATCGCGGCGATAGCCACGACGAACGGCGCCCTGCTGCGGCCAGGGCTCGGTGCCCCGCCGGGAGCGGCCGGCGGGCGCGGATCAGCCGGATAGCTCATCGGCGGTCCTTCAAGGAGTTGGGATCTCGAGCGTCAGGTCGCAGTTGTCCTCGGCGTCGTTGGCGATGACCTGGAGGGCGTTGAAGGCCTGGATCGCTGAGGCCAGGTCTGGAGTCGCGCCACTCGCGTCATCGATGAACTTGGTGATCGCTGACCAGTCGTCGGCGACGGCCTCGGGAGCGATGTCTCCGATCGCGAGCAACCGGTCGAACATCGCCGGGTCTGCACCCGACAACGCCGAAGACAGGTCTCCGTCGTCGGTGACGTCCCGAAGCTCGGCGCAGTACTCCGCCCGGTTGTCGTCGTCCTCGCCGCGGAGCAGGAAGAAGGCAGCGCCACCCGCAACGATCAGCGCCAGCACGATGGCGACCCCGATGTAGATCGGGGTCCGGTTGGTGCCGTGCTGGATCTCATGCGGAAGCAGCTGCTGCTGCGGATACACGCCGCCGGGTGTGAACCCTGATCCCGGGGCAAAGTTCGGAGGCTGGTCGTGGCCACCATGCGAAGGCTGGCCGTAGGGCGGGCCCTGGTACGGCGGTGGCCCCTGGTTCGGTGGTGGGCCTTGCCCTGCACCCTGGTCGCCCGGGTTGCCTTGCTGGTCAGACATCCCTCCCCCTTCCCGGGTCACTCACTCGGCTTCAGTTGCGTCTGGGGTGATGTCGCACTCCGCGACTGCATAGTCCTGGATGTTCTGGACGGCTGTTGAAGGATCTGTCCCGTCGCCTTCGACCGCACTGATCAGCACGTCGTAGTCGTCTTTCAGCTCGTCTGGGGCAAGCTCTTTGAAGGTCTCCAACTCGTCGATGAGCTTGGCCTCGTCACCCGGTTGCGGGTTGTCGAACTCGTTGCTCTCGGCGTTCTTGCGGAAGCGCTCGCAGAACGTCTCGCCAGTCGTCTCATTGCCCTTGTCATCATCGGAGTCGCCGTCGCTGCCGATGACGAGCGCAGCAGTCAGCCCGCCGGCAGCGAGCACGAGTGCGGCAACGAGGATGCCGACGATCAGTGCGGTGCTGCGCTTCTTCGGCGGAGGCGGTGGGTTGTAACCACCGGGATAGCCAGGACCGCCGCCGTAAGGGGGAGGGCCACCTCCGTATGGCGGTTGCCCACCTCCGGGCGGCGGTGTGCCGCCTCCGTACTGGGGCTGGCCGTAGCCCGGTTGCTGCGGTGGTGGTTGGCCGCCGTACTCGGGAGGTCCGTTGCCCGGTTGCTGCGGTGGTGGTTGGCCTCCGTACTCGGGAGGTCCGTTTCCGGGAGGTGGTTCGCTGCCGTACTCAGGAGGTCCACTTCCGGGGGGTGGTTGCGTCATGTGCGTACTGTACGGCGCGAAGGGTGCAGAATCCGACCGTCCTGCTACCGCAGTGGGTGGCGGTAGTCAGCGCAGCTCAGACCCCCATGTCGACGTCGCAGTCGTCCTGTGCGTTCTCGCCGATGTTGGTGAAAGCTCCCTCGAACTCAGCCTGGTCGACGTCGTCTACATTGCCCTCCCGCAGAGCAGTGAAGCCGTCGATCACGACTTGGTAGTCGTCCTGCAAGTCATCGGGCGCGTTCGACTCGAGGTCTTCGAGGACCTCGAGCAACTTGTCCTGGCCGTCCTCGGTGTTGGCGTCAACCTCGCTGAGGCCTTGGTCCTCGTCGTAGTCCTTCAGCTTGTCGCAGTACCCGCTGCCGCTACAGGCAGAGAGTGAGCCAACAGCCATGATCGTGACCGCGGCCAGTGATGCTATGCGCTTCATCTTGGTCCTCTCAGAGCTCGGTCAGGAGCCCTCAATGGTGACGTCACAGTTGTCGACCGCGTAGTCCTGGATGTTCTTCACGGCATCGGTCGGGTCCTCGCCCTGGCCCTCGGCGGCAGCGATCAACGTGTCGTAGTCATCCTGCAGCTCATCGGGGGCGACGTCTTTGAACTTTCGGAGCTCTTCTTGGATCTTCTCGATGTCGCTTCCGTCAATGTCGTCGAACTCGTCGCTCTCGGCATTCTCACGGAACCTGTCGCAGTACTCGCTGCCGTCGCCGCCGCTGCATGCGCTGAGTGTCGCGACGCTGAACACCGCGACCGCAACCAAAGATCCAACTCGGTTCATCTGCACTCCCTCGTCGGAGGCGAGAGACGCGGCCCCCTCGATGACGGGCCACGGACAACGCAACATGGCCACCGACGGGGCCACCCTTTCACGTCTAGGTGTCAAGAACCATGCAACACGGCGCGTCGTGCGAGTGATCGATCCTCACGGTGATCGAGCCTGTCGAGATCCCGCACCGCTGATCGAGCCTGTCGAGATCAAGGGTCTCGACAAGCTCGACCGGCGGAGGTCCTCGCCGGCGGTGAGGCTCGACCGGCGGAGGTCCTCGCCGGCGGTGAGGCTCGACCGGCGGAAGCCCACGGGCATCGGCCCTGCGTGTGATTCAGCCGGACCCTAGGGCGATCGCAATCTCGTCGGCCGCGCGGCGGGCCGCCAGTGCGCAGCGCCTCCACGTCTGGTCCGGCAGCGAGGACACCGCGCGACGAGCTCGGGACGACGTACTGCGTCACGCCAGCAAAGATCCGGCGTACGTCGTCGGGCGTGCCACCCTGGGCGCCGAGGCCGGGAGCGAGCAACGGGCCGTTGACGTCGAGGTCCTCGTCGCAGTGGCCCAGCGTGGCGCCGACGACAGCTCCCACCGACCCCATCGGGTCAGCTCCGGCGTTCTCGCGGCGGATCGCCGTCAACACATTCCCGGCCACCGTCGCGCCACTCAGCCGGGCGGCCTGCACACTCTCTGCCTCGGGGTTCGACGTGAGCGCGAGCACGAAGACGCCCGCCCCGTTGGCCGCTGCCACGTCGATGGCCGGCCGCAGCGACTCGAAACCCAAGTAGGGGTGGACGGTGATCGCATCGACAGCGAGGGGCGACGTCTGGTCGAGGTACGCCTCGGCGTAGCCCAGCATCGTCGACCCGATGTCGCCCCGTTTGGCATCGAGCAGGACGAGGGTGCTGCTGCTGCGCAGCTCGGCGACCAATGCCTCGAGCACGGCGACGCCGCGCGCACCGTGGCGCTCGAAGAAGGCCGACTGTGGCTTGACGATCGCGACCTGGTCGCCGAACGCCTCCGCGCAGGTCATCGCGAAACGCTCAAGTCCTGCCACGTCGTCGGACAGCCCCCACTCGCGCAGCAGCGCGGAGTGCGGGTCGATGCCGACACACAACGGACCGAGCTTGTCGATCAGCTGCCACAACCTGCGCCCGAAGGGTGTCGGCATCGTCACTCCTTGCCCGTGGGGGTCGTGTGCGCGAGCCCGATCACCTCGGACACCTTCGCGATACCTCGCGCGGCGAGCTCGGCCCGCAGCTCGCGAAGCACGCGGATCGGTGCGCTCGGGTCGTTGAAGATGGCGGTGCCGACCTGGACAGCGCTCGCGCCGGCTGCGAGGAACTGCAACGCGTCTGCCCCGGTGCGGATCCCGCCGACGCCGATGAGAGGGACGCCGGGAAGCTCCCGCGCTACCTCCCAGACGGCGCGCAATGCGACAGGGCGGATCGCTGGCCCGGACAGGCCGCCGGTCACACCGCCCAGTGTCGGACGCAACGTGTCGAGGTCGATGTCGAGGCCCAGTAGCGTGTTGATGAGGACGAGGCCGTCGGCCCCGGCTTCCATCACTGCGGTGGCGACCTCAGAGACCGAGGTGACGTCGGGAGACAGCTTGGCGAAGACGGGCACACCACGGGGCGTGTCGCGGCGTACGACGGCGAGCACCCGAGCTGCCTGGAACGGGTCGCAGGCGAACACGAGTCCACGGTTCTCGACGTTGGGGCACGAGATGTTGACCTCGATGGCCGCGACGCCGGGTGTGTTTCCGACTCGGCGGGCCAGCTCGGCATACTCCCCGAGACTCCCACCGGCGATCGACACGATCGGCCGCGCGTCGTGCTGCAGCAGCCACGGCAGGTCGGTGGCGAGGAACGAGTCGATTCCCGGACCCTGCAGCCCGATGGAGTTGAGCATCCCTGAAGCTGTCTCCGCCATCCGCGGGGTCGCGCGACCGGACCGGGGGTCGCGCATGATCGACTTCGTGACGACAGCGCCGAGCTCAGCGACGTCGAAGAACTGGTGCAGTTCACGACCAGACGCTGCGCAACCACTCGCCGTCATCACCGGGTTGTCGAGATAGGCGTCGGCGAGCGCCGTCGAGAGGTCGACGTCCCCGGCGCGCAGCCTCGTCATCAGCGCCTCACTCCCCGCGGTGCTCCGTAGGTGCCGGCCGGGACGGTGCCGATGTCACTCCAGCGGACCCGGTCGCCCGCAAAGACCGGGCCCTCGACGCAGCTGCGCACCATGCGGGTCACGTTGTCCTCGCCGATCACCGGAAGCACGCACGTCATGCAAACTCCGATGCCACAGGCCATCGACTCCTCGACCGCGGTCTGGCTCCAGGCACCATGCTGCGTTGCCACCGCTGTCACGGCGGCGAGCATGCCCATCGGGCCGCACGAGTAGACGACTTCGATACCCCGGCTCAACAGGGCGGGCAGCGGGTCGGTCACCACGCCCTTGATGCCCACCGAGCCGTCGACCGTCGTCACCGTGACCGACTGGGCCGCCCGCTTCGCCTCGAGGGCGCCGAACAGCTTCGCCTCGGTGGCCGCTCCCAGCACCATGTGGACGGCGCACTTGCGGTCTCGTAGCCGCTCGGCAAGGCCGAAGAGCGGTGCCGAGCCGTAGCCGCCTCCCACCAGGGCGCAGGCGACTGGCTCCTTCGGCAGGGCGAACGGTCTCCCGAGCGGGCCAACCACGTTGACCGGGTCGTGCGGCGCCAAGTCAGCCATCCATTGCGTCCCGGCTCCGTGTGCGGCGAACACGATCTCGACGGTGCCGCCGTAGACACCTGACGGACGCACGCGGTAGATCGAGAACGCGCGGCGTAGCAAGGCTCCGGAGGTAGGGCCACCGACCGACAGAGCGACGAAGTTGCCGGGGCGCGTCCGCTCGGCGATCCCGTCGGCGACCAGGGTCAGATGAAAGTAGTCACCGACGCGCTTGTTGGAGAAGACCTTCCCGTCGACCTGAAGCGGTGTGCGCGGGGTTGCGGCGACGCCGGGAGCGGCTGACGTCATACGACTGCCTCCTCCGGCGAGGTGTCATCACGTGCGGCGACGGACCAGGACTGCAACGAGCGTACGTCGAGACCGCCAGCCCGCAGCGCCTCGATACCGAGCACCGCGGCAGCCATCCCTTGGACGGTCGTGATGCAGGGGATGTTGCGCGCCACCGACGCCGTGCGAATCTCGTAGCCGTCGATTCGGGGCGAGCCACCCGCGGTCGAGCCGTGGGGTGTGTTGACCACGAGGTCAACGTCTCCGGCGAGGATGCGCCCCACGATCGTCGGCTCACCGTCGGGACCTACTCCGGCCGAGTGCTTGCGCACGACTGTCGCGGCGACGCCGTTGCGCCGAAGCACTTCCGCCGTACCTGCGGTGGCCAGAATCTCGAAGCCGAGGTCGGCGAGCCGCTTGACGGGGAAGAGCAGGTGCCGCTTGTCGCGGTTGGCCACGGACACGAACGCACGTCCGCTCGTGGGAAGCCCACCGACAGCGGCCTGGGCCTTGGCGAAGGCCCGACCGAAGTCGTAGTCGAGTCCCATGACCTCACCGGTCGACCGCATCTCCGGTCCGAGGACCGTGTCGACTCCCGCACCGTCGAGCGTGCGGAACCGGTTGAACGGCATCACGGCTTCTTTCACCGCGATCCCGCCTCCCCTGCCGGACGCGCCCCCTCCGGCGGTCGAGCCTGTCGAGACCTCGCTGTCGCCCTCGGGTGGCAGCAGCCCTTCAGCGCGGAGCTCGGCGATCGTGCTGCCGAGCATTACCCGAGCCGCCGCCTTCGCGAGCGGCGTGCCCGTCGCCTTAGAGACGAACGGGACGGTGCGCGACGCCCGCGGGTTGGCCTCGAGGACGTAGAGGATGTCGGCCGCCAGTGCGAACTGGATGTTGAGCAGCCCGCGGACCCCGACACCCCGGGCGATCAGCTCTGTCGAGGTGCGGATGCGTTCGATCGTCTCGCTGCCGAGGGTAATCGGTGGCAGCACGCACGACGAGTCGCCCGAGTGCACACCCGCCTCCTCGATGTGCTCCATCACACCGCCGACGAAGAGCTCCTCTCCATCGAACAAGGCGTCGACGTCGATCTCGACGGCGTCGTCAAGGAACGCGTCGACCAGCACGGGGTGGACGAACGACACGCTGTCTGCGCCCCCGATCCGTCTCAATGCCGCGGCCAGCTCGGCCTCGCCGTAGACGATCTCCATCCCGCGTCCACCCAAGACGAATGACGGCCGCACCAACACCGGGAACCCGATCTCTGCAGCGATCTGCATGGCCTCGGCGAACGACGTCGCGGTGCCGTGCTTGGGAGCCGGCAGCCCCGCAGTTGCGAGCACATGCCCGAAGGCTCCCCTGTCCTCGGCAAGGTCGATCGCGTCGGGACTCGTGCCGACGATGGTGACCCCAGCGGCAGCGAGCCCCTGGGCGAGCCCGAGCGGCGTCTGGCCGCCCATCTGGACGATCACACCGACGACCGGCCCGACCGCCGTCTCAGCGGCCACGACCTCGAGGACGTCCTCGAGAGTGAGCGGCTCGAAGTACAGCCGGTCCGACGTGTCGTAGTCGGTGGAGACCGTCTCGGGGTTGCAGTTGACCATCACCGTCTCGTAGCCGGCCGCCGAGAGCGCCATCGACGCGTGCACACAGGAGTAGTCGAACTCGATGCCCTGACCGATCCGGTTGGGCCCGCTGCCGAGGATGATGACCGCCGGCTTGGTGCGCGGCTCCACCTCGGTCTCTTCGTCGTACGTCGAGTAGTGGTACGGCGTCGCGGCCGCGAACTCCGCTGAGCAGGTGTCCACGGTCTTGAACACCGGCCGCACACCGAGCGCATGCCTGACCCCCCGCACCACGGCCGCGCTGCTCTGGGTCAGCTCGCCGATCTGGTCGTCGGAGAAGCCGTGCCGCTTGGCCAGCCGGAGCAGCTCGGGCGTCAGGACCGGCGCAGCGGACACCTCCTGCGCCACCTCGTCGATGAGGGCGAGCTGGTCGACGAACCAGGGGTCGATCCCGGTCGCAGCGTGGATCTCGGCCACGGTGGCGCCAGCGCGGACAGCGTGCATCACCTGGCTCAGCCGACCTTCGGTCGGCACGGCCGCACGGGCGAGCAGCTGGGCCTTGTCACCCGGTGGCCCGCGCCAGCTGAACACAGCGTCTGGCTTCTCGAGGGAGCGAAGGGCTTTCTGCAACGCCTCGGTGAAGTTGCGCCCGATCGCCATCGCCTCCCCGACGCTCTTCATATGCGTCGTGAGCACGGGATCGGCGGCCGGGAACTTCTCGAACGCGAACCGTGGCACCTTGACCACGACGTAGTCGAGGACCGGCTCGAAGCTCGCTGGTGTCTTGGCGGTGATGTCGTTGGGGATCTCGTCGAGGGAGTAGCCGATCGCGACCTTTGCAGCGATCTTGGCGATGGGGAAGCCGGTCGCCTTCGACGCCAGTGCGCTCGACCGCGACACGCGCGGGTTCATCTCGATGACGATCATCCGGCCGTCGACCGGGTCGACCGCGAACTGGATGTTGCACCCGCCGGTCTCGACGCCGACCGCGCGAATCACCCCGATCGACATGTTGCGCATCGCCTGGTACTCACGGTCGGTCAGCGTCATCGCGGGAGCCACCGTGATGGAGTCGCCGGTGTGCACACCCATGGGGTCGAGGTTCTCGATCGAGCAGACGATGACGGTGTTGTCGTGGCCGTCGCGCATCACCTCGAGCTCGTACTCCTTCCAGCCGAGGATCGACTCCTCGAGGAGCACCTCCGTCGTCGGGCTCGCGTCGAGCCCCGCACCGGCCAGGCGCCGCAGGTCGTCGTCGTCATACGCCATGCCTGAGCCCGCGCCGCCCATGGTGTACGACGGCCTGATGACGACCGGGAATCCGAGCGTCTTCACGCCCTCGAAGCAGTCGTCCATCGAATGGCACACCACGCTGCGTGCGACCTCGCCGCCGAGGGACTGGACGATCGCCTTGAACGACTCGCGATTCTCCCCCGCCTCGATCGCGCTGATCGACGCTCCGATCAGCTCGACGTCGTACTTGTCGAGCGTGCCGTCGGCCGCGAGAGCGACCGCCACGTTGAGCGCTGTCTGGCCACCGAGGGTGGCCAGCAGCGCGTCAGGGCGCTCCCGCTCGATCACCTTGGCGACGAACTCTGGCGTGATCGGCTCGACGTACGTCGCATCGGCCATCTCGGGGTCGGTCATGATCGTGGCCGGGTTGGAGTTGACGAGGATGACCCGCAGCCCTTCCTGCTTGAGTACGCGGCACGCCTGGGTGCCGGAGTAGTCGAACTCGCAGGCCTGCCCGATCACGATCGGGCCCGAGCCGATCACGAGCACCGAAGCCAGGTCATCGCGGCGCGGCATCAGCCCTCCAGCGTCTCGTCGGTCGCGCCAACCCCGGCGGTCGAGCTTGTCGAGACCCCGGGATCTCGACGGGCTCGATCACCGGAATCCGCACGATCACCGGAATGCCGCATCAGGTCGGCGAAGCGGTCGAACAGGTAGCCGGCGTCGTGGGGGCCTGCTGCTGCCTCGGGGTGGTACTGCACGCTGAACGCCGCCAGCGCCCCTGTGTCGTCGGTCAGCTCGAGTCCTTCGACCACGTCGTCGTTGAGGCAGACGTGGCTCACCGTCGCGGTGCCGAACGCCGTCGACGTGCTCGTGCCATCAAGCGGGGCGACCGCGAAACCATGGTTGTGCGCCGTCACCTCGACCTTGCCGGTGGTGAGGTCCTTCACCGGCTGGTTGATCCCCCGGTGGCCATAGCGAAGCTTGTAGGTGCCGAAGCCGAGCGCGCGGCCAAACAACTGATGGCCGAAGCAGATCCCGAAGAACGGCAGCCCGCGCTCCAGCACACCGCGTAGCAGGGCGACCTCGTGGTCAGCGGTCGCCGGGTCGCCGGGTCCGTTGGAGAAGAAGACGCCGTCAGGCTCGGCAGCGAGCACATCGTCGAGGGTGGCGGCGGCGGGCAGGACGACGGTCTCGAGGCCGCGCTCGGCCAGCCGGTGTGGCGTCATCGCCTTGATCCCGAGATCGAGCGCGACGACCCGCCCACGCTTGGGTCCGACCGCAGGCACGGTGTACGACGCCTCGGTGGTCACCTCCGCGGCGAGGGCCGAGCCCGACATCGTCGGCGCTGCGCGCACCCGCTCGAGCAACGCCGCCGGGTCGGACTCCGTGCTGGAGATACCGACCCGCATCGCTCCTCGCTCACGAAGGTGGCGGGTCAGCGCGCGGGTGTCGACGCCGCTGATGCCGACGACGCCCTGCTCAGTCAGCCGATCAGCGAGACTGGCGGTCGCCCGCCAGCTGCTCGGCGCCCGGGCCGGGTCTCGGACGACGTATCCGGCGACCCAGATGCGGTCGGATTCGTCGTCTTCGTCGTTGACACCGGTGTTGCCGATGTGGGGCGCGGTCATGATGACCACCTGGCGGCGGTAGGACGGGTCGGTCAGCGTCTCCTGGTAACCGGTCATCGCAGTGCAGAAGACTGCCTCGCCGATCGTCTCGCCGTCGGCGCCGTACGGCTGCCCCCTGAAGACCCGGCCGTCCTCGAGCACGAGCAGTGTCACTGGAGCTTCCCGTCCAACATGGTGGCGCGGCC
Organism: uncultured Actinomycetota bacterium; assembly: GCA_963811585.1. GTDB lineage: Bacteria > Actinomycetota > Actinomycetes > Propionibacteriales > Nocardioidaceae > JACDHG01. The sequence goes on from CAWERR010000007.1 coordinate 35,488, forward strand.
TCGAAGGAACGTGGCGACCACTCGCCCCGGCAGATCCATCTGGCGGAACGGCGAGTTGCGCGACAACGACGCCGACTCTGCCGGGTCGATGGTCCGGGTGGCCGCCGGGTCGATCAGCACGACGTGCGCAGGTGATCCCAGCTCGAGCGGTTGGCCGTGGTCGAAAACGCGGCCGATTGCCGCCGGCCGCACCGACATCCGGTCTGCGACTCCGGACCAGTCGAGGAGCCCGGTGTCGACCATCGTCTGCTGCACGACGCTGACGGCTGTCTCGAGGCCGAGCATGCCCATCGCGGCGGCTCCCCACTCGCACTCCTTGTCCTCGGTGGGATGGGGTGCGTGGTCGGTCGCGACGCAGTCGATGGTGCCGTCGGCCAGTCCGGCCCGCAGCGCAGCGACATCGTCGGTGGTGCGCAGCGGCGGGTTGACCTTGTAGATCGGGTCGTACGTCGCGACGAGCTCGTCGGTCAGCAGCAGGTGGTGGGGCGTGACCTCGGCCGTGATGTTCCAGCCCTTGCTCTTGGCCCACCGGATCAGCTCGACAGAGCCAGCCGTCGACACGTGGCAGACGTGCAACCGCGAGCCGACGTGTCCCGCCAGCAGGCAGTCACGGGCGATGATCGCCTCTTCGGCGACGGCCGGCCAGCCCTGCATACCGAGCACCCCCGACATGGTGCCCTCGTTCATCTGGGCGCCCTCGGTGAGCCGCGGCTCCTGGGCATGCTGGGCGATGACACCGTCGAACGCCTTGACATACTCCAGCGCCCGACGCATCAGTACGGCGTCGGAGACGCAGGTGCCGTCGTCGGAGAACACCCGCACCCGCGCGGCGGAGTCGGCCATCGCGCCAAGCTCGGCGAGCCGCTCGCCGGCGAGCCCGACGGTGACTGCTCCCACCGGCCGCACGTCGCAGTAGCCCGCGGTCTGGCCGAGGTTGTAGACCTGCTCGACCACCCCGGCGGTGTCTGCCACCGGTTCGGTGTTGGCCATGGCGTGCACGGCGGTGAAGCCGCCGGCGGCCGCGGCACGCGACCCCGAGTGCACAGTCTCCGCATCTTCGCGGCCGGGCTCGCGCAGGTGAGTGTGGAGGTCGACGAGGCCCGGCAAAGCCACCAGACCGGCAGCATCGACGTGCACGGCGTCAGCCGAGGCCTCCGCTGGGTCGACAAGCTGACCGTCGGCGAGCAGCAGGTCGCGAGGCGGACCGCCCAGCACCGACGCGTCCTTGATCAGATACGTCGTCACGCGACCGTCTCCTCGAACACTGCGCCGTTTCCTTGGTGGTCGCGGTCTCCGGCATCTTCCGTGGCTCCGCTGAGCAGCAGGTAGAGCACAGCCATCCGGACCGCGACCCCGTTGGTCACCTGCTCCACGATGACCGAACGGGTCGAGTCGGCGACGTTCGCCGAGATCTCCATGCCGCGGTTCATCGGACCTGGATGCATCACGATGGCGTGGTCGGGCAGCCGGGCGAACCGCCGGTCATCAAGGCCGTAGCGGCGGCTGTATTCGCGGGCGCTGGGGAAGAACGCGTTGTTCATCCGCTCTGTCTGCACCCGCAGCATCATCACCGCATCGCACTTGTCGAGCGCGGTGTCGAGGTCGTATGACGTCTCGACCGGCCAGTGGGAAACCCCGACCGGCAAAAGGGTCGGCGGGGCAACCAGTGTGACCTCGGCGCCCAACGTGCTGAGCAGCAAGGCGTTGGAGCGCGCCACCCGGCTGTGCAGCACGTCGCCCACGATCGTCACCCGCCGGCCGGCGAGGTCACCGAGGTGGCGGCGCAGGGTGAACGCGTCGAGCAGAGCCTGCGTCGGATGCTCGTGGGTGCCGTCGCCGGCATTGACGACACACGACTTGACCCAGCCGCTGGTGGCGAGCCGGTGTGGAGCACCGGATGACCCATGGCGGATCACGACCGCGTCGGCACCCATCGCTTCGAGGGTGAGGGCGGTGTCCTTGAGGCTCTCACCCTTGGACAGGCTGGATCCCTTGGCGGCGAAGTTGATCACGTCGGCGCTGAGCCGCTTGGCCGCAGCCTCGAAGGAGATGCGGGTGCGGGTCGAGTCCTCGAAGAACAAGTTGACGACCGTGCGGCCGCGCAGCGTGGGGAGCTTCTTGATGGGCCGGTCCGCGAGGGAGCGCAACTCCTCGGCCGTGTCGAGCACGAGCAGGGCGTCGTCGCGGGTCAGATCGGCGGCAGACAGCAGGTGACGCTTCACGATGCAGCTCCTTCGGCGGTCGAGATGACCACGGAGTCGGCGCCGTCATACTCCTCGAGCGCGACGACGACACGCTCGACCAGCGATGTGGGGAGGTTCTTGCCGACGAAGTCGGCGCGGATCGGCAGCTCGCGGTGGCCGCGGTCGACCAAGACGGCCAGCTGCACGCCGTTGGGGCGCCCGAGGTCGCTGAGCGCGTCGAGCCCCGCCCTGATCGTGCGGCCGCTGAACAACACGTCGTCGACTAGGACGACGATTGCCCCGTCGATACCGCGGGCAGGGATGTCGGTGCGCTCAAGGGCCCGGGCCGGCCGAAGCCGCAGGTCATCGCGATACATCGTGATGTCGAGTGACCCGGCGGGGATGTCGGTGCCCTCGACTGCGCTCATGATCGCCGCGATGCGATGGGCGAGCGGAACGCCACGGCGAGGGATCCCCAAGACGATGATGTCGTCGGGGCCCTTGTTTCGTTCGAGGATTTCGTGCGCGATCCGGGTCAACGCCCGGGTGATGTCGGTGGCGTCCAGAACAACGCGGGACGCAGTCGCAGGCATGGCGTGGCGCTCGGCAGACGGCACAACCCTGACCTCCTTCTCCGCCTCACTGGACGGATCGTTAAAGGATGTCTTTCACGGATACCGTACATCACGCCTCGCCAGACCCGATTCCTCGGTACGCTTTCGGAACAGATCGAAAGGAAAGTCGTGGAGGAAACCTACGCAAAAGCGCTGGGGATGCGCCTACGGGCCATCCGTCAGCAGCAAGCCCTGTCACTTCAGGGTGTCGAGGAGAAGTCCACAGGCCAGTGGAAAGCGGTCGTTGTCGGGTCCTATGAACGTGGGGACCGAGCGATTACTGTGCAACGGCTCTCTGAGCTGGCCAACTTCTACGGCGTGCCCGTCAACGAGCTACTGCCAGGAGCCGACGACCTCGGCGCCGGTGCAGAAGCTCCACCCAAGATCGTGCTCGACCTGGAGCGTCTCTCGCAGCTCGACCTCAGCAATGCCGCTCCGCTAGCGCGGTTCACGGCAAAGATCCAGTCGATGCGTGGTGACTACAACGGCCGCGTCTTGACGATCCGCAACGACGACCTGCGCACGTTGTCGCTCATCTACGACGAGCCGATCAGCCAGCTCGCCGAGCGCCTCATCGACTGGGGCGTGCTACGCCACGAGACCGACTCTGCTTAGAGCTATTGAGCCAGGTCGTCGGGGGTTCCGAGCCCGGCGACCTTGGCGAGAAGGCCGTTGACGAACGCCGGTGACTCGTCAGTCGACAGCTCACCGGCCATCGTCACCGCCTCGCTCAGCGCGACCGACGTCGGAACCTCGTCGACATACCTGAGCTCGAACACCCCGATCCGGATGATGTTGCGGTCGACCGCGGGCATCCGCTCGATGGGCCACCCTGCCGAACACGACGAGATCAGACCGTCGATCTCCGCGAGATGGTCGACTACTCCCTCGACGAGCGTGATGGTGTAGTCGTTGACGGGCGGCTGGGTCGACGTACGCCGTTCGGCGAGAGTCGCACCCGGTTCCAGTCCCTGCAGCTCGGACTCGAACAAGATGTCCAGCGCGCGTTTGCGCGACTTGGAGCGGGCTCCCATGAGTGGCCTGTCCTCAGCTCGAGACGCGACCGAGGTAGCTTCCGTCGCGCGTGTCGACCTTGACCACCTCGCCGGTGGTGATGAAGAGCGGTACGGCGATGTCGAAGCCGGTCTCGAGCCGGGCCGGCTTGGTGCCGCCGGTCGACCGGTCGCCCTGCAGGCCGGGCTCCGTGTACTCGATCTTCAGCTCCACCGATGCCGGAAGCTCGATGTAGAGCGGGATCCCCTCGTGGACGGCCACGGTCGCGTCTTGGTTCTCGAGCATGAAATGAGACATGTCTCCGACGACGTCGGGAGAGACGTGGGTCTGCTCATAGGTGTCGCTATCCATGAACACGTAGCTGTCGCCGTCGTGGTACAGGTACGTCATCGTCCGCTTGTCGACGTTCGCGACGTCGACCCTGACGTCGGCGTTGAACGTCTTGTCGACGATCTTTCCTGACATCACGCTCTTCAGCTTCGTACGCATGACCGCACCGCCCTTGCCAGGCTTGTGGTGCTGGAACCACACCACTGACCACAGCTGGCCGTCGAGGTTGAGGACCATGCCGTTCTTGAGGTCGTTGGTCGTGGCCATGTGTATGCGTCTCGGCTTCCTGCTGGTGGCTGGTGGGTGTCGTCGGAGCGTCCGCGCGCTGCTGAACGTCCACAGATCGACGCGTCAGTCTAGCCGGAACCCTCACGAAGGCTCGCCAGAGCTTGCAGGGCAAGGCGGTAGGAGTCAGCGCCGAAGCCGGCGATGGTGCCGGTGGCGACGCCGGAGATCACGCTCGTATGACGGAAATCCTCGCGCGCCATCGGATTCGACAGGTGCACCTCGACCAGCGGGCCGCTGAGCATGGCACACGCGTCTCGCACCGCGTAGCTGTAGTGGGTGAACGCGGCCGGGTTGAGCACGACGGCGCTGCCCGCGTCGGCGGCTTCGTGCAACCAACGCACGAGCTCGGCCTCGTCGTCGGTCTGCCTGACTTCGACCTCGAGCCCCAGCTCGCTCGCCCCAGGCGCCGCACGACGTGACGAGGTCGTCATGGGACGCCGAGCCGTAGACCTCGGGCTCCCTGGAGCCGAGGCGCCCCAGGTTGGGTCCGTTGAGGACGAGCACACGCACGGCCGGAGCCTACCCCGTCGACCCGTCACTTATGGTCCGTTGAGCCGTCACTTTTGGTCCGTCGAACCGTCAGTCATGGTCCGTCGAACCGTCACTTATGGTCCGTCGAACCGTCAGTTATGGCCTGGCGACGCGGGCAAACGCGGCCGTCAGCAGGTCGGCGTCTGGCGCCTCAAGGATTGCCGGGTGGGCAAGCCCATCGAGAACCACGAACCGAAGCACGTCGCCCCGCGACTTCTTGTCCACCCTCATCGCCTCATGCAGCGTCGCCCAGTCGGAGCCCTGGTATGACGTCGGCAGCCCGAGCGACTGCAACACCTCGCTGTGGCGCGCGGCCGTGGCGTCGTCAAGACGGCCGGCCAGCCGCGCCAGCTCGGCGGCGTACACCATGCCCACAGCGACGGCGTTACCGTGGCGCCACGTGTAGCCCTCGGCGCGCTCGATCGCGTGCCCGAGCGTGTGACCGTAGTTGAGGGCTTCGCGGCCAACCTTCCCGGTCGACGACGTTGCCTCGAACAGGTCGAGGCTGACCACGTCTGCCTTGACCTGGATCGCTCGCTCGATCAGCTCGCGGCACCGCGTGGTGCCAGGGTCGAGCGAGTCGGGGGCGTCGTCATCGATGAGCTCCAGGATGCGTGGGTCGGCGATGAAGCCGCACTTCACCACCTCGGCCAGGCCGCTGACGAGGTCGGCGCGATCGAGCGAGGCCAGGCTGGCCAGGTCACACAGGACGCCAGCCGGCTCGTGCACGGCTCCGACGAGGTTCTTGCCTTCGGCCGTGTTGATGCCCGTCTTGCCACCGACGGCAGCGTCGACCATGCCGAGCAACGTGGTCGGGATGTGCACGACCTTCAGCCCTCGCAAGAACGTCGCCGCCACGAAGCCGGCAAGGTCGGTCGTCGCTCCCCCGCCGACCCCGACGACGGCGTCAGACCTCGTGAAGCCGAGCTGCCCGAGCGTCCTCCAGCAATGCGCCGCGATGTCGGCCGTCTTCGCCGCCTCGGCGTCTGGCACCTCGACGACGTGCGCGTCGAACCCGCTGGCGGTGAGGTCGTCGCGGATCGCCAGTCCGGTGGCCGTCAACACCTGCGGGTGGATCACCGCGACCCGGCGGACGCTGTCGCCGATGACCGATGACAGCTCCTCGAGCACCCCGTGGCCGACCACGACGTCATACGGCTGAGATGTGTGCACCCGGATGCGGGTCACGTCACCCATGCGCGTTCTCCTCCGCGAGCGCCCGATCAGCGGCATCGACGACTTCGTCGATGGTCTGGCCATCGGTTAGCACCGTGGTCGTGGCAACCGCGCGATACAGCGGCCGACGCGCGTCGAGCAGCGCCTTGAGCTGACTGCGGACGTTGCCCAGCAAGAGCGGCCGGGTTGTCCCGAGCCCAACCCGCGCGGCAGCATCGGCGAGCCCGACGTCGAGAAACAGCACCCGGTGCCCGGCAAGCGCGTCCCGGATCGACGCGTCCTGTACGGCGCCGCCGCCAAGCGCGAGCACACCGCCGTGCGACTGCAGCGCCTCGTTGACGGCAGCCGCTTCGAGCCCGCGGAAAACCGCCTCACCGTCGACGACGAAGATCTCGGCGATCTCCTTGCCCGTCGCGGCCTCGACATCGCGATCGGTGTCACGGAAAGCAACGCCCCACCGGTCGGCCAGCCTGGATCCCACGGTCGTCTTGCCCGCACCCGGTGGCCCGACGACAACCAGCCGTGGTGTGGCTCGCGGTGTCACCGATGCCTCAGCGCGGCGAGGTAACCGTCGCGGTTGCGACGCGTCTCAGCGACCGAGTCACCGCCGAACTTCTCCAGCGCGGCTTCCGCCAACACGAGCGCCACCATGGCCTCGGCGACGACGGAGGCAGCGGGCACCGCGCAGACGTCGGAGCGCTGGTGGTGGGCGACTGCGGCCTCGCCGGTCGCCACGTCCACTGTGCGGAGCGCCCGCGGGATGGTCGAGATCGGCTTCATCGCAGCACGGACTCGGAGCAGCTCGCCGGTCGACATACCGCCCTCGGTCCCGCCGGATCGGCCCGACGTACGCCGGATGCCGTCGGGGCCGGTCTCGATCTCGTCATGCGCCGCGGACCCCGGCCCGCGCGCCACCGCAAACCCGTCACCGACCTCGACGCCTTTGATGGCCTGGATCCCCATCAGGGCGCCAGCGAGGCGCGAGTCGAGGCGGCGGTCCCAATGGACGTGGGAGCCGAGACCGGGCGGCAAACCGTAGGCCACCACCTCGACCACACCGCCGAGCGTGTCGCCGTCCTTGTGGGCCTCGTCGATCTCCGCGACCATCGCGGCGCTGGCTGCCGGGTCAACGCAGCGCACCGGGTCTTCGTCGAGCGCCGCGACCTGGTCAGGCGTCGGCACCACACCGGACGGCGCCTCCGCTGACCCGATCGACACGACGTGAGCGGCCAGACGTACGTCGACGGCCTGCGCGAGGAACGCGGCCGCCACCGCACCCAGCGCCACTCGGGCTGCCGTCTCTCGCGCGCTCGCGCGCTCGAGGACCGGTCGCGCCTCGGCGAAGTCGTACTTCTGCATACCCACCAGGTCGGCGTGCCCGGGCCGAGGGCGGGTGAGCGGGGCGTTGCGCGCAAGCCCCTCGAGAACCTCGGGGTCGACAGGATCCGCCGACATCACCTGCTCCCACTTCGGCCACTCCGTGTTGCCGATCGTCAACGCGACCGGGGCGCCGATGGTGAGGCCGTGACGGACGCCACCGAGGATGCTCACCGCGTCCTGCTCGAACGACATCCGCGCACCGCGCCCGTAGCCCAGCCGGCGACGCGCGAGCACGGCCCGGATGTCGTCGGTCGTCACCGCAACACCCGCAGGCAAGCCCTCCAGCACCGCCACAAGGGCAGGTCCGTGCGACTCCCCTGCTGTCAGCCACCGAAGCATGCGCCCGAGTCTGTCACGCCGCGTTGGTGTCAGCGGTTGAGGTACCAGTCGCCGAACGGCGCGCCCCAGACCAACCCCACCAGCGCCCCCACCAGCATGAACGGCCCGAACGGATAGCGCTTGCGGTCGAAGATCTTCACCAAGGCCAGCAGCCCGCCACCGACTCCGCCGATCACCAGCCCGGCATACATCCCGACGAGCAGCTCCGCCCACCCCAGGTAGCCGAGCGCGAGGCCGAGCAGGCCGGACAGCCGGACGTCGCCGTAGCCGAGTCCCCGCGGGTAGATGAACCACATCAGGAAGTAGAAGCCGCCCATGGCGAGCCAGCCGAACGCCGATCGAACCAGCGCGTCGCGGTCACCGTCAATCAGACCCGCCGCGCCGATGAGCACGACCAGGACGCCGTAGCTCGGTGCGATGAGCCAGGTGGGAAGCAAGCGGGTCTGCGCGTCGATGTAGCCGAGGACGACGCCGATGGCGGCGAGGTAGACCCAGGCGGCCAGCAACGGCTGCCACCCGATCTGCGCTCCGACTATCGCTCCGCTCACGGCACCGACCAGCGCCAGCTTCGGGGCCAGGCCGGGGCGGGCGGCCAGGTCGACGTACAGCGGCTTGACCGTGACGGCCGGCGGCGGGTCCTCGGAGATATCGGTGACCAGCGGTTCGTCTGCCGGAGCAGACTCCTCGTCGCCTCCGAGCCTTGCACTCGGTACGTCGTCCGTGCCCTCTGCCGGCTCCGGCTCCGGTTCTGGCTCGGGTTCGGGGATGCGCGCGATGAGGCGCGGCCCGAACCAGCAGGCGACCGCGGTAACCAGGGCCGCTACCAGGCCGGCCAGAAGCTCCTCACGCACACGCTGACACTAGTCTCCGTCTACCGACGTTTCGGGGATGTCGGGCGCAGGTGTGGAGAAGCACCCGAGGGAGCGCGAGCGAGCGTTCAGGCGCCAGAGCGAGACCGCCGACGGAGCTCCGCCTCCCCGGCAGCCCGCATCGCGGTCAGCGGCGCCGAGGCCACGCCGGTCATCAGCTCCACCTGAAAGCCCGCCTGGTGCAGCAACAGCTCGAACCCGCCGATGGCCACCCTGCCCGCCGATGCCGCAGCCTCGAGCAGCGGTGTGTCAGCGGGGTCGTAGGTGACGTCGAAGACAACGGCGGCCGACACGACTGCCTGCCGCGCGATCGCTGCCTGCGCCGCGGCTGGGATCGTCGACACCACCACGTCGACCTCGGGCCACGTCGTGGTGCTGAGGGGTAGCCAGCGCAGCTGCACACCAGCGTGGTCGGCCACCGCATCCAAGCCCTTCGCGCGGTCAACCGAACGCGCCAGCACGGTGACCGACTCGGCGCCGCATTGTGCCAACGCGTGGATCGCCGACGCTGCCGTTGCACCCGCGCCCACGACTGCCGCCCGCAGCACGCTCGCTCGCCCGAGCACCGACAACGCCGCCACAAAACCAGTCACATCAGTGTTGACGCCGGCGAAGCCGCCGCTCGGCTGCCGTAAGAGGGTGTTGACGGCCCCGACAGCCTGTCCAGCCGCGTCCAGCTCGGCGCAGTGGCGCACGACCGCCGCCTTGAGAGGCATCGTCACCGAGACGCCGACCCAGCCGGGATCGCGGGCGACGTCAGAGAGGAACGCGTCGACCGTATCGACGGTCACGTCGTGGGCGTCATACGACCAGTCGAGGCCAAGCTCGCGGTACGCCGCCCGATGCAGCACCGGGGACAGCGAGTGTGCGATCGGACTCCCGATCACGCCACACCGCTGCGATGACGTGTCGACCCGGTCACCCGGCACTAGTGCTCCGCACTTAGCACTCCTGCGAGGTTTCGCAGTACTCGTTGTAGACGTCGACGTTGCGCAGGTGCGTCTTGTAGCTATCGGTGAAGCGGGTCTCCTGCGTCGCGAGGTTGACCGTGACGAAGTACAGGAAGTTGGTGCTCGCCGGGTTGAGCGCCGCGGCCAACGCCTCTTCGCCGGGTGAGTCGATCGGCGTCGGCGGCAGACCGTCTCGCTTGTAAGTGTTGTAGGGCGAGTCGATCTTCCGCAGGTCGTCACCGGCGACAACTTCACCTCGGCTGTCGACGGCATAGTGAAGGGTCGAGTCGAACTGCAGTCTCATGGGCAGGTCGAGACGGTTGTAGACCACACTCGCCACCTTCTTCATGTCCGCTGGGCCAGCCTCTGCCTGCACGAGGCTGGCGATGGTGACGATCTCGTCGGGGGTGTAACCAAGCTCTCGTGCACCGGCCTCAAGGCCGAGATTGTCCGCCTGCTTCTCAAACTCGTCGACCATCGTCTTGAGCAGGTCGGCGGCGGTCATCTTCGGCTCGAGATCGTACGTCGATGGGTAGAGGTAGCCCTCCGGGTCACCATGGGCAAAGTCGGGCAGTTCCAGAGCATCAATGTCCGCATAGGCCGCCTCGACCTCCTGCTTGGAGAAGTTGGTCTGCTCGACGATCGAGTCCAAGATCTCCAGGGCCCGGACCCCTTCGGTGATCGTCACCGTCGGGGTGTCGTTGAGTGACTCGGGGTTGAGCAGCAGCTTGACTGCGCTCTCGGCCGACATCTTCTGCCGAAGGTTGTAGGAGCCAGGGGTGATCGAGGTGGCGTCCGGGTTCTCGTTGTACGCGTCGACAAACGCCTGCTCGCTCTTGACGACGTCCGCCTTGAACAGCGTCGTCGCGATGTCGCCACCGGTCTCGTTTGGTCGCACCTGGATGGTCACGCGTCCGCTTCCGTCGCCGGAGTAGTCCTCGGGGCCGGAGATCGCATCCTGGATCAGGTCGACGCCTTTCACGTAGGCGAACACCGCGATGGCAGCGATGATGCCAAGGGCCACCAGCACGGCGACACATCCGCGGCCATGCCGATGCTTGATGCCATGGCTGCCCTGGATGTCCCCGATGCCGAGGTCACTCATGACGGCTGGCCTACTTCCTGCCCTGGAGGTCTCCCCGTCGACCGCTCGGTGTCGATCGCATGCTGCAAGATGACGACCGCGGCGGCCTGGTCCACAACGGCCCGTCGCCGGGCCCGGTGCCGACCCAGCTCCCGCAGCACTCGTTCGGCACTCACCGTAGTCAATCGCTCGTCGACGAGGCGAATCGACGTCTGGTCGTGCCGGCTCCGCAGGGCCTCCCCCAGCTCCACCGCGTATGACGTCACCTTCTCCGCCGCTGGCCCGAGCGAGCCGCTGAGTGAGCGCGGCAGGCCGACCACCACTTCGACCGCCTGATGCTCCGCGACCAGCTCGAGTACCCGAGCCAGGTCGCCAGGGCCGCGGTGCACTGTCTCGACGGGAGTGGCGATGGCTCCGGCGGGGTCGCAGCGGGCCACGCCGATCCGGGCATCGCCGACGTCGAGCCCGAGCCGGACCCCAGGACGGAAGTGCGGCTCGCCAGCAGTCGTCGGCGGGTCGATCTCGCTCAAGCGCCCTCGACCGCTCGGGCCACGGCCTGCCGGACGTCCGCGATCGCGTCGGGTGCCGCAGCAGCATCGGTGCCGCCACCTTGCGCCACATCGTCCCTGCCGCCTCCGCTGCCGCCCAGCCGGCCGGCGGCCACCCGTACCAGCTCACCGGCGTTCAGCCCACGCTCCCGGCCGTGCTCGTTGACGGCGATGACGACGCTTGGTTTGCCCTCGACCGCACCGATGACGGCGACCACGACAGGATGCTCCGAGCCCATGCGGCCACGGACATCGAGGGCGAGCGTACGGGCCTCCGCAGCGGCCGCTCCCTCCGCGAAGAAGCCGACGAAGTGGACCCCCGAAACGTCGTCGGGTGCGGTCGCCAACGTGTCGGCTCGGGCGAGGAGGGACTGCACGCGAACCCGTTCGATCTCCTTCTCGGCCACGCGTAGCCGGTCGACGAGGGTGTGCACCCGCTCGCGGAGATCCTGGCGCGGCACCTTGAGCACCTCGGTCAGCTGGGACACCAAGACATGCTCGCGGGCGAGGAACTGGTAAGCGTCGGCACCCACTAGCGCCTCCACCCGACGTACGCCGGAGCCGATCGACGACTCGCCGAGCAGCTTGATGACGCCGAGCTGCCCCGAGCGGCCCGCGTGGGTGCCGCCACACAGCTCACGAGCCCAGTCGCCGACCGAGATGACTCGCACCTCGTCGCCGTACTTCTCGCCGAACAACGCCAACGCCCCAACGTCGCGCGCCTGCTGCTGACTCATCAGCTCCGCCTCGACGCCGAGGTCGGCGAGCACAAGGTCGTTGACCCGCGCCTCGACGTCGCTGAGCACCGAGCTCGGGACCGATCCCGTCGCCGAGAAGTCGAAGCGGAACCGACCGGGTGCGTTCTCGCTTCCGGCCTGGGTCGCGGTGTCACCGAGTGCCTCGCGGAACGCCTTGTGCACCATGTGGGTCGCCGTGTGGGCGCGGCTGATTGACCGCCGCCGCTCGATGTCGACCAGCGCGTGCGCTTCGAGCCCGGCCTGGACCTCTCCGTCGAGCACGCGCACCTTGTGGATGATGATCCCCCGCATCGGGGACTGTACGTCGAGGACCTCCAGCCGCGCGCCGTTCGCCAGCTCGATCACGCCCTGGTCGGCGAGCTGGCCGCCACCCTCGGCGTAGAACGGCGTGCGGTCGAGGATGACCTCGCCGGTCTCCCCGGCTGCCATCGACGAGACGACACCAACGGCATTGACGATTCCGGCTACCCGCGCTTGCGTCGTGACTTCGTCGTAGCCGGTGAACGCGACGGCGGAGCCGAGCGCGTCGGCAACCTCGCGGTAGGCCGTGGTGTCGGCGTGCTGGCCCTTCTTAGCCCGAGCGTCGGCCTGAGCCCGTGCTCGTTGCTCACTCATCAGGTCACGGAAGCCGACTTCGTCGACCACGAGTCCTTGCTCGGCCGCCATCTCGAGCGTCAGGTCGATCGGGAAGCCGAACGTGTCGTGCAGCTGGAACGCCTTAGCCGCAGGCAGCTCGGAGGCACCCGTCTGCTTCACCTCGCTCGCCGCCAAGTCGAAGATGGCGGTGCCGGCTTTGAGCGTCTGCCGGAATGCGTCCTCCTCGCCATAGGCCACCGGGGAGATCCGCGACCACTCGGCTTCGAGCTCGGGGTAGGACAAGCGCATCTTCGAGTACGAGACGGGTAGGAGCTCCGGCAGGGTCTGGTCCTCGACACCCAGCAGCCGCATCGAGCGCACCACTCGGCGCAGGATCCGGCGAAGGACGTAGCCACGCGCCTCGTTGCCCGGAGTCACCCCGTCGCCGATGAGCATCAGCCCGCTGCGGACATGGTCGGCGACGACCCGCAGCCGGACGTCGTCCTCGTGGTTGGCGCCGTACGACTTGCCAGCGAGCTCGGCCGCCCTGGCGAGTACGGGATAGACCTCGTCGATCTCGTAGATGCTGCCCTTGCCCTGCAGCAGCATGGCCATCCGCTCGAGGCCCATGCCGGTGTCGATGTTCTTCTGCGGCAGGTCACCGAGGATCTCGAAGTCGTCCTTGCCGGTGCCGTCCCCGCGCATGTTCTGCATGAACACGAGGTTCCAGAACTCCATGTAGCGGTCGCCGGCCTTCTCGATGTCACCCTCGGGGCCGTAGTCAGGCCCGCGGTCCAAGAACAGCTCGGAGTCGGGGCCGCACGGGCCCGGAATCCCCATCGACCAGTAGTTGTCGGCCATGCCGAGCCGATGGATGCGGTCGTCGGCCAGGCCGGCGATCCGCTTCCAGAGCTCGACCGACTCGTCGTCGTCGAGGTAGACGGACACGTGCAGCTGCGACTCCTCCAAGCCGTAGCCGCCGTCGGCCTGCGGACTTGGTGACCAGGTCCCAGGCGTCCTCGATCGCGCCTTCCTTGAAGTAGTCGCCGAACGAGAAGTTGCCGTTCATCTGGAAGAACGTGCCGTGCCGGTCGGTCTTGCCGACCTCCTCGATGTCGAGCGTGCGCACGCATTTCTGCACGCTGACTGCCCGCTGGTAGGGCGGGGTCTCCTGCCCGAGGAAGTAGGGCACGAACGGCACCATGCCGGCGTTGACGAACAGCAGGTTCGGGTCGTCGAGCAGGAGCGAGGCGCTGGGGACGACGGTGTGGTCGCGCTGCTCGAAGTGGGCGAGGAACCGACGTCGGATCTCAGCGGTGTCCATCGGGGCTGTCCTCGTGACCTTTCGGGGACGGAGACGGTGGAGTCGAGCATCGCGCCGGGTCGGCGGCGAGAGCGCAAGCTCGTTGGCGCGAGCTCCGCCTCACGGTCGGCCATCCCGACACGAACCTCGTCGGGTAAAGACGCTGCCCGCCAGCGCGCAGGGCCGCGACGCGAGCACCGACGCCGTCGGGGGTGAACACCTCGACGGCCCGCTTTGCCTTGACCAGCGCGTAGACGCCGGAGGCAGCCCCGGCAACGAACCAGAATGCGCGGCTCACAGTAGGCCGCCTCTCGTCGTTGTCATCGTCTCCATCTTCATGAGGGTCCCTGCTGCACGCGGCGGCGTCGACGCATTTTTCGCTGCCGCCGTAGCTCCTTGCGGAACGTATACGCGATCTGCATCCGCTGCTCCTCACGCAATGCGTGCACGACGCCGTGAGAGAGCGCCGCCACCTTGATCAGCGGGCCACCGAGTGTCACCGAGGCGATCCTGGACGTCGTGAGATCGACGTCGGCGTCGTGGGTGTCGATGCGGGTGATGACGCGGACCTCCTCCTCAGCCTCCGACGTGTTGGCGATGCCGTTCGTGGGCTGCGGCTCCTCGGCAGATACCTGCACGGCCTCGACGGTAAGTGCCGGTCGCGCCTCTGCGGCCTCTACAGCAGAGCGCAGATCCGTCAACTTCGGCACCAAGCATCGCGCAGCCGCTCAACTTCCGGGCGCAGGGCGCTCAGCTGCCGGTACAGGAGTACGACGAGCAACGCCAAGCCCACCAGGACGACCGCGAACGCGGTGATCACCAGCTGGCTGACCGTCATCTGTAGCGCCCTCTTCCTGAGCCTGACAAACCGCCACCCTACCCGTCAGGTCCATCGCTCTCATCGCCCGCCAGGATCGCCTGGATCCGCTCCAGCCGCTCGCTGTACTCTGCCTCCGCACCGCGCGTCGTGGGCACGTAGTAAGTGGCGTCCTTGACTGCGTCGGGCGCATGGCGCTGCGGCGCGACGCCTCGCGGGTCGTCGTGCGCGTACAGGTAGCCGCCGCCGTGCCCGATCTTCTTGCGCACCTGCGTAGTGGGCGTCGCGCAGATGCGGCGGGCACCGACCCGATCTTGCCCGCACGTACGTCGGCGATCGCCGCGTCGACCGCCGAGATGACGGCGTTGGACTTCGGCGCCAGCGCCAGCGCGATCACGGCCTGGCCGAGGTTGAGCCGCGCCTCCGGCATCCCGATCAGCTGGACCGCCTGCGCTGCCGCGACCGCGGTCGGTCAGCGCGGTCGGGTCGGCGAGCCCGATGTCCTCGCTGGCCAGGATCGACCAGCCGTCGGGCGATGAAGCGCGGGTCCTCTCCTGCCGCGATCATCCGGGCGAGGTAGTGCAGGGCGGCGTCGACGTCGCTGCCCCGGATCGACTTGATGAAGGCGCTGATCACGTCGTAGTGCTGGTCGCCCTGCCGGTCATAGCGCACCGCTGCCCGGTCGACGGCCGACTCGAGCAGCCTCGAGGGTGATGGTGCCGGCGTCGCCGCTGCCGACTCGGACGCGCTCGCGGCGGCCTCGAGGTAGGTCAGCGCGCGCCGTGCATCGCCGCCGGCGAGCCGGACCAGCTGGTCGAGCGGCGGCAGTCGTCGATCTCGACCGCGCCGGCGAGTCCGCGCTCGTCGAGTCAGCGCTCGGTCGACGACCGCGCGCAGCGCGTCGTCGGTCAGCGGCTCGAGAGTGAGCAGCAGCGAGCGCGACAGCAGCGGCGAGATGACGGAGAAGAACGGGTTCTCGGTGGTGGCGGCGATCAGCGTCACCCAGCGGTTCTCGACGCCGGGCAGCAGCGCATCCTGCTGCGCCTTGCTGAAGCGGTGCACCTCGTCGACGAACAGCACGGTCTCGCGCCCGCCGCGCGCCAGCTCGCGCCGGGCCGCGTCGATGACCTCGCGGACCTCCTTGACGCCGGCCGACGACCGCCGAGACCTCGACGAACCGCCGGTTGGTCTGCGCCGACACGATCCCGGCGATGGTGGTCTTGCCGGTGCCCGGCGGTCCCCACAGCAGCAGCGCGGTCGGCTGGTCGGCCTCGACCAGCCGACGCAGCGGCGAGCCCTCGGCCAGCAGGTGGTCCTGCCCGACCAGCTCGTCGAGAGTCGCGGCCGCATCCGCACGGCGAGCGGGGCGAGCGGTGGCCGCGGTCGGACAGGCTGCCGCCCGACCCGGCGCGTGGTCGCGGACGGAGCGACGTCGAACAGCGCGTCGTCGGTCACCCGGTCACTCTAGACGCAGCCTCCGCCGACGAGTCGGCCGTGATCTCAGCGTGTCTCGATGGCGGGATTGTCGCCGGGCACGGATTCCGTCTGCTCGAGGATCTCGCCTTCGTCCGTGGCGATCACCTGGATCGGCTCGGCGAAGTGGCAGGCCACCTCGCGGCCACCGATCTGCAGCAGCGGCGGCTCCTGCTGCGGCGCAGATGTCCTGCGCCTTCCAGCACCGGGTGCGGAACCGGCAACCCGACGGCGGGTTGATCGGGCTCGGCACGTCGCCCTCGAGCCGGATCCGCTCGCGGCGTCCGCCGATCGCCGCCTGCTTCACGTCGGGCGCAGCCGACAGCAGCGCCTGCGTGTAGGGGTGGTGCGGCGTCAGTGTAGATCTGGTCGCGGTCGCCGATCTCGACGATCTTGCCGAGGTACATGACCGCGATCTGCGGGCAGAAGTGCCGCACGATCGCCAGGTCGTGCGCGATGAACAGGAACGCGATGTCGAACTCTCTTCTGCAGGTCCTGCAGCAGGTTGACGACCTGCGCCTGGATCGAGACGTCGAGCGCCGAGACCGGCTCGTCGGCGACGATCAGCTTCGGGTTGAGCGCGAGCGCCCGGGCGATGCCGATGCGCTGGCGCTGGCCGCCGGAGAACTCGCTCGGGTAGCGGTTGTAGTGCTCGGGGTTGAGGCCGACGGTCTCGAGCAGCTCCTGGACCCGGCGATGATCTTGTTCTTGGGCACCGTCTTGTGGGTCACCAGCGGCGTGCCGACGATGGTCCCGACCGTGTGCCGCGGGTTCAGCGACGAGTACGGGTCCTGGAAGATCAGCTGGATCTCGCGCCGGTACGGCATCATCTCCTTGCGCGTTGAGGTGCGCGAGCTCGTGGCCCTCGAACTTCATCGACCCCGACGTCGGCTCGTAGAGCCGGGTGACGACGCGGCCGGTCGTGGTCTTGCCACAGCCGGACTCACCGACCAGGCCGAGCGACCTGCCCTTCGTCGACGGTGAAGCGACACGCCGTCGACGGCCTGCACCTGCCCGATCGTGCGGCGGATGACGCCCGACGACTTGACCGGGAAGTGCTTGACCAGGTCGGTGACCTCGAGCAGCGGCAGGCGCGTCGGCGCCTCAGCGTTGTCGCCGGCCGGTGCTGCGTCGTGGCGTCGTGTCGGTGCTCACCCGAGCACCTCCTCTTTGACTTCGTTCTCGTAGATCGAGTCAGGGTCGTTCAGGTGGCAACGCGTGAGGTGCCCTGGCGTAGCATGCCCGGGCGCAGCTCGGGCAGCTCGGTCTTGCAGACGTTGCCGTCGACCTTGTCCTGTGTGCGGGCAGCGCGGGTGGAACGCGCAGCCCGTCGGCGGGTTGAGCAGGCTCGGCGGCGTGCCAGGGATCGGGATCAGCGGCTTGTCGGGACGTCGCCGGTCACGTCGGCGATGCTGCCCAGCAGGCCCCAGGTGTAGGGCATCTCGGGGTGGGTCAGGATCTGCTTGCAGCGTGCCCTTCTCGACGCAGCGGCCGGCGTACATGACCAGCACCTCGTCGGCGATCTCGGCGATCACGCCGAGGTCGTGGGTGATCATGACGACCGCCGAACCGAACTCCTTCTGCAGGTCCTGGATCAGGTCGAGGATCTGCGCCTGCACCGTGACGTCGAGCGCGGTGGTCGGCTCGTCGGCGATCAGCAGCTTGGGGTTGTTGACCAGCGACATCGCGATCATCGCGCGCTGCCGCATACCGCCGGAGAACTGGTGCGGGTAGTCGTCGACGCGCCGGTCGGGCTGCGGGATGCCGACCCGGTCGAGCATCTCGACCGCGCGCTTCTTGGCGACCTTCTTGTCGACCTTGTTGTGCAGCCGGTAGGCCTCGATGATCTGCGCGCCGATCGTGTAGAACGGGTGCAGCGCCGTCAGCGGGTCCTGGAAGATCATCGCGACGTCGTTGCCGCGGATCCTGCGCATCGTCTGGTCGGTGGCGCCGATGATCTCCTTGCCGCCGACCCGGATCGAGCCGGTCATCCGGCTGCGCTTCACGTCGTGCAGGCCGAGCACCGCCATCGACGACACGCTCTTGCCCGACCCGGACTCCCCGACGATGCCGAGCGTCTCGCCCAGCTCGACCGTGTAGGACAGGTCGCGTGACCGCCTGGACGAGACCGTCGTAGGTCGGGAACTGGACGGTGAGGTTCTCGACGACCAGGAACGGCTCGGACTCGTCCGCCGGCCGCGTCTCGCTGGTCGGGGCTCGGTCGGTCTTCGAGCACCTCCGTCATACAAGCCTCACTCTCGGGTCGAGGAAGCTGTAGACGATGTCGACGATCAGGTTGGCAACCACGATCAGGACGGCGCCGACCAAGACGGTTGCGGAGATGACCGGGAAGTCGATCGGACTGATGGCGTCGAGGCCCCAGTTGCCGATGCCGTCGATACCGAAGATCGTACTCGGTGAAGATCGTGCCGGCCAGCAGGAACGCGAAGTCGAGGCCGAAGATCGTGACGATCGGGACGATCGCGGCGCGCAGCGCGTGCTTGAAGATGACCTTGTTGCGTCGGCACGCCCTTGGCCGTCGCGGTGCGGACGTAGTCCTCGCCCAGCGATCTCGACCATCGAGCCGCGGCTGAACCGGGCGTACTGGGTGGAGTCGGAGAGGCCGAGGACGAGCCACGGGCAGCAGCAGCCCGCTTGAACCACTTCGCCGGATCGTCGGTGAGCGGGGTAGTAGCCGGTGCTCGGGGAAGATGCCCCACTCGTTGACCAGGTAGATCCACGCCAGCAGCGCCAAGACGTAGTACGGGATCGAGCTGAGCGACCAGGGTGCTGCTCACGAGCGACTCGGTCGGCGACGGTGCCGCGCCATCGGGCGGCCAGCGACGCCGAGCGTGACGCCGACGAGCAGGTAGAGGCTGGCGCCGCCGATGGCCAGGGAGAGCGTGGCGGGATACTTTTCGTTCAGCTGGTCCGCATACCTCGTTCTTGGTGACGAAGGAGATGCCGAG
Source organism: uncultured Actinomycetota bacterium (assembly GCA_963811585.1). Taxonomy (GTDB): domain Bacteria; phylum Actinomycetota; class Actinomycetes; order Propionibacteriales; family Nocardioidaceae; genus JACDHG01. The sequence goes on from CAWERR010000007.1 coordinate 54,690, forward strand.
GCAGGGCGCGGCGCAGTCGTAGGTGGCGCCCGCGCCGATGCTGATCTCGCGGTCCGACGAAGAGCCCTTGGCCCACTTCGCCGTACTGCCGACGAACACGGTCTGGTCGAGCCCGAGCTCGTGCTCGATGCGCTGCCTGCTTCTCCGGGGTGCAGCGGCCGTTCTGGTTGCAGATGGTCACTGCTGCGTTGCTCGGCCCGAGGAAGAACAAGGCGAACACGAACATCGACGTCAACACGACGACGAGGAAGGCGGCCACGCATCCGCCGGACGATGTAGCCGAACATGATCTGGCTCTCCTATAGCCTTGGCTGTGGGGTGGGTCCTGTATCAGACCCACCCCACACACTGATCTATGCGTTACTGATTATGCACGGTTGACCATCAACTTTCTGGTCACTGGGTGCAACCAGATGTCCTTCCACGTCGGCATCTCTGAACGTCGATGTCGTCGAAGAAGCCGTGGATGTTCGACCCACGCATCATTGCCGATGCACCGTAGTAACCGGTGACGAACAGCGGGAAGTAGTCCTCGGCGATCGTCTCGTCGAGCTCGTTCCACGCGGCCGGCTGCTCTTCGATCGGCAGACTGCTGGATCTCGTCGATCTGGTCGTCGACGGCCTGCTCGCGAGAAGACGGCGTAGTTGGCGCCAGACCTTCACCTTCGAGGTTGGTCGACTGGAACACCGGCGGGATCCACGAGCCACCGGACGGCCAGTCCGAGCACCATCCGGCGGAGCGGACGTTGATGTCTGCGTCCGGGTCGGCGCGCAAGCGTCGAGAGCTCGGCGAGCGTCGTCGCGACCGGGGTCGCCTTGAAACCGGCTTCAGTCAAGGGACCCTTGACGATGGCGTCCTTCCTGTCGACCGGCATCGGGTCGTCGGTCGCGTACAGGAACTTGATCTCGTAGCCCTCGGCGTCGGCTTCTTCAGCAGCGCCTTGGCCTTCGTCGGGTCAGTCTGACCCGGCTCGTGGTCGGGCAGCGGGTTGAACTCCTCGCGGCCGGGGATACCCGGCGGCATCATGTTGGTGCCGCAATTCCACGCGTGACGTCCGCGATCAGACCGGTCGCCGCTAGACGTCCTGCGTAGGGGTAAGCGCAGGCAAGCGCCTGACGGACCTTGATGTCGGTGATCTTGCGGTAGTCCGGAGCCCAGAAGCCGTGCAGGGCACGGGCCCAGGTCACAAGCCGGTCCTCCGCCTGCTCCTTGAACGGTCAGGTAGTTGGCGCCGTGATGTTGTCGTAGGTCAGCGTGTTCTTGGCGTCGCCCTGAGTCCTTGAGCATGATCTGGTCGATCTTGGCGGTCGGACGTCGAACTCCAAGTCGTAGCCGTCGGGGTACTGGTGACGGCCCGGGTCGGTGTCCGGGTCCCAGTCGGTCGTTCTTGACCAGGGTCAGCGACTTCTCCGGCGTGTACTCGTCGAACATGTACGGACCGGTCGCCCACGGGTGCAGCGCGTACTTGGCCGGGTCGCTGTCCTCGCCCTCGGGGATCGGGCCCATGGCCGGGAACGCACCCCAGTACGGCATGTCCGGGAACGGCGTTGGCCATCTTGATGGTGATGTCCATGCCGTCGACCGACGACGCCCTTGTAGTCCTCGCCCGTCTTGTAGGGGCCCTTGTACGTGTCACCGTCGAGGAAGTAGTCGTTGCTGTAGGCGGCGCCCTCGGGGAACGTCTCGCGGTCGAAGGACCGCTTGATGCCGTAGGCGATGTCCTCGGCGGTGACCTCCTGGCCGTTCTCGTACTTGACGCCCTCGCGGATCGTGAACGTCCACTCGGTGAAGTCCTCGTTCGGGGTGCCGAGGTCGGTGGCCAGGTCGGGAACCAGGACCATGTCGCTGGTTCCTCGTCGTAGACGTACTGGGTCAGCGACCGGGTGACCAAGTTGCTCAGGATCGAGCCGGTGTTGGTGTAGTACGCCTCGGTCGGGTCCATCGAGTTCAGACCGGCGAAGCTGATCGACCTTGACGGTGCCGCCCTCTTGCGCGCCCTCGATCTCGGCAGCCGGGGCCTGCGGTTCGGGTCCTTGCCTGCGCCCGGCGCACCCGCCTCGCCTGAATGACGCTGTTCGTCCGTCCCGCCGCCGTCCGTCGTCCGAGCCGCCACAAGCGGCGAGAGCGAGAAGAGCGACGGTGGAGACGGCAATAATCGGTTTCTTCAACCGCATGTCCTAACCCACCCTTTCCTTGGTGTGTTGTGCGTCTCTCGCGCGACGTGGTCAGCGACGAGTCTTGGGGTCGAAGGCGTCTCGGACCGAGTCGCCTAGGAGGTTGAGCGCCACCACGAGCACGCATCACGGTGAGCACCGGCGCCCAGAGGTACAGCGGGTACGTGTCGTACGTAGCGGCGTGGCGCGCAGGATGGTCTGCCCGAGGGACGGGGTGCCCGTGAGCCCGATGCCGAGGAACGACAGGCCCGCCTCGGCCGCCACGAACGCCGGCAGGCTCAGCGAGATCGACACGACGATCGGCGCGACCAGGTTGGGCAGCAGCTCCTTGAACAGGATCCGGCGGGTCGGCACGCCGATCACCTGGGCGGCCTGGATGAACTCCCGCTCGCGCAGCGACAGCACCTGGCCGCGGATCAGCCGGGCCAGGTCCATCCAGCCGAAGATCACCAGCACGCTGATCAGCGCGAAGAACTGCGCCTACTCGAGCTTGTCCGGCTCGGTCGGCGAAGCGGCCGGTGATGATCGGCGCCAGCGCCAGCGCGCCGAGCAGGAACGGGAAGGACAAGAAGACGTCGATGATGAAGCGAGATGATCCGGTCGACCGCAGCCGCGGGCGAAGCCGGCGATCAGGCCGATGATGACGCCGATCAGCGTGCGTGAGCAACGGTGGCGATCAGCGGCGACTGCGAGCGAGGTGCGCAGGCCGTAGAGAAGGCGGGCGAGGTTGTCGTACGCCGTGTTCGGCGCCAGCCCGAGCGGGTGATCCCACGTGAAGGGGTGGAACGGCGGGCCGACTCAGCTTCGGGTAGCCCGAACTGGAGGTACTGGGCGTGCCGGCCTGCTGGGCGGCTCGTCGGGCAGGATGCCCAACGCTTGCAGATCCAGGGGGCGAAGATGCCCAGCAGGACGAGGATGAACACGATCGTTGCGCAGACGACGGCGACTTTGTCCTTGCGTAGCCGGTCGAGCGCGATCCGGCTCGGAGACCGGCCGGTGATCTTTCTGCCCTTGTCATCGACGGGAGGCGGAGCCTCGGCTTCGCCGGAACCGAGAGTCTCCAGATCCGCAACGGTCATGGTCGCCTTTCCTCATGCCCGGTGGGGCAGCGTGCCCGGTTGGCGCAGCGGTAGGCCACGGCGTGGCGTGTCGCCGGTCGTACAGCGTCGCCAGGCGGACATAACTCCTTGTGTGAGCCGTCGTGACTCTAGACCACCACCTGTTGCAGTACAGGGCCCGAGCAGGTAACGATCCGGAAACACCTGTCAGCTTCGGGCTTGGCGTCGACTCCCGCCTCGCGCGTTGCGCGGCGGTGATCGGTGCTGGGGCGCCGGTCAGCGGGTCGCCGCCCGACGCGGTCTTGGGGAAGGCGATGACGTCGCGGATGGAGTCCGCGCCGCGCCAGCAGGGCGCAGAGGCGGTCGATGCCCAAGGCGATGCCACCGTGCGGCGGCGGCGCCGTAGGCGAACGCGTCGAGCAGGAAGCCGAACTGGCTGCTGGGCCTCCTCTCGGGCAGCCCGATCACGTCGAAGACCCGCTGCTGCATCTTCGGCGGTGGATACGGATCGAGCCGCCACCGATCTCGGAGCCGTTGCAGCACGATGTCGTAGGCGTTGCGAAGAGCCTCACCCGGGATCGTGTCGAAGTGTCGGCGTACTCGTCGGCTCGGTGCCGTGAAGGGGTGGTGGATCGGCCGTCCAGCCCGGGCCGACTGCCACGTCGTCGATCTCGACCGCTCGAACATCGGCGCGTCGACCACCCAGACGAACTCCCACGCGACGTGGTCGATCAGGCCGGCGCCGCTCGCCGACCTCGAGCCGCGCGGCCGCGAGCAGGGCACGGGCGCCTTGACCGGCCCGGCAGCGAAGAAGACGCAGTCACCCGGGTCAGCCCCGGCGTGCTGCACGAGGCCTGCCCGCTCGTCCTCGGAGAGGTTCTTGGCGACCGGTCCGCCGAGCTCGCCGTCAGCGCCGACGAGGACGTACGCAAGTCCCTTGGCGCCGCGCTGAGCGGGCCCAGTCCTGCCACGCGTCGAGCTCCTTGCGCGGCTGCGAGCCGCCGCCGGGCATGACCACCGCTCCGACGTAGTGGTCGCCTGCTGGAACACCCGGAACGGCGTGTCCTCGAAGTAGTCCGTGAAGTCGACGAGCTCGAGCCGAAGCGAAGGTCGGGCCGGTCGATGCCGTAGCGGGTCATCGCCTCGGCGTACGTCATCCGAGGGATCGGCGGGGTGACCTCGTGGCCGACGAGCTCGCCACAACGCCGACGAGCACGTCCTCGACTGAGGCGATCACGTCGTCTTGGTCGACAAAGCTCATCTCGACGTCGAGCTGGGTGAACTCCGGCTGCCGGTCGGCGCGGAAGTCCTCGTCGCGGAAGCAGCGGGCGATCTGGAAGTACCGCTCGAAGCCGGCCACCATGAGCAGCTGCTTGAACAGCTGCGGTGACTGCGGCAGCGCATACCAGGAACCTGGCTGCAGTCGAGCCGGGACGAGGAAGTCCCGCGCACCCTCGGGGGTCGACCGCGTGAGGTAGGGCGTCTCGACGTCGAGGAAGTCGTGCGCGGCCATCACATTGCGCGCGGTCGGCGTGACGGCGCTGCGGAGTCGCAGCGCGGCGGCCGTGCCTGCGCGACGCAGGTCGAGGTAGCGGTACCTGTATCGGACCTCCTCGTTGACCGGCGTCGTGTGGTGCTCCTCGATCGGGAACGGCAGCGCAGCCGACTCACTGAGCACCTCGACGTCGGTGGCGATGACCTCGATGTCTCCGGTGGGCAGGTTGGGGTTCGCGTTGCCCTCCGGACGGGTGGCTACCTCACCGACGACCCGCAGGCAGAACTCTGATCGCAGCGGGTGTGCGACCGCTTCGTCGCGGATCACGACTTGGGCAACGCCGCTGGCGTCGCGCAGGTCGATGAACGCCACTCCCCCGTGGTCGCGTCGCCGCGCCACCCAACCAGCCAGGGTGACGGTCTCGCCGACGTGACCGGCTCTGAGGCTGCCGGCATCGTGGGTGCGGATCACTGCTGTTGCTCCTTCGGGATGCTCACGACGTGTGGACGCAGGTCGTCGTCGGGTGGTCGCCAGCTGTCCGGGTCGGCGTCGACCTGGTCACCACTGCGGATGTCCTTCACCTGATGAGCGACGTCATCGCCTGCTGGGAACCACACGAACGGGATCCCGCGCCGGTCGGCGTAGCGGATCTGGCGGCCGTACTTCTGCGCCGTGGCAGCAACCTCGGCGGAGACACCGCGATCACGCAGCCGCTGGGCGATGGCGTCCGCGGCGGGCCGGGATGGCTCATCGGCGAGCGCGACAAGCACGACCGAGGGAACGGACCGGCTGCCCGTCAGCAGGCCACGCTGGAACAGCGGCACCAGGGTGCGGGAGATGCCGAAGGAGATCCCGACGCCGGGGTATGTCGTCGTGCCGTCGGTGGCCAGTGCGTCATACCGGCCACCGCCGCCGACCGAGCCGAGGGACTCGTAACCCTCCATGTAGATCTCGAAGACCGTGCCGGTGTAGTAGTCGAGACCCCGAGCGATCCGGAGGTTCGCCTCGACGGTGAACCTGTCGCTGCCGATCGCCGAGCACCCGTCGATCACAGCGGCGAGCTCGCTGAGGCCGGCGTCGAGCAGCTCATGCTCGACACCGAGCGCGCGTACCTCGGCTACGAACGACGTATCCTGACTGCGGATCTCGGCGAGCCGGAAGCACAGCTCCGTTGCGGTCCCGTCCAGCCCTGCTTCGCCGAGCTGCGCCGCCATGTCGTCGCGGGATAGCTTGTCGAGCTTGTCGATGATCATGATGACTCGATGCGGGTCGGTGGCGCCGAGTCCTCGATAGAAGCCTTCGATGAGGCGCCTGCTGTTGGTCTGCAGGCTCATCGGCGGCAGCGGCAGCCCGGCGAGTGCATGTGAGACGACGCGGGCGATTTCGACGTCGTAGTGGAAGGGCAGCTCGTCCTTGGCGATGATGTCGATGTCGGCCTGGGTGAACTCGCGGTAGCGCCCCTCCTGCGGTCGCTCTCCTCGCCAGGCCTTCTGGATCTGGTAGCGGCGGAACGGGAAGTCGAGCTTCCCGGCGTTCTCCAGCACGTAGCGGGCGAACGGCACGGTCAGGTCGAAGTGCAAGCCGAGTCCCGGGTCCGGCTGACTCGGGTCGTCGCCCGCCTGAAACCGTTGCAGGACGTAGATCTCCTTGTCGATCTCGCTGCCCTTGGCGAGCCGGTCGAGAGGCTCGACGATCCGCGTCTCGATGCTCGCGTAGCCATGCAGCTCGAAGGTCCGACGCAGGTGGTCGATCACGGCCAGCTCGGCGTTGCGCTGCGCAGGCAGCAGTTCCGGGAACCCGCTCAGGGGTGTCGGTCGACTCATCCGTCACAAGCCTCGACGCGGGCCGGTGCTCGACGGAAGGTCGAGGAGGAAGGGGTTGGTGGCCCGCTCACGTCCGATCGTGGTCTGCTGGCCATGCCCGGGAAGCACGACGACGCGATCGTCGCGTGGCAGCACCTTGTCGGCAAGGCTGCGCAGCATCGCGGCATGGTCGCCGCCGGGCAGGTCAGTGCGGCCGATGGAGCCGGCGAACAACAGGTCGCCCGAGAACATCAGCTCGGGGAAATCCTCAGGGCCGGGGTAGTCCGTGCGGAACGTGACCGAACCACGGGTGTGGCCCGGCGCGTGGTCGACGACGAACTCGAGCCCAGCAAGGGCGAGTCGGTCACCGTCGGCGAGAGCGACCAGATCGTCGGGCTCGGCGAAGGAGTAGTCGCTCCCGAGCAAGTAGTGCGCCGACTCGGGCGAGACCCCGCTTGAGGGGTCGAGAAGCATCGCTCGGTCGCCAGGGTGCAGGTATGCCGTCGCGTCATATGCGCCCGCAACCGGAGCGACGCACCACACATGGTCGATGTGCCCGTGGGTGAGCAGGACCGCTGCCGGCCGGAGCCGGTGCTCGCGCACGACGTCGGCCACACCCGGCGTTGCGTCCTTGCCAGGGTCGATGACCACGCACTCCTCACCGGGCCCGGCGGCGACGACGTAGCAGTTCGTCGCCCACGGCCCGGCGGGAAAGGCGGCGATGAGCACGGGTGTCGTCCTCCCAGACGTCGGTTGTCTGCCGCAGCCTACCGAGTGGCCCGCGTCCGGAGGCACGTCGCCTTCGTTGCCGAGGCGTCGTTGCGAAGCGGCAACAGCACGGCCTGGTCACGATCGGGATGTGGTCGCGGACTTGGAGTGACCGCCTCCTAGACTGAGCAACCGGTTCAGCCCCCAGCGGGCGTTTCGGAGGTTTTTGTGGTCACCAACAAGCAGCGTCGGCGGCAGCTGGCGCGGGCAAAGTACGAGCGCCAGCAACAGCGGCGCACCGTCGGCGCCAAGCGTCGCCGCACCATTGGGCTCGTGGTTGGTGTCATCGTCGCGCTCGTGACGGCAGGCTTGCTCGTTTGGCTGATCTTGTACATCGTGGACGAGGAGCGGGACCAGAACCCCGAGGTTCCTACGCCAACCGCCCCGTTCAGCACGGAACTGCCGACACCGACCGACGATGTGCCACAGACCACCGGGCCCGGCACCGGCGGTACGAGCACGGAGCCGTCGGACCAACCGACCCCGGAAACACCCACGGAGACGTCTTGATGACCGAGCAGCCCGACGCAGGCGAGCCGCGCGGGCCCGACGAGACCGAGGCCACGACGCCTGCCCCCGACTCGGCCAACGAGGCCGAGTCGGCTCTGTCGACGCCTCCGACCCCCGAGCCAACCGCCGCGCACGAGACGCCTGAGCCCACGCCAGCCACCCCCGACCCGGACGCGCCGCCACTGCCCACGCCATCCACCCCCGACCCGGACGCCCCCTCAGTTGCGGATGAACCCGCGGCTGCGCCCCCTGACGTGCCCGAGGTGCCGGAGGCGACCGAGGCGACCGACCCAGCGCCCAAGCCCACCCCGCCGGTACCGACTGCGATCCCCAAGCCGCGGCCCATCCCCGCCCCCGAACCAACGGCTGCGTCCCGCAGCGACGCCGCGAAGTTCGGCCGGGTCGACGACGACGGCACGGTCTTCGTCAAGACGGGCGACGGCGAGCGGGTCGTCGGCCAGTGGCCCGACGGCGATCCCGGCAGCCGCGCTCGAGTTCTACCGCAAGCGGTACGACGGTCTGGCCGTCGAGGTCGACCTGCTCGAGCAGCGGATCAAGGCGGGCGCGCTGTCGCCCGAGGACGCCGACGTCCGACGGTGGCGAAGGTCAAGGAGTCTGTGGTCGAGGCCCAAGCCGTCGGCGACCTCGACAGCCTGGTGGCACGCCTCGACGCGCTGGCTCCGGTGATCGAGGAACGCCGCGAGGCCCGCAAGGCCGAGCGCGCCGCGAAGGCCGCCGAGGCCAAGCAGGCAAAGGCAGCCGATCGCCGACGAGGCCGAGCAGCTCGCCAAGGGCAACGACTGGCGCAACGGCGCTAACCGGCTACGTCGAGCTGCTCGACGAGTGGAAGGGGCTGCCGCGGATCGACAAGCCCACCGACGACGAGCTGTGGCATCGGTTCTCGTCGGCCCGGACGACGTACACCCGGCGGCGCAAGCAGCACTTCGCCGAGCTCAACGAGAAGCGCGAGGGCGCCCGGGTCGTCAAGGAGAAGCTCGTCGTCGAGGCCGAGGAGCTGGCGACGTCGACCGACTGGGGTCCGACCGCCCGTGCCTACCGCGACCTGATGGCGCAGTGGAAGGCGGCCGGCGGTGCGCAGAAGGACGTCGACGACGCGCTGTGGAAGCGGTTCCGCGCCGCGCAGGACACGTTCTTCGGTGCCCGCGACGCAGACGAACGCGAAGCTCGACGCGGAGTACGCCGCAACGCCGAGGTGAAGCGCGCGCTGCTCGTCGAGGCCGAGAAGCGTTGCTGCCGGTCGACGGACTCCAAGGCCGCACGGGACGCGTTCCGCGAGCTGGCCGAGAAGTGGGACGCCGCCGGCAAGGTGCCGCGCGCCGAGATGAAGGACCTCGAGGGCCGGTTCAAGAAGGTCGAGCAGGCCATCCGCGGCGCCGAGGACGACCGGTGGCGCGAAGTCCAACCCGGAGGCGCATGCCCGCGCGGCCGAGACAGTCGCGCAGCTCGAGGCGTCGATCGCGTCCTTCGAGGCCGACCTCGGCCAAGGCCGAGGCGGCCGGCAACGAGAAGAAGGCCGCCGACGCCCGCGCCGGCATCGAGGCCCGCCAGTCGTGGCTCGAGCCAAGGCCCGCAGAGTTCGCTGGCCGAGTTCAGCCCGCTGAAGCGCCATCGGGCGTTACTGAGTCACGCGGTAGGCGTCGAAGACGCCGTCGACGGTGCGGACGGCCTTGAGGACGTGGCCCAGGTGGGTGGGGTCGGCCATCTCGAAGGTGAAGCGGCTCTTGGCGATCCGGTCGCGGGTGGTGGCGACCGACGCCGACAAGATGTTGACGTGGACGTCGGACAGCACCCGGGTGATGTCGCTGAGCAGCCGGGCGCGGTCGAGCGCCTCGACCTGGATCGCGACGAGGAACATCGACTGCGCGGTCGGCGCCCACTCGACCTCGACCATCCGGCCAGGCTGGGTCGACAGGCTCTTCATGTTGGTGCAGTCGCCGCGGTGCACCGACACGCCCGGCGCCGCGTCGTCACGAAGCCGACGATCTCGTCGCCCGGCACCGGCGTGCAGCAGCGGGCGAGCTTGACCCAGACGTCGGTGAGGCCCTTGACGATGACGCCGGCGTCGCCGCGCGGCGACTGCTTGCGGCGCTCGCGCTCGCTGGTGATCGTGACCGTCTCGGCGGCCTCGTCGGCTGCCGCCTCGTCGCCCCGAACAGCTCGAGGATCCGGCGTACGACGGTCTGCGCGGTCGTGTTGCCCTCGCCGACCGCGGCGTACAGCGCCGTGACGTCGGGGTGGTGGAGCTCGGACGCGACGACCGACAGCGTCTCGTGGGTCAGCATCCGCTGCAGCGGCAGGCCCTCGCGCCGCATCAGTCGGGCCAGCGCCTCCTTGCCCTGCTCGATCGCCTCCTCGCGCCGCTCCTTGGTGAAGAACTGCTTGATCTTGTTGCGCGCTCGCGGGCTCTTGACGAACGTCAGCCAGTCACGGCTCGGCCCGGCGTTCTGCGCCTTGGAGGTGAAGACCTCGACCACGTCGCCGTTGTCGAGCTCGGACTCGAGCGGCACCAGCCGGCCGTTGACGCGCGCGCCGATGCAGCGGTGCCCGACCTCGGTGTGGATGGCGTACGCGAAGTCGACCGGGCGTCGATCCGGTCGGCAGCGCGATGACCTCGCCGCGCGGCGTGAAGACGTAGACCTCGGCGGAGTTGATCTCGAACCGCAGCGAGTCGAGGAACTCGCCCGGATCCTCGGTCTCCCGCTGCCAGTCCATCAGCTGGCGGACCCAGGCCATGTCGTCGCTGGCGGTCGTCGTGGCTGGCGAGCTTGCGGTCGGTGTCGACGCCGGCCCGCCCGTCCTCCTTGTACTTCCAGTGCGCGGCGACGCCGTACTCGGCGCGGCGGTGCATGCCGAACGGTGCGGATCTGCAGCTCGACCGGCTTGCCGCCCGGGCCGATCACCGTCGTGTGCAGCGACTGGTACATGTTGAACTTCGGCATCGCCACGAAGTCCTTGAACCGGCCGGGCACCGGGTTCCAGCGCGCGTGCAGGACGCCGAGCACGGCATAGCAGTCGCGCAGCGAGTCGGTGAGCACGCGGATGCCGACCAGGTCGTAGATGTCGGTGAAGTCGCGGCCGCGGACGATCATCTTCTGGTAGATCGAGTAGTAGTGCTTGGGCCGGCCGGTGACCGTCGCCTTGATCTTGGCGCGCGCGCAGGTCGCCTTGGACCTGGTCGATCACCGTGGCCAGGAACTCGTCGCGCGCCGGCGCGCGCTCGGCGACCAGCCGGACGATCTCGTCGTACACCTTGGGGTGCAGGGTGGCGAAGGCGAGGTCCTCGAGCTCCCACTTGATGGTGTTCATGCCGAGCCGGTGGGCCAGCGGCGCGTAGATCTCGAGCGTCTCGCTGGCGATCCGCTCCTGCTTGTCCTGGCGCAGGTAGCGCAGCGTGCGCATGTTGTGCAGCCGGTCGGCGAGCTTGATGACGAGGACGCGGATGTCCTTGCTCATCGCGACGATCATCTTGCGGATCGTCTCGGCCTGCGCCGAGTCGCCGTGCTTGACCTTGTCGAGCTTGGTGACGCCGTCGACGAGGGCCGCGACCTCGTCGCCGAAGTCGCTGCGCAGCTGCTCGAGCGTGTACGCCGTGTCCTCGACCGTGTCGTGCAGCAGCGCGGCGCACAGCGTCGGCGGCGTCATGCCCAGCTCGGCCAGGATCGAGGTCACCGCAAGCGGATGGGTGATGTACGGGTCGCCGCTGATGCCGCTTCTGGTCGCGGTGGTGGTGCTCGGCGATCTTGTAGGCCTTCTCGATCGACGCGAGGTCGGCCTTCGGGTGCGTGTTGCGGACGATCCGGAACAGCGGCTCGAGCACGGGGTCGGACGACCGGGCTGCGCCCGATCCGGGCCAGCCGGGTGCGCATCCGGACGGGCGCCGCAGCGGCCTCGGCGGCAGCCGCTTCTTCGGTCGCCTGGGCGAGGACTTCGTCGGCCACGCAGTGACTCCTGACTGCTGCGTGCGCGAGCCACCAGTCTAATCGTGCGGCCCTCGGGATGGCTGTCGGACGGACTCGGCCGGGCTCGCTGGGTCTCGACAAGCTCGACCGGCTGAGCGACGGCAGCCACAGTCCCGGCGATCGAGCCTGTCGAGATCAGGTGTCAGACGGCGGTCAGGGCGTCCAAGCGGCGTACGTCGAGCGCCGCCCGGCCGGCCAGGAAGCCGAGCTCGATCAGCACCGCCGACCGCGGCGCACCTCGGCCCCGCACGTGCGATCAGGGACATCGTCGCGTTGCACGGTGCCCGCCGGTCGCGAGGACGTCGTCGATGACCAGCACCCGGTCCCCGGCCGCGAACGCGTCCTGCTGGACCTCGAGCGTCGCCTCGCCGTACTCCAGCGCGTACGACTGGCTGATGCGTCGCGCCGGGCAGCTTGCCGGCCTTGCGGACCGGCACGAAGCCGACGCCGAGCGCCAACGCGACCGGCGCGGCCAGGATGAAGCCGCGGGCCTCGATGCCGGCGACCTTGTCGACCGACGACGTCGCCGTCGTCGTCGCGGCCCGACGTCGGCCAGCGCGTCGACGACCGTGCGGAAGCCGTCGGCGTCGGCGAGCAGCGGCGTGATGTCCTTGAAGACGATGCCCGGCTCGGGGAAGTCAGGGACGTCGCGGACCAGAGCTCGACAGCACCGCGTCGAGCGCGGCTCGCGGTCGCGGCTCATCAGCGTGTCTTGCCGCGCTTGGACCGCGCCTGGCGTTGCGGCTGGGCGCGTTTGGCCGCCGAGCTGTTCATCGGTCGGGCGCTGCCGGTCTTGACGGCGCGTGGCCGTGCGCGGCGCGGTCTGGCGGCCGCGCGCCGTCGTCGGCGTCGACCTCGCCGGCTCGGGCTCGTCGCGGCTGCTGAGCGGTCCTCGCCACGGCCTCGGCGTTGCGCTCGTCGGGTGGCGACCCGCTTGGCCTGGGCCTGCATCGGCCGGCTCGCGCATCTTGAGCTGCACGAGCAGCGGCGTCGCGATGAAGATCGACGAGTAGGCGCCGGCGGCCATACCGACGAACAGCGCCAGCGCGAGGTCCTTCAGCGGACCGGAGCCGAGCTGGAACACGCCGACGTACAAGATCGCGCCGACCGGCAGCAGCGCCGCGATCGAGGTGTTGATCGACCGGACCAGGGTCTGGTTGACGGCGAGGTTGGCGCTCTCGGCGTAGGTACGCCGGGTGGACGTCGGTGATGTTCGTGGTGTTCTCGCGGACCTTGTCGAACACCACGACCGTGTCGTAGAGCGAGTAGCCCAGGATGGTCAGGAAGCCGGTGACGGTGGCCGGCGTGACCTCGAACCCGGTCAGGGCGTAGACGCCGACGGTGATGACCAGGTCGTGCGCCAGCGCGACGATCGCGGCGACCGACATCCGCCACTCGCGGAAGTAGGCCCAGATGAACAGGACGACGAGGACCACGAAGACGATCGAGGCCGATCAGCGCCTGCTTGGCGACCGTCTCACCCCAGGTGGGGCCGATCGACGACGGTGCTGACCTCGCTCGGCGCCGGCGTCGTCGATCGCCTCGCTGGACGACCGTCTGTCTCGTCGAGTGTCAGCGGCTCGGTCTGGACCCGGATGGACGTCGTTGTTCGGACGCGACGACGACCGGGTTGGCGGCGGCCTCGATGTCGGTGCCGACGACGGCGTCGGTGACGTCCTCGACCTTGTCGACGACGGGTTGGCGATCATGCGCCTGGAACTCGACGCCGCCCTCGAACTCGATGCCGTAGTTGAGGCCGCGGACACGAACAGACCGATGGCGGCGACGCAGGATCGCCGGCCGAGATCGAGGTACCAGGTGCTTGCGCCGGCCGACGAAGTCGATCGAGACGTCGCCCGAGTAGAGCTGCGCTCCGATCTGCCGAACTTCGACATCAGGCCTCCCCTCCGGCCGCGGCTGCGCGTGGTCGCTCTTCTTCAGCGGCGGCATGCCCGAGGTGCTCACGGTCGAGACCGGACCACTTGTGGCCGTGGCCGAAGAACTTGGTCCGCGACAGCAACGTCACCATCGGCTTGGTGAAGAAGAACACCACGAAGACGTCGATGACCGTGCTCAGGCCGAGCGCGAACGCGAAGCCCTTGACGACGCCGATCGCGAAGATGAACAGGACCACGGCGGCCAGCAACGAGACGGCGTCGGCGGCCAGGATCGTGGTCCGGGCCCGGACCCAGCCGGTCTCGACCGACGTGCGCAGGGTCCGGCCGTCGCGGACCTCGTCACGCAGTCGCTCGAAGTAGACGATGAACGAGTCGGCGGTGATACCGACCGCCACGATCAGGCCGGCGATGCCGGGCAGGGTCAGGGTGAAGCCGTAGGCCGTGCCCGAGCAGCAGGACCGCAGGCGTAGGTCATCAGGCCGGCGATGAGCAGCGACGCGATGATCGACGATGCTCGAGGCCGCGGTAGTAGAGGATGCAGTAGAGCATCACCAGGATGAGCCCGATGATGCCGGCGATGATGCCCGCCTGCGAGCTGGTTGGAGGCGAGCTCCGGGCCTTCGTTGGACTCGGCTCTGCGACGCACGAAGGTCAGCGGCAGGGCGCCGTACTTCAGCGAGTTGGCGAGGCTGGTCGGCCTGGCTCCTGGGTGAAGTTGCCGGTGATCTCGGCCTGGCCGCCGGTGATCGGCTCGTCGTTGGTCGGGTCGGAGAGCACCTCGCCGTCGAGCACGATCGCCAGCCGCTGCTGGTCGCCGGTGTCGGAGTTCGTGCTGCCCGGCGATCTTGGTCGTGACGTCGCGCGAACTGCCTTCGACCCCGTCGCCGTTGAACTCGACGTTGACGACGTAGTCACCGACGCCGTGCTGCGGGATGCCGCAGCTCGCGTCGGTGACGTCGGTGCCGTCGACCATCGACGGCCCGAGCAGGTAGCGGTTGCCGCTCTCGTCGCAGGCCAGCAGCGGCTGGCTCTGGCAGGTCGACCTGAGCCGTCGGCGGCGTCGCCTGCGCTTGTCGCAGTCGAACGCCGCCAGCTTGACGCTGCCAGTCCTGCGGTGGGTTGGCGATCCAGGCGTACGGGTCGTTGATCTCGCTCGAGGTCGGGCGGCGACCAGCGCGGTCGGCGGCCGCCGGTCGGCTCGGGCTCGGCTCGGTTGGCGTCGTCGGTCCGTGGCTCCTCGGTCGGAGCCGGTCGTCGGTGGGTGTCAGGGCTGTGGAGCCGTCGTCCTGCAGCCACGGCGGCACGACGCGGTTCTTGCCGTCGGTCGACTCGGTGTCGCTGGTGTTGTCGCTCGGCGCTGGCTGCTCGGGCGTCGGTCTCGGTCGGAGCCCGTCGCCGTCGGCGCCGTCCGTCGTCGGCGGTGTCGTCGCGGTCGAGTCCGTGGGCTCAGTCGGCGTCGGGGTCGGGGTCGCAGTGCCTGGCGGGCGGCAGCGCGGCGGCCACGAGCCGGAAGCGCAGCTGGGCGGTCGAGCCGATCGTGCGCGTCGAGGTCCTTGTCGACCTTGCCCGGGATCTCGACGACGATGATGTCGCTGCCCTGGGTGCGTGACCTCGGCCTCGGCCACTCCGACGCCGTTGACGCGGCTGCTGATGATGTCGACGGCCTCGTCGAGCTTGTCCTCGGTGACCAGCCGCCGCCGGTGGCCTTGGCCTGGAGGGTGATGCGGTGCCGCCCTGCAGGTCGAGGCCCAGCTTGGGCTTCCAGGTCCCGAGCGGCGACCGCGCCGCGAACATGCCGACGATGACGAGCAGGAAGATCGATCAGCGTGCGACCCGGGCGGGAGGTCCGGGTCGCCACGTCAGTTCGCTCCTCGGCTGGTTCGGGCTGCCGTCGGTCGGTCGCTGCGGAGTCGTCATCGTCGGGGTCGTCGGTCGCGATCGTAGCCGTCGCGTCGTACGCCGGTCGTCGTGCTCGTCGGCCGGTACGTCGCGGATGATCTTGCCGATCGCGCCGCGGTGCACTGTCACCACCACACCGTCGGCGACGAGCTCGACGTCGATCTGGTCGTCGTCGACACGCGACGACGGTGCCGAAGATGCCGCTGGTCAGCATCACCTCGTCGCCGGCCGACAGCGCGTTCTGCAGCTGCGGCACTCCGGGCGCGCTTGCGCGCCGGCCGGATGAACAGGAGGTAGGCAACACCACGCAGGATCACGAGCGGCAGCAAGCCTGCCGACATCGTCGGAATTCACCGGGTGACTCCTTGACGCGGACCAGCTCGCCACAGGCGAGGCGCCGTCGACGACATACGACGACAGGGCCGACGACATCGACACCGCTGACGGCCAAAGGCGGAGTCTAACTTGCCGCCGGCCGCGAAATCCCGAATCGGTCGTGCGCAGCGTGTCGCGCTCGTGACTGGCTCAGTCGTCGTCGAACAGGGCGACCTGGTCCGGCCAGCGAGCGCGCCGCAGGCACCGCAGGCCGAGGTGCTCCCAGGCCGCTGGCGTCGCGACCCGGCCGCGCGGCGTGCGGGCGAGGTAGCCGACCGCGACGAGGAACGGCTCGGCGACCTCCTCGACGGTCTCGCGCTCCTCGCCGACCGCGACGGCCAGCGTGCTCAGGCCGACCGGGCCGCCGCCGAACCGCCGGCACAGCGCGTCGAGCACCGCCCGGTCGAGCCGGTCGAGGCCGGACTCGTCGACCTCGAACAGCGTCGAGGGCGTCGCGGGCCAGCGCGCGGGTGACCGCTCCGTCGGCGCGGACCTGGGCGAAGTCGCGGACCCGCCGCAGCAGCCGGTTGGCGATCCGCGGCGTGCCGCGCGAGCGCGAGGCGATCTCGGCCGGCGCCGTCGGTCGTCGATCGTCACCTCGAGCAGGCGGGCCGAGCGGGCGACGATCTGCTGCAGCTCAGCGGTCTCGTAGAACTCGAGGTGCCCGGTGAAGCCGAACCGGTCGCGCAGCGGGCCCGGCAGCAGGCCGGCCCGGGTGGTCGCACCGACCAGCGTGAACGGCGGGATCTCCAGCGGGATCGCGGTCGCGCCCGGCCCCTTGCCGACGACCACGTCGACCCGGAAGTCCTCCATCGCCAGGTAGAGCATCTCCTCGGCCGGCCGCGACATCCGGTGGATCTCGTCGAGGAAGAGCACGTCGCCCTCGCCGAGCCCGGACAAGATCGCCGCCAGGTCGCCGGCGTGCTGGATGGCCGGCCCGCTCGTGATCCGCAGCGGGGCGCCCATCTCGGCGG
Source organism: uncultured Actinomycetota bacterium (assembly GCA_963811585.1). Classification (GTDB taxonomy): domain Bacteria; phylum Actinomycetota; class Actinomycetes; order Propionibacteriales; family Nocardioidaceae; genus JACDHG01. Next base: position 71,624 of record CAWERR010000007.1, read on the forward strand.
CGATGATCATCGCCATCGTGGTCTTGCCGAGCCCGGGCGGGCCGGACAGCAGCACGTGGTCGGGCGCTGCGGCCGCGGCCGCGGGCGGCCTCGAGCACCAGGCCGAGCTGCTCGCGCACCCGCTCCTGGCCGATGACCTCGTCGAGAGTCTTGCGGCCGCAGCGCCGCCTCGACGGCGCGCTCGTCGCCGTCGGCGTCGGCCGTCGACCGATCGGACGCGTGCGTCGAACTCGTCGGCTCATCGGCGCTCAGGCCTTCGACAGCGAACGCAGCGCCGCGCGGAGCAGGTCGGCGACGGGCACGGCGTCGCCGGCGGCCACGGCCTCGTCGGCCATCGGGGCGACGGCCTCGACGGCGCGTCTCGGCCTCCTTGGCCGACCAGCCGAGCCCGAGCAGGCCGGCCCGCACCTGGTCGCGCCAGCTCGTCCGTCGGCTGAGCGCTGCACGCGCGACCGGGCCGAGCGCCGCTGCCGCGTCGGCGCGCCGATCTGGTCCTTGAGCTCGAGCACGATGCGCTGGGCACCCTTCCGGCCGATGCCGGGCACCTTGCACAGCGAGACGAGGTCCTCGGTGGTGATCGCGCGGCGCAGCTCGTCGGGGCCGTGCACGGCGAGCATCGCCTGGGCGAGCTTGGGCCCGACGCCGCTCGCGGTCTGCAGCAGCTCGAAGATGCCGCGCTCGTCGTAGTCGGCGAAGCCGAACAGGGTCAGCGAGTCCTCGCGCACGACCATCGAGGTGGCCAGGGTGGCCTCCTCGCCGACCCGCAGCGACGACCAGCGCAGCCGGGCGTGCACATGACCAGGATGCCGACGCCGCCGACGTCGACGACGGCCGAGTCGACGAAGACGGCCGACGACCGGCCCTCGGACGAACGCGATCATCGACGCCACTCCTGCCTGCCGGGCGCGCGCCAGCGCCGCATCGAGCCGCTGGTCGCGCGCACCCGCGCCAGATGTGGCACATCGCCAGGGCCAGCGCGTCGGCGGCGTCGGCGGGCGACGGCCGCTCGGTCGAGCCGCAGGAGGCGGGTCACCATCGTGGTGACCTGCGCCTTGTCGGCGCGACCGCTGCCGGTGACCGCGGCCTTGACCTCGCTCGGCGTGTGCAGCGCGACCGGGATGCCGCGCCGGGCCGCCGCCACGATCGCGATGCCGGACGCCTGGGCCGTGCCCATCACGGTGCGCACGTTGTGCTGGGCGAAGACGCGCTCGACCGCGACGGCGTCGGGCTGATAGGTCGTCGAGCCAGCGCGTCGATGCCGCCGCTCGATGGCGACCAGCCGGTCGCCGAGGTCGTCGTCGACGGCGTGCGGACGACGTCGACGGCGACGCGCTCAGCGGGCCGGCCGAGCGCGCCCTCGACCACGCCGAGGCCGCAGCGGGTCAGGCCGGGGTCGACCCCGAGGACGCGCACCGCACACTCCTCGTCGCGGTCACGCTGCGAGGCGAGCGAACAGGTGTTCGACTGGACCAACGTAACGCCGGACCGCGCGACCACTCGCGGCAGCGACGCGCCGGACGGCGGTTACTCCGGCGGTCGCTCAGTCGAGCTCGGCCAGCACGTCGTCGGGGACGTCGAAGTTGCCGAACACGTTCTGCACGTCGTCGGAGTCCTCGAGCGCCTCGATCAGCCGGAAGACCTTCTGCGCGCCGGCCTTGTCGACGCCGACGGTCATGCTCGGCACGAACGACGCCTCGGCCGACTCGTAGTCGAGGCCGCTGGCCTGCAGCGCGGTGCGGACCGCGACCAGGTCGGTCGGCTCGGAGATCACCTCGAACGCCTCGCCGAGGTCGTTGACCTCCTCGGCGCCGGCCTCGAGCACGGCCGTCAGCACGTCGTCCTCGCTCGACCTGCGCCGCGCTCCCTCGTTGCGTCTTCGGGCACGATCACGACGCCCTTGCGGGTGAACATGTAGGAGACCGAGCCGGCGTCGGCCATCGAGCCGCCGTTGCGGGTCATCGCGGTGCGGACCTCGCCGGCGGCGCGGTTGCGGTTGTCGGTCAGGCACTCGATCAGCAGCGCGACTCCGCCGGGCGCGTAGCCCTCGTACATGATCGTCTGCCAGTCGGCTCCGCCCGCCTCGGCGCCGGAGCCGCGCTTGACCGCGCGGTCGATGTTGTCGTTGGGGACCGAGGACTTCTTCGCCTTCTGGATGGCGTCGTACAGCGTCGGGTTGCCGGCCGGGTCTCCGCCGCCGGTGCGCGCCGCGACCTCGATGTTCTTGATCAGCTTGGCGAACAGCTTGCCGCGCCGGGCGTCGATGACGGCCTTCTTGTGCTTGGTGGTCGCCCATTTGGAGTGGCCGGACATGCTGAGTGGTGCTTCCTTAGCTGCTCGTGCGACGAGATCGACGAAGTAGCGGTGCACCCGGTCGTCGTGGGTGATCTCGGGGTGGAACGACGTGGCCATGACGACGCCCTGGCGCACGGCGACGATCCTACCGGCGGCCGGACCCGCGGCGACCGTGGCGAGGACCTCGACGTCGTCGCCGGCCTTCTCGACCCAGGGCGCCCGGATGAACAACGCGTGGAACGGCTCGTCGAAGACGGTGAAGTCGACGTCGGTCTCGAACGAGTCGACCTGGCGGCCGAACGCGTTGCGGCGTACGACGACGTCGAGGCCGCCGAGCGTCTGCTGACCGTCGATCCCGCCCTCGATCCGGTCGGCCAGCATGATCATCCCGGCGCAGGTGCCCAGCGCCGGCATCCCGTCGGCCAGTCGCTGCCTGCAGCGGCTCGAACAGCTCGAAGATCGGCGCCAGCTTGTACATCGTGGTCGACTCGCCGCCGGGGAGGACGAGTCGCGTCGACGTCGGCCAGCTCCTCGGCCGGCGCACCGGCGACGGCGTCGACGCCGGCGCCGGCGAGCATCCGAGGTGCTCGCGCACGTCACCTTGCAGGGCGAAGACGCCGATCGTCGGGGACGGTGTCACGATGCCATCGTAGGTGCGGCGATGGCCGCTCGGAACGAGCCGGCTTAGAGGCGGGTGAAGGCGTAGGTGCCGATCAACACGTTCCCAGCGAGGTCGGTCACCGTGACCCTCAGCGTGTAGGTGCCGGAAGTCAAGGGCCCGATGACGTGGTTCCACGCCGTCGTGCCTGTGGGTACAAGGGGGATGGAGCACGCGGCCGCGGTGAACGTGCCTCCGCTGCTCAAACAGTTCCCTGCAGAGTTCGTGAGCCTGAGTCTGACAGTGCCGAGGCCACCCGAGTACGCCGGATCGGCGACCGTGCCGCAGACGGAGTCTTGAATGACGCAGCCGTTCTTCAACTGTCCATTGCTGTAGCTTCCGCCGTTGGCCGGGAACACGCCGCTCAGGGTGGGCGCTCGGGTGTCGATCCTCACGGTGAAGGCGGTTCCTATGGACCGGTTGTCGGCGTCGTCGATCGCGGTGAGCGTGTAGGGGTAGCTGCCCTCGGGCATGGTGCCCGCGAACGAGAAAGCTCCGCCGGGACCGGCTGTGGTCGTTGCGAGGACGGTGGCGCCTTGCCTGAGCTCGACCGTGCTGTTGGGCTCTGCCGTGCCGGACAGTGTGCCCGAGGTGGCACTTGTGACTCCGTCGGTCGAGCTCGAGCCGGTATCCGGGCTGACCTGCACGGCCGTCGGGGCGGCGGGAGCGACGGTGTCGAGCCTGACGGTGTAGGTCTTCGTCGACTCGACGTTGCCGGCTACGTCGGTGGCGTAGTAGGTGATCGTGGTGTTGCCCGTTGCACTGATTGTGAACGAGGTGGTGGCAGCGTTCACTGTGACGGCTGCGGCGGGACCGAATCTCGATATCGACC